>NZ_JBIRHJ010000007.1:0-588769 GCF_044328435.1 Streptomyces sp. NPDC017940 | reverse complement strand
TCCGCGCCACGAGGGAGTCGGTGATGCGGAAGTCGGAGATCTCGTGCCAGGGGAGCGCGCCCTGGCCCTCGGGCACGTAGGCGGGCACCTCACCCAGGACGCGGGGCGGCGCCTTCGCCGTCGTCTCGCCGGTGCGTGCCCGTTCCTTCTGCTGGGCCCGCCAGGCCGCCTGCTCCGGCGACGGTTCCCCCTCCGGTTCCGGTACCGCCGGCTTGGTCTCGCCGACCTTCACCGGCGGGACGGTGAAGGGCTCCTTGGGCTTGCCCCACACCGACGTCGGACCGGGGTCCGGCGGTGTCGGGGCCGCCAGCGCGGCTGTTGACGAGGCGGCGAGCGACAGGGCGACCAGCGTCGCCGCTAACCCGTAACGGGCTGATCTGTGAGCGGTTGTGTGGGCACGCCGATGGGGCGTGCCCCAGGCACGTCTGGACATGTCTTCCCCCCACGAGAAGAGTCGTCACAGTGACCGCAACGGCCACTGGAGGCGCACACGCTGCCACAACTTCTTCACAGAGAGCTGCGTTGTTCCCCCGAATTTGCTTCACATGCCAACCGGAATCAGACAAGTCCCTGACCGTCTGCGCTGGGGCAAACAGGCACGTCCGGACAGGCAACGCCTGGTAGTCGGCCGACTGGCCGAAGGAACCGAGCTAGCAGGCCTCATGGCAGGCAGCGTGAGGTCGACCGAAAGCGTTTGCGGCTATCGGCCTCGTGAAGTACCTGAGTGGCCTAGGACAGCGCTGTCTCGGTGCTGAGGCAAACCTCATCCACCGGCCGTAGGCCCACCGCCTGCCGCATCTGCGAGCTCTGCTCCGTCCAGCCGCCCGCTTCCTTGTGCGCTGATCGCTACCGGCGCCGGGGCCTCCGCCAGAAAGGCAGCGGGAGGGAAGAGTCCACCCCGCCCGGCGGCCGACCGCCAGAGAGGCTGCGACGGTGGCGTCGTCCATTCCGGTGATCGTGGCGATCTGGTCGATGCTTCAGACGCAGGGTGTCGTGGAGCAGCACAGTGCCTTCGGCCGGGGTGGGGGTGCGGCCGGTCGGGCAGGTGCAGGTGCAGGTGCATTCCGTGCGGTATGTAGTCATGGAAAACCGCGGTGTACCGTTCCTTTGTTACCCAGCTGTCCCTGAGCAGCGCCAGCGCCATGTCCTTGCGTGGTTGCCGGTGCCGCGACCAGTCCCGCCGCCCGGCTTGGGGCCGGGCGCCGGGCGCACTGGCTTTTCCGGAGCGTGGAGGTGCGGGGATGAGTGGTGCGGCGGGTTCGGTGAGCCCTCGTGAGCGGTTGGTGATGCTTCAGCGTCTGCTGGGTGAGGCGCTGGACCGGCTGGGCGCCGGGGCCTACGCCGTGGATGCCGACTGGACTCTCGTGGCCATGAACGCGCAGGCCGAGATGCTGCTGGGCCTCAGCGCGGACGATGCCCTGGGGCAGGACGCGCACGATCTTCTTCACCGGCAGGCCAACGGAATGCGCATGCCGCGCAGCCAGTGCTCGATCATGGAAGCCTTCATCGCCGGCCAGGTACGCCAGGAGGAGCAGGGCTTCTTCGCACGCGGGGACGGCTCACTGCTGCCGGCGTCCTGGCTGGTGACTCCCTTACGCTTCACCCACCAGGAGACCGGGGCACTGGTGGTCTTCCACGAGTACGATCCGGCCGGTGTCTGCCTGCCGGTGTCCACCATTCATGCGGGGCTGCTCCCCGAGCTGGAGCGGCTGGCGCTGCTGGCCGAGACCACCACGCAGCTGACGGCCACCCTGGATGTCAACGAGGCGCTGGACCGGCTGGTCCGGCTGGTCGTCCCCATGCTGGCCGACTGGGTGGTGGTCGACCTGATCACCGAGAGCGGCCATGTCCAGCGCACCCTCGTCGCCCACGATGACGAAGGGCGCATCACCCGCAGACAGGACCTGCAAGGGACTCTGCTCTCCGTCCCCGAGACCTCGCCGCTGCCGCTGTCCCGGGCGCTGCGCGGCGCCGGGTCCACCCTGGCGACCCCGCAGACGTATCAAGGCCCGCCCGACACCCACATCGCCACCGAACAGCGCAGACTCTTCGATGCCACCGGCATGCACTCCGCGGTCATCGCCCCCGTCCGCGGCCTGCGCGAGGTTCTCGGCGCACTCACCCTGGGCCGGTCCAAGCAGCCCGAGCCGTTCACCACCGCCGAGATCCCCCTGCTCGAAGACATCACCCGCCGCGCCGGCCTGGCGCTGGACAACGCCCGCCTCTACCAGCGCCAGCGCAAAGTCGCCGACACCATGCAGCGCCACCTGCTGCCCCAACTGCCCAGCGTCCCCGGCCTGGAGATGAACGCCCGCTACCTCTCAGCCCCCTACGCCTCGCAAGTGGGCGGCGACTGGTACGACGTCTTCCACTTGCCCGACCGGGCTCTTGCCCTGGTCATCGGCGATGTCGCCGGACACGATCTGGACGCCGCAGCCGGCATGGCCCAGCTGCGCAACATCCTGCGTGCCTACGCATGGTCCCAGCAAGAACCGCCGAGCGTCATCGTCGACCGCTTCGACCGGGCCCTGCCCCACATCACCGACGTCGGCATGGCGACGATGATCCTAGGCAGGCTCCAACTCCAGAGCGGCGGACAGTGGCATCTGCACTGGACGAACGCAGGCCACCCGCCTCCCCTGCTGGTCACCCACGACGGCCAGGCCCGCTACCTCACCAGCGGACACGGCATCCTGCTCGGCGCCCAGGCAGGCATCCGCCGCACCGACGCCACCAGCACACTGCCGCCCCTGTCGACACTGGTCCTCTACACCGACGGACTGATCGAGTCCCCCGGCCACTCCATCGACGACGGACTGCAACGACTGCGCCGCCACGCCGCACACCTCGCCCACCACCCGCTGGAGAGCTTCACCGACGCCCTGATGGAAGCCCGGCCTTCCGACAACGACGACGACGTAGCCGTGCTCACCCTCCGCGTACCTCCGGTCGCGGCCCCCTCAACCTGAACCGCGTCGTCTTCGGATGATCCGAAGGAAACGGCCTAGTTGAACGGGGCTTCCCCAATTGGGGTAGTCCCGCGGGTTTTCGGCTCAGCGCCTGCCGCGCCCGTGACCCGCAGGCCACTGCATGCCGTCGGCAGGAGAGAGGTCGAGGCGTGCGCGGTGGAAGCGTGCGGGGTGTCTCCAGCGACCGAAGGCGTCGCGGGCGACATCGAGGCCGACTTCTACCACCGGCTCTGGTTGCACCGGCGTGGTGTTGAGGGTGTCGCGGCTTCTCCATCCGGCGGAGAACGTGCGGCCCGCCCAGGGATGTCCGGGACGGGTCGCGGCCAGCAGTGCGCCGACGGTGGCGCCTGCTGAGCTGGGCAGGGTGGTGGTGCGGCCAGTGTACCGCAGGCGCCCACTGTCGTCGTACGTTCGAGGAGCAGTATGCGCGGGGCGGTTACGGGGCCGGTGACGGCGTCCACAATGGCTCCACCGGTCTCGTCACCTGTACTTGCCCCCCCCCCCGCACGAAGGGGCGGTTAGGGGTCCCGGATCTCGAGTGGCCGGCCAGAGCTGGTTGGAGCACACGGGTTACGACGGTTCGGAGATGCGGGGCATGCCGGGCATTGCAGCAGACCTGGGCCCCTTCGACACGGGACCCAGGCCCAGCACTGGCTTTCCGGTAAGACAGCTGGGGTCAGCAGGTATTGGTGACGCCGCCCGTGTCATCGCCATTGAGCAGACCGCCCCAGATCCACTCACTGTCGGAGAGTTTGACCCACTTGTCATGGGCGACGCCGTTGGCACTGACCCAGCCACCGTGTTTCCAGCAGAGACCGTAGGAGGTAAATCCGCTGCCTACCGCGTAGTTGATGTCGTAGTCGGTAGACGGCCCGTACCTGACGTTCCCGTTGATCCACGTCGAGACCCAGCCGCCCTGGACGGTCACGTCCTGAGTCTTCGCCGTGGAAGCCGGTTCGGGACCCGAGGCAGCAGCCGGAGCCACCATGCAAGTAGTCACCAGCACCCCCGCTCCCGTGATCACTGCGATCCTTGCTATGACCTGACGGTATTTTACGGGCATCCGTTCCCCTCCAAAGCGGTACCCCAGACTGAATCCGGTTGGATCAGCCACACAGTCATCCATGATGTCGTATGGCAATTCCCTCCACTTCTACTTTTCAGGCTAACTCCGGCAGCATGAATCAGGCCGCTCGTTTAAAGGTAGGCGAAATAGGGAATGCAAGCCTTCCATTCAGTGTGCCGGGCCCGATCCCAACTGCGGGGCGCAGTGCGGTGACCCGCCTTTCCCACCAGTGCCGGTCGATGCGCGCCCGCAGGGTGTCAGCTAGCAGGTAGCTGACCTGGTCGCGGATGCAGGAAATGATGTTGTGCGACGATCCGCGGCCACAGGCGCGGGTCAGACCTGTGGCCCGCTGCTCGGCCCAGTCGACCTGCTGGCGATGTCGTTCCGCCGGGTCAGTCGTCCCACCGCGGCCGGATGGACCCAGGCCGGCCGCCACGCCAGCCGGGCGGCGGAGAGCGCGTCCTCGCCCGGGCCGCGGTCGGCTTGATGCCGGACACGGTAGCGAGCACAGGTCTCCTCCAGAGTGCGCGGGCCCGCACGGCGGCCCAGGGCCCGGTCGATGACGTGCGGGTCGATGAGCGGACCAGTCACCGCCAGACCCTTTCCGAGATGCCGCCGCATCTCCCGGTCCAGCACGGTCAGAGCCGGGCAAGGTCAAAGCCGATCATTGGACACCCCGGGCCACGCAGCTGGTAGGGGTGGGCTTTGTGTGGCCGGTTGCGGAGCCTTTGGGGCGTCCGCCGCCGTTGCCCTGGCCGGGCTCATCGTCCCGGCGTTGGCGGAGCCTCAGCCCTGAGACGAGCGGGGCGAATTTTGTAGGCTGGCAGCGCATTCCGGCGTCTTCGCCGCCGCGGTGCTGGTCAAGGGGCCGGTGGTGAACCCGGCGTGCGCTGCGTGGCGTGATCACCTCACGCCGCGGTCACCGGTCCCCGCGACCTGGCGGGCGGAGCGGGATGAGTTGGTGGGGTACTTGCGGATGGCGGTGCGCGGCATCCAGCGCTATCTGGCAAACAGCCCGCGCCCTGATGCGCGTCCGCGTGAGGGCAGCCGGGCGAGCGATGCCGCGCTCAACCCGGATACGACGCGAGGGATGCGCCTGGTGTTGGCGCTCGTACAGTTCCTCGTACCGGTCGGGGGCGTTCTGCTTGAACTTGCGATGCGGGGGTGGCACCACCCGGCCGCCGCTCTGCGCGCCCAGGTCCTGGTAGTCGGCGTCGGCGAGGATTTCGGGCACAGGCACGTCGGTCGGGAACCCCACCAGCCCCGACTGGCGGGCGTGGTGGGTTGAGATTGGAACCATCTGCCCTGATGGTGGCCCAGTCGCAGCCGCGGTTGACGCCGTCACAGTTGCCCCCCCGTGCCCGTCGCCGCCCGGCCGATACGGGCATGCATGACAACCGCTGACCCTGAAATCAGGGGTGGTGTATTCACGTGCGTTCCAGCCGGTGAGACGACTGTCGTGTGCTGGCGCGTGAGCACCCCCATATGGTTATCTGGCTCCATGACCTTGCTCGTGACCCGCCGCCACGTTGACTACGGGCGTGTCACCACCATGGGTTGTCCTGCCGTGAGCTGAGTCCGCGCTCCGGCACTGAACAGATCTTTTCCCACCGCACAGGGCTGACCGCTGCCCGGGTTCCCGGGCGCGACAGACAGTCCTGTGGTTCTTTCGCGCCTCTCCCCTCTCCCCTCTCCGTATCAGGGGACAACTCCGCAAAACGAGGGCAACTCCGCCATCCGCGCAAGGGAGTACCACCATGAGCCAGCCCGTCGACTCCGTCACCGCCGGCCACACCCCTGAGGAGCCGTCCGCCCGGCCCGACACCTCGGCCTGGTCGTTCGAGACCAAGCAGGTCCACGCCGGGGCAGTGCCCGACCCGACGACCGGAGCCAGGGCGACGCCGATCTACCAGACGACGTCGTTCGTGTTCCGGGACACCCAGCACGCCGCCGACCTGTTCGCGCTGGCCGAGCCCGGCAACATCTACACCCGTATCCACAACCCCACCCAGGACGTCTTCGAGCAGCGCGTCGCGGCGCTGGAGGGCGGGGTCGCGGCCGTGGCGCTCTCCTCCGGGCAGGCGGCGCAGACCCTGGCGATCCTGACACTGGCGGGCTCCGGCGACCACATCGTCTCCAGTACGTCGCTGTACGGCGGCACGTACAACCTGTTTCGGCACACGCTGCCGAGGCTCGGCGTCACGGTGTCCTTCGTGGACGACCCGGACGACCTCGACGCGTGGCGGGCGGCCATCCGGCCGGACACCAAGGCCCTGTTCGCGGAGACGCTCGGCAATCCCCGTGGCGACGTGCTCGACGTACGAGGGGTCGCGGCCGTGGCGCACGCTGCCGGATTGCCGTTGATCGTGGACAACACCATCCCGACCCCCTATCTGCTGCGGCCCATCGAGCACGGTGCGGACATCGTCGTCCACTCGGCGACCAAGTTCCTCGGCGGGCACGGCGCGGCCATCGCGGGCGTGGTCGTGGACGGCGGAACCTTCGACTTCGGGGCGCACGCCGAGCGGTTCCCGGGCTTCACCGAGCCCGACCCCAGCTACCACGGGCTGCGGTACTGGGCCGCGCTGGGTCCGGGGGCGTTCGCCGTCAAGCTTCGCGTGCAACTGCTGCGCGACCTCGGCCCCGCTCTCTCCCCGCACTCCGCCTTCCTGCTCCTGCAAGGCGTCGAGACACTCAGTCTGCGGATCGAACGGCACTCCACCAACGCACGCGCCCTTGCTGAGTGGCTGGAGCAGCGGGACGAGGTCGCCGCTGTGCACTATCCGGGCCTCAAGTCCAGTAAGTGGTACGAGGCGGGGCAGAAGTATCTGCCGAACGGTGCCGGCGCCGTGGTCTCCTTCGAGCTGCGGGACGGTGCCGAGGCGGGCAAGCGGTTCGTGGACGCCGTGGAGCTCTTCAGCCACCTCGCCAATATCGGTGACGTGCGC
Organism: Streptomyces sp. NPDC017940; assembly: GCF_044328435.1. NCBI lineage: Bacteria > Bacillati > Actinomycetota > Actinomycetes > Kitasatosporales > Streptomycetaceae > Streptomyces > Streptomyces sp. NPDC017940. The sequence continues at coordinate 581,786 of NZ_JBIRHJ010000007.1, read as the reverse complement.
AGCCTCATCATCCACCCGGCGTCCACCACGCACAGCCAGCTCGACGAGGAGGAACTGGCGGCCACCGGCACCTCCCCCGGCCTGGTGCGCCTGTCGGTCGGCATCGAGAACCTCGCCGACCTCAAGGCGGACCTGGAGGCAGGGTTCCGCGCGGCGAAGGCCGCGTCCTGAACACCGCACCGGCACCGTCCGAGGTCCCCCTCCCGCCGGCCTCCGGCGCCTGGCGGGAGGGGGACCCGCCCGGGCGTCGCCAGTGGTACGAGCGTGACGCACCGCTTCCCCTGGAAGCCGGTGGTGAACTCCCGGGCGTGCGGCTGGCGTTCGAGACGTGGGGGCGGCTCGCTCCTGACCGGTCCAACGCGGTCCTTGTCCTGCACGCCCTGACCGGCGACAGCCACGTGGTGGGCCCCGCCGCACCCGGGCACCCCACCCCCGGCTGGTGGGACGGGCTCGTCGGCCCCGGGCGCGCGCTGGACACGGACCGCTGGTTCGTCGTGGCTCCGAACGTGCTCGGCGGCTGCCAGGGCAGCACCGGTCCTGCGTCCTTCTCCCCGCAGGGACGCCACTGGGGCGGAGCCTTCCCCCACCTGACGCAACGTGACCAGGTCGCCGCCGAGGCAGGCCTCGCTGACTGGCTGGGCATCGACCGCTGGGCCCTGGTCGTAGGCGGTTCGATGGGGGGCATGCGGGCTCTGGAATGGGCCATCACGCATCCGGGGCGGACGCGGGCGCTCCTGCTGCTCGCCACAGCGGCCGCGGCGAGCGCGGAGCAGATCGCCTGGGCGAACATCCAGATCCACGCCATCCGCGGCGACCCCCACTGGCGCGGCGGCGACTACCACGACGCCGGGCCGGGACTGGGCCCGCACGCGGGACTCGGCCTGGCCCGTCGTCTCGCCCACGTCACCTACCGCAGCGAACGGGAGTTGCAGGCCCGCTTCGGCCGCACCCCGCAGGGCACGGAGGATCCCTGGAACGGCGGCCGGTACCAGGTCGAGTCCTATCTCGACCATCACGCCGCCAAGCTTGAGCGCCGCTTCGACGCGGGCAGCTACGTCACGCTGGCACAGGCCATGAACAGTCACGACGTCGGTCGCGGCCGAGGCGGTACGCGGGCCGCCCTGAGTCGTGTGACGGCTACGGCCCTCGTGGCGGGCGTCGACTCGGACCGCCTCTATCCGCTGCTCCAGCAGACGGAGCTGGCGGCCGGGCTCCCTCACGCGGATCACGTCCGGGTGATCGAATCCCCGTACGGCCACGACGGCTTCCTCATCGAAGGGGAACAAGTCGCCGCACTCGTGGGCGAACTCATCGGCTAGTATTGCAACGGTGCTTGCCGTGACTGCCGACCGGGTCGGGCTCACATGGTGAACAAGTTCTGCACTCATCGGGTAGGAGACGTGGCCGCGGTCGGATGGACCCTCTCCACTACCGCCCGGACGGGACTGGTCATCCCGCACCGCCATCGCGGCGCGGACCAAGAACTACAGGCGTCGGCTCACCGCGGGCAAGCTGACCCGCGAAGCGGCGTACGAGCTGTTCCGCGAGGCGGCGTACGAGCTGTGGGACGCGGCCACCTGGCAGCCGCCCACCTGGCGGCCGCCGACATGAGCTACCGGTGAACGAGCCGACGCACGCCAGCCCTGAGGTCATTTCGCCCGTCGGCGGGCCCGCTTCACCTCGCGGTCGACAGCCCAGGCGTCAGCGACCGGCCCGAGGTGGCCGAGCTTGTCGGGGTTGATCACCGAGCGGATGGTCTGGATCTGCCCGTCCAGCACCTCGAGGGCCAAGGTGTGGAGCACCTTGCCGTCCCGGTCGCGGAAGATCGCTCCGGGCTGGCCGTTGACCTCGTGCGGTTCGAAGGTCACGTGGATCCGGGCCATCAGGGGGAGGACGGAGGCGAGCAGCCGCGCCACGTTCTCGGCGCCCATGACGGCCCTTGCGAGCTGCGGGGCCTTGCCACCGCCGTCCCCGACCATCGACACGTCGGCGGCGAGCAGATCCCGCAGGCCGACGACATCGCCCTCGCGGAGGGCGTCGAAGAATCGCTGCGCCAGTTCCTGCCGCTCCTGGCGGTCCGCCACGAACCGCGGCCGTCCGGCCTGCATGTGCCGCCGGGCCCGTACCAACAACTGTCGGCACGCCGCCTCCGACCGCTGCACCGCCGCGGCGACCTCGTCGAAGCCGAAGCCGAAGACCTCCCGCAGCACGAACACCGACCGCTCCAACGGGCTGAGCCGCTCCAGGAGCAGCAGCGCCGCCATTGACACGGAGTCGGCCAGCTCCGCCGAGCGTGCCGGATCCTGATAGGGATCGGTGAGCAGCGGCTCGGGGAACCACGGCCCGACGTACGCCTCCCGCCGCACCCGTGCGGAGCGCAGCACGTCGATCGAGATCCGCGTCACCGTGGCGGACAAGAAGGCCTTGGTCGACGTGGGCCGCGTCGCCGAGCCGTCGAAGCGCAGCCAGGTCTCCTGCACCGCGTCCTCGGCCTCTCCCACGCTGCCCAGAATCCGGTAGGCGATCGAGAACAGCAGCGGCCGCAGCTCCTGGAACTCCTCGACCTTGCTCACGCGACTCCCCCTCGCAGTCCTCCCGCCCGACCGTACTGGTCGGCGCGGGCATCTTTTGGTGATCTTCCGGTCCATCGGCGACGCAGAGCAAGGCCCCCGCGGGCCGGGAGCCCAGAGCCCACGGCCCGGGCCCCGGCCCGGGCCGGTTGCCGACGACTGCTCAGTGGAACTGCCCGACCTCGTAGTCGCCGGCCGGCTGCTGGGTGATGATGTTCAGCCGGTTCACCGTGTTCATGAGGGACACCAGGATCACCAGGGCGGTGAGCTGCTCCTCGTCGTAGTGCTCGGCGGCACGCGCCCAGACCTCGTCGCTGACCCCGCCGGCCGCGTCCGCGACCCGGGTCCCCTGCTCCGCCAGCTCCAGCGCGACGCGTTCGGCCTCGGTGAAGACCGTGGCCTCCCGCCACGCCGCCACCAGGTTCAGCCGCACCGGGGCCTCCCCGGCAGCGGCGGCCTCCTTGGTGTGCATGTCGATGCAGACGGCGCAGCCGTTGATCTGACTCACGCGCAGCGCCACCAACTCCCGCGTCGCGGCCGGCAGCGGGGATTCCTTGAGCGCCCTGCCCGCCGACACGAGGTGCTTGAGGGCCTTGTCGGGGTTCGGGCCGGCGAAGTAGTTCAGTCGCGCGTCCATCGTGTGCTCCTCCGTGGTCGTCCGTGGCTACAACCCCTGAGACGAGGTGGCTCCACGCCCTGTGACACGGACGTGTGTGACCCGCGTCTCCCTGGTGCCGGGGGGTTCGGAGGTGGATCGGCAGCCCTGAATCGCAGATGACCACCTGGTCGGTGCGCCCCGCCGGTGAGGACGGCGTTGGCGAGGGCTCGCCTGGTCGTGCAGAGTCCGACGATGCGGCGTTCGACCGTACAGAGTCCGGTGATGCGGCCTTCGACCGTGCCCTGGGCGAGCAGGCTGTGGACCTGGACGGGCCGGGTCCGGTCGATGCGGTAGGCGCGGTCGGCGACCTGTTCACGTCCTCCCATCGCGCGCTACCTGGGCGGTATCCACACACGGCGGCGGCCCGGCAACTACCGCTTCCGCTACGAGAGTTGCACCAACTACTGTACGGAACGATTCGGTCGGAATACCGGCAGTGGACAACAGTCCTTCGGTGACGCGTAAGAGCCCTCGCGCCCCTGCTGACTGCTGACTGCTGAAGAAGGCATCCGACAGACAACCGTAGGGAGGCAGGAAACATGAGCCGAACTCGCAAGATCGCCACGTCGGGCGTGACCACGCTTTCCGCCCTGGCCGCTTTGACCGCTCCCCTCCTCACAGCGGGCGCAGCCACGGCGGCTGCCCCGTGCGACTACCCCGCTCAACAGCTCGACCTGACCAACTGGAAGGTAACCCTGCCCACGGGGGCCGCGGAGTCGCCCACCGAGATCAAGCAGCCGGCGCTGGCCACCTTCTCCTCGGACCCTTGGTTCAGGGTGAACTCCGCCTGTACGGGCGTGCAGTTCCGCGCCGCCGTGAACGGAGTGACCACGTCGGGATCCAGCTACCCGCGCTCCGAACTGCGCGAGATGACCAATAACGGCACCTCGAACGCCGCATGGTCCGCCACCTCCGGTACGCACACCCTCACCTTCCGGGAGGCCTTCAACAAGCTCCCCGCCGACAAGCCGCAGGTCGTCGGCGCTCAGATCCACGACGGCAGCGACGACGTCACCACGTTCCGTCTGGAGGGCACCAATCTCTACATCACCAAGGGCGACGACAGTCATCACAAGCTGGTGACCAGTAACTACGCGCTGAACACCGTCTACGAGGGCAAGTTCGTCGTCAGCGGCGGCAAGATCATGGCCTACTACAACGGCGTCCTCCAGACGACCATCTCGCACACGGCGTCCGGAAACTATTTCAAGGCCGGCGCCTACACCCAGGCCAACTGCGGCAACTCCTCTCCGTGCGGCAGCTCCAACTACGGGCAGGTGAGCGTCTACAAGTTGCAGGTCGCCCATTCCTGAGTCGGTTCTGCAACCGCAACCCTCCCCGGTTCGGCACCCCCGACCCCGGCACCGGTGACTCCGGACCGGGTTCAGCCGGATCCACTGCGGCCACCATCGTCTGGGGCACCGTCGATACGGCCCTTGCCGGTCGGGGTCAGGCTCATGCAGGGGCCACGGCGAGTGTCCGTCTGATCGTGTGGCAGCCAAACCTCCAACTGCTTCGCGATGTCGCGATGAGTTCGGTCGCCTCTGTCAGTCTGTACGTGTGTCGTGCGGCTGGATGACCGCACGACAACCGGCAACTGTTACTTCGGAGAGAAGCTGATGTCCGACACCACCTGCCACATGTCGATGTCTCTCGACGGCTTCGTCGCAGGCCCCGAGCAGAGCCGAGACGATCCGCTGGGCAAGCGCGGCCAAGAGCTGCACGGCTGGCACATCGGCGACCCGCGCGCGACCGAGGCCGACAAGACGGCCAACAGCTGGCTGATGCGCCCGCGTGGCGCTTACGTCATGGGCCGAAACATGTTCGGGCCGATCCGAGGCGAGTGGAACGAGTCGTGGGAGGGATGGTGGGGCCCCGAGCCCCCGTACCACGCCCCGGCCTTCGTGCTCACTCGCTACGCCCACGAACCGATCAAGATGGAGGGAGGGACCACCTTCCACTTCGTCACCGAAGGCTTCGACGCCGCCTACGCGCAGGCGCTGGAAGCCGCCGACGGCAAGGGTGTGGACATCGCCGGTGGCGCTTCGACGGTTCGACAGGCACTCAAAGCCGGCGTGATCGACGAACTCACCCTCGACATCGCACCCGTTCTACTCGGCAGCGGCGAGCGCATTTTCGACGGCGTCGAGACCTTCGATTTCGAGCCCATCGAGGTGCTCCACTCACCGCTGACCACGCATATCCGCTACCGCAAACGCGACGCCCGCTGAGCGGCAACTGGGCCCTCGCGCAGTTCGATTGCGGATCCCACAACGAACAGTCGGCTTCTTGAGTGACCGGGGACGGCGACCTTTGCGGTCGCCGTCCTTTTGGCGGGCACCTGGGCACCGGTAGGAGGACAACGTCCTGGCCAGCATCTTTGAACAAGAGTGAAGTCACCTCGTCGTCCATGGGCCCGCCTGACGAGTCTCTCGGGCAGGCCTCTCAGATGCCCGACGGACAGGACAGGCGTCGGACAGTCGAAAAGCGAGCGAGAACAGCACCGGCACAGGATCGCCGTCGGTCCGGCGGGCCAGCAGGTCCTGTAACAGTCGCATCAGCAGCACACTCTTGCCCGATCCCGGCTCTCCCAGGATGACCAGCCGGCGGGTGGGGACTCGATCGGTGAACATCTCGCCGATCGCAGCGCCCTGGCCAGCCAACCCTGAGGCATCCTGAGGCCAGCGGGCCGGGTCGCCGGGTGGCCCACCCGGCCATGATCGAGCCAACTCTCTTAGATGCGGCCAGTGTTCTTGCAGCTCACTGTCCGCGGGCTGCCAAGCCACCGGAAGCGGGTAGGGGTCGTTGATCCGCCGCACCGCGGCCTCGGCATCCCATTGGTTACGCAACGCCAACGCCAGTTGCCCGGCAGCCTCCTCCAACACGGACCGGCTGGTCACCGGACGCCTGTGCCACAACTGCCACAAGACCACAGCGGCGGGAGGCACTCCCAGGAGTGCGGCCAACGAACTGACCACGCTTGCGGTCTGGTCCGCCCTTTCGAGCGGGCCGGTACACAGGTAGATGATCACCCCGAGCATGAGCGCGAGGAAAAGAGCTGCCCCTGACCACTTCAGCACCCGATTACGCTCCTGATCATCATGGCACCGCCAAATCGTGAGCTAGTCGTTCAGCGTCCGTCCGTTGCCAGGCCGGGTTCCGGCGGCGCTCGCAGGGGGTGCAACCACCGCTGGCAGACGGCGAAGGTGACGGTCGCTGCCGGGTCGTCATACCGGACGGCTTCGATGAGTTCGAAGAGCTCACCATTCCGGTGCACGAGGTCTTCTAGGGGGTTGGCGTCCGGTGGCATCCATGGTGCCATCCTGCTTGACGGCTCCGGCGTCGGACAGGGGTGACTTTCCGTCAGCTCGCAGTCCCGGGGACACGTCGAGGTTTGGTGCCTAGCTGGTGGTGAGTGTGGCGGCTGTATGTCTCGCCGGTCGCAAGGATTCGGCCCATGTCATGGCAGAGGGCCGGGCGGCAGTTCTTCGAGTCCGACGGTCGGCCGGGCCCGGCCTTGGACGGTTTCGGCGCACGAGCGGGAGAGCCGACTGTCCTGCACGCGCACCGAGACCCTCAACTCCCGGCCCTAGGGCGCCCCTTCGCTCGAAAAACCGATGGCCCGCCACCCGCTACGACCTGGGCAAGACCGTGAGATGACCCGAGAGCATCATCGAACGCAGCCGCCTCAGACCACTGCGCTAGGTCTGTGGCCCTGCGAGGCTACCGACGTGCGTGGCACGATGAGGTGGATGAGAAGGGAACCCGCGACGATGCAGGAGCCAGAGCCGGTCGGAGACACACCGCGCCGTGCCGGCAGTACGAGCCTACTCGTTTTCGCCGTGACCAGCATGCTGTTCCTCGTGGCCCTGGGCTACTTCGTTGGCTCGATGGTGGGCTGGTGGGCAGGGCGTGATTGGGCAGACATCGTGGCCGCGGTGGTGTTTGCAGGCACCGTCGGCTTCGCACGCCTTGCTACTAAGTGAGGGCGTTCAGACGTCGATTCAGGGCCCGAACGTGCGCTTCATCGACACCCGACACCAGCCCTAGTAGTCGGCGGAACGAAAGCGTACGACAGTTCGTGGCGTGGCGCGTCCAGTCCGGTGGCCGGTCACCGGTGCAGGGCGAGGGTGGCGGTATGGGACGTGAGACACCGGGCGACCGGGAAGCTGCCCACACGATCGGCGTCGCAGCCGAGCGTGATCCGCAGAGGGCGACCGGGGTGCCCGGGTTCGACGAGCGGGCCGACGCAGCCGCGCAGCGCAACAAGCCGGACAACTACGACTACAACTCACGGGTCGGCCCGTGTGCATGAGCTGCGCGCATCGCGCACTGGCGTCTCGTACGTGCCGCTCGCGTTGGCGTGGACGCCGATGTTGAGTACGTACCTGAGTACGCGGACCGAGGTGCCGGCCGCGCGCCCGCGGGTTGACTCGCTCCATGCACACCGACACCGAGACGGAGTCCCGCCACGAGTGGGCCGCGCGTAACGCCGACCACGCCGCCGCGCACCACGACCCATACCCGCCGCGCGTCCTCGGTCTCGCTCTGGCGACGCTGGTCGTGCTGCTGCTCCTCACGCTCGGCTGGTACGTGGTCGCCCTCGACGCGGAGCTCGGCGACGCCTCGTCACAGGCCCATCAGGATGTGGTGTCCCGTTACGTCCTCGCGGTGCTCGGCGGCGTCGGCTGCCTGACGGCGGGCTGGCTCACGCCGCGTGGCTCGCGCGCGGCATGGCTGCGGACGGCGTTCGCCCTGATGTCGATCCTCGTGATCCCCGTGGCGATGCTCGCGGGCGCCTGACCGCCGCCGGGCGGAACTCGGCGGCGAGGTCCCGCGTCTCCTCGTCGGCTGCGTGCACGGTGGTGGTCTTGAGGTGCCGCTCCTCCAGGAAGGCGGCATCCGCAACGCTCCAAGCCGAATTCCGGGACGCTTTTCCTCCTGGTTGGTGTGTGGAGAGTGCCCTTCATCAGCTGTGGAACTTACGCTGCTCGGGCCAGCCTGGGGCCTGGGCCGGGACGGCCGTATCAGTGAGGCAGCCGTCCTATCTGACCGGCCGACTCAGCGGCAACGCCAAACGCGTCCATGTGCAACTGGACGGGCCCGACCGATCGGCCCTCACCTGCCTGGCACCGGCGCGCCCGCGGAGGACGACGCCCGGACCTGCGTCAGCTGTCGCCGGGCGCGTCGATGAAGACGGCTCCGGCCTCCGCCATCCGCTCCACCGCATAGGCCGGGTCGAGCAGCGCCTCGGGGGTGTGGATGCCCGGCGTGACGGCGTCGCCGCGCAGTCCGAGCAGGCGCTCGGTGCCGAGTGCGATGCCGAGTGCGGTCAAGGGGCACTGGCCCGCCGGGTGGACCAGATAGCTGCTCGTACTGATCGCGGCGCCTTCTCCATCGGCGCCTTCGATGTCGATCCGGACCTCGAAGGAAGGAGGTTCGCCACGGCGTCGGCCGGCGGATTCACCGACGGCGAAGTCGAAGCGGACGTGGGGCGCGCCCGTCGCGAGGCCAAGGCTCGGTACGTCGAGGATGGCGATGCTCTGGGCGGGCAGAACGGTGCCATCGGTACTGCGCACGTCCGCTTGTGCGTCGGGGCCGCTGATCCAGGTGAAGACTCCGTCCCGGCGCACCATTCCCGCCGAGGTCGCGGTGGACCACCGCAGCAGATCCGCTCTCCCCGCGGGCCCGCCGGTGTCCTGGTCGTCCAGGACGGCACTGATCCGGAGCGTGTCGACCCGGTCGAACTGCCGGGCCGCGTGCAGAGCCGCGAGGACGACGGTTCCGGCGCAGTAGTGGCTGGCCAGCAGGATCGGCGCGGCGCCTGTCCGGTGGGAGCCCGCGACGACCTCCGGTGCGATGTCCGTCAGGGCGCTGGAGATGCTGAGGTACGGCAGCCCGTGCCGCTGTGCGTAGTGCAGTCCGTTCAGGTGGTCGTCCCACAGTGCGGCGATCACCGCCGAGTAGCGGTGATCGGCCGGGAGGCCGAGATCGCCGCGCCGCAGATCGGTGGTCACCGCTGTCGCGGTGCCCAGTTCGTCGGCCACCCGCCGGGCGCGGCCGAGGTCACGGCCCGCGATCGTCAGCGGCAGTTCCGGATGCCACTGACGCAGTAAGGCGGCGGTCCGCGCGCCCGCCTGACCCGTACCGCCCAAGATCAGTACTGGTGTCGGATGTCCCATGGCGGGTTCCTCTCGCATCAGGAAGCTAGAAGCTACATTTTGTAACTTACATTTTGTAGCCTAGATTGGAGTACGAACACAAGGGGGACCATGGCCACCACACCGGCCCGCCTGTCCAAGCAGGCCAGGCGGGAGCAACTGCTCGACACCGCCGTGGCGATCGTGCGCGCGCACGGCGCCGACGGCCTGACGCTGGTCACGCTCGCGGAGGAAGCCGGGGTGAGCCGACCGATCGCGTACGACCACTTCGCCACGCGCCCCGGCCTGCTGCTCGCTCTGCACCGCAGACTCGACGAGCGGCACCGGGCCGCGATCACCCAGGCTTTGCAGGACGCGACACCCAGCGCGGGTGAGATCGCCCGGGTCATCAGCACCGCCTACTTCACCTGCGCCACCGACATGCCGGAGCTCAGCGCCGTATCCGCCGCGCTGAAAGGAAACCCGGAGATGGAGGCGGTCCAGCACGAGTCGACGGACAGCTACACGGACTTGATGGCGGCGGCGCTGCTGCCCTACTCCGGCCTCGCACCCCGAGCCCTCCGACTGGGCTGCGTCGGCACGCTCGGCGCGGCCGAGGCGATCGCCGCCGAACTGAACCGAGGACGGACGACGCTCGGCGAGGCCGTCACCGCGCTGACCGACCTCATCCTGGGCGGCCTCGCCGCCAAGGGCGAGGGCTTCACAGGGCGTTGAGGTTCATTGCGGAGGCGATGGCGTGGGATCCGGCTTCGTTGGGGTGCAGGCCGTCTTGGAAGACGTAGCCGGGGCGGGGCAGGGCGGGGTCTGTGGGGTGGGCGAGGGCTCGGTCGACGTCGAGGACGGAGTCGTACGCGCCGCTGGTGCGCATCCAGTGGTTGACAGCGGCCCGGACCTTCTCGCCGCGCTCGCTGTAGAGGGGGAAGAGGGCACCCTTCATGGGCAGGATGGTCGCGCCGACGGCCTTGACACCTCGGGTGTGGGAGGCGCGGATCAACTCTTTGTGGGCCTTGATGATCTGGTGCGCGGTTACGTGGGGTGCGGGGCCCATGCAGGGGTCGCCCATCTCGGGGGCGCCGATGTCGTTGCCGCCCAGATGAATGATCACCGCGCGCACGCCTGGGCGGTCGAGTACGTCGCGCCGGAAGCGGTCGGTGGCCTTGTCCCCGTAGCAGGGGGAGCCGTTGAGGATGCGGTTTCCGGCGATGCCTGCGTTGACTACGCCCAGCGGGCGGCGGGCGGCAGCGAGGCGTTCGGCGAGCTTGTCCGTGAAGCGGTTGTCGGCGCCGGGCGTGGCTCCTGTCCCGTCCATGAGTGAGTCCCCGAAGGCGACCACGGTGCCACGCTGCGGGGAGGCCGCGCCGGACACTTCCACACCGCTCAGGAAGTACCAGGCGTTCGTGGACGTCTTGAAGGCGTCGCCGCCGGAGTCGGTCACATGGCGTCCGGGGGCGCGGTAGGAGGTGGCGGTGGTGAACCGGTGGAAAGTGGCCGGACCGGTACGGTCGGCGAAGTACAGGGTGACGGTCAGCTTCTCCAGCGGGGAGGTGCTCAGGGTTTCGGCATCGCTCACGATGTCACGGCCCGGGGCGATGGTGGTGCCCTGAGCCCCGCCGAACGTCAGCTCGCGTGCTGTACCTGGCCAGACCTGGGCGTCGCCTGCGGACCGGCCGACGGTCGCGGCGGTGATCCGCAGCGGCAAGGTCCCGTACGAGTTGGACAGCCTGATTCGTAACGTCGAACCGCCGGTTGTCACGCGGACCACTTGGCGTACGGACTGGTCGGTGAATCCCTGCCGCGACCAGTTGGGCCCCCAGTCCTTGCTGCCCTCGACGGGCCGCTGCACGGCTGCGCCCCATGCCCCGGTCCACACCGGACCGTCGGTGGCGCGCGGCTGCTGCCGCGCGCCCTCGTGTGCCACGGCTGTCGCCGACACGACGAGCGCGGTGAGCACCGCCGTGCCGACGGCGAGCATGCCTCGTCGTCCCTTCTTCTTCCGCAGCCACGGCTTCGCTGTGTGCATCAGGGATCTCCTCGGTGAAAAGGGTGATGAGGAGATCTCAGCGTCCTTCGAGCCGGAGATCAGCGGGGCTGGCCCCCGGATGCGTCTTCGGGTTGGCCCTACCCGGGGCTAGCCGGTCCAAGGCAACAGGGGGTGAGCTTGGTCCAGCCATGCCATTGGGTGGACCGCGCCTTGCGGTCGCCACCCGGCAGCGGCGCGCGTGCAGACCCGGCAGCGGCGCGCGACGCAGTGGGTGGGCAACGGCGCGCGCCGGTACTCGAGTTGGCGCCGCGTTCACCACTCGTGTGAGGAATGGGAGCTGCGTACCTCCTGCGGGGTACCTGACGGGTCATTCATGTCGCCTGGGCTCGGTCGTCTGCCACCTTCGGGGTCGAGAGCGGAGTGTTCCGTTCATTTCCTCGTGGTCCCGACGAAAGGGCACAAGCATGCCTTCGGCCATGCGTAAGACGACGATCTCCTCCCGGTCGCGGCGGCTGGCCGCCGCGGCCGTCGCGCTGGGCAGTTGCCTGGCGCTCGGCGTTCCGGCGGGCGGTGCCGCCGCGGCGCCCGCCGACCCGGTGCCGACCGTCTTCTTCGGCGACTCCTACACCGCCAACTTCGGCGTCTCTCCCGTGAACAACACGGACAGCGAGAGGGGCTGGTGCTTCCAGGCCACGGAGAACTACCCCACCGTCGCCGCCCGGCGTCTCAAGAACAAGGACATCACCCTCGACGTCAAGTCGGACGTCTCCTGCGGCGGCGCGCTGGTCGAGCACTTCTGGCAGGAGCAGCAACTGCCCTTCGGTGCCGGGACGCTTTCGGCGCAGCAGGACGCGCTCAAGGCCGACACCCGGCTGGTCGTGGGTGGTATGGGCGGCAACACGCTGGGCTTCACCAGCATCCTCAAGCAGTGCTCCGACAAGCTCCGGCAGCCCTCTCTTCTGCCTGGCGAGCCCGTGGACCCGGACCAACCGGCAGGCGAGTGCAAGGACTTCTTCGAGTCGCAGGACGGCAAGGCATGGCTGGACTACAAGCTCGATCAGGCCGAAGGGGACCTGGATCAGATGCTCCAGCGTACGAGCTACTTCGCTCCGGACGCCGAGCGTATCCTGGTCGGCTATCCAAGGCTCGTACCCAAGAACACGACCAAGTGCCTGACCGCGGCCCCCGGCCAGACGGAACTGCCGTTCGCCGACGTCCCCCAGGACGCGCTGCCCATCCTGGACGCTGTGCAGAAGCGGCTGGACGACCGCATGAAGCAGGTCGCCGCGGACAACGGCGCCGACTTCGTGGACCTCTACGCCGCCACCGGGAGCAACACGGCGTGCGACGGCGCCAACAGGGGCATCGGCGGCCTGCTGGAGAACTCCAAGCTCACCCTCTTCGACCAGCCCATCCCGTGGTACGCACACCCCAACGAGAAGGGTCGCGACATCCAGGCCAAGCACGTGGCCGACAAGATCGAGACGGTCCTCAACCGCTGACCGGGCCCACAGTCCCGAATCCGGACGACCGCAGACCCTGAACTGCGTCAGCCGCTCCCCGAGGCCCCAGGCCCACAACCTGGGGCCTCACCGCACCACACCCCGAGACCCAGCACCGGCACCGGCACCCGCACCCGCACCCGCACCCGCACCCGCTACCAGCGTGAAAGGACCGTAGACGTGACATCGCAGAAGGCCGGGAAAGCAGGAACGCTGCGTACGCAGGAGGACGCGTACCGGCGGGCCTTTACGCGATTCCTCGCCGGAACGGACGAGAAAGTCAACACGCACGCCTACCTGCGAGGCATCCTGAAGGAGCTTCCCGCCCGGCAGGTACTGCTGGACGTGGGGGCCGCCGAGGGTACGACGACGCGCTACCTCGCCCCGTACTTCGAACGGACTGTCTGCATCGAGCCCAGCGAGCCGATGCGGCGTGTCCTGGAGTCGGCGTGTCCGCAGGCCGAGGTGGTGAGTGACCCCGTCATGGAGGCCACGATCGAGGTGCGGGCCGATCTGGTCCTGCTCTCCCACGTGCTGTACTACGTCCCGCGCGGCCAATGGGTGGCGACGGTGTCACGCATCATGGAGTGGCTGGCGCCGGGCGGCCTCCTGGTCGTCCTGCTGCAAGATCCCGATGCGGCCTGTATGCGCATGGTGCGGCACTTCACCGGCGCCCAATTCGATCTGAGAGAGCTGGTCGAGGAAGTGGGCGCGCTGCCGCCCGGTCTGGTCAGCGGCATCGAGTTGGACACCGTGCCCGCCTGCTATCGCAGCGGCGACCTGGACGAGACCGTCGCCGTCGCCGACTTCCTTCTCAGCGTTCCCGGCGCGCCCACTCCCGACCGGGGAGCCGTCGCGGCGTATGTCCGAGAGCACCTGCGCAACCGCGACGGTGAATACGTCCTCCGTCACGACCAGCACGCACTGCGCCTCCAACGGCCGGCCCGATAGTCCCGCCTCGGCCGCATAATCCCGCCCCGGCCCCGCCCCGCACGCATTCGCGGGCGGCGGTCCGGGAGGGGCGTCGCAAACATCCCCCCTGCGGGGTACGGAAGTTGACTGGAAGTACGCGAGGAATGCAGCGTGTCCTGGCTGCCCGTCGCCCTATGCTGATGCTCTTTCGACGCGCCCCGTCACGGGATCCCCTGTGCCGAGGCAGGCCAGAGCACGGAGGAGCTCCATGGGTACCGGTACCGCCCGCGTGCCGCCGCAGCCCCAGCCCCAGCCCCAGCCCCGGACAGCCACCCCACCGCCACAGGTGGTCGCCCCCTACGCGAGTGAGGCCACCCGCCTGCTGTGCGCGGGGACGTATCTGGACACGCAGTACAGGGACCAGGTCGTCGACGAGCTCTACCTCATGGAGCATCGGGTCGCGGCGCCCGCCCTGGGGTGTGACGCCGCTCGGGTCCTCGCCCACGCCATGCGCGCCCGACGGGTGGAACTGGCGTGGGCCTGGAGCGTGCTGGGGGCTCTGACGCTCGGCCTCATGTGGGCCGGTTGGTGGTTGCTGCTCCTGGTCCTTCCCGGGCTGCTGCTGACCCTCGCACGCCGGGTACGGGGTACTGCCGAAGCTCCGAGGGGACGTCGGCGCCTGCTCGCCTTCGCGCTCCGCTTCATCGGCCGCGTTCTCCTCACCTATCTCGTGCTCACGAGCCTGGCCATCGGCCTCGGAATAGCCGACGCGGGCGGCCCGTACAGCCAGATGCTGGCGAACTTCCGTGACTTCATGCCCGGCCCCGTGAAGACCCTGATCCCGGACAGCGGGCCGAAAGAGGTCGGCGTGCTGCAAGCGTGGCTCGCGCTGGCCACCCTGCTGGCGATCTCGGGGTGTGCCACCGGGCAGCAAGCACACTTCACCCGCGTACTGCGGGACGAGTTGTCCCCGCAGCGCTTCCCCGACGCGGCCCGCGACCCGGCGGAGCGGAAGAGCGGGCGCCGGCTTCAGCTGCTCAAGCACCGTATCCGGCTCGAACAGCACGCCCCGCTGGTCATGTACCACGAGGCGCGTCCGTTCTGCGGTGCCGGCACCGCGCACGACACCTGGGTCCTCGCGGTCGAGCTGCGGCCCGATCCGGCGAAGGAGAGGCAGCCGATCGGGAACAGGAAGGTCCTGGCCGCGGTACGTCCGTTCCTCGAACAACTGCGTGAGGTGGCCGAGTCGTCCGAGCGGGAGGGTGGGGCCGTCCGGGACCGGCTGCGCCACCTGGAGATCGACGAGTGCGTGTTCCTCCCGGTGGAAGGCATGCTGCACCGTGGGGACGCGCCGTACGACGAGCGCTCGTTCGAGCTGCACCGTACCCGCGCACTCGAGGAGGGCGGCGAGAAGCGCAGGCACTTCCTGCGGATCAGGGTGGCCGGCTGGGAGGAGGAACTGGTCGTCACCGTCTTCGTACGGGTGCACACCCAGGGCCGGATGCTGATGCTGGAGGTGGCCCCGCACGTGCTGTTTCCCGTACGCGCGGACTTCAAGGACGCCTCCCACGAGGCGTACCGTTTCATCGACCAGAACGTCCTCGGCAAGACGGTCCACATCCTCACCAGCACGGCCAACGCCCCCGGCCAGGCACTGGTCACGCTCGGCCGGCGCGCCGCCCGTGGCTGGCGCCGGCTCACCGGCGAGTTCGCCGGAGGGCCGCCGGAGGGACCGGCGTTGTCGGTACGCGAACTCGGCGCGGAGGCGGGCGGTTCACTGTTCCAGTCCATGGACGTCGACCGCTACCTGAAGAGCGTGCAGGACCGCATCGCGTACGGGGTGAGGACGGCGCTCCGAGAAGCCGGTTACCAGACCGACGAGTTCGTCCAGAAGGTCATCAACATCAGCAACGGTGGCGTCAACGTCGACGCGGTGGCAGGCAGCACGTTCGCCATCGGCGACCACGCCCGGGCCACCGCGACCGTGCACGCCACCACGACGCGCGGCGGGTGGACACCGCCGCAGGGAGGGTCCGCGCCCCATGGCCGGTGAAGAGCCGCAGCCCCACGTCAGCATCGGCGATGTGTCCAACAGCACGTTCGCCGTCGGCAGCCACGCCCACGCCAGGAGCTACCACGGGGCCCCCGCGTCCCGCGACGAGGGCACCGAGCGGCTGCTCACCGCCCTCCGGGAACTGAGAGCCGACCTGTCCAGGAGGCAGGCGCCCGAACAGACCGCGGAACTCGACGAGGCCCTCGCCGACGCGGAGGACGAGATCACCCGCACGGGAAGCGCGGACGAGGGCCGACTGCGGCGCCTGCGCGAACTCCTCACCGACGCGGCCTCGCTGACCACCGTGCTGACCTCGGCGGGAACCCTCGCCGGTCTGCTGTGAACGGGCCGGAGGGACGCGCTGCCCGAGAGACCACGCGGTGGAACGAGGATGCCCAGCGGTGGGAGGACGGTTCCGACCACGGCAGGACGTCCACGGCCCACCCTCCTCCCCGGCCCCGCCTGGGCCTCCCCCCGCGCAGGCCGGCGCCCCGTCGGCCGGTCCCGTCCCGGTCTCCCCTCACCGAGCCGCCCACGTCCGCGAGCGTCACCGAGCCACCCACGTCCGCGAGGCACCGTGGACCCGGCCGCCGTGTTCTGTGGACGGTGGCCGCCGCAGCCGCCCTGGTCGCCCTCGTCGCCGGCCTGACGTTCCTGCGCTCCTCCAGTGGTGAGAAGTCCGACCGCGTCACCCCGTCGGCACCCGCCATCGACCTCTCCGCCGCTCCCGACGGCTACCGTCTGGAACGCGTCGAGGGGGGCCTGCGAACAGCCGTGCCCAAAGGATGGAGGCGGGTGGCGGAGAAGACGGATGGAATCCTTGAGGCCCGCTACCTCGTTCTGGACGGCCCCGAGGTCATGCGTTCCCTCCGCGTTTTCGACCTGGCCGGGTCGACGCCTCGGCAGTCCATCGAGTTGATCCGCGCGGCCGGGAACGTCGAAGAACGCACCGGGCCCAAGCCCTTCAAGGCGAAGAACGCTTCCGGGTACAGCATGGAATATCTGCACCGCATCACGGCGACCGTGTACACCGTCAGTATCCGCTTCAAGGCCGCCGATGGTCGCTCCTACGGTGTGGACGCCTTCGTGCGCGACGACGAGGACTTCACCGACGCCGACGTACGAACGATCGCCGAAACGGCTGTGCGGTACCTCCAGGGCTCTCGGTGACACTCGCCGTACCGTTCCCGGCGGCGGCGCGGCGGGTGCCACCGGGGGCGACAGCGGGCCGGGAGCCGCTCCCAGGCCGTGTCAGGGGCCGTGTCAGGAGTGATATCAGGGGTCGTGTCAGGACGGGGACCGCCCCGTGTCAACGCGGGTGTCGAGCATGGCGGCCATGTTTGGTACAGCGATCGCAGCCAGTGGGCTGCGCAAGGCCTACAAGGACAAGACCGTTCTCGACGGGATCGACCTGGACGTCCGGGCGGGCACGGTCTTCTCCCTGCTCGGGCCCAACGGAGCAGGCAAGACCACCACGGTGAACGTGCTGACGACGCTGCTCGCCCCCGACGCGGGCAGGGCCGTCGTCGCCGGGCACGACGTGGCGACGGAGACCAGGGCGGTGCGCAGGGCGATCGGGGTCACCGGGCAGTTCGCCGCGGTGGACGACCTCCTCACGGGGGCGGAGAACCTCCTGATGACGGCGAGGCTGCTGCACCTGCCCAAGGCGGAGGGCCGGGAGGCGGCCGAGCGACTGCTCGACCGGTTCGACATCGCCGACGCGGCGGACAAGCCCGCGGCGGCCTACTCCGGCGGTATGCGCCGCAGGCTCGACCTCGCCATGACGCTGGTGAGCAGACCGCGGATCATCTTCCTCGACGAACCCACCACCGGGCTCGACCCGCGCAGCCGCCTCACCCTGTGGGCCATCGTCCGGGAACTCGTCGCCGACGGCGTGACCATCTTCCTCACCACGCAGTACCTGGAGGAGGCCGACAAGCTCGCCGACCGCGTCGCCGTCCTGGACCGCGGCAGGATCGTCGCCGAGGGCACCCCCGCGGAGCTCAAGCGCAAGGTGCCCGGCAGCCACATCCGGCTGCGCTTCCGGGACCGGCGGGAACTCGACGCCGGGGCGGTGGTCCTGCCGACCGCCACCCGGGACGACGACACCCTGAGCCTGCACGTCCCCGGCGACGGCGGCATGAGGACGTACCGGGCACTGCTCGCCCGCCTCGACGAACACGCGGTCGACGTCGAGGAGATGTCCCTGCACACACCGGACCTCGACGACGTCTTCCTCGCCCTCACCGGCAGCGCGGGTGATACGGGTGGCACGAGCGGCACACGCGAGGCACCCGGCACGGAGCACTCGGACGACACGAACACGGCGGTGACCGCGTGATGAGCGCCATGGCGGCCTCGCTGGCGGACTTCTCGACCATGCTCCAGCGCAACTTCCGGCACACGCTGCGCAATCCCACGGCCCTGTTCAACGCCGTACTCTTCCCGATCGTCATGATGCTCATGTTCGTCCACGTCTTCGGCGGCTCCTTCGACGTCGGCGGCGTCGACTACATCGACTACGCGACACCGGGCGTGATCATGATGACGATCGGGTACGGCGTGAGCGCCACCGCGATCGCCGTGCAGTCCGACATGGCGACCGGCATCATCAACCGGTTCCGGGTCATGGACGTCTCCCCCAGCTCGGTGCTGGTCGCCCATGTGGTCGCTAGCGTGCTGCGCAGCCTGGCGTCGATCGTGTGCATCGTCCTCATCGCCCTGGCGATGGGCTTCAGGCCCGACGCGAACCCGCTCCAGTGGCTCGGGGTGCTCGGGATGGTCCTTTTCGCGCTGTTCGCGATCGGCTGGCTGACGGTCGCGCTCGGGCTCGGCGCGAAGACACCGGAGAACGCGGGCTTCGCCGTCGTCCCGCTGATGATGCTCCCCTTCCTGAGCAACGCGTTCGTACAGACCGACAACATGGGTGCGGGGGCACGTCAGTTCGCTCAGTACCAGCCGTTCTCCCCGATCACCGAGACCCTGCGCGGGCTCCTCGCGGGCGATCCGTCGGCGGGCCCCGCGATGCAGGCCGTCGGCTGGTGCGTCGGCCTCACGCTGTTCGGGTTCCTGCGGGCGCGGGCCAAGTACACGCAGCGGACGTGAGGGTGACCGCTCCTGCCGGAAGCGCACGTGAAGGTGACCGCTCCCTTCCGGAAGCAAGCCGGACGGTGAGCACGGCTCACCGCGCGAGCGTAACCTCGGCCAGCTCCTGCCAGTCGCCCTCGCGCCCGGCGCGCACCGCCTCGGCGAACACCCCTTCGCCGAGGCGCCCGCGCGCCTGTTCCGTGATCCGGGCGGCGTCCGGCTGCGAGCGGTCGGGTACGCCGCGCACGCTCTCGCCGGCCGCGAGCAACCGCACGGCCTGCTCGTCCTGCCCCTGGCGCTGCGCGAGGTCGGCGAGTCCGATCAGCGTGTGCGCGATCACCGGCAGGTGCCCCGCCGCCACGGCAGCGCGGAAGGCCTCGACCCGGTGCGTGCGGGACTCCTCGACGTCCTCGGCGAGGTAGCCGTACAGATCCTCGACCGTGATGTGGAGGTAGCCGCTCGTCCCGGTGTCGCGGCGCAGGGCCCGCACCGCGGTCAGCTGCGCGTGCGCCTCGTCCCGCTCGTCGCGCCAGCGGGCCAGCTGCGCCTTCGCGATGTGCAGCTCGGCGAGCGCGTCCGGCCAGGCGACGCGGTCCGCGCAGCGCTGCGCCTCGGCCAGGGCGCTGCCGCTGCCCTCCGCGTCCCCGAGCAGCCAGAGGAGCTGCGCCTGCCGCGCCCGCAGCCCGAGCACGTCCTCGATCGCGCCCAGCTCGGCCAGCACCGTGATCGCCTGGTCGTGGAGCTCGCACGCGCGGACGAGCTCGCCGCGCAGGGCGAGGCAGTCGGCGAGGGACTGCAACGCGAGGGACATCCCCCACCGGTCACCGAGCGCGCGGAACTCGGCCAGACCCACCTCGATGTCCGCGACGGACTCCGGCTCACCGCGGCCGATGGTGAGCCCGAGGCGGCCGCGGGTGAGCCGGGCCATGGCGCGCACCCACGCGTCGTCGTCGGTGAGCAGCGGCTCGAACGCGGGCAGGAACTCGATGGGCTCCCGCACCATGCGCTCCAGCGGTACGACGAAGCGGAGCAGCGGGTGGCTCCCCGTGCTGCCGTTGGCGTACCGGTACGCCTCGTGGATCCACTCCTGTGCACGGTACTGGTCGCCCTGCACCCCGGAGGTCAGGAACGTCGTCACCACGGTGTACGTCATGGCCCGCACCTCGTCGGGCACCTCACCCTCCAGGGAGGCCGCCCGGACGCTCAGTTCGGTGCCTTCGGCCTTGCGTCCGCTCAGCATCCAGTACCAGCCGAAGGCCACGACGAGCCGCATCGCCTCGTGGGCCCGGCCCTCGGCGATGGCGCCGCGCAGGGCTGCGTTGATGTTGTCGTGCTCGGCCTGGAGCGTGGCGAGCCACTCCAGTTGCTCGGCCCGGCGCAGGTGGGGTTCGGCTCTCTCGCCCAGCTCGGTGAAGCAGGCGACGTGCGCGCGGCGGGTCCGCTCGTGCTCGCCGGCCTCGGTGAGCCGCTGCGCCGCGTACTCCCTGATGGTGTCCAGCATCCGGTAGCGCGGCACGACCGAGTCGTCGGCGAACAGCAGGGACTTCTCGATCAGCGCGGTCAGTACGTCGAGGACGTGCTCCCCGTCCGGCGTCCCGTCCGCGCACACCCGCTCGGCCGCCTCCAGCGTCGCCCCGCCGGAGAACACCGAGAGCCGCCGCAGCACACCGCGCTCGGCCTCGGTGAGCAGGTCCCAGCTCCAGTCCACGACCGCGCGCAGCGTCCGGTGCCGGGGAAGCGCGGTGCGGCTGCCGCCGCTCAGCAGCCGGAAGCGGTCGTCGAGCCGGTGGGCCAGCTGCTCGACGGACATCGTGCGCAGCCGCGCCGCCGCGAGTTCGATGGCCAGCGGTATCCCGTCGAGCGCCCGGCAGATTCGCGCCATGGCGGCCAGGGTCTGCTCGTCGGCGGTGAAGTCCTTGCGCACCGCGCCCGCCCGGTCCCGCAGCAGCCGCACCGCGGGCGAGGCGGCGGCCTCGGCCGGTGCCGCGCTCGCGGCGGGCAGCGCGAGCGGCTCCACCTGCCACAGCGCCTCCCCGGTGATGCCGAGCGGCTCCCGGCTGGTGGCGAGGATCCGCAGCCGGTGGCACGCGCCGAGCAGCCGGTCCGCGAACTCCGCGGCGGCGTCGATCATGTGCTCGCAGTTGTCGAGGACGAGGAGCTGGGCGCGGTCGCGGACGGCGGCGATCAGCCGGTCGACGGGGTCCCCCGCGGTGGTGGTGCCGAGCAGCGCCTGGTCGCGCAGGCCGATCGCGGTGAGCACGACCTGCGCCAGCTCCCCGCCCGCCCGCACCGAGGCAAGCTCGACCAGCCAGGCGCCGTCGGGAAGGGTGCCGAGCAGCACCCGCGCGGTCTCCGTGGCGAGCCGGGTCTTGCCCGAGCCGCCGGGTCCCGTCAGGGTGACGAGGCGGTGCTCGGCGACGAGGCCGGAGACCGCGGCGACGTCGTCGTCCTTGCCGACGAAACTGGTCAGTCCGGCGCGCAGGTTGGTGCGGTGGTGCTCCGTACGGCCACCGAGGTCCCCGCGCAGCAGCGCGGTGTGCAGCGCGGACAGCTCGGCCGACGGTTCGACGCCCACGGCTTCGGCGAGCTGCTCGCGCAACTGCTGGTACACGATCAGGGCCTCGGCGCCGCGCCCCGACTCCGCGAGCGCGCGCATCGACGCGGCGACGAGTCCTTCCCGCAACGGGTACGCGGCCACGAGCCCGGTCAGCTCGGAGACCAGCTCCGGGCCCTTGCCGAGGCGGATCTCCGCGTCCACCCGGTCGCCGAGGGCGGCGAGGTACAGCTCGTCGAGGCGGGCGACCACGGCGTCGAACGTCGCGCTGCCGTACAGGGCGACGTCCTCCATGGCCTTGCCGCGCCACAGTTCCAGGGCGGAGCGCAGCAGCTCCGCCCTGCGCGTCACGTCGTCGGTGGCTCGGGCCCGGCCGACCAGTTCCTCGAACCGGCTCACGTCGACGGCGTCGGGTGGCACGGCGAGCCGGTACCCGCCGGACTCCGCCTCGACGGACCCCTCCGGCAGCACCCTGCGCAGCCTGGACACCAGCGCCTGCACGGCGTTCACCTCGTCCGTGGGCGGCTGCTCCCCCCAGATGAACTCGACAAGCCGCGGCCGGGTGACGATCCGTCCTGGTTCGAGAGCGAGCGCGCACAACAGCGCGCGCAGCCGGGCGCCCGGCACTTCGAGCACCGCCCCATCGCCGGTCCGGGCCTCGAGCGGGCCGAGCAACATGAATCGCACGTGGCTCATCTTGCCGTACGGGTTCGGGGGCGGGACCGTGCCGCAAGTGCCGACCGCGGCGCCGGTGTGGCGGGGGCACAGGTGCGGTCGGGAGCCCAGGTGCGGTCCCGAACCCAGGTTTGCTCACGGCCCGTCAGGTCAGGATGACCGGATGATCCCCGACCACGACGCCACCGAAGCCGCCACCGACGCCGCCCCTGCCCCCTCTTCCCAGGTCACCGGCGCTTCCCAGGTCTCCGACCACCCCCTCCCCCAACTCGACGCCGACGCCCTCGCCCTGCTCGTCCCCATGGGCGCCGCGGTCGACGCCGTCGACGGCGCGCTGGTGCGGGGCGGCATCGACCCCGAGGCCGAACCGGCGCGGTCCGCCGTGGGGGTGACGGGGGGTCAGCTGTTGCTGATGCCGTCGTCGACCGCCTCGTACGCGGGGGTGAAGGTGGCGTCCGTGACGCCCGGCAACCCGGCCCGGGGGCTCCCCCGTGTCCAGGGCCTGTACTTCCTGCTCGACGGCGGCACCCATCAGCCGCTCGCCCTTCTCGACGGCACCGCCCTGACCTCCCTGCGCACGCCCGCGGTGTCCGGTGCCGCGATCCGCCGCCTCGCCGTGCCGGACGCCGCGCGGCTGCTCGTGTTCGGGACCGGGCCGCAGGCGTGGGGGCACGTGGCGGCCGTGCGGGCGGTGCGCCCCGGCCTCGCGCACGTGGACGTGGTGGGGCGCGACCGGGGCCGGGTGGCCGCGTTCGTGGAGCGCTGCCGGGCGGCGGGGCTCGCCGCGGCCGCCGCCACGCCGCGGGACGTCGCACACGCCGACGTCGTGTGCTGCTGCACCACCGCGCGCGAGCCGCTGTTCGACAGCGCGCTGCTCGCCCCGCACGCCACGGTCGCGGCGGTCGGCTCGCACGAGCCCGACGCGCGCGAGGTCGACGAACGCCTCGTCGGGCGCGCCACGGTGGTCGCCGAGTCCCGGTCCGTCGCCATGCGCGAGTGCGGTGACATCGTGCAGTCGGTCGCCACCGCGCGGTTCGACCTCGGACGCCTTCGCACCCTGCGGGAACTGGCCCGCGGCGAGGTGCGCGTGGAGGCGGGGCGGCCGCGCCTGTTCAAGTCGGCGGGCATGGCCTGGGAGGACCTGGCGGTGGCGGTGGCCGCGTACGAGAGGTGGCGCGCCCCGGTCGGCTGACGCGCCGCACCCGCCCGGCCCTTTCCGCGAGGCGCTACACGCATGCGCTCGTGACCTTCGTACGCTATATGTGCTCGTGGCCTGCACGCGCTTCATGCGGTTCACTCCACCGTCACCGGATGCCGCACCACCGCGTCGAACAGGTAGCCCTGGGTGTTGAACGCCGTCGTGGCGGGCTGGGTGCGGCCGGTGGTGTCCGTGGTGCGGGCGAGCAGCACACCGGGGCCGGGGGTGCGGGGGTGCCAGTCGGCGGACCAGCGGACCCAGCTGCCGCGCCGCGGCGCGTCGTGCAGGCGGGCGCGGCGCCAGGTGCCGCCGTTGTCGGTGCTGATCTCGACGTGGTCGACGGCGCCGCCGCCCGACCAGGAGCGGCCGGTCAGGCGGTGCCGGGTCCCGGCCTCGAAGCGCGCGTGCCACGGCAGTTCGAAGGCGGACTTGAGGGTCTGGCGGGTGAGGGGGGCGGAGCCCTGCGGCGGGTGGCCGGGGCCGAAGAGGCGGTAGAAGTCGGTGTTCCAGGGCGAGTAGAGGGGCGTCGCCGACACCTCGATGTCGCCGACCCACTTCACGGAGGCGACGCCGATCCAGGACGGCACGACGACGCGCACGGGGTGCCCGTGGTCGGGTGGCAGCGGCTCGCCGTTCATCTCGTACGCGAGGAGTACGTCGTCCAGGGCCTTGGCGAGCGGCAGCGGGCGGCGCACGCGGCCGAGGTCGGTGCCGTCCGCGGTGACGTAGCCGTCGTCGAGGCCGCGGGGCATGACGTCCACCGCGTGGCGCGCGAGGCCCGCCCGGCGCAGTACGTCGGCCAGGCGAACGCCGCGCCAGTGCGCCTGGCCGACCGCGCCGAGCGTCCAGGCCGTGCCGGACGCCTGCTGACCCTGCTGGGTGGTGAAGAGACCGCGGCCGTTGCCCGCGCACTCCACGAACGCCGTGCGCGAGGCGGACGGCAGGCGCTTGAGGTCGGCGAGGGTGAACTCGTGTGCGCCGCCGGTGAGTCCGTCGCCCCAGACCGTCAGGCGCCAGGTGCCGGCGTCGATGCGGGGCGTCGTGGTGTGGTTGCGGACGAAGAAGTGCGAGGCGGGGGTCAGGCGGCCGGTCGCCGCGAGCGCCTCGAAGCGGGTCTCGGCGTTGGTGCCGCGTACGGTGAACACGTCGTCGGGAAGCGGTTTGACGATGCCCGGGGCGATCCTCGGGGCGATGCCCTGAGTGCCTCCCGGGGCGGTCCCCGGAGCAGCGCCGGGGGCCGTGCCGGCGTGGGCACCCGGGAGGCCTCCGCCGAGGGCGGGGACGGTCGCGGCGAGGCCCGCGGCGCCCGCGAGGCGCAGGACGTCACGGCGGGCCACACCCGCGGCACGGGCCTCGCCCGCGAGCCACTGCCGCAACCGGCGGCGGTCGTACGCGGCTTCGTCGAGCGGCTGGGCCGCGTAGGCCGAGTCCGCCGTGGACGTCGGGGTGCTGGGGGTGCTGAGGGTCATCGGGTCAGCCTTCCGCGGAGGACGCGCCGGTCTGGTGGGTACGCGAAGTGCCGCGTGCCGCCGACAGGACGACCGGCACGCGCGGGAGCCCGGAGCCGCGAGAAGCCCGCGCGACCGCGGTCGGCCACGAGGACCTACCGGGAGCTGTGGCGAGCCACGGGGAGCTACGTCGAGCTACGGGGAGCTACGGGAACGAGAGCCTGGAGGATCAACAACAGCCGTGCGACGGCAGCGCGCGGGCCTGGAGGGCACCGGTGACGGGGCTGCGACGGCTGAGGATCATGGCGACATGCTACGAGGCCGCGGCGGAACCCGCCACGGCCTCGGCCGAACTGCCACGCGCCGCGCGCTCCGCTACGGCGTCGTGGTCGACACCACGTACACCATCGGGTGATGCGGGTCGGAGCGGTTGACCACGATGTCCTGGGTGGGTGTCGGGTTCTTCATCTCGTGGGAGAGGCCGAGCCAGGGCCCAGGTCCGGTGAACTCCCAGCCGACGACGTTGCGGTCGCGCTTGCTGATGGTGATGTCGTCCGCCTTCAGGGCGCCGGTGCCCTTGCCGGTGCCGGTCTGCTTCAGGAACTTGTCCAGGCCCTCGTTGCTGGTGAGGAACTGGACGTAGAGACGGCTGGTGCGCCAGTTGTTCGTCTCGTAGTAGGCGACCTCTTCGGAGTACGGCGGGACCGGCACGTCGAAGAGGCGGCGCTGCACCTTGGAGGGCCAGCCGGCGGTGAGGCCGGTCGCGGAGTACTTCTTCTCCTTGTCGCGGCCGCTGTTGCGGCTCTGGTTCGCGGAGATCAGCAGGTATCCGGCGGGTACGCCGATGAGCAGCACGATGGTCGTCGCCGTGAGCCAGCGGCGGCGGATCATGTGGCGGCGGCCCTCGGGGGGACGCTGCCGCTCCCCGTCACCGGGGCCGGTCCTGCCGGGCAGGTCCGGGGACGAGGGCTGGCGGGGCACGGTCATCTACTGGGATCCCTGGGCGGTGCGGTCGTTGGAGCGGCGGGCCTCGGCGTAGCGTTCGTAGCGTTCGTAGCGCTCCACGCGGCGGCGGTTGGCGCGGCGGAAGCGGCGGGCGACCAGGCGGGCCAGGTCGGCGGCGCCCACCATGCCCGCCTCGGGGCCGAGCTGGGCGCGGGCGATGCGGGCCTCGGGGCGGTAGCCGCGCCCGGTGAGGTGGCGGCGGAAGGCGTCCCTGGCCGGGCCGATGAGCAGGTCGTCGGCGGCGCTCACGCCGCCGCCGATGACGAAGCAGGACGGGTCGAGGGCGGCGGCGAGGTTGGCGATGCCGACGCCGAGCCACTGGCCGATGTCCTGGAGCAGCTCGACGCACATGGCGTCGCCCTCGCGGGCCAGCTCGGTGATGAGCGGGCCCGTGATGTCGGGGATGTTGCCCTTGACCCGCTCGACGATGCCGTACGCCACCGGGGAGTCGGCGGCCGCCAGCTCGCGGGCCTCGCGGACCAGGGCGTTGCCGGAGCTGTACTGCTCCCAGCAGCCGCGGTTGCCGCACGGGCAGCGGTGGCCGCCGGGGACGACCTGCATATGGCCGAACTCGCCCGCGACGCCGAACTTGCCCCGCTTGACCTGGCCGTCCTCCAGGATCGCGCCGCCGATGCCGGTACCGAGCGTGATCATGACGAGGTGGTCCTCGCCGCGGCCCGCGCCGAAGCGCCACTCCGCCCAGGCGGCGGTGTTCGCGTCGTTGTCCACCATGACGGGTACGGCGAGGCGTCCGGAGATCCGGTCCCGGAGGGGTTCGTTGCGCCACGACAGGTGCGGGGCGAACAGGACGCGGTTGCGGTCGGCGTCGACCCAGCCCGCGGCGCCGATGCCCACGGCGTGCACGTCGTGCCGGTCGGACAGGTCGAGGACCAGTTCGACGATGGTGTCCTCGACGACCTTGGGGCTCTTGGACTTGTCCGGCGTCTCCGTGCGCAGCGTCTCCAGGATGTTGCCGTCGGCGTCGACGACGCCCGCCATCACCTTCGTGCCGCCGATGTCGATGCCGACGGTGGGGACGCGCGGCGCCGTCAGATGCGAACGGCGCTCACGCGTGCCCACGGTCCGCAGAACGGTGGCTCGGGCGGAGCCGCGGTGCGTGAGGTCGCGGTAGGTGCTCATCGCGCCGATTCTGCCTCACGCTCGCGGGGGCGCGCACAACGGGGACCTCGCCGCCCCGCGCCCCCCGGCGGGGGGTGCGCTCGGCCCCCGCCAGGGGCGCGAGGAACGGCGCGGCCAGCCACGAACAAGCCGCAGACGCGTCTGCGGGGCACTCGGCAGACGCGACTGCGCATTCCTTGGGCTGAGCGCGCCGTTCCCCGCGCCCCCTACCGGGCGCCCCCACTAGGGGCGCGAGGAACTGCGCGGCCAGCCACGAACAACCCGCAGACGCGTCTGCGAGGTACTCGGCAGACGCGACCGCGGCACTTCCCGGGCTGAGCGCGCCGTTCCCCGCGCCCCCTACGGGGCGCCCCCACCAGGGGCGCGGGGAACTGCGCGGCCAGCCACCAAAAAGCCGCAGACGCGTCTGCGAGGTACTCGGCAGACGCGACTGCGGCACTCCCTGGGCTGAGCGCGCCGTTCCCCGCGCCCCCTACGGGGCGCCCCCACTAGGGGCGCGAGGAACTGCGCGGCCAGCCACGAACAACCCGCAGACGCGTCTGCGGGGTACTCGGCAGACGCGACTGCGGCACTTCCCGGGCTGAGCGCGCCGTTCCCCGCGCCCCTTAGGAGGCGCCCCCCCCGCAGGGGGGTTACGGCGAAGCCGGGCCGGGCTCCGGAGTCCGTTCGAGTTCGTGGCGGAGGTCATCGAGTTCGGAACCCCCCGCCATCTGGCGGGTCAACTCGTCGAGGGTGATCTCGGCTCGCGTATGGGAGCCGGACATCGCGCCTCGTTTGAGGAGCACGAAGCGATCGCCGACCAGGTACGCGTGGTGCGGGTTGTGGGTGATGAGGACCACGCCGAGCCCGGCGTCCCGCGCGGCGGCGACGTACTTGAGGACGACGCCGGACTGCTTCACGCCGAGGGCCGCCGTCGGCTCGTCGAGGACGAGGACCTTCGCGCCGAAGTACACGGCACGGGCGATCGCCACGCACTGGCGCTCACCGCCGGACAGCGTACCGATGGGCTGGTCGACGTCGCGGAGGTCGATGCCCATGCGGAGCAGCTCGGCGTGCGTGATCCCGCGCATGGCCTCGACGTCCAGGCGCTTGAGGGGACCGACCCCCTTCGTCGGCTCGGAGCCGAGGAAGAAGTTCCGCCAGACCGGCATCAGGGGGACGACGGCGAGGTCCTGGTAGACGGTGGCGATCCCGCGGTCGAGGGCCTCGCGGGGGCTGGCGAGCCGGGTCTCCTCGCCCTCGACGCGGAAGGTCCCCGCGTCGTGCCGGTGCAACCCCGCGATGATCTTGATCAGCGTGGACTTGCCCGCCCCGTTGTCACCGAGGACGCACGAGATCTCGCCCGCGTGCACCTCCAGGGAGACCCCTTCGAGCGCCCGGATGTTGCCGTAGTACTTGCTGACGTCGTCGAGCTCGACCAGCGGCGTGCGGTCGGCGGGGTCCTTCGTGGCCCCGGGGGCGGCCTCGGTCGTCATTTCGTCGCCTCCGCACGCTTGCGGACCCACGCGTTGAGCAGGGTCGCGAGGAGCAGCATCGCCCCCAGGAAGAACTTGAACCAGTCCGGGTTCCACTCGGCGTACACGATGCCCTTGCTGGTCATGCCGAAGATCAGGGCGCCCACCGCGGCACCGACCGCCGAGCCGTAGCCGCCGGTGATCAGACAGCCGCCGATGACGGCCGCGATGATGTAGATCAGCTCGTTGCCGACGCCCTCGCCGGACTGCACGACGTCGTAGTTGAAGAGCAGGTGCTGGCCGGAGACCCAGGCGCCGAAGGCGACACCCATGTACAGGCCGATCTTGGTCCGGCCGACCGGGACGCCGACCGCGCGGGCCGCCTGCTCGCCGCCGCCGACCGCGAAGATCCAGTTGCCCGCGCGGGTGCGCAGCAGGATCCAGGTGGCGACCGCGATCATCGCGAGCCACCACACGATGGTGATCTTGAAGTCGACGCCGCCGACGGTGATCGTCGAGGCGAACACGTCCTTCGCGGACGAGAAGCCCTCCATGTCGGAGATCGACTTCGTGGAGACGGTGCCGCTGATCAGCTTGGTGAAGCCCAGGTTCATGCCCGTGAGCATCAGGAAGGTGCCGAGCGTGATGATGAAGCTGGGCGGGTCGGTGCGGATCAGCATGACGCCGTTGAAGACGCCGATGGCGAGGGTGGCGAGCAGGGACACGCCGACGCCGACCCAGATGTTGGCGGTCATCTGGTAGCTGAACATCGACGAGATCAGCGCGGACGTCGTGACCATCACGCCCGCCGACAGGTCGAACTCGCCGCCGATCATGAGCAGCGCCACCGGCACCGCCATGATGCCGATGGTGGAGGCCGCGTACAGGACCGTGGCGAGGCTCGCGGTGCGCAGGAAGCTGTCGGCGACGACCGCGAAGAACAGGAACACGGCCACGGCGCCCACGACCGAGCCCAGCTCGGGCCTGCCGAGGAACTTCTTCAGGGGCGAGGTCTTCAGGAGCCGTTCGTCGGCCGCCGGCTTCCCCGGTGCGGGGGCGGGGGCGGTGGTGCTCATCGGGTTCCTCGCTTCGCGTAGTCCTCCAGCTCGGCAGCCTGGTCCTTGGTGATGATCTGCGGTCCGGTGAGGACGGGCCTGCCGCCGCCGAGGACGTCGGCGTTGTAGCGGTACAGCCACAGCAGGTCCACGGCCTCGTAGCCCTGGAGGTAGGGCTGCTGGTCGACGGCGAAGCCGAGCTTGCCGGACTTCAGGCCCCCCGCGACCTTCTCGTTCAGGTCGAAGGTGTCGATCTCCGCCTTGCTGCCCGCGCCCTCCTTGGCCTTCACCGCCGTGTCGGCGAACGGCGCGCCGAGGGTGAGGACCGCGTCGATGTCCTGGTCCGACTGGAGCTTGGCCTCGATGGAGGACTGCACGTCGGGCATGTTGGTGCCCTCGACGTACAGGTTCTTCATGTCGCCCTTGAACGTCTTCCTGGCGCCGTCGCAGCGCTGCTCGTGGCCCACGTTGCCCTGCTCGTGCAGGACGCACAGGGCCTTCTTCCTGCCGCGCTCGTTCAGCTCGTCGCCGACGGCCTCGCCCGCGATCGTCTCGTCCTGGCCGATGTGGGTCAGGGCACCGAACCTCTTGGACTCCGCCGAGCCCGAGTTCACGGTCACCACCGGGATCCCGGCCTTGCGGGCCCGCGCGACGGCGGCCTTCATGGCGTCGGGCTTGGCCAGCGTGACGATGATGCCGTCGACCTTCTTGTCCACGGCGGCGTCGACGAGCTGCGCCTGCTGCTGCGCCTCGTCGTGGTGGGAGTACAAGAAGTTGATGTTGTCCTTGCGCGCCGCCTCCTTGGCGCCGTTCTGGACGATGTCCCAGAACGTGTCGCCGTCACCCGAGTGCGTGATCATCGCGAAGGTCCAGCGGGGCGTGCTCACCGCCGCCTTGCCCCGGGCCTGCGACGCCTTGCGCGCGTCCTCGGCCCGCTTGCCTCCGGTGCTGCTGCATCCCACGAGGGACGCTCCGAGCACCGCCGCGAGGACGGCACCCACCGCGCGTACTCCAGTACCAACCCTTGCCACGTCCCCGTGCCCTTCTTCGCTTCGCCGTGTCTGCCGTGCTCACCGGTGTCCGCCGTGCTCGCTGTGTCCGCCGTGCTCTCTCGGTGCGGCCGGGTCCGTAGCCCGGGCCCGGCCGCCCAAGTATCGGTCACACACCTCACCGGTGCGGTCATCGGGTGCCGCGGGCGGCACACATGCCCGCCGCAGGCCCGTAACCCGGGCTTCGGCCGCCGTTTGCGGCTTGGTGAGTTCTAACGGCGGGAGCGCGGCAACGTCAATGGCTTTGTCATAACATTCTTACGGCCGTACGCGTCCCTCGGGACGTCCCGGCACCCTCACGACCGTACGAGGAGCTGGAACTCGAAGGAGTACCGCGACGCGCGGTAGACGTGCGAACCGAACTCGACGGCGCGCCCGGTGTCGTCGAAGGTCGTGCGCCGCATGGTGAGCAGCGGCGCGCCCTCGGCCTCGGTGAGCAGCCGGGCCTCCTCGGCCCCGGCGGCGCGGGCGCCCACGGACTGGCGCGCGCTGTGCAGGGTGATGCCCGCGGCCCGCATCAGGCGGTAGAGGCCGGTGGCCTCGAGGCGCTCGGTGTCGAGCGGGAGGAGTCCGGCCGGGATGCGGTTGCGCAGGTGGGCCATCGGTTCGCCGTGCGCGAGCCTGAGCCGCTCCACCAGATGGACGTCGCTGCCCTCGGTGACGCCGAGCGCCGCCGCGGTCTCGGCGGACGCGGGCTCGACGACGTTGCGGAGCACCCGCGTCTGCGGCCGCTGCCCGGCCGCCTCCAGGTCGTCATAGAGGCTGCTCAGCTCCAGGGGCCGCTTGACCTGGCTGTGCACGACCTGGGTGCCGACGCCGCGGCGGCGCACCAGGAGGCCCTTGTCGACGAGCGACTGGATGGCCTGCCGCACGGTGGGCCGGGAGAGACCGAGCCGCCCCGCCAGTTCGATCTCGTTGCCGAGGAGGCTGCCCGGCGTCAGCGCGCCGCGCTCGATCGCCGCCTCCAGTTGCTGAGCGAGCTGGAAGTACAGCGGGACCGGACTGCTGCGGTCGACACCGAGGTGCAGGGCCACCGTGGGGTCCACGGCCGGTTTGGCGGCCTTGGCCGCTGCTGGTTCGGTCACGGGGCGAGCGTAGTCGGGGGAGATGATGACGGGAAGTTCGGAAGTTCTGTTGTCAGGACAAGCTCGAGCGCCGCGGGCCCGCCTGCGCTTCCCCCGCCGGGTCCGGGGAGTGCTTGCCCCTCGGGTCGAGCCGGAAGTCGGAGCAGTCCCGGTTCTGGCACGCGCCCGGCCCCCACACGGGAACGACCACGCCGAGGGACTTGTGGCGGTGGACCGCGACCGGCACGGACTGCTTGCAGGCCGGACAGACATACGCTTCGGGTTTACGCGTTCTTTTGACCATTTATTTACGATATGCCCGTATGGCCGTTCTGGAAAGTGCTCCGCCCCTCGCCGCCGTGCACACGAGTGGGCGGCGGGGTCACGCGTCCCGGTCCGAGGAACCGGCGGGGGGTCCGGGGGGTCTTCTGAGACTGAGCAGCACGGAAGCCGCCAGGACGACGACGATGACTCCGAGGCTGACCGGTGTGGGGATCTCCGGGACGCTCGGGCTGATCATCTTGTGGGACGCCTGAAGCACGAGCTTCACGCCGATGAAGGCGAGGATGATCGCCAGGCCCTTGCTCAGGTGGCGGAAGCGGTCCAGGAGCCCGGCGAGCATGAAGTACAGGGCCCGCAGACCGAGGATCGCGAACGCGTTGCTGGTGTAGACGACGAAGGCGTCGTCGCTGACCGCGAGGACGGCGGGGACGCTGTCGACGGCGAACACCAGGTCGGCGGCCTCGATGGCCGCGACCACCGCGAGCAGCGGCGTCGCCACCCTCTTGCCGGCCTCCTTGACGAAGAACCTCGCCCCGGCGTACTCGTCCCGCACCGGGACGACCCTGCGCAGCAACCGCACGGCGAAGCTCCGGCCCGGGTCGAAGTCCGCCTCCTCGTCCTTGAGGAGCTTGTAGGTGCTGTAGAAGAGCACCGCCGCGAAGACGAAGAGCACCGCGGTGAAGCGGCTCACCA
Organism: Streptomyces sp. NPDC017940; assembly: GCF_044328435.1. Classification (NCBI taxonomy): domain Bacteria; kingdom Bacillati; phylum Actinomycetota; class Actinomycetes; order Kitasatosporales; family Streptomycetaceae; genus Streptomyces; species Streptomyces sp. NPDC017940. The sequence continues at coordinate 549,245 of NZ_JBIRHJ010000007.1, read as the reverse complement.
CGGCCACGCCGAGGGAGAGGAAGATCCCGCGGAGGACGAGCGCGCCGATGACGCCGAAGAACAGCACGCGGTGCTGGTAGGCGCGGGGCACCTTGAAGTAGGCGAAGATCACGGCGAAGACGAAGAGGTTGTCGACCGACAGGCTCTTCTCCAGCAGCCAGGCCGTCGTGTACTCGGTACCGGCCGTGGTGCCGAGTACGAGGAAGACGACGCCGCCGAAGAGCAGGGCGAGGCCCACCCACAGGCCGCTCCACGCGGCCGCCTCCTTGAAGCCGATGACATGCGCGGTGCGGTGGGCCAGCAGATCCACCGCCAGCGACACGACCACCGTCGCGGCGAACGCCATCCACAGCCAGAGCGGGACCTCAAGCACGCCGCACACCCGCACCGAGGTCCGCGCGGCCCACGCCGACACCCATACCGAAAGTGTCCGGCATCCCGCCCCCGGCGGCATGTGGAGCGCGGCGCGGAAACGCCCGGGGACGGTTCACCCGTGAGAGGTAATCGCACCGCTCTGACGAGGGATGGATGGGCAAACGGGGGACAGGGCCACGGCCCCGGTCGGTTGACTGGTCACTTCTTGGCGATCCGTCGGCAGAGGGGCACCGGACATGACCGGACGACCGCAGGACCAGCCCACGACCGGGCAACCGCAGGACCGGCCACAGCACGAACAGCACGAACAGCAAACACAGTGGGCACGGCACGAACAGCACGACCAGCAGGCACATCAGGCACAGCGGGCGCCCTGGAACCCCTTCGCCACCCTGGAACAGGTCGGCGTGCTCGCGCTGGGTGCCGTCGATCTCGTACTCGACCAGATGCGGCAGGCGGCGGCCGGCGGCGAGGGCGCGGCGCGGCGGGCGGATCTGCGCGAGCTGGTCGCGGACGGGATGCGGGACCTGAAGGCGCGCGGGGAGCTCGCCTCGCGGCGGGTGGCCGCCGCGGACAGCGACAACTACCTGGAGCTGATGGCCCGCCGGGCCGTCGAGCGGAGCGGACGTACCGCGGGCGCCGCGCAGCCCGACCCGGCGGTGCGGCCGTATGCGTGACGCTCTGGTGTTCCGGCGGCGCATCGACGCGTACCTGCACCGCCTCGCCGACGAGGAGGAGGCCAAGCTGCTGCGGCTCTCCGGTGAACTGGCGCCGCTGTGCGCCCAGCTGCGCAGCTCGCTGACCCGGGGCAAGCGGGTCCGCGCCGCCTTCCTGTACTGGGGCTGGCGGGCCTCGGGCCAGCCGGACTGCGACGGGGTGATCAGGGCGGCGGCGGCCATGGAGCTGGTGCACGCGGCCGCCTGCACGCACGACGACATCATCGACGACAGCCGGTTGCGGCACGGACTGCCCACCGCTCACGTCGCCTTCGCCGAGGGCGGCGCGCACCGCTGGGGCGCCGCGGGCCCGCGCCCCGGTTCCGTACGGCACGACTGCGCGCGGCAGGAGCGGTCCGCCGCGCTCGCCATGCTGCTCGGCGATCTGCTGATGGGCTACGCGGCCCAGGTCTTCGCCACGTGCGGGCTGCCCGGCGCGTATGTGGCGCGCACGGTGCCCCTCTGGTCGTCGTTGCTCCGCGAGACCGTCGCGGGCGAGTTCCTGGAGGTGCTGCGCACCGGCAGCGACGCGCCCGAGGTCGCGGAGTCGCTCGAGGTCGCCCGCTACAAGACCGCCAAGTACACGGTGGAGCGGCCGCTGCACATGGGCGCCGCACTCGGCGGCGCCTCCCCGAGGGTGACGGAGGCCTTCACGGCGTACGGGCTGCCGCTCGGCGAGGCCTTCCAGCTCCGCGACGACGTGATCGGGACCTTCGGCGACCCCGCCGAGACCGGCAAGTCGAACCTGGACGACCTGCGGGACCGCAAACCGACCGCGCTGCTCGCCACCACCCTCGCGCTCCTGAACCCCGACGACCGCAGGCTCCTGGAGAAGACCCTCGGCAACCCCGCCCTCGACGAGTCCGACGCGGCACTCGTACGGCGGCTGATGGACGAGTGCGGGGCGCGCAGGAGCATCGAGGAAATGATCTCGGAGCGCATGTCGGCGGCCCACAGCGCCCTGGACTCCGTGGCGCTGCCGCTCGAAGCACGCGCGGCGCTGGGCGAGCTGGCCGCGTCGGCGGCCGACCGGACCTGGTGAGCCCGCCCCCGCACCCGCCCCCGCACCGACCCCCTCCCCGACTCCAGGCCCGAGACCCGTCCGCCGTACGAGCACCACGCGCATCCGCTCCCGCACACACGCCGCCCACTCCCTCCCCCAGGAGCACGTCATGACCACCGAGACGCCGAAGCACTACACCGACGCGACGCTCGACGTACTGCGCGCCCAGGGCGACCCGCTCGCGGACGCGACCGTGGCCGCCATGTTCGAGCGCGGGGAGGTGCGGGACTTCAACACCCTCATGCGCTTCTTCAGCACCGCGGGACACAAACTCCCCGACGGGCTGCCGCAGTCGGCGGCCTCGTTCCTGACGGCCACGGGTATGCCGCCGAAGTGGGTGGACTGGGACATCATGGAGCGCGCCCGGCTGTTCTTCATGGACAACGCCGCGCACATCAACACCGGCCTGTCCTTCGCCGCGATGCCGACCACCTACGCGGTGCCGCGCGTCGCGAGGCTCCTCGCCTCCACGCACTCGATGGACTACCCCTCCCGCCGGATGGCGAACACCGGCCAGTTCGTCACGTACCTGATGCAGACCAACGCCTTCGAGGAGGGCAGCAAGTTCATCCCGGCCGCCCAGAAGGTCCGGCTGCTGCACGCCGCCGTACGCCACCACCTCACCGCGGCCGGGCGCTGGGACATCGACAAGGACGGTGTCCCGCTCTGCCAGGAGGACATGATCGGCGGGCAGATCTGCTTCTCGATCCTCGTCCTCGACGCCATGCACCGGCTCGGCATCCACATGAGCGACGAGGGCGCGGAGGCCTACTACTACGCGTGGCGGGTCGTCGGATCCATCCTGGGCTGCGACATGGAGGCCGCCCCCGACAACCTCACCGAGGCCCGCGCGTTCGCCGACCTCTACCTGGCCCGCAACCTCGGCCCGAGCGAGGACGGGACACGTCTGAACAACCAGCTGATGCGGATGTACGAGGACGTCGTGCCCGGCACCCTCTTCGACCCCATCGTCCCCGCCACCATCCGCTTCCTCGTCGGTCCCACCATCGCCGACTGGCTCCGGATCCCGCGCGGCCCCTGGGACACCGCCGCCAAGGCCGTGCCCGTCGTGCTCGGCCTGCTGGAAGCGGTGGAGGACTCAAGCCCCCTGGCCGAGTGGGCACTGGACAAGGCAGGCAGCCTCCTGACCACCTTCGAACTGGCCTCGCTCACCCGCGGCAGGGTCATGCAGTACGCGATCCCGGAGGAGCTCAAGAGCGAGTACGGCGTACGCTCCCAGGCATCCCGCACGCACCGCTGGGTGCCCCCGGCCCCGACGCCGGCCGTGCCGTAGCGCCGCGGGGCGGGGGCCGGGCGTACGTCCTGGACCGGTCGGCCCGGCCGCCTAAGGTTAGGTTGTCAGGACAAAGCATTGACAGGGGTGCGGGCCCGTGGCGAAGGTGGGCCCCATGCGCATCGGACTGATCGGCACCGGACGTATCGGCACCTTCCACTCGGCGGTCATCGCCCGCCATCCGGACGTGGAGTCGCTCGTGGTCGCGGACGTGGACGCCGCGCGGGCGGCGGACCTCGCGGCCCGGGTGGGGGCGGTGACGGCTCCTTCGGTGGACGCCCTCTTCGAGGCGGGCGCTCCCGGGGGGTCGCCCGCGGGGCCCCCGCTGGACGCGCTGGTGATCACGGCGGCGACGGCGGCGCACGCGGAGCTGATCGGCAGGGCGGCGCGGGCGGGCCTGCCGGTGTTCTGCGAGAAGCCCATCGCGCTGGACCTGCCGGGCACCCTGGCCGCGCTCGCCGAGGTCGAGGCCGCCGGCACCGTGCTCCAGCTCGGCTTCCAGCGGCGCTTCGACGCCGGGTACGCGGCCGCGCGCGAGGCGGTGCGGGCGGGCAGGCTCGGACGGCTGCACACGGTACGGGCCATGACGTCGGACCCGGCGCCGCCGCCCGCCGCCTATCTGCCGCTCTCCGGCGGCCTCTACCGCGACTGCCTGGTGCACGACTTCGACGTCGTGCGCTGGGTGACGGGCCGGGAGGTCGTGGAGGTGTACGCCACCGGTTCCGACGCGGGGCCCCTCATGTTCCGCACCGCGGGCGACGTCGACACGGCCGCGGTGCTGCTCACCCTCGACGACGGCACCCTCGTCACGGCGACGGCCACCCGCTGCAACGGCGCGGGGTACGACGTCCGCATGGAACTCGCGGGCGAGGCCGACCAGGTGTCCGTCGGCCTCGACGACCGCACCCCGATCACCTCCACCGAGCCGGAAGGACCCACCGCCCCCGACAAGCCGTGGCCCGGCTTCCTGGAACGTTTCGCGCCCGCGTACGAGGCGGAGCTGGCCGCGTTCGTCGAGGTGGTGCGGGGGGAGCGGGCCAACCCGTGCGACGGGCGCGAGGCGCTGCACGCGCTGCGGATCGCGGAGGCGTGCGAACTGTCCCGGGCGGAACGCAGGGTGGTGCGGCTCACGGAGATCGACGGAGGCTGACGCCCCCGCCGCCCCGGCCGCCTCGCCTCCCGGCCGCCCCGCCCCCTCGCCTCCCCGCCTCCGGGCCGCCCGCGTCCCCGCACCCCGCCCTTCCCTCGCCCCCGTGGTCCGCGCCCGCGCCCGTCAGGTCCCGTTCAACAGCCCCGCGTCGTGCACCAGGAGGGCGATCTGGACCCGGTTGTTGAGGTCCAGTTTGGTGAGGATGCGGGAGACGTGGGCCTTCACGGTGGCCACGCTCAGATACAGCTCCGCGGCGATGTCGGCGTTGGACGCCCCCTTGCCCACGGCCACGGCGACCTCCCGCTCCCGCTCACCGAGCGCTCCGAGCCGCGCGAGCGCCCGCCGCCGCCGGTCGAGTTCCGGGCCGCCGCCCGCCACCTGGGAGATCAACTGCTGCGTCACCGTGGGCGAGAGCACGGGATCACCGGCGGCCACCGCCCGCACCGCCGCCACGATCTCGGCGGGCGCGGTGTCCTTGAGGACGAAACCGGCGGCCCCGGCGCGCAGGGCCCGCAGCACCTGCTCGTCGGCGTGGAAGGTGGTGAGGACGACGACCTCCGGGGCGTCGGGCCGCTTGCGCAGCGCCTCGGTGGCGGCGAGGCCGTCCATCGTCGGCATCCGGATGTCCATCAGGACGACGTCGGGCCGTACCTCGCCGACCAGCGCGGCGACCTCGCTGCCGTCCCCGGCCTCCCCCACGATCTCGATGTCGTCCGCGCCCCCGAGCATGAAGGAGAGGCCGGCGCGGACCAGCGGGTCGTCGTCGACGAGCAGCAGCCTGATCGGTTTCATGCGCCTACCGTAACGAGCGGTCCGCCCCGTTCCGCACGGTCGGTGGCTCAGGCCTTCGGCAGCGAGAGGCGCAGCGGCCCGCAGCCGATCCGGTCGGCCTCAAGGGCTACGTACCGCGGCAGCAGCCCGCGGATGTCCGCGGCCCTGCCCCCGTTCGCCGCCCGGATCAGGAAGGTGACGTCCCCGGTCTGGCAGGACGCCTGGAAGAGCCCCATGTCCTCGCGCAGGAACCCGCGCCCGCGCACCTGGCCCTCGCCGTCCCCCGCGGCGGTGACCCGGCGTCCGCCGTCGTACGAGAGTCCCTGGTAGAGCACCGCGAGCCGGGGGTCCTCGACGGTCATGAGGCGCAGCCTCGGGTGGCCGAACAGCACGTCCCGGTCGCAGGTCCGCACGGGCGCGGCCGTGCCCCCGGTGACCAGCGGCCGTTCGTAGCGGCTCTCCCGGTCCCGGCCCGGCAGCCGCAGTCCCTCGACGCCGCAGAACGCGGTCCGCTCCTCGTCCGTGAAGCGGGCGGGCGCGGCCAGGCGCGGGGTGGGGTCGGCTATGGGGCTGTCGCAGCCCCGTTCGGCCATGTAGTCGTTGACGAGCTTGACCACGGCCCGGGCGAGGCGGGCGCGTTCGGCTCCCCTGGTGCTCCGCCGGACGGCTTCGCGTCGCCCACCCCGTCGAGGAGCGCCGTGAGGCGTGGGTGCCGCACCATCACGGCGTCGAAGAGCTGCCGGTCCGAGCGCTCGCCGAGGCGCAGCGAGCGGCCGATGCGGACCGAGCAGGCCTGGAGGTCCTTGGTGACGGCGCCGACCTGGTACTGGACGCGCAGCGCGGTCTCCTTGTCGAGGTCGCCCTCGATGTCGAGGCCGGGGATGCGGCACGCGCCGCCCTCGCCGAAGGTCTCCGCGCGCTCCGGCAGCCTCGGCACGGGGCCGCTGACCCGCAGGGGCCTCGGACCGGCGCAACCGGCGGACTCCATCCCCTCGTTGGCGGCGGCGACGAGGAGTTCGGCGACGGCCCGGGAACCGCCCAGGTCGGGAACGCCGGAGAGGGCGGCGCCCGCGTCGGCCCGTTCCCGCCCGTCGAGGGTGACGGCGGTGGTCCTGCCGTCGCGGGTGTCGCAGCGCTCGGGCAGCACCAGCAGTCCGTGGCGGCCGTCGGCGACGCCCGGCAGCCCGTCGGGCAGCGGCATCGCGCGGTCCCCGAGGTAACCGCCGAGCCAGCGGACGCGGTCGGCGGCGGGCCCGGGCGCGGGGCCGTACGTCACCGTGACGGTGGTGCGCTGCCGCTTCTCGTCGCCGTCGCCGTACCGGTCGCGGGAGCTGACCGTGAGCCGGCACTCGCCGCGCGCCGTGCCCGCTGTCGGGGCGGACCCGGTGGAGGTGCGGCTGCGGCCGTCGTCACCGCTGAAGGCCTCGTCGCCGAGGATCCCAGGACCGCTGTCCTGCTCCCAGGCGCCCCAGCAGTAGCTGTCACGGCCGTCGAAGGGCCAGGTGTCCGTGGCCCGGGTGCCGAGCCCGCCCGCGAGCAGCGCCACCGCGAGGCCGGTGGCCACGCCGCCACGCCTGGTCCTGACCGCCCGCCGTACGCGTGTGCGTGGCCCCCGGTCTACGGGCCGGTCCACCGCGTTCTCCCCCGTCACGAACTCCGCCTCTCCGTATGCGGCGGCTGATCGTACAGAAGGTGTGCGGGAGCGAATTCAGCAGGCCGCGGAGATCACGGAGGCCGTTACCGTCACGGCCACGGCAGCCAGGCGTCCACCGTGAAGCTCCCGTCGGGACCGCCGCCGTGGGTGAGCCGCCCACCGGCCAGCGACGCGCGTTCGGTGAGGCCGATGAGGCCCTGCCCGGAGCCGGGCACGTCCGGTACGTCGCCGGGCGGCGGGGGGTTGCGCACCGACAGGGTGAGGCCCTCGCCGGGGGCGCCCGCGACGGTGACGGTCACCTCGGCGCCGGGCGCGTGCTTGCGGGCGTTGGTGAGCCCTTCCTGGGCGATGCGGTAGGCGGTGCGGCCGATCGCCGCGGGCACCGCGTCCGGGTCGGGGACGCGCAGGTCGAGCACCACCTTCATGTCCGCGTCGCGGGACTCGGCGACCAGCGCGTCGAGGGCGGAGAGCGTGGGCTGCGGCCGCCCCGACGCGTCCGTGTCACCGCCCCGCAGCACCCCGATGACCTGGCGCAGGTCCTGTAGTGCCTCGTGCGCGCTCTCCCGGATGACGCCTGCCGCGCGGGCGATCTCCGCGCCGGGCGCGTCCGGCCGGAACTCCAGGGCGCCCGCGTGCACGCTGAGCAGGGTGAGCCGGTGGGCGAGGACGTCGTGCATCTCGCGGGCGATGGCCTCGCGGGCGAGCTGCTGGGCCTTCTCGGCGCGCAGCGCGGCCTCGTTCTCCGCGCGCCGCGCCCGGTCGCGCAGCGCGAGCAGGAGCTGGCGCCGGGAGCGTACGAACATGCCCCAGGCGATGGCGGTGGCGGTGAGCAGCGTGGTCAGGACGATCGACACCACGTAGGGCAGGTCGGGGTCGGGGCGCCACGCGTAGAAGGGGATCATGAGGGCCACGGCCGCGCCGCCGAACCACGCCGGGTACTTCCAGGGGCGGTGCACGGCGAGCGTGAAGTAGGCGACGAGCGCGGCGCCGCCCGCCGTGTTCGAGACCAGGCTGATCACCAGCATGGCGGCGGCGAACCCCACCGGCCAGCGCCTGCGCGTCCACACGGCGGCGCAGGCGAGCGCGCCGAGCAGGTGGTCGAGCGCGATCAGGCCCTCGGAGAGCGTGGGGTTGTTCGCCACCTCGTCGCTGATGACCAGACCGAGGAAGACGGCGACGAAGAAGCAGGCGAAGTCGACGAGCCAGTCGCGCACCGTCCGCTTGTGCCGCCCGGTCCTGCCGGTGACCCGGTCCGGGTCGAACTCGGCGGCGACGGCGGACGGCAGGAACCACTGCCGACGGGTCGTGAGGTCCGCGCCGCTCCCGTCCCCCGGTGCGCCGACGGCCCCGGGCGCACCGACCGTTCCCGGCGCGCCCTCGGCGCCCGGTGCGCCCTCGACTCCCGCCGCGCCCGCGGTCTCCGCGCCACGCGCCCGGTCACGCGCCTTGCGAGCCCACCAAGGCCGACTCGCCCGACCCGCCCGCCGCCAAGGCCCACTCGTCCGACTCTTCACGATCGACAAATCTACGCATCTCCCGTCCTGCCGCCCGCCTCTCGGGCCCGGTCGTCGACGAAAGTCGGGCGACGCGAGACTTTCGGCGGACCCGTCCCGTGCCGGTGAGCGCCTTGCGGCAGGGACGGCGCCGCCCCGCGGCCGATGTGCGTGGGGGGTCCGCGGGGCGACGCTCGGTGCCATGAAACAGGTGCTTGAATACCTCGGTGTGGTCCTGCTGATCCAGGGCGTGGTGAGCCTGGCGGGCGAGTTCACCGACCGGTTGCGCGGCTGGGGCGTCGTGCACCGGCTCCCCTTCGCCGACGGTCACGAGCTGTATCTGAGCATCGCGCTCATCGCGCTGGCGATAGCGGTGTTCGCCGCGGCGGAGAGCCGCGGAACCGGCTGACCCGGCAGTGCGGGCCGCGCCCTCAGCAGCCGTGGTCGACGAGGTCGAACGAGCGGTAGTGATCGGCGGTGTAGTAGTCCTCCCGGCTGCGGTCACCGGTCACGATGCGGCGCGCGCCGCGGTCGGAGGAGCCCGGCGTCCTGACGGTGAACTCGTGGTAGTACCCGGTGTTCTGCTTCGGCAGGATGCCTTCCCTGTTCTGGAAGACGGTGCCGTCCTGCGGGTACGGGTAGGGGCCGCCCTTGTCGATCAGTTCGAGCGTGTCGTGCGCCTGGGAGGGCAGGGCCGAGTAACAGATGTCGCCGACGGCGGCGGCCTGGAACGCGGACGCCGTGACGCCCGGCGCGACGGCCGTCACCGGCTGGGGCGCGGCGTTCGCGGTGCCGGTGACGGAGCCGCCGACGAGGAGGGCGGCGGCGAGGGCGGTGACGCTGATGATCCGTGGGGGGATTCGCATGGATCAAGCATGACGCGCGTAGAGGTTGATGTGTCAACGTCAAGTGGGGCGAATTCTCCGGAAGTTAACCACCTCCCCGGCATCCTCACGTTTCCGGGCGCTCCCGCACGTCCGCCCGATCTCCGCGTCCATTTCCCGCCAGCCGTCGACGGCGTCCGCCGCTTTGCTTGAACCCGAAAGCACTTTGCTCCAGGCGAAACAAGGACGGGAATCATCATGTCTCCTCTCACCGGCAAGAAGGCCTTGGTCACCGGCGGCAGCCGCGGCATCGGCGCGGCGACGGCCCTGCGGCTCGCACAGGAGGGCGCCGATGTGGCGATCACCTATGTGCGGGGCGAGGACGCCGCCCGTGACGTCGTCGCCGGGATCGAGTCGACGGGGCGTCGCGGGTACGCGATCCGGGCCGACGCGGCCGACACGGGGGACGCCGTCGGCGCGGTCGAGCGGGCCGCCGACGACCTGGGCGGCCTGGACATCCTGGTGAACAACGCCGGTGTCGGGGTCCTCGGCCCCATCGGCGATCTCACCCTCGCCGATGTCGACCGGGTGCTCGATGTGAACGTACGCGGTGTGTTCCTGGCCGCGCAGGCCGCGGCCGGGCGGATGGGGCGCGGTGGGCGCATCGTGTCCATCGGGTCCTGCGTCGTGCAGCGCGTGCCCGGTCCCGGCGCCACCCTGTACGCCACGAGCAAGGCCGCGCTCGTGGGGCTCACCAAGGCGCTCGCCCGGGAGCTGGGGGAGCGCGGGGTCACCGTGAACCTGGTGCACCCCGGGCCGATCGACACCGACATGAACCCCGCCGACGGGCCCTACGCCGAGGCGCAGTCCGCCGGGACGGCGCTCGGGCGGTACGGCTCCGCCGGGGAGGTGGCCTCCGCGGTGGCCTATCTCGCCGGGGCGGAGGCCGCCTATGTGACGGGGGCGGAGTTCTCCGTGGACGGAGGGCACGCGGCGTAGGCCTGACGGGGGTCCCCCAACCCCGCCCCTTCCCGATCCCGGGGCTCCGCCCCGGACCCCGCTCCTCAAGCGCCGGAGGGGCTGGTTTTTAGCCCCTCCGGCGTCTGAGGACAAGGCGCGGAGCGCCGACGGAGCTGGGGCTGCTTATCAGCCCGTCCGGCGTTTGAGGACGAGGCGCGGAGCGCCGATGGGGCTGGGATCCGGGGGGCGCAGCCCCGATCCCGGGGCTCCGCCCCGGACCCCGCTCCTCAATCGCCGGAGGGGCTGGTTTTTAGCCCGTCCGGCGTTTGAGGACGAGGCGCGGAGCGCCGATGGGGCTGGGGTCCAGGGGGCGCAGCGTCCCTGGTTTGGGGAAAGGGGCGGGACTGGGGCGCCCCGCGAGGGAATCGGACCTAGCCCCCGAACTCCCGGTACCGCGCCGCCAACCCCTCCGCGGCGGACGGCGTGAGCGCCCCGTACAGCCGCAGCCGCGAGATCCCCCCGTCGGGGAAGATGTCCACGCGCGCGTGGGTACCGACGGCCGCCGCGGCGAGGACGAAGCGGTGGTTGGTGTCGGGCTGGAGGCGGGTGCGGGGCAGGACCTCCACCCACTCGCCGGACTCGCCGTCCCGCACGGACACCGAGGCCCACCCGGCGGAGTTCCCCTTGAGGTACGCGGTGTCGATCTCCAGGGCGCGGATCTCGGACTGCGCGGCGAGGCGGTAGCGGATCCAGTCGTGCCCGCGGTCGCGCCGCCGCCGCGTCTCCCAGCCGTCGTCCATCTTCCGGGAGCGCCCGGGCTGGATGGTGTTGGTGGCGGGCGAGTAGAAGCGGTCGGAGGCGTCCTCGACCTGGCCGCCGTGTTCCAGGGCGACGACGTCGAGGGTGCCGAGGGCGGTCAGCCAGGCGGGGTCGGCGAGGACTTCGCCGTACACGCGAAGGCGCGCGACGCCGCCGTCGGGGTGCTGGTTGACGCGCAGGTGCGTGAACCGCTGCGGCACGTCCACGGCGAACCCGTTGGCCGCGTGGCCGCCGACGGGCGTGCGGGGCACGAGGGTGGTCCACTTGACGTCGTCGGCGAGGAGCTCCGCCGGTGTGGGCGAGCCCTCGACGCTGGTGCCCTCGACCGACACGGCCTGGGGATAGTTCCCGCGGAAGTGCGCGGTGTCGACCACGATGCCGTGGACGACGCCGGGCGCGCCGAGCCGGACGAGCGCCCAGTCGTGGTCGTCCTCGGTGGGCCAGGGGTGCTCACCGGAGACCCCGCGGCGGCGCCGGGTCTCCCAGCCGTCCATGACCTTGCCCTTGTGGCCGAAGTGCTCGGGGTCGAACTCGGCGTCGTTCGGCAGCAGCAGGTTCTCGCGCATGGCGAAGAACTCGTCGTTGGCGGCGACGACACCGGCACCGAGCCGGCGGTCCGCGAGGTTCGCGTACCGGGTGAAGGGGAAGTCGGCGGTGCGGTAGTCGGCGTAGGGGTCGCCGCCGCCGTAGGGGTTCGCGTCGCCGGTGAAGCCGGATATCGGTGTCGCCGTCACGGTGATCAGTTCTTCCTTTCCAGAAGTCGGCCCGCCGGCTCGGTGAACTCGCCGTCGGACACGATGCGTTGGCCGCGCAGCCAGGTGGACTTCACCACGCCGCTGAGCGTCTTGCCCGCGTAGGCGGTGACGCGGTTGCGGTGCTGGAGCCGCGCGGGGTCCACGGTGAAGGTCTCGTCGGGCGCGAGGACCGCGAAGTCGGCGTCGCGCCCGGCCTCGATGGCGCCCTTTTGCTCCAGGCCGACCAGGCGCGCCGTGTGCGTGGACATCCAGCGCACGACGTCCTCCAGGCCGTACCCGCGGGCGCGGGCGGCACTCCACACGGCGGGCAGGCTCAGCTGGAGCCCGGAGATGCCGCCCCAGGCGGTCGCGAAGTCGGCCGTCTTGAGGTCGGCGGTGGACGGGGAGTGGTCGGTCACGACGCAGTCGATGGTGCCGTCGGCGAGCGCCTGCCACAGCAGGTCCTGGTTGGCGGCCTCACGGATGGGCGGGCAGCACTTGAACTCGCTGGCGCCGTCGGGGACTTCCTCGGCGGTGAGGGTGAGGTAGTGCGGGCAGGTCTCCACGGTGATCGCGACGCCCTCGCGCTTGGCGGCGGCGATCAGCGGCAGGGCGTTCGAGGACGACAGGTGCAGGACGTGCACGCGGGCGCCGACGCGCTTGGCCAGGGCGATCAGGCCCTCGATCGCGGTGTCCTCGCTGACGCGCGGGCGCGTGTCGAGGAAGTCCGCGTACCGGGGACCCCCCTTCCCCGCGGCGGAGGCGGCGGCCAGCTCGTGCGGGTCCTCGGCGTGCACGATGAGCAGGCCGCCGAACCCGGCGATCTCCCCCATGGCAACCGCCAGTTGCTCCTGCGTCAGCTCGGGGAACTCCTCCACGCCCGAGGGCGAGAGGAAGCACTTGAACCCGAACACGCCCGCGTCGTGCAGCGGCCGCAGGTCCTTCACGTTGTCGGGCAGCGCGCCGCCCCAGAAGCCGACGTCGATGTGCGCCTTGGCGGCGGCGACGTCCTGCTTCGTACGGAGAGCGGCGACCGACGTGGTCGGCGGCAGGGAGTTGAGGGGCATGTCGACCAGCGTCGTGATGCCGCCGGCCGCCGCGGCGCGGGTGGCGGTCCAGAAGCCCTCCCACTCGGTGCGGCCCGGGTCGTTGACGTGGACGTGGGTGTCGACGAGTCCCGGCAGCAGCACGTCGTCGCCGAAGTCCTCGATACGGGCGTGCGCGGGCACCGCCGCGCCGTGGTCGCGCACCGCCACGATCGTGCCGCCCGAGACGGCGACGGACGCGGCGCGCGTCCCCTCCGGGGTGATGACGCGCGTCGAGCGCAGCACCAGATCCACGTCGGCCACCGCGACCCCTCTCTGTTCGGTCTCCCGGCCTCCCGGCCAGCGAAATTCAACGTTCTGTTGAAGGAGTTTTCCCCTCGGGGCGCACCTCGTCAAGGGTCTATACGTTTCCACAAAGTGGAAGTAGAATTCCGTACACCAGAACGTAGCTACGCACAACACGCACCGTCGAGCAAGACCCGGGTGAGGCCGGGGCCCCGCTCCGAAGACCGGACAAACGCCCACCGAAGCACCCGCCGCCCACCGCCCCGACCGGCACCGGCGTGCCGACGGCGCCGGGGCTCCCCGGAAAGTGCCCGGTAGGCTGCTGCCTTGCCTGCCATCCTGTAGGGCCCTGAAAGGAACGCGCCGTGCCGACGTCAAGCGCCAGCACCACCGACGCCGCGAAGTCCTCCGCGAGCGGAGGCGTGCAGTCCCTCGAGCGCGCCTTCGACCTGCTCGAGCGGATGGCGGACGCGGGCGGCGAGGTCGGCCTGAGCGAGCTGTCCGCGAGCAGCGGCCTTCCGCTGCCGACGATCCACCGGCTGATGCGCACCCTCGTCGCCTGCGGGTACGTGCGCCAGCAGCCCAACCGCCGCTACGCACTCGGCCCGCGCCTGATCCGCCTCGGCGAGTCCGCGTCCCGGCTGCTCGGCACCTGGGCGCGGCCCTATCTCGCCCGCCTCGTCGAGGAGACCGGCGAGACCGCGAACATGGCCCTGCTGGACGGCGACGAGATCGTGTACGTGGCGCAGGTGCCGTCCAAGCACTCCATGCGGATGTTCACCGAGGTGGGGCGGCGGGTGCTGCCGCACTCCACCGGCGTCGGCAAGGCGCTGCTCGCGCACACCCCGCCGGATGAGGTGCGTGCCCTCCTCTCCCGTACGGGCATGCCCGCCGCCACGGAGAAGACCATCACCACGCCCGACGGGTTCCTCGACGCGCTCGAGGCGGTGCGCCGCGTGGGGTTCGCCGTCGACGACAACGAGCAGGAGATCGGCGTCCGGTGCCTCGCCGTGTCCGTGCCCGACTCGCCCACCGCCGCCGCCATCTCCATCTCCGGTCCTGCGGGCCGTGTCACCGAGGCCGCCACGGAGAAGATCGTGCCGATCCTTCAGCAGGTAGCCGCGGAGCTCTCCGAGGCCTTGGCCACGTCTGCGCCCTCAGCCTGACCTATCCGCCCGCCCCTGGGGCTCCGCCCCAGACCCCGTTGTCGGCGCTTCGCGCCTCGTCCTCAAACGCCGGACGGGCTGAAACGCTGCCGCACCGGCGACAGCTTGAGCCCGTCCGGCGTTTGAGGACGAGGCCGCAGGCCGATACGGGGTCCGGGGCGGAGCCCCAGGATCGGAGAAGGACCGCCCCGAGGTCACTCGGGAAGCAACGGCTCCCCGAATAACTCGACCGCTCGCCTGACGCCCGCGAGGGCGGCGGTCAGCGCGCTGACGGAGCCGATGGACCCCGCGACGAGCAGCAGGGAGCGCCGCAGACGACGAGGCTCGGGATCCCCCCGCACAGCCATGGCGGCCAGCGCCGCTAACTCGTCCTCGGCCACCGCCCGGTCGGGAAACTCCCCGGGATGCGCGGCGAGTTGCCGCCGCAACCGGGACACCGCCACCCGCAGCTCCGCCACCCGCGGATCCCCGGAACTCTCCGCCACCGCTCCCTGTCCAACGCTCCGCAACACAGCTCTCCCCCTCGCACGTCGTTGTGCGCCTGTCACGCGTGCGGGCCCGGGCGGACCCGCCGCGGCGTCGGCCGGTTGCCGAAGGGGCGCGGGCAGCGTGCGGCCACGCGGCCACGCACGCTTCACTTTCGGCCACGCCCCCGGCCGGAACAGGGTCCCCAGAACCCATGCGGTAAGCAAGAGCCATGACCGAATCACTGACCGGATCGCAAACCGGCCCCCTGGCCGGACCACGGACCGGACCACTGGCGGGACCGCCCTCGCCCTCCGCCCCCGCCGCCTCGTCCGAGGTCGTCGGCCTGCTGCTCGCGGCGGGCGGCGGCCGGCGTCTCGGCGGCTGCCCGAAGGCGCTCCTGGAGCACCGGGGCGAGCTGTTCGTGGAGCGTGCGGCGCGGGCGCTGCGCAACGGCGGCTGCACCCGGGTGCACATCGTGCTCGGCGCCACCGCCGACGTCGTACGGGAGCAGGCGAAGCTGCCGGGGTGCACGCTGGTGGACAACCCGGACTGGCACGAGGGCATGGGGTCCTCGGTGCGGGCGGGCCTCGCGTCGCTGCGCGGGTCGGGGGCGGGGGCGGCGCTCGTGTGCCTGGTGGACCAGCCGGGCGTCGGCGCGGCGGCGGTGTCGCGGGTGCGGGCCGCCTTCCGCTCCACGGCGACGCTCGCTGCGGCGACGTACGGGGGTGAGCGCGGCCATCCGGTCCTGTTCGGCGCGGACCACTGGGACGGCATCGCGGTGAGCGCGACCGGCGACCGGGGCGCCCGGGCCTACCTCGAGGAGTTCGCCGCCGCCGTCACCGCCGTGGAGTGCGGTGACGTGGCGGACCCGTACGACATCGACACCATGTCGGACCTGGAGCGCCTGGAGTGAGGCCCCGGCGGCCCGGACCACCTGGAGTGACCGGGATGGCACTCAGCGCCATGTTCTGTCGACGAAGAGAATCTCGACATCAACAATCCATTGAACTTCCACCATAAGGAAACTAGTATCCACTGCTCAGAAGCGCCTGTCCCGGTGGACGGCGCCCGCAGCCGTATCCCGGCCCCGCGGCACCGCGTGCCGTGACGAGGGCCCGGCGGCCGCGGCGCACCGCTCCCGCCCGTGACGCAAGCCCGTGACGCAAGCTCGCTGAAGGAAGTGACAGCTCATGTCCGCACCAGCGCCGTCCCCGCTGGCCATCGTCGACGCCGAGCCCCTGCCCCGGCAGGAAGAGGTCCTCACCCCCGCGGCCCTCGCCTTCGTGGCCGAGCTGCACCGGCGGTTCACGCCCCGCCGTGACGAGCTCCTCACCCGCCGCGCGGAGCGCCGCGCCGAGATCGCCCGCACCTCGACCCTGGACTTCCTGCCGGAGACCGCCGCGATCCGCGCGGACGACTCCTGGAAGGTCGCTCCCGCTCCGGCCGCCCTGAACGACCGCCGGGTGGAGATCACCGGTCCCACCGACCGCAAGATGACCGTCAACGCGCTCAACTCCGGCGCGCGGGTCTGGCTCGCCGACTTCGAGGACGCCTCGGCCCCCACCTGGGAGAACGTCATCCTCGGCCAGTTGAACCTGAGCGACGCCCATCAGCGCCGCATCGACTTCACGGACGAGCGCACCGGCAAGTCGTACGCCCTCAAGGACGCCGCCGAACTCGCCACCGTCGTGATGCGTCCGCGCGGCTGGCACCTGGACGAGCGGCACCTGGCCGACGGGGCGGGACGCGCGGTGCCCGGCGCCCTCGTCGACTTCGGCCTGTACTTCTTCCACAACGCCCAACGCCTGCTCGACCTCGGCAAGGGCCCGTACTTCTACCTCCCGAAGACCGAGTCGCACCTGGAGGCCCGCCTCTGGAACGAGATCTTCGTCTTCGCGCAGGACTACGTCGGCATCCCCCGGGGCACCGTCCGCGCCACCGTCCTCATCGAGACGATCACGGCCGCGTACGAGATGGAGGAGATCCTGTACGAGCTGCGGGAGCACGCGTCCGGTCTGAACGCGGGACGCTGGGACTACCTCTTCTCCATCGTCAAGAACTTCCGTGACGGCGGCAGGAAGTTCGTCCTGCCGGACCGCAACGCGGTCACGATGACGGCGCCGTTCATGCGCGCGTACACCGAACTCCTCGTCCGCACCTGCCACAGGCGCGGGGCGCACGCGATCGGCGGCATGGCGGCGTTCATCCCGTCCCGCAAGGACGCCGAGGTCAACAAGGTCGCCTTCGAGAAGGTCCGCGCCGACAAGGACCGCGAGGCGGGCGACGGCTTCGACGGCTCCTGGGTCGCCCACCCCGACCTCGTCCCCATCGCCATGGAGTCCTTCGACAAGGTCCTCGGCGACCGGCCGAACCAGAAGGACCGCCTGCGCGAGGACGTCAGCGTCGCCCCGGGCGACCTGATCGCGATCGACTCCCTCGACGCGAGCCCCACCTACGACGGCCTCGTCAACGCCGTCCAGGTCGGCATCCGCTACATCGAGGCCTGGCTGCGCGGCCTCGGCGCCGTCGCCATCTTCCACCTCATGGAGGACGCGGCCACCGCCGAGATCTCCCGCTCCCAGATCTGGCAGTGGATCAACGCGGGCGTCGTCTTCGAGAACGGCGAGCCCGCCACGGCCGAGCTGACCCGTCGGATCGCCGCCGCCGAACTCGACGCCCTCCGCACCGAACTCGGCGCGGACGCCTTCGCCGCGGGCAAGTGGCAGGAGGCCCACGACCTCCTGCTCCAGGTCTCCCTGGACGCCGACTACGCGGACTTCCTGACGCTGCCCGCCTACGAGCGGCTGCGCTGAGTCCGCCGGTACGCAGCCGCCGCCCCGGTGCCGTCCGGTGCCGGGGCGGCGGCTGTCAGGCCTCGGCCACGGGCACACCGAACCGCCTGCGTTCCTCGGCGGTCAGGGCGCGCGGGTCCTCGCCCGCGGCCTCCAGGAGGGACGCGCAGGTGGCCGCGTCGAACCGCTCGGGCAGGGTCCACACGGACCGGACGTGGTTCTCGCCGGTCACCGCGAAGCGGCGGTCGTCGAGCCAGCGGGCGTCGAGCGCCATGACCGCGTCCGTCCGGGCCACCGCCAGGCACTCCCCCGTGGCGGCCCGCCAGAACCGCACCCAGTGGATCCCGGTGGTCGCCAGGTGGCGGCCGTCGGGCGACCACGCCAGGGTGGCGCCGCCGTCCCCGCCCCGGACGGTGCGCACCAGTTCGTCGCCGGAGGCGATGTCGTGGACGCTCGTCCGCGAGTCCTGCCCGAGCAGGGCGACAGCCCGGCCGTCCGGCGACCAGCACAGCGCCGCCACCGTGCCGGTGGCCGTCGCGACCGTCGCCGTCCTGGCGCCCGAGCGCGGGTTCCACACGGTCAGCGGTCCGTCCTTGGCCACCCCGGCGAGCGCGCCGCCGCCGGGACTCCACGCAAGCGCCCCGCACAACCGGTCGTCGGCGTCCATGACGGCGACGCGGGCCCCCGTCCCCGGGTCCCACACCTCGACGCGGTCGGCCTCGTGCTGCCAGAAGTCCCGGCCGAGCGTCGCCAGCGCCGTGCCGTCCGGGGACCACGCGCAGACGGCGGGCACGTTCGAGGCCGGGACGAGCCGGGCGGTACGGGTCCCGCGCGCCGCGTCCCAGAGCTCCACCCGGTCCTTGAACGAGACGGCCACGAGGTCGCCGTCCGGCATCCAGCTCACACCGGCCGGAGGCGGGTCCGCCGCGCTCAACAGCCGCACGGGCAGCGGCGAGTCCCCGGTCCGCAGGATCCGGACGGTGCCGGTGCCCTGTGCCGTGACGGCCACGCGGTCACCGTTCCACGAGGCCCGCCGCAACGTCCCCGTCGCGAGGGAGTGCCGCCGTGCCGAGCCCACTTCCCAGACGGTCACTTCGCCGGTGGCCGACCGCCAGGCGAGCCGTGTGCTGTCGCCGCTCCACGCGAGCGCCTCGGCCCGCGACCGCCCCGCGTCGGCCACCACACGCTCCGCCGGTGCGGAGGCGGCGCGCACCACCACGCGTGCGCCGCCCGCCCCTTCCTCCGCGACGGCGAGGAAGCGCCCGTCGGGCGACCAGGAGACCGCCGACACCGTCCCTGACGGCTCCCGCTCCGCGACGACCGTCCCGTCCCGGGCGGACCTGACGTCGAGAACGTCTCCCGTCCCCACCGCGACGCGCGTGCCGTCCGACGACCAGTCGACGCAGTCCTGCGGGATGCCCCGGCCCGTACCGAACGGCGGAAACGTCCAGAGCGTCACGGCGTCCGCGATCCGCACCACCCGCAGCGTGTCCCACTCCACGACCATCAGGTGTGTCGCGTCGGGAGACCACTTCAGCCCGGAAACCCCCACGCCGTCCAGGACCCGTGGGGTGACAGGACCGCCCCCCGCGGCGGCGAGTTCCACGATGTCGACGCCGGAGCCGGTGAACGAGGCCGCCACGAACCTGCCGTCGCGGGAGACCGCCACCGCGTTCGGGCCGTAGGCGTCCGTCCTCGCGAGGTGGCCGGGTTCGCCGAACCTGCGGACCTCCAGCGGCCCCGGCGGCCGGGCCGCCGCCCAGTACGTGTCGCCGCCGCCGACCCCGGCCTTGTCCAACTGCCCGAGTCCCACGCTCTCCTGACCGGCCAGGTCCCCCTCGGCCGTCCAGGTGGCGACCCGGCCGTCCTCCCCGACGGTCCGCAGCGCGCCCGAGGTGCGGTCCCAGCCGAGCGCGAGGACCCTCCCGGCGTGCCCGAACGCGAGGTGCTCGGTGTCGGGCGGCCGCGTGATGCCCCACAGGGTCAGCGCGGAGGCCGGGGTGGCGCCGTACTCGCGTACGGCGGTGGCGGCCAGCGCGAGCGCGAGCGCGGGTTCCTCCCCCGCCGCGTGCACCTGCTGGGCCCACACCGCCAGGGCGTCCGCCCGTGCGTCCGACTCCCGCCGCTGCTGCCGGAGGGAGGCCGCTACCAGGTCGAGGACCGCCGCCGAGACGCTGTGCCCGGCCGTCGCCTCCACCGCCCGGGTGAGGCTCCGGCCGCGCAGCACGTCGTCGTCGGACCCGCCCCGCGTCCGCCAGGCGGCCGCCCTGCGTTCGAGGTCGGTGATCAGGCGCAGGGTCTCCTCGTGGCGGGCGATGAGGTCGCGCAGGCGCGGCCAGTGCCGCAGCACGGACTCGTGGACGAGGTCGAAGGCGTCACCGGATGCGGTCTCGGTCAGCAGCCGGGCCCCGCGCAGCGCTTCGGCGATCTCCCGGCGCGTTCCCTCTACGGTGTCCGCGGTCACCGCCCTGCGGCCGCACCCGCGTTCGTCCCACGAGACGAGATCGATCAGGAGCGCGTCGATCGCCTCCGCCGGGTGCGCCTGCGCGACGCGCGCGTACACGACCTCGGCGTGGCGCCCGATCGCCTCGGCCAACGGGCCTTTCTCCGCGAGGAGTTCGAGCCCGATGCCGGAGCCGGGCCGCGCCGACGCGAAGAGGTCGCGCAGCAACTGGCCGAGCAGGGGCAGGGTGTTGCCCGCCGTCGCCTCGGCGGCGAGGAGTTCCACCACCTCCGCGTCGATGGGCACCCCGGCCGCCTTCGCCGGGCCGGTGATCGCCGCGCGGATCTGGACGGCGCCCAGGGGCGGGAGCAGCACCCGGGCGCGGAAGAGGTCCGCGTGCGGGCCCGTGGCCGCCTCGCGCAGGTTCTCGGTCGGCAGCGCGGCCAGGACGTGGAGTTGCGGGTGGGTGCGCAGTGCCGCGCGCAGCAGGCCGAGGAAGAGGGCGCGTTCGTCCTCCGGCACCAGGCGGAAGACCTCCTCCAATTGGTCGAGGGCCAGGACCGTGCGGGCCCGGCGCCCCTGGGCCGACAGGAGGGCTGCGGCCAGCGCGGTGGGGTGGGCCCGGTCCGGTGACGCCGCGAGGGCCACCGCGTCCGCGCGCAGCGCGGCGGCGAGTTGCCCGACGGCGGCAGGACCGGGCGCGGCGGGCCGGTCCGCGGCGGGCCGGTCCGCGGCCAGCGTCCGGGCGAGGGCGACGAAGGGCAGGGCGCCGGGGCGCATCGGTCCGAGCACCGCGTGGTGGCCGCGCAGGCGGGGCAGTGCTCCCGCGGCGAGGAGGGAGGACTTGCCGCTTCCGGAGGGGCCGACGACGGTGATCCAGCGCTCCGCGACCGTACGGCCGCCGCGCACGCGGTCCACGATGTCGGCCGTCTCCGCCTCGCGTCCGAAGAACACCCCGGCCCGGTCCGCGCCGTAGGCCTCCAGGCCCGGGTAGGGGCTGTCGGGGCGGGTCCAGGGCACGCGGCGCCGCTCCGCCCCGCGCCGCGCGTACTCCCACCCGGCCACCGCGACGATCGTGAGCGGCAGCCAGAGGACCGCGTACCGCTCGATCAGGGGCAGCGGCCCCCACCATCCGGCGGGGTCGGCCGTCACCAGGTTCGTGCCGAAACCGAGGACCACCCCGATGAGCAGCGCCTTCAGGTCGAGGGGAGTCCTGTGGGACGGCGAAGGCCGCATCCCCGGCCCCCCTCCCCCACCCCCGGCACGGCCGCTCGCTACCGCTCCGAGTGGCCGAGGCTCCGACCCGGCGCCACGAGGTCGCGCACCAGGCGCTTGACCGCCGTCGGCTCCGGAAATCCCTGCTCCCTACGGTCCCACACCGGCTCGCCGTCCACACGGACGACGAAGACCCCGCCCGTGCCCGGCTTCAGGGCGAGGTCGGTCAGCTCCGTCTCGAAGGTCGTCAGGAGTTCCTGGGCGAGCCAGGCGGCGCGGGGCAGCCAGCGGCACTGGGTGCAGTACTCGATCTCGACGCGGTGGGCCCGGGAGGCCGCCGAAGTGTCGGCGCTGTCGGTCATGGGTACCTCTTCGCGGGGCGCGGGTCGGGTTTGCCGTGCAGGTCGGGGACGCGCTTCAGCCAGGCGGGGCGGGAGGCCTCGGTGGCCCGGGCGCGGCGTGCGTCCTCGGTGGCGAGCTGGGCGCGGGAGGGGAAGTCGGTGGGGAGCCAGGCGGCGGAGGCGCGGGCGCGGGCGGTGAGGTAGGTGACGTAGGCCTCGCGGAGTTCGTCGGGCGAGGTGAAGCCGGGCTCGTCGGTCAGCCAGGCGTCGGGGACGTCCGCGGTGACCTCGCGCAGCAGGTCCTCGGTCACCAGCGGCGCCAGTTCGGCGTCGGCCGCGCGGGTGTCGGGGCCGTAGCGGCCGAGGGCGTGCCGACGGAAGTCGTAGGCCTTCTCCGCGGTGGCGAGGACCGACGCGGCGTCCCAGCGGTGGTGGAAGACCAGGGCGGCGCCGTGGTCGATGAGCCACAGCTTCGGCGGGCGGACGCCGAACGTGGGCCACACCATGAGGTTCGAGCTGTGCACCGTGCGGTCGACGTTCGCGGTCAGCGCGTCGAGCCAGACGACCTTGCCCGCTTCCCCGGGGTCCACGTCGAGTTCGGTGTCCGGGGTGAAGTCCCGCGCCCCGGGCAGCCAGTCCATGCCCAGGTTGAGGCCCGCGCTGCGGCGCAGCAGGTCCTGGACCTCCTGGTGCGGCTCGTCCGCGGCGACCGCGGGGTCGAAGTGGGCGAGCACGAGGTCGGGGACGCGCAGGCCGAGGCGGCGCGCCAGTTCGCCGACGACGATCTCGGCGACCAGCGCCTTGCGGCCCTGCGCGGAGCCGGTGAACTTCACGACGTAGGTCCCGAGGTCGTCGGCCTCGACGACTCCGGGAACCGAGCCCCCTTCACGAAGGGGTGTGATGTAGCGGGTCACGGTGACGTTTCTCAGCATTTCCTCAGGTCACCCACACTGTTCCCCTTGCAGTCCATGGTCGCCTTGCAGGTACGGAAAGGCACAAGGCGGCCGCCATCAGCCCCGGGGAGAAGCTGGGGAGTGTCGACCGGCATGCAGATCTCCCTGCCTCCCCGGCAGTCCACCAATGGGTGCCCGCCCCTTGCTTCCGGCCTCAGACCTCCGGCCTCCGGCCTCCGGCATGAAGGGAGCATAGTAACCGGGGTGATCGTCGACGGCGTTACCGCCGTGCGCTCTGTCAGCCGGAGTCGCGGATGGGCTCCGGCCCCGCGGCGGTCCGGCGTGCGCCGGCGGGGTTGGTGGGGGACGGCGCGCTACTGCCGGTGTAGGAGGGGAGGTCGGCTACCAGCTTGGTGAGGGCCGGATCGCCGGCGTAGCGTCGCGCGTGCAGGTCGGCGATCTTCCGGGCGATGTCGGGGTCGTCGCTGTCGGTGGTGTCGTAGGAGACGAAGGACTCCAGGAGCGGCAGACCGATCCGGTCGGTGTGGGCGTGTGAAGGCGCCATCAGATACTCCCAGTAGCCGTCAAGGTCCTCGAGGACGAAGACGGCGCCGTACTCGAACTCGCCGCCGACGTCTCTGCCGACGACGTACCGAGTGACCGCGTCGATCGACTTGCCCTGGTTGCGCAGGCTGGCGAGGGCCTCCTCGCGCTGTTGGGCGGTGACGGTCGTCTTGAAGGTGAAGCGGTTGTGGTGGTAGATCATTTCTCTCCCTCGGTGGTCGGCGGGCGGCCTTGGGGGTTCACGGTCGTGGATGACCAGGAACCAAGCAGCGCTGTCACTGCCTGGTCGGCCAGGCGCAGGGCGCGGTCGAAGCCGATGTCCTCGATCGACCCGATGCACGCGAGGCCGTGCAGCGTGGCCCACAGCAGGTCGCAGGCGTCCTCGATGTCGACGGGTTCGGCTGCGGTCTCGGCCGCCCACGCACCGATGAGCTGCCTGGTGAAGGCGATCACGTCGGCGGCGGCGGCGCGGCGGGTGGAAGCATCGACGTCCGTGCCCGGCGCGCCCGACACGAGCTGGTACAGGCCGGGCCGTGACCGGGCGAACTCCAGGTACGCGGCCGCCGCCAGACGCGGAGCCCGTGACGCCGGTTCACCGGCTACCGCGGCCCGCATCCGCTGCGCCAACTCACCGTTGACCCGCTCGAGCAGCGTGTGCAGCAGGGCCTCTTTGCTGGGGAAATGCTGGTAGATCACCGGCGCGCTGTAGCCGATCTCCGCGGCGATCCGCCGGATGGTCACCGCCCGCCAGCCCTCGGCCTCGGCCATCCGGCCCGCTGTCTCCAGGATCTCCGCGAACGTCCGCTGACGTACCTCTTCCCGCTTCCCCACCATGAACCCCTAACGGTGTTAGAACTTCTAACGCCGTTAGTTTTCTGCGTCTTCCCGAACCTGTCAAGCAGACATGGCCGGAGGGGTCAGCGACGAAGGGGCTGCCGTCGCAGACGAGGTCGATCTTTGTGGCCAGTCCGCCGGGTCACGACGACCAGTACGGTTTTTGCCCCGTTTCTCCGGGGAATTCGCTCTGCCATGGACCACTCCCAGGCGCCCGTGCTCGACGCGCTCGCCGCCTATCACGCCGAGAAGCAGACCCCTTTCACGCCACCGGGCCACAAGCAGGGACGCGGTGCCGACCCTCGTGTGCGCGCGATCCTCGGTGACGCCGTGTTCCACTCGGACGTGCTCGCCACCAGCGGCCTGGACGACCGGACGCAGTCCAAGGGGGTCCTCGCCGAGGCCCAGGAACTGATGGCCGACGCCGTCGGAGCGGAACACACCTTCTTCTCGACCTGCGGCAGCTCCCTCTCCGTGAAGGCCGCCATGCTGTCCGTGGCCGGGCCGCACGAGAAGCTGCTCGTGGGCCGCGATGCCCATAAATCCGTGGTCTCCGGTCTGGTCCTGGCCGGGATCGTGCCCATCTGGGTGGACCCCCAGTGGGACGCGGAGCACCACCTCGCCCACCCGCCGTCCGCCGATGCCTTTCGCGCGGCTTTCACCGAGCACCCCGACGCGCGAGGCGCCCTGGTCACCACGCCCACGCCCTACGGAACGTGCTCCGACCTGTCCGCGATCGCCGACATCTGTCACGCACACGGCGTGCCTCTCATCGTCGACGAGGCGTGGGGCGCCCACCTGCCGTTCCATCCCGAACTGCCGACCTGGGCCATGGACGCGGGCGCGGACCTCTGCGTGACCTCCGTACACAAAATGGGCTCCGGCCTCGAACAGAGCTCCGTCTTCCACCTCCAGGGCAACCTGATCGAACCCGTGGTGCTCAAGAACCGTGAGGATCTGCTCGGCACCACCAGCCCCTCCGTCCTCATTTACGCGGCACTGGACGGCTGGCGCCGGCAGATGGTGGAGCACGGCCGCGGCCTCTACGACAACGCACTGGCCCTGGCCGCACGAGTGCGCGCCCGGATCGGTGAGATCGAGGGCATGCGCGTACACGGCCGCGAGGACTTCTGCGACCCCGGTCCGGCCGCCGACCTCGATCCCCTCCAGATCACCGCCGACATCACGGCCCTCGGCACAACCGGCTACCGCATCGCCGACTGGATCCGTGAACACCACCACATCAACCTGCACCTGTCGGACCACCGCCGCGTCAGCGCCCAGCTCACCCACGCCGACGACCACCGCAGCACCGACGCCCTGATCGCCGCGCTGCGCGACGCCGCCGCCCACGCGGACAAGCTGCGCCCTGCCTCCCGGGTCGAGGTACCCGACCCCGCCGAGCTCCGCCTCGAACAAGTCATGCTTCCCCGGGACGCCTTCTTCGGACGGACCGAGCAGGTGCCCCTGGACAGAGCGGTGGGACGTATCAGCGCCGAGATGCTCACGCCCTACCCGCCCGGCATCCCCGCCGCCCTGCCCGGCGAACGGCTCGACTCCGAGGTCCTGCGGTACCTGCGCAGCGGAGTCGAAGCCGGCATGGTCGTACCGGACGCGGCCGACACCCAGATCAGGACAGTACGCGTGTCACTGGAGGAGTGACCGACAGCACGAGCAACCGGGGCCGACGCCGACAAGGGCGCCGCGCGCCCGGCAACCGCGTACGGAGACGCCACCATCCGCACCCGGGTCGGATCACATGCCGGCGGCGGCCTTCTTCTCGAAGGCCGCCCAGGCGCGTGCGGGGACGTCCGGCTTCAGCAGGACATCGGCTGCCGTGCACGCCAGGGCGCGCGCCGCGGCCAGCATGACCTGGCGCCCGCGCGGACCAGCGGCGGCCCGTGCGAACTGCGGCGTGTGGTCGGAGCCGTCCGACCCCATGATCGCGACGAACGGGTGGATCGCGGGCAGTCGGGTGCTGACGTTGCCGATGTCGGACGACCCCAGGTAGATGCCCGGCTTCGGCTCCGTGAGAGTGATACCCGCAGCCTGGAGATGCCGCGCGAACAACCCCGACAGGACGTCGTTGTCACGGAAGTGTTCGTAACGGCCGCCCACGTCGGTGACTTCCGCCGTGGTGCCGGTGGCGAGTGCCACGCCCCGCGCACAGGAACGCAGCTCGTCCACGAGTCCGGCCAGCGCGGACGTGGTTCCGCCGCGCAGTCCGAACAGTCCTTCCGCATAGTCGGGGACGATGTTCGTGGCGTGGCCCCCCTCGGTCACGATGCCCTGGATGTGCGATCCCGCGGGCAGCCGCCTGTCCAGGACACCGAGCGTGTTGAAGAGCTGGATCAGCGCCCCCAGCGCGTCGATGCCCTCCGTCGGGTTGCCCGTGGGGTGTGCGGCCCGACCATGGAAACCCACCCTGACCTGGGCGCTCGCCGTCAGCGGTGCCCAGGTCCAGTCATGGACCCCTGGGTGGAACATCAGCGCGGCGTCCACGCCGTCGAACAGACCCGCCGTCACCTCGGCGACCTTGCCGCCGCCGGTCTCCTCCGCGGGCGTCCCGACGGCCAGCAGGGTTCCGGCGACCGGGTCGAGCGTGGCACGCACGGAGAGTGCCGCTCCGAGCCCGGCCGCCGCGATCAGGTTGTGGCCGCAGGCGTGCCCGAGCCGGGGCAGCGCGTCGTACTCCATCAGCAGCGCGACGCTGGGCCCGTCGCCGGGTTCGACCGCTGTCCCCGTGCGAGCGGTGAACGCGGTCGGCAGTCCGGCGACGCCGCGCTCCACCAGGAAGCCCTCCCGTTCGAGCTCATCCGTCAGAAGCCCGGCCGCCCGCCGTTCCTCGTAGGCCGTCTCCGGTTCGCGGTGCAGGGCGCAGCTCACGTCCCAGAGCCGGTCGGCGCGGGCAGCGACCTCCTGCTCGATACGGGGGTACACGGATTGAGGGCTGTGTGTCACGTGACCTCCTCGACGGGAGCCCGCGCGGTCCCCGCGCGTCGGCACGGTTCGTGTTCCACGGAACGTGCGGGTCGATGCCCTACGCCGAGGGAGCCCATCGGTACCCCTTGCGCGCGGTGCCTGACGCTCCCGGCGCTGCGGACCGGGCGCGGCGGGCCGGGGCGCCCCGCGCCTACCGCTCCGTGCGGCGGGCTCGCGCCGGGTGGTCCGGCTGCGGTTCGGGAGGCGTACCCGTACGGTCATGGCCGGTCGGCCGCGGGTGCGGAGCTTCGCTCCCTTGCTTCTCCTCCGGTGCCGGCTCCTTCGCGGTCGCACGCCGGTCCAGGCGGAGCACCACCGGCCCCGCCGTGAGACCGTGCAGCACGACCGACACCAGCACCGTGAACGTCACCACCGCCCACAGCTCGCGCTGCGGGACCAGGAAGTCCTGCTGCCCCAACGCGTAGGCCAGGTAGTACAGGGAACCGATCCCGCGGATGCCGTAACCCGCGACCACCCAGCGTTCCCAGCCTCCCAGTACGCCGCCGAACAACCCGGCCCACCCGGCCAGCGGCCTGATCACCAGCAGGAGCAGCAGGCCGGTGACGGCTCCCTGCCACGTCAGCGGTGCCAGGCCGCCCAGGGCGATGAACGCGCCCAGCAGGAACAGCAGTGCCGCGGTCAGCAGGCGCTCGATCTGTTCGACGAAGTCGTGCAGCACGTTGTGGAAGCCGTGGGCGCGCTCCGCCGCCCTGACGGCGCAGGCGGTGGTGAACACGGCGAGGAATCCGTAACCGCCGAGGAGTTCTGTCACCCCGTACGCGAGGAAGGTGGCCGCCAGCGCGACGAATCCCTCCCGGTACTCCGCCAGCCGCAGCGTCGAGGAGCGGGCCCTGAAGAACATCCGTCCCAGGAGCTTGCCGATCAGCAGCCCGCTCCCCACGCCGACCAGGCACTTGAAGGCGACGTCCTCGACCGCCCACGCGCCGATCCACCCCGTCGACCAACCGCTGCCCGCCGCGGCGGCCAGCGCGATCGCCGCGTAGGTCAGGGGGAAGGCGAGGCCGTCGTTGAGACCCGCCTCGCTGGTGAGGGCGAACCGCACCTCGTCCTCGTCGTGCTTGTCCTCGGTCGGCTCTCCCACCCGCACCTCGGAGGCGAGCACCGGGTCCGTGGGCGCGAGGACCGCCGCGAGCAGCAGCGCGGCAGCCGGCGGCCAGTCGAGGAGCCACCACGCCACCAGAGCGGTCACCACAACGGTCGACAGCATCGTGACGCCGAGGAGGCGCCAGGTCGAGGCCCACAACCGTCGTCCCACCGGACGGTTGAGCGCCAGCCCCGCGCCCATGAGGGCGATGATGACGCAGACCTCGGTCACATGCTCCGTCAGGAGCCGCTGCTCGACCGGGTCGACCTCCGGCAGGGGCAGCGGGAGCAGATAGACGACGATGCCGCTGACCAGGAACACCACCGGCAGCGACAGGGGTCGCCCCGCCACCACGCGGGGCAGCACCGCCGCGAGCAACGCCCCGGCTCCCAGCCACGCGAACACCGCGTCGGACAGGGTCACTGTGCTGTGCCCGTCGCCTGTGCGGGCCTGGACAAGTCATGCGTTTGCCCGGTCACCGGGCCCTGACGAAGCGGGCAGCTCATCGACACTCCCAAACATTTGTATGACTGCCGTACGTCTAACCCGTGGATCAACACTGACACCGGCGGTCAGCAGACCGCGCGACATCGGGGTTCGGCGGGGAGACGAGTGGCGCCGGTGTGCTCGGAGACCGTCCGGTACCGTCGCCCACCAAGGTCTCCCGGCCCCGAGCCGCTACGGACGCGGGTATGAGCTCTGATGTCCGTGACAGCCCAAGGGGCCGGTCAGGTGGTGGGCGGTGCGCCGGGCGCGGGATGTGCTGACCAGGCTTCGGCCAGGCTGCCGTAGAGGGCGAAGATGCTGTCGGTGCCGGTGAGGGTGAGCAGGCGCAGCATCTGCGGGGGTGGTGCGGCCAGGACGAGCTGCCCGCCGGTGTCCTGGGCGCGGCGGCGCAGGCGCAGGAGGGTGTTGAGGCCGGAGGAGTCGCAGAAGGTGACGCCTGTCAGGTCCAGGATGAGTGTGGGGTGCTCGCTGAGGGCGTCTTCCAGGCCGCGGTCGAGTGCGCCGAAGGTGGTCAGGTCGAGCTCGCCGGACACGGTGAGGGCGGCTGTCTGTCCGCGGGTGTCGGCGAGGTCGATGTGCAGGGCGGAGTTCACGGCCGGCTGTCTCCCTCCTGTGCGGCGGACCGATCGCTGGAGGGCAGCCCGGCCAGGGTGGCCGCCGGCTCGGTGTCCTCCAGGGCGGGGCCGAGCCATTCGCACATCATGACGG
This sequence comes from Streptomyces sp. NPDC017940, assembly GCF_044328435.1. NCBI lineage: Bacteria > Bacillati > Actinomycetota > Actinomycetes > Kitasatosporales > Streptomycetaceae > Streptomyces > Streptomyces sp. NPDC017940. The sequence continues at coordinate 520,043 of NZ_JBIRHJ010000007.1, read as the reverse complement.
TGGCGTCGTCCTGTAGCTCGCCGTGGTGGTAGTCGAGGACGGCCTGGATCAGGCGGCGCAGGGTTTCGGGGACGGGCAGGCCGTCGGCGTGATGGCGGATGAGGAAGTCGGTGAAGCGTGTCAGGCCGAACTCCTCGTCGCCGTGACGGCGGGCTTCGGTGATGCCGTCGGTGTAGAGGACGATGCGGTCCCCGGGCTCCATCTGTTCACGGCAGACGGTGCTCGGCAGTCCCAGGCCGGTTCCCATGGGGTGGGCCGGCCGGCACTTCAGGTGGCTGCTCCACCGGTTGCCGCGGATGATCACGGGTGGGTGGTGGCCGCGGTTGACCCAGCTCAGGACGCCGGTGCGGGTGTCGAGGGTGGCGAGGATGCCGGTGACGTAGCGCCGGTGGTGATACTGCTCGATCAAAGCTTCTTCGACGGCTTCGCCTTTGGCGGCCAGGCCGGCGCCCCGTCGGCGGGCGCTGCGGCAGGTCCCCAGCGCCAGGGCCCCGCACAGCCCGGCGGCGGTGTCGTGCCCCATCGCGTCGAAGATCGTCAGGTGCAACAGCGGGCCGTCGACGGCGTACTCGTACACGTCGCCGCTGATCCGGTAGGCCATCTCCATGGAGGCGGAGACCACCACCCGCCCGTCGGCGTAGGTGCGCGGAGGCATCAGGTTCCAGGCCATCTCGGCCCCGATGTTCATCGGCTCGGTCCGCGTCAGCCGGGCCAGGGTGTCGCTGGAGGTGCGCTTGCCGCCGATCAGCAGCGCCAGCAGCGCAGCCAAGCGGTCCACGTCCTCCCTGGCCCGCGCGTCGTCATGGGCGGAGCGCACCCGCAGCATGCCCAGGCGCTCGGTACCGTCCACCAGGGGCACCCACCATCCGGCACCTGACGCCTCCTGCGGAGCGGCAGAGGTCAGGCGGCCGTGCTGGTAGGCCCACCCGGCGGCCGTGCCCTCGATACGGATATGGCGTTCCGTATCCGGGGCCGCGTCGTAGGGTCCGGGCAGCAGATGCAGGTGCTGGCGCCTGACGTCAGCCACATAGATGCGCAGGTCGGTGAAACCGGCGGCGCCGGCATGCTCGGCGGCCGTCTGCGGCAGCGCGTCGAGAGGCGTCAGGTGGCTGGCCTCCAGCAGATTGGCGAGCATCGCCCGCCCGCCCGCCTCACGGTCCGCATCCACGGCCCTGTCCTCTCTTCGCCCGGCAACGGCCCCCGAGCCGCTCTCGTACCCCGGCTGTCCCACCGCACCACACGAGAGTCATCCCTGCCAGCGGGCTGGGTCTTCGACCATGGCTGCGTCGTCGGCGGCCCGGGGCGGCCCGGCCGCAGAAAGAGGGGGCAGCACCCCACGGGCGTCTTCCACCACAGGCAGGCGGCGCACCGTGTGCCTGCGCATCGGCTCAACCACCCTCCGTCATCGTCGGACGCGACCTTGCCGGTTCGCGCGCTATCCGGTCGGCCGGTGCGACCGGCCAGGTAGGTGCGTGCCACCTCGGTCCCGCTGCCCTTGCGGACCGGGTAGTAGAGGCCTGCCTCGGCGATCTCCGCACGGCCGCGCCCTCCCGCCCATCCGCCCCATTGGGCTCGGGTCAGGGCCCGGCAGGACCGGCTTCGCCGCCTCGTCCGTCGGGGTCCGGCCCGGCCGAGGGCCCGGGGGCGATCTGGATGCCGATGAGGCACGTGTCGTCGTCGGTGTCGGACTTGCTGTACGTCAGCAGGTGGTCCAGCCGTTGGCCGAGGGTGTCGGCGGGTTTCTGGGCGGTGACGAGGAGTTGGGTCAGGGATTCGTGTACGGCGGTGTCCCTGCGTTCGATCAGCCCGTCGGTGTACATCAGGAGGATGTCTCCCGGATGGAGCCGACAGGTGTCCTCCTCATAGCCGACGTCCGCGAGCGCGCCCAGCAGCAGCCCCTGGGTCAGGGGCAGAGTCGTGGCGTCATCGGCGCGGACGAGGACCGGGGGCAGGTGTCCGGCCCTGGCCCACCGCAGCGTGCGGGCGGCCGGGTCGTACAGGGCGCACACGGCGGTGGCGGTGACGTGGTCGGTCAGGTGGTGGGCCACGTTGTTGAGCCAGCCGAGCAGCTTGGCGGGCCCCGCGCCCGTCATGGCGAGGCCGCGCAGCGCGTTGCGCAGGACCACCATTCCGGTGGCGGCCTTGACCCCGTGCCCGGCGATGTCCCCCACACACAGCAGGACCTGTCCGGAGGGCAGGACGACGGTGTCGTACCAGTCGCCGCCCACCAGGGACTCGGTCTCGGCGGGCCGGTAGCGGACGGCGATGCGCAGGTCCGTCGTCTCCAGGGGGCCGTGGGTGGGGGGCATGATCGCGTGCTGTAGTTGCAGGGCGAGGCGGTTGCGCTCGGCGGATTCCTGCTCGGTGTGCGCGAGCTGGTCGCGGGTCGCGGCCAGGGCCACCTCCGTCCAGTGCTGGGCGGAGATGTCCTGGTAGGCGCCGCGCACGAGCAGGAGTTGGCCCTCGGAGTCCAGCACGGGTTCCGCGGCGATGCGGATGTGCCGGGTGACCCCGTCGGAACGCCTGAGCCGGAAGGCGAGCGTGGCGGGACGCCGGTGATGCAGCACGGTACGCAGGAAGCGGCCGATGGCCGTCGCGTCGTCGGCGTGCGCGCGCTCGGTCAAGTCCCGCAGGGAGGCCGGTCCTTCGGCGAGGTCCCGCCCGTACAGGCTGAAGAGCTGGCTGTTCCAGGTGATCTCACCCGTCACGAGATTCTCCTCGAAGCCGCCGACGCGCCCCAGCCGCTGCGCGTGCTGCAACAGGCTGGCGAGGCGAGCGGTCTCGTCCTCGATGCGCCAGACCATCAGCAGGCTGCGGCCGTGCCGGGTGATGCTGATGTCGGCGACGGTTTCGAGGGGGACCTGGTCCACCAGCGTGGTGAGGGTCATGCGCTGCGCGCGGAACAACTCGCCGGTGGCGTAGACGCGCTCGATCGCGCTGTAGAGCGCGCTGCCGCCCACGGCCATCGGGTAGGTCTCGAGCAGCAGGGAGCCGTTCAACGCGCTGCGCGGCCGGCCCGCCGGGTCCTGGAAGTGCGTGTTGGCGTGGACGATGCGGAAGTCGGTCAGCCGTCCTTCGCCGTCCAGGTGGGGCCGCAGCACGAGGGCGCCGTCGTGCAGCCCGTCGGACAGGTCCACGAGTTCGAGGTCGGAGGGGCTCGGCCGCAGCGGCGGGGTGGGGTCGGGCGGCGGGGCGGGCAGGGCTTCGAGGGTGTGGGCGCACAGCTCGGCCAGGGCTTCGAGTTGCCTCTCGACCGCCGGTGGGTGCTCCGCGAGGGGCTGCGGCCAGCATATTTCGAGCACACCGTGGATCCGGCCCCCGGTGCCGGCGCAGATCGCCGTGCGACCGCCGTGCGGGCCGTGCCCGTACCCGATGGTGGGCGGCCCGTCGGCGGTGGTGGACAGGCGCACGGTGCGGCGTTCGGCCAGGGCCTGGCGGGCGGTGGTCGCGACGCCCGGCGGTACGTAGCGCCAGCGCTCCGCCTCCTCGTTGGAGAAGCCCGCGTGGCCGCTGAGGGTCAGGGAGCCGTCGTGGCCCGCGGTCCAGACCGCCACCGCCGTGGCGCCCAGCGGGGTCAGCGCGTGTTGCAGGAGGGACTCGGCGACCGTCTGGGTGTCCTCGGCGGCGAGCGCGGCGCTCTCGGTGGTCCGCAGACGCACGGCGGCGGACGGGACGGCGGGGCCGCCGGGATCGCCACCGGCGGCCTGTAGGAAGTCCGATGCGACCCGGGTCACATGGTCGTGGGCGGCCTGGTTGATGATGTCGGTGGCCAGCTCCAGCTCCGACACGCCCGACTGAGCGGCGAGTTCGCCGAGCTGGCGGGCGGCCTGGGCGGGACCGCAGTGGAGGCGCTCCACCAGGATGCCCTTGGCCAGCTCGATCAGTGCCCGGCCGTCCGCCGCGTCGCGCGCGGCCTGCACCTCCTCGCGCAGCCGCTCCACCGTGGCGGCGAGGCGGCCCACCTGCGCGGCCCGCTCGGCCGTCGCCGGGGCCGCGTCGGGTTGCGGTACGGCGACTTCGAGCTCGCGGTGGGACGCCGCGGCGTCCGGCGGCGCGTCGGCCTCGCCCTCGGACGGCGCGCCGTTGTCGGGGATCGGGAAGGCACTCATCGCGACGGGGTCCCCCCGGTGCGCGAGGCGTGCCGCCCGTGGCCCTCGGCGCGGTGGCCCGGGCGCGGGCGTGACGGTGGTCGCACGAACTCGTGGATCAGCACGGTGTCACGCCCCGAGCCAGCGGCGGACGCACGCCACGAGGTCGATGGCGTCCACCGGCTTGGTGACGTAGTCGCTCGCGCCGGAGGCCAGACTCTTGTCCCGGTCCCCCGGCATCGCCTTGGCGGTGACCGCGATGATCGGCAGGTCCGCGTAGCCGGGCGTCCGGCGGATCTCGGCGGTGGCGGCGTAGCCGTCCATCTCGGGCATCATCACGTCCATCAGGATCAGATCGATCTGCGGGTGGGCGCGCAGCGTCTCGATGCCCTTGCGGCCGTCCTCGGCGTGCAGCACGTGGATGCCGTGCAGCTCCAGGATGCTGCTGATGGCGTACAGATTGCGGACGTCGTCGTCCACGACCAGCAGGGTCCGGCCCTGGAGACGGTCGTCGACGGTGTCTGCCGTCTGGTGGTGCGTCCTCTCCGCGCGTACCAGCGGGACGACGTCGCCGGGCTGCTCGGCGGACAGGTGCAGAGCGATGCGCTCCCGCAGTTCGTCCAGGCTCGACATCACCTCCAGCGGCCTGCCCTCCGCCCGGGCCTGGAGAGCCTCCTCGTGCTCCCTGGTCAGGCGGCGGCTGTTGTGGGCCAGCACGGGGATGTTGAGCAGGGCCTCGTCGCCGTCGCTGGCGTCGAGGAAGGTCCAGGCCTCGCCGTTGTCCATGTCCACGTCGAGGACTACGCAGTGGAAGGGCTGGGTGGCGAGGGCCGACGCCGCCTCGTGGGCGCCGATGACGGTGATCACTTCGTGGCCGGGCTGTCCGGTGACGTCGGGGCGGCCGGTGAGGTTGCCGACGGCGCTCTCCGCGACCAGTGACAGCAGCCCGCGCTGCCGGTGCTCTATCACCAGCAGGCGCCTCGGCGCGGGCGCCGGGGTGTACGCGGCCGCCCCCGGCGCCTCCTTGCCCTCCGGCAGCACGACGAGTTCCCTCGCGGCGGCGGCCTCACCCGGCGGGAGGCTCCTCGCGCCCTCCGCCTGCCCGTCGTCGAAGGCGATGGGCAGGTAGAGCGTGAAGGTGCTGCCCTCGCCGGGTGCGCTCTGCGCGGTGACGGCGCCGCCGAGCAACTGGGCGATCTCACGGCTGATGGACAGCCCGAGCCCCGTGCCGCCGTACTTGCGGCTGGTGGTGCCGTCGGACTGCTGGAAGGCGCCGAAGATGGTCTCGAGCTGCTGGGCGGCGATGCCGATGCCGGTGTCCTCGACCCGGAAGGCCACCACGGGCGCGCCGTGCCGCAGGAGCGCCGGCACCTCGCCGTCCCCGGCCACCTCGATGCGCAGTTCGACGCTGCCGCGCTCGGTGAACTTGATGGCGTTGGAGATCAGGTTCCGCAGCACCTGCCGCAGCCTGGCCTCGTCGGTGAGCAGGTCGCCGGGTGCCCCCGGTGCCGTGGTGATGGTGAAGCCGAGGCTCTTCTGCGTGGTCATCGGCCGGAAGGTCGACTCGATGTCGTCGAGCAGCGGACGCAGGGCGATCCGCTCCGGGTTGACGTCCATCTTGCCGGCCTCGACCTTCGACAGGTCCAGGATGTCGTTGATCAACTGCAACAGGTCGGAGCCCGCCGAGTGGATGATGCCCGCGTACTCGACCTGCTTGGGGGTGAGGTTGCGCGTGTGGTTCTGGGCGAGCAACTGGGCCAGGATGAGCAGGCTGTTGAGCGGCGTACGCAGCTCGTGGCTCATGTTGGCCAGGAACTCCGACTTGTACTTCGACGCCAGTGACAGCTGCTGCGCCCGGTCCTCCAGCTCCTGGCGCCCCTGTTCGATCTGGAGGTTCTTCCCCTCGATGTCGCGGTTCTGTGCGGCGAGGAGCTGGGCCTTCTCCTCCAGTTCGGCGTTGGAGCGCTGGAGTTCCTCCTGCTGTACCTGCAACTCCCCGGACCGGGCCTGGAGTTCTCCGGCCAGGCGCTGGGACTCCTCCAGGAGTTCGTCCGTGCGGGCGTTGGCGAGGATGGTGTTGACGTTGGCTCCCAGTGTTTCCATGAGCCGTTCGAGGAGGTCGCGGTGGATGGGGGTGAACGGCGTGAAGGAGGCCACCTCGATCACGCCGAGGACCTGTTCCTCCACCACCAGGGGCAGCACGATCAGCCCGCCGGGCGTGGCCTTGCCCAGGCCGCTGGAGATGCCGATGTAGTCGCCGGGCACCCCTTCGGCGGTGATGACGCGGCGGCTCCGGGCGGCCTGCCCCACCAGTGACTCACCCAGCTTGAAGCGGTCGTGGCCGTCGACTCCCACGGGCCGGCCGTAGGAGCCCACCAGGTGCAGCTCCATGCCGTCCGGGCCTTCCTCCGCCAGGTAGAACGCGCCGTACTGCGCGGAGACCAGCGGGGTCAGCTCCTCCATGACCAGCTCGGCCACCACCGCGAGGTCGCGGTGGCCCTGCATGAGTCCGGAGATGAGGGCGAGGCTGGACTTCAGCCAGTCCTGTTCCTGGTTGGCCCGCGTCGTCTCGCGCAGCGACCCGACCATGGCGTTGATGTTGTCCTTGAGCTCGGCGACCTCCCCGGACGCCTCCACGGTGATCGACCGGGTGAGGTCGCCCTCGGCGACCGCGCTGGCGACCTCGGCGATGGCGCGGACCTGCCGCGTGAGGTTCCCGGCGAGTTCGTTGACGTTCTCGGTCAGCCGCTTCCAGGTGCCGGAGACGCCCTCCACCTCGGCCTGGCCTCCCAGCCGGCCCTCGCTGCCGACCTCGCGCGCCACCCGCGTCACCTCCGCGGCGAACGCGGACAGCTGGTCGACCATGGTGTTGATGGTGGTCTTCAGCTCCAGGATCTCACCGCGCGCGTCGACGTCGATCTTCTTCGACAGGTCGCCGTTGGCGACCGCGGTCGTCACCAGCGCGATGTTGCGCACCTGGCCCGTCAGGTTGTTCGCCATCGAGTTGACGTTGTCGGTCAGGTCCTTCCAGGTGCCCGCCACGTTCGGCACCTGTGCCTGGCCGCCGAGGCGGCCCTCGGTGCCCACCTCGCGGGCCACCCGCGTGACCTCGTCGGCGAACGCCGACAGGGTGTCGACCATGGTGTTGATCACCTGTGCCAGCGCGGCGACCTCGCCCTTGGCCTCCACCATGATCTTCTGCGACAGGTCGCCGCGGGCCACCGCGGTGGCCACCTGGGCGATGGAGCGCACCTGCCCGGTGAGGTTGCCCGCCATCACGTTGACGTTGTCGGTGAGGTCCTTCCACGTACCGGAGGCGCCTCTGACGTCGGCCTGGCCGCCGAGGCGGCCCTCGGTGCCCACCTCGCGGGCCACCCGCGTGACCTCGTCGGCGAAGGCCGACAACTGGTCCACCATCGTGTTGATGGTGTCCTTCAACTGAAGGATCTCACCGCGGGCGTCCACAGCGATCTTCTGCGACAGGTCGCCGCGGGCCACCGCGGTCGCCACCTGGGCGATGGAGCGCACCTGCCCGGTCAGGTTGCCCGCCATGAAGTTCACGGAGTCCGTCAGGTCGCGCCAGGTGCCGGAGACGCCCTTGACGTCGGCCTGGCCGCCGAGGCGGCCCTCGGTGCCCACCTCGCGGGCCACCCGCGTGACCTCGTCGGCGAACGCCGACAACTGGTCCACCATCGTGTTGATGGTGTCCTTCAACCGCAGGATCTCACCGCGGGCGTCCACCGTGATCTTCTGCGACAGGTCGCCCTGCGCCACCGCGGTGGTGACCTGCGCGATGTTGCGGACCTGGTCGGTGAGGTTGCCCGCCATGAAGTTCACCGAGTCGGTCAGGTCGCGCCACACGCCACCGACGCCGGGCACTTGCGCCTGACCTCCCAGGCGCCCCTCGCTGCCGACCTCGCGGGCCACCCGGGTGACCTCGTCGGCGAACGACGACAACTGGTCCACCATCGTGTTGACGGTGTCCTTGAGTTCCAGGATCTCGCCCCGTGCGTCGACGTCGATCTTCTGCGACAGGTCCCCCCGGGCGACCGCGGTCGCCACCTGGGCGATGTCGCGCACCTGGGTGGTGAGGTTCCCGGCCATGGCGTTGACCGAGTCGGTCAGGTCCGCCCAGGTCCCCGAGACCCCCGGCACTTCCGCCTGTCCTCCCAGGGTGCCCTCGGTCCCGACCTCGCGGGCCACCCGGGTGACCTCCGAGGTGAACAGGGCCAGTTGATCGACCATGCCGTTGAAGACGGAGGCGATCTCGCCCATGAGGCCGTCCGAGCCGTCCGGCAGCCGGGAGCCGAAGTCCCCGTCGCGCACCGCCGTCAAGCCGGCCAGCAACTGGCGCAGCTCCGGCTCACCGGCCTCTCCGGCGGCGCTCGCCGTTCCCGCCCGTGGCGCCGGGCACGACGCGTCGACCGACGTCTCGGGCATGACACAACCTCGTTCCGCAATGACAACCGGCAGTCGCGACGCGGCTTGCGTGAACCTGATCCGGCTACGCCCCCCACCGCCGACGAACTGTTTCCATGGAGAAACCGTTCGTACGGTACTCGAAATCCTCCGGGGCAGGGGCGCAGCCCCCGGACACGATCGATTCCCGGTCCCCCCGGGCCGCGCGGACGACGGGCGAGGCCCACCGGTTCGAGCGGCGGGCGCTCCACCACGGTGGCGTGACCAGTGCGGACGAACGGGTGCGACCGGCGGACCGGGACTGCGCGTACGGCGCCTTTCCGTTTACGCGCGCGCCGGATTCACACTCCGCACTCCCTCGCTTTGCCACGGTGTGATTCACTGGTGCCGCAATCAATTTACGTAAGCACCGATCAAGCTTACGCAAGCACCGATCAAGCTTGACACAGCGATCACACCGAAATGATCACTTCGGCGTGACGTTCGGCTCGGAACTGATATTCGGAGTACTCAGCATGGGCGCGCATTCCCCCTTGCCGCGCAGGCCCCAGGACGCCGCCCGCACGCTGCGCGTGGTGCTGGAGAGCCTGGAGTCCCTGTGGGAACGAGAGCGCCAGAACCACACGTCCCATCTCGTCTCGGCCTCCCAGCTACGGGTCCTGTACGTCCTTGACACCTCGGACGGAGTCAATCTGCGGGACCTGGGGGAAGCCCTCGACTCGGCACCCTCGGCCCTCAGCCGGCTGTGCACACGACTGGAGGCGATGGGATTCGTCCGGCGTACGCCGAGTCCGCAGAGCGGCAGGGAAATCGAACTCCATCTGACGCGTCGGGCCACCGACTATCTGACGGAGTTGCGGCAGGGGCGGGAGCGCGCCTTGGCCTCGGTGGTGGACACGATGACTCCGGCACAGCGCGAATCACTGATGGCGAGCGCGGAAATTCTCCGCAGGGCCGTACACCGTCATTCCGCGGGTCCCGCCGACGGGCTGCCCGCACGTTCCGCCTGAAGCGCCCACGGCCGGGCGTCGGCGGCGTCCCCGGCCGCTCGGCGTCGCCCGAGCCAGTCGACGCACAGCACGACCGCGTCGTCCGACAGCGGCGACTCCCCCTGGTGGTGGGCGAGCGCGTCGAGCAAGGCCGCGGGGACCTGGGCGGGCGGAAGCATCCGCGTACGCCGCACCGCCCGCTCCAGGCTCCGTTCTCCGTAGACCTCCCCGGCCGGTGAGACAGCGGAGTAGACACCGTCACTGGCGATCAGCAGGCGGTCCTTCGGCTCCACCCGCATCTCCTCCGTCCCGTAGTGCGTGTCCCCGAACATCCCGAGTGGCATCTGCGCGTCGAAGCCCACTCTCGTCAGCGTCCCCGCGCGCAGGCGCCACAGACGCGGCGATCCGGCGTCGACGACCTCCACCTGCCCCGTGGCCAGCGTGAAGCGCAGCAGGAGCATCGCCACGTGCGCGCTCCCCCGGTGCTGGGCGTACACCGCCTCACCGGCGAGGGACGCCTGGTCGGCCAGCCCAAGACCCGCCCTGCGCGCGTTGCGCACGGCGGTGACGGCCAGGCTGGTCAGCAGGGCGGCGTCCATGCCCTGCCCCATCCCGTTGACGACGGCCACGGTCAGGTGCTCCGACGAGACCGACCAGTCGAAGCCGTCCCCGAACACGGCGTACGCCGGTTCGAGCTGGGCCCCGAGCTCGAATTCCTCCTTCACGACGGAGCGGCTCGGCAGCAGCAGCCACTGCATCTCGGCGGCGAGCGTCAGGCGCTCGGCCCGCCGCTCGATCTCGTACTGATCGGTCTCCCGGCCCGCCAGCAGGATCTCCCGGGCCAGGACCGTGCCGATGTGCCGCAGGTCCGCCCGTACGGAGACCGAGAAGGAAGGGGCGGGGGCGGTCACCGACAGCACACCCATCCGGTCGCCGCGGAAGGTCACGGGAAGGTGCAGCGTCGTCCCGTCGTCGCCGTCGGATGCGGCATGGGGCTCCTGGGAGCCGAAGGCGCGGCCCTGCGGGCTGTTGGCGACGGGTACGGGTTCCGCGCCCTGGGCGGGCGGCTCGACCGACTGCAAGGAACGCATCGCGTAGTCCACGAGCCGCAGCTCCACCGCGCTCGCGCCGTAGTGCTGCCGCAGGGCACTCGTCAACGCCTGCACCAGCAGGTGAGGCGCCGAGCACGTCAGCGCACGCTCCACAGCACGGGTGCCGTCCATGGCGTTCCTCTTCTTCTCATGGGTGCCGTCCGGTCACACCTCCTGGTAGCCGACACCCGCCATGCGTGGTCGGCCGCGAGAACGCCGGGGCGGTCCGGTCGACGGCAGTCTGCCAGGCTTCGGCAGCACGTGGGCGCCATCGCGCCCGGCCGCCCGCCGGCAGTGCGGTCACGGCCGCGACGGCCCGCTTTTGGAGCGGACGGACCTTGATCCATAGGATCCGCTGATGATCACCAGAAAACGGTTCGCGGTGGGGCTCTGTGCCCTGTTCGCGGCCCTGAGCACGGGGCTCGCCCCGACCGTCGCGTACGCGGCCGACGATCCGGACGACTCCGGGACCGCCGAGGGCGGGGCGAAGCCCAAGGTCGAGCTCGTGCTCGACGTGAGCGGTTCGATGCGGGCCCGCGACATCGACGGCAAGAGCCGGATGGCCGCCGCGAAGCAGGCCTTCGACGAAGTCCTCGACGCCACCCCGAAGGACGTCGAGCTGGGCATCCGCACCCTCGGCGCCAACTACCGCGGCGACGACCGCAGGACGGGCTGCAAGGACACCGAGCAGCTCTACCCCGTGGGCCCGCTGGACCGCAGGGACGCCAAGACCGCCGTGGCGACGCTCTCGCCCACCGGCTTCACACCGATCGGCCCGGCCCTGCTGAAGGCCGCCGACGACCTGGAAGGCGGCGAGGGTTCCCGCCGCATCGTCCTCATCAGCGACGGCGAGGACACCTGTCAGCCCCTCGACCCGTGCGAGGTGGCGCGTACGATCGCCGCCAAGGGGATCAACCTCACCATCGACACCCTCGGCCTGGTCCCGAACACCAGGATGCGCGCCCAGCTGAGCTGCATCGCGGAGGCCACCGGCGGCACCTACACCTCCGTACGGCACACCGACGAACTCACCGACCGGGTGGGCCAGCTGGTGGACCGCGCGGCCGATCCCGTCGTCAACCCCGTCGCCGTGACGGGCGCCGACCGGTGCTCGGCCGCGCCGGAGCTGAAGCCCGGCCTGTACTCCGACCGCGCCGGGTTCGGCGAGCACCGCTGGTACCGCGTGGACGTGGCTCGGGGGAAGGAGCTGCGCGCCTCGGTGAGCGTCGGCGCCGACCGGGCCGTGAACAACGACTACGGCGTGCTGTTGCGCGCGGTCACCGAGCACGACCGCGAGATCGTGCGCGGCTCGGAGGCGGGCGACGGCCGCACGGACGTCATCTCGACGGGTCTGCGCCACCCCGAGCCCGAGCGTGACGACGACGCGGCGGACGACGAGGAGACGGTCTGCCTCCAGGTGTCGCACTCCTACTCGCCCGCCGCGGGCGCCGCCGCCAAGGGCAAGCCCGGCCTGCCCGTCGAGCTGGCCGTCGACGTCGTGGACGCGCCCGACGGCTCCTCCGACGTCGCCGCCTTCGGCCTCGGCCGCGGCTGGTGGCTGCTCGGTGCCCTGGTGCTCACCGGCTTCGTGGGCGGTGTGCTGTGGGGCTGGCTCGCACGCTGGCGCGTCGCTGTCTGGAGGACGAACTGATGCGTACGAAACGTCTGTCGGCGGCCGTGGGGCTGCTCGGCATCTGCGCACTGCTCACCTCGGGGACCGCCTTCGCGGCCTCCGGCAGCGGTGACGGGGCGGGCGGGAACGGCAAGGACCGGCGCGCCGACGCGGGCACGTCCTTCCGTACGGCGACCGGCATCGAGCAGGGCCGGAAGGGCACGGCCGACGCCTCCACGGGTGACTACCTGTACTGGTCCTTCCCGGCGGACTCCGGTCAGCGGCCCACGGTCGAGGCGACCGTGAAGCTGCCGGAGTCCGCGTCGGGCGCGTCCGGCGCGAAGTGGCGGATCGACGTGTACGACGGCCTGAGGCGGCGTCAGCCCTGCGTGTACGGCATGCAGGCGCGTCCGGCTGCCGCCGGCCCGGTGAAGCTCGCCTGCACCCTGCGCACGGTGCGCGCCTGGTCCGATCCGTGGTCCGACGACCCGCTGCCCGGTACGTACTACGTACGCCTGACAGCGACCGGCCTGCGCACCGCCGACCTGGGCCAGCCGGTCACCGCCGAGATCGAGGCCACGTCGAAGGACGTCGGCGGCGCGGCGGCGGTGGACGGCACCCTGGGCGCCCCACTGGTGCCGGGCACCGAGCGCTCCCCCGCCGAGCCCGAGGACGGCTGGTCGTCGGGCTGGTGGACGGACCGCTGGATCTGGACGGGGGCGGGAGGAATCCTGGCGGCCCTGGCGGGCGTGGGCGGCTACACGCTGACGCGCGGCAGCAGAGCGGTTCCCAGCCCGTAACCGGGGGCACTTCCAGGCGCTTCCAGCCCGCAACCGGGGGCGTTCTCAGCCCGTCCGGCGTTTGAGGACGAGGCGCGGAGCGCCGATGAGCGGGGGCCCAGGGGGCGGCAGCCCCCGGTTACGGTGAAGGGGTGGGCCCGGGGCGCCCCGCGAGGGCCAGGACCCACCCCTTCACCCCGCCCGCAACGCCTTGGCGAGGGCACCCTCCCCGCTGACGACGATCCGCCCGCCCCGCACCCCCTCACCCACACCGAGCACCCCGCGCCCGACCTCCACGGCGGCCCCCGCGTCCAGGACCATCCGAGCGTCGGGCACCCCGGGCGCGGGCCCGTCCCCGTACGAGACGACACCGTCCCCACCCACCCGTACGTGGAACCCGCCCTCCGGCAGACACACCTCCAAGAGCCCCTCCTCCAGGGCGACGCCGTCGAGGAGCGGCAGGGCGAACCAGTGCGCCCGCACCGCGTCCGTGGGGGCGCGGTCCCCCAGGTCGTCGGCGCCGAACCGGGCGAGCGCCCGCAGCACGGGCAGCAACTCCCGCCCGCGCGGGGTGAGTTCGTACACGTACGCGGAGACCGGCGCGGGCAGCCTGCGCCGCTCGGCGAGGCCCCCCTGCTCCATGTCCTTGAGCCGCGAGGCGAGCACGTCCGTGCTGACGCCGGGCAGATCGGCGTGCAGGTCGGTGTAGCGGCGGGGCCCGGCGAGCAGCTCCCGGACGATCAGCAGGGTCCAGCGGTCGCCGACGGCGTCGAGGGCGCGGGCGGCGGCGCAGTACTGGTCGTAGCTTCGGCGCGGTCGAGCGGGCGGTCGAGGTGGCATGCGCCGCAGTCTAGACAAGTCGTTGGACTTTCCAAGCGGCAGCTTGGTAAAACCAAGTATCGCACGCCACGGGAGGCACACCGCATGGAGTTCCGGCAGTCGAGCAAGCTCAGCGAGGTCTGTTACGAGATCCGGGGCCCGGTCATCGAGCACGCGGACGCCCTGGAGGAGGCGGGCCACAGCGTGCTGCGCCTCAACACCGGCAATCCCGCGCTCTTCGGCTTCGAGGCGCCGGAGGAGATCGTCCAGGACATGATCCGGATGCTGCCGGGCGCGCACGGCTACACGGACTCGCGCGGCGTCCTCTCCGCCCGCCGCGCCGTGGCCCAGCGCTATCAGGCACTCGGCATCGAGGGCGTCTCCGTGGACGACGTCTTCCTCGGCAACGGCGTCTCCGAGCTGGTCACGATGGCCGTGCAGGCCCTCGTCGAGGACGGCGACGAAGTCCTGGTCCCGGCCCCGGACTTCCCGCTGTGGACGGCCGTGACGACCCTCTCCGGAGGGAAGGCCGTGCACTACCTGTGCGACGAGCAGGCCGACTGGTACCCGGACCTCGACGACATGGCGGCGAGGATCACCGACCGCACCAGGGCCGTCGTGATCATCAACCCGAACAACCCGACCGGCGCGGTCTATCCGCGCGAGATCCTCGAAGGCATCCTCGACCTCGCGCGCCGGCACGGCCTGATGGTGTTCGCCGACGAGATCTACGACCGGATCCTGTACGACGACGCGGTGCATCACAGCGTGGCCTCGCTGGCCCCCGACCTGGTGGTCCTGACCTTCTGCGGGCTCTCCAAGACCTACCGGGTCGCGGGCTTCCGCTCCGGCTGGCTGGTGGTGACGGGCCCCAAGCAGCACGCGCGCGACTACCTGGAGGGCCTGACGATGCTGGCCTCCATGCGCCTGTGCCCCAACGCGCCCGCCCAGTACGCGATCCAGGCGGCACTCGGCGGCCGCCAGTCCATCCACGACCTGACCGCGCCCGGCGGCCGCCTGTACGAGCAGCGCGACCGCGCCTGGCGCAGGCTGAACGAGATCCCGGGCGTCTCCTGCGTGAAGCCCAGGGGCGCCCTCTACGCCTTCGCGCGCCTCGATCCGAAGGTGCACCCGATCCACGACGACGAGAAGTTCGTCCTCGACCTGCTGCTCCAGGAGAAGATCCAGGTCGTCCAGGGCACCGGCTTCAACTGGCCGCGCCCCGACCACTTCCGCATCCTCACCCTCCCGTACGCTGACGACCTCGACGCGGCGATCAGCCGCATCGGCCGCTTCCTGAGCGGATACCGCCAGTAGCCCGACGTACGGCGCGTACACCGAGGACGCCGAAGGCGCGATCCGGGGCCTCGTCCACGCGCCGTTCGCCGCGTACGCACGCGAGGTGCACGCCCGGGCATCGATGCGCTCACCCGTACGGCGGAGCTGGCCCCGGCCGTCTTCGAGACGTTCTTCGCGGGGCGCGGCGTGTCCATGGTGGCCGGGGGCGGGCCGCTCACGCGCTGACATGTGCTCATGACAGAACGTCATCCGAGCTGTCAGGATGGCGCGATGATGCATTCGGGCAGGGTCGCCGTCGTCGGCGGCAGCGTCGCGGGCTGCGCCATGGCGCTGGCGGCGCACCGCGGCGGTGCGGACGAGATCACGGTGTACGAGCGGGCCTCGGGCCGCCTCGCGGAGCGCGGCGTCGGGCTCGCGGTGCACAACTCCCGCTACGTGGAGCTGGAGTCGGCCGGGTACATGGACGCCGACATGCCGTGGGTGCAGCTCGAGAGGCGCCGGTGGTACGTCCGCGACGAGCGGGCGTCGAGCCCGCTGGGGCACGAGATCGGCTCCATGCCGTTCCCCTTCCGCACCTACAACTGGGGCCCGCTCTGGGGCGAACTGCGGCGCCGGGTGCCGGAGTCCGTGGAGTTCCGCACCGGCACCCGCGTCGAGGCCGTGCGCTCGGGGCCCGTCGGCGCCGAGGTGGACACCGCCGGGGGCACCGAGCGCCACGACGTCGTGATCGGCGCCGACGGCTACCGCTCCGTGGTCCGCGCGTCCGCCCACCCCGGCCTGGACGCGCGGTACGCGGGCTATCTCGCCTGGCGCGGCGCGTACCCGCACGACCGGCTCGCCGACCCGCACCTGTGGGCCGAGGAGGACTGCGTGTACGTCGTCTTCGACGGCGGGCACGCGGTCGTGTACCGCATCCCGGACGGCGCGGGCGGCCACCGCGTGAACTGGATCCTGTACACCGCGCCGCCCTCGCCCCTGGACGCGGGCCCGGGCTTCGCAAGCCCGACGAGCCTGCCTCCCGGCGGCCTCAGCGACGCCCTGGACGCCCATCTCTCCTACGTGGCCGAGGAGCTGATGCCGCCCTACTGGGGCGCCCTGGTGCGCGCGACCCGGGCCGAGGAGGTCGCCCTCCAGCCCATGTACGACTACACGGCGCCCCGGTACGCCAGGGACCGGGTGCTGCTCGCGGGCGACGCGGCGACCGTCGCGCGGCCGCACACCGGCGCGGGCGCGGTGAAGGCACTCCAGGACGCCACGGTCCTGGAGTCCGCCATCGTCACGGCGACGACCTGGCCCGAGGCCCTGGAGTCCTACGACACCGACCGCACGGTGGCCGGCCGCACCATGGTCGACCTGGGCCGCCGCCTCGGCCACGCCCTGGTCGAGCACACCCCGCGCTGGCGCGGCCTGGACCAGGCGGGCCTGGAGTCCTGGTGGAAACAGGCGGACGGGACGGGCGCGTTCGGCGGCCGGGAGCTGCGCCCGACCTGAGGGGCGGGGCCCGAGGGCCTGAGGGGGCGCAGGGGCGGCCGGAGCGCCGGGGCCGTCGGCGCTGCCCCCCGGCGCTCCGGCCTGCCGTCAGGCGGTGCCGCCGCCCCGGCGGTAGTGCAGGATGCCCCAGGTGATGTGCCCGTCGCGCCCGGCGGCGACCCACCGTGCGAGCCCCAGCTTCATCTGCGTGAGGTAGTCGTGGCTGACGAGCCGGGCGAGCCCGTCGGCCTCCTGCCGCTCGGTCTCCTCAAGCACGCGCGCGTAGTGCGTCACCAGCTCCGCGCGGTGCTCCTCGAACCCGCTCCCGGCAGGGGTGAACCCGAGGCGGGCCAGCTCACGTGCGTAGAACCCGGGCGATCCCATGTCGTCCAGGTGGATGCGGTCGAGGATCGGCTGGAGCACACCGGGCGGGCAGTCGTCGTCGGCCATCGGGTCGGTGAAGATCACCTGCCCGTCGGGCCGCAGCACCCGGGCGATCTCCTCAAGGACCCGTACCCGGTTGCCGCTGTGCAGGAAGGCGTCCTGCGACCACACGACGTCGACCGAGGCGTCCGGGTGCGGGATGTCCTCGAAGGACCCGTCGACGACCTCGATGAGGTGGGACAGGGACCGGCGCCGGTTCAGCTCCTTGTGCCGCTCGTTCTCCACCTCGCTGAGGTTGAGCGCGAGGACGCGGCAGCCGTACGTCGACGCCAGGTAGCGGGCGGAGCCGCCGTAGCCGGAGCCCAGGTCGAGGACGACGGTGTCCGAGGTGAGGTCCAGCTTGGCGGCCATCTGCTCGACGGTGCGCCGGCTGGCGTCGGCGATGGGCTCGCCGGGACGCTCGTAGAGGCCGATGTGGATGTCCTCGCCGCCCCACACCTCGGCGTAGAAGGCGTCGGCGTCGGCGGAGTTGTAGTAGGTGCGGGCGACGCCGACCGCGCCCGAGTAGCGCTCGTCCTGCTCCTCGTCCGCGCGGTACTCCTTCTCCGCGACGTGCACGAAGAAGTCGGGCTGCTCCCCTCGGTAGGTGTGCTGGAAGTCGCCGTAGGTCTCCACGTTCTGGAAGCCGACCTCGGACATCAGCCTGCGGGTGTAGTCCTTGCGCAGCGGGAACATGTTGAGGTGGTAGACGGAGTCGTCCGGGAAGCTGTACCGCATGCGGACGAGGCCCTCGTCGACGTACTCGGGCTCCACGGAGACGTCTTCGCCGCAGTAGTAGTAGGTGTGCTTGCTGGTGTAGCCGTCGTCGAGGATCGCGTCGTAGTTGCGCTGGTCGAGCACGAGGATGCCGTCGTGCTTGAGCATCGCGTAGAACTCCGCGAGCGCTCTGCGGCGGTCGCGCTCCGAGAACAGGTGCGTGAAGGAGTTGCCGAGGCAGACGATCGCGTCGTACTCCCCGTGCACGTCGCGGTTGAGCCAGCGCCAGTCCGCCTGGACGACCCGCATCACGTGCCCGTCCTCCATGCCGTTGGCGAAGGCCGCCGCCAGCATGTCCGCGCTGCCGTCCGCGCTGACGGTGTCGAACCCGGCGGCGAGCAGCCGCACCGAGTGGAACCCGGTGCCGGTCGCGACGTCGAGCACGCTCTTCACACCGCGCTTGCGCAGCAGGTCGATGAAGAAGTTCCCCTCGCTCTGCGCCCTCCGCTCCCAATCTATGAGTGAGTCCCACTTTTCGACGAAGCTTGGTACGTATTCCTCCGTGTAGTGGCCGGTTTCTCGCACTTCGACAGGGTTATCGCCGAATTTCTGAGCCGGATGCACGTTGAACACCCTTCGACTTCAATGAGGGATGGCCAGGGATGGCCTGGGCACATCGCTATCCAAAGCCGGGGACCGCCATACATGCGGATTTCGTATACATACGCGGAGCTGAGGTTCCGCCCGTCAGAACAGGACCGTCGACACCATGGGTGATCTTCTTCTCGTCCGGCACGGTGAGACCGCGTGGTCGCTGTCCGGGCAGCACACCGGGGTCTCGGACATCCCCCTCACCGACAGGGGCCGTGACCAGGCGCGTTCCATCGCCTCGCTCATCGGCAAGTACCGCGTCGACGCGGCGTTCACCAGTCCGCGGTCGCGGGCGCGGGAGACCGCGGAGCTGGCCGGGTGCGGGGACGCGCGCGTCGACCCCGATCTCTGCGAGTGGGACTACGGGGCGTACGAGGGGATCACCACCGTGGAGATCCATCGGACCCGGCCCGACTGGTTCCTGTTCACCGACGGGGTGGCCCCGGGGCCGCCGGAGCATCCCGGTGAGAGCCCCGAGCAGGTCGGGGAGCGGGCCGACCGGATGCTCGCGAAGGTCGACGCCGCGCTCACCAACACCGAGGGCAGCGTCGTCCTCTTCGCCCACGGCCACTTCCTCCGCGTCCTGACCGCCCGCAGGCTCGGCTTCCCCCCTGCGGCGGGCGCCCACTTCCAGCTCGCCACCGGCACGGTGAGCCGCCTCGGCTACGAACACGGCCGCCCCGTCCTCGCCACGTGGAACCTACGCCCCTGAGCGGGGCTCGTACCTGCGCGGGGCGCCCCAGACCCGCCCCTTCTCCGAAACTGGGGCTCCGCCCCAGACCCCGCTCCTCAAACGCCGGAGAGGCTGAAATTCTCGCCGGTGCGGCAAGGTTCCAGCCCGTCCGGCGATTGAGGACGAGGCGCGAAGCGCCGATAACGGGGGTCCAGGGGGCGGAGCCCCTTGGTTACGGGAAGGGGGCGGGATCGGGGGCCCCCGGCAAGGACCGACCGGGCGGCGGATTGCCCGCGCGGCACGGCGCGGCTGCCCCCCGGGGTACCCCAAGGGCACTGCCGGTCCCGGGCGCGGTGGCGTACAACGGGCTGAGGCCCGGGACGGGTTCGGGCCCTGCCGACCCATCGGCCACGAGCTGGACCACCTCAGGAACAACCTCCAGGGCGTCCCCGAGACGGGCAGGGACAACGGCGCCGGAACCCCTGTCACCGACCCGGACCAGGGGTCGGAGCGGCAGGCCGGGACCAACGGCGCCGCCTACGCCGCGGGGGCGCGCCTCGCGCCGTCTATCGTCGCCCAGCGCGCGGCCGGCACCGCGGCGGGGCCCGGCGACCGCGAGGACGAGGCGCACGGCGCGGCGGGCGGTGTGCCGGGCGGGCCCGTGCGGCGCCTCGCGGTCGACGACCACGGGAGCACCGTCCGCCGCGCCTGACCGGCGTGCTTCGGGTCGGTACGGTGCCGTCGGCGGTGGGGCGGGTGTCGGTGCGGGAGGGCGAGTGTCAGTGGGGCGAGGCACTATCGGAGCATGGCGAAGCCGACGACACCCGCGCAGCGGCGGATCATCGCGGCGGCGGACCCGGCCACGGGCCGCCTGCCCGGCACGGAGGCGCAGCTGTCCGCCCTGGTGCGGCTGCGCCTCGCGTTCCGGCACCCGCGTCCGCCGCACGCGTATTTCCTGACCCCGGCCGGGCACCGGGTGCGTGACGAGCCGGTGGACGCGGAGCCGGAGACGGCGCCCGTGGAGCCGGTGCCCGGCGTGTTCGCCGCCCGCACGGGCACCGCGGCGGACCCGCCCGGCGGTGCGGGCCCGGCGCGGGCGCGGGAGGTGCGGGACGCCTGGCTCGGCCTGGTCGAGATGCGCCGGATGACGAACGCCGACGGCGACCGGGAGCGGCCGTGCGCGTGGGAGCGTACGCATCTGGTGCAGGCCGCGGCGATAGCCCTGGAGGCGGCGGGGCGCGTCCCCGCGGGGCCCGGCCGCGAGGGGTATCGCGTGACCGTGACCCCGCAGCCCGACGCCGTCGAGGTGCGCGAGCCGACGGCCGAGGGCGTGCGCGCCTGCGGGGCGGTCCTGGAGCGGGCCGGGTGGCAGGTCAGCGAGCACGGCGAGACCCGCACGGGCGTGCGGTACGTCCTGGCGTCGCCCCGCAGGACATGACGCGGCCGGGCGTCAGGAGGTGCGGGGAACGCCGAGGTCGTCCAGGAACGCGGTGTAGCCGCAGAGCCGGGCGGTGTAGTCGCGGATCAGGGCGACGCACCCGTCCAGGTCCTGGACGGCGACCTCGGGCAACTCCCGCAGGTACTGCCAGGGTTCGTCGGCGTCGCCCGGACGGAGCGCGTCGGCGCCCGCCTCCCCCGCAACGACGAACTTCCCGTCGAGCAGCGTCACCGACACCGACGTCCGGGCCTCGCGGCGCTCGCCGTGACGCGGGCCGCCCAGCAGGTCGAAGGACACGCCGACGACCGCCACGGGGTGGGTCGCGGGCGTCAGGAGCCCGCCGTAGCGCGGCAGGACGCCCGACTGGTGGGTGCGGAACTGCTCGTACCCGTAGGCCTGGAACTCGCGCACGGCTGCGGTGAGCGCGACCATGAGTCCGGCCGCCCCGGCGGCTGCGGCATCCATGGCCACAGGATAGGTCCGCCGCCCCGCCAGGACGGTCTCCGCGGCAGGAATGCCGCTGATCGCCGCACGGTTGAGAGTTCCGGCAGTTGCTGTGCGGTGTCGTCGAAAGGGTAGCCGTGTCCGAGCCGTTCTCCGTGAGCATCACCGTCCGTGGGTACGAGACGGATACGCAGGGCCATCTCAATCAAGCCGTGTACTTGCAGTACGCGGAGCACGCGCGCTGGTCGCTCCTGCGGGCGGCGGGCATCGAGCAGCGCGACCTGCTGGACAAGGGCGTCGGGCCCGTCGCCCTGGAGAACACCGTGCGGTATCGCAGCGAGCTGCACGCGGGCGACGAGGTCACGGTGTCCTGCGCGTTCGTGTGGAGCGAGGGGAAGACCTTCAGGATCGAGCAGACCGTGACCAAGGCGGACGGCAGGACGGCTGCCACGCTCTCCGGCGTCGGCGGCCTGCTCGACCTGAAGGAGCGGCGCATGGTGGCGGACCCGAGGGAGTACTTCAGGGCCCTGGCGTCGGACCCGCGCGTGCTCGGCCTCTGACCCCCCGCACCGGGCGCCGCGGGGTCCGTTCAGCCGCCGGGCAGGCTGACCACGGCCCACACCGTCTTCCCGACGGCCCGCGACTCGACGCCCCACCGTGCCGCGAGCGCCGCCACCAGGACGAGCCCGCGTCCCGACTCGGCGTCCGGTGGCGGCTGTTCGGGCCGCTGCGGCGGCCCGCACTCCGTACGCGTGTCGCTCACCTCGACCCGTACGCAGTCCGCGCGCAGCAGCAGGCGCAGCTGGAAGTCGCGGCCCGGTACGCGCCCGTGGGTCGCCGCGTTGGCCGCCAGCTCGGCGGCGATCTGGGCGACCGTGTCCGACAGTTCGCTGTCGTACGGGACGCCCCACCCGTCGAGGTGGAACCGCACGAGCCTGCGGGCCAGGCGGGCGCCGCGCGGGGTCGCGCTGATGCGCTGCGTGAACGTGTGTGCTGATGTGGGGGTTTGTACCTGGCGTGCCATGGCGCCCACGGTGACCTGTGGCTCTGTGGGACGGGAGGGGCACAACTCGTACGCTGAGTAATTGTACGAGTGCGAAGTGTGGACAGTACGCGTGACGTTCCGTGAGCATGGGCGCGTGACGTCGTCAAGCGCGCCCGGCACGAACGAGCCGGAGCCGAGCGAGGGCCTCAAAGCCTTCGGTGCGGCTTTGAAGAGCTTCCGCAAGCGGGCCGGGTACACGCAAGAGGCCCTGGGGCCTGAGATTGGCTACTCGACGCATTTCATCGCGTCCGTCGAGCAGGGGAGACGGTTCCCTCCCCCACGGTTCGTGGACCAGGCGGAGGCCACGCTGGATGCGTTCGGGACGCTGCGGTTGATTGTGCATCAGGTTTCCCGGCAGCGGGGGTTGGCCTCCTGGTTCAGGAGGTGGGCCCAGTTGGAGCAGGAGGCGATCACCCTCTACGCGTACGAGTGCCGGTTGATTCCGGGGCTGTTGCAGACACCTGCGTACGCGCAGGCGCTGTTCGCCAACCAATTGCCCCCGTTGGGCGACGAACAGATCCAGGCGCAGCTAGCGGCACGCATCGAACGCCAGAGGCTGCTCACAGAGCGCCCGAACACGGCGTACAGCTTCATCCTCGAAGAGCACTTGTTCCTGCGGAACATGGGCGGGCCTGACGTGACCCGGGAACTCATTGACCACGTGCTCACTGTGGCCGTACGGCGCAACATCGAGCTGCAAATCATGCCACTCGTGAGGGAGACCCACGCCGGACTGGGCGGGCCCATCAGGCTCCTGGAGACGCCGAGCAACAAGTGGTTCGCGTACTGCGAAGGGCAGGAGAGTGGGCAGCTCATCTCCGACCCGACGGTGGTCAGCATGCACCAGAAGCGATATGCCAGGATGCGCTCACAGGCTCTCTCGTTCGAGGAGTCGGTGAGCCTCTTGGAGCGGATGCGAGGAGCATGATGAGCACCCCCGAACTGACCTGGTTCAAGAGCAGCTACAGCGGCGGGTCCGGCGACGACTGCCTCGAAGTCGCACTCTCCTGGCGCAAGTCCAGCCACAGCAGCGGGTCCGGCGACGACTGCGTAGAAGTCGCCCCCTGCCCCGCCGCCATACACGTACGCGACTCCAAGAGGCCCGACGGGCCGAGCCTGACCCTGCGGCCGACCCCCTGGTCAGACTTCCTCACGCTCGTGCGAGCGGCACCGTAATCTCCTTCAGCCACGCCCGGCGGGCGAAGTCACGCGCCTTGATGACGACCTTGTCCCGGTGCACCTCCACCTGGAGGCCCTGGTTGAAGGAGCCGCCCACGGACACCTCGCCGCCCTTGCCGTCGTCGCGGAAGCCCGTCTGGATGGCGCCGGTGTTGACAACGGTGAACCCGCTGAGGTTCGCCGTGCCGGGGACGACGCGGCGTACCACCCAGTCGGAGAGGTCCAGGTCCCAGTGGGTGTGGCCGGAGAAGAGGAACACGTCGGGGTGGCGGCCGAGGATGCCGAGGAGGCGGTCGGCCTGGAGGTAGTCGCTGGAGTAGAGCTTGTTGCGGGTGCCGGAGACGGTGTTGGGCAGCGGGTGGTGGGTGACGACCATGACCGGCTTGCGGCGGCGTGACCAGTACCGCAGCCGGTCCTCCAGCCAGGTGAACTGGGCGTCGCTGATCCACACCTCGTCCCAGAGCTTCGGGTCGTGGAAGTGGGAGTACCGCTCGGTGCCGAGGGTGAGGACGGGCACGCCGCCGAAGGACGTCTCGGCCTGCACG
The DNA here is from genome assembly GCF_044328435.1 of Streptomyces sp. NPDC017940. Classification (NCBI taxonomy): domain Bacteria; kingdom Bacillati; phylum Actinomycetota; class Actinomycetes; order Kitasatosporales; family Streptomycetaceae; genus Streptomyces; species Streptomyces sp. NPDC017940. Next base: position 496,362 of record NZ_JBIRHJ010000007.1, on the reverse strand, counting down.
GAGCCGCGCTTGGCGAAGCGGTAGAAGCTGCGGAAGAGGGAGTCCTCGGTGGTGCCGTTGGGCCAGGTGTCCTGCGCGAGGGTGTCGGGGTCGCGCCACTTCGGCACGTAGAACTCGTGGTTGCCGATGGCCCAGGCGACGTCCCGCGGGTGGGTGTGGCGCCGCAGTTCGGTGGCGACCTGCGCGTACTCGAAGTCGTAGCCGCGCGGAGTGATGTCGCCGGCGACGGCGAGGCCCGCGCTGCGCGGGTTGACCGCCGCCATGTCGTCCAGGGCGCGGCCGAAGTCGGCGAGGTCGCCCTGGATGTCGCTGATGACGTTGAAGCGGGTGACACCCCAGCCGTGGCCGCGCGTGGACGCCTGCTCGGGGGCGGCGGCATTGGCCTGCGGGGCGGCGGCGACGGCGGCGGTCGCGAGGGCGCCGCCGCTCGCGGCGAGGAGGGCTCTGCGGTCCATGGGGTGCTCCGGGTGCGTGAGGTGCGGGCGCTGCGTGAGGTGCGGGGGGCGCGTGGGGGCGGGGTGCTGCATGGCGTGCCGTCGTGAAGATCGCGGCACCGGGCGGCGCGGGCGCCACCGGCAGCGGGCGCGTACATGTACACGGCATGAACACGTACGGACCGTACGAACAGGCACCGCAGCTCGGCAGGCATCGGACGGCCGGAGCTGTGGCTCTCGTACGCCGTCACGGCCTTCGCCTTCGGCGCGGTGATCGTCACCTTCAGCTATCTCGCGCCCTTCCTCACCGAGGAGAGCGGCATCGCCGAGGGCGGGGTGCCCGCCGTGCTCGCGCTGTTCGGCGCGGGCGGGATGGCGGGACTCGTCATCGGCGGCCGCACCGCACGGGCGCACGCCGTCGGCACGCTCGCCGCGGGGCTCGGCGCCCTCGCCGTCGCCTCCGCGGTCCTCGCGCCCACCGCGCACTGCGCGCCCGTCGTCGTCGGCCTCGCCTTCCTGCTCGGCCTCGCCGGATACGTCACCAACCCCGCGCTCCAGTCGAGGACCGCGTCATCACCGCGGCCATGGACACCTTCTGGCGCCAGGGGTACGAGGGCACCTCCACCCGCGACCTGTGCGAGAGCACCGGCCTCGGCCCTTCGAGCCTCTACAACACCGACGAGGCCAAGGGGCGGCGCGGCTGCTTCGCCATGAACGCCGCGATGGAGGCCGCCGCCCTCGACCCGGACGTCAAGCGCTCCGTGCGGCGCTCCTTCGACCGGGTCGAGGACGAGCTGTGCGCGGTCGTCGCCGCGGGCCAGGCCACCGGCGAGATCACACCCGGGCGCGACGCCCGCGCCCTGGCCCGCCTGGTGCAGAGCACGTACTACGGCCTGCGCGTACTGAGCCGGGTCCAGGACGACAGGGCGGTCCTCGCCGGCACGGTGGAGGGCACGCTCGCGGCGCTGTGATCCCTTCGCCGCCGCGACGCGGGGCGGCCTTGCCGCGCCTGCCTTTCGATGCCTCCCGGCGTACGTCGTCGGCGCGTCCCGCGCTGTTCACCGGACCGGGGGTTGCGGGCCATGCCCGCACCGGGCATGACACACCCGGTACTCTTCGCGTCCGCCCCCACCCCGGAGCCCCGCATGCCGCAGCCGCCCCGCCGGCGCACCGTCCTGACCGCCGCCCTCGCCGGTGCGGCCGGTGCCGCCGCGGCCTGTTCGCCCGAGTCGCCGCCCGGGGCGCGGGGGGCGGCGGCCGGGGCGGCGGACCGCACGCGGACGGGTCCCGACGCCGCCGCGGTGGCCGCCGCGGCGGCCGGGCGGCTGCTCCCCCGGCACGCGGACCAGATCACGTTCAGGACCGTGCGGGGCGGCGCCGCCGACACCTTCCGGGTGTCGGGGGAGCCCGGCCGCGTCGTCGTCGCGGGCCCCACCGCCGCCGTCCAGCTCACCGGCCTGCGCCACTACCTCAAGCACTCCGCGCACGCCACCATCACCTGGGCGGGCGAACAGGTGGACCTGCCCGCGGTCCTGCCCGACCCGGGCCCGCCAGTCACCGGACACGCGAACGTCCCGCACCGCTTCGCCCTGAACGACACCAACGACGGCTACACCAACGCGTACGCCGAGTGGGACTACTGGGAGCGCGAGCTGGACGTCCTCGCCCTGCACGGCTACAACGAAGTCCTCGTGTGCACCGGCGCCGACGCCGTGTACCACCGCCTCTTCCAGGAGTTCGGGTACGGGGACGCGGAACTGCGGGCCTGGGTGCCCGGCCCCGCGCACCAGCCGTGGTGGCTGCTCCAGAACATGGCGTCCTTCCCGCACCCCGTGTCGCACCAGCTCCTCGCCAGGCGCGCCCGCCTCGGGCGCCGCATCGCCGACCGGCTGCGCGACCTCGGCATGACGCCGGTGCTCCCCGGCTACTTCGGCACCGTCCCCGACGGCTTCGCCGACCGCAACCCCGGGGCGCGGACCGTGCCGCAGGGCACCTGGCTGGGGTTCGCGCGCCCCGACTGGCTCGATCCGCGCACCGACGCGTTCGCCCGCGTCGCCGCCGCCTTCTACCGGGTGCAGGACGAGCTGTTCGGGCCGTCGACGATGTACAAGATGGACCTGCTGCACGAGGGCGGCAAGCCCGGTGACGTACCGGTCGGGGAGGCGGCCAAGGGCGTCGAGAAGGCGCTGCGGACCGCGCATCCGGACGCCGTCTGGGTCATCCTCGGCTGGCGGCGCAATCCGCCGGAGGCCCTCACCGGCGCCGTCGACACCTCCCGCATGCTCATCGTGGACGGCCTCTCCGACCGCTACCCCACGGTCACCGACCGCGAGTCGGACTGGGGCTCCACGCCGTACGCCTTCGGGTCGATCTGGAACTTCGGCGGCCACACGGCCCTCGGCGCCAACACCCCGGACTGGGCCGACCTCTACGAGAAGTGGCGCACCAAGGAAGGCAGCGCCCTGCGCGGCATCGCCCTCATGCCGGAGGCCGCCGACAACAACCCGGCCGCCTTCGCGCTCTTCTCCGAACTGGCCTGGCGGGACGCCGAGGCCGAGGGCCCACTGGACCTGAAAGCCTGGTTCGACGACTGGGCCCTGGCACGCTACGGGGCGCGGGACCCGCACGCACGGGCCGCCTGGGACGTGCTGCGCCGCACCGTGTACGGCACCACCCGCGCCGACAAGTGGGCCGAGGGCGCCGACGGCCTCTTCGGCGCCCGCCCGGGGCTCACCGTGCGGTCGGCCGCCTCCTGGTCGCCCAAGGAGCTGCGCCACGACCCGGCGGACTTCGCGCCCGCCCTGGACCATCTGCTGTCCGTACGGCGGGAGTTGCGGGACTCCTCCGCGTACCGCAGGGACCTGCTCGACGTGGCACGGCAGGCCCTGTCCGACCGCAGCCGCGTGCTGCTGCCGCGCGTCAGGGCCGCCTACGACGCCCGGGACACCGGCCGCTTCGACGACCTCACCCGCACCTGGCTGCGCCTGCTCGGCCTCCTCGACCGGCTCGCGGCCACCGACGCCCGGCACCTGCTCGGCCGCCATCTCGCCGACGCCCGTGCCTGGGGCGCGGACGCCCGCGAACGGGACTGGCTCAGCCACGACCAGCTGTCGCTCCTCACCGTGTGGGGTCCGCGCGCCGCAGCCGACGAAGGGCTCGGGGACTACGCGAACCGCGAGTGGGCGGGCCTGGTCGGCGGGCTCTACCGGCTGCGCTGGAAGACCTTCTTCACGGAACTGCGCTCCGCCCTCGACGAGGACCGGGCCCCGAAGGACATCGACTGGTTCGCCCTGGAGGACCGGTGGACCCGCAACCCGGGCCGCCTCGCCGTGCGGCCCGCCGGAGACACGTACGCGGTCGCGAAGCAGGTGCGCGCGGCGCTCGCCGGCGACTGAGGTGCCGGGCCCACGGCAGGACGGCGACGAACCGCCGCGGGCGCGGCCCCCTCACCAGGGCTCACGGGCCCGGTCAGCCCTCACGGGGACGATCGGCTCGGGATCAGCCCTCGTCGCCGTCCCGCTGGCACTCCTTCCACTTGACGCGGTAGACGGTGCTGATGTCCCCGTCGGTGGAGTCCATCGTCATGAAGCTGGTCCTGGTGCGGTCGGAGGTGCCGACGTCGACGCGCAGCTCGGTGTTGATGTTGAAGTTGCGCTGCTTGCCGCAGGGCGCCCAGACCAGCTGGGTGACCTCGGTCTCGTCGGTGGCCTGCCAGTTGTCGGCCACGGGACCGGTGAACACGTGCGACTTGGCGCCCGTGTCCGGCGAACCCTGGAAGTAGTACGACGCCTTCTCCGTGCCCTTGGCGCCCCGCTCCAGGGAGGCGAAGCCGCGGTAGTCGGCGCTCGCTATCGCGTAGGTGAAGCCGTGGGGCACGTACACCTTCAGGCTGAGCTGACAGTTCTTCCTGAACGCGGTGGGCGAGGAGTTGCCGCCCGCCTGCGCCAGGTAGTCGCTGTAGGTCACGGTGAAGGCCGTGTTGTCGTCCGAGACGGCGACGGCTGCGGTGCCTCTGGGACACCCCGACCCGTTCACGGTGGCAACTTCGATCACGATCTTGTCCGGCGGCGGATCGGCGATCTCCGACGGATCCTGCGCGGGCAGGCCCGCGGCGAGCAGGACGGCGAGCGAGCCGCCTGCCAACAGTGCAGCGGTCATTGGTTCTCCCATTCATTGCTCGGCCCACCACGGCGCGCACGGCGGCGCCGACCGCGGTGAGGTGGGGGATACAGCTGTGCTGGGAGGAACTGACTCAACCCTCGCCCGCGGTGACGAGCGGGCCCGCGAGCGATGAGCGGAGGCTGAGGGTGCTGGGATAGTACGGACCAGCGTGCGGAGCGACTAGAGCGATGTCCGGCCATGTACGGGCGGCGCCACGCACCCCGTGGGGCGACGGGGAAGTCGCCCCCGGCGCGGAACCGCCCACTGCCTGACGGGTATACGTCACTCCCAATCTCTGGTAGGAAACCTTCCTAACAGACAGCGGAACGCTGAACTCCCCCACCTGGAGGACCCGTTGCACGCTCACCGCACCCCCCACTCGCGCACGTCACGACGTGCGGTCATCGGCCTGGTCGGCGCCGCCCTGATCGCGGGCCCGCTGGTCGTCACCCAGACCGCGGGCGCGGCCCCCGCGCCGCGGCCCGCGAGCGCCGCCCCCGGGCAGTCCGCGCCGGGGCTCGACGACCCGGCGAAGAAGGAGATCGCCATGAAGCTGGTCTCCAGCGCGGAGAACTCCTCATTGGACTGGAAGGCGCAGTACAAATACATCGAGGACATCGGCGACAAGCGCGGCTACACGGCGGGCATCATCGGCTTCTGTTCCGGCACCGGCGACATGCTGGACCTCGTCGAGCTCTACACGAAGCGCAAGCCGGGCAACGTCCTCGCGAAGTACCTGCCCGCGCTGCGCGAGGTCGACGGCACCGACTCCCACGAGGGGCTCGACCCGAACTACCCCAAGGACTGGAGGAAGGCCGCGCAGGACCCGGCGTTCCAGAAGGCCCAGAACGACGAGCGCGACCGCGTCTACTTCAACCCGGCCGTCAAGCAGGGCAAGGCCGACGGCATCGGCGTGCTCGGCCAGTTCGCCTACTACGACGCGATCGTCATGCACGGCGACGGCGGTGACAGCACCAGCTTCCGCAACATCCGCAAGCGTGCCCTGACCAAGGCCAAGCCCCCGGCGCAGGGCGGCGACGAGGTCAAGTACCTGCACGCCTTCCTCGACGCCCGGGTGTGGGCGATGAAGCAGGAGGAGGCCCACGAGGACACCAGCCGCGTGGACACCGCGCAGCGCGTGTTCCTCAACAAGAAGAACCTGAACCTGAACCCGCCGCTGGACTGGAAGGTGTACGGGGACTCGTTCCACATCGGGTGACGGGACGCCCCGCATCAGGGGAGGGGCGCCCCCTAAGGGCCGCGCCGGGGTGAACCCTTGCCCCGCGCGGCCCTTCGGGAGGATGTGGCGGGCGGGGCGGCCGGGTCAGGATCTCCCCATGACGAAGTCGAAGCGCCACACCGCGTTACTGCTCGCCGCCTCCGCCGCCGTCCTCGGCGGCCTCACCGCACCCGTCACCGCGAGCGCCGCCCCGCCCGCCGCCGGGGGGACCTCCCTCGACTGGACGCGGTGCGAGGTGCGGAAGGGGCGCGACGCGCGCCAGGAGTGCGCCACCGTCGAGGTACCCGTGGACCACGCCCGACCCGACGGCGCGAAGACCCGTGTCGCCCTCTCCCGCATCCCCGCCGAACAGCCCTCGGCCCGCCGGGGCGTCCTGCTCCTGGCACCCGGAGGGCCGGGCGGCCCGGGCCTGGACAACCCGTCGGGCAAGGGGCAGCGACTGCCCCAGGAGATCCGCGACCGCTACGACCTGATCGGCATCGACCCGCGCGGCATGGGCAGTTCGTCCCCGGTCGACTGCGGTTTCGACCTCGCCGACCTGGGTGCGTCGAAACAGCGGCCGTGGCCCGCCCCCGACGGCTCGGTCACCGGCACCATGGAGACCGCGCGCCGCATGTCCGCGGCGTGCGCCCGCGACGGCGGCGAGCTGATGCGCCACATCAGCACCGCGAACAACGCCCGTGACCTCGACCTCGTCCGGGCCGCGCTCGGCGAGCGGAAGCTCTCCGTGTGGGCGGTGTCCTACGGAACGTACGTGACCGCCGTCTACGCGCAGCTCTTCCCGCACCGCACCGACCGCGTGGTCCTGGACAGCGTCGACGATCCCGACCCCGCGCGGGTCGGCCGGGGCTGGCTCGCCGCGCACGAGCAGGGCGTCGAGGACACCTTCCCCGTGTTCGCCGCATGGGCTTCGGACCCCGCCACCAAGGGGCGCCTCGCCGGGACACCGGCCGGGGTGCGCGCGCTGGTGCTGCGGCTCGCCGCCCGCCTCGACCGCGCGCCGGTCCCCTGGCCCGGCGCCAATCCCGCGGAGCTGAACGGCGACGTGCTGCGCCAGGCCCTGCTGACCGCGCTTTACGACCCCGACGACTTCCCCCGGCTCGCCGAGCTGATCCGCGCCGCGCGGGAAGGCAGGACTCCGCCCGCGCCCGCACCGCCGGGAGCGGCCGCACTCCAGAACTCCGTGGCCGTCGGGACCGGGACGCTCTGCAACGACATCGCCTGGCCGAGGTCGGCCGCCGTGTACGCCAAGGGCGTCGCCGAGAGCCGTGCGAAGTACCCGCTGACCGCGGGCATGCCCCGCAACGCCATGCCGTGCGCGGCCTGGCCGTACCCGCCCCGGGAGGCTCCCGTCCGCATCACGGACGAAGGCCCCTCCGACATCCTCCTCGTCCAGAACGAACGCGACCCCGCGACACCGCTGGCCGGTGCCCGCAGGATGCGCTCCGCCCTCGGCGGGCGCGCCACGATGGTGACCGTCGACGCCACGGGCCACGACTCCTACCTGGACAACGGCAACGCCTGCGGCGACCGGACGGTCACCCGCTTCCTCGCGACGGGCGAGCGGCCGAGTAGCGACACGTACTGCCGCTGACCGCCACCGGCGGCCCCGGTGGCCGCCGCCCGCGCCGGGCCCGCGCTCGAACTCCTGTTTCTCAAGTCGGCTTGAAGCAGGGCCCTGGCGAGGGGCTGGAGGGAAACGGCGCACCGAATGTGCCAAGAGCTCCTTCCCGGGGGTCTGTGCCACGCAAGAACGCGTCACAAGCCTTCCGCTTGTGCGTCCGTGGCAGGCAGTCGCACAGGGGCGGAAGGCTAGGGAATGCGCGCAGGTCAGAGGCGCGGAGTGCGTGGTCGCAGGGGAAGTCGGGACGACAGGAGGGGTGCGGCGGTCCGTCTGTGCGGCCGCCGGGCCCGGGTGCGAAAGTACGTTCGTTGGGTACACAAGCGGTTGCGTGCGGCAGCGCCGTACGCGCACAGGGGGAAGGCTCCGCGACCGGCCGCGTGCCCGCGGAAGCCACCGCACACCACCATCGCCAGCACACCTTCCTGACCGAAGGAGCTCCCTTGTGCCTGCCACCGAGTTCATCGAGACCGTGGCCGTCGACGTCCCCGACCACCTGAGTGCCAATGAGTTCCTCTCCCTGGCCAGGGAGGGCATGGTCGAGGACAGGCACCTGCGGCAGTTCGCGCTCGCCGAGTTCCAGTCGCAGGAGGCCGAGTTCACCGCGTACGGCCTGCTCCTGTCCCGGTATCCGCACGAGGTTCCCGCCGGGTTCTTCTCCTTCGTCGTGCGCGAGCTGACGCAGGCACGGCACCGGATGGTGGCGGGTCTCGCGCCTGCCCTCGGCATGTCGCCCGACGACATGCGCCGGGCGCCCCGCTCGGAAGCGGTGCGGCGCTTCACCGAGTTCATCTCCTGGGTCGCCCTGCACGCCGGAGCCGCGGAGGCGGCCCTCGTGGCACGTACCGACTTCACCCTGTGGTGCAACAGCTGCGCGGTCCTCACCGACGTCCTGAGCGGGACGGAGCGGATTCCCGGTGCCGCGGTGGAGTACGTCGGCGCCTTCCGGGAGAACCCGCCGGAGGTCGCGGACGGCGTACTCCAGGTCATCGACCACGGCCGGGCGCGGCACGAGCCGGACGAGTGGATCACGCGCAGCGCGGTACGGGTGGAACCGGCGTTGCGCGCCTGGTGGCGCGCTGTCGCGGCCGGCGGCTGAAGACCGCGGACGGTGGACGCCGTAGCGGAGCGCGGGAAGCACTCGGGAGCGGACATGGGCTGCGACATCGGGAACGTGACCTTCACGGAGGAGAGCTACGCGCGGTTCAGGGCCCGCCTGGCGGACTGCCTGCGCACGCTGGGCCACGTCGTGCGGCACCCGGAGTTCGGAACGGAGCCGTGCACGCTGGGAGCGGAGCTCGAGGTGTCCCTCGTCGGGGAGGACGGCCGCCCGGCCTCGCTGAACGCGGCGGTGGCCGAGGCGTTGCACGACGATCTGCTCACCCTGGAGGTGGCGCGCTTCAACCTGGAGGCGAACCTGCGGCCGGTCCTCCTGCGCGGACGTCCCTTCACCGCCATGGCAGCACAGGCCGCTCGCACACTGGAACGCGTCACCGCGTGGTCGCTGCCGCGTCACGGGGTACGGGTGGCGCCGATCGGCACGCTGCCCACCTTGACGCCCGGGGACCTGACCGCCGCGGCGCTGACCCCGCTGCCGCGCTATCACGTCCTGGAGCAGGCCTGGGCGCTGCGCCGCCCGACGCCCTTCACCCTGCGCGTGGCGGACGGCGACCTGGGGTCCGTGCAGGCGCAGTCCGTGGCGGTGCAAGGTGCCGCCTGCTCCTGGCAGATACATCTGACCGTGCCGCCGAATCGTTTCCGCCGTACCTTCGACGCCGCCCGGCTCGCCACCGGACCGGCCCTCGCCGCGGCGGGCAACTCCGCACTGCCCCTGGGGCGGTCCGGCTGGCAGGAGTCCAGGATCCCGCTGTACGAGCAGGGCTTCGGCGACCGCAGCACCACCCCCGGGGGCGGGACCTTCCGGCCCCGGGTCGGGTTCGGTCGCGGCTGGCTGCGGGGCGGCCCCCTCGCCGCGTTCGAGGAAGCCGTGCACCGCTACGACGTCCTGCTCCCGGCGCGCGGCCAGGAGCGGGCCGACGGCGGCCCTCCCGGCGCCCCGTATCCGGCGCTGGAGGAGTTGCAGATCCATCTGAGCACGGTGTGGTCGTGGAACCGTCCGGTGTACGACCCCCTCGGGCACCTGCGGATCGAGTTCCGGGCGCTTCCCTCGGGACCCACGCCGCTGGACATGGCGGCCAACACCGCCTTCCTCGTGGGTCTCACCCTGTTCCTCGCGGCCGACGGACGTGACGTGGCGCGGGAGCTGCCGTTCACCTGCGCCGAAGCCAACTTCTACCGTGCCGCGCGGGACGGTCTCGACGCCTCCCTGTGGTGGCCCTCGCCCGGGTCGGCTCCGCGGGAGCACTGTGCCGGAGCCCTGGTGAAGGAACTGCTGCCGCAGGCACGCGAGGGCCTCGCCCTGGCCGCGGTGGACGCCGACGAGGCCGACGCGCTCCTCGACCTCCTGCACCACCGGGTCGCGACCGGGCGTACCGGGGCGTGGTGGCAGCAGCGGACCCGCGAGGTGCTGCGTCGACGGCGGGAGACGGGGACAGGGGGCCGAGGAGAGGTGAGGGGGCGGAGAGAGGTGAGAGAACTGGGAGAGCTGAGAGAGCCGGGAGAGGCGGGAGTGCTGGGCGAGCTGGGCGAGCTGGGCGAGCTGACCGTGCGCTACGCCCGGCTCGCCGCGGAAGCCGGTCCCGTACACACCTGGAATGTGCCCGACCTCCCCCCATGGAGCCAGCGATGAGTCCGAGCAGCCCACCGCCCGCCAGTGACCTCCAGGTCGACTTCCCGTTCGACTACGCCGCTCATGTGGGTGACGGCCGCCGCATGGGGCGGCTGCCCGAGGACGCGCAGGGGGCGCGCATCGCCGTCATCGGCGCGGGCGGCAGCGGATTGGCCGCCGCCTACGAGCTGTTGCGGGCGGGCTGCCGTCCCGTCGTGTACGAGGCCGAACGGAGCCCGGACGGGCCGGGAGGGCGACGTCTGGGCGGCCGCATGTACAGTCGGCGCCTTCGTGACGCCGACAGCGCTGTCGTGGAGCTGGGCTGTCTGCGCTTCCCGACCTCCGCACGGCTGGTACGCCAGTACGGTCAGACCTTCGGCGTGCGACTGGAGCCGTTCAGGGACAACTACGCGGCGCCCACGACGCCGTTGACCGTGCTGGACGTCGACGGCCGTCAGTACCGCGCGAGGGAGATCGAGGACCTCCACGGCCTCCATGACGGCTTCCGCGCGGCGCACTCGCGCTGGCAGCAGGCACTGGCCCGGATCGGTCTCTTCCAGATCCAGCGGGCCGTGGCCGCGCGCGACCTCACCGCGGTGCGCCGCCACTGGCGCGGGATACTGCTCAGATTCGAGCTGTGGCCCTTCTACCGCTTCCTGCGCGACCCGGACGGCGTGGGCCTCAGTCACGACCAGGCACGGCTCCTGGGCACCGCCGGGGTGGGGCCCGCCGTCTGGGACTCCTTCTTCGACCTCAGCACGGTGGAGATACTGCGCCTGCTGCTGTGCACCGAGGGAAGCGGGCTGCTGTACGCCCCCGAGGGCATCGGCCGCCTCGCCGAGGGCTTCTGGAGCCACCGCACCACCGACGCCCGGGGCCGGACGTGCAGCGTGGAGGAGAGCAACGAGGGCACCCTGCGTCCCGCCGTGCGCGCGCTGGACGTCGAACCTGACGCCGCCCGCGGTGTCATGGTGCACAGCGAGGACGGGCGCAGCGAACGGTTCGCCGCCGCGGTGTTCACCCCGCAGCTGCGTCTCCTGGAGACCGGCGTCGAGGTGCGCTCCACCTCCGCCCGCATTCCCGCCCTCGGCCCCCGGCTGCTGCGGGCCGTCCGCCGCCTGCGCTACTGGCAGTCCTCCAAGACCGCACTCGTGGTCGAGCACCCGTTCTGGGAGGACACGTCCATGGACGGCGTCACCCTCACCGACCGGCTCCCGCGGGCCGCCTACACCATCGACTACGGGCCCGTACGGGGGCCCGACGGACGCCGCGGCGTGCTGGACCTCAGCTTCACCTGGGCACAGGACGCCATGAAGGTCGCCCCTTCCACCCTGGAGGAGCGGGTCGACCTCTTCGTACGCGACCTCGCGGACATCCACCCCGAGGTCGCGGACCGCTTGCGCACCCACGCCCGCGCGGCTGAGGCGGTGACCGTGTCGTGGGAGAACGAGAAGCACTTCCGCGGTCTGAGCCGCTGGTCCTGGCCGGGTGACCACCCCTACCAGCGCGATGTGTTCGCCCACTTCATGAAGGACTTCACCGGTGCGCCCGCCGTGCCGGGCGAACCGCCGAACGCGCTGTACCTGGCGGGTGACGACACCTCCTGGTCCCCCGGCTGGCTGAACCACGCCCTCGCCTCGGGCCTCAACGCCGCCTGGGGAGTCCTGCGCCAGCTCGGCGCGCACCCCGACCCGGGCAACCCCGGGCCCGGCGACCTGTGGGACGACCCCCGCTTCACACCGCTCACGACCCGCTGAGGCCCGCCCGACCGGCCGCGGCACAGCTCCACGACGGCCCGTCGGGACGCCACCCGACACCCGTACGGACGCCATCCGACACCCGTACGGACACCACCCGGCACCCGTACGGACACCACCCCTCACGCCACCGCAACCGGAGGTACCCGTGCACCCACCCCCCGGCCGAGACCTCCTGCTGCGGCCCGACCGCGTGTGGGACGCCGTCGCGGACACACCCGTCGACGGACTGTCCGTCCTGGTGCGCGACGGCCGGGTCGCAGCCGTCGGGCACCACCTCACCGCCGCCCCCGAGGCGGACGTGATGGAGATGCCCGGCTGTACGCTCCTGCCCGGGTTCATCGACTGCCACGTCCACCTCCTGGACGAGGGGGCGGAGACGAAAGCCGCCGCGTACCAGACCCTCACCGCGGTGCCGGTCCTCCGGGCCCTGCTGCACGGGGGCTTCACCACCGTCCGGGACCTGGGCAGCGCGCACCTCCCTCTCAATGTGTCCCTGCGCGCGGCGGTCGAGGACGGCCTCGTCGAGGGGCCGCGTATCCTCGCCGCCCCCAACATCCTGTCCCCCCGCGGCGGTCACGGGGACAAGGAACCCGCCCTCGCCCAGCGGTACGGACACCAGGTGGGCACCTTGGCCGAGGGCGTCGAGGAGTTGCGCCGCGCCGTCAGGGAACAGTCCCGCGCCGGTGCCGACTGGATCAAGTTCGCCGGTGGCGGCGGCTTCTCCTCACCGGTGGACAGTCCCTCCAGTACCGCCTACTCGCGCGCGGAGACAGACACCATCGTCGCCACCGCGGACGACCTCGGACTGCCCTGCGCGACGCACGCCCTCACCGACCGCGCCGTGTCGCGAGCCGTCGCCGCGGGCGTGCGCAGCGTGGAGCACGGCTGCTTCGCCACCGACGCGACGTACCGGGCCATGGAGGAAGCGGGCGTCTTCCTGGTGCCCACCCATTACGCCCAGGTCTACTTCCTCGACCGGCTCGACGACGACGACTTCTGGGACGAGTCCACGGCCGTCGTCCGCCGGAACTACCGGGAACACGCCCAAGTGCTGCGCGAGGGTCTGCTGAGGCCGGCCCGTACGAACGTGAAGACGGCCTTCGGGACCGACGCCGGGATGTTCCCGCACGCCGACAACTGGCGCGAGTTCCCCACCCTGCTCGCCCACGGCTACACCCCGCTCCGTGCGCTGCGGGCCGCCACGTGCGTCGCGGCGGACCTGCTGCGGCGCCCCGACCTCGGCACCGTCACCCCGGGGGCGACAGCGGACCTGGTCGCTCTCGAGGGCGACCCCTTCGAGGACATCCACGCCACGAGCCGCGCACGGCACGTCTTCAAGGGCGGCCGTCCGGTCGTCGCGGAACGGGCCGCCGTCCCGGTGAGCGCGTACCGGGAGCGGCCGTACCCCTCACCCACCAAAACGACCAAGGAGACCCGAATGACACCCGAACAGCTCATCGAGGCGATGAAGCCGGACGTCGAGCGGTTCGTCAGCGACAACCAGGTCGTCGAACTCGCGCGGGCGGGACGGATCGAACCCGACCACTTCAAGCGGATCCTCCTCGCCGAGTACCAGTGCCAGGAAGCCGAACTGTCCACGTACGCCCTCCTGGTGGCCCGGCACCGCCACGAGGTGCCTGCGACCCTGTTCGCCCACATCCAGCACACCATCGCCACCGTCCGCCGGCAGCTGCGCGAGGCCGCCCCGTCCGTCGGCATCCCCGACCGCGACATCCCGCCCGTGCCGGTCGACCAGGGACTGTTCCGCGTCGTACGCGACCTCACCTGGATGGGCACCCAGGCGGGACCGGCCGAAGCCGCCCTCTACCTGCACACGGACCTCTCGACCTGGTGCACCCTGTTCTCCCGGGTCAGCTCCGCCTCCCGGGGGCTGCCGGACGCACCAACCCCCGTGATCACCTACATGGAGTCCTGGGGCGAGAAGCCACCGCCGGAGGTCGCCGACGGCACCCTGGAGGTACTCGCGTACGGCCTGGGCCGGGGAGAGGAGCCGGACCGCATCCTCCACACCGCCCGGCAGCTGGGGGAGCTCGTCGACCCGTACTGGACCTATGTGGCCGGTGGTTGAAGGAACGCGCCGGCGTCCGCCGACGCGCCACCGTCCGCCGCGCCACCCCGCGCCCGCCCCGCACCGGTCCGCGTCCGCTCCCGGCCCAACACCGATGCGGTCCTCCGCCACGACCCCGGCCGAAGGGAACTCACAAGTGACAACTGCTCGGGCGCCCACCCGGAGATCCTCGCCGCCCTGACCCTGGCGAACGGCGGGCACCAACAAGCCTACGGCGAGGACGGCTACACCGCGCACCTGGACAGCGTCTTCCGCCGCCACTTCGGGCCGACCGCGGAGGCGTTCGCCGTCTTCAACGGCACGGGGGCCAACGTCATCGCCCTACAGGCCGTGACCAGCCGCTGGGGCGCGGTGCTGTGCGCGGGACAGGCGCATCTCAACGAGGACGAGGGAGGTGCCCCGGAACACCTGGCGGGACTGAAACTGGTCGAGCTTCCCTCCGTGGACGGAAAAGTCAGCCCGGATTCCGTCGACGCGGCGGTCACGGCGGCCAGTGACGTGCACACCGCCCAGCCGCAGACCCTCTCCCTGTCCGAAGCCACGGAACTGGGCACCTGCTACACCCCGGAGGAACTCCACGCACTGGCCGCTCGCGCACACGCACACGGCCTGGCCGTCCACATGGACGGTGCTCGTCTCGCGAACGCCGCGGTGGCGCTGGGCATCCCGCTGTCCGCCTGCACGGCCGACGTGGGCATCGACATCCTGTCCTTCGGCGGCACGAAGAACGGCCTCGTGTTCGGCGAGTGCGTGGTGGCCCTGAACCCGTCCCGGGTCTCCGGACTGCCGTACCTCCGCAAGCGCTCCACCCACCTGGCGTCCAAGATGCGCTTCCTCTCCGTGCAGTTCGAGGCACTCCTCGGCGGCGACCTCTGGCAGCGCAACGCCGCCCACGCCAACGCCATGGCGGCGAGACTGAGGAAGGGGCTCACCGAGATCGCCGACGTGACCGTGACCCGGCCCGTGGAGGCCAACTCGGTCTTCGCGACCATGCCCCGAACGGCCCTCACCCGAGTCATGGACCAGTACACCCTCTACCTGAACGACGAGGAACGTGGGGAAGTGCGTCTGATGTGTTCGTTCGACACCACGGAGGAGGACATCGACGGATTCACCGCGACGGTGGCGGCAGCGGTCACGTAGGGACCGGTTCCCGGCGACACAAACACCGCCCCGCTGCCCCCGGCGCCCCCGTCCCCGCTCGACCCGGGGCCGGTCGTGGACGCGCTGACCGGGCTCGACGGCCGAGCCGGGCGCGGGGCGGCCCCACCGGGGCCGCCCCGCGGCGGTTCAGTGGGCCGCGGCCTGCTTCGGCACCCGGGTCTGGGAGATCTCGCCGCCCGGTTCCATCGGGGCGGTGACCTCGTCGTCGTCGCGGCTCCTGCCGGTGTGGTTGAACAGCAGGTTCAGGACGACGGCGGCGAGGCAGCCGGTGGAGATGCCCGAGTCCAGGATGATCTTCGCGGTCTCCGGGAAGGCGTGGTAGAACTCCGGCGCGGAGATGGGGATCAGGCCCACCGCGAGCGACACGGCGACGATCAGGACGTTGTTGTCCCGCTCCAGACCCGCCCTGACCAGGGTCTGGATGCCGCTCGCCGCGACCGAGCCGAACAGGACGACGCCCGCGCCGCCGAGCACCGGGCGCGGCACGACCGCGATGAGCGAGGCCGCCATCGGGCACAGGCCCATCAGGACGAGGAAGCCGCCGCCGGTGGCCACCACGTACCGGCTGCGGATCTTCGTCATCGCGACGAGGCCGATGTTCTGCGCGAAGGCACTGCACATGAAGCCGTTGAACAGCGGGCTGACGGCGGAGCCGAGCGTGTCGGCGCGCAGGCCCGCGGCGATGGTCCGCTCGTCGGCGGGGCGGTCCACGATCTCCCCGAGGGCCAGCATGTCGGCCGTCGACTCGGTCATCGAGACGACCATGACGACGCACAGGGAGACGATCGCGGCGGCGGCGAACTGCGGTGCGCCGAAGTGGAACGGCGTCGGGAAGCCGACCACGTCCGCGTCCGCGACCGGGCCGAAGTCCGTGACGTCGAAGGGGATCGCGACGAGCGTGCCGAGCACCAGGCCGAGCAGCACCGCGATCTGCTTCACGAAGCCGCGCGTGAAGCGGCGGAGCAGCAGCACGATCACCAGCGTGATGCCCGCGAGCGACAGGTACTTCGTCGAGCCGTAGTCGTCGGCCCCCGGGTTGGGTCCCTGCATCCAGCCGAAGGCGACCGGCATCAGGGATATGCCTATGAGGGTGATGACCGTGCCCGTGACGACGGGCGGGAAGAAGCGGACCATCTTGGAGAAGAACGGCGCGGCGACGAAGCCGAGCAGCCCCGCGACGATCACCGCGCCGAAGATGATCGGCAGCGCGTCGTCCTTGTCCTTGGTCGAGTCGACGATCGCGAGCATGGGCGCGACACCGGCGAAGGTGACGCCGTTGACGAACGGGAGCCGGGCGCCGATCTTCCAGACACCGAGCGTCTGGAGGAAGGTCGCGAGTCCGGCTGTGAACAGACAGGCGCCGGTGAGGAAGGTGAGTTCCTTCGCCGAGAGCCCGACCGCCGCGCCCACGATGAGGGGCGGCGCGACGACGCCCGCGTACATGGCGGCGACGTGTTGCAGGCCCGTGGTGGCCATCTTCAGGGGCGGCAGCTTCTCGTCGACGGGGTGCAACGTCCCTTCGGGGTGCGAGGACCCCTCGGGGTGCGAAGGTCCTTCGGGGTGCGAGGACCCCTCGGGATCGGGGGTGGTGCCTTGCTTGGTGAACCTGGGCTTGGTCGCCACTGCGGCTCCTCCGGTTGTTTTCCTGTGCCGGCCGGTGACCGGCACGCGCTTCTGGGAGGTGGTGCGTGATGCAAGGACTTGCTCGGTATGCGGTTGTCGAAGCGCCCAGGTAGTACTGACCGCCCCGGCGACGTGAAGCTTTGGGCCACGTTCCGGGGCGGCACTCGAGCAGCCCGCTCGGCTGCTCGAGTCCGGTCGGGGGCCGTCCCCCCCGACCGGAGATCCAGGGGTCAGCTGCCGGCGGCGATGCGTGCCAGTCGCTGGGCCTCGTCCCGCGTGGCGCGGGCGATGGCGTCCTCGTCGACGTGCAGCAGCCGTCCGTTCTCGACGACCGGTTCGCCGTCGACGAGGGAGAGGGTCACCGGCGCCGCCGCGCCGAGGACGATCGCGGTGACCGGGTCGGCGATCGAGGCGTGCCCGATGCCGTCGACCTTCCAGAGCACCAGGTCGGCGAGCTTGCCCGCTTCCAGGGAGCCGATCTGGCTCGCCCTGCCGAGGACCTGGGCACCGCCGTACGTCCCGAGGCGCAGGGCCTGGCGGGCGTTCAGGGCGGCTTCCTTGTGGGCGCCCAGGCGGTTGATGAGGAGCGCGTTGCGCAGTTCGGTGTGCAGCTCGCCGGACTCGTTGGAGGCGGTGCCGTCCACGCCGAGGCCGACGGGGACGCCCGCGGCCAGCATGTCGGGTACGCGGGCGATCCCGGCGGCGAGCCGGGCGTTGGAGGACGGGCAGTGGGCGACGCCGGTGCCGGTGCGGGCGAACGCGGCGATGTCGGAGTCGTTCATGTGGACGCAGTGCGCCATCCACACGTCGTCACCGAGCCAGCCCGTCGACTCGAAGTAGTCGGTGGGGCCCATGCCGAACAGCTCGTGGCAGAACTTCTCCTCCTCCACCGTCTCGCTGCCGTGGGTGTGCAGCCGCACTCCGAGGCGGCGGGCGAGCTCGGCGCCCTGCTTCATCAGCTCGGTGGAGACGGAGAACGGCGAGCAGGGGGCGACGGCCACCTGCGTCATGGCGTCGAAGGACGCGTCGTGGTGCTGCCTGACGGTCTCCTCGGTGGCGGCGAGCGCGCCCTCCAGGGTCTCCACGGCGAAGTCAGGGGGCAGCCCGCCGTCCTTCTCGCTGCGGTCCATCGAGCCGCGCGCCAGGGTGAAGCGCACCCCCATCTCGCGGGCCGCCCCGATGACGGCGCCGGACAGGTCGCCGGAGCCCTGCGGGTGGACGTAGTGGTGGTCCATGGCGGTGGTGACACCGCCGCGGGCCATCATCGCGAGGGAGCCCTGCGCCGCGGCGCGGACCATCTCCTCGTCTATTCGGGCCCACGTCGGATAGAGCGCCACCAGCCAGTCGAAGAGGTTGTGGTCGGTGGCGAGGCCCCGGGTGATCCACTGGTAGAAGTGGTGGTGGGTGTTGACGAGGCCGGGTGTCACCAGGTGGCCGGTGCCGTCGACGCGGCGTACGACGTTCTCCAGGCCCTCGGGAGCCTTCCCCGCGCCGACCGACTCGATCCGGTTGCCCGCGACGACGACGTGGCCCGACGCGTACTCGGTGTCGGCCGCGTCCACGGTCGCGATGGCGCAGTTCTCGATGACGGTGCGCGTACCCGCGCCGTCGGGGTTTGCCGATGCTGCCATCATGCTTCCTTACGTGAGTGGCGAATTGCTGGGCACGGCATGACCCTAGGAAGATTTGAGTGCCGCGACGGCGTCTGCGTGCCGCGCGCCGCCGCGGGTGCCGAGATGGTGGAAGAACAGGTTGAGCGTCACCGCGGTGAGCGCGCCGGCGCTGATGCCGGAGCCGAGCACGGTCTGGGCCCACGCGGGGAAGTCCGCGTAGAAGGCGGGCGCGGCGAGCGGGATGATGCCCGTACCGAGCGCCACGGCCACCAGGATGATGTTGGAGCTGTCGTCGAGGCCCGCCTCGGAGAGCGTACGGATGCCGCTGACCGCGATGGAGCCGAAGAGGACGATGCCCGCGCCGCCGAGCACCGGCATGGGGACGAGGCTGACGACCGCGCCGAGCACCGGGAAGGCACCGAGCACCAGCAGCGCGCCACCCGCCACGGCGACGACATAGCGGCTGCGTACACGTGTCAGGGAGACCACGCCGACGTTCTGCGCGAAGGCGGAGGTCGGGAAGCCGCCGAAGACCGGTCCGATCAGGGTGGCGAGGCCGTCGGTGCGCAGTCCGCGGGTGATGGTCCGCCCGTCGGTCCTGCGCTCGCAGATCTCACCGAGGGCGAGCATCCCGGCGCTGGACTCGGTCATCAGGACGAGCATCACGATGCACAGGGACAGGATGGCGGCGGGCTGGAACTCGGGGGCGCCGAAGGCGAACGGCTCGGGCACCGCGGCCACGGGCGCCGACTCCAGGGCGGCGAAGTCGGCGAGGCCGAACGGGATCGCGGCGAGGGTGCCGATGAACAGGCCCATGAGCAGGGCGACCTGCCGCAGGAAGCCGCTCCCGAAGCGCTGGAAGAGCAGGATGACCACGAGCGTGAACGCGGCGAGCGCGAGGAAGCGCATGTCGCCGAAGTCGGCCGCCTCCTTGTCGCCGCCCTGCGCCCAGGTGACGGGCACGGGCATCAGGGTCACGCCGATGAGCGTGATGACGACGCCGGTGACGAGCGGCGGGAAGAAGCGGAGCAGCCGGCCGAAGAACGGGCCGACGGCCAGGCAGAAGACCCCCGCGACCATCACCGCCCCGTAGATGGCGGGGAGTTGGTGTCCCGTGGCGCTGTTCTCGGCGATGGCGAGGATCGGGGCGATGCCCGCGGAGGACGCGGCGTTCACGAACGGCAGGCGGTTGCCGACGAAGCCCTTGACGCCGATGGTCTGTAGGACGGTGGCGAGCCCGGCGATGAGGAGGCTCGCCGCGATGAGCCTGGTCTGGGCGGCGGTGTCGAGGCCGACGGCCTGGCCGATGATGAGCGGAGGGGTGACGACGCCCGCGTACATGGCGGCGATGTGCTGGAGCGCGGCGGGGACGAGCCGCGAGGGATGGAGTTTCTCATCCACCGGGTGACACGGGGGACGTGACGCCCCGTCGGGTATTGCGGGCTGTGCCATAGCTGTCGTTCCCTCCGGTGTGGCGCGCCCCGGCGCAGCGGTGCCGGGGCGCGCGTCCGCGTCAGAGGTTGGTCATGTCGACCGGGATCCTCGCCTCGGCGCCGTCGCGCAGGATGGTGGCCTCGATGAGGCCGTAGGGACGGTCGGCGGCGTAGTACACCGCGCCGTCCTTCGCCTCGTTGTCGAGGCCGCAGAAGGACAGGTCCTGGCGGAAGTGGTGCTTGTTCGGGGCGGAGAAGCGGATCTCGTCTATCTCGCTCCGGTTGTTGATGACCCGCGAGCCCATCTGGTACAGCGTCTGCTGGAGGGAGAGGGAGTAGGTCTCCACGAAGGCCTGGAGGATGTGCTTCCTGGACTGCTCGTAGGACTTCTCCCAGCCGGGCATGCGCTGCTCGTCGCTGGTCCAGTTGTGCCGCCACCACGTCGAGAGCGAGGTGGCGAGGATGCGGTCGTAGTCTTCCTTGAGCGTCGTGTACTTGTCCTTGATGTAGCCCCAGAACTCGGAGTTCGTGGAGTTCATCACGGTCAGGTCCTTCAGGCCGCTCAGGACCTCGAACCGCGCTTCCCCGTCGCCCTCGGCGGAGTAGGTGATCTGGGCGAGCCGCGTCTCCTGGCCCTTGCGCACGAAGGAGTGCTTGACCTCGTCGGCGCCGATGAACCGGGAGTTGGCGTCGGAGGCGGCGATGCGCTCCCAGGCGTACTCCTCGATGCGGATGCGGGCCCGGTGGATCGGGGGCTGGCTGTCCACGAAGTGCCGCGCGAGGTGGATGCCGTACTGCTCCGCGGACTCGATGCCGTACTCCTTGGCGAACGCGAAGCAGGTGTTCTTCGTGGTGTCCGTCGGCAGGCAGTTGGCGTTCGAGCCGCTGTAGTGGACGTCGTCGAGGTCGCCGGAGAGGGCGACGGAGACGTTCAGGTCCTTGATGTGATGGGTGTCGCCGTCCCGCGTGATCTTGACGACCCGGTTCTCAGCCTTGCCGTACTGGTTCTGTCCCAGAATGGTGGGCATCTTCGCTAGCTCCCTCGGTAAACGGAGTAGCCGAACGGGTTGAGCAGCAGCGGTACGTGGTAGTGCTCGCCCGGCACGACGGCGAAGGTGATCGCCACCTCGGGGAAGAACACTCCGTTCGCACCGCTGTCCCGATTCGCGGGGGCGTCCTGCTGCGCCTCGGCTTGCTGTTCTTGCGGCTTCAGGAAGTACGGCTCGACGGCGAAGTCGAGGCGTACGTGGGTGGTGGACGCCGGCAGCGCCGGCAGGTCCTTGCAGCGCCCGTCCGCGTCGGTGCTGCTGCCGCCGAGCGCTTCCCACTCCCCCGCGCCACGGGCCGACAGGGAGACGGCCACGCCCTGGGCGGGGCGTCCGACGCTGGTGTCCAGGATGTGCGTGGACACCGAGGCGGGCGTCTTTGTGGGGTGCGTGGGGTGCGTGGTGTCCGTGGGGTCCGCGCTCATGCGGTCTCCTCCTCCAGGATGCGGGTCAGACGGATACGGTTGATCTTGCCCAGCTCGGAGCGGACGATCTCCCGCTCCTGGGCGGGCGAGTTGGCGATCCGTTCCTTGACCGCGTCCCTCATCTGCTCGCCGGTGCGACCGGTGGCGCAGATCAGGAAGACGTGTCCGAACCTCTCCTGGTACGCCAGGTTCAGTTCGAGCATCTCGGCCTTGAGCTCCTCGGAGGCGCCCGCCATGCCCCGCTGCTCACGGGACGAGGTCGGGTCGCCGGGCTTCGGGCGGCCGATCGGCGGGTGCCCCGCCATCGCCTCGGCCAGGTCGTCCGCGGTGAGCTCCGCCATGGCGGCGTCGCTCGCGGCGAAGAGGGCCTCGGCGGTGGGATAGGGGCGCCGGGAGAGCAGCTTGCTCCCCCAGGCCGTAGAGGCGCAGGCCTCGTGGAGCGCGGCGGTGGCCGCGGCCTCCTCCAAGGCGTTGAACCGGGCGATGCCCGGCGTCGTACGGGAAGTCACGGGAGCCTCCGTGGCCTTTGGCTGGACGGGCTGCGGAACAGCTAAGACCTTCAACAACAGCGCGTCAACAGTTTGTTGAAATCATTTGAACAAAGAAGCCGCCACCCCATGATCCGGGTGACGGCTCGACCGCGCTGCGTGACATCGCTCACGTCGTGGACGTGTCGCTACTTTCCCTTCGCGGCATTCTCCCTGTTCAGGTAGTTGTAGACGGTGAAGCGGGACACGCCGAGCGCGCCCGCCACGGTCTCCACGCCATGGCGCACGGAGAACGCGCCACGGGCCTCGAGCACCCGCACGACCTCCTGCTTGGCCTTGCGGTCCAGTTCCGCGAGGGGCTTGCCGCGCTGGCGCTCCAGGGCGAGCAGGATGTGGTCGAGCGAGTCGGCGAGCTGCGGCAGGCGCACCGCGAGCACGTCCTCGCCCTCCCAGGCGAGGACGACGTCGTCGGGTCCCGCCTGGTCCGGCTCCACCATCTCGCCGCCCATCGCGTCCACGAGCGGCTTGACCGCGGCCGCGAAGGGGACGTCCCCGAATCCGGTCACCTGGCCACCTCCCCCGGCGCGGCCCGCCCGCCCGGCTCCGCGATCACGTTGACCTGGAGCGAGACGCGGGTGGCGCCGGCGCCGAGGGACCGGCGCAGCATGGCGTCGACGGACGTGAGGACGGCGTCGACGTCCCCCTCGGCGGTGTTGCCGAAGGGGCCGACGTCGACGGCGTCGAGGTCGGCGCCCTGGATGACCTCGCGGGCGGCCACGGCGTGGGGCGGCGCCTCGTCGAGGTCGAAGGGCTCGGTGGTGAACTCCACTCTCAATCGCACGGCGCCAACTTAACGCGGCCCCTTGATTTTCCGGCAGCCCCTCTTGACAGCTTCCGCGGATCGCAGGCAGTCTTCCATCAAGCAGAAATGAACTTCCGCAATACGGAAGGAGCGCGGAAGCCCCCATGGGATACTCCGACCAGCGCTTCAATGTGAACCTGTCGATCCTCTTCACCGAGTTCCCGCTGCTCGATCGGCCCGCGGCAGCCGCGGCCGCCGGCTTCGAGGCCGTGGAGCTGTGGTGGCCCTGGGTCGACGCCCCCACCCCCGAGCAGTCCGAGCTCGACGCCCTGAAGCGGGCGATCGAGGACGCGGGCGTGCGGCTGGTGGGCCTGAACTTCTACGCCGGACGGCTTCCGGGCCCCGACCGCGGCGCGCTGTCGATCCCCGGCGAGGAGAGCGCCAGGTTCCGCGCGAACCTCCCGGTGGCGGCCGACTTCGCCGAGTCGCTCGGCTGCAAGGCCCTGAACGCCCTGTACGGCAACCGCGTCGACGGCGTGGACCCGGCCGCGCAGGACGAACTGGCCCTGGAGAACCTGGTGCTCGCCGCCCGGGAGGCGGACCGCGTGGGGGCGGTGCTGCTCATCGAGGCGCTCAACGCCGTGGAGTCGCCGCGCTGCCCGGTCGTCAGCGCGCCGAGGGCCGTCGAGATCGTGGACGCGGTCAACGCCGCGACCGGCATCGGCAACGCCAAGTTCCTCCTCGACCTGTACCACCTCTCCATGAACGGCGAGGACCTGCCCGCGGTCATCGAGCGGTACGCGGCGAAGACCGGGCACGTGCAGATCGCCGACAACCCCGGCCGCGGGGCTCCCGGCACCGGGACCCTGCCCCTGGAGGAGCTGCTCGACCAGCTCGCCGAGGCCGGGTACGACGGCTGGGTCGGCCTGGAGTACAAGGCCGGGGACCGCCCGAGCGCCGAGGCCTTCGGCTGGCTGCCCTCCGCGGACTAGTTCGACCGGCGGCCCTCCGCGGACGAGACCGCCGCCGCGCGGCGGATGCCTCCGCCCCGCCCACCCGTCATCCCGCACCACCCAGCCGGCGCACCACAGCGGCAGTCATCTAGAGAGGTTCCCCATGAGCAACACCCTCCCCAAGGTCGCCTGGATCGGGCTCGGGATCATGGGCTCGCCCATGTCCGAGAACCTGATCAAGGCGGGCTACTCCGTCACCGGCTTCACCCTGGAGCAGGACAAGCTCGACCGCCTCGCCGCGGCCGGCGGCACCGCCGCCCCCTCCCTCGCCGACGCCGTCCGCGACGCCGACGTCATCGTGACGATGGTGCCCGCGTCCCCGCAGGTGGAGGCGATCGCGTACGGCCCGGACGGCATCCTGGAGAACGCGCGCTCCGGTGCGCTGCTCATCGACATGTCGTCGATCACCCCGCAGACCTCGGTGGATCTGGCGAAGGCGGCGAAGGACAAGGGCATCCGTGTCCTTGACGCCCCGGTGTCCGGCGGCGAGGCCGGTGCCGTCGAGGCCGTGCTCTCCATCATGGTCGGCGGCGAGCAGGCCGACTTCGACGCGGCCCGGCCGCTTCTCGACGCGCTCGGCAAGACCATCGTGCTGTGCGGCCCGCACGGCTCCGGTCAGACCGTGAAGGCCGCCAACCAGCTGATCGTCGCCGTCAACATCCAGGCGTGCGCCGAGGCCGTGGTCTTCCTCGAGAAGTCCGGCGTGGACCTCACGGCGGCCCTGGACGTGCTCAACGGCGGGCTCGCCGGATCGACCGTCCTGACCCGCAAGAAGGACAACTTCCTGAACCGGGACTTCAAGCCGGGCTTCCGCATCGACCTGCACCACAAGGACATGGGCATCGTCACGGACGCCGCCCGCACCGTCGGCGCGGCCCTGCCCGTCGGCGGCGTGGTCGCCCAGCTCGTGGCCAGCCTCCGCGCCCAGGGCGACGGCGGCCTCGACCACTCGGCGCTCCTGCGCTCCGTCGAGCGCCTCTCCGGCAACCCGGTCGCCTGACACCACGGGCACCCCAGACTTCCGGGCCGCGGTGTCGCTGACACCTGTCCTGTCGCGCCCAGGCGCCGCCGCGGCCCGGAACCCCCTTCAGCAACTTCAACAAACTGTTGACGGAGCTGTTCGGAGGTCCTTACGCTCCGGTTCACCGTCAGCAGTCCCAGCAGTCCGTACGGAAGGTCAACTCCGCCACCATGTCGAAGCGTGTGCTCACGACCGAGTCCGGCGCTCCCGTCGCCGACAACCAGAACTCCGCCACCGCCGGCGCCGGCGGCCCGATCCTCCTCCAGGACCAGCACCTGCTGGAGAAGCTGGCCCGCTTCAACCGTGAGCGCATCCCGGAGCGCGTCGTGCACGCCCGCGGCTCGGGCGCGTACGGCTACTTCGAGGTGACCGACGACGTCACCGGCTTCACCCACGCGGACTTCCTCGCCGAGGTGGGCAAGCGCACCGAGGTGTTCCTGCGCTTCTCCACCGTGGCCGACAGCCTCGGCGGCGCGGACGCCGTGCGCGACCCGCGCGGCTTCGCGGTGAAGTTCTACACCGAGGAGGGCAACTACGACCTCGTCGGCAACAACACGCCGGTCTTCTTCATCAAGGACCCGCTGAAGTTCCCCGACTTCATCCACTCCCAGAAGCGCGACCCGTTCACGGGCAAGCAGGAGCCCGACAACGTCTGGGACTTCTGGGCGCACGCCCCCGAGGCCACGCACCAGGTGACCTGGCTGATGGGCGACCGCGGCATCCCCGCCTCGTACCGCCACATGAACGGCTACGGCTCGCACACCTACCAGTGGACGAACGCGCGGGGCGAGGCCTTCTTCGTCAAGTACCACTTCAAGACGAACCAGGGGGTCCGCTCGCTCTCCGCCGAACAGGGCGCCGAGCTCGCGGGCAAGGACGCCAACTCGCACCAGACGGACCTGCTCCAGGCCATCGAGCGGGGCGTGAACCCGTCCTGGACCCTGCACGTGCAGATCATGCCCGCGGCCGACGCGGCGAACTACCGCTTCAACCCGTTCGACCTCACCAAGGTGTGGCCGCACGCCGACTACCCGCTACGGCGCGTGGGCCGTCTGGTCCTCGACCGCAACCCGGACAACGTCTTCGCCGAGGTCGAGCAGGCCGCGTTCTCGCCGAACAACTTCGTGCCCGGCATCGGCCCCTCGCCCGACAAGATGCTCCAGGGCCGCCTGTTCGCCTACGCGGACGCGCACCGCTACCGCCTCGGCGTCAACCACACCCAGCTCGCCGTGAACGCGCCGAGGGCGACGAAGGCCGACAACTACGGCCGCGACGGCCTGATGGCGTCCAACGCCTACGGCCGGGACCGCAAGAACTACGAGCCGAACTCCTACGACGGACCCGCCGAGACGGGCAGGCCCCTTTCGGCGCCCCTCGCCGTCAGCGGCCACACCGGCACGCACGAGGCCCCGGCCCACACCAAGGACGACGACTTCTTCCAGGCCGGTGAGCTGTACCGACTGATGTCGGACGAGGAGAAGTCCCGCCTGGTGGCGAACATCGCGGGCGGCCTCTCCCAGGTCTCCCGCGAGGACGTCATCGAGAAGAACCTCGCCCACTTCCACGCCGCCGACCCGGACTACGGCAGGCGCGTGGAGGCGGCGGTCCGCGCCCTGCGCGAGGACTGAGCCCCGCCGGGCTCCTTTGGCCCACAGACTGCGCGGTGCACCTGACGGGAGGTCGGTGCCCCGCGCGGAGACCCGCTCCGCCGCGGACCCGATGAGGGGTGGTCACCCGGCGGGCGGGACGACGAGGACCGCGGTGGCTCGGGCGAGCCAGTGCGGTGGTGAAGGTCCCCCGGCCCCTTTTCGACCTGGGGAAGGGTGTCCGGGGACCGTCGCCCGACCGCCGCGGTCCCGGTCGTCGCCCCAGGGATTCCGCCCGGCGGCGCGTACGCGTGTTCCGCCGGTCGCACGCCGTCGGGCGGCGGCAACTCCCCCTCCCACGCACGCTCTCGGCCCCCGGCACGCGTCGGCTCGACGCACCGGGGGCCTCGCCGTGTGGGCGTCCTACGTGCGTACTGCGTGCGTACGGCCTGCGTACTGTCGGCGTACGCCCCCTCCCCCGCGCGGCGGAGACGGTCCGGCGGCCGGGCTGACGACCGGCGCCGGGGCGGGCGGCAGAGTGAACGCCATGACGACGACCCCAGTTCACGACAGGCACGCCGGAGTCCGCCGCGGGGACACCGGCTGGGACATCCGCACCGCACGGCCCGTGCCGCGCTGGGCCGAGCGGGCCGCCCACGCCGTCCCCCTCGTGCTGCTCGGCCAGTGCCTGTGGGTGCCCTCGGGCTCGGCGTCTCCTTCGACGACTTCGACAACGGCGCCTGGGAGCTGCTGTTCCGGGCGTGCGTGTTGCCGGCCGGCCTGTGGGGCCCGCTGGTCCTGGCCCTGAGCGCGCACTACTACGTACGCCGCTGCCGCAGGGCGTGAGGACCCGTACGTGCGGGCCGCGGGAACGGCCGACCCCCGTGCCGGGAGCTGCGGCTCTCCTGGCACGGGGGTCCGTGGGGGGCCGGGCCCGCAGGCCCGGTCGGTCAGGCCTTGAGGGTCCTGACGGCGCTCGGGGCGTGCCACGGCTCCGTGGCGATCTCCTCGAACTCGGTGACGTCGCTGATGTCGGCCGTACGGCTCATGGAGATGTTGGTGACGCGCTCCAGGATCGCCTCGACGACGACCGGCACGCGGTACTCCTGCGCGAGCTTCTTGGCCTGCTCGAAGGCGGCGCCGAGTTCGTTCGGGTCGGTCACGCGGATCGCCTTGCAGCCGAGGCCCTCGGCGACCTTGACGTGGTCGACGCCGTACACGCCGAGCTCCGGCGAGTTGATGTTCTCGAACTCCAGGTTGACCTGGAAGTTGATGCCGAGGCCCAGCTGGGCCTGGCGGATCAGGCCCAGGTAGGAGTTGTTCACCAGGACGTGGACGTAGGGGATGCGGTGCTGGGCGCCGACGGCCAGTTCCTCGATCATGAACTGGAAGTCGTAGTCGCCGGAGAGGGCGACGACCTGGGCGTCCGGGTCGGCGGTGGCGACGCCGAGGGCGGCGGGGATGGTCCAGCCGAGGGGGCCCGCCTGGCCGCAGTTGATCCAGTGCCGCGGCCTGTAGACGTGCAGCATCTGGGCCCCGGCGATCTGGGAGAGGCCGATCGTGGAGACGTACCGGGTCTCGGGCCCGAAGGCCTTGTTCATCTCCTCGTACACGCGCTGCGGCTTCATCGGGATGTCGTCGAAGTGCGTGCGGCGCAGGAGCGTGGCCCGGTGCTCCTGGCCGCGGGCGATCCACTCGCCGCGGTCGGGGAGGCGGCCGGCCGCCTTCAGCTCCTTGGCGACCTCGACGAAGAGCCGGAGGGCCGCCTTGGCGTCGGACGCGATGCCGTAGTCCGGTGCGAAGATCTTGCCGATCTGGGTCGGCTCGACGTCGACGTGCACGAACGTGCGGTCCTTGCGGTACACGTCCATCTTGTAGCCGGTGTGGCGGTTGGCCCAGCGGTTGCCGATGCCGAGGACGAAGTCGGACTCCAGGAACGTCGCGTTGCCGTAGCGGTGCGAGGTCTGGAGGCCGACCATGCCGGCGTTCAGCTCGTGGTCGTCGGGCAGGATGCCCCAGCCCATCAGGGTGGGGACGACCGGAGTGCCCGTCAGTTCGGCGAACTCCACGAGCAGTTCGCAGGCGTCGGCGTTGATGATGCCGCCGCCCGCGACGATCAGCGGCCGCTCGGACTCCAGGAGCAGGCCGATGGCCTTCTCGATCTGGGCACGGCTCGCCGCGGGCTTGTAGACCGGCAGCGGCTGGTACGTCTCGGGGTCGAACTCGATCTCGGTGAGCTGGACGTCGATGGGCAGGTCGATGAGGACGGGCCCCGGACGCGCCGAGCGCATCAGGTGGAAGGCCTGCTGGAAGACGCCGGGGACCTGGGCGGCCTCCAGGACCGTGACGGCCATCTTCGTGACCGGCTTGGCGATGGAGGCGATGTCGACGGCCTGGAAGTCCTCCTTGTGGATCACGTTGGTGGGCGCCTGGCCCGTGATGCACAGGATCGGGATCGAGTCACCGATGGCGGAGTACAGACCGGTGATCATGTCGGTGCCCGCCGGGCCCGAAGTGCCGATGCAGACACCGATGTTGCCCGGCGCGGTGCGGGTGTACCCCTCGGCCATGTGCGAGGCGCCCTCGACGTGGCGGGCGAGCGTGTGGTCGACGCCGCCGGCCTCCTCGAGCGCCCGGTAGAAGGGGTTGATCGCGGCCCCCGGCACGCCGAACGCGTTGGTGACGCCCTCGCGCTTGAGGATCTCGACTGCCGCGCGGGCAGCGGTCATACGAGCCATGGAGTTCTCCTGCTTCGGCTGGCGGATTCGGGCTACCGTCGCGCCCCGCGATGAGCCGTGAATTCCACATTGCGGAAAATATGTTCTGCTATATGGAAGCAATGTAAAGGGGTGCGCGAGGGCCGTCAAGGGACCCGAGGACCGTCGAGGGACCCGGGGCCCGCTCCAGCTCAAAATGGCGTATCGGGATGGTTGCGTTCCGTACGACGATGGGCTGCGGTCGGCCGGTGGCCGACAAGTCCCTCCGGGGCGGCCGGGAACGCGGCGGCCGCGGGGTACGCCCCGCGGACGGTGAGCACTGACAGGCGGGGGTGGGGGCGATGCGCGGGTACGACGTCCTGGTGCGGTGCCCGGTGTGCCGGCACGAGCAGATCTACGCGCCCCCGGCCTTCCCCTGCCCTTGCGGCGCCCCCGTCGTCCCGCCCGTCACCCACGGCTCCGCCACCGCCCTCACCCACCGCACCCCGGCCGGCGCCTGGGTGAGGGTGCGGTGCGCGGCCTGCGGGCGGGGCACGGACTGGCCCCGGCCCGAGCTGGGGTGCGCGTGCGGGGCGGTGCTGCGGATCCCGGTGGCCGCGGAGGGTCCCGGGGCCCCGGGCCGGGTTCCCGTGCATGGCGCGAGGGACGTGGTGACCACCGCCGTGCTGTTCCTGCGGCGGCTCGGCTACGAGGACGTGCGCGAGGCCCGCCCCGACGAGGAGCGGCCCCCGTCGGGCACCCGGCTCACGGCCCTCGGCGTGCTCGCGCAGATCGAGCCGACGGCACGGCCCCTCCGCCTGCGGGACGTGGAGTGCGCCTGGCTGACGGCGATGACGCACGCGGTGACCTGCGTGTGCTTCGCCGTGGCCGGCTTCACCCCCGGGGCCCGCGCCCGGGCCGACGAACTGGGCGTGGCCCTGTTCCGCATCGCCCGCGCGGGCACGCCGGAGCCCCTGAACGGCGCGGCGGACGAGCTGACGGCCACGGGGCCCTGAGGCGGGGGACGAGCTGACGGCGACGGGACCCTGACGCGGCACCCGGACCGCCCGGCACGCGTCCGGACCGCCGGGCACGCATCCGGCTCCCCGGGCACGCGTCCGGCCCCCGGGCACGCCCCCGGACCGCCGGGCACACGTCCGGCCCCCCGGGCACAAGCCCACGCGCCGCCCGCCCGGCGAGGGCCCCCTCAGCCGAACCGCTCCCGCAGCTCCACCTTGCGCACCTTGCCCGACACCGTCATCGGGAAGCTCTCCAGGATGCGCAGCCGCGCCGGGACCTTGTAGCGGGCGAGCCGCCCCTCGCAGAACTCGTGGAGCTCCGCGAGCGTCAGGGCGTCCTCGGGGTCGCGCGGGATGACGCAGGCGAGCGGCACCTCCCCGTACCGCTCGTCGGGCACTCCGACCACCTGCACGTCGGCGATCTTCGGGTGCCCGTACAGGAACTCCTCGATCTCGCGCGGATAGACGTTCTCGCCCCCACGGATGATCATGTCCTTGATGCGGCCGACGATCTGCACGTATCCGTCGTCGCGCATCACGGCGAGGTCGCCCGTGTGCATCCAGCGCCCGGAATCGACGGCCTCCGCGGTGCGCTCGGGGTCGTTCCAGTAGCCGAGCATCACGCTGTACCCGCGGGTGCACAGCTCGCCGGACGTGCCGCGCGGCAGCGTGACCCCGGTCGCCGGGTCGACGACCTTGACCTCGACGTGCGGCAGGACCCGCCCGACGGTCCCGGTGCGCCGCTCCAGGTCGTCGTCCATGCGGGTCTGGAGGGATACGGGCGAGGTCTCCGTCATGCCGTAGCAGATGGAGACCTCCGCCATGTGCATCTCGGCGACGACCCGCTTCATGACCTCGACGGGGCAGGGGGAACCGGCCATGATCCCCGTACGCAGGCTGGTCAGGTCGTACGTGGCGAAGTCGGCGAGGTTGAGCGCTGCTATGAACATCGTCGGCACCCCGTACAGCGAGGTGCACCGCTCGCGCTCCACGGCGTGCAGCGTGGCGACGGGGTCGAACGACGGCGCCGGGATGACGACGCAGGCGCCGTGCGAGGTGGCGGCGAGATTCCCCATCACCATGCCGAAGCAGTGGTAGAAGGGCACGGGCAGACACACCCGGTCCTGCTCGCCGTAGCCGATGGTGCGCCCCACCCAGTACCCGTTGTTGAGGATGCTGTGGTGGGAGAGCGTGGCCCCCTTGGGGAAGCCGGTGGTGCCCGATGTGTACTGTATGTTGACCGGGTCGTCACAGCTCAACTCCGCCTCGCGCGCGGCGAGTTCACCCTCACCGACGGACCGCGCCGCGTCCAGGAGCGCACCCCACGACGCGTCGTCCCCGATGTAGTGCACGGCCCGCAGGTCCGGGCAGGTGCCCCGGACCTCGTCGACCATGGCCCGGTAGTCGCTGGTCCTGTGCCGCTCGGTGGCGACCAGCAGGCAGACGCCCGACTGCCTGAGCACATAGGCGAGTTCGTGCGCACGGTAGGCCGGGTTGATGTTCACCAGGATCGCGCCGACGCGGGCGGTGGCGTACTGCACGAGCACCCACTCGGCACAGTTGACGGCCCAGATGCCGACCCTCGCGCCCTTGCCGACCCCGGAGCCGAGCAGCGCGAGGGCGAGGCGCTCGACGGCGTCCCCGAACTCCGCGTACGTGTACCGGGTCCCGGCCGCGACGTCGATGAGCGCGTCCCGGTCGGGCCAGGTGGCGACGGCACGGGCGAGGTTCTGCCCGACGGTGTCGCCGAGCAGCCCGGTCGTGCTGGTGCCGTGGGCGTAGGAGAGCCCGGTGGGCACCTGGTCCGCCGTCGCGCTCACCGGAAGTCCTCCTCGCGGTACTCGGCGTCGGACCCCTTGGCCGTGGCCTCGCGCAGCTCGATGCGGCGGATCTTGCCGGACACCGTCTTGGGCAGCGCGCCGAACTCCAGGCGCCGGATCCGCTTGTACGGGGCGAGCGTCGCCCGCGCGTGCTCGAACAGCAGCTTCGCCGTGCCGGGCCCCGGTTCGTGGCCCTCGGCGAGCACCACGTACGCCTTGGGGACGGCGAGCCGCACCGGGTCGGGGGCGGGCACGACCGCGGCCTCGGCGACCGCCTCGTGCTCCAGGAGGGCGCTCTCCAGCTCGAACGGGGAGATCTTGTAGTCGGAGGCCTTGAACACGTCGTCGCTCCTGCCGACATACGTGAGGTACCCCTCGGCGTCGCGGGCGCCGATGTCACCGGTGCGGTAGTAGCCGCCCGCGGTGGCCTCGGCGGTGCGCTCGGGGTCGCCGTGGTAGCCGGTCATCAGGCCGACCGGGCGCGCCGACAGGTCGAGCGCGATCTCGCCCTCCTCGGCCCCCGGTTCGCCCGTGACGGGATCGAGCAGCTCGACGACGAAGCCGGGCGTGGGCCGCCCCATCGAGCCGGGCTTCAGCCGCTGCCCGGGGCTGTTGGCGACCTGTACGGCGGTCTCGGTCTGCCCGAAGCCGTCCCGGATGGTCACCCCCCAGTCGCGCCGCACCTGTTCGATGACCTCGGGATTGAGGGGCTCCCCCGCCGCGACGACCTCCCGCGGCGGCGTCCGCAGCTGGGTGAGGTCGGCCTGGATGAGCATGCGCCACACGGTGGGCGGGGCGCAGAAGCTGGTGACGCCCACGCGGTCCATCTCGGCCATCAGCCGCGCCGCGTCGAACCGCGTGTAGTTGTAGAGGAACACGGTCGCCTCCGCGTTCCACGGCGCGAACAGGTTCGACCAGGCGTGCTTGGCCCAGCCGGGCGAGGAGATGTTCAGATGCACGTCACCGGGGGTGAGCCCGATCCAGTACATCGTCGCCAGGTGCCCCACCGGGTACGACACATGGGTGTGCTCGACGAGTTTGGGGCGGGCGGTGGTGCCGGAGGTGAAGTACAGCATCAGCGGGTCGTCGGCCCGGGTCGGGCCGTCGGGGGTGAAGTCGGCGGGGGCGCTGTCGACACCGCCGTACGCGATCCACTCGGGGCCGGACGGGTCTTGCGCACCGGGGCGGTCCCCGACCGCGATCCGGGTGTAGTCGCCCGGCACGTCCGCGAACTTGGCGGTGTCCTCGCCGCGCACCACGACGTGCCGGGCCCGGCCGCGCTCGATGCGGTCGCGCAGGTCGGCGGCGCCGAGCAGCGGTGTCGCCGGGATCACCACGGCCCGCAGCTTCATCGCGGCGAGCGCGACCTCCCACAGCTCGGCCTGGTTGCCGAGCATCACGACGACGCGGTCCCCCGCGCGCACCCCGAGGCCGCGCAGCCAGTTCGCGGCCCGCGCGGAGCGCCGGGAGAGCTCGGCGAAGGTCAGCCGCGTCTCGGCGCCGTCCTCCTCCACGATGTGCAGGGCCGTGCGGTCGTTCCCGGCCGCGATGGTGTCGAACCAGTCGAGGGCCCAGTTGAAGTGGGCGGGCCGTGGCCAGGCGAAGCCCTCGTACGCGGCTTTGTAGTCCTCCCGGTGGCGCAGCAGGAAGTCCCGGGCCGCCCGGAAGTCCTCCACGCCGCCGCCCGCTCCGGTCGCCGTCATCTGCACCCCTCGCATTCCGCGTACCGCCGCTCGTCCGTACCATCGTCTAATCCGTGACGCAGGTCTCACCACCCCCGGACGGGGGTGGTGTCCCGCCGGCACAAGGGGCGCCACGGGGCGACACGGAGCCCACAGGCGGAAGGGGCGGAGGCGTGACGGCTGCGGACGGCGTCGAGGCGGCACAGGTGCGGGCCGCACTGCTGCGGCTGCGCCGCGGTACGGGTCTGGAGGTGGCCTTCGGCGGCCTGGTCGACGACGCC
This sequence comes from Streptomyces sp. NPDC017940, assembly GCF_044328435.1. NCBI lineage: Bacteria > Bacillati > Actinomycetota > Actinomycetes > Kitasatosporales > Streptomycetaceae > Streptomyces > Streptomyces sp. NPDC017940. The sequence continues at coordinate 462,617 of NZ_JBIRHJ010000007.1, read as the reverse complement.
TCCTGCGTACGGATCGCCGAGCTGAGCGGCACCGCGACGCGCTCCCTGAACGGCCTGACCATCCGCGCGGGCAACGGCCTCGGCGGCAAGGCGGTGGCCCTCGCCCGGCCCTGCGCCGTCACGGACTACAGCACCTCGCGGCAGATCAGCCACGAGTACGACGCCGCCGTCGCCCCCGAGGGCCTGCGGGCGGTGCTCGCCGTGCCCCTTGTGGTGCGCCGCCGGGTGCGCGGCCTGCTGTACGGCGCGCTGCGCACCGCGCTGCCCCTGGGCGACCGGACGCTGGCGGCGGCCGTGGCGGCGGCGCGGGACGTGGAGCAGGCGCTGGTGGTGCGGGACGAGGCGGCGGCGCTCGTGGCGGCGGCGCGGGAGGCGGCGTCCGGTCTGCCGCCGGGCCCCAGGGGGGCGTGGGAGCAGGTACGGGAGGCGCACGAGGCGTTGCGCGCGCTGGCTCCGCGCATCGATGATTCCGCTCTGCGGGAGGAGCTGTTGGCGGCGTGCGCGAGGCTGACGTCCGCGACACCGGCTCCCGCCCCGGCACCGGGACCGGGACCGGCTCCGGCGGGCCCGCGGCTCGCCCCGCGCGAGGTGGACGTGCTGGTCTGCCTGGCGGACGGCGTCACCAACGCGGTGGCCGCGGAACGCCTGGGCCTGCGCCCCGAGACGGTGAAGGGCTATCTGCGCTCGGCGATGCGGAAGCTCGGGGCGCACACCAGGTGGGAGGCGGTGGTGGTGGCGCGCCGCATGGGGGTGCTGCCGTAGATTCCCGGGCCCGGGGCGGGTGCTCTGGGGGGCGCTCCGGGGCGGGTGCTCCGGGGCGGGTGCTCCGGGGCGGGTGCTCGGCGGCTCAACGCCCGGGGACGACCTCCCCGAACCGGATGTCGCAGGACGACGTGGCGGGGGCACCGTCGCCGCCGAGCAGCCGGGCCGTGCGCTCGGCCTCGGCGAGGACTTCCTGGCGCTGCTGCCGGTCCAAGTCCACGAAGGGCTGCACGGTGAGCCGCACGCCCGCCCCACCCGCGCCGCCGCCCCCGCCCCCGTCTCCGTCCCCGGGTTCGTCGAGACGCCAGACACCGGCGAGGAAGCCGTCCACGAGGAAGGTGCGGTGCGGCTGGTTCCCCGTCCAGGTGCGGTCCTTGTGTACGGGGTCCATGACGCGGGTGCGGTCGGCGTGCGCCAGGAGCAGGTTGTCGTACTCGGGCAGGAAGCGGGGCGGGGCCGGGGTCTCGGGGTCGGGCCGGGGCGCGTCGGGCAGGTCGAACAGCTCGACGCCATGCTCGTCGCGGAAGGTGCGGAGCCCGGGCCGCAGCCGTTCGAAGGCCTCGCGGAGCCGGGTCAGGCCCGCCCAGGCCTGCATGTCCTTGACGGAGGCGGGCCCGAAGGCGCCGAGGTAGCGCGGCACGATGCCGTCGGGGGCTGCTTCGTCGGCGAGCGGCCGGCCGAGCCAGTGCTCGGCGGTGGTGAGCGCGACCTGGCCGCTGCGGCGCCACAGCCCGCGCGGGGTGACCTGGAGCAGCGGAAGGCGGACGCGGGCGGCGATGCCGAGGGACTGCGGGTCGGCGTCGGGCCAGTGCCGCAGCAGCTCGGTACGGATCCGGGCGGGGGTACGGGGTTCCTCCTCGACGTGGGCCCGGGCCAGCGCGGCGAGCCGGTCGAGGTCCACGCCGACGAGGCCGCGGCGGAACATCCGCAGCTCGCGGTCGAGCGCGGCCTGGCTGAAGGGCCGCAGGACCAGGGCGTCGGCGGCGGTGAGGGTGTGCACGGTGGACCGCACGGTGACGATGCGCACCGCGGCCCGCTCGCCCATCAGCCCGGACAACTCCAACGGATCGAAGCCCGCGAGCCGGGCGGCGAGGGCGTAGTACGGCGGCTTGACGTTCTGCGCCTGGAGCCCGACGAGATGGGTGAGGGCCGCCTCGGCGGACATCGCGGCGCGCTCCAGGAGGAGTTGCCTGGCGAGGGTGGCCCGGTTGAGGGCGCGACGGCTGAGCACCGGGGCGTGCGCGGAGGGCCTCGCCGGGGCGGCCGGGGTCTTCGTCATGCCCCGCACGCTAGCGCCGGTCGCGCACGGGTACGGTCCGCGGGGCGGCTGCCGACGGGGGTCGCGCGGCGGTCGGTGCCCCGCATATACCCTGATCGGGGACGTACCGAGCACGGGCGCGGGCACGGGCGCCCGTACCCCGGCACGACGCACGCGGCAGCCGGACAAGGCAGCCGAACGACGCACGACGCATCGAACGACCACGGGAGGGGCACAGGTGACCCCCGAGCGACGGACACACCGCCCGCAGCAGGCACGCAAACACTCCTGGCGGCGGGCGTCGTCCCAGTCGGCGCAGGGCGGGAAGCCACCGGCGGACCCACCGCAGCACCGCGGGGGGCGCGAGCCCGAGCACGAGCGCCCCGCACCCGCGGCGGACCCGAGCGTGGTGCAGGCGTCGCTGTACCGCGACGGCGTACAGGTCGCGGCGCCCGGGTCCCTGGCGGCCACGTTCCGCGCGCTGCGGGCTGAGCCCGACGGCATGGCGTGGATCGGCCTGGCCCGGCCGACGGAACAGGAGCTCCTCTCCCTGGCAGCCGAGTTCGACCTGCACGAACTGGCCGTCGAGGACGCGATGGAGGCACACCAGCGCCCGAAGCTCGAACGGTACGGCGAGACGCTGTTCGTGGTCCTGCGGGCGGCGCGCTACCTGGACGCGCCGGAGGAGGTCGACTTCGGCGAGCTGCACATCTTCGTGGGCGCCGACTTCGTCATCACGGTGCGGCACGGGGCGGCCCCCGATCTGTCGGCGGTGCGCCACCGGATGGAGCAGAGCCCGGAGCTGCTGCGCCTGGGCCCGGAGGCGGTCCTGTACGCCATCCTGGACGCGGTCGTGGACGGCTACGCCCCCGTGGTGTCCGGCGTCCAGAACGACATCGACGAGATCGAGACCGAGGTCTTCGGCGGCGACCCGTCGGTGTCCCGCCGCATCTACGAACTCTCCCGCGAGGTCGTGGAGTTCCAGCGGGCGACGCGCCCCCTGGTGGGCATGCTGCACGGCCTTATGGCGGGCTTCGCGAAGTACGGCACGGACGAGGAGCTCCAGCGCTACCTCCGCGACGTGGCCGACCACGTGACGCACACCAGCGAACGCGTGGACAGCTTCCGCCAGGCCCTGACCGACATCCTCACCGTCAACGCCACACTAGTCACCCAGCAGCAGAACGCGGAGATGCGGGCGCTGGCGGAGGCGGGGTTCGAACAGAACGAGGAGATCAAGAAGATCTCGTCTTGGGCGGCGATCCTGTTCGCTCCGACGCTGGTCGGCACGGTCTACGGCATGAACTTCGAAACCATGCCAGAACTACGCTGGGTGTTCGGATATCCCTTCGCCGTTGCCCTGATGGGGATCGTTTGCGTGACTTTGTACCTTGTATTCAAGCGACGAGACTGGCTCTGAGTAACCGAGCCGTTAATGGGATCGCCCGTACGCAAGATGCGGATCAGCCGCTCTCAGGCCCACCTGGAGCCCTCTGGGGAGAATCTGGGGAGAATCGGCTGGAGCCGCGCGGGCCGCAGTCGCCGCCGCGACCCTCTACCGGCAGGCGTCACTGCATCCCACCGGACTCGGCCAGCCTCCGGCAAGGTGACGCAGAGTAGCCATCGCCGATACGCCGAAGGCGGCTGGGGCACAGCATTCGCTGCGCCCCAGCCGCCTTCGGTGAAGCCCCGACGCCTATAGCTCCCCCCTTACGCTCCGTGGAAGGGACCTACCAATCCGCGGGGTCGCCGTACTTCTCTGGATGCGTGGCTCGGTCGACCGCCTCTCGGCACGCCAGCCCAAACGCCTCCGCAACCGCAGCCTCGTCGGTGCCGCGGACCTGGGCCTCGACGGTCCCGTCAGGACCAGGTCGTCTCTCAGTACGCCAGTGCGCCGGCGACGTGCTGTATTCGTCGACCATAAATTCCCAGGCAGGCACCGACCAGGTCTGCGGGACCGCGGTGTGAAGCCTGCTGCCATCAGGCAGGAAGGCGGCATGGGCCTGGTGCACGAGGCGCCGGTCGGGAACATGATCGCGGATCGCACGCATGCCGCCCGGCCCCAGCCTCCCCCAACGCTGGAGGTCCCACTCCTCCACAACTGCCCTCCGCCCAGGCCAGTCCTTCTGCCACTGGTCCACCACAGTCTCCGCATGCTCACGATGGCGGAACGCGAGGAGGTACGAGCCGATATCCGCTACGTACAAGGGGGGGTTCGGGCGTGGATACCCACGCCTCATCAGAGACCGAGTCCTCCTGATCTAGCACGACGCCGTAGGGAGCATTGTTGAGCAGCGCATCGATGGCCGAGCGCCCCTTCGCTCCGGCCTCCGGCATGAAGTGGGCGTAGAAGTCCAGGGTGATCGTCGGAGACGAATGGCCAAGCCATCGAGCCAGCGTGACAACGGACTCTCCGGCTTCGAGGAGAATGGACGCGTAGGTGTGCCGCAGCGCATGAAAGCCGTCCTTGCGGGATGCTTGCCACCGTGCGCCCTTCTCACGCATGGGGATGACGCCCGCCGCAGCCAGGGCTGGCTTCCACACCTCAACATTGAAGATGTTCGCGCGAAGGGCGTTGCCGTACGTGGTGGTAAGGATGAGCGGGAACTTCCTGGTATCTAGGTCAGGATCTGGCCCGCCCCAGGGCAGCTCGACCTCGACTGCCGGATACTCGGCAAAGTAGTCGGCTAGCTCACGGGCAACGGCCTCGGGCATGTCGACCGTCCGTGTCTTACCGCCCTTCGGCAGCGCGAAGTACAGCCGCCCGCCCAGGAGTTGCACTTGCCGACGAACCCGGATGAGCCCGCGTGCGAAGTCAACGTCCTGTGGCGAGAGACCAAAGACTTCACCTTGGCGCAGACCACACCCGAGCCCGAGCACAACGGCAATGCGATACCGCGCCTTGATCGCATCCCGCACCTTCCGGGCGACCTCCAGCGGCCATGCCTCCCGCAGGTCGTCCGGCGCCTTGGGCCAGCGGACAGTCTTGGCCCGAAGCGGGTTGCGCAGCAACCGCTTGTCGTCAATCGCCGTCTCGAAGATGTTCGAGAGCACAGAGAGGATCTGCCGGGCGTACCGGGCCGCGCATTCCTTCTCAAGGGTCGTGATGTAACCCCGGAGCACTGTTGCGGAGATGTCGCGCAGGGCGACCTCGCCGAGGTGCGGCAGGATGTGGAGCCGTACGCGCTCATCCATCCTCTTGATGGTCCCCGGCACACCGCGGACGCCTTGCCACCAAAAGCGCGTCACATAGTCGGTGAGTGCGATCGAACCGTCGCGGGGGTCGACGAACTCGCCCCGCCCCTTGTCGGTGCTGGCAGTGCTCAGCCATGTCTTGGCGTCTTCCAACGTCCCGAAGGACATATCCCGCACCCCGGGGATACCCGAAACTCGGTAGCGCTTGCCCTTGCCGTAGCGGGTAGTGCGTTCCCGCTTTCCGGTGACTGGGTCCTTCTTCTTTTTGATCCAGCGGTCTTCTATGTAGCCAGCCAAAAAAGCTTCCTCTTACGTGGTGCGGCAGCGAGACAAGATTTATCGGTCACCCAGATCAGGCAAGAGGCGAAGGAGTGCGCGCTCCAGGGGATCCGTTCAGCGGATTGAGGGCGTCGTTGGAGCGGGAGTCCGCTCGTTCTTGTTCAGACACCCAGGCGTCAAGGGCCGTGAGTCGATATGCCACTCGCCCACGCGGACCAAGCCGGAAGCTCGGGGGCCCCTGGCGACGATGCCGCCAGACATACAACGTCTTTGGTGATACGCCCAGGTACCGTGCAGCGCTCTTGACGTTCAGGAACGCCTGCTCAAACGCGTCACTTGCGCCGGGGTCCCGCCCTGATGAGGCATGGGTTGGCGCCTTGCGCAGCTTCGGAGCGTGAAGAGGCATGGAGGTATCGCAAATCGGCATAGGAGAGAGGGATCCCTTACGGAGCGGCGCACCTGCGCCAGAACGAGTCCGACAGCACCGGCGATTCGCACGCCGACCGACGAGGGCGTCGTCGCCTTCCGGCGAAGTGCTGCAGATTGCGGGCAGCAGCGGGCAGGAGCCGCTTACTGCCTCCTATCTCTTGCGGCGCTGTCTGCTGCATCCGCTACGGCTCCACCGCAAAGCGCAGCCGAGTGCGAACGACATCAATGGTCCGCACGATCCCCGGTTTCGCTAACCGGGGATCGTCTGCTATGTATCTCCCTGCGCCACGAGGGCGTGTCTATTGCCCGCTACCTCCGGCGCTGATCACGACGCCAGTCGGTAGGACCGAAGCGCGGGAATCGCACCGTCATTGACAAGCACCAACAGTCCGTCATCTGTGAGGCGGTCGAGGTTCCGAGCAACGACACGCTCCGGGGCTCCGACGGCGCGGGCTACATGGCGAGTTGCGGCCCCAGGGTGCGCCGCGATGTGCGCGAGGACCGTACTGTCACGGCGGTAGCCACGTTGCAGCAGATCCTCGCCGAACAGGCTGGCGGCGCAGACGCAAAGGCACAGCGCCGTGGACAGAGATCTGTAGTCCTCAGTTCGTTGGGCTGCCCACGCGTTCACGGCGCCTAGCGCCAAGAGGACGGGGGCAGTGAAGCGGGCAGATCGGATTGCGGGTTTCGACATGTGGACCTCCGTGGGGTCGGGCGCCTGGTCGCGAGACCGAGTGACGCGGGCTGCGGGCTGTCGTGGGGTGGGTTGGCGTGCCGCCCGCCAGATGTCCTCGCCCCTCCGCTGACCTGGTGTTTTCCGGGACGCTGTACGTTGACATGGTCTCGGCGGAGGTTCCAGTCCTTTGGGGCTCTTTCCCGTCTGCCGTGGGCGAATGCCCAGTCGGCTTCCCCTCCGCAGGGCGGCTGCGCGGCTGCGCCCGCGCTACCGCTAGCCCCTTCGCGGTCACACGAAATGCCACAGTCGATCCCCTGAATCTCTCCCGGTCTGCCAGTCGGCGGGTGCTCTCCTACGACTGGCAGGCCCACCGCGTGCTGGTCAGGAACGGCACGGTGGACCGCGGTATGACAGGCCGCCCGCCCTGCGTTGGGAGGAACGGGAGAGGAGGTCAGCGCTGCTGGTTTGCGATCACGAGCAATGTGTCCGCCCCTTGCGGTCCGTCGGCCCCAGCAGGAAGCACGTCCACGGCGATGTTGGTGAATCCGACCTCGTCGAGGGCCTTTACCCATACCTGCTCCTGGAGAACCCAGCGACGCAGGGAAGCCGGCTCGCCCTCGGGGGTCTTCGCGGGGACGTCGGTTGCTACCAGATCCGGTCGGGCCTGGGCGCCGTTCAAGTAGTGGGCCAGGGTGGAGAAGACGAGTCGCCCGCCCGCCTTCAGCGCAGCGGCTGCTGCCGGCAGCAGCTCGCGCGGATCAGTGAAGTCGACGGCTCCGAACACGCTGTACAGCACGTCGTAGGCGCTCTTCGCCGCCTGGAGGTGGGGCACGGCGTCGGACGACGCGATACGCAGGCGCGGGGCGAGGTGGGCGAACAGGCCGGTGGCCATCTCGTACTGCGCGGGAGAGGCATCGACGGCGACGACCTCGGCGGGCTCGTGGTGGACCGCCAGGTGCGCGACGTGCCGGGCGGCTCCGGCGCCGAGGTCGCCGACCACTCGGCCCGAGAGATCGCCCAACACTTCGCAACCGGGGCCGCCGTCCTGGCTCCAGATCCAGTGGAAGGAATCAGGGACGGCACGGTCGCGCTCGGAGCGGGTGCGGCAGTAGTGGTGCCAGAGGTCTGCCGTGGTCGTCATCCGCCCCATCTTGGCGGGCGCGGCCCGGCGCCGGGCCGGTTCCGGTCAACCTCATCCGACCGAGTGCCGTGGCCCCGCCCGGGGCGGGCCGGGGCCCGGGCGGTGGCGGGGGACTGGGCGTGGTTGGCCGGGGGGGCGGGGGCGCCCCCGGGGGCCGCCGCCCCCCCCCGGCCGTGGCGGGCCTCCCCCCCCCCCCCCTCCTGCGGCGGGCGCCCCCCCGCGGCCGCCCCCTCCCCCCCACACCCCCCCCCCCCCGGCCCGCCCCCCCCCGCCGCCGCCCCCCCCCCCACGGCTCTGTCGCTGGTCAGTGCGAGTCGTTGCCGGGGTGGCAGGGGCCGCACGGGGCGGCGTCCGCCCACAGCGGCAGGTCGACTTCCCACCCGTCGGCGGCGACGATATGCGCCGTCCGCATCACCGAGCCGTCGTTCTTCATCTCGATTTCGGGCACGTGGTGCAGGAAGTGGCCGCCGTTGAAGCGCTCGCACAGTTCGGCGTACGCCACGGTGTCGAGGATGATCGTGTGGGCCCCGATGTCGACGAGCTTGCTGGGCGCGAGCCCCAGCCCCTCGCCCCGGTGCCGCATCGCGGTCAGCAGGTACGCGTAGCCCTGTTCCAGGACCCGGGCCGCCATGACCGAGTCGTACGGGTAGTCGCGCACGAGCAGCCCGACCTGCTTGTCCCGCAGGCCGGCCGGTACGACCTCCCGCGCAGAGCGGACCGGGCCGCTCATCGAATCAGTGGTCAGAGGAGTTGCGACAGCGGTTGCCATGATGCCTCCGATGGACGAGCCCCGTGGTTCGGGGCGGTGCAGCCAGCACACCGCAGCCCCTCGTCCTACGGTGATCGATAGCCGTGCCGTGCAAGGGTTTTGCACGGCATGCAAGCGGCCTCGACGGCGGCAACCGCCGTCCGTACCGTGGAGGGCCCCGGTCGTGCAGCGTGGGAGGACCTGTGTCCGTTGACCGGCTCTGGAGCACACCCAAAGCTCTCGAATTAGCCGAACAGCGGTGTCCGGGCGCGCTCATCCGGCTCGGGCGCGAGCACCGTTCCTGGACGCTCGCCACCCTCGGCGGCAGGCTCGGCTGCGACCCCGCCACGGTCTCGCAGCTGGAGCGGCGCAGAAGGGTCGTCGACCTGGCCCTGGTCCACCGCGCCGCTCAAGAGGTCGGCGTTCCGCGACACATCCTGATGACTTCCCTGGCGCCACCCGCCTCGAAGGTGCCGACGGCCACTAGAGTGACGGCCAGTCCGCACGCCGAGGAGGACCCGATGCGCCGCCGTACGCTGCTCACTGCCACGGCTGCTGCCGGGCCGGTCGCCCTGATGATGGGGCTCGACGAGGCCTTGGCCGACACACCCGCCCCGACCGGCACAGGCCCGCTGGATGCCCGGATGGCGGCCGCCCGCGCGCTGTACGACAAGGGCGCGCACTCTCGTCTGCTCGCCGCGCTGCCCGGCCTCATCGCGGATGGGCATGCCGCGGCCTCCTCGCGTCGCGAACTCGACCAGGCCCGGCTCTCCTCCGTCTACAGCCTGGCCGCTGCGGTACTGACCAAGCTCGGCTCCTACGGCCAAGCCCGGCTCACCGCAGACCGCGCGCGCACCTGGGCCGAGATCTCCGGTTCCCCGCTCGCGTCCGCGGCCGCCGCCCGGGAGCTGGCGATCGTCCTGCGCCACTAGGACCGCGGAGCGGAAGCCCAGCGCCTCATGACGACAGCCGCCTCCGCGGTCGAGGCGACCGGCCTGCACACCGATGCGTCGGTGTCGGCGTACGCACAAATGCTCTGCACCCTGGCCTACACCGCCGCCCGAGGTGGCCACCGCGCTGAGGCCCTGTCGATGACCGAGGAAGCCCGCCGCGCCGCGCGTCGGCTGCCGGCGGCCGCCCCTCCAGGCCGCCTGTTCCCGATCAGCCCGGCCGCCGTCGACCTGTAAGCCGTCGGTGTGCACTGGGCGCTCAGAGATGCCGGAGCCGCCCTGGAAGCCGGGAAGGACCTCCGCCCCGCCCAGTTCCCCACCGCCGAGCGGAAGGCCCGCATGGGCACCGACATGGCGCGCGCCTGGTGGGCCTGGGGGCGCCCGGAGCAGACCGCCCGTTCCCTCCTCGACGCCTACCGAGCCAGCCCCGGCGAGGTCCGAGACCGCCCCGTGATCCGCAACATCGTCGACGAGCTGGCACAACGCCACCCCCGCACGAGCGGCGTCAGGGAACTCCAGGCCGCCACGAGTCGGCAAGGTCGTTAGCAGAGGTCAGCCTGCGCCAGCCGAGCTGTGCCGCTCTGCCGGTGCAGTACACAAACAGCCAAGAGTTGCGGCATGGTGCACCTGAGAGGTCTGTGCAGAGGCTTCGTCAGAGAATGTGCCAGCGCATACCCGGGTCTTCGTTCCCGAGACCGTCTACTCGGCGCAGCACTTCGTAGACGGATTCCGGGGCGTGGTGCACTTTGCGTGCGTTCGTTGTGATCATGCGCAATTCACGAAGGTCACGCAGGATTGTGTAGCTAGCCAGCGCGGTGACGTCGTACCCATAGGCCGTGGCGAAGTCCTTGTAGTGCTCCGGCGTATATCCGAAGCGCCGACAGTGGACCTCGATGGTGACCAAGTCCCACTCGGGGTGGCCGTATGCCACGGTGTCCCAGTCGCACAGCACCGCTTCGTCGCCGTGATGGAGGGCGTTGCGGTGCTGGGGGTCGCCTTGCAGGGGGCCGGTCGGCAAGGAGAATTCCACCTCGGCGAGTTCGGCTTCGAGTCGGTCGACGCGGTCGGTGAGGAAGCGGAGAGTCGCTGTGGGCAGGGAGGTGATCGCGGCGATGGACTTGCGGATGGCGCGGACGTTGTCGTGTTCTGGCAGCTCGACGGGTGGTGTGGGCAGGTTGTGGAGGTGGAAGAGGGGCTTGGCGATCTGGGCAGCACTGACTGGGCGGTCTGGCTGCGGGAGATAGGTCCAGATGGTGACGGCGTGCCCGTCGACTACGAGAGGTTGTTCCGGCCCCGGGCGCAGCGGCACGGTAGGGAAGCCGCGGTCCATCAGCCAGCGCACGAAGTGGGTGGTGCGTTGCACTGTGGTGACCGAGGTGCCCCGGCGGGCGACCTTGACCACCGCGGCGGCGTCGGGCAGCAGGATGACGGCGTTTGTGTGTCCGCGCAGGAGGCGGGCGTTCGCCGCGTCGAGCTCTGCTGCCTTGCAGGTGTGCTGCACGATGTGGCGCAGTTCGGATTCGTCGAAGCCGCCGGGTGCCGATGCTGGAGCTGTCATAGGGTTCAGGCTCGCTGACGAGCCTGGGCGCTGTCACGCGGGGCCCTTGGGCAGCGCGAGGATTTCGGTGAGTTCGCGTGCAGCGCGTCCCCTGCGTATGCCCGATGGGAGCACTTCCAGGACGTCCCGGGCCCGCTCCTCCAGGATGTGGGTCCGATGGTCGGACGGTACCCGAAGGTAGGTGCTGCCGGCGAGTTGGCATGCCTCGGCCGGACTGCGGTCGTGTGCCAGGCAGATCGCCGCCTCCAGTTGGAGGAGGGCGGGGTCGATTCCCGTGCGGGCCGGGTACAGGGCGAGTGCTTCTTCCTGCACTCTACGGGCCTGGCTGCTGCGGCCCAGGGCGGTGAAGGCGCCGCTGAGGTACAGCAGCATCCGCCGCTCGGGGAAGCTGAAGGCGTCGTCCTGGTCGCCGGGGTCGCAACGGTCGTACAGACGCTGGGCGGCGACGATGGCTGTTTCCGCTGCGGCGACGTTCCCTTGGCGGGCCAGGGCTCGGGCTTCCGCCGCGGCCGCGAAAGCTGCTGTCGCGCTTTGTCGGCCCCGCGAAAGCAGACGAGCTTCCCGACCCAAGGTGACGGCGCCCTCCAGCGGACCGTAGTAGTACGGCAGCATGGCGCGCTGGGCGCGGACTCGAGCTCTGAGTTCGAGGTTGCCACTGTCGTCGGCCGCGTTCTGCGCGGTGTCATACCAGGCGCGAGACGGCGAGAGGCGTCCCAGCTTCATCAAAGCATCGGCGATCAGTGTGGCGAGCACCGCCGTCATCTCCGACAGGCGGACTTGCACCGCAGCGGGCTGCCGGTCTACCGACAGGTTCTTGACTTCCTCCAGTTCATCGAGGAGTTCGGTGAGCATCTTTGTGGGCGGCGTGTAGACGTACTGCCGCCGGACATCCAGGATGCGTTCGTCGAGCAAGTCCATCTGCGCGGCGGTGACGCTGCCCAGCGCCAGAGTCCGGTCCATGGAACGGCGGGCGGCCTCAACCCGGTCGTCGAGCAGGTCGACCGGTGCGCTGACCCTGTCGGACGGCTGCGGCGGCGCCCAGGCGCCCTCCGACGCCGGCGGAACAACGAAGCCGAGATCACGAGCCGAGCAGTCGTACAGGCGGCACAACAAGGAGATCGCGCTCTGTCGCGGCTGGTGCATCCCCAGTTCCCACAGCCGCAGTTGGTCGGCATCAGTGCGCGGCGCGGTTAGTCCTAGGTGCTCAGCCATGGTACGTAGATGATCAATGGCTTCGGTCTGGGTCCACCCGCGCGCAAGGCGCTGGGCGCGCAGCAAGCTGACATGACAGCACCGGTGGATCTCTACGGCGATCTGCGACGCTGCGTACCCCGCTTCGCCCCGAGTTTCGCGGATGCGCTTAGCGCACGAGGGGCTGTGCGATACCGAACGCTGATTCAAGAGCTGGTCCCCTCTCCGTACGCGGTTACCCGCCACGAGCGTAGTGAGCAGGTCACGACGCTGCGTTGAGAATCCGTGACTTCTTTACGGTTCGGAGGGGCGAACCCGTGAAGCGGGCGATAAACCCGTGAAACGCGCTCAGATCACGGTTGTTGCCGACGGCCCTCGTGACGACCCTTACACACCCGGATCTCGCAGGCCGGACCACCAGTGACAGCACTCGACCGTGATGTGCAGAGGCCGCTGGTGACCGCAGCTTCGGGAGTCGGCGCACGTTGCAGGGTCCCCGCACTGAGCAGATGGGAGGTTCCCCATGACGCCCATCACCGACGTCACTGCTGAAGGTACGAAGTCGGCGCTTAAGGAGTCGTGGATACCGGCGAACAAGCACGCGTTCCCTCACCCCGTGGGCGCTCAGTGCGTTGCCGACAGCGGAGATCATCGGAGGCGGAAAGTGATGGGCACTGTGACGGGCCGACTCGACGAATATCTCCCCTTGGACCCGGACGACGTGCTTGAGGACGAGGTCTTCACCATTCAGCTCGAACCCCGGGCCCCGGGTGCACCCGTGCCCCGGCACGAGACCGAATGGGTCGGGCGCTGCCGCCAAATCGGCGCGGCCAGGATGAACCTCTGGGGGCTACCCCCTGCCCTCGTCAAGGACGCGATGGTCGTGATCAGCGAGCTGACCACCAATGCGCTGCGCTACGGCAACATGCTCGGGTTCCGCCTGATCATCACCAGGGACAAGGTCGGGGTCGTGGTGACCGACGGCGTACCTGGTAGGCCGTACGTGCGCAGGCCGTCTGCGGAGGAAGAGCACGGCCGCGGGATGCTCCTCGTCGAGACCTTCTCCAGCGACTGGGGGGTGCGCCCCGACGGCAGGGCGACGTGGTGCACCTTCACGATCCCGGCGAGGCAATCGTGATGACCGCTCCCAGAACCGTCCCCCGCTGGGTACCGAAACACGACGCCGCCGCCCTTGCCGACATCCTGGCCAAAGCCAAGGCATGGCAGCCACTCGTCGTCGCGCGCATCTTCGAGGACCTGGACCTCGCGCTGGAAAGCCCGCAACCGCCACCCGCCAAGGATCTGACCGCGCTCCTCGATCGTCTGCGCGAGCACTTCAGACGGCTGCGCGACATCGCGGTGTCTGACCCGAAGTTCCCGCCTTCCGACGAGCTGGAAGCGGTCATCGAGCAGGGCACGCCGCTGTACGAGGCAGAGACGCCCGCGGAATACCGGTCGGCCCTGGGCCTCGCCCGGCGCTTGGGCTACACGGTCCACGACCTGCTGGATGAGCTGATCACGAGCCTCCAGGACACCGAATGATCAATGCCCCCACGACCTGCAAACACCCGCCTGTGACTGTTGTCCTGATGTCTCCATGGGAGGCATACGACTTCGAGTACTACGTGCAGCGGATCACAGAGCCGGAGCTGCTGAAGAAGAGCTGGGCGGTGCGCATGAGGCGCATGCCGCTGCTCGCGGTCCCGGTAGGTGGCACACGCCGCGGCGGGTACTACCCCGTGCCCTGCCCCTGCTTCGCGCTGGCCGTTCGTGACGCGCTGCAAGGCCGGCCCGGCTACCCGCACCTGCGGATGCGGCGGTCTACCCGCCCCGACGAGATCTACGTCGTCGAGTGGGGCGAGAGGCCGCCCACGCTCTGGCCGGACGCCAACGATGCCGACGTGGGGCGGTTCTACGGCTACAGCGAAGCCGCCATCGACCAGTACACGGCACGCCGCACACAGGTACTGACCGTTCCCCCCGTCTCCTGCTCGGTGTTCTCGCCCGAGCGGCCCCCTGTCTGAGCATGTCCGAGAGGAAGAGCACGCATGTCCGTTCACATACCGCCCCCCGGCGCTGATGTCGGCGGGGCCAACCCCGAAGCCGGCACGGACCGGTCCCGAGGACTTCGTTCTCGGCTGCGCTCCGCTGTGCGGCGGGGTATGGCCTTTCGGCAGCTCCGGCGCCCCGCTACCTGCCCGGAGGCCAGCAGCCCCGCACTGGCTGGCACGTACAGCAGCGGCGGAAGCGCTCCGCAGGCGCAGACATCCATCCCCTACATCACAGCCCGCGAAGGCGAGGTGGACGAATCTTTTTGTGCCTTACGCCCGTCCTTCGGCAGCACCGGGTGGGGCCGCATCAGCTACACGGACGAAGGGTGGAGGGACCGCGACGCGCAGGGCGTCCTGTGGGCGCGAGTCTCGCAGTCCCGCGACGATGAGGGGGCTCTGACGGGCGCGCCGCGCTGGCGGATGATCAACCCCGCTCGGCAGCGCGAGACGATGTCCAAGCTGCTGTGCCAGGTCTGCCGCGAGCCCGCCAGAACGGACCAGGGAATCTTGTTCCCCCACAGCACCGAAGAGGGCGTGCCCGACCCCGACACCACCGTCCGCACCGCACAGCCGCCCCTCTGCCCCGTACACGCGTCCACGGCTCCGAAGCAGTGCCCTCACCTCGCCAAGTACGGAAACGTCGCCCTTCTGGCACAGAGCGCGCCCCTGTACGGCGTCATCGGCACCCCCCATCGGTACATGCCGGACCGCAGCATCCAGGTCATGGCGTGCGACGGGGTCCCAGTGCCCTACGGCCACGCCGACCTGGCCTGGCTCGTGGCTACCCAACTGGTGCGCACATTGCGCGCGTTCACGGTCGTCAACCTGGATGACCTGTAGAAGTACGCGCCTCCCAGACCGCCGCTCGGCGGGCCGGCGGCCATATGCCCGGCTCGTCGAGCGGAGCACCATCCGTCATGCAGAGAAAGGACAGAGGTGACCGTCAACGCCTCGACCGTCTCCTTCACCTCCCGTGAGCGGCAGGTGGTACAGGGCCTCGCTGAGGGCCTGACCGACCGCGTCATCGCGCGCCGCCTGAACCGTAAGCCGGGGACGGTCCGCCACCACATCAGCACAGCGAAGAAGAAGGTGGGTGCGAAGGGACAGGCCGCGCTCGTCGACTGCTCCTACGACCTGGGGCTGATCCGCCTGCCTGCCCTCGAGCACGGCACGGTCCACCTCCCCCCGGAGCAACGGAATCTGATCACGCTGCTCACGCGGAGTCTGACCAATGGCGAGATCGCGGCCGAGATACACAGATCGCCCGCTCAGGTCGGCGTGTACGTCCGGCGGCTGATGTGGGTCCTTGACGCCCAGAGCCGGGCGCACGTCGTCACCCGGGCCCGCCAGCACGGCCTGCGGCAGGCAGCGCGACCCCCGAGCAGCGCCACTGCCCGCACCTAGCTTCCCCTGACTGGGCTTCCTCCGGTCTTGCGGCCCCCGTGCCCCTCGTGCAGGAGCGGCCCGAGACCACCGCGCGGAGGAAGCGGCGCTCCCGCAGCCCGGCCAATGCGGGAGCCGCCCCGGCCGCCGCCCTTCAGGGGCGCGAGGCGGCGGCCGGCCAACCCAACCCTCCTGCCGCACCCCGTGCACGCTTGCCCCCTCCCGACGCGACCCAGAAGGTCCTACGATGTGCCAACACAAGCCGCCGTGCCCGACCGCCGACTCCCCCGACCGGGAGGCCGCGCTCATAGAAGTGAGTCACCCGGAGCAGGGCTGGACCCGGTTGTGCAACGGCGTCCTGCTCTTCGAGGACACCGGTGAACTCCTGCCGGACGGCCAGATCATCGCCCCGCACCGGCCCGCGACCACCGAGATGGTGGCGGCGTGACACACCCGCTCACCCCCGCCCCCCTGCACATAACCGCACCTCATGGGGCCCTGCTCCACGCCGCCGCACTGCTGTTCCTCGCCTCCATCACGTTCTTGGTCAACGCGGGGCTGCAACTCGGTGCCCTGTACGACGTCCGCTGGCCGCAGCAGACCCCCCACTACACCGCGCTCATCCGCATAGGCGTCGGCGTCGTGGTCTTCTTCTGGCTGCTCTGGACGGTCATTGCCCGCACCACTCTCGACCGTGTCTCCCCACGCCAGCGAATACTCCAACGCTGTGCGGCACTGGGCTGCAGTTCCGCCTCCTTGTTCGCCGCCGACCCCGACAGGCCCCTTGGCCACTTCGGGCCCCTCGCGACCGGTTTGGGTTTCGCGTGGCTCGCGTGGGAGGTCTGCCGCTCTCACGGCATCACTCTGGAGAAGGCACCCTGCGAGAAGTATCCGCAACGCTGGTGTGTTCAGACCTGCGACCTCGCAGGACGTGCCTTCGGTGCCTGCGCGGCAGGCGGGTGCCTGGCCTACCTAGGCGTACAGGCGTTGCTCCTCCTCGACGTGGCCGCTCTGCCAGTCATGGCCGGAAACCAGTTGGACACCGTCGGCGTCACGAGCCCCCTCGACTCCATGGCCCAGCTCGGGGTGGTCGTGGCTGTCGAGGACGTAGTGATCGTGGCCGCCACCGCTGCGCTGATGACGGCCGCAGGACGGCCCGCCTGGCAGATCTACACCACGGTCTGTGCAGTCGAGGTCGCCTTGCACGCATACTTCGGCGCGCCCGCGGTCGCGATGGCCCTCTTCGCTGCTGGCCGTCTGCGGCTCTACTTGCGTTCCGGACGTGTGCTTCCGCTGGTCATCGGCCATGCCTCCTTTGATCTGCTCGGCGCATTCCTCATGCCGCTTCCGCCCACCCACCACCTTCTGATCGCCGTACCGGTGGGCATCGTGGCCTCGGTCATCGCAGAGCGAGTACGGCGGGCCGCAGCTCGCTCGCCCGAGCCCGTCACCGGAGCAGCCGCATGGCCCCCCGCCTCCGTTCTCGACACCGCTTACTCAGCTCTCCTGCAAAGGACACGACGGTGAGCACACCTGCGCTCTACGACCCCGCGGACCCTTCCCGATCCGCCGTCGCCCTCGTCAACCACCATCTGACGTGGCTGAAGCTCGGGGGCCTGTACCTGGACTTCACCAAGACCCCGCGGGACATTCCCGAGGGCCGAGGCTGGTGCCGAGCGGAGCCCTTGCCCGAGGTGCTGTGGCCCGCCCACGCCGAACTCGCCGTCGTCGTGCACTTCTTCCCCGACCCCCTCTTCCGCCGCAACGACAACACCGGGCACCTACCGCCTGGTGCGATGCAGCACTGGACCGAACGACTCGACGCGTGCGCCGACGCCCTCGCGGACTGCGGGTTCGTCGTCGAGGAGTGGGGCATCCCCAGAACTCCGGACCTGCACAGTGGCGCCGACCTCGTCGTCTACCGACTCCCTGCGGGCAGGACACCGTCCCCTCGAACCGCCGAGGACCTGCGGCATGCGCACCCTCCGCGCCCGAACTTCCAGACTCGCCGGTCCACCGACATATGGCCGATCGAAGCTCTCCTCGAACGAGCCGACCCGCCCCTGTTCAGCCGCCACGAGCAGCAGGACACGGGGGCACTGCGGACCGGACGATGCATCGTGCGCGACGTGGACGAGCACCTGTGGCCGCCCGGCACGCAAGACTGCGCCCTCGTCACATGGGAACCGGCCCCGCTCTACCAGCGCGCCCCCAACCAGTCGACTCCACCGCCCGGCGCGTACACGCACTGGCTGCAAGGCGTCACCTACCTCGCCCAGACGCTCATCGGCGCGGGATACCAGATCCGGCGCCGCACACGCCCCTCACACCCAGAGACCGACCGCGACGACACCTTCCTCGTCTACCTGCCGATCCCCGAGGGCACCGACCCTCCTTCCACCACCTCACTGATCAGACCCAGCACACGGCCGCGGTGGAAGGCCGAGCGACCGGTCGCCTGACCACAGGCTTGGGGCCTCCTCTGGTCTAGCCGGGACGCCCGCCCCGCGCGGGAAGTCCCCGAGGCCGCCCCCGAGGGGAGGTGGCGCCCACCCGGCGCCCCGGCCGCGCTCTGTGGGGGAGCAAGCGGCCGGCCCAGATAACCCGCTCCCACCAGGTGTTGCTGCACTCACAGAAGGAACTCCATGGACGCCAGCACCATCGACATAGCTGTCTGGAACATCGAGGCAGACGCAGGGCGCGACGGCGAACGCCGGGACTTCGCGCTCGACATCCTCTCTCAGCTCGGGGACGGCGGCCCAGACGTCGTGCTCCAGCAGGAGGCGAAGCACAGCCGCGAACACGGCGGACGGCTCCTGCACGCTACGGAGAAGCGCCTGGGACTGCGCGGCTTCCTCGCAGCCCCCAACCCGGGCGTCGACGCCGGCATCGCCACCGCCGTCTACCTGCGACCCGGCATGTTCCACGTCGCCAAGCAAAAGCCCCGCGCGAAGCCCTGGTGGCTACACCCCTGCCACGTTCAGGCGCACTTGGGCGCTCACCCCGTGCCGATCAACTTCGTGTCGTTCCATATGTGCTTCTTCGACACCGACCAGCGAGTCACCGAAGCCGGGTGGCTCACCACTCTCGCCCACCCCAGCATGGTCACCATCGCAGCCGGGGACACCAACAGCTACCCCCGGCGCTCCGAACCCGTCACTCTCCCCGCCTGGGAGAACGTCACCGACCGCGCGCACATGGTGCAGCGCACCTACCTCGATGGGCACGGCCGCCGCCACAGCGACACCCGACCCGACGGCACCCTCATCGACGCCAGGTACGTGGACCTCGCCTACCACGCCGCCGATCACCTCGACGGGACCGGGCGCAGGACGCACTCGCGCCCATTACAGGGTTCACCAAGCCGTCCCAAGGCGGCGCTCAGCGCATCGACCGCGAGTACGGGGCGGGCGGCGCCGCCTCAGCTCTCGAACACGTCGAGGTCATCGACAACGAGAACACCCGAGCCGTCACCGACCACGCCCTGCTCTTCTACCGCTTCCACCGCGCACGCACGCCTGGAAGCCATGGGCCACGCAGGCCGCGTACGCACTATGTGCCACCTGAGCAGACGCCCCGTCCGCCCGTCGGCGGCAGGCGGGTGCACCGCCCGGCCCCGGGCCCGAAGCCGCGTCCGCCCCGGACAAGCCCCACGAGGCCGCGGGCGAGGCCCATGTCAAGGCTCTTCGCGGTATCCGCAACGCGATTGCGCACTGCGAGAGCTGCGCGAGCGCGGAGCGCTCTCGGGGCTTTTCTACCCCCAAGGAGTGCGAGCCGCGCACCAATCCTTCACTGTCCAGGAGGACGAGATGTTCCTTCCCCACCCCGTGATCGAACAACTCAACGACACCCAGGTGGCGACCTGGAGCAGCACTTCGCGGCCGGTGACGCACATGCATAGCCAGACCAGCCGCGCGTTTCATGGTCGGTCGCTCCGATCCTGGCAGGAGCGGCTCCACACAGGCTCAGCCATACGTCCACCGCTGACCGGTGCCGCGGTACTCATCGACGGGGATCGGCTCCACACCTGGGCGCATGCGCTCGCGGTACAAGACACCGTCGAGGTGGTCGACCTCGTGGTTGACGAGGCGCGCCAGCCCCTGGGAGAAGCGGGACAGTCGTGTGGTGCCGTCGAGGTCGCTGTGGGCGACGACGATGCTCAGGGGGCGAGGCACGAGCCCGCGTACGTCGAAGAACGACAGGCAGCCTTCGTACTGTTCGTCCTCTTCTTCGGAGGACTCTGTGACCGTGGCGTTCAGCAGCACGATCGGCTCCGCTCCGGCCTCGGGCGGGAAGACCACGGCGGCGGACCGGTCAATGCCGGTCTGTGGGGCGGCAATGCCCATGCCCTTCCCGAAGGTGTGCAGCTGGCGGACGCGGTCGACGGCGGCCAGGAGTCCGTGGATGACCTGCTTGGCCGCTTCGGCTTCGCCGGGAAGGTCGAAGGGGCGTGCGCGGCGGCCGAGGACCGGGTCGCCGTCCTGGACGATGCCGGCGTTCGCCATTGCCTGGCTGGCGGAGAGAGTATTCACGAGGCCGTTCTCTTTCGCGTCGTCAGCGTTCTTCAGGCGCCATTCAAGGCGGAAGCGGGCGTGCAGGGGTGGATCGACCGTCGCCCAGGAGAAGACGGACTGGTCGCCTCTTTCGGTGCGCTGGGGCGGCGTGCGCAGTGGAGCAAAGTCCGCGCTCATGGAGGTCTCAGTGCCCCAGACCGTCGGTTCGCTGTCGCGGGGGAAGGCGAGTTCCACGGCGAGGCGGCGGGTGGGCAGCCGGACGGCTCGTTGGAACCAGGGACCCCACTTCTCGGCACCAACGGAGTACGAGTAGGTGATCTCCGCCTCCTGCCCGGGGTAGAGAGGGAAGCGGCTGGTGGGGCTCTGGAACTGGAGCCATACCTCCTTGAACGCGTCGCGGTCGTGCTTGACGGTCCAGCCCATCGGCTCGGTGCCGCAGTGCGCCGTCAGATCCAGTTCATCCCATGTGAGCGGGTCGCGGCGGTACAGGGCATTGGAACGCTCGGGTTCGGACGGGTAGCGGTCCACCGCGATGCGTACGAGGTAGCGGGTGACGGGGTGGATGCCGTTGTTGCACAGGAGTCGGCGCATGCTCAGGCGGTAGGCGCTGCCGTCGAAACTCAGGGACGCTTCGTCCTCCAGAACCAGCAGCCCTGTTCCAGAGGGCGGTTCAATCTGCTCGGACGCCTGCGGCGACGCGTCGGTGCGCTGCCATGCCTGCCACAAGGCGCCGCCTGCTTCGAGTTCGGTATCAGCGCGGCGCGCGAGCTGGGAGCTGCCGTGTTCACGCCCGGCCTCCATGTGGCTCACGTACGAGGGGTCGATGTTGAGACGTTGTGCGAAGGCCGCCTTCGACAGGCCCCGCACGTTGCGCCAGTGCGTGAGTTCCGCCGCGAAGGTGGACCGCTCCTCGCTCTCCAAGGCTCTGCTCCTTTGCGGGAGTTGAGGAAGGTCGTGAGTGAGCGCTCCTCATGGTCGCCTCATCCTGCCCGCCTGGAGCCCAATAGTGCTAGGCGGCGACCTCGGTCGCGCTCCTGGGCGCCGCGCCCGCCGCCCTTCGCCTGTCGCTGCGGCGACCTAGTCCGACTGCCGCCCCTGTCTGAGGGCGGACTCACTCCACTTCCCCGTGCTGGATGGCGCGGGGGATCTCGAAGGGTTTGCGGGAGATGACTGGACATGTGCCGCGTCACGCGGTCGTGATCGCTTCCGGCGGATTGGACAGCACCGCCGCGGCGTACTTGCTGGCCGCCCAGGGCGCCAGCGTGAGTTTGCTGTCCTTCGACTACGGCCAGCGCCATCGCAAGGAGTTGCAGTGCGCCGCCCAGATCGCCGACCTTCTCGGGGCCGCGCACGAGGTCGTCGATCTGACCGCCGTCGGGCGACTGCTGGGAGGGTCGGCACTCACCGACGCCGGGCTCGATGTCCCCGACGGGCATTACACCGACGAGACGATGCGGATCACCGTCGTCCCCAACCGCAACGCGATCATGCTGGAGGTGGCGGCGGCCGTCGCCGTCGCTACGAAAGCGGACGCGGTCGCGTTCGGTGCGCATGCGGGCGACCACTTCATTTATCCGGACTGCCGCCCCGATTTCTTCGAGAAGATCACGGCCGCCATCCGGGCGGGCAACGAGGGCTTCCTGGCCGACGGCTTCCAGCTGGTCGCACCGTTCCTGCACGTCACCAAGGCGGACATCGTGGAGACGGCCGCCGGACTGAACGTGCCGTTCGAGCTGACGTGGTCCTGTTACAAGGGCGGTGAGGTGCACTGCGGCACCTGCGGCACATGCACGGAGAGGCGGGAGGCGTTTGATCTCGCGGGCGTTGCTGATCCGACTCCCTACACCGCGGGGGTGGCCAAGTGACCGCACTTAAGGGCCGGTACCGGATTGGGAAACGCTTCTCCTTCGATGCCGCCCACCACCTGGCGGGACTGCCCGAGGGACACAAGTGCGCCCGACTGCACGGGCACACGTACACCGTCGAACTTGTCCTTGCGGCCGAGGAACTCAGCGGCCCCGGATTCGTCACCGACTTCGGCGACCTGGCACCAGTGAAGACATTCCTCGACGGCCATCTGGATCACCGGTCGCTCAATGACGTGCTGCCTGTCGAGCCGACGTCGGAGAACCTCGCGCGCTACCTCGCCGAGTGGTTCGTGGAGCACGTCGAGCCGGGCATCGGAGGGCGCCTGGAGACGGTGCGTGTGTCGGAAACCCCGTCGTCGTGGGCGGAGTTCGAGGTGATCCGGCCGTGAACACAGGCGTGCTCCACCTGCTCGGCCAGCAGGCCGCGGACGATCGCGGGTTGTTCATCGCCGACACCTTCGGACCGACGTTCCAGGGCGAGGGGCCCTCGCTCGGCCGGCAGGCCCTGTTCATCCGGTTAAGCCACTGCAACCTGTCCTGCGGCCAGGGGCCGGGGGCGCGCTGGGCTTGCGACACCGCGTACACCTGGGACTTCAAGACGTACGACCCGCAGGATCCCAAGATCCGGCGCCGGGTCTTGCTGGATGAGCTGATGGCCTGGGTGAAGGCCCGCACGGTCCGCCTCGTGGTGATCACCGGAGGCGAGCCGCTGATCCAGCGGTTCGGGCTAGAGCGCTTGGTGGCCAAGCTGCACGCGGAGGGTTACGAGGTCGAGATTGAGACGAACGGCACGCTGATCCCCAGCGAGGACCTCGTGGCCGCCGTGACCGCCTTCAACGTCTCCCCGAAGCTGGCCGCCGCCGGCGGCCGGGAAATCGTGCGGATCGCCCCTGCGGCCCTGGCCGCGTTCGTCGCCTCGGGAAAGGCGCGGTTCAAGTTCGTCGTGAGCGAGCTGGAGGAGTTCAAGGAGATCGCCGACCTCGCCGAGCGGTTCGCGATGACCGAGATATGGGTGATGCCCGAGGGGACCTCGGCCGACACGGTGCGGCAGGGCCTGCGGACGATCGCGGAGGAGGCCCTGGCCCGCGGCTTCAATCTCAGCCCTCGGCTGCACGTGGAGCTGTGGGAGGACGAACGTGGCCGCTGAAACGACGACGCCTGGGTGGGGCCGTCGTTCCAGCTCCCCCAGGCCGCGCGTGTTGGGAAGCGGCTCTCAAAGGGAGGGCGGGATCGTTCCAGCCACCCAGGCTGCCTTCACTGTAGCGCCCAACTCCCCATTCGTGGCAGCCCATTCGCTGATGCCGTATCTGATCGAGCCAGTCCATCTGAAGCGCGCCGCCCGGGAATGCATGCGCCGGGCGTCCGCGCCGGGGGCAGACGGACTCACCTGGGCAGGGTTCCGCACCGGGCTCAAGGGGCGGCTCGACGAGCTGGGCGAGCAGCTGCAGCAGGGCACATGGCAGCCCGGTCCGCTGCGGGCCTCGCATGTGATCGCGTACACGGGCAAACACATCGACACCGTGATCCCCACGGTCCGCGACCGCGTCGTCCACCGGGCGATGCGGCGCGCAGTCGAGCCCGTTCTGGACGAGACGGCATTCGCTCCGTGGGTATCGGGATTCCGTCGGGGCCGCAACCGGCTCACCTCCCTGCGCCAGGCAGCCGAGCATCTCTCCGAAGGCCGGAGGTGGGTGGTCGACGTCGATGTCCAGCGGGTCTCGGCCGGAGCGAGCACCAGCGAAGTTGTCGACTGGCTGGCCTGCCACGTCCAGGACGGCACCTTCCTGGCCCGGGTGCGTACGGCCCTGGACGCTCTGCCCGACCCGATCATGCCAGGGTGCGGGCTGAGCCCTCTGCTCATCAACCTGCGGCTGTCCCGGGTGGACGCACAGCTGCAGGACCTTGCGGTGGTCCGCTTCGCGGACAACTACTGCCTCTTTGCCACCAGCCGCACCGAGGCGGAGTGCGCCCGCGAGGTGCTGGTGGCCGCGCTCGCCGCGGCGGGCCTTCGCCCGCACCCGGACAAGAGCCGTATCCGCTCCTCGGCCCACGCTGAGGACCTGTTCCTGATCAGCGGGTGATCCTCATGACCGCGTCTTCGGCGACCGCCGTCACGGCCACGGTGAGCACTACGGTGCACTGGGTCCGAATCACGGGCGGGGTATGCCGCTTCGGCGATCAGCAGCGCCGCATCAAAGTGCGCACCCTGGAGTGGACCCAAACCCTCTTGACCTGGGCCCAGCTCGACTGCGGCACCGACCAGCGGCCCGTCACGGGCCTCGCACAGCCAGATGCCGCCGCCCTCGCCCGCGCGATGGGCGGACGGCTGCCCCGCTCCGTCGAGTGGGAGTGGGCGGCATCCGGGCCCGCCTGCCGCACGTATCCCTGGGGTAACGAGGAGCCCACGCCGGATCGGGCCAACCTACGCGGCGGCCCGGGTCGGCCCACTCCCGTGGGGGCGTACCCGGACGGGGCGACCCCGGACGGACTGCTCGACATGGCCGGGAACGTCTGGGAGTGGACCAGCAGCGCCACTCTCGGCAACGGGTTCATCCTGCGGGGAGCCTCGCACGACTCCCCGGTCCTGTACGCCAAGTCGACCTTCCTCAACGCCGCCCCGGCCGAACTTGAGTCGGACGGCATCGGCTTCCGGGTGGTGCGGGAACCATGACCACTCCTCTGTCCGGAACCCTGGTGCTGGCCGGATGCTCGCGCCGCAAGGCCGACTCGGTCATCCCCCTCCCCGCCCTTGAGCTGTACGCGGGCGGCATCGCGCCACAGCTCCACGACCGCGTGGGCGATCACCCGGAGCTGCGTCAGCGGGTCTTCTTCCTGTCCGCCAGATACGGCCTCGTCTGCGCCGACACCCCCCTGCTGGCCTACGACCAGCCGCTCACCACCGAGCACGCGTCCGAGCTGCGCCCGACGGTGCACCGCCAGCTGCGCTGGCGCCTCGACGCCCTCGATGCCCGAGCCCGGCTCCTGGTCGTGGCCGAGCCGCTCTACTTCGTCCTGATCGCAGACCTGCTCGCCGACGAGGACCGCCCGCTCGTGCACTGGATCCCCGACCCCCGCGGCTGGTCACAGGCCGCCGCCGTACTCGACGATTGGAACTGGCCGTGACCCACACCCTCGCTCAGGCCCTCACCACCCGGCCCAACGATCACAGCAAATTGAGGGAGGAGTTCGAAGCACGCACCGGTCTCGCCTGGCACGCGCCCACGCCCGCGCCCCTGGCCGCCGGCCACGCCGTGTCGGTCGTCGTGCCGGCACGGAACACGGCGCATTCGCTGGGGCCGGTCCTCGACGCCCTCGGTGCCCAGGACACCACCGGCTCCATCGAGACCATCGTGGTCGATGACGCGTCCGCGGACGCGACCGCCGAGATCGCCGCCGCCCACCCAGTCGTCGACACGCTGGTCCGGCTCCCCCAGCAGAGCGGCGCCGCAGCGGCCCGCAACGCCGGAACAGCCCTGGCCGGCGCCGACACCGTCGTCTTCCTGGACGGGGACATGGTCCTCCCACCCCACGCCCTCGCGGACATCGCCGTCCGCTTCCACCCTGATGCCGTCTTGGTGGGCTTCCGCCACAACGCCCCCTACTCCCCGAGCCGCGACGGCGCCGCCCGAGTCCCCAAAGGAAGCGCTGACCTAGCCGCCGATCACCGCGTCACCTGGCGCAGCCAGGGCGGCAAACAGATGTACACCGGCATCGTCTTGGACCGTCCCACCACCGGCAGTCCTCTCAACGACACCGACGACTTCCAAAAGCTCGGCCACGGCGCCACGTATCTGGACTGGGACCTCCCACGCGTGGTCGTCACCGCCCTGATGGCCGCACCGCGCGAGAAGGTCCTCGACGTCGGAGGCTTCGACCCGGTGTTCGGGCTTGTGGGCTGGGGCATGGAGGACACCCACCTCGGCGCCGCTCTCATCGCCGCTGGCTGCCTGGTCGTCCCCTTGCGACAGTGCGTCGGCTTCCACCTCGATCCCCCGGACGCCGAAGCCCAGTGGCAGACCAAGCTCGCCGGCTGGCCAAGCACCCTCGCCTACTACCGCCGCCTGCTCGACGACCCGCCCCCGCACGGCCGCGCGGCTGCCTTCCGCACTGCCGCCGAGCAGTTGCTCTCCCAGTCAGAGGTGATCAGCCGATGACAGTCCGGATCTTCTCCGCGGCCACCCTGGGTGAGACGCCCCTGGTGTACGACCCGGCCACCGAACTCACGCACACGCCCGGACGGCATGTGCCCGCCGGGCGGGTCCTCCTGGACGATGCGGAGGTGGACCAGTGGCCCACCGTCACCCAGCACCAGGTGGCCACCCACGTCCCCTTCAACATCTGCTGGTCGCCCCTGGTGCGCTGCAACCTGCAGTGTCCGCAGTGCCTGGACGACAAAACGCTCCCCGAGAGCGGCGCCACCGAACGCCAGCGCATCGCCAGCCTTCTCGCCGCCAGCAACGTCCTCGGCCACGACATCTCCGGCGGCGAGCCGCTGCTGCTGCGGTCCCTGCCGCAGCTGCTGGAAGTGCTGGCCAGCCAGAGGGCCGCGGTGAGCTGCACGACCAACGGCTGGCACCTTCAGCGCCGGGCGGAGGAACTCGCCCCGGTAGTGGACGCGGTGCGCGTCAGCTTCGACGGCCCCGACGCCGCCTCGCACGACCACTGGCGGGGCAAGGGCAGCTTCGAGCGGGCCGTGGCCGGCGCCCGCGCCGCGGTCAGCCAGGGTGTACCGGTGCAGCTGCACGCGGTGATGATGCAGTCCACCGCCCACCGTGCCCAGTCGGTCGCCGACCTAGCCGCCGACCTCGGTGCCGTCGGCGTCACCTTCCTGCAGATGCTGCCCATCGGGGGCGGCGCTCACCTCGCCGCCGCGGAGCTGGTCGAGGACGCCGAGGCCCGGCGCATCGTGGAGTCCGTCCAGCCGCCGCACGGACTGCGCGTCCGGCTACGGACCCGCGAACTCGCCGAAGGGTTCACGGTGATCCGCGCCGACGGGCAGGTGTACCACAACGTGCGCGGTGCCACGGACATCGAGGCCACACGCCCCCTGTTGACCGGCGCCGATCTGGATTTGCCTCTCACCGAGGGGGTTCGGCGATGACATCGACCGCACCCGTCCAACGCGTCTTCCGCCATCAGACCGCCTACCAGCTGACCGCACAGGCGTACGAGTCGGCGCTCACGCTCCTGGCCGACACCACCGCCGCGGCCGGGCCGATCGCCACGGTGATCGGCATCGCGGGCGGTGGGAGGCGGCCCGCCGAGGAGATCGCCGCCCGGCTCGGTGTGCCCGTGTGCCATGTCGCAGCGAAGCACAACGCCTCCGACGCGCTGTACACCCAGGCCACCGGCACGGTGACGGTCACCGTCCCGGACGGCTTTGCGGCTGCGCTGGGTGGGCGTGTCCTCCTGGTCGATGACATCTGCGGCACCGGCGCCACCTTCACCGCCGTCGCGAAGGCCCTCGCCGGGCGCCTTGCCCCGGACGTCCGTGTGGACAACGTCGCCCTGTGCCGCAACGTGGGCAGCCCACTTCGCCCCGCCTGGTGGGCCTGGGACGTAGATGACTGGGTCGTCTTCCCCTGGGAGCCTCGCCCGGACACCGCCGTGCAGCCGCTGCCCGTACCCGAGAGGATCCACACACCATGACCGGCACCCGCGTGGGGGCCCGCGGCTTCGTCTTCGTGCTCGCTTCCTGGCAGATGGACGCGCCCGCCGGCATCGAACGCGCCACGGCCGCACTCGCCCGCGGCCTGGCCGACGCCGGGCACCGCGTGGCCATCGCTACCGCCGTACCCCGCAAGTCGAGGAGCGCGCTCGGCGGGGTCGCCATCGAGCACCTCGACCTTTCCATCACTTTCCCCTGCTCGGACGAGAAGCTCCGCAAGGCCGTCCTGCAGTACGAGGGCAAGCTCCAAGCCCGCCTCTGGGAGATCATCGCCCGCCATCAGGCCGACACGGTCGTCTTCACCGACGCCCTGTGGGGCCTGGGGCGGCTGGCCGCCGCACTGCCCGACGGCGTGTGCCGGGTGCTCGCGGCGCATGTGCTGCCCAACGCGGAGGACGCGCCCGCGGCGCTCTCCCGCGCGGACACAGTGATCGTCCCCTCGCCCGTGGTCACGGCCGAGGCCCAAGCCGCGGGCCTGCCGACCCGCGGGTGGCGCGTAGTACCCAACGCACTCCTTTTCACGCCGTTTGCACTACCCGATGACGCACACATCGAACGGCGCCGCTCCGGGCCCGTGCGGGTGCTGGCCCGTCTCGGACATGAGAAGGGCCTCGTGCCTCTGCTGACTGCCGCCGCCGACTGGGGCCGGGAGCTGGAGGTCATGGTCGCGGCGGCGGGCTTCGAGGCGGCCACCGGATCCCAAGCACGGCTCCTGGCCAAATGCCGAGCCCTCGCGGACGCCTCGGCGCACATCACCTTGTCCGAGGGCGGGTTGGCCTGGCGCGAGGTTCCCACCTGGCTGGCAGGGGCCGCCGCCGTGATCGTTCCGTCTCTGCGGGAGACGTTCGGCTTGGTCGCCCTGGAGGCCATGAGCGAGGGGGTGCCCGTGGTCAGCTACCCGGTCGGCAACCTGCCCGCCCTCCTGGAACATCAGTACGCCACCGAGCGGTTGATGGGCGATCCTCGGTCAGGACCCAACACGCTCCTCGACACGGTCGATGCGCTGCTGACCGATCCGGTAGCCTACGGGCGAACTTCAAAGGCCATGTACCACCTGGCTCAGGACTACAGGCCCGACCGAATCGCCCTGCAATTTATTAAGGCGGTGTCGTGATGGGTGCTGTAGCCCCGTCTCACTCCTCGGCAGCCCCGCTGTTCCTCGTCGACGGCTTCAACGTCCTGTGGCGCGGGCACTTCGGCTTCCCGGCTCCGATCTTCTCCCGCGACAAGCAGCGGAACCTGACGGGCCTGTTCGCATTCTTCGCCCTGCTGCGGGTGACCCTCCGCGATGATCTGGATACGCCGCCGGCCGAGGTATGCGTCGTGCTGGACGGGGAGCACGGCAGCGCCGGGCGCAAGGACACCGACGCCGACTACAAAGCCAACCGGGAGTCCACGCCGGAGGCCCTGGCGCCGCTGCAGTTCCTGGCGCCGATGAAGGAAGCCCTCGACGCCTACGGCATCGCCTGGGTGGAGATCGATGACGCCGAGGCCGACGACGTCGTCGCCACCCTCGTCCACCGCCACCCGGACCGGACGATCCGCATCATGAGCGCCGACCAGGACTACTACCAGCTCTTGGACGGGGAGCGCGTGCGGATCATCAACCGCTCACGCAAAGCGTCCAAGCGGATCATCACCGACACCGAAGTCCACGAGCGCTACGGCGTCACCCCCGCTCAGTGGCCCGACTACCGGGCCCTGACCGGGGACAAGTCGGACAACCTGCCCGGCGTCAAGGGCATCGGCGCCAAGACGGCCGCCGGGCTACTCGCCGACGGTCTGACCCTCGAAGATCTCCCGGACTCCGGGCGGCTCGCCGGCACCAAGGGGGCCGCGATCACCACCGCCTGGGAGGACGTCCTGCGGTGGCGCGCACTGAGCCGGATGCGCCGCGACGTGCCCATCCCGTGGCAGGCCACCGGGCACGCCAGCCCTCCTCTGCCCCGGCCGGCGGACGTCATCGAGAAGCTGGGGATGTGGTGAAGGTGCCGGGATCCGTCTTAGCCGTCATGGCCCACCCCGATGACCTGGAACTGTGGGCCGGTGGCACGCTCGCCCTGCATGCCCGTCACGCCCCGGTGACCGGAGCCGTCACGGCACACGACGAAGTGCGGGATTCTGAGGCCGCTGCCAGCGCCAAGGTCCTCGGTATCGAACTCGAACTCCTGAACATCGCGGATGCCGCCGCGGTCGACGACCTGATACGCCGCCACCGGCCAGAGATCCTGATCACCCACCCGCTCGACGACGTCCACCCCGACCACCGGGCGGTCGCCGCCGCTGTCCTGGCGGGCCTGCCCGAGGCGCACATCCACACCGGCTGCCCGCGACGGCTGTACACCTGCGACAGCTACAACTCCCTGACCCTGAGCGGCCCGGTCAACGCCCGGGTAATCGTCAACGTCACGGCGACCTTCGACCAGAAGATGCGCGCCCTGGCCGAACACCGGTCGCAGCCGATCGACGACCACTTCGGCCCGATGGCCCAAAACCTGGCCACTCTGTGGGGCGGCCGGATCGGCGCTGCACGCGCCGAAGCCTTCACCCCCATACCGATCCTGGGCCGCCTGCCAAGCGCCGCGCACCTCTGACCAGTCGGTCCCCGCACCCTCCTATAGCGAAGGGATGCACCACCATGCCCAACTCCCCACAGACCACACTCCTGTACCAGTACAGCCAGCTCACCTCCGATCAACAGAATGTGATCGTGGGGGGCGGGATACTGTCCGGCGAGATCGCCACGTTCGACGGCAAGCACCTCTCCGCGCTCGAACAGCGCGTCGCCTGCCTCACCGGCCGCGCACAGGCCCTGGCCGTCGACTCCGGATCGTCCGCCCTGCGCCTGGCCATGCGCGGCCTGGGCGTGGGCCCAGGCCACGAGGTGATCATCCCGGAGCTGGGGTGGGTCTCCATCGGCGCCGCCGCCGACATGCTCGGCGCCACCGTCCGCGTGGCTCCCGCGACGGATTCACTGACACCGACCTGGGAACAGATCCTCCCGCTGATCACCTCCGCCACCCGGGCCGTCGTCCTGGTACACCTGCGCGGCCGTCCCGCCCCGGGCACTGCGGATATCGCCGCCCACCTGCACGATCGCGAGATCGACCTCATCGAGGACTGTGCGCAAGCCTGGGGCGTGGAGGTCGAGGGACGTCCGGCCGGCGGTTGGGGAACTTTGGCGACGTTCTCCACCCACACCTTCAAGCTCGTCGCCACCGGTGAAGGCGGGCTCGTCGTCGGTGACCGTCCCGACACCATGGCCTTGATGCGGGCCATAGGAGGCGACACCCGTCAGCCCACTCCGCACGCCGTATGGCGCTCCAAGGCCCGGATGACAGAACTGGCCGCCGGGCTCGCCCTGCCCCAACTCGACCACCTGCCCACACTCGTGGCCGACCTGCGCACCCTGCAACAGCGAGTACTGGAGTCCCTGCACGGCATCCGCGGGATCACTCTCGTCCCCGCCTCCAGCATTCCGATCGGCAACGGCTCGCTGGTCGGGCTCCGCCTTCCCGACCCCGCCGCAGCGGAGCACCTGGCCAACAGCCTCTTCCATGGGGGCTACCGCAGTTGGTGGCCCGGCCCTGGTGACCTGCACACGGCCGCCGCCTGGCCCGTCCAGCCCGAGCGCCCCCTCATCGATGCCCGCCGCTATCTCGACGTCCAGATCCCTTGGCTTCCTGTAGCCGAACACCCCTCCTGGGCAGCAGACTTGACCCGCCTCATCGAAACGACCCTTGCGGGTGCACGGTGAGCCCGCACCCCGTGCGGGCGGGCATACTCGGCTGCGGCATGGTCGCCACCGAGTACGCCACGACTCTGGCCGCCAGCAGCAGCGTGGACCTCACGGCGTGTGCCGACCTCGACCACGAGCGAGCCCAGCGCCTTGCCGACCAGTACGGCATCTCGGCCGTCCCCGTCGTGGATCTCCTCACCCCGGAGACGATCGACCTGGTCCTGATCCTCACTCCGCCCCCCACCCACGCCGACCTAGCCCACCAGGCCATCACGGCACGCCTGCGCGCGGTATGGATCGAGAAACCCCTCACCACCGACCCGCAGGAGGCCACCGCGCTGACGGCCCGCGCCGAGCACGCCGGTGTCCTGCTCGGCGCCGCCCCCGACACCTTGCTCGGCCCGGCGCTTCAAACGGCGGCAGCCGCCCTGCGCAACGGTCTCATCGGTGACGTACGCTCCGCCACTGCCACCCTGCTCAGCACCGGCCCCGAACGCTGGCACCCCGCGCCCCAGCCCTTCTACGCCGAACACGCAGGCCCGCTCGGCGACATGGGCCCCTATTACCTCACCGCCCTCGACTACCTGCTCGGCCCTTTGCGGGTACGCGCCGCCACCGTCCACACACGCACCGACCGCCGTATTCGCTCCGGACCACACGCGGGGGAAGGCTTCACCGCCCACGCTCCCACCTACGTCGCCGCCCTCTTGGAGATCGACGACAAGGTCCCTGTCACCCTGATCGCCAGCTTCGACGCCGCCGCCACCCAGACGCCCCACCTGGAGATCCACGGCACCGAGGGCACGCTCGTCCTCCCCGACCCGAACTTCCACAACGGTGAGGTGCTCCACCGCCCCTACGGCGCCCGCACCGCCGAAGTCCTCCCACATCCAGCCACCACCGCAGCCGCCGGCCGCGGCATGGGCAGCCTGGATCTCGCCGAGGCCCTGCGCGACGGCCGGGCTCCTCGGTGCTCTCCCCAGCGCGCCGGGCGGACCATCCACCTCATGGCGGCGATTGTCCGAGCGGGCACGGCGCCGCCTCTGACCGCCCAGTCACCATCGCACTCCAACACGCCCTCCATCTGACGCCCACGAGCTGCCATGCCGTACAAAGCTGTCATATTCGACTTCGGCGGAGTCCTCACCACCAGCCTGGACGACTGCGCCCGCGCCTTCTCCAAGGAATGCGGACTCCCCGAAGACGCCTACCTGCACGCCATCGCCGTCAATCCCGACGGTCGCCGCCTGTATGCACAGCTGGAGCGCGGCGACATCACCCAGGAAGCCTGGAACTCGGGAATCGCCAGCCTGCTCGGGATCGACGGCACCGACTTGATGCGCCGGGCCCTTACAACCCTCCAGCCTGAGCCGCTCCTCGTTGATACAACCCGCGCCATCCGCGGCGCCGGCCTGAAGACCGCCGTCCTGTCCAACAGCATGGGCATGAGCCCGTTCAACCCGTATGAGCCATGGGCCCTCGAAGACGCCCACGACGTAGTCGTGTTGTCCGAGCAGGTCCGACTGCGCAAGCCAGATCCCGCCATCTACCAGCTCGCGCTGGACCGGCTCGACTGCCGAGGGCAGGACTGCATCTTCGTGGACGACATCACTGCGAACCTTCCTCCAGCGCACGCCCTCGGCATCACGACGATCCATGCCACGCACCCGACGCTGACTGTGCAACGCCTTCAAGACCTTCTCGGACTTCCGCTCACGATCCCCGAGCCCTGAGCGGAGCACACCTGATGGCCGCCGTTTCGCTCGCCCCGCCGCACCTTGTACGCGCTCGCCCTCGGTCCAGCCCGACGGCACCCGGCTCCTCCCCGGAGGCATCTGCCACGGGGCACCCATACGCATACGGGACCGCCAGGGCAGACTACCGCCGACGTCAGCGCTCCCGCACAGGGGCCCGCGCAATCACTAGATCGTGTTCGGGTTCGACTCGGACACTCATTTGTGTGATCGAACAGGAGCCCAGGCCGGTCCGCACAGCCCCAAAGTGCCACATCCGCACATCAGCTCGAAAAGTTCGCCCCCGTCACCCCCGAACGCGGTTCGCCGACGGCCGTTAGTCCGAGCACCTGTCCGAGATTTGCGTCAACGAGGAGGCGTCATGCGTTACGGCACGCACAGCACCCGGGTCCAGCAAACCTTCGAACAGGGCTGCCCTGCCGGACGGCCTACGCGCCCCCTTCCTCCTCCCGGAACCCGACCCCTGAGCGGTCCCAGCCTCGCCTCGGACGCTGCCGCACGCGGAAGTGTCCACCGAGCGCGAGCAGGGCTGGGGGCACGGGCATGACCACACCCGCCGCGCCGTACACGAGCGTTGTCGACGTCCTAGTCCTGCTGTACCGGCAGGACGGCCGCGTCCTGCTGCTGCGCCGGGCCGAACCGGAGTATCAAGGTCAGCTCACCATCGTCGGAGGGCATCTCGAAGATCACGAGTGGTGCGACGAAGGGGCATGCCGGGAGGTTCGCGAGGAGGTCGGCGTTCGCGTCGAGCCCAGAGACCTTGAGCTGAGCTGCACCGCTCACCTCCTCGCGCCAAGCGGGCAGCGTCGCCTCGCCCTGCTGTTCACGACACAGTCCTGGACCGGAGAGCCGTACAACTGCGAGCCGGACCGGCACACCGCGCTGGTGTGGGCCGATCCCGGAGAGCCGCCTGCGGATGCCCACCCGTTCACGCGCGAGCTGCTGCGGCAGTTCGTCACCGGTGCACCGCGCGCCAACATCAGTATCGTCGCCGACGAGAGGGCCTCGGCATGAGCGACTTCCTCGATGCTTCTCGCCCGGAAACCTCCCCCCTTCCGGCTGATCCCGACCTGGCCCGGTGCCTGGCAGAGCACCCCGCCCCCGTGGCCGCCGTGGACGCCTTGATCCGCGACGAGGACGGGCGCCTGCTGATCGTCGACCCGGTCTACAAGCCCGGCTGGGACCTGCCGGGCGGCATGCTCGGCGACGAAGGGCCAGTCGACGGATTGTTGCGCGAACCCCATGAGGAGCTGGGCCCGTTCCCGGCCTGTGTGGGTCGACTCCTGGCCCTCGACACGGTCCCCAGGAACGTCTACGGCCGCACCCTGATCGCCTCCATCTACGCAGTCCACCTCGACCGCCCCACGCCCGCCGAGGAGTTTCAGCTCCAGACCCAGGAGGTGCGCGCGGCGCAGTATCTGCCCGTGGCGGAGGCCCTTGCCCGCCTTCCGGAGCTGCTGCGGCGAAGGGTGCGGGCCGCGCTGGACGCCGAGGGCGGGGCGGGCACCGCGCATCTGCGCGACGGCAAGCCGGTGGAGACCAACCAGCGTGACCACTACGCGTTGTTGCCGGCGCCCCTGATGTCTGCGACCGCCCTCGTCTTCGACCAACTGGGCCGAGTCCTGGTCGTTGAACACCCCTACGACCACGGCGACGGAATCTACTTCGGGTTGCCCGGCGGCATGGTCCTGGCCCACGAGTCGCCGCGGCAGGGAGCCGCCCGGGAAATCGCGGAGGAACTGGGCCTGGACAACGTCCCCGTCGGGCGGCTCCTGGCCGTCGACCACGTACCTGCTGACCGCTACGGCCGCACCGTGATCCTGCACGTCTTCCATGCCGGACCGTTCACCGAGGAGCAGATCGCCGACCTCCACTTTGCCGACGGGGAGATCAGCGCCGCGCACTGGCTCTCCCCCGGTGAGGCGGCCGAGCGGCTCCCCCGGCGTGTCGGACGCCGCATGCTCGCCGGCGTGAAGGCCCTGCGCAGCGGGAGCATCGCGCACCTGGAGGAAGGCGTACCGCACCGCGGGTCGCCGGTCGGGCTGACGCCTGCGGAACGGGAACGTCTGGAGCAGGGCGGCGACCTGGCGGCGGCTGATCACCTCGCCGTGCGGCCGAAGGCGCTGACCGCGTCGGCCGTGCTGTTCACGGATTTCGACGGCCGGGTCCTGATCATGCGTCCCGTCTATCGCAAGGACGGGCGGTGGCTGTTGCCCGGTGGCGCGATCAACTGCGATGCCGGCGAGACGCCGCGGCAGGCCGCCGTGCGCGAAGTCCGCGAGGAGCTGGGGATCAGCGTGCCCGTGGGGCCGCTTCTGGCCACCGACTGGATCCGGCAGATGCAGCGCCCGGCAGAGGTCGTCCACGTCTACGACGGCGGCGCTCTGTCCGCGCACCAGCTGGCGTCGATCCGGCTGCCCGAGCACGAACTGACGCAATGGCGCCTGGCGGACAGCGAGGAGGACCTGTCCGCCCTGCTGCCCGACGGAATCGCTCCCCGGGTCCGGTCCTGCCTGGCGGTGCGCGCCGCCGGCGCGGGCGCGGTGGAGCTGGTCAACGGCCGCGCCCTGACCGAGGGCGCGGTGGCCATCGTGTACCGGCCGGACAGCGGCGAGCTGTTGCTGCACGAGCGCGACGAGCAGGCTCCCTGCTGGCCGGGGTACTGGTCGCTGCTCGGGGGTGGGTTGGAGGACGCCGAGTTCCCCGATGAGGCCGTGATCCGTGAGCTGTGGGAGGAAGCCAGACTGCGCGTCAGTGAACCGCGCCTGGTGGAACGCGTGTGGGATCTCAGCGGCTCGCAGCAGCTGGTCCACGTCTTCGCCGCGCCGTACGACGGCAAGCCGGAGGACCTGGTCCTCGGCGAGGGCCGTCAGCTGCGATTCGTGTCCCCGCAGAAGCTGGACAGCTACCAGATGCCGCCGTACCTGCGGGCCGTCGTCGACCGCTGGCTGCAATGGAGGGCTTCCCCGTAGTCGAGTCGGCCTCGGACTGCGCGTGGTGTGTCGTGGCCGACCCGACTACAGCCTCCCGATTCCGCCTTGTGAAGGAGAACTGATGGCAACCACCCTGAACTTGATTGGCGTCCACCTGCTCTTCGAGCGCGACGACGAGATCCTGCTCGGCCTGCGAGGCTCCACCGCCGAATTCGCCCCTGACACCTGGCACTTCCCTGCCAGATGTTGCGAGCACGAGTCGATCAAGCAGTGCGCCGTCCGTGAGGCGCGAGAGGAGCTTGGCCTCCGCCTCGAGCCCGAGCACCTCGACCTGGTGCATAGCGTCCATCTTCTGGATCCGGACAATCCCCGACCACTTCTCGAGCTGGTCCTGCGCGTGCGGCGCTGGCAGGGCGAGCCGCAGCTGATGGAGCCGGACAAGTGCCACAAGTGGGCCTGGTGGCCGAGGTCCGCGCTGCCCGAGCCGATCGTTCCGTACGCCAAAGCCGCCCTCGAAGGCATCGCCGCGGGCAGCCCGTACACCGAACTCGGCTGGCCCGACGCACGCCCGCCGTCCCGCCATACCGCGCTGACAACGCCGAAGGAGTCCTGAACGACCCACATCTTCGCCAGTCACTCGCCCCGCTGAACTGACCCGCTCCCTGGAGGCTCGCATGACCCAGCCCACTCCCGCCGCTCCCCACGCCGCGACGCCTCCTCCCCCTCCCCTGCCCCAGGAGCCTCCCCAAGCCGCCGTCGCCCGGCAGGAGATGGTTGCCCGGCTGGATGCCGCCCAGCCGCTGGACCCGGCCGTGCGTGAGGCGCTGCTCGCTCTGCGCCTGGACGTGCTGATCCCCCGGGCCTACGTCCGCCAGGTGCCGGACGGCGTCGAACCGGGCGTGTGGAAGCTCCTCAACGGCGCGCATCCCGAGGATCGCGACGAGTGGCTCAGAGTGCTGTACAGCGGCGACAGCGTCCGCATCCAGCACAACGGTGAGCGCCTGGACCGGCAGCGGCGCGGCGTGGTGACCGGCGGGCGGATGACCTCCATGTCCAGCGTGATGAGCATGACCGCTGCCTTCCTCACCGAACTTCAACCACAGCGCGGCCAATCCTTCCTCGACCTGGGTAGCGGCGCCGGGGTAACCGGGATGCTGGCCTGCCTGATCTGCGGCCCGGAGCGCGTGACACTCGTGGACCGCGATCCGTATCTAGTCGAAGCGGTCCTGGAACGCCTCTGCCTGCTCGGCCTGCGACCTCATGGCGTCACTGGTGACGGCTACGTCGGAGCACCGAACCTCGGGCCGTTCAAGAGGATGCTGTCCGGCTTCGCGGTGGAAGCCCTCCCTCTGCCCTGACTGGAACAACTGGCCCCTGGGGGCCGCCTGTTGACTACGCTCACGGCTCGGTCGCCCAGTTGGCCGGGGCGTGCTCTGGTGGAGAAGACCGCAGGCGGGCGCGTGGAGGCCACACTGCGGGGGGTGCGAAGCGGTCATCGCCCAGCTCAGGGGCTGGACTGGGTGAGCGTGCTCGCCCACCGCGAGCGGATCGCCGCCGAGCCAGGTACGCGTCGGAGTACCACGTTGGCGCCACCGGACGAGAGTGCGTACGGCCTGTGGCTCGCCCTGGACCATCTTGTCCCTGGGCTGGTGCGCGACTATCAGGCCGAACACCTGACCCTCATCGCCCCCGACGAGGACTCATGGGTCGTCGTCCGTCCCACCGTCGGAGGCGGCTGGATGACCGAGTCCGTGGGCGCGCGGCCCATCTGGGACCAGGTCGAGGAGGTGCACGCCCGCTGGGTGACGGCGGGCAAGCCGACCTCGTACCGCCTGGACATCGCCGCTGACGGCACCCAGTACGTCATCTCCGGCACCGGCCGCGCCGCCGTGGAGTGGGCCTTGCCGCACCACGCCCAGGCGGCGGTCCCGTCACCGGCCGGGGAGCGCGCATGAGTGATGCACTCAGCCTGAGCCCCGACGACGACGCGCCGAGCGGAGTGCCGCATCCCCGCGAGCACGTCCTCGACCTGCCGCCTTCCTCCCTCGAAACGGACATCGACGGCGACATCACCGATGACCTCAAAGAGGCGTACTGGTCGGTGTACGACGGTGCGGCGGCCAGTGCCAGCGTCGGGCAGATCCTGGGCCGACTGCCGCGGATCGTGCGCCAAATCGGTCGTCTGGCCTGGTCGACCGACCGTTGGGTGACCGTGCGGCTGGTCGTCATGCAGCTAGGCTCGGCGGCCATGCTCGCCTTCGGCCTGATGGCGACCGTGGGGGTGGTCCAGCATGTCGTGGGCGAGGGCCCCACCCCGGATCGGATCCGGGCCGCCGCTCCACAGCTCGTGGTCGTGGTGACGGTGCTGTCGGTGCGGGCGATGTTGGAGTACGGGGTCTCGGTGGCCCAGGCCCGTCTGACACCGAAGATCCGTACCGCGCTGGAGCGGGAGTTCCTGGAGCTGACCGCACATGTCCGGCTGGAGGTGGTGGACAACGCCGATTGGCACGACGAGGCGTACCGGGCCCGCGACCGGGGCCTGTTCTACGCCCGGCAGATCGTCGGCCAGATCATCACCCTGGCCTCTTCCCTCCTGGGCCTGGTCGGTACGGCCGGCGTCATCACCGTCCTCCACCCTCTGTTGATCGCGCTGCTGCCGCTGTCCGTGGTGCCGGTCGGGGCCGCCGCGATCTCCGCGGCCCGCGCCCGATTCCACAGCTTCAAGCGGTGGAACGCGCTGCAGCGCCGGGTGAACGTCTTCTCCTGGCTGCTGCTGGACCGGGACTCGGCCGCGGAGCTTCGCTCCGACACCGCGCAGCGCGCGCTGCTGGCCGAGCACTACCGGCTGTCCGAGCGCATCGCGGACGAGGACACCCGTCTCGGTCTCAGCTCCGCCCGGCTGTCCCTGGTCGGGCGGGCAGCGGGCGGGATCGGCACCGGCATCACCTACCTCGCTCTGTGCGCCATGCTGCTCAACGAGTGGCTACCGCTCGCCGCCGGCGCGGGCGCGGTGCTGGCCATCCAGAACAGCCGCTCCTCGATGACTGAGGCCGTCCAGGTCGCCCACCTCGTCTATGAACACGCCATGTGGGTCGACGACCTGCTGCGCTTCCAGGACAAGTGCCGCAAGCTGCTGCCCCGGCGCGGCGGCGTGATCGCACCGGCCGTCGTCAAAGAGATCCAACTCCGCGACGTCTCCTACACCTACCCGGGCTCGGACACCCCCGCGCTGGACGGGGTGTCGATGACCTTGCGGACCGGGACCACGGTCGCCTTCGTCGGCGTCAACGGCTCCGGCAAGAGCACCGCCTCTCGCCTGATCGCGGGGCTGCACGACCCCAGCAAGGGGTCCATCTCCTGGGACGGCGTCGACCTAATCGACATGGACAGCGAGTCCGTGCAGTCCCGGGTAGCGACGGTGCTGCAAGATCCGGTCCACTTCCCCTTCCCGGCGCTGGCGAACATCACCGTCTCCCGGGGAACGCTGACCGAGGCGGACCCGACACGGGCTCTGGCCGCCGCACGGGCCTCGGGCGCCGAACCCGTCATCGCTGCGCTACCGGGCACCTGGCGGGCGGTGCTGTCGAAGCGGTTCCGCGACGGACAGGAGCTGTCGGCCGGCCAGTGGGCGAAGGTCGCGGTCGGCCGCGGCCTGTACAAACAGGCCCCCGTACTGCTGTTGGACGAGCCGACGGCCAGCATGGACCCCAAGGCCGAGCACGCGGTGTACCAAGCGGTGCTGCGGGGCGAGCACCACGCCGACCGCATCACCGTGCTGATCTCCCACCGTCTGGCGTCCGTCGTCGGCTGCCACATGATCTACGTCTTCGACCAGGGTCGGATCATCGAATCCGGTACGCACCGCGAACTCATGAGGCTGGGCGGAGAGTACGCCTCGATGTTCGCCCTCCAGGCCGCGGGCTACCTCAGCACCGCACCTGAGGTGCCAGACGACGTCGACGCCGGGGGTGGCACATGACGTCCTCGTGTGATCTGCCGCAAATGTCCGGTGAGCAGACGCCAGTTGCCATCGAGCAGGACGCCAACCTGTGGCGGCATCGGCCCTTTCGCCTCTACCTGCTCGGGGAGGGCACCAGCGTGGCCGCCAGCTCCGTGGTGCCGGCCACGCCCGCCGTCGGGCGGGCGGCGTGTATCGACTTCGGCCTCACCCACGACGACCCCGAGGTCGTCGAGCGCGGCCGACGAACCCTGCGACGCCTCCAGAACACTCACTCCTTCTGACCACCAACCCCTCGACCGCAAGGAGCAGCCTCGGTGGAATACACACAACAGGCCGAATGGCACGACCACTACGCCCGCGGCGAGAGGTTCCGGGCCCTGACCGGCTCCGAACGCGCCGTCCTGGATAGCGCCCTCCGCCCCGCCGGTCCAGCCGTCGCCCTGGACGTGGGCTGCGGCCTGGGCGAACTCGCCCTCTACCTGAACGAGGTGGGGTACTCGGTTGACGCCGTCGACTACGCGGAGTCAGCCATCGAACTCGCCACCGCGCAGGCCCCGGACGACGTCGACGTGCACTTCCTGCACCACGACATCGAGCACGACAGCTTCGCCGACCTGCCCCATGACGAGTACGACCTGATCACTCTGCGCCTGTGCTACGCATTCCTGCACAACCGCACGTGGCTCCTCAACCGCCTTCGCGAGCATCTTCGGCCCGGCGGCACGATCTGCATCATCACCCCGCTCGCGGGCGCCGTCCCCGCAGACCGGCGTGACATCGCCCTCGACGAAGGCGAGATCGCCCTGGCCACGGCCGGATGGGCCACAGCCGAGCGGTTCGACGCCGACGGCATGGCCGTGCTGATGCTCCGGGAGCCTGCCGCGGGTCCGGTGTCCTTCGCCGACAAGCGACGCCCCACGCCGCAGGCCCTCATCGGCGCGGGTGTCGTGGTCACCGACGAGCAGGGCCGCGTACTGCTGGGCCGATCCGTACGCGGGGTCTGGGAGCTGCCCGGCGGCAAGCCAACTTCTAGTGAATCCTTCGAGCAGGCAGCCGTACGCGAGCTGGCCGAGGAGACCGGGCTCGAAACCTCGGTGGACAACGCGCAGGTGCTCGCCTTCCTGATGGACACCACCCACGACATCCCACGCCTGACCGCCGCCGTCCGCATCACAGCTCACCACGGCATCCCCACCGTGACCGAACCCGACCTGTTCCACCGTTGGGAATGGCACTGGCCCGCCGACCTCCCCGCCCTCACCGGCACGCTGTTCACGCCGTCCGCGCATGTACTGGACTGCGTCTGGCCCGGCCTCCTTAAAGGGCTGCCTCCCGTGCACCGCAACCGCGCCCTCCAGCCCGCCCCGCACGAGGACGCAGTGCAGGCGCACGAGAGCCACCGGCTACGCCAGGAAATGACCGACCAGCTGATCGAACAGGGCTACATCAACGACGCCTCCATCGAGGCCGCCTTCCGTCGTGTGCGTCGCCACCTCTTCCTCCCCGGAGTCCCGCTGAAGACGGTGTACGCCGCGGCCGACGCGACCGTCACCACCAAGTGCGACGGCAGCGGCCGGCCCACCAGCACGGTCTCGGCGCCCTGGCTGCAAGCCGTCATGCTCCGCGAGGCCGCCCTCGGCGCCGGCCAGACCGCGCTGGAGATCGGGTCCAATGGCCCCAACGCAGCACTCATGCAGGAATGCGTCGGCGCCGAGGGGCAAGTCACCACGATGGACATCGACCCGTTCGTCGTCGAACGCACAGCGCGCCTCCTGCCCGCCGCGGGTTACGACCGGGTGCGCGTCGTACTGGGCGACGGCGAGCACGGTGCTCCCGGCCTCACCGACGAGGGCTCCCTCGACGCGATCCTCGTCACCGTCCAGGCCCTCGACATCCCGTCGGCCTGGGTCACCCCGATCGTCGAGGGCGGGCGCCTGGTGGTCCCGCTGAGGATCCACGGATACAGCTGGGCCATCGCTTTCGAGAAGCGCGGCAACGAGCTGGTCAGCCGCTCCTACGCGGTGTGTGGCTTCGTCCCCATGCAGGGAGCCGGGGCCAGGGCGGAAGACGTCGTGTCCCTACGAGGCGGAGAGATCCGCCTGCGCTTCCCCGAGGGCGGCACAGCGGACGCCGAGCAGCTCACCCAGGCCCTTAAGGCGCCGCGCCTCGAACGCCGGACCGGCGTCACGCTGCCCGGCAACACCCCCTTTGACAAGCTCATGCTGCGGCTCGCCACCACGATGGACGGCTTCTGCCGCCTCGCTGTCGACCCGAACCTCGACACCGGGCTCGTCGAGCGCCCCAAGGGCTGGGACGCAGCGGCTGTGATCCGCGACGGCTCCCTCGCCCGCCTGTTGCTCCAGCAGACCGGCACCTCAACGTGGGAGTGGGTCATCCACGCCTACGGACCGGCCGCCGAGCAGCTCGCCGAGGAGATGACACAGCAAGTCATCATCTGGGACCGCGACCACCACATCCGCGACGCTCCCCGCTTGACGATCCGCTCTCGCCTCAAAGGCGACACAGAACCGACCGGCGCCCGCACTCTCGTGAAGCAGCACACTCGCCTCGACTTCGACTGGACACACCCGATCCGCACCAGCCTCTGATGTCGGATCCTTCACTGCCGCGCGCTCGGTCTCCGCCGCTCCCGGCGGCCTCCCGGTACGACTCCGCGAGCGCATTGGTCGGGGCCGCGAACGCAAGGGCGGGGAACGGGAAGTTCCACTGCTGGTGGCCCGCACCACCGGCTTCTACGCATGGAGCGACGCCCTGCGGGAGGCCCGTAAGGCTCTCACCGGGGCGGACATCGAATGGGTCTACAGCGACGAGGGCTCCGGGCATAAAGCACTGTGGTGGTCGATGCGTGCGCGCATCCTGCACGCCGATCACCGCATCACGAGCGAACTGCTCGTGTGTCATCCCATGGTGACCAGTGTTGTCGCCTATCACCGGCGCGAACGGTGGACGGACTGCGAGATCGTCCTAGTCCACTGCGACAACAGCTTGTCCAGCACTCCCGGCCGTGACGCGCCCAAGGGTCAGTCTCTGCGGCTACTGACCGTCGCCACCGAATTCGGCGGCGACGGAGACATCCGCACCCGTGCTCTGCAGCACTTCAACGAGGCGCTCGGCATCGACGGCATCGACGCAGGCCGGCTGCGATCCTTCGGAGGCCGCAACGACTCCTCCCTCCTGGCCGCCAAGCGCAGCGTGGCCGTACTCGAACTCACCGAGGACGAACTCACCGCCCTCCGCAGCCAAAACACCGAGGGTGCAGACGGCGGGGCGGAGGGCAAGGTGGTGGTCTGTCGAGTCGCGGATCTCCTGGCCGAGCCGATCTGCGCCTGGGCCACGCTGGGAGCCATCACCAGGGCCGTCATGCCAACCTGGCCACCGATTTCCGGTGACTTTTACACGGGCCGCATGTGATCTGTACCTAACCGATGCTGCTTCTCGCTCGCGACATCACCGCTGAGAGGGGAGGGCTGTCAGACAAGGACGCCGCTGCGCGTCGCGAGGCCGCGCAACTCCGGCGACGCCGGTCCG
This sequence comes from Streptomyces sp. NPDC017940, assembly GCF_044328435.1. Lineage (NCBI taxonomy): Bacteria > Bacillati > Actinomycetota > Actinomycetes > Kitasatosporales > Streptomycetaceae > Streptomyces > Streptomyces sp. NPDC017940. The sequence continues at coordinate 419,010 of NZ_JBIRHJ010000007.1, read as the reverse complement.
GAAACGGGCAGGCTCGAAATCAGTGACTTCACCGCGGGGCGGGCATGGGCGCGAGGAGTCCGAACGCCTCGTGTGGCAGTTCGAGGGCGTCCGCGAACCTGCGCCTCACGTCCACGTCGTTCATGGGGGCGATGCCTCGCTCGTAGCGGGACACCTGGGCGGCCGAATGTCCGGTCTTCTCACCGAGCTGGGCGAGGGTCAGCCCTCGTTGCCTGACGGGTTCGACGTACTAACTCTCCGGGCCTTTCATCAACGCCAGGGGCCGCGTGCATTCCATCTGTCACGTCGAGGCGGGCCCGGCACCCTTCCGGGGAGACCCCGGAGTCAGGACTCCGTGTAGCGGTCCAGAAATGCCAGCTCGGCGTCGGTGAGACGGCGGGGCCGTCCTGTATCCAGGTTGTAGGCGACGATGGTGGTCGTGCCCTCGGCGTATACGTGATCAGCATCGCGAACTTCATAGGTCAGATCGAACGACACGCCCTTGCGTTGCGCGACCTTGACGCACACGTCGACAGGGTCTTCGCGGTACTGCAGTGGTACGCGGTACTCGATAGCAGCTCGGCTGACGACGAACGCGTGCCGGCGGCGATCTGCTTCGTCCGCGGGCAGCACCTCCTGGAACATCCGCGTGCGCGCCTCCTCCATGAAGCGGAGATACAGCGCGTTGTTGACGTGCCCGTACACATCGGCGTCAGCCCAGCGCAGCGGGCAGGGGTAGGTGTACCTGTTCACGTGTGGATTCTTTCGGAAGAAGGGTGAGACTGCGCCAGGCGTGGAGAGGGCCACGCCTGCCGCGTTGGTTCCGGCGCATGCGGTGCCGGGCTCGGGTCCGGGACCGGTACGGGCCCTAGGCTGCCTCGTCGTGCGAGTTCGGTGGGTCGCTGTCGGGCAGGGGCAGATCGGCCAGGATGTCGCGGAGTATGCGCTGCTCGATGTCGCGTTCGCCGAGGAGCTGCTCGATGCGCGCTGCGGCGGCCTTGGGCTCGGCGGGCAGGCCCACGCGTACGAGCTGCTTCATCTCGTCGAGCCGCTCGCCGGACAGTTCCTTGCGCGGGACCCGTGCGATCACCGTCGTCGGTGCTACTTCGGTGACGCCCCACTGGCCAGCACTTTCTTCCACTGCCCAGAACACGCTCCGCTTGGAGGGTGAGAGCGTCAGCTGAGCGTCGGGGCCCATGAGGCGGCTGAGGGCAGGCAGAGGGATGGCGTCCTCGCCCGCCTGGGCCGCAGCCTGCGCCGCGCTGCTGACCAAAAGGCGGGCCGTGCGAAGGTCTTCCGCGCGAAGGCGGTCTGCTTCGGCGATCCGGCCCAGCGCCCGGTCCCGCTCGTGTGCACCGTTGTGCGTCTCGTCCGCCCAGGCGTCGCGGACACCACCGAGGGCGTCGCGCTGAGCATCGGGCTCCACCTCGGCTCCGGCCTCGACCCACGTCATGACGACGAACCGGCAGTCGGGCATGATCGCCGGGTAAGCGACGTGGCTGACGATCTCGATCGTCTTGTAGTCGAGCGTCGGAACGGTGGCGAGGAACACGTGCCCGTCGCGGTGCTCCACGAAGTCATTGTCCGACTCCCAGATGCGGAGCACCTCGGGGTTCTTCTTGACGTCCTCGATCAGTTCCTGGAGGTCGGGGTCGTCGCCGTGGATGTTCTCCGCGAAGCGGAGCATCCGCACGAAGACCGTGGCGTGCTTGTGCCAGTCGTGGTAGGTCGCGCGCCCCTCGGCGGTGGTCAGCGCCCACCTGATCAGGTTGGCCTTCGGCTCCATCACCCACGGCCAGGTCTCGGCCATCGCGGTGTTGTACGCGAGGATGTTCCAGTTCCTGTCGCTGAGGTACGTGGGACTGGGCATCTGCTGGTCGATGAGCAGGCGCAGCGCGGGGCCCACCTCGGGCTGCCCCTCGGCGGACCGCAGATAGGTGCCGACGTTGTGGAGCAGCAGCGCGTGGCGATCCTCGGAGTCGAGCTGCAGCAGCTCGACCAGGGCGTCGCACTGCTCCTGCGTGAAGCGCGGCGTGGCGCCGGATTCGATGCCGCGCAGCTTGCGCTCACTGATTCCCAGGGCGCGGGCGGCGCGAGGCTGCGTGACCCCGGCGGCCTTCCTCCACCGCTTGAGCATCGCGCCAAAGCCGATGAACTGGCCAGCGGGCGTGGGGCGCGCGGGCATGAGTTCTGTCTCCGCAGCACTGGCCCTGCCCGCCTCGGGGTGCTGCTCTGCGCTTGTGTCGGAGGTCCCCTCTTCCGCAGCGCCGTTGCTGTCGGGCTGGTCCGGTTCCTTCGCGACCATTGAGATCCTCCCTCTCCTCTCGAACGGAGACGCCTGATTTTGGGCATGAAAAAGGGGGGTCAGCGCAATAGCTGGCCCCCGCCCTGTCGTCTCCCCACCACGACCATACGCAAAGATTTAGCCGACCTTGACCACGTGTGGCCTCGCCCACATACCACGCGGAATGCATTGTTTATTACTGAACGGAACTCGGCCATATCAAGGAGACGTTCGCTGGCGAATCGGGCATCTCGGCGGACAGGTCAAGATCACTCCGCGAAACCGGCAAAAGATTGCCGGTTTTCGTTCCCGGCCACTGAGGGCGGTCTAGACCAGACTGTCAAATCGGCCTCCTGCAGCAGTGGATCACCTCATTCCGCTTACACGACAAGCGACTTACGGCCCCGTAGGTGGATTGGCGAGCGGGTGCGACACACCTGATCTATGCATGTAAATCGGGCAAAAGATCGCCGTTGACGCTGCCGGTGAGGCTTGGCTTAAATCCTTCTGACCAGCCGGTTCAACACGTTGTGACAAGAGGCGCAGGGGGGTTGCAGTGCAGATCATCTCCGGGATGCTCGGAGCGATCCGACGGCTGCCCGCAGCACGGCCCGTGGCCTCGACCCGCAGACGCAGGAGCCGACGCCCTCCCTCTGCGACTTGTACCGCCGCCTTTAGCTAAGTCTGGATCTTGTCGCGGCGCCCGCATATGTTCGTCGTCCCTCGCCGGGCATCCCGCCCGGCGACAGAGACGAGGAGGAACAGCGTGGGCTTCACGCGAATCGGCCGGGCCGAGTAGCCCAGAAAACAGCGGCGGCGCCTGAGAGGTGCAACTCCCAGACGCCGACCGCCCAATGGGACTCCTGCCCGTGCAAGGGCCGGAGATTTACCCACCATCACCGCACCGGGCCAATTCCCATACACGCCCCGGCGCGGCTTCTACTTCAGAGGAGAGTGTTGCATGCGCGCTGCCCTGCGCAAAAGGCCGGTTCACCCGGCCGGCGCGGCAGGCTGCCCCCTGTCCACTGCCCGTGACCGCATGCCGGTCGGGCGGGGCCCGCTCCGGCACAGCGTCGGAGGTGGGGCCTGATGGCACGCATCCGCACGATCAAGCCCGAGGCGTTCGAGTCGGAGGACCTGGCCTCGGTCAGCCTCACTGCTGAGCGGACCTTCTTCGGGCTCCTGACCCAGGCCGACGACTCCGGCCGGCACCGCGACCACCCCGCGATCATCGCCGGACGGCTGTGGGCCCTGCGTCCGGAGCACACCGCCACCCACGTCGCCCGCGACCTGGACGAGCTGGCTTCGGCCGGGCTGGTGTGCCGCTACACCGGATGCGACGGGCGGACCTGGCTGCACATCGTCACCTGGGACCAGCACCAGAAGATCAACAAGGCGACCGCTTCTCGCCTGCCGCGCTGCCCCAGCCATCAGGCCCGGCAGCACTGCGGCAAGTGCCAGGGCGGGGCCTGCCCCAGCACGCGGGCAGAGGCATCGCCCTCGGTGGCACTGACTCCTCCCGGAGAACTTCCGGAGGGCTCCCGGAGCCCGCGGGGAGGACTCCCCAGCCCTCTCATCCACGCCACCGACGCCTCGGGGCGTACTCTGGAGCCCGAGACAGCGACGGTCAGCGCCTCAACGGACGCCGCTTCGACAGCGACGGGTAAAACCGCAGGTCAGAGGGCAATACCGGAGGACTCCCGGAGGACTACGGGAGGACTACAGGAGGAGTCACGCCCTGGATCTAGGATCTTGGATCCTGGATCTTTCCTTACGGGGCGCGAGGCGCCCGCGCCCGACGCCTCCTCGGTCAAGGTCTCGGCCAAACATCTGGTGGCCGAGTACGTCCGAGGCTGCAACCGCCGCCCTCCGGAGGACTTCCTCGGCCATCTGGGCCGGAAGGTCAACGCCCTGCTCGACGAGCGGTTCGAGGCCGACGACATCCGCGCCGCGCTCGACAAGCTGCGGGCCAAAGGGCTCAACCCCAGCGTCCTGCCGAGCCTGGTGAACGAGGTCGTCAACGCGATGCCCCAGTCGGCTGCCGCGCTGTCCTCCGCCTCCGGCGCCGGGCCCTGGGTCAGCACCGGCAGCTCCTACACGCCGTATCTCAACCCCACCGCCGAGCCCACGACGTTTGGAGGCCGCCTGTGACCCGCGCCCGCTACGCCGACCCGCAGCCGGCGATCTCCGAGCGGCTGCGTGAGCGCCTGGAGGCCAAGCTCGCCGAGCGCGGCCTGGACCTGAACCGGGCTCTGCCGGACACTCCTGAGCCGATCCCGGCCCTGGAAGCCGCCCAGGCGCGCATCCCGGTCGACTACCGCGCCGCGGTGCCCGAGCACCCGGAGGTGGCCGCGTGGGTGCGGGCCATCGCCGACAACGCCGTGGCGCCGAACGCCGAGGGCGTCAACCCGCACTACGGCACCGCCGGGCGCAGGCAGATCACGCATGGGCCCAGCCTGCTGCTGTGGGGCTCCACCGGTGCCGGCAAGACGCACGAGGCGTTCGGCGCGATCCGCGCCCTGACCGCTGCCGGATGCGGGGTGCGCTGGCACGCCACCACCGCCGCCGACCTCTACGCCGAGCTGCGTCCGCGCGCCGGGGTGGACCCCGAGCACACGCTGCGGCGGGTCATGCGAATCCCGGTGCTGCTGCTCGACGACCTCGGTGCGGCCAAGCCGAGCGAGTGGACCGAGGAGATCACCTTCCGGCTGGTCAACTGGCGCTGCCAGAACCGGCTGCCGACGATCGTCACGAGCAACATGCCGCCCGTGCGCACCGACCGGATGCCCGCGCGCCAGGCGGTGCTGCGCGACAAGGTCGGCGACCGCGTGCTCTCCCGCCTGTCCGGCATATGCACCGCCGTCGAGTTCACCGGGCCCGACCGCCGCTTCCAGCGCCGCTGACCTGCCCCTGCGCCACTGATTCCACCGTGCGGACCTGTCCGCCGCACCCTGTCCCGCCTCGCCGCACACCGCCGTACCGCGGTGCTGCCCTGCCCGCCTTCCTGCGAGGCGACCTCGGAGACTCCCTTGCGCTACAAGACCACCAACGACTCGCCCGCGCCGGACCTGCGGGGAACCGGCGACCACAGCTGGCACGCCCGGGGCGCCTGCTACGGCATGGCCCCGGCCCTCGCCGACAAGCTGTTCTTCCACACGGTGCGGGACCGCCGGGCCATCGCCGAGGCAAAGCAGATATGCGCCACCTGCCCGGTGAAGAAGGACTGCTTCAACTACGCGATCGACCACCAGGTCATCTTCGGCATCTGGGGCGGCCTGACCGACAAGGAGCGCCAGCCCTGGCTGAAGAAGCGCGGTGAGCGTCTGGACTACGACCGCGTTCGCGCCACCCTCCAGGGCCGCGACGTCCCCCTGAGTACGGCGGAGCGCAGCACCGTCATCCATCAACTGCGCCTGCGCGGCTGGAGCCCGGAACGCGTGGCCCACCGGCTCAACGCCGACCTCGACTGGACCCGCGACCTGATGCGCGAGGCCGCCCGCGCCATTGAGGCACGCGACCTGTACTGGGGCCTCGTGGAGGAGACCGACGGCAAGCTCCGCGAGCCTCGCCCCGGCAACCCAGACGAGAAGCACGCCGCGACACACGGTCGCGAGGTGCAGTCCCACGCCCTGATCTCCTCGCTCGGAAAGGCCGCATGACCCACCGCACCGCTGCACGCCCCACCGTCGCGCCCGTCGGCTTCTGGGACCGCCTCGCGATCGTGGTCCTCGGTCTTGCCGGCTGCGCCCTCAGCTACGACGCTCTGCAGCAGATGGCCGTCGCCATCCACATCCGCGGATTCCTCACCTACCTCTTCCCGCTCGTGATTGACGGCTTCATCGCCTACGGGGTGCGGGCCCTGATGGTTCTCTCCGAGGCCCCGCTGCGTGCCCGGCTCTACGTCTGGGTACTCTTCGGAACCGCCACCGCAGCAAGCATCTGGGCCAACGCCCTGCACGCGGTCCGCCTCAACCAGCAGACCATCCGCTCCGGTCTGCGGCTGGGGGACACGGTCGTCGCCGTGCTCTCCACCCTCGCCCCACTCGCCCTGGCCGGCGCGGTCCATCTGTACATCCTCATCACCCGCTACCACCCGGCCGACCAGGATCCGGCGGAGGCCCCGGCGGACCACGACCGAGCGGACCACGGCGACGAACGAGCGACCCAGACCGGTCCGAAGAATGCGGGCCAGGGCGCCGGGGCAGACCAGACGCCGGACCGCGAGCACGGGCGGACCACGGACCAACCGCCCTCTCCCGCCCTCGCCGACGACGAGCACGGACCAGCCCAGGAGCGTGGTCCGGTGAGCGCGGACCAGGGTGCCCCGGCGGACCAGATGCCGGACCGCGAGCACCCGCAGACCGCAGACCACGGCACGCGGACCACGGACCAACCAGCCGCCTCCGTCCCTGCGGACCGCGACGCCACGGCTGCGGACCAGCGGGCCAACCCCGCACCGGACCAGCCGGACCAGGTCGCGGACCACGACGTGACCGCTGCGGACCAGCAGATCGCTGCTGGTCCGCAGGAGGCCGACAGCGAGGGGCGGACCAGCAACGCCGCAGGCCAAGCGGCCCCCGGACCGCGTGGTCTGGCGGACCACGAGCGGGCGGACCACGTACGCGGACCGGCCGAAGGGTCTGGTCCGGTGAGCGCGGACCAGGGTGCCCCGGCGGACCAGATGCCGGACCGCGAGCACCCGCAGACCACAGACCACGAGACGCGGACCACGGACCAACCAGCAGCCTCCATTCCTGCGGACCGCGATGCCACGGCTGCGGACCACCGGGTCAACCCCGCACCGGACCAGCCGCTGGACCCGTCGGCGGACCAAGACGAGGGCGGCGCCTCGGGCGGACCGCAGGGGGCGCGGACCGCAGACCATGACGCCTCTGCGCCGGATCCGCGGACCAAGCCCGAGGACCAAGAAGACAAGGTCCCGTGGGAAGCGAAGGTCGAGGTCGCCCGCAGAGCCGCTCTCGCGGAAGGCCGGATGACCCGCCGGGCCCTCCGACCGCACCTGCGCAGCGCCAAGATCAAGGTCAGCAACGAGCTGTTCAGCGACCTCCAGGCCGCCCTGTACGCCGATCCGACGCTCGCTCACCTGCCCCGAGACACGAGGAGAGCCCGATGAAGACCTGCGAGCGCTTCGAGCGCATCAAGCGTGGCTACGAGCGGGACATCACCTACCTGCGCAACCACTCCCGGCGCAGCGCGGGCACAAAGGCGGCGAAGACGAGCGCGACCAACGCCCTCGCCGTGAAGTCCCGCATGGCCAAAGCCCTCGGCCGGCACTTCGAAGGCTGCCCGATATGCGGATGACCAGGCGATAACCGCAGGTCAAACACCTTATCCCCCTGTGAAGCGGTGGCCCGGCCCGGTGCCGGCCACCGCCCCGGCCCTGGAGGACCCGCCATCCGCTCCCGCCAGTCCCGTACGTCGATCCCGACCGCAGCCGAGGCGAGCGCCTGGGCGGAAGTCCTGGTCCGCCGCCGTCTCCTGCACGCCGCTGTCCTGGCCCCGAGCGGGCAGTGGCTCGTGCAGAGCGCTCCCGAGGCCCCCGTACGCGTCCTGGACGGGCCCGTCGCCATGGTCGATCTCGCCGCCCAGGTCCAGCTCCATACCCGCACCACGAGGAACCGCACCCGATGACACGCCCGAACAACACGCAGCCCCGTACCCCCAACGAGGCGGTATCCAACTTCCTCTCGCGGGGAGCAAGTTGGGGCGGAAGCGTAGCTTCCGCCGACCCCGCCCCGAAGGGGGCGGGAGCGGACCTGCACCAGGGGGCGCAGGTCCGGCAGGCTTCGACCGAGGGCGGACCGAAGCCTGGGGGGAAGAATGAAGCGAACCGCCGTCCTCGCCGCCAGCCCTCCGCGCCGCGCGCCCGTCAGCGTCCGCGCCAGCCGCGCGAGAAGAAGCGTCTGCACCAGCCCAATGCACGCTTCAACGATGAAGAGTTCGCCCTGATCAAGTCCGCCGCCGCCCAGTCGAATCTGTCCGTCGCCGGCTTCCTCGCCCGCTCCGCCCTGCGCGCCGCCCGCGACGTTGACCGCACTGCTGCCGAGATCGCCGACGACCGCGAAGTGATCACTGCCCTGTTCGACTCCCGTCGCCGTCTCGGCTGGGCGGGCAGCAACCTCAACCAGGCCGTCAAGGCACTCAATTCCGGCGCCGACGCGCCGCAGCTAGAGTCGGCCATCGCCGCGGTTCGTGCGGCGGCCGACCGCGTCCAGGAGGCCGTATCCCAGCTCATCGCCCGCCAGCAGAACGCGGCATGAACCCGGCATGATTCCCAGCATCAACGACCCGGGCGACGACACCGCCGGTCTCCTCTACTACTTGTACGGTCCCGGCCGTGCCGAGGAGCACGTCGACCCGCACCTCGTCGCGTCCTTCGACGGCCTGGCGCCCGACCCCGGCCGCAGCGCCGACTTCCACCGCGCCATCAAGGATCTGGCGGGTCTCATCGACCAGCCCGTCGAGGCTCTCCCCCCACACTCCCGCCCCGCCCTGCCCGTGTGGCACACGTCGGTGCGTGCGGCTCCTGGCGACCGCACGCTGTCCGACGACGAATGGGCGGATATCGCCCGCCGGGTTGTCGCCGCCACCGGCATCGATCCCGGCGGCGGGGAACCCGGCTGCCGCTGGGCAGCCGTACGGCACGCGGACGACCACATCCACATCGTCGCCACCCTCGTGTGCGAGGACGGAAGCCGCCCCGACGACTTCCGCTCCGGTATGCGTGCCCAGGCCGAATGCCGTCTCATCGAGAAGGAGTTGGGCCTGACTCTGGTCAACGCGGGCGACGGCACTGCCGCCAAGCGGCCCACCAGCGCGGAGCGCCACAAGGCGGAGCGTCAGGGCCGGGAGCAGACCGCCCGCGAGGAACTGCGTGAGACCGTCCGCCGGGCGGTGGCCGGCGCCACCAGCGAGGAGGAGTTCTTCGACCGGCTGGCCGCCGCCGGCCTGCTCGTCCGCAAGCGCGAAGCACCCTCCGGTGACCTGCTCGGCTACAAGGTCGCGCTGACCGACGACCGCAACGAGGACAACGAGCCGGTCTACTTCGCAGGCTCCACGCTCGCCCCCGACCTCTCGCTGCCGCGCATCCGCGAACGCTGGTCGGCAACCCAGCAGGACGCCGCCGGGCCGGACGACCGCGCCAGCGCGCCGAGCGGTCCGGCACGGGCACGGCGCCGTGCGGCAGCCGCTGCCTGGCAGGCGCTCGTGATCATCGACCACGGCAATGACCGTCAGGCCGCAGCTCTCATCGCGGCGGCCGGTGAGGTCCTCGACGCCCTCGCCAAGACGTCCGCCGCCCATACCCGCAAGCAACTCCAAGAGGCGGCACGCGCTTTCGAGCGCGCCTCCCGCTCCCACGTACAGGCCGAGCGCGGGCACGACCGCGCCCTGCGCCAGGCCGCCCGCGACCTCATCTACGGCGGACCGGCCCTGGGCCGCGGAGAGGACGGCGCCACCACCGCCATGGTGATCGACATGGTCGCCTTCCTGGTCATCGCCGCCGCCCACTGGCACGGCAAGAAGAACCACGCCCAGCAGGCCGCAGCCGCCCGCCAGGCCGCCGAACACCTACGCGCCGCCTACCAGTCCGCCGCCCAGCACCCGATGGCCGTCCTGCGCCACCGTGGCCGCCGCCTCTCCCAGCCGCTCCAGCGCCGCCAGGTGGCCCACCTACGCCAGGCGATGCCGGAGCTGGCCGAGCAGATCCTCGCCGAGCCCGGATGGCACGCGCTCGCCGCCACCCTCGCCGACATCGAAGCCGCCGGGCATGAGCCCGCCGCCCTGCTCACCGAAGCCGTGGCACGCCGCGAACTCGACACCGCCGAGTCGGTCAGCGACGTCCTGGTCTGGCGGCTGCGCCGCCTGGCCGACCTGCCCGCCGACGCCTCCGCCATGTCCGAGGCCGACACCGCCGCGCCGCAGAGCGCCGGGCGGCCGAAGCGGCCCACCACCGGGCGCAGCACCCGGCCCAGGAAGCCGAGATGATTCCTGAATCTGCAAGTTGCAGCAGGTCAGGGGCCTGGGGCACTCTCCGTGTGGCCGATGAACGACGAAGAGGGGGACGAATGTTTCGACGACGCGCGGACCGCGAGTTCCGTGACGCCCAGCGCGCCGGCCAGGCGATGCTGCAGATGCACGCGACCTGGCAGGCGCCCGACTTCGGCAGCCCGGCCGCCGAGCCGGCGCCGCCCGCCCACGGCGGGGGCATCGGGCAGGTGCCCGACTTCCCGCCGCCGGACCTTCGCGTGCCCTCCCGCCACGAGGTCGAGGGACTGATGATGCGCTGGGAGCAGCCGCTCGTCATCGACGGTGAGGTACGTGAGTGCCCGCAGTGCGGCGCGTACCGGGACTGGATCGTCTTCAGCATGCGCGACGACACGATCTGGCTGCGCTGCCGCGCCGGCCACAACACCGCCGAGCCGCGCCTGGACCCGGCCTGGTACAACCGCAACTCCGGTCCGGTGGACCACTTCCACCCCACGCTGGACGACGGCCTGCGCCACCTGGGCCATTGACCACCCCTAACCCCTACCCGCCGGCAGTGCCTTGCGCGGCGGCCCAGTCAGACCGTCCGCTCCGCACACTCCAGGGGTTTTGTTTGCGTCGCCACACCACCGCCGTTCTCGTCCTGACCACGCTCGCCGGGCTCGCTGTCGCGGGATGCTCCGATGGCGGCTCCAGCTCCTCCCGTACCTCGTCGTCGGCATCCTCCGCGTCTCGTGGCGCAGGCAGCACGGCGGCAACGAAGCCGCTGCCCTCGGCCGTGCTGAGCACACGGCTACTGACCGAGGAGGACCTGGGCGAGGGATATGCGCGCAAGGCCGAGCGGACTCCGAACACGGACGACGTCACGGTGATCGGATGCCCCGCCCTCGACAGGCTCGGCCAGGACGCGTCGACCGGCGCGAGCCTCGACTTCCCGCGCAAGGCAAAGACCGCCTTCACCTACAGCAGGAACAGCAACTCCGAGCTGAGCGAGGAGCTGTACAGCGACACCGCGCGGAAGCTGTCCGACGGCGTGGACCGCATCTTCGAGGCGATGGCCTCATGCCCCAAGTACCAGGTCGTCGCGGGCAGCACCGCCGTCGACATGACCACTGAGACAGCCACCGCACCCGACCTCGGGGACGAGCGATGGAGCCATCTGCTGACGTACGCGGCTGGCGGGCAGCGTACCGTCGTCAAGCAGACGGCAGTCCGCGCCGGGAACATCGTAGTGATCGTCTCCGGCTCACCAGCCCTGGTTGATGCCCACCTCGACAAGGCGCTGAACAAGGCGCGTGCCCAGGGATGAGGTCCCTACCCGGCGTGCAATGCGTGGAAGGGCGCTCTCGGATGTTCGCTTCGCACAATTCCGTCTCCGATGCACCACCCGTTCTTTGGCTGGGTGGTGGGACTGCTGTGCTGTTTGGCTTGTTCGCCTGGGTGTTCACCGGCAGCCCGCGGTGGTGGTTGGTGGGCGTCATCTGCGGGGTGTGCGTGAGCCTCATCGCGTTCGGGATACGGACCATCTTCCGCAATCACGAGGTCGGTTAGCGCGCCAACCACACCACGTGAAGCAGCACTCAACGGTGCCCCTGCCACTTCTGGCAGGGGCACCGTCATTTCGCCAGGCGTTGCTGAGCGGCAGTGTCCTCCCCCGCGCATACGACCACCGACCGCCTGCGAGAAGATACCGATCATGAGTGAGTGGGGGGTAGCGCTGATCGCGGCAGGATCAGCGATTGCGGGCAGTGTCGTAACCGGCTGGCTTACGCGCAGTGCCGGACTTCGCCAAGCATCCGCGGCACATCTGGCAGGTGAGGAACAGGCTGCTGCGGTACGGCACGCTGGAGAGAAGCAGGCCGAGGCCGTTCTCAAGACGGTGCAGCAGACACTGGAAGCGCAGGCCAGGAATCAGCAGATCGACGCTAAGCGCGAGGCTTACGTGGCCTTCCTGCAAGCCGCCCAGGCGCTCGTCGAAGACCGCAAGCGAGATCAGGGTTCCTTGGACGAAACGCTGCTGGCTGAGGCCGAGCGGGCTTATCAGGTACTGCGGTTGGAAGACACCGACAATGTCACGGCGCATGCACAGTTCTTGATGGACGCGATCGACAACTCTCTGAGCGACCCTTCGGTGGGCGCGGCGGATCTCGACCGTCACCTGTCCCGCTACGTCACCGTGGCACAGCACCACCTTCGAGAGCCGTGGCACTGGATGGGCAGAAGCCGCAATTCCTGGATCGCAGGCGGACCAACCGAGCCACCTGCCCCAATGCCGTGACCTGCCCCATCTTGGTCTCGGAGTAGGAAGCGGACCCTTCACCACCTCAGTCGTGGAGGTGCCGCCGACGCGGCGGCCTGGCACACGCCGGGGAGAGTCAGCGCTTACGACGAAGGCCCGGCAGGCCAAAGGGCCTGCCGGGCACAGCGGTTTGGTCAACGCTCTCTGCTCACACCGCGAACACCCTCCTCGCCTTCCCGTTCCCCGGGATCAGGGCGCTCCACCGTGATGAGGCGCTCGCGCCGTACCCGCACCTCGCTCAGCCGGTCCTCGCCGTCGAGGTAGACGAGCAGCTCGGCGTGGCCGGTGTGCAGGCGCCCGAGGGTCTCGGCCACATGGTGGCGCTGGGTGCATCCGGAGACGGTGTAGGCGTCGCCGGGTTCCAGTACGGCCGCGGTGTCATCGAAGACTTCCCGCACCCGGTCCGTCCAGCCCACGGTCTGCTCGCGCATGCGGGGCAGGGTCTGGATCTGCCGCAGGACCTCGGTCTCTTCCCAGTACCGTCGGCACGGTGCGCACGGCTGGGCGCCGGGCAGGGGTTGGTCGAGCGGCCGACCGCAATGCGCCTTGCCGGAGACCGCGTCCCGGTAGTGGCCGGTGACGAGGTTGGCGCGGCCCTTCGTCGCCCACAGCACGGCATCATCGACGTGGCACGGGTCAGCCGCGGGCAAGTCCAGCTCCACGGCCCGCTTCGTGAAGGCCGCAAGGGCGTCGCTGAGTCGCGTGCAGTGGGCGCACGTGCGTCGCTCGGCGGAGCGGCAGTTGTCGAGCGCCTTGCCGCAGTAGCCCAGCAGGTGACCGGGGATCGGCCGGTGCGCCATGGCGCTCGCGCCGGTCCCAGCAGCGGGCCTGGCGTCCGGCTCGGCGCTGGAGGACGACGTGGTGAGGATGAGCCAGGCGCGCGTGCAGCTCTGGCACAGGGTGTGGGCCGTGTTCTCGCCGATGGGCTGAAGGTCGGGCGAGTGGGTGGCGCACATGGTCATCGGCTGGGCGCCATTGAGCAGGACGCCGTAGTGGGCGGTGCCGTTCGTACGGCCGATGGCGAGCCGGATCAGCGGCAGGGACAAAGGACCTCCGTGAGGTTAGGCAGCGGGGAGCAGGCGGTCAGACGCGTACGGCGCACAGGCCGTCGTGGTCGGTGGCGAGGGCACAGCCGTCCTCGCAGGGGTGACCGGCGCGGGCCTGGGTGGTGTCGGCTCGTTCGTGGCAGTTGATGCACCAGGCGGGCGCATGGGTGAGGTCGCGGTTGCGGGCGAGGAAGCCGACGGAGCCGCAGCGCTCGCAGCACTGCGCGCCGGAAGCAGGAAGCGGGTTCGTGAAGGACACCTCCAAAGGTTGAGGCGGGAACGCGGCACGCGAACGGCAGGGCGTCGTTCGCGTGCCGGCCCCGAGTCAGCCAAGGTGGACGACGGTGAGGCGCTTCTCCGCGCTCTGCGGCAGCCGGTGGCGTGCCACCGGGACCGGGGAGGCGAGCGAGGAAGCGAAGATGGCGACCAGCTCGTTGGGGACGCTGGGGCTGAAGTTCGCGCACCACAGGTAGGGGGCGCCGAACGTGGGCTCGGCCCACGCTTGCCAGCCCATCAGGTCCTCCCGCAGGTCGGCGTCCGCGATCAAGTCCGGCAGCATCTCGAGTGAGACGTGCGAGGCGAAGCCGGGGTCCGTGGCCGCGGTGCGGGGGCGGTCCACGTCACGGATCCAGCCCCGTGCGCTCAGCGCCGTGACCACCGCCTCGGGCTCCTCGAAGCCGCTGTCGGGCACCGCGCTGACGTCGAGCGCGACGAGGAAGTCGTGCAGTGCCTCGTGCGGCACGCCGGTGGTGAAGTAGGCGTTCCACTGCACCAGGGCGCTGGCGGTGTCCGGGCGGGCAGAGATCTGCAGGGCCACCCGCAGGCCGCCCAGCGTGAACGGGCTGCTGGCCAGAATCCATTCGGCGCCGCGCAGCTCGTCCGGGCTCACATACAGCAGGGTGTCCCGGGCGGTCGGCCACATGCGCCAGCCCAGACCGGTCAAGGTGTCGCCGATCCGCTCGGCGAGGGCGTCGTCGTCGCCGGCCAGATGGCGCGGGGTGACCCAGCGCACCGGGTCCGGCGAGGCGGCGGGGTAGGAGGAGTCAGAGGGATGGTGCGGGTGCAGGGGCGCCTCCGTGGGCTCGGGGGTGGTTCACTGCCCGCCGCTGGGGCGGGTGCCGCGCCGTCGGCGCGGCGGGGCCTCGGTCGGTTCGTGCCAGGTCAGCGCGACCGCGACGTCGGGCAGGAGTGGGCCGCATTGCTCGGCCTCCTCCGGCTCGGTGAGGAACAGCACGGGTCGGCCCTGCTCGTCGCGGGCAGCGGCAACGGCGCCCGCACGGTGGGCCATCGGGAAGTCGGGGTTGATGGCGAGCTGCACGACGGCGGTGCGGTCGCAGGCCGACAGATGGTCGAGCAGGTCGCCGACGGTCGGCTCGGGCAGTGTGCTGAGCGGCTCGGTGCCCTTGGCTTCGGCGATGAACACCACCGGCCGGCCTGCGTCGTCGCGGGTGGGGACCACGCCGCCCAGGCGGCGGGCCGAGCGGGCGAAGGGGTTGATCCACAGACGGACCACCACGTCGCGGCCGCTGGCGGACAGGCTCTCCAGCAGGTCGCCGACGGTCAGCTCCGGGGCCAAGACGCATCTCCTTGCAGTAACGGGCGCCCCACCAGGGGCCGAGGCCAGGGTACGTGCCATACGTGAGCGGCAGCTCCGAGCCGCGCGGTGGCAGTGGACTCACAGCGGCCGGGAGGTGGCCAGCACGCGCTGGACCGTGGCCGCAACGATCTCCGCCGGCGTCTCGGTGTCGAAGCGGATCCGGTAGCCGGGGACCTTGGCGGTGCCGGTGACGGCGAGCGTCCAGCCGTCGCCGTCGGTGCCGGGGCGCCCCAGCGGGAACCATCCGAGGTAGAAGCGGCCGTCCTTGCTGCTGACATGGACATCGGCCCGGTCGTCCACAACGAGGTGGAAGAACTCCGCCTTGAACAGGTCGGTGACCATCGTCGGCTGGCCTGGCCCCAGCTGCCACGAACGCAGCCGCAGCGCCTCGGTGGTGGTGGAGAATCCGGGTGTGGATGCGTCCACGGTCACGGGCATCACCTCTCTGACCTGGGGTTTCGGGGAAGGTCGTCTACGTTGACATGCCCCTGGCGGCTTCCACCAGTCCTTTCGCGATCTTTCCTGTCTGCCCCCGGCGAACTACTCCTCCTACGCCGCATGGGGACCCAACGTCGCCACCGAATCGCGCCGCGGCCACTGCACGACAAAGCGCTTGACAGGGTCATCCCCATGCCGAGTAGTAACCCATCCCCGAATGGATGAACTCCCCCTTCGGCACGCCGCCCGCCTTCAGCCAACCCATATCGTTCCTGTAGGCCCGGCGGATGCGAGACCGCAACCACCAATGCAGTGCAGCGCTGGCGACATCAGCGCACACGCACTGCCCAGGCGGCACAGAATGATCGTGCTACCGACCCTGAGTGGTCACCACTCCGCCGGGCTGCACACAGAACAGCATGACGAAAACCGGCACACGACGATCGCAGCGGGACGCCCCTCAGGAGGTCCCGGTCCGCCACGACGCACCGAGTTCCGCAAGCCGCCCTCGAAGTACTGCGCGCTGCTCTTCCAGTTATTGCGACGCAGGCGAGAGGAGATAGACGTTGTCTCGGTAGAGGCGGAACCCGAGGCTCTCCCATCCCTGGGCGATCTTGGCGTTTACGCGATGCCACTCGGACTGATCCGTCAGCCGCTGGCTGCTGAGGTCGGTGACTCCGGGCAAGCAGGCAATGGCCCGGCAGCCGATCATGAGCCGGTGGATCACTTCGCAGGCGAGTACGGCCGCCAGGCCGTGCCCACGCCACGCAGGATCCAGCGTCACCCGGTCCATGATGAGCAGCGCGGAACCGACGTATTCCAGACGCTCGCTGACCTCGCTGGTGAACGAGCCTGTCTCGGGATCGAGGAGCACCTGGGCCGTCTCGTACAGCTCCTCGGACTCCTCCTCCATGGCCCAGTAGGCGTTCCGGCCGCGGTCGAGATGTACCTGGTAAAACGTCATCGACCCCACGACGGCGTCCTCGACTGTGCACGAGGTGCAATCCGCGGTGGCGCAGCCGCTCGTGGTCTCCGCCCCCCGGTCGCCGTCGTGCACACGCCGACGGTGCAGAACGGTCACACTCCATCGCTCCAGCGTGTCGGCCTGCGGGGTGTCCCAGAGTTCGTCGTCGTAGGAGATGCGTAGGTGCAGGTTGGAAGGGTCGCCTGGAAGCTGGGGCCGCGTGCTCACCCGGTAAACCTAGACGCTGAGGTCCTGCACTATGACCTCCAGGACCGCACGCGTATCACCGCTCGGTGCGCAGCGCCGTCCGTAGTAGCGACGGCTCGGTGGCTGCGCGGGGGCCGCGTCTACCGCAGCCGGTTGAGTGCGGACGTCACCTTCGCATTTAGGAAGCCGTTGTCGACTCTGAAGCCGGCAGGCCGCCAAGCCGACCTCGATAACAGTCGAGTTACAGTCTTCGCCGCGAGCGACGGGGTGCACGTCGGACATCAACATGCCTGACCAGCACGGCTGTTGATGTTTGACGCTTCTAATTTGACCCACCTCCCCTGCGGGGGAAAATTAGCGCAAAGCCCAGGTCAGAGCGCTTCGGGTACCTTCGGGCGCATGACACCTGATACGCAGTTCATGGCCTTCTCCAGCCCACTTTTGGCGTTGCTGACGGTGCTGTTCGCCGTGGCCCTGGCGCACCCCGAACCTCAGGTCAGGGCGCGCGCCGAACGGCTCCTGGCGATCGTCTTCCACTCCCGGTAGGGCGCTCCGAGCCGAGGCCGCACGATGGGCTGGAGCGCTCGACGGGCGTCGATCCTCCTGTCCGCTTCCACACGCGCCCACGCCGAAGGCCCCCGGAATCAGGAGATTCCGGGGGCCTTCGGCGGTGTTGTGGGAGAGGTTAGCTCTCGTCGGTGGAGTCGTCCGTACGGCGTCGGCGGGCGGCCAGGAGTGCGCTTCCGCCAGCGGCCAGGAGGACTCCGGCGCCGCCGAGCAGCCACGGGGTGGCGTCGGCGCCGGTGTGGGCGAGGGAGCCGTCGGACTCGGGGGCCGAAGTGCTCGATGCGGTCTCGTCGGAGGCCGGGGAGCCGGTCGGCTTCTGTGTCGGCTCCGACGTGCTGTCGTCGCCGGAGCCGCCGGGCGTCGGCTTCTCTGTGGGCTTGTCCGTCGGCTTGTCGGTGGGCTTCTCGGTCGGCTTGTCGGTGGGCTTGTCCGTGGGGTCGGGGCTCGGCGGGGTGGTGTGGGTCTTGGCGTTGGTGACGGTCACGGTGACCGGGTCGCCGGGCTTGGCCTTGAACTCGCGCTGCCCCTTGTAGAGGTCATACCCCGCGGGCGCCTTGGTCTCCTTGACCCAGAAGTCGGTGCCGGTGCGGTTGTTGACTGGGAGCTTGGCGGTGGCGGTGCCCTTGTCGCCGGTGGTGAGGGTGAGGATGGTCTTGTCACCCGTACCGATGTTGACGGTGGCGCCGGGCAGGAGCTTGCCGGTCTTGTCGTCCTTGGCCTTCAGCAGGACCGAGGCGTGCTTGAACGGGTCGATGATCGTGAGTGGGGCGTCGCTGCCGGGGGTGACGATGACGTCCTGGTCCTCGACGACGTCGTGCAGCGGGCTGCCGCTGGAGACTTCCTTGAGCCGGTAGACGCCCGGCGCCAGGTCCTTGAAGGACAGGTGGCCCTCGGCGTCGGTCTTGCCGCTCCCGGCTTCCTTGCCCTTGGCGTCGTAGAGGGTGAAGGACGCCCCGGACAGGACGTCGCCGCCCGGGTCCTTCTTGAGGATGGCGACGCCTCCGTTTTCGGCGGCATTGCGCGGGGCGGGCGTGGTGGAGGCGGACGGGGTCGGATCCGGGGTCTGGGCGGAGGCGGTCGGGGCCCAGGCCAGGGATCCGGTCACGGTGGCGACGGCAGTGAGGGCCGCAGCCGGCAGAAGGCGGGCGGATCGGGTGTGCACGTAGGAACTCTCCAGGTATTTGGCGGCAATGCCGGGGCGAAGGGTTGGTCAGCGGGCCCGGCTCGGGCCGTGGCGCGCAGGAGGTGGAGGGAGCGGCGAGGAGACGGACGTCTGCTGCGCCGGGGTCGTTGCCGCGACGTACAGGTGGCGTCGGGTTTGGGACGGGATGTCCTTCACCGCACGGCTCACCAGCTCCGTAGAGACCAGGGAGGTGGTAAAGGCGGCGGCCAGCGTGGTGGGTGTACCGCGGGAGAACCGTGCGCGCCAGTGGGGCTCCCTGGCGGGTCCGCCCCAGGCTGCCCAGATGGGTGTGTCGGTGCCGATGAGGGCGTAGCGGTGCTGGACGACGCCGAGAGGCTGAGAATCGCGGAAGAACTGGGTGCCGTCAGTTTTGACCTGGTGGCTCCAGCCGCGGGCGAGCAGCTGCGTGTACGCCTCCTGCGCTGGGGTGTTGTCCTCTAGCAGTCGGCCCTGGCCGCTCTGGCGGTCTTCGAGGTAGAGGTCGACCAGTTCGCTGTGGAAGTCGTGCAGCAGCTCGATGGGAGTGGTGGCGTCGAAGGTGACCTGCCAGGCCGCAGGGCCAAATGGGGCGCGATTGGCGGTGACC
Source organism: Streptomyces sp. NPDC017940 (assembly GCF_044328435.1). NCBI lineage: Bacteria > Bacillati > Actinomycetota > Actinomycetes > Kitasatosporales > Streptomycetaceae > Streptomyces > Streptomyces sp. NPDC017940. Next base: position 399,853 of record NZ_JBIRHJ010000007.1, on the reverse strand, counting down.
GTTCACTTCCCCTTGCGCGGGCTGTCGGCATCGGGGGCGAGGCTGGCGACCAGGCGCAGGCAGGGGCTGGTGGCGAGGGCTGCTCCGTCGTCGGCTTGGTGCACGGTCCAGTCCTTGGGGAAGGGCCAGACTGTAGGAAGGTCAATGGATCCGGGACCGGCAAGGTGACGGGGCAGGACCTTCACCTGCTGATCGGGGCTGAGGTTGTCCAAGGGGTCGATTGACATGGGGGTCCTCAGCGGCGGCGGGCGGGCAGGGCGGCACCGGCCACGGCCGGTGGGAGTGTGGTGGTGCTCCAGCGGGGGACGCTGCGCGTGCCGAGCGCGGGCGGGCGGCGGCGGGCGGTGACGGTCTGCTGGACGTCGAGCGGGGTGGGCACGGGAGGCTTCGGTGGCTGGACGGGGGTGAGCTGGGCGAGTTGGGCGAGCCGGGGACTCAGGTCGGCCTGGTAGCGGGCGATGGGGGCCGGTGCGACAAAGGAGGCCGCCATGGCGGCGATCAGGTGCTTCGGGGTGCGTGCGGTGAAGTTCGCCTGAGCACGAGAACTCCGTGCGTCAGGTCCGGCCCACAGCGTCACCACTTCGGCATCGGGATCGCCGCTGACGACGTCGATGCTCGCGCCGGCCAGCTGGTCCGGTGAGACGATCTCGATCAAGCCGCGGGCGAGCGGCTTGCGTTCCCAGCCCGCGTCCAGCAGGGGCTGGACCGCATCGGTCCACTTGTAGGAGTGGTCCGCCAGGAAGCTCTCGCTGTCCTCATCCCACTCGCCGGCCAGGGCGTCGATGAAGTCGCAAACGATCTCCGGCGGCATCTTGTCGCTGATGCTCGCCGTCCAGCGGGATGCGGAGACGGCGTCCTCGGCGGCGCTGATCTTCCACACGTCGAAGTCGTCGCCGAACCAGCCGATCTTGATGCGGTGGTCCGGGGAGGTGATGAGGAGCTGGCACGGTCCGTCGTCGAGGTGGTGGTGCGGCCACTCTCTGACGGGCTCGAAGCTGGGATCGCCGATCCCGCCGAGGCCGGCGAGGTAGCGCGGGGAGACATAGACATCTCCCTCGATCGGAGTGGGGTCGGTCATGGGCACATCCGTCGGGGTCGGGTGGGAGGTCAGCGAGCGGCTGCCGGGCGCGCGGTGGGCGTGGCCGGCCTCGCCGGAGCGACGGCCGTGGACAGGTGCGGTGACGCCGGAGAGGGGGCGAGTTCGGCCAGGACCTGGCGCTTGAGTGCACCGCGCTGGCCGGCGTTCAGGACGGACACATCCAGGCGCCCGGAGCTGGCCTCGAAGGGACGCAGCCGATGGCGGATGTGGTCGTAGCCTGCTGAGTGCTCGTCGGCCAGGCGGTGCAGAGCCTGGTCGAAGACGCGGCGGTGTGCGGCGTGGTCGGGTTCGCCCTGTTCGCGCTGGGTGATGGTCTGGGCGTACTGGCGCGCGACGCGGGTGTTCTCGGCGGTGCGCTGGTGGACGGCGACGAGGAACCGGCGAGCGTTGAGGACGGCGAAGGCGGCCTGGCGCGGCATGGTGTCCAAGTCGGTGGTGAGCGGGCCGAGCACCGTGGCGCTGGTGGCCCCGGCGAGCGGCGCGGTCATCTCGGCCAGTTCGTCCAGCGCGGTGCGCCAGCGGCGCAGCAGGAGCGGGTGACGCAGTTCGACGGTGCGCTCGTCCTGCTCGCGCGTATCTGCGGCGACGGTGTTACGGAAGGCGAGGGGGCTCTTGGCGAGCAAGTCGTGGACGGCCGGGGTCATGGTGGCGAAGAGCAGGCCCTCGCTCGCGCCCCACTCGATGGCGTCGAACACGTCGGCCGGAGCGAGCCGTTTGGCGGGTGGCTCAAGCTGGGCCGCGGCGTATTCCTGGGCGAGGACCTGCTCGAAGCGGTCGGGGAAGGCGCTGCGCAGCCAGAGGCGGGCCGTGGCGGCGGAGTCGGTGTCCACCTGGTGTCCGGCGGAGGCGAGGTGTTCGGTGCGGCGCCGGTCGGCTTCCTCGGCGCGGGCCTGGGCCAGGGCGGTACGGATCTGCTGGAGTTGGCGCAGGGTGCGCTCGGCCCGCGGGTCGCCGGTCCAGGTCATGCGTTCGGAAGCGACCTGTATCTCGCCCTCGGCCCAGCGCAGCGCGTCGACGAGGTCGTCACGGAAGTGCGGTCCGTGCAGCAGTTTGCGGGAGCTGCGGGGCAGGTGCCCGGTCGCGTCCGCGATGGCGGCCGTGACCAGGTTGCGGAAGCTGTCCTGCAGGAGCGGCTGGAGTGTCGCGGCGCCCATGTGAGCGACGTCGTTCAGGCGCAGCGAGCGCCGCTGGGGCGGTGCGGTGTGGGAGGGCTGAGGCATGGTGATGGTTCCTGTTCAGCGGGCCGGGCACGGCGAACGTCGTGAAGGGCGCAGGAGGAGCGCGCGAGTTACGCGACGGACGCGGATGGCAAGGGTTCGACGGCGAGGGTCAGGTGCCCGAGGGCCTCCTCGGCGCGGGCCTGAGCGGTCTCGGCCGTGGACCCGGTGGTGATCAGGAACCCGGCTCGGGCGCTGAACATGTCGCCGACGGGCGCCAAGATGACCGTGTCGCCGACCGTGCGTTGGAAGGTGACCTGCTCCAGCCACGGGGTGCGGGCGGCGAAGCGGGCGTCGAGGTGGCAGTGGGTGAGGGTGCCGGAGGCGCTCGGGTACAGCAGCCGGATCGCGGCGGCGCTGCGGCGCGTGCGCGTGAGATCGGGGGCCTGGCCGCAGGCGGTGTCGGCGGCGGCGCGGGCCAGGTCCACGCCGGTGGCGAGCCGGACCAGGTGGCCGATCATGTCGCCGCCGAGGCGCGCGTTGACCTCGATCAGGCGGGGGCGGCCGTTCACGAGGCGCATCTCGACATGGCTCACGCCGTTGGTGATACCGAGCGCCTTGATAGCGGCGGTGGCGACGGATGCCACCTGGTCGAGCAGAGGGTCGGCGGCATCCACGCTGTGGGCAACTTCCTCGAAGAACGGCGCCTCGCCGAGGGTCTTGCGCGTGACGGCCACGGCGGTGGTGTGGCCGCGGTGGGTGACGCACTCGACGGAGACCTCGGGTCCGTCGAGGTACTCCTCCACCAGGACGTTGGTGCTTTCGATGCCGTCGCGGGCGCCGGCGGCAGCGAACGCGAAGCCGCCGGGGAGTTCTTCGGCGCGGTCGACGCGGATGACGCCGATGCTGCCCGCGCGGGCGGCGGGCTTGAGCACGATGGGGTAGCCGATCGTTTCGGCGGCGAGTGCCGCCTCCAGCAGGGAGCGGGCGGTCATCGAGGCGGCCGAGGGCACGCCGTGGCGGGCGAACAGGGTGCGGGCGGTGGCCTTGTTGCGGGCGGCCTCCATCACCTCCGGGCCGTTCGACGGCAGGCCAAGGCGCCGGGCCAGGCGCGCGGTCTGGACGAGATACCACTCGGTCCACGTCGCCACCCCGGTCAGCTCGTGCCGCCCGGCCAGGGCACGGCCGGCGGCGGCCAGCGCCTGGGCGTCGTCGGGATCGGCGATCTCGAAGTCGGCGATGAACTCCCGCTCCCAGGTGGGCGCGGTGGGAGTGATCAGGACGACGTCGTACCGGGCGGCGACGGCTTCGAGGCAGTAGCCGCGGTATGCCTCGGCCTCCGGACCGGCGGCAGAAACGACAAGGATGGTGGGCAAGGACTCTCCAAGAGGAAGCAGCTAGGCAGTAGTTCGGGTACGGTGATGCCGGTTCAGGGGGCCCGGCGGCGGCGCAGCTCGAAGACGGAGGCCCACTCGGGGTGGTCCGCGACCAACTGCCGTGCATACAGCGCGGTGTAGTTGTTGTTGAGCCCGCGCAGCCCCTGCGGAGGTCGCCAGCGCAGGGCCTCGAAGAGTTCCTTGAGCCCGATGCGGGTGGCCCCGGCGGCCAGCCGTTCGGCCGTCAGCCTCTCCAGGGCCCGGTAGACGTAGGGGTGCGCGGCGCCGAAGGCGAGGAACTGGTCGGTGATGGCGGGCCTGGATCCCGCGCGGGAGGAGGGGCGGGCGACGGGTATGACGGCCTGGGCGGCGGGCATGGGCATCGGGTGGATCTCCAGGGCGAAAAGGGCAGCAGGGCGGGGGGGGTGTCAGGCGAGACGGGCGTGAAGGCCAGGGAGCGTGCGCAGGCGTACGAAGGCAAGGCCCAGGCCCAGGGCCTGCAGCACCGCGCAGGCGGTGATCACATGGCCGAGCTGGGCGGGCGGCACCGTGGCGACCAGGACGCCGGCCAGCGGGAACGGGATCAGGAGCAGCAGGATCGTCAGGGAGAGGGTGGCGCCGAACACCTGCTGCGGGATGAGGTGGGAGCGCAGGGTGCGCAGCACCACCGTCATGCCGCCCTCGCCGGCCATGAGCACCGCGATCAGCACGAGGTAGGCGGTGTAGGTGTGGGTGAGGGAGACGGCCAGGCACGCGCTGGCCGCGACGGTGGCGGAGAGCGCGCCGACGGGCCACAGGCCCCAGCGGTCGATAGCGCGGCGGCACACCGCGACCGTGATCAAGGAAGCGGCGGCGGCCACCGACCAGATCAGGCCCACGTCCGCGCTGGAGTGTCCGAACTCCTGCACCACGATCACGGGGGCTGCGGCCTGGAGCAGGCCGATGGCGAGGTTGGACAGGGTCAGTCCGCAGACCAGCCAGCCCAACGCGGGCAGCGAGCGCAGCGTTGTCCATCCGGTGCGCAGCCCCGCAAGGGCCGGCTCCGGCATCTTGGTCCTGGTGGCGTGCTGCCGAGGGGCGAGGGCGGACGCCAGCAGCGAGAAGACGGCGATCGTGATCAGCATCCCGGCCGCCCCGGCCCGCTCCAGCAGCAGGCCGGCGACGGCTGGGCCGGCCAGGGTGCCGACCTGGTCGATGCCCAGGAGGACCGACTGCACGCGGTGGGCTTGGTCGCCGGCCTGGCGGCTGGCGACGCCGCCCGCCGTCTCGGCGGCGATGTAGGAGAACTCGGTGAGCACGCCGGTCGAGGCGGCGAGGAGCATGACGGCGACCGTGGTGGGCAGCCCGGCCTCCATCTGCGGCAGTGCGAGGGCGGCGGCCACGACCACCGCGGCCCGCAGAGCCGAGGCGGTGCGGAGAATGCGGGTGGTGCCGTGGCGGTCGACCATCGCTCCGGCGACGGCGAACGCGCCCAGGCGCGGCACCCACTCCAGTGCGAACGCCAGCCCGGTCAGGGATGCGGAGTTGGTGGTGGCGAGCACCAGCAGCGGGATGCCGTACGTCGTCATCGCGAAGGCGCCGGCATCCATGCTGCGGGGCAGGTAGATGCCGCGCAGCAGGGTGGGGGCCGGCCGGCGGGCATGCCGGGGTCCGACACGGGATCTCACGCAGCGGGCTCCCACTCATCCGCCGCGTGTGAGGAGTGGAGGGCCGTGTGGTGCAGGAGGTACGCATGCGCCTTAAGCCAGGCGGTCAGTACGTTCTGCGGGCCATCGAGGGCGGTGATGGCCTCACGGCCGAGGACCGCACCTCCGGAGACCACGAGTCCGCTCGAGTCGCAGATGCGGGCGGCGCGATGCACGAGAGCCTCAGCGTGACCGAGCAGGTCGAAGGTGCGCTGGACCCGGGTGACGAAATCACCGGCCATCGTGGGGAATTGGTGGGTGCGGGCCCAGCGGGCGGCCGTGTCGTACACCTCGGCCAGTTCCTCGCCGCTGTCGGTGAGCCGGTAGCGGACTCGTTCGTGCTCATCGCCGTAGACGAGGCCGAACTCGCGGGCCCGGTCGATGGCGTGGCGCAGTTGGGGCACGGTCAGGTCATCGAAGGTGCTCTGCAGGCTGCCGCGGCGGCGGCTGATGGGGCCGTTGTCGTCGATCTCGGTGACCAGGCGGATCAGTCCGGGCAGGGACAGCGCCCTGATCGCCCGGTGTGCCTGCAGGTGGTCGGCGGTGGTGAGGCTGCTCATCGGCGCGGCCCCCCTGCCTGCGGAAGGGCGATGGGGCGCGCAGGCATCCGGTGCGAGAACAGGTCGCCACCCTTCCAGGCCGTGGCCGGCGCGGCCGGGGACTGGGTGGACAAAGCCGAGATCGTGGCGGCGGGCACGGCAGTGGCAGGGGCCGATACGCGGGGCTGGGTGGTCAGCCACGGCCCGGACTTCCCCTGCTTGGCCTCCGGGGCCTGGCCCCACAGGGGGTGGGTGCCGGCGTCGGCGAGGGGGCGTCCTGTGGCCCAGGCGCTCAGGGCCCGGTAGACGGGGGCGAGCGCGTGGCCGTTGGCGGTCAGCTCGTAGGCGCGGCCGTCCTTGCGCACCAGGCCGTCGGAGACCAGGCGGTCCACCTGGGGGTAGATGTTGCTGAGCCGGTAGCTCGGCATCGCCGCGGCGGACAGCGCCTTGGCGCTGGAGGCGCCGCGGTCCTTGAGCGCCCACAGGATCGGCGTGGCGTGGCGGGGGCCGATCAGCGCGAGGGTGTCTTCGATGTTCTGCGCGGGCGCGACCGTGGCAAGCGGCTCCAGCTTCCCGGTTTCCTTGTTCTTCACCAGGGGCTTTTCCAGGTGCGCCTCGCCCCAGGCGGCGATCACGGTCAGGACGGGCAGCAGATCGGCGCCCCGCCCGGTCAGGCCGTAGGTGACGTGCCCCTGGGTGACTTCGGTGCGCTCGACCAGCCCGGCATCGGACAGCTTGCGCAGTTTGGGGTGGAGCGTGCCGTCATTCAGCCAGGGCAGGCGCGGCTTGATCTCCGCGTAGCGCAGGGGCTGAGTGGACAGGGTCATCAGGATCCACACGCTCCACAGCGGGGTGATCATCTCCAGCGACTCGGTGACGCGGGCGACGTCGACCTGGGTGGAGCGGGGCAGACCGGTGGTGGCCAAGGGGGTAACTCCTAGGGCGGGGCGGGCGGATCAGCGAGTGCGGGTGGCAGCGGGCGCCGCAGCGGAGGCCGGTACGGCGGGGGCCGCCGAGGGCGGGGATGGTGCGGCGGGGACGCGGTGCAGGCCGACGAGGACGGCGCTGACGGTCTTGGCGTGGGCGTCCCGGGTGGCGACGGATTCGGCGATCCGGCGTGCGCAGTCGAGCAGGTGGCCTGCTTCGAACTTGCCGATCTCCCGCTCTGGGTGGGCCAGTTCACGCAGCCGCTGGAGCTGGAAGGTGATGTTGCGCTCGGCGAGCTGCAGATCGGTGTGGCTGCTCGTCAGGGCGGCGAGCATGGTGCCGGTCGGGTGGGTGCCGGCGTGGGCTTCGAGGGCGGCTATCGGCTGGCCGTACAGGTCCTCGATGCGCTCGGCGATGGCCTGGGAGGTGGTGTGGGGCAATCGGGGGCTTTCACGGTCGGCGGGCCCGCACCGCCCCGGCACGGGACGGGGGCCGGGGCGGGCGGGAGCGTGGTGGTGAGCCTGGGCTGGACGAGCTGCACCTGCCGCTCGGGGCGTACTCCGGGCGGTGGCATGGTGCGCAGCAACTCGCCGAGTGCCGTGGCATATCCGTCGCGGGCGGACAGGGCCGCCTCCATCCACTGCGCGTCGAACCGCAGGTCGTCGGCGGGCAGTTCGCCCATGTCGCGGGCGGCGGCGGTGGCGTCGTGGATGCGGTCGCGGACCCGGGCGACCTGTTCCTCGGCCAAGGCCAGCCAGGAGCGCAGCTCCAGGGCGCGCGTCAGGGCGGCGGACGCCTCGGGGCGCGCGGCCTGCGCGTACAGCTCGCTCAGCGAGGCGCCGAAGGCTTGGGCCAGGGCCTCGTCCTGGCTGGTGGGCTTGCGCACGACGCTCACCGCGCCGCTCCTCGCACCGGGACGGAGGGCGTGGGCACGCTCGGCGCCGGTGCGGTCTGCAGGGCCGGGCTGCGGCGGGGGGCCGCTTCGGCTCCCCGCCATGCTCCCGGGCCCTTGCTGCCCAGGGAGGTGGGGTCGGTGTAGTGGCGTACGACCATCGCCCGCCCGTCACGCACCGCCACGGCGGCATTGACCTGGTGGGCCAGCGCCATGACCGGGTCGTCCAGCACGTCGCCAGGGGCGCTGTCGAGGGCTGCGACGAGGGCGTCCTCGGCCTTCTCCAGTACCTCTTGGGCCTCGGTGAGCATTCCGTACCACTTCATGACGACGGTGGCGTCGTTGTTGGCGTGCGGGGCGGCGGCCGCCGCCCGGCGCAGGTCGGCCAGCGGCATCTGGAAGCGGGCCTCAATCTGCTGGGTGATGACGCCCATCACGTCATCGGCGTCGTCGGGCACGACGTGGCTCCTTTCCTTGGAAATGCGTGGGCGAGACAAGAACGCGCGCTGCGCTGGTCAGCGGCGACGACCGAGAGAAAGCGGCGGAATCCGGTGAATTCGCCGGGGTGCGGTGCCTAGTGGAGGCCCGTGTAGACCTCGTGATAGACGTACGAGCCGGAGACCCAGCCCTTTACGCCCGTGTTCTTGTCGGTGATGTAGTGCCAATTGCCGCTGGTCTTGTGGACCGTGAACTTGTGGCCGACATAGAGCACGCCGACGGCGGTGGACTTGGCTGACGCCTTGGAGCGGATCGTCACGGCCTTCGTACCGACCTTCCACGGGCCGAGCCGGTCGCACTGGCCGCTGACCAGCGCAGTGGCCGGAGCCTGCGAAGGGGCGGCGCTCGCGGACGTGGCAGCGACGATCGGGAGAGCGAGCGCGCCGAGAACGGCGGCGGAGACAGCTATGCGGGTTGCGCGCATGGGGAATGGACCTTCAGAGGGAGAGGGAACGGAACACGGATCCACACCCGGGCTGACGCCGGGCGGGTCGGGTTCAAGAGTCCGGAGAATCCCCGGTTTTGCTAACCGGGGATGTGCTGCTATGTTTCGCCCTTCGCCGGACACTGGCGCCTCGCGTTTCAGGCCGCGGGAGGACCTGGTGCGGCGCGAATTCAGCGTTAGGGTCGGCGAGTTGGGCCAATACGCGGAGCGTGGGCCGTGGGAAGGCCGGGCAGCGCGGACGGTGCGCTGTGTCGGGTCGCTGTCTGGGCGGTCGGCAGGGGGACGTCTTCGCCGGACCAGTGGGCCTCCAACCAGGCGGTGGCCTGCTCGTAGGTCGCAAAGCCGCCTTCGCGCAGGGTGTGCGTCCAGTGCTCCGTGTCGACTTCTTGCAGCAGCACCCGGAAGCGCAGCGGCGCCTTGTCGTCGATGGCGGCCAGCAGCACCGTGACCTGCATGCGGTCGGGGTCGTCGGAGGTGTAGCTGGTGACGAGGGCGAAGTGGTCGCCGTCGGAGGCCAGGCGGGCCTCCTGCGCCTTGGTGGCCTCGTCGGCGGCGTCGGTGCCCATGTCCGGGCGCAGGCCGATGGCGTCCTTCGGGCAGCCGCGGGCGATAAGCCAGCTCTGCGCCATGGGCACCAAGGGCAGCTGCTCGTGCTGGAAGCGGAAGGTGCGGGCCTGAACGTCGCGCTGCAGGTGGAGGGCCACCAGCTGCGGCTCGCCGGGGATGCCCCAGGTCACCGCGCCATCGTGCAGAACGTAGTAGCTGTGCCGTAGGTCATCGGTGTGGTGCTCGGCGAGCACGGTGAGGTCAGTGGCTCCGATGTCGATGTGCCACGAGTACTGCTCGGCGACACGGTCGTTGACAGCGTCGTAGCCATCGAGGCGGAAGTCCGGGGATGAGGGCATAGGGGCTTTCGGAGACGGGGCACGCAGTCCGATGCGGGTTCAGCGGCGGGCGGGGGTGGCAGCGGGCCAGGTGCCGGGCCGGGGCACGGAGACGGCGCCGGGTGCCCTGGGCGAGCGCGGGGCGGTCAGGGCCGCGCGGCCGGTGTCGGTCAGGGTGACGGGCTGGCCTGCCGTGACCGGGTGGGAGGTGTCGCGCACCACCAGGCGGTCCTCTTCGAGGCGTTGCAACTGGCTGTAGGGGACGCGGGTGCCGGAAGCGGTGACAACGTACAACTGCTGCGTCAGCAGGTTCCGGTGGAGCTTGGCGCCCTGGGTGATGGCCAGCAGCGCGGCGGTGTCGGGCGCAGGCAGGTCCGGCACGTCGCGGGGAGTCTTGTCCCGGGCGACGGCTTCGACGGGCTCGAGCGCGGCAATCGCCTGGGCCTGCCGCTGGTCCCGGGTGCGGGCCGCGTCCTCCAGCAGCTCGACGGTCCGGTCGATGCGCTCGAACAACGCGTCATCGACGGGGTACTCGCCGGAGGAAAGGCTGTTGAGCTGGGAACGGTAGAAGGTCACGTTGGTCTCGGCCTGGACGAGGGCCCGGTGGGCGTCGACCAGGTGGGTGTGCGGTTCGTCGAGCAGGTCGCGGTCGCGGTGCTGCCACAGCCGGTCGATGCTGTGGCCCACGGCGGCCTCGATGCGGTGGTCAAGCTGGGTCAGAGCCTTCTTGACCGGAGCGGTGCGGGGCATGGAGAGGTTCCTTGGGGTGGGGCGAGGTCCGGTGCGCGAGGTCGCTCACGCCGAGATGCAGGCGTATGGCGAGGTGCGGTCCGTGCCGCGTTTCGCGGACGGGGCCAAGCCGCCGGAGCAGGCGGAGCATCGGGCGGTTGGATGCCTCGGTGTAGGTGCTCAGGGTGTGGGCGCCCCGGGCGTGGGCGTACTGGGCGGCGTGCCGGGCCAGCGCGGTGCCGATGCCTCGGCGTTGGTGGGCGTCCGCGACTTGGAGCCCGAGGTCGAAGACGCCCGCTTCCCGGCTGACGGGACCGGCACAGACCAGCGCGAGCGGCTCGTCGCCGGCACCGAGCCTCAGCCAGCATTCGGCATGCGCCAGCATCTGGCCAAGGGTGCGGTGCGGCAGGTGCGTACGGCCCCAGCGGCGCAGCAGGTGCGCGGGGGAACAGCGCTGGTGGAAGGCGTCGACGAGCGGGAAGTCCTCGACGTTTACGCGGCGAAGGGCGGTGAGGGCGGGGTGCCTCAGCAGGAGCAGCCGGGCAGCGCGGCCTCAAGGGAGCTGCGCAAGTATCCCTTGAGCTGGCGGGTGCCGAAGCGGATGTTGCGTGGCCGCGCGCCGTGCGTGGCCAGGAGACGGCTCAGGCGTAGTGGCGTGAGTTCGGCGTACGACCAGCGGCTCTCCGCCATGCCGGGGAACTGGCGTAGTCGGTCGGTGAGATCGGCCGAGGACATGGCGTCCGGATCGCCGTCAGCGGCGAAGACGTCGAGACACGCGTGGACGATCGTGTGCTCGGTCTCCGGGCAGGAGCGGCAGCCCGCCTCGTCCTCGGCGGTGTCCGCTTCGCCGTCGCCGCCGACGGGGGCGCAGCAGCACTGGATGCTCAGCAGGCGGGTCAGCTCGGCGCCGGCCAGCAGGCGCAGGATGAGGACGTCGGTGAGCCGCTCCATCTGGTCGTGGGTGTCGGCGAGGCAGCCGGTCGGCTCACCGCCAGCCACGGCGAGGAGCTGCACATCCAACTGCTGCACTCGGCGGCAGGTGTCGACAATTGCCCGGTGGTGCGGGTTCTCCTGTGGGGTGTCGAGTCCGGCTATGGCGGCCGTGAGGTCGTCGAGACCGGAGGGGAAGTGGGTCGTCAAAGAGTGCGGTCCTTCGGGGTCGGGGGCAGGGCGGGGCGGGGATGACCAGGCACCGCGTACGGCGGCGGGGCCGGCTTGGGGACTTGGCGGCGCGTCTCCAGCTGCGGGGAGCGGGAGCGGGCGGCGTGGGCGAGCGCGCTCACCGGGCGGCGCGTGATGCCCAGGCGTTTGCGGGCGACGTTGTACACCTCGTGGCGGTCGCGCGGGCGTACGGCCACCACGTGGATCTCGGTGCGGTGTGCCGAGTCCGGTGGGGCCGGGCGCTGGGCGTAGACGATGCGCCAGGCTTTGCGGTGATCGACGTACAGCTTGCGGTAGTCGGCGAGTTCGCCGATCAGTTTGGGGCCGAACTGCTGGGCGTTGACGACGTCCTGGAGCTGGGCGAGGGCCAGGTCGCGGATGTCGCCGGGGGCCGCCAGGAGGTCGGTCAGGGCGCGCGGGTCGAAGGAGAGGCCGAAGGCGGGCCGGTGTTCGGGCCCGCTCATGCGGCCTGGTCCGGCTCGCCGGGCTCCGGTTGGTCCGTGGAGGCCGAGCGTGCGGAGCGGATCGAGGAGGTGGGGCCGGGCAGCAGGCGGTGCGCGTCGCGGTCGGGGTCGGTCTGGCAGGCCGAGAGCGGGCCGCCCGGGGCGCGCACATGGGCCAGGCAGTGGGTGAGGAAGTCGCGGTGCCACACGAACATCCCGGACGGCCCGGCTTCGGGGTCTTTGTGCTGCTGGTAGGCCATCCACAGGGCATGGAGCCAGGCGACGACGTCGTCGTGCTCCTGCCACTGCTTGCACCACGGGGCCGCGGTGGTGACCTCGGCGCCGTAGGTGTCAATGAGGAAGCCGTCGACCCAGTCGGTGAGCGCGTCCAGCTCGTCCTCGTACTCCTCGCCCTCCAGTTCCAGTTCCAGGATCGGGCGCGGCTCGGGCGGCGCCTGGAGCGGTGCTCCGGGCATCCCGGGAAGGCTGGGCATGCCGAACGCCGCGAAGGGCGAGGGGTCCGGTGGTGCGGAGAGGCTGTCGAGCTGCCGGGCCTGCTCGGCCTGCTGTTCCATGAGCTTGCGGACGCTGGCCTCGACGCTCTCCAGGTTCGAGTCCGACAGCCGGACAGGTTCCATTTCCCCGTCGTCGGGGAGGTCTATGGATTCGGGCACGAAATGGTTCTCCTTGAAGCCGCGGCCGATGGCGTGGGAATGACGGCTCCACGATCCAGAGATTCCCCGGTTTCACTAACCGGGGAACCGGTGCTATAACGCATCGTTCGGCACGGGGGAAAGACAAACCAGGATCCGCTATCGCCCCGTGCCGGGCGGCGGGAAGTCCCTATGCAGAAAGAACGAAGTCGTCCTGGGACAGGGTCTGTTGCACGGTCGCGGTCAGCCGGTCGGCGGCCACCTCGGCGTACTCGCGGGTCTTCTCCACCCCGATGAACGAGCGCCCCTCCAGCAGGGCCGCAACGCCGGTGGACCCGGATCCGGCGGTGAAGTCCAGGACGGTGCCCTGCTCGGGGCAGATCTTCACCAGCTCCCGCATCACCTCCACCGGCTTCTGCGTGATGTGCTGGCGGTTCTTGCCCGAGGGCTGCGAGGCGGAGTAGAGGCCGGGCAGGTAGACCGGGTTCCGGGAGCCGTCGATGGCGCCCTTCGAGCCCCAGATGATGAATTCACAGTTCTGGGTGAATCGGCCTTTCTGGGGCCTGGCCTGCGGTTTGTGCCAGGCCAGCACACCGCGCCACAGCCAGCCGGCGGCCTGCAGGGCGTCCGTCGTCGTCGGCATCTGGCGCCAGTCGGTGAACAGCAGCGCGGTGCCGCCGGGCTTGGTCAGCCGGTGCGCCTCGGTCATGATCTGGGTGAGCCAGAAGCCGTAGCTGCGCTGATCCATGTTCTCGCCGGTGAAGTCCGGCAGTGCGTGCTGCGCGTCGGCGGAGGTGTACTTCTGCTTCGCGCTGCGGCTGGTGCGCTCCTTGGCCGTCCGGCCGCCACTGTTGTACGGCGGGTCGGTGATGACGGAGTCCACGCAGTGGTCCGGCAGCTCGGCGAGGACGCTCAGCGCGTCGCCCTGATGCAGGGAAAAAGGCAAAGGGGATACCCCAATTCGCATTGATGAAAGGTAGGTAGAACGCTCCGACTCTCGGACAGAACCCGGGCGGGCCAAGACCGGGCATGAAGATGCCCAATGGCCCGTGATGCGGGTGCGAGGGGGAGGAGTCATCAATGTAGGGCACGATTCCCGGTGGAGCGGTGCCGCTGGGAAAATTCCCGTGGAATTGTTTTCTGACTGAGTGTTATTTCGCCGACCGGGGATCGGCGCTTACTGTTTTGGAGCCCGGCAGCTTCCGCCGACGATTCTCTCTCCGCCTGCCCACACAAACCGAGGTCCACCATGCCCGGCCCCACCTGAACCTGACCGACGCGCGCAGTAGCGAGGTGCAACTCGCCGCGTGCGTCGGGCTCCCTATTTATCCACCGCCGGCCGCCGCGGCCTTCCTCAAGCACGCCCGCGCGGCCGGGACTTCACCCCTCAAGGACGCCCTTGTGACGACTTCCTACCCTCCCCTGCCTGAATCCCTGCCGCCGGGAGGCGTGCCGGATTGAAGGCGATAGCCGCCGGTATCGGTGTCGTCTTCCTCTCCCCCCTGCTGCTCGCCGGGACGGCCATGATGGTCGCCGCCGCCTCCAGCGAAGCCGCCGAAACCACCAGCGGGTTCAGCGGATGCCTGCATGACGTCGACACGGACGCGGTCACCAAGCAGGTGACCAAGATCCTCGACGGAGCGTCCGGCAAGGATGTGAAGGTCGAGGGCCTGTCCCTGCCCGCCGAGCAGGTCCCCAACGCCCAGACGATCGTCGCCACCGGTCTCTCGCTCGACGTGCCCAAGCGCGGGCAGATCGTCGCACTTGCCACCGCCATGCAGGAGTCACGGCTGCGCAACCTCGGCTCCGGCGACCGCGACTCGCTGGGCCTGTTCCAGCAGCGGCCCAGCCAGGGCTGGGGCACCGCCCAGCAGATCCGCGACCCGGTCTACGCGAGCGAGCGGTTCTACAAGGCACTGCTGAAGGTCAAGGGCTGGCAGCAGATGACGGTCACCCAGGCCGCCCAGGCCGTGCAGGCATCGGGCTTCCCGGACGCGTACGCGCAGTGGGAGCCGCTGGCCACCGCCCTCCAGTCCGCCATCGCAAAGACCTTCCCCGGCGGCGGCAAGGACAAGCCCGCCAAGGACGGCGACAAGTCCAAGGACACCGAGTCCCCGGCCTCCGGCTGCGGTCCGGCCGAGGACGGCTCTTCCTACGGACGCATCCCCGAGGGCAGCGTGCCCAAGGGCTACACCATCCCCAAGGACGCCGACCCCAAGGCCCGCAAGGCCATCGACTGGGCGATGCACCAGCTCGGCACGATGTACCAGTGGGGCGGCAGCTGCACCGCCGCGCACGGCCCTGACCCGATGGGCCGCTGCGACTGCAGCTCACTCATGCAGCAGGCGTACGCCAAGGCCGGGATCAAGCTCACCCGCACCACGTACACCCAGGTCAACGAGGGCAAGGCCGTCTCGGCCAGCAAGCTGCAGCCCGGCGACCTGATCTTCAGCCGTGGCAGCGCTCAACGCCCGGAGCACGTCGGCATGTTCATGGGTGCGGGTCTCGTGATCGAGGCCCCAAAGACTGGCAAACCGGTACGGATCACGCCTCTGAAGGACTGGGCGATCCTCGCCGTCCGCCGCGTCCTCTGACGCCGCCCGCCGCCCGACTCCCCGCACCGCGCGGGCCGGGCCGGCCGCTTCTCGGCGCCGCTCGCGCCATCCCCCCTTCATCTCTTCCCCCCTTTCGCCGGGCCGCAGTCGGCCTGCGCACGCAAGGAGTCCCGCCACACCCATGCCCATACCTCTCGCAGACCGCGTCATCCAGCTCGCCTACGACCCAGGCGTCTCCCCCAAGGGCGGCGGCCTGCCCGGCCTGGCCGTCCTGAAGAACGTCGTCAACAGCATCAACCTCTTCGGCATCGTCGCCGTGGTCGGGGCCTTGGCCGTCTCGCTCGGTGTGTGGGCCTGGGGCCACCACACCGGCGGACACCAGGCCGAGGCCAACGGCAAGAAGGGCGCCATCGTCGCCGCCGGCGCCGCGCTCGGCCTCGGCGCCGCCAACGGCATCGTCGCGTTCTTCAGCGCCCTGGGGTCGCAGGTCCACTGATGAAACGTTCCCTCTCTCTGTCCTCCTACGGCGTCGGCTGGTCGGCCAACCGCCGCATCGCCATCGTCGCGATCACCCTCGCCGTCCTGCTGGCCCTCGCTGCCGCCGTCGCGTTCTTCACCGGCCGCGACAGCGGTCACTCCGACTCCGGCTCACCGTCCGCCGCCGGCAGCGCCGCGCCCTCCGAGAAGGCGCCGAAGCCGGGCACAGGCGCGGGCTCCGTACCCAAGCCGCCGAAGATCGCCGAGCCGGTCGCCTTCGCCAAGGCCGCAGCCCAGATGCTGTGGACCTACGACACCCGTGACACCACCCGTGGCCAGCAACTGGCCGGCATGCGTGCGTGGATGACGAAGGAGACCAAGTACGCCGACTGGTCCTCGGTGAACGGCCAGGTGCCGGATCCAACTCTGTGGTCGCGCATGGTCGACAACGACCAGCACGCCAAGGCGACGGTGACCGAGGGCCACTTCCCGTCCGCGTTCAAGGCGGCCCTGGCCGAGGACCCCTCCGCGATCACCAAGGCGTACATCTACGTCGTCACCGTCAACGGCAAGCAGGAGATCGCCTGGAAGAAGGGCGGCGGTGGAGCCGAGGAACGAGCCGTGACCCTGGCCGTCCAGTGCCGCCCCAGCCGCGACTGCACCCTGGCCGCCATCGCCCCCAACGTCACGCAGTGACCCGCGCCTGACACAAGAAAGGAGTCCAACTTCCTGTGGGTTTCTGTGACATCCCCCTCGCCGACAAGATGTGCGCCATCGGAGGCGCCGCCAAGGGTGCCGTCGACTTCGCCAGCGATCCGGGCAAGGTCATCGGCGACTGGATGGCCAAATCCTCCGGCGAACTCGCCGCCGCAGCAGCCGACCTGGCCGCCAAGGCCGTCAACGCCACCACCAAGGTCGACCTCAACGCCGGCTGGTTCCGCGACAACTACGAGATGCTGCTGCCGATCGGCCTGATCATCCTCGTCGCCACCTTCTGCGCCCAGATGGTGCGGGCCGCGATGAAACGCGACGGCCAGGCCCTCACCCAGGCATTCACCGGCACCGCCAGCGGCGTGATCTTCGCCTTCAGTGCCATCGCCCTGACCACCGTCGCGATCGAAGTCGTCGACGCCCTGTCCGACGGCCTGTTCAAGGCATCCCACCTGTCGATCGAATCGGCCGTGCGACGCATCGTGAAGGTTTCCCAGATCCCAGCGCTCGCCGGACTGGGCTGGCTCGTCGCCGTCTTCGCCGCCATCGGCGCCGCCATCGGAGCGTTCCTCTACTGGTGCGTGATGATGGTCCGCAAGGTCGGCATCCTCATCATGGTCACCCTGGCCGTCTTCGCCGGAGCCGGCGGCGGCTGGGAAGTCGCCCGCCGCTGGCGCCGCGGCTGGATCGAAGCCACCGCCACCCTCGTCGTCAGCAAACTGCTGATGACCGTGATCTTCGTGCTCGGCATCGCCGCCATGGGCAAAACCGAGGCCAAGGACGGCCTCGGCGCACTCGCCGACGTCATGTCCGGAATCGTGATCATGGTGCTGGTGCTGCTCTGCCCGTACGCGACCTTCAAGTTCGTGCACTGGGCAGCAGAGGGCACATCCGGCGAGGACATCCACCGCGCCGGTGGTGCCGGAGCCCAGCTCGCCAAGCAGCACGCCGAGCGCGCAGGCCGCAAGGCCGCCGCGATGGCGGCCACCGCCGGAACCGGCGGCGCGGCAGCCGGAGCGGGCGCCGCCCCGCAGGGACCTGACTCAGTGCCCGGCGGCGGCTTCCCCGGCGACATCGCCGCCAACCCCACCGGCGGCAGCGGCCAGGAATCCGGCAACTCCGGTGGATCCTCCGGTGGCCAGGGCATGAAGGACGGGCTGGAGAAGGCCGTCCAGCCTCCGCCCACACGCCCCAGCGATGACACCAGCGGCCAGTTCGGCGGCGGTCCCGGCCAGGGCGGACCCGGCTCAGGCTCGGGCTCCCCCTCCGGCGGCGGGTTCATGTCCAACCCGGCGGGCTCGTCCACGCCTCCGCCGCAGGGCGCACCCCCGGCCCCGAACTCCGCCTCCTCATCCGGTGCCAGCGGCGCCGGAGCACCGCCTCCGCCGCCTCCGCCCACCGGCATCTGACCCCGCCCCTCACCCCGGAGCGGCACGCACCACGCCCCCGTGTGTGCCGCTCCGGCCCCGCCCGCGCACCACCGGAACGGCCCTTGTCTGAACTCTCGATCACCCCCCTCACGGTCAAATTCCCCCACAGGTCGAAGCGCGGCATCCTGCTCGGCCTCACCCTTCCCCAACTGGTCCTGGTCTCCTCGGCGTTGGCGCTGCTGCTGGTCACCGTCGTCAGCACCGGGCTGCTCGGCGCGATCGTGCTCGCCCCGCTGTGGGCCGCGGTCGCCGCTCTGGTCGCCATCCGCCGCAACGGCCGGTCCCTGATCGACTGGGCGCCGATCGTCGTCCGTTTCGCAAGGCGCCGGCGCAGCGGGCAGACCCTGTGGCTGGCCCGGCCGGTCACCCGCCCCCGCCACGACGGCACCCTCCACCTGCCCGGCACCGCCGCCTCCCTGCGCGTCGTCACGCCCTCGGACTCGGCCAACGGCGCCGCCGCGGTGCACGACCCGCACCACCAGACGCTGACCGCAGTCGCCCGCGTCTCCTCCCGCGCCTTCGCCCTGCTCGACCCCGCCACCCAGAACCACAATGTGTCCGGGTGGGGGCGCGCTCTGGCGGGCATCGCGCGGACCGGGCATGTCGCCTCCGTGCAGGTCCTGGAGCGCACCGTGCCCGACAGCGGCGACACCCTCGCCCGCCACTGGGCCCAGCAGGGACGCCCCGAGACACCGGTCGCCGGGCAGGTGTACTCCGACCTGGTCGCCTCCGCCGGACCGGCCGCAGCCCCGCACGAGGCGTACCTGGCCATCTCCCTGGACCTCAAGGCCGCCAAGCGCCTGATCAGTCAGGCCGGCGGCGGCTTCCCCGGGGCATTCACGGTGATGGAGCAGACCACCAGCGCTATCGCCCAGGCCGCCCGCAGCGCGGGCCTGATGGTGACCGGCTGGCTGACCGCCCGCGAGATCGCCGCCGTCATCCGCACCGCGTACGACCCCAAGGCGCTCTCCGGCCTGCAGCAGTGGTCCGAGAGCGGGCGCGCCGAGGCCGACCCGGCCGCCGCCGGGCCCGTCGTCCAGGTCGAGGAGTACGACCGCGTGGCCACCGACTCCGCGCGGCACGCCACGTACTGGGTCGAGGACTGGCCCCGCACGGAGACCGGCGCAGGGTTCCTGCACGGGCTGATGTTCACCGCCGGTGTGCGGCGCAGCCTGTCCCTTATCTACGTGCCCCAGGGGCTCGAGTCCGCGATGCGCGACGTCCAGCGCAAGAAGGCCGCGATCATCTCGGATGCCGCCGAGCGCTCGCGGCGCGGGCAGGTCGACTCCGAGGCCGACAGCGTCGAGTACGCCGACGTCAAAACCCGCGAGCGGCAGCTGATCGCCGGACACGCGGACGTCGCCCTGACCGGCCTGCTCACCGTCTCGGCCGAGACCGACGCCCTGCTCGATGCCGCGTGCGCGCAGATCGAGACCGCCGCCGTCACCGCCCAGGTCGACCTGCGCCGCCTCTTCTACCAGCAACCCGACGCCTTCACCCTCGGTGCGCTGCCCCTGGCCCGCACCGCCCTGTAATCCACCTCGGCCCCAACCCATTTGGGGCCCGTGCCCTGCCGCACCGGCAGGAAGGATCTTCCCCTTTGACCTCAGCCACCCCCGTCGGCGACGCGCACCCCTATCTCCGGGCCGCCAGTGCCGGAGTGCGCCACCACACCCGCACCCTCACCGCCGAAACGGCCACCGCGCCGGTGCCCGCGGACCGCACCCACCTCGACGTCCTGCACGCGCACCTGATCGCCCTGCACCGCCTCGTCGACCAGCTCCAGGCAGCAACCCGGTCTCCGCACCCGGCGGCAGGACGGCAGCTGGCTACCGCCGGCACCCGGCTGTGGCAGGCCGGCGCCGCCCTCCACGACGCCTTCCACCTCCTGCCCACCGTCCACGAGACGTCTGCGGACGAGGAGGAGTGCCACCCCGAACGGCTCCCCGAAGGCCCTCCGGTGCTGACCATCTGCCAGCGCCACCTCGCCGCAGGCCACCTCGTGCGCCGCACGACCACCCCCACCGACCTCAACAGCCCCCTGCACGGCCACAGCACCACCTGCGCCCAGTAACTCCCCTCCCGCGAAAGGCCCCTGACTTGCGCACGCTCAAGCGATCCACCTCCGCCGCCCTCGTCCTCGCCGCGCTCACCGGCACCGCCGCCCTGGCCACCGCCACCCCGGCATCCGCCGCCAGCTACCACTGCAAGACCAGCACCAAGTCCGTCGACGACGCCGCCTACGACGGCATATGGGCCGACAACTGGGACTTCACCGTCAAGCTGTGCTCCAAGCAGTCCGGCGACTACCTCTACAGCTACGCGTCCATCTCCTGGGACGGCCCGGCATACGGCCGGGTCGACGACCCCTCGATCTTCGACGGCGCGTACTTCAAGCTGCAGGCCAAGAAGTCCGTCTCGGGCACCGACCCGGTCCTGAAGTCGGCCAACTACTACGGCATCGAATCGCGGCTGGAGAACAGCGACTCCAACGCCAACTACAACAACCACTACACGACGCCGGTCATGAAGACGAAGGTCGGCGCGGCGCGTGTGCTCACGGACGGCGAGCTGTACCTGGACTGGAACAACGACGGCAACGGCTACGGGCACCACCAGTTCGCCGCCTCACCGGTCGTGTGACCACCCGCCTCCCCGACGCCGTCATCTGAAAGCCGCCCTGTCATGACCCACCGGCCCGCCCGGCGCGCCCGCCGCGCCTCGGCCTCTCCTCTGTTCACCCCGCACGGCACCGACCGCGCCAGCCGCAAAGCCGCGCGCCGCCAGCTCGCCGAGGCCGCGGCCAAGGCCCGCGCCGAAGCAGCCCTGCACCCCGTCGGCACCGAACCGGCCGAGCAGGAGATGCCGCAGCCCCTCTTCCCAACCGGCGGTCGCCCCGGCCCCGCCTCCGCACGCGGCGGCAAGCTGAAGCTGCCCGCGCAACGCATGACCACCGCCACCGTCGCGGGCGCCTACCCGTTCCTCGCCGAAGGTGGGCTCGGCGCCGAAGGTATCTACATCGGCCGCGACGTGCACGCCGAAGCCTCGTTCTGCTTCGATCCGTTCGCCCTGTACGGCAAGATCGAAGGCTTCACGAACCCCAACGTGCTGCTCGCGGGGGTGATCGGCCAGGGCAAGAGCGCCCTGGCGAAGTCCTTCGCCCTGCGCTCGGTGGCCTTCGGATACCGGGTCTATGTCCCGTGTGACCCCAAGGGGGAATGGACCCCGGTGGCCGCCGCGCTCGGCGGCACGTCCATCGCGCTCGGCCCCGGCCTGCCAGGCAAGTTGAACCCGTTGGACGCGGCCCCGCGCCCGCCGTCAGTTTCCGAGACGGACTGGGCGAGTGAGATCCGCAAACGGCGCCTGCTGCTGCTCGGTTCCCTGGCCCGCACCGTGCTCGGGCGGGACCTGCTGCCGATGGAGCACACCGGCCTCGACGTCGCCCTGGATGCCGTGGTCACCCGCGCAGCAGCCACCGGACACACCCCACTGCTCGGCGACATCGCCGCCATGCTCAACAGCCCCGATGACCTCGACGCCGCCGGCGGCATGATGTCCGGCCGCCTTGGCGATGCCTCCCGCGACCTCGCCCACGCCATGCGCCGCCTCGTCCACGGCGACCTCGCCGGCATGTTCGACGCACCCTCCACCGTCGCGTTCGACCCCAGCTCGCCGATGCTCACCATCGACCTGTCCCGCCTGGGCGGATCCGGCGACGACACAGCCCTCGTCCTCGCCATGACCTGCGCCTCCGCCTGGATGGAGTCCGCGCTCTCCGACCCGAACGGCGGCCGGCGCTGGATCGTCTACGACGAGGCATGGCGCCTGATGCGCCACCCCGGCCTGCTCCAGCGCATGCAGTCCCAGTGGAAGCTCAGCCGCGGCCTGGGCATCGCCAACCTGATGGTCATCCACCGCCTGTCCGACCTACTCACGGCGGGCGACGCCGGATCCCGCGGACGCGCCCTCGCCGAAGGTCTGCTCGCCGACTGCTCCACCCGCATCATCTACCGCCAAGAGACCGACCAACTCCACACCGCAGCAGCCCTCCTGGGCCTCACCTCCGTGGAGAGCGACGCCATCTCCCACCTCAACCGCGGACGCGGCCTGTGGAAGGTCGCCGGACGATCATTCATAGTCCAACATCTCCTACATCCGCACGAATTGTCACTATTCGATACGGATGCCCGGATGCATTAGCCCCAGCAAGACCCTCCCTCTGGAAGCCCATGACCACAATCCCAAAGACCGGGGCACCTGAACCCCAGCCCTCCCAGTACGTATGGGGCGATGCTCTCCACGCCCTCACCGACCGACTCAGCAACAGCAGCTCGTTCGCGGAGGCCACCGGCCCTCTGCAACAGATCCTGACGCCGACCCACGGCCTGCTCGAACGGCTCGCGGAGTTCTTCGAAGCCGCAGGCGAGAAGGCTAAGGAAGCCGAGCAGGAGGACGGGGACTCCCTCGTGGACGAATTCGAGGAAGCAGCCGCTGTAATCCGATGCCTCGGCGCAGACCTGCATACAGCCCCCGACCGGATGCGGGTTCTCACCGCTCCGTTGCAGCCGCATCGGTCACGGCAAACCCCACCCTGCACCCCGCTCACGCCCCGCCCCGCGCCGCCCTCTCCGCCGTACCCGCACCACACGCGCTGACGCGCCTTCCTGCTGCCCGCCGCGTACGGCGAGGCCGGCCAGGCCCCGCGCATCCAGGGCGTGGCACAGCGGCTCGCCGCCCACGGCATCGGCGTCAACCTCCGGCACAGCTCGCCGCCTCCATCCGCGCGGCCTGCGCTGAACACCCGCGCCCCGCTGCCGGGCTCGACGCCCGTCGCCCATCACCGCTAGACCCCGCCGGGTATCGCGGCTCGCCCCTGCTTCAGGAGATCCCACCTGTCCACGTCTTCCGCCACACCCGCGATCCCCGCCGCGGGCGTCACCACCCCCACCGATCCCGACGGCCGCTACGTGTACGGCCGCCAGGTCCTCGCACTCACCGACCAGCTCAACGGCACGACGTCCTACGAGCACGCCGCTGTCCTTACCGATCAGGTCCTGGAGCCGACCGACGGCCTGCTGGAGCGGCTGGCCGAGTTCTTCGAGGCAGCGGCCGAGAAGGCCAAGGAGGCCGACCATGACGACGGGTTCGACCTCCACTACGACCTGGAGGACGCCGCGTCCACTTTGCGCGGGCTCGGTGAAGACTTGCACGTCGTCGACCGCATGCGTGCCCTGGCTCCCCGCTCCCCCGCACGCCAGGCCACCAAGGCGACCGTCACAGGCTCGAGCATCGGCTGCCGACAGCGGTGATGCCCACGCCTGGTCGCATTCGGTGACAGCACAAGAGCCGCCCGGTCCGCTCGCCGGTCTGGAACAGGCGGCGCACCTGCACTCGCTGGCCGAGCGCATTCACCACGCCGCCGACGATCTGCCGGCCCCGCGGTCCACTCACTCGCTCGCCAGCATCAGCGAGGACGTCGAGGACCAAGTCCGCGTCATCGCAGGCGTCTTCGCCTCGCTCGCGCATGAAGCCGCTGTCCACGGCCGGGCGGCAAAGCAGCATCCTGGCGCGGCAGATGCCCTGGCCCACCGCAAGGTCGCCCTGATGACGCGGGCGGCCGATCCTCTCGGCTGGGCACTGGCCAAGCTGGGCGAGGCCGTCGCCCAGATCGGCCGCCTCCAGGAGGTCAGCGTCAGCCCACGCACCCCCGAACGAGCCCAGGCCATCGACACGGCACGCGCGGCCCTGGACGACCGGCTGTTCAGTGCCCACCGGCACCTGACCGACGCGGCGGGCAATCTGCACCGGGACGCCGACCTGCTCGTCGCGGCTGCATCCGGGGCACGGCGCGGGCCAACTGCTCCGCCCGCTCACCGCAACCGAACACCTGCCGCACGGCCCGTGCCCACTCCCGTGCCGCTGACCGCCTCTAGAACCCTCCGCTGACCAGCGCAGACACCGCGCGATGCCCCGCTGCGGGGCAGCTTCGCGCCCGCGTGACCGCGCGGGTGAAGGCGGCAACATAGCGGACGATCCCCGGTTAGCGAAACCGGGGATTGTCCGGACCCTAGAGGCGGATCACCCACCACCCCCGTCCTGAGGAGCACCTCATCCGCCGCCCCCTCCACCGTTTCCCCCTGGCCATCGCCACGGCCTGCGTGGCCCTGGCCGCGACCGCCTGCGACAGCGGCAGCGACAACCCCGAGGCCAAGAACCCCGCTCCGTCCGCCAGCGCCGAGAAGGAACGGGAGCTGCCACCCGCGCTGACCAAGCAGCAGGCCCTCGCCGAGATAGACCGGTATGCGACGGTCAACAACAGGGCCAACGCCGACCGCGACCGCGACCTGCTCACCACCATCGAGGACGGTCCCCTGTATGCCATGTCGGTCTCCGAGTACAAGGAGACCGAGGGTCTGACCAAGTCCGAGCGCAAGGCGTACAAGCCGTGGTCGTACGACACACAGAACGCCAAGCTGTACATCCCGCGGATCGCGTCCGGCCAGCCGCGCTGGTTCGCCGCCGCACTCGCCAGCACCAAGGGCAAGGTGCCCGACCGGCTGGCCGTCTTTGCCGAACAGTCGCAGCACAAGCGGTGGGAGATGGTCTCCGTCGCCGATCTGTACGGCACGGACCTGCCCAAGGTCGCCTTGGACGCCGACGGATACGCCACCGTCGTCGCCGCCAACGGCAACAAGGACCTGGTCGCGGGGGCCGATCTGCTGCGCAGCGGCATCCTGGACAACTTTGCCACCGGCGGACAGAACTGCGGGAAGAAGGTCTTCGCCGCGAGCAAGGCGAGCAGCCAGCAGATCAAGGTCCACGACGAGACCGTCAAGCAGTACGGCAGCCAGGGCACCAGCATCTTCGCCGGCGCCGCCAACCGCTACCGCGACGCGTACGCGCTCAAGACCACCGACGGCGGCGCGCTGGTCTTCTTCTCCCACACCCACACCCAGACCGACGCGGTCGCCCGCTCCGGACTGCAGATCAACCCCGGCAAGGACGACCGGGCCTGGCTGCACGACATCCCACGCACGAGCATCAAGTACACGTTCGTGTGCAACGAGGCCGCCACCGTCCCCGCGAAGGCCGCGCCCTCCACGCTCCTGGCCTACACCTGCGCCCGCACCGACGCGTCCGGCCCGCCCGTGAACTCCGCCTCCCTGCCCCGCGTGTAGCCCGGCCTTCCACCGCACCTCACCTGGAACAGCCCGTGCCTGACACCGACTTCGAGCTGTACTACAACGTCGGCCGCGACGCCGACCAGATCGCCGCCGCCCGCTGCGGCGTCGCCACCGACCGCGACCTGCTCTGCTGGGCGAAACGGGATGCCGAACCCTTCCTGGGCGAACACCCGCTGCCGGACACCCCCCTGCCGGGCCCGCACCTCGCCCCGTATCACGACGCACTCGTCGCCGCCCAGACACCAGCGCAGGCAAGCGCCGTCACCCAGCACCTCCTGGACGCTGCCGAACCCGTGCTCCAGGCGGTCAGCGACTACCTTCTGTCCGCGGCCCGATGGCGCGGCCAGAACCGCGGAGCGGAGCCAGAGTCCCCGCCCAAGATGCTGATGGCGGCAGCCAGCCGCAGCCTTGACGTGCTGGCCCTCGCGCATAGAGCCGACCTGGCCATCCTGCGCGCCGCCTACGACCCCGCGCCAGCGCCAAAGGCGCGGGTCAACGACCCAGCCAGCACGCCGCCCGCTCTGCCTCCGGCTCCGCCGCACGCCCCTCCCACCGGGCCTGCCCCCGGCCGGTAACCCGTGCCCCTCCGAGGCCACCCCGCGCCATCCGCTTCCGCACCTGCCACGGCGCCGGCCCGTCCAAGTGCCCACCGCTGACCACCACCGCCCCACCGAGGTCCCTTGTCCACCGGTTCCTGCATCGCCCGCCCCACCGAGACCGGCTACACCGGCATATACGTCCACTTCGACGGCAACCCCAGCGGTCGCCTTCCGCTGCTCCTCGCCGCTTACCAACATCGCTTCGCCCGCGACGTCGAGGTCATGAGCGCCCACCTCATCGACCAGGTGACCATCGCCTGGGACGAGCTGGGCACCGACCTCCTCGACGGCGCCCCCAAGACGCTGCTCAAGGCTCTGACCGGTGGGGAGAGATGGCCCAGCCGCGAGATGGACAACATCGTCACCTCCGACGGCTCCCCGCCCCAGCGCGAGGTCATCACCGAGGCCAACTCCGGTTCGCTGCCCTGGGGGTACGTCCTGCACCCCGCCGGGATCGAAGTCATCAGCCTGTACGCGGCCGACCGCGGACCGATCGTCGACTGGAACACGGATCCGCGCACGCGGTTCAGCGACCACCCGTACCAGTGGCTCCCCGGCCACCCGGTACCCGCTACCCGACCGCCGGGCACCCGGCCGGCCCCGGCCGCGCCGGGACCCGCCTCCACGGCCACCCGGTCCGCCACCCACCGCTGACCTCTTGCCCCCCTTCGTCTCTGGAGAACGTCCTGCCCCCGCATTCCCGCCCCGACATCACGGTCGTCATCGCCACCAGGCTACGGCCCGAACGCCTGGGCTACCTCGCCGAACTGCACACCAGCCTGACGCGCCAGACCGTGCCGTGGGAGGCCGCCCTTGTCCTCGACGGGGCCGACCCCGCGCTCGTTCCCGAACCGCTGGCCGCCGATGCCCGCATCCGCGTGGTCAAACTGCCCCGCCCGGTCGGCGCTGCCGCCGCCCGCAACCTGGGCCTGCGCACTGTCCGTACCCCTCTGGTGTGCTACATGGACGACGACGATCTCGTGCCGGACGACAGCCTCGCCATCCGGCACCAGAGGATCACCGAGACCGGTCTGGGCTGGGTGGCGGGCTGGAGCGCCGACCTTCACGCCGACGGCTCCACCACGCTCTGGCGCTGCCCTACGCCCCCCGGCGTGCACCAGCCCGGCGACGTGACCGGGTACTGGACCAGTCCCGAGGCCCAGATCCCGCTCGGCCAGACCATGCTCCTTGCCCGGACCGACCTCGTCATCGCCGCGGGCGGACACGGCGGGCTCCCCGCTGGGGAAGACTTTTTGATGGTCAACGGCGTGACCAACCTCGCCGCAGGCGAACTGCTGCCGCACGTCGTCTATTTCTACCGGCAGCACTCCGCCCAGATGACCGCCGGCGGCTCCGTCGCCTACCGCGATCTTCGGGGCCCTTCGCGCGAGTTCGCCTTCCGGCACGGCCGTGCACTGCGCTCCGCGCTGCACCACTCACACGCTCACGGGCAGGAGCTGGTGTCCTGATGGCCTCCGGCGTCACCCAGGCGAGCTTGGACTACCTCGCCCGGCGTCTCAACGACGTCGCCGCACAACTTCCCACTACCCATGCTGATGTGGACCCGGCGGCGCTCACCGACGGCATCGCCCTGCTCGCCCATCACCTCACCTACGCCGGCGAACGCGCGCAGGATCGCTTCGCCGGCCCCGAGACGGTCCGCCTCCCCGAGCGCCGCACTCTGATGCGGCTCGCCGAGTCGATGACCGCCGTCACCAGCGCCATGGGCCACCTCACCGAGGCCCTGGACTGTGTGTACACCGGCTTCTACCGGGAGGCTAACCCTGGGGTGGAGACCTCGCATCTGCGAGGCGATCCCATGACGCTGCGGATCATCGCGGCCGAGAAGTGCAGCACGGCCCGCACCCAGCTGCTCGCCGCTGCCGCACAGCTCCACACCGAGGCCGGTGGCACAGCCGTGCAGCCCCGGCTGGCCACGGTCTTGCTGACGCCTCCGCCCGCTCAGTGCCCGTCCCCCGCGGTCCCCGTGTCGCGGACTGCACGCTGACCACCTGGACCCCATGTCGCCCACACCACCCACGCAGATCATCCTCAGTACCAGTCGCGGCAACGGGCTCGTCGCCATCCCCTACGGCGAGGAGCCCTACCGAGCTTCCCGGGCCCTGGAAGAAGCCGGTTTCTGCCGGATCTCCGGCGGCGCCTTCGCCGCCCCGCTGGCCAACGGGTCGACAAATCGGCAGACGGCCAGCGCTCTGGTGCACCGCGCTCACGAGCACGGCGTGACCATCACCACCAGCCCCCGCCCCTATCTCGCGGACTTCGGCGAGGACCTCGCCGCCCGGCTGCCCGGCACCTGGAGCACGCAGGTGGAGCTCTATTACAACCCCGTGGTGCAAGAGGACCTCATCGGCCCGGTGTGGGACAACGGAGACCTCCTCCAGGCACTGATCCACGACCACGTCCCCAGCGCGGTCGTCCTCAAGAACGCGGTGGGCACCGAGCTGCTGCTGATCGAACGCCCCAGGCACAGCACCGGATACCTCCTGGGCGCCTTCGCCACCGAGGAGTACGACGACAACTGGGAGGAGCCCAACGCGCCCCGCAGCATCGTGCTGCCCTCCGAACCAACCCTCGCCGCACATGCCGTCGCCACCACGTTCCTGCCCGAGTACAACCGCTCCCTGCACAACCGCCGCCTCGACACGGTCCTGACCGCGCTGGACCGCATCCGGCCGGAGCACAAGACGCTGCAGGCGATCAAGGAGTCCGGCCGCTCCAGCGACGGTGTGCCGCTCTCCGACTCCCGGCTGCTGACCGAGATGGAACGCACCTTCGCCGACCACGCCTGGCTCCGCTTCCGCGACGTCCTCGAACACGCCCCCGTCCTGCTCAGCCGGTGCCGCCCCGCCCGCAGCCCCTGGCCCCAGGACGCCACCGTCCTGGACCTCCTGCGCACGGCGCTCGCCGACAGCCAGGAGACGCGGGACGAGGACAAAGCCCTGAGCGGTGTCCTGTACTCGTGGGACGGGTGGAAGCAGGCCCGCAGCCGCTTCGGTCTCGCCGCCCTGCCCGCGATCGAGACCTGGCTGGCCAACAGCGAGGTGTTCGAACGCCAAGCCCGTGCCGCAGTCCCCGGCGGACCAATGGCGCTCTCAGCGCCGAGCCCGCGCCTGCTCACCGCCCGCCCGGCACCGTCCGCCGTACCCCGGTCTTCCGCGGCGCACCGCTGACCCCCGCAGAAAGGATCCGCCTTCTGTCTGAGCACTTCCACTTCGCCGTCCACCCCGAACACGGCTTCGTCGCCGCCCCCACCGCGGCGGTCACCCCGCACCTGGCCGAGTGGTTCCTCACCCGCGAGCAGTTCGAGCCCGTCCCCGACGCCCCGGGCCTGTACCGGCTCACCCAACCGGAACAGGACGGCCAGCGCCGCGCCCGCCAAGCCGTACGCGACCTGCGTACCCACGGCTTCGCCGTGCAGGCGGATTACTCCCTGGACCCCGCGATCACCCCCGAGCCCGCCCGCCCGTACGTGCGCAACGGGCTACTCGATCGCCGCCAGCACATCGCTCAGGCCGCTGCGGCCACCTCGCCGCAGCGCGCCCCCGCGCTGTCCACCGCCCCCGCGCGGTCCTCTGCGCGACCAGCCGCAGTCCCCGTCGCCGGACCTACCCACGGCGCCGGGATGGGACGGGGCCGGTGAGCATGAGCAGTGAGCCAATCCGCATCGCCCGCAAAGTCGGCGGTGAGGTCGAAGTCGAAGGCCCCGTCGACGAGTTCGCCGCCCAGATCCTCGATCGCGCAGGGTTCATCTTCCGCCCCACCCTGAGCGGCGTGTGGATCCGACTGCACTTCGACACCGGTCAGGCGCGCGAGAACCAGAAGGCCACCCACGCCGCCCAGATGCTCAGCGCAGCGGGCTACCAGGTCGACCTCGACCCGAGCCTGCTCCCCGCCGCCGGGCACCGCGCGCCGGTGAACTGGTGGCCGCCACGCACCGCAGCCGCGATGACATCGCAGCTCGCACCCAACTCCACGCAGCGGCCCCGACGCTGACTGCTCACGACACAAGGCACCATGACCCCATCCGCCAAGATCACGCTCTACCTCAGCGCTCGCGACAAGATCATCGCCCTGCCGAGCGGGGACGGCCGCAGGTGGGCCGAGACCGCTCTCGACCTGTCCGGCTTCACCCAGAACCACGATCAGATCCACACCCTGGCGCTGGATGACCAGGCCCAGGCCCGCCGAGCCCTCACGCATCTGCACCAGGCCGCCCGCGACTGCCAGGTGACCGTGGCCACTCACCCCCGCCCCTACCTCGGCGACATCGCAGAGGCGATCGTGGCGGCGCTGCCCGGCCACTGGATGGCGGACGTCGAACCCTTGCGAGAGCAGCAGGACCGGTACTACCTGCGGGACTACTTGTGGGAGACCGGCACGCTCCACGGCCTCCTGGAGACGAACAGTCTGGGCTTCGCGGCGATCCTCCGTGATGGTGGCGGCACCGAGCTGCTGCTGGCCGAACGGCCCTCGGACGGCTCGTACATCGTCGGCGCTCTGACCCCGAGCCCCGATTACGTCCGCGTGACAGCCCCGGCTCCGCGCAGCGTCATGGCGTCCGATGCCCGGCTCGCCGCCCGGTTCATCCAGACGCGCCTGCTGCCCGAGTACGAGCGGGCCGTCCATCTCTCGCGACTGGACGAAGCGGAGGAGGACCTGCGCTGGGCTCAGGAACACGAACCGGGGACGTACGACACCGTGGATCTGGAGGCGGCGCTGTACCGGTTCCGCGCCCACGCCATCGCGTTCATCGCCACTCTGCGCGAGACCACGCCGCTCTCGGCCGAACAGGCCGTCTTCCTTGATCGCATGGAGGACGGCCTGAATCTCGACGACCTGGACGACCCGGACCCCGAGGCCCTCGCCGACGCGGGGGCGCTGTGGCTCGTCGACGGCGAGGAGCTGATCGAAATGGCCCGCGCCGCCACACCCGCTGCGCCCAGCGCCCCGGCAAAGCCCAAGGCGCTGACCACCTCCGCACTGCCCCCGCCGACAGTAGCCGCCGCCCCCGGCGCACGCCGCTGAATCCGGCAAGCGGACACCGCACTGCCCCCTGTCCCGGAGAACCTCATCACTGACATCCCCACCGAAGACCTCGGCAGCGCCCTCGACGAACTCCACGCCTTTCAAAGGCAGTTCGCACTGATACACGGGCGTCACGAGCGTGCCTGGTCCCAAGCGGCCGATGCCGCAGATGCCTCGCACGCCTCAGCAGTCATTGCGCGCGGCAGGCGCCAAGAAGGCGCCGAGGCGTTCGAGCGCCACGTACTGCCGCACGCGAACACGCTGCTGGCCGCCGCGCGGAGCGCCGTGGATGCCATGCCGTCGGCCCGGCACCATGCCGCCTGGCGCGATCTGATCGAGGACATGGCCCACGCCGCCGACCAGATCCACCGCATCCGGTCCGCGCCCGCCGGCCAGGATGAGCCCGATGCTTCCCGAGTCCGTCACCTCCAGCTGTGGCCCTACGTGCTGGCCTGGGCCGAGCGTTCCTTCGTCATCGGTGACCTCGCCGGACAGCACCGCCCTGTCGCCCCGCCCCTGAGCGGTGACGAACTTCGGCTCTGGCAGGGACGTGTGCAAGCAGCGTGGGAGCGCGGCGACTTGGACACGACCGATGTCTGGTACAGCGCCAGCAACGAGCTGATCACTCTGGCGTATCTCGTCGAGCAGGGCGAGCAGACGGTGGTGGTCCTGGCGGGCGAACTCGGCAGTGAGCAGATGCGGGTCCTGGGCCACTACGACACCCTGCAGAAGGCCGTCAAAGCGTCCCCGCCCGCGGTACCCGCAGGGGTCCTGCACCCGGACATCGCTCCCTTCGCGCCCCAGGCTCCCGCAGCGGAGGCCCCCGTTGCGAAGCTAGTCCGGCAGGTCGACGAGGCGCGGCACACCGGGGACGTCTACATGGCCCTGCTCGACGCCGTCGACGACTCCGGTTTCTCCCGCGGTCCGCTGCCCCGCCTGACCGAACTCCTGAACCGGGCCGCGAAGTTCGCCGACGCCCTGGAGACGAAGCAAGGTCAGCACTCCGCCGCCCGCCTTTCCGTGCTCGCGCGGCAACTGGGGGCGCTGAGAGAGGAAATCGAGTCCTCCGCCGAGAGCCTCGGGGTCGGCGTCCTGCCGCCTCACCGCACTCCACGCCCGGTGTTCCACGTCATCCCCACGCCCCCGGCACCGCCGACCACACCGCCCGCCGGACCGGCCGCACCCCATCCCCCCGGCCCTGCCCGCCGCCGCTAGCACCACCCCGGCCCCGGGGTGCCTCACCCCAGAAAGCACGCGTTGACCTCCACCACCGGCTCCGGCCCGCTGCTCGCGCAACGCCACGTCGCCCGCCTGCTGCTCGGCACGCTGATCGGACGCCTGCCCAACGGCATGGCGCCCGTCGCGATCCTCCTCCTCGTCGCCGACCAGGGCGGATCGCTGAAGACGGGCGGCCTGCTGTGTGCGCTGTACGGACTGGCCTCCGCCGTCGGGCAGCCGGTGCTGGGCCGGATGGTCGACCGTCGCGGCCAGACTCTGATCACCGCGTCGGCGGTCCTGCTCACCACCGTCTGCCTGCTGGCCCTGCCGGTGGTCGAGGTCGCCGTCCGGCCCGGCCTGGCCGCCGCCCTGGTCGCGCTCGCCGGGCTGAGCACCCCGCCGCTAGAAGCAGGACTGCGGGCCCTGTGGCCCGCGGTCCTGCCCGACCAGGCGCGGCGCCGGGCCGCGCTCGCGCTCGACACCGGCACCCAGGGACTGATCTACGTCACCGGTCCCCCCCTGGTCGCGGCGCTGTCCACGACGGCGGGACCGCGCACCGCGATGGTGGTGAGCGCCGTGCTCGGACTGCTCGGCGCCGCCGTGGTGCTGAGTGCCGCGCCCTCGCGCCGCTGGCGCCCGGCTCCCGCGCCCCAGCGCACTGGGACGCTTGGGCCCCTCACGCACGCGGGGCTGCGGTGGTTGTTCGTGGCGGTGAGCGGCGTCGGTTTCGCCCTGGGAGCGATGAACGTGTGGGCAGTTGCCCTCGCCGACCAGCTCCGGATTGACCTGTTGTCCGGGCTCATCCCCGCCGCGCTGTCCACCGGCAGCCTCGCCGGCGGCTTCCTGTACGGGCGGCGCACCTGGCCCGGCACGTTCACCGCGCAACTTCTCTCGGCGGCCCTGCTGTTCGCCGTCGGATGGCTCCCTCTCATGGCCGTCACCGGGCCCGTCTCGGCCATCGTGCTGACGGCAGTACCGGGTCTGCTGCTCACCACCGTGATCACCTCGGCGTTCCTGACCGTGGACGCCCTCGCCCCGCCCGGCACCACCACCGAGGCGTACGCCTGGCTGATCGCCGCCGTCGGCACCGGCCAGGCCGCCGGGACCGCCCTGTCCGGCGCGCTCGCCGAGCACCCCCTGATCGGCCCGGCTCTTCCCGCGGCGGGCGCCGCGCTCACCCTGACCGTCCTGCTCACCGCGCGCCGCCATCTCGCCGTCCCCGGCGCCACCGTTCACCGCGGGGGCAGGCACCGCCGCATACCGGCTCACGCGGCCCGCTGAACACCCGCTACCTACAAGGAGATTCACCCTTGGCTGTTGTTGGTACACCCGGCTATCAGAACGTGCGGAAAGGCGAGTCAGGTAGCTGCGGGGCGGTGAGGCCCGCCCTGGAGCATGTCGGCAGTCATTGCCCATCGTTCGAGGTCCAGCCACGCACCGTTGATGTGCTGGAAGCTCCGGGCCCGCCTCGCCTTCGCCCAACACCCCACCACTTTCCCGCCACCACCGATAGGAGATCCGCCTTGCCCGAAGCACCAGCAGAGCCGTTCATGACGATCCGGCACACCATCACCGGCGAGATCACCACCACCGGCTACAACGCCGCCGCCCGGCGGATCCTGTTCCAGGTCGGCTTCGAAGAGACACCAGACTGCGCCTGCCGGGCGACGGAACCCGGTACGGGGCGGACGCACGGGCCTGCTCGGCAGCCAGCGAGCTGCTCGTCGCCGGCCATCCCGTGCACCTGTACCGAGCCCTCGGTCGGCCGGTGAGCGCCGACGGTACGCCCCAGTTGGCCCAGTCGCCGATGTCGGCACAGTCCGTGATCCGCTCCGAGAGCGGCCAGCCTCTCCAGCACATCGCCAACCCCCGCCCGCACCTGCACCTGTTGAAGGATCCTCGTATTGACCGCACCCGGACCGCCTACCAGTCCAGCGCGCACCAAGGGCGGCGAACTACGGGCCAAGGTGGCCCGACTGCTGGCCGACCGGGCGGCGGACACGCTCACCATCGGGGACATGGCCCGGCAGCTGGGCCACTCCCACGGCGCCGTCCGCAACGCTGCCCTCACCCTGGTGCGACGCGGCGAGGCCGACCAAGGCGGAACCGGACAACCGGAGTTCCGTGCGAACGCGATAACCGCCGCAGCCGCGCAGACCGCTGTGATCAGCCCACCGGGCACCCACTCTCCCCGCGCCCAGGCGGCCAGGGCCCGCACGACCATTCCCGCAGCAGCCACGCCCAGGCAGACCGGACCGATCCGCCGCGCGGGGGGCCAGGTCTACCACCCCCGGGAGCTGGCCGATCTGCCCGACGTCGAGGCGTTGAATCGCTTGCGCGACGCGGATGTGCCGGTGCTGCTCTACGGTCCTCCGGGCACCGGCAAGACGAGTCTGGTCGAGGCGGCGTTCCCGGACCTGCTCACCGTCGCCGGTGACGGCGACACCACGGTCGGCGACTTGATCGGCGAGTACACGCAGGCCGACAGCGGAGGCTACGTCTTCCAGTACGGTCCGCTGGTCACCGCGATGACCGAGGGCCGCGCCCTGCTGATCGACGATGCCACCTTGATCTCACCGAAGGTCCTGGCGGCGCTGTATCCCGCGATGGACGGGCGCAGGCAGATCCAGGTCAAGGCCCACAAGGGCGAGACCATCAAGGCCGAGCCGGGCTTCTACGTGGTGGCGGGCCACAATCCCGGCGTCCACGGCGCGGTGTTGACGGAGGCGCTCGCGAGCCGGTTCAGCGTGCAGATCCAGATCGGCACGGACTATGACCTCGCCCTGGCCTTGAGGATCGATGCCCGGGTGGTCCGGGTCGCCCGACACCTCGCCCACCAGGTCGAACTCGGCGAGCTGGGCTGGGCCCCCCAACTGCGAGAACTGCTCAGCTACCAGAAGACCGAGGCCGTCCTCGGCACCAAAGCCGCGCTCGCGAACCTGGTCGGCATCGCTCCTGTGGAGGATCGCGACGCCGTCGCCGACGCCGTCATGAAGGCTGTCGGCGTCAAGAAGATCGCTCCTCTCACCCTCGGCAAGCAGCTCCCCGCCTCGGCCGCCCGGCAGCCCCCGGGCAGCACCGGCTCCGCACACCGGGGCCGCCCGCGATGAGCGCCCACCACCACGTCCAGTCCCCCGCCACCACGCCGGACGACGACGCCGACCTCGCGCGCTGGGACGACGACGGCGCCCCGCCCGCACAACCCCGCTCCTCCCCGGCCGCGTGGCTGCGCGTGGGAGCCGAACTCGGCGATCGGCTGGTCGCCCTCTCCGGCCGCCAGGACCTCCTCGTCACCTGCCGCCCCGGCACGCGCAGCGGCGCACCGGCCGCGTTCTTCCCCACTCTGGGCGAGGTCGAGGTCGACGCCCGCCTGTTCGCCCCCCTTGAGCCCCACGAGATCCATCCGCGGATCGTGGGCGACGAGGAGCGCTATCCCGCCGCCTGGGGAGTGTTCGTCCACGAGGCCGCGCACGCGGCCCACTCCCTCTGGACGGCGCCTGCCGGAGCGGACCCCCGTGTCGTCGAGGCCGCGCTCCTACTGGAGGAGAGCCGCGTCGAAGGCGCACATCTGATCACGCGGCCCACGGACCGCACGTACCTGCGCACAAGTGCCCGAACCCTGGTCATGCCCGACATCGCCCACCCCACCCTGAAGGGCATCGGGCACGCCGCCGCCGTGGCGGCCCTGATCCTCGGCCGCCGTGACGTCGGCATCCTGGACGCCGGCGAGACCCGGGCCGTCGCCGATCTATGCGAAAAGGTGCTGGGCGCAGACCTGCTGACCACCCTCACCCGCATCTGGACCGCAGCTCACCAGTGCGCCGACCACGACGCCACGACCATGCTCGCGCGCGGTCAAGAATGGTGCGACGCTCTGGACGCCGCGGCCCCCGCCCTGCCCGTGCCGCAGGGCCTCACCGATCTGCTGTCCGGCGCCGTGGGGGTCGTCATGGACCACGCGGCAGCCACCGACGCGGCCGACCTCGCGGCACAGGACGCAGCGGCCAACGCCATGGCGTCGCGGTCCAAGGCGCAGGCTCAGGACCGCGCCCAGCGAGCCGGCCAGCGACGCAAAGCCGCCGCCACCGCCAAGTCGGTGTTCAACGCTCGTGGCACCACCGTCAACCCCGACGGCACACCGGGGCCCTCCGGCAACCCGGTCACCGGCACCCGCAGGCCCACCGCCGCCGAGCAGAGTGCCGCCGCGCGCCTGAGCCGCGCCCTGCGTGCCGCCGCCTACCGCGAGCGGACCGAGGAGCGGACCACCAGCCCTACCCCGCCCGGCCGCCTCAACATGCGCGCGGCCCTCGCCCGCGACGCTCAGCGCGCAGCCGGATCGATACCGACAGCGGAACCGTTCACCCACACCCGCCGCCGGAACTCCCCCACCCCACCACTGCGGGTGGGTATCGCCGTCGACGTCTCCGGCTCCATGCGTGCCGCCTGCGCGCCCGTCGCGTCCGCTGCCTGGATCGTGGCACGCGCAGCAGCCCTGACCGACCCCGAATCCCTTACCGCCACCATCGCCTACGACAGGCACCTGACCGCACTGATCCGGCCCACCCACCGAGCACCAGAGCGCGTGACGACGTTCGATGCCACCGGCGGCCACCACAACCTCGGCGACGCCATCGACGCACTCGACCACGGCCTCGAACTCAGCCGCCCCGGCGCCGGCCGCCTCCTCGTGATCGTCACCGACGCCCACTACAACAGCGACGAAACCGCTCAAGCCGTCACCCGCGTCAAGCAGCTCACGACCGCCGGCTGCGCCGTACTCCAGCTCACCCTCACCGCGAAGTCCCACCACTTGCCGGGGACCACCTTGCTGCACCTGCCCCAGCCCTCCAGCGCTCCCGTCGCCATCGCCACGGCGGCCACAGACGCCATCCGCAAGACACGCTGAGACGGCGCAGAAGGCGGAAGCGTCCCCGAGACCACCGCCAAGCACTCCAGACCACCTCCGCAGGCCAGCCCATGTCGCGCGCCGCTGAACCCCACCATCAGCCCACTCGACCGCACATACCCGGCCTTAACCCCTGCACAGCCCGCCACGGCAAGGAGATCACCCAGAACATGGCTGTCCGTACATCCTTCGAAGTCGTCCACAGCTGTGGACACACCCAGCCGCATGATCTGTCCGGCCGTCCCGCCGACAAGCGGGCCTCCTTCGCCCGCTGGCTCGCCTCCAAGGAGTGCACCGACTGCTGGAAGGCCGCCCGCGACAACGACAGCGCCAGCAAGGAGGAGTGGCTCGCCGCCAAGCGCGCCGCCGAACAGCAGGCCGCCGCCGACTGGGCCAACCAGTTCGAGATGCCCCCGCTCGAAGGCCCCCAGAAGGCCCTGGACTGGGGCGAACGCTCCCGCCACCAGCTGGTCACCGCCGCCTACACCGCGCTGGTCACCGAAGGCACCTGGGACGAGGCGGACTGGGCCGCACTCGAAGAAAAGATCCGCACGATCACCCGCGCCGGATGGTGGATCGACCAGCGGGACGCCGAAGGCACCGATCTTCCCGAACTTCTCGACGCCGCCACCGAAGCCGACCTCGGCACCGAGAACCCGTTCCGCTGAGGGTCCGGGCGAGCGCTGCGGGCCGGACCGCGCGACGCGTTATACCCCACGATCCCCGGTTAGCAAAACCGGGGATCGTCCGGACCATTGTCCTTCCACCGCCACCCGTGCCGTTCGTGGAAGGACCCCTTTCATGCCCCAACCCGCCCGCCCGCCGTACGTTCCCGCCGACATCCTCACGCCCGAGAGGGACATGGCCCACGGCCACTTCCGGCCCGGCGACCAGGTCGTCATCCTCAAAGGCGTCGCCGGCGGTGAGCTGTGGGGCGATGCCATGACGGTGGTCACCCCGTCCTGGCACACGCCCACCGAGGAGGACGGGTGGCGGCTGCGCGACCCCAACGGCGGGCAGCAGACCTTCGTCACCGCCCACCCCCGCTATCTGGTCCACCTCTCCCGGCGCTGCCCCGACTGCCTGATCTACCTGCGCGCTCTGGAGGACTACCTGATCCCGAAGTTCGCTGACGCGGGCACCGTGATCGACTGCGGGTGGTACTTCACCACCGATAAGAACCAGGTCGTGCACATCGCGGATGCCCGGGCCGGCCGGTGATCCCGTACATCCACGAGGCGGAGTTCTTCCCCTCCATCCCGTTGTCCGCGGCGCTGGACCGTCCGGTCGCCGAGCAGGACGTGCTGGGTGATCTCGTGGTGGCCAGCTCGCCCCTGGACTCCAGCGTCGCCGAGGGCGGCCCGCAGGAGTGGATGTTCGCCGACTGGGAGGAGTACCTCCTCGCGCCACAGGATCTCCACCCGTACGCCGCCGGGCCGAACGCCAACGACCCCGAGATCTTCCATATGGCGGTCCGGCTGCACCCCGCCGACCGGGAACTGCGTCCGCCGGAGTGGGCGGAGATCGCTCAGCGGCTGACGCGTGTCGCCGGCCTCGCACCCGCCGGGGACGAAGACGCCTGCCGCTGGGTCGCGCTGCAGGCCCGCCCCGGACGACTCGACGTGATCGCCAACCTCATCCGTGGCGACGGCGCTTGGACCCGGCAGCCCTACCCCCTCGCCCGGACGCTCATGGAAGAGTGCCGCCGCATCGAGGCCGATCTGGACCTGGTGCCCGCCCAGCCCCACGGTGGTCGCCCGCTGACCGCGCGTCTCTCGGCCCAACGCCCGGGGCTGCCGCGGACGGTGGCGGATCAGTCCCCACCCGCGGTGGCCGCGCAGCTCGCCACGATGATGTGCCAGCTAGCCGACGAGACCAACGGGCCTATCGCCTCGGTGCGCGGTCTGGTCGAACAGGCCGCGCACCGGCTGGAGGAGCTGCCCCACTCCTACGGGCCCGAGGCGGGGCACCGGCTGGAGCTGATCGCCCGGCGTCTATACGGCATCCAGCAGGACCTGGAGGCGACCGCCGCGGATCTGCCCGGCGCCAAGCAGCGCGCCGCCCTGGCCACCCGCCCACCTGCCGCTCCCCGCCCTGCGCCGGCACGCCGCTCCCGCTGAACACCCCCGAGAAAGAACCGCCCTTGGCCCTT
This sequence comes from Streptomyces sp. NPDC017940, assembly GCF_044328435.1. Taxonomy (NCBI): domain Bacteria; kingdom Bacillati; phylum Actinomycetota; class Actinomycetes; order Kitasatosporales; family Streptomycetaceae; genus Streptomyces; species Streptomyces sp. NPDC017940. The sequence continues at coordinate 361,087 of NZ_JBIRHJ010000007.1, read as the reverse complement.
GCCGACCGCTATCTGACCCTGCAACGCGACGTGCACTCCGGCGAAGTCCTCGCCCGCGGAGGCGACCCGGAAGCGCACAGCATCCTTCAGCGCACCGGCTTCATCCCCATCGTCCGCGTCCACGAGCGCTACCACCGGCTGCCCACCGGCCTCGACGAAGCCGAGGAGGAACGTCTCGCCACCCGGGCCGTGGCCCGGCTGCGCGCCGTCCATTACCACGTCAACTGCGACGCGGCGTTCGAGACCGAACTGCGCGAGGCGCACTCCCTCCCCCTCGGCGCCTTGGTCGCCCATCAGGCCGAACGCATCCGCAGGCGACCACCACCGAAGAGGTCGCGGACGCCCTGACCGAACTCACCGCCGCCCACGACGGTGTCCTGGCTGCCCTCGACGACGTCCTTGCGGCAACGATCGAGTTCCACCTGGGCCTCGGCGGAGCAGCCGACATCGCCATCGCCGGTCGGCTGCGCTACCTCGCCGAAGGACGCCTTGACGTCATCCGCACCGGCCTCGCCGGGGTGCGTGCCGACCTCGCCGACCGGCACGAACCTCACCCGCAGCGCAGCGTGTGCAGCGCCGAAGTCGGCCCCACCGAGCGCGAAGCCTCCGCCATCTGCGGCTGCCCGCCCCCGCCCCGGACCACCACAACACCCAGCCCGCCGCCCACTGCCCCGGCGCCCGCCGGACGGCGGCGCTGACCCCCATCCCCGAGGAACACATGCACGACCACGAATCCGCCCCCGATCTCGCGTCCTTCGCCATCGCCCTCGCCGACGAACTCCCCGGCAACTGGACCAGTGAGCACCAGAAGCATGCGCACTACCCCGACCAGTTCGCCCGCGCCGAACACGTCTGGGACATGGACCTGGTCGCGCACGCGATAGCCGAGCACGTCCTGGACCAGGACGCGGTCCTCACCCGCGACGATGGCGCCCGCCTGTATGTCATCGCGCGCCCCCGCAGCGGCGAGGAGTTCCTCGTCGGCGCCATCGCCCCGGCCGACATCCACGCGGACGCCTTCCACGCCGTACGAGAGCCCGACGGCATCGCCGTCCCCGACGACCCGGCCCAGGCCACCGCTGACATCACCAACGATCTGCTGCCCCGCTACGAAAAGGCCCTCGCCCAGGTCCACGACAATGCCGCCCGCCTCACCCCGGCCGTGCCCCCAGAACTTGTGGTGATCACGTTGAGCGGGCGGGACTTCCACGTCACCAAGCCCGACCGGGCCGATGCCGCCCAGATCCTCGCCGACAACGGCTGCGTCTACGACGAGGACCATGACGCCTTCATGCTGCCCGGCGAGGACACCGCAGCCCAGGCCGAGGCCATCCAGCGGGCAGCAGCTCAGCTCGTTCAACTCGGCATCGGCATCAGCGTGCGGCTTCCGCAGACCAAGCCCGCCTGGACACCACCCCCGTCGCGGCCCCGTCCAAGTCGCCTGCCCGGCGGCGATAGCCCCCATAAGAAGGGAGAAACCCCGCCCGTGGGCAACAGAGCCGACGACTACGGCAGCGACGTCGAGATCTACCGCAAGCCCCTGACCGACACGATCTATGCCGAGTCCCCCACCGGTGCGCCCGAGCAGCTCCTGGCCCTGCTCGACGCCCTCGGCCTGGAACGCAAGACCACGGTGACGGCTGGCCCCGTCTACACCTGGCACGAAGTCCCCGGCCACCTCAGCGAGGCCGAGCAGAAGCAGGCCGCCACCCGGGCCATCCCCTCCCTGCTCCTGGCCGGATACGTCGTCAACATCCCCGACGACCTCTTCGACCCCACCGCCTACCAGGAAGCGGTCGCGGAGATCCGCAAGCACCGCCACCCCACCGCCGCACCGCCCGCCAGCACCCGGCCCGCGCCTAAGGCCCCCAGCCCCGCCACCCCTGCCCGGCGGTGAACCACAACGCCCCGGAGCCCCCGCCCATGACGCTCGCCGACGAGCACGACGTCGACGTACTGATGTACCACCGCGACGGCACCATCTACGTCGACAGCCGCACCGGCGCCCCCGAACGCCTCCTGGAACTGCTCGACGGCCTCGGCCTCGACCGCCACTGCGCACCCGAGGAAGACGACGAGTGGCATCAAGTCCCCGAGCACTGGGGCGAGATCGCCGTGAAACAGATGGCCGACCGCGCAGTCCTCCTGCTGACCCGCGCCGGATACCGCATCTCCATCGACACCGTCGTCGGCGGCACCGCCCACCAAGCCGCCCGCGCCGCAACACGACCGTCGCCACCGGCCCCAGCCCCTGCGACACCACCCTCCGCAGGAAGCCGCCGCTCCCCCTAACCACCGTCTTCGGTCGGCCCTTGCAAAGGGGCCGACCCCGCCGCCCGAGTGAGACCGCACATCCCCGCACCCGACCACACGCCCCCGCCCATCACCGCCAGCAGAAAGCCGCGCCTGGCCGCAGCCCTGTTCCGCCACTACCTGCGCGCCGTCGCCGTCGGCAGCACAGAGCGCCCCATCCCTTTGGCCGGCGCCCGGCCAGAAGCCACCCTCAGCGAAGCCCGCCGCCTCGGCCGACGCGGCTGACCACCCCTCTCCCTTGCCCCAGGAGGCCCATGACCGACCCGTCCAACTCCGCCGTGAACCTCGCAAAGGACATCGCCTTCCGCTTGCGGGTCCTGGACGAGTACCTCACCGAGGCCACCCCGCGCCACGCTTCCGAGATCCTCAGCGAGGTTCTCGACATCGAAAACGGACTCCTGACCGGGGTGACCCACCTAGTGGAGACCGGCTCCCGGTTCGCCCAGAGCCAGGCCCACCGCGGCATGCTCCCGCCTGAGGTATGGCTCGCGATGGGCCGGGCCGCCAACGAACTCCACAGCGTCGGCACGGATCTTGACGAGCACACCGCCACCATCAAGCAGCTCGGGACACCACCCGCCGCGGTAAGCACCACGCCGCCCAATCCCGTCGCCTCCGCCATGGTCGTCAGGAGGAGCCGGTGAAGAAGCAGCAGCAGTGGACCGGTTGGAGCCCCGGCGCCCAGCAGGCCGAACAGCACTACCTGATCGAGCCCCGCTACCTCGCCGGCGGCGGCGACATCCGCTACGTCAGCGAGTTCCTGCGCGCCTCCGGCTGGAGTGACAAGTCCAAGACCGGCGGACCGCTGGTCTTCGACAGCCCCGACAAGTCCGTCCGCATCGGATACGACCCCTTCACCCAGCCCGGCGGGTGGACGATCTCCGGGAAGACCGCCCCCGGCCAGGAAGCCTGGCACGCCACATTCACGCGCCAGGTGCCCGTGGAGATCGTCGCCGGGTTCACCGACGCGCTCACCCGCCCCCGCTCCGCGCACGCGCCCAACGTGTGGGCTCCCCTGCAAGAGCAGCGCTGGAAGACCGAGCAGGGCCAGCACTTCACCGCCATGAGCCCCGACGGCGGCGCCTGGATGCAGTTCCACCAGTCCGAGCCCGGCGAGGCGCTGTGGTGGGCCGGGGCCCGCAACGAGCACGGCCGGATCTGGGACGCCTCCTTCACCGCCTCCACGCCGATGCACCTCATCCAGGCATTCAGCACCGCGCTGTCCGACCCGCAGCAGGTCATCCGTCCGCGCGGGCATGTACCGCCGTCCACCCGCATCCGCACCACGTCCGTGTCGGTGCGGCCCGACGAGATGTCCGCCTGGCAGCAGACCCGCATCCGAGCTGCCCGCGCCGCCACCTGGGCCCGCAACTCATGGGCCTCCACCCGGCCCCGACACCAGACGCCCACCGCCGGTCCATACGCGCAGGCAGGCTCCCGAGCCCGCCGCTGACCGGCCCCTGGCCCTCCGGCCGCCCCCTGTCCTCGCGCTGAAAGCACCCCGACTTGCCCCACCACGCACCCGATGCCCCCACCCCCGGCCAGATCCGTCAGGCCACGAGCACCCTCGCCGATCTCGCGGCCTACCTCCGCACGCATCCCCCGCTGGAGGACGTACTGCCGCTGCTCGCGCCACTGCTCGACGAGGACGACGGCGTCCCGATCCAGCTCGGCAACATCCTGCGCTGCAGCGAGCACCTCATCGGCCAGCAGGCCGCGTTCCCCCTGAGCGACGAACTCCGTCTGAGCACGGAAGCCTTCCGCGAAGCCGCCCAGGAGGCCACGTACTGGCATGTTCTGCACTGGGACGTCCAGCGGCTGCGTACGCAGACCGGCGCCTCGGAGCGATGAGCGATCCCTACCTGCCCACCCGCGCCAACTCCCCGCACGACATCATCTGGTTCGAGACCCAACCCCGCCATCTCGCCGGACGCGGCGACCCCCGGCACATCACCCAGGCACTGCGGGCCGCGGGCTGGGCGAACCGCTCCGACCCGGCCTTCCCCCACGTCCTGCTGGTCGGCCCCGACCACCGGCACACCGTGGTGCTGGAGCCCGTCCCCGAACCGTACGGGGCATGGTGGCGCGTCCGCGGCCAGGAAGCAGACGGCCGGCGCTGGTACACCGAGTTCGGCGCGAACATCCCCGTGGAGATCCTCGCCCACCTCACCGACGCGCTGCTCGAGCCCGCCCCAGAGCAGACGCCGCCGACCTGGTCGCCCCTTACCGCGGCGGGCTGGTCCTACGAGCGCGACGAACGCGGCAACGAGATCGCCCGCCACCCCGACGGCATCCTCAGCCTGGAGCGGTGGGCCGTCTTGCCGGGTGAGACCTTCCACTGGCGGGCCCAGGCCGCCGTGCCCAACGGCGGCGGTGGCTTTCACCGCATTTGGCACGCCTACCTCGACGACCAGATGCCGCCCCACCTGATCGCCGCGTTCACCAGCGCGCTGGCCAGCGACGAGCCCGTCCAGCGCGGCATGTACGACGTGCCGCACACCCACCTGGTCACCCAGGAACAGCGCGGCCCGCAGGGCGAGGAACTCGCCACCGCGCACGAGGCCCGACTGAAAGCCATCCGCGCAGCCGCCCGAAAGGCCCGCCGCACCGCCGCACTGGCCACGCGGGGTGGCCCGCCTCCCGCCGCGGTTCCCTCAGCCGCTGCCCGGGGCCGGTGAACACAGGCGGGCAGCTCCACCCGTCCGGCCCCCCCGTCCCGGGTCCGCGATCGCTCCCTAGGACCCCGCCTTGCCCACGTACACACTGCCCGCACACGCCCACCAGCTGTACCTGAACCAACTCGCCCTGTACCTCCGCGACAGCAGGTTCATCCACTCCCGGTGGGCCACCTACTCACACGATCACTGCGACCCCGACACGGGCCGGCCCGACGACGAAGTTGCCTACAACCGCCGACAGGCCCAACGGGACTCGGACCTCCTGTCCGCCTTCGGCACGGTGTACTACCACGCCGACACCCTGGTGGATGCCGCGCATCAGCAGCTCGACCAGCTTCCCGACTCCGAGCAGACGCGGCACTTCGCCGGGCAGCTTCGACAGCTGCGCACCAGCACCCAGCAGCTGTACGCCGTGCACCGCCGTTGGATCGACCGTCGCGACGCCCTGCCGGACGGCGCCGGGGGCAGGGCCCACGAAGCGCTGCTCACTGAGTCCTATGCCGAAGCCCGGCCCCACCTCGACCGATGGGCCGACCACGGCCAGGCCGTCCTCGACATCAACACCTTGGCCCGCGAGCAGCTCGGCCCCCAGGCGGCACCGCTCGCTGCCACGCGCGAGGACCATCTGAACGCCGCTCCCGCCACACCCCCGCCAGCGCCCCGCGCCGCGTCCCCCATCGGCCGGATCCGCTGACCGAGCCGGGCGGCACGTCCGCCCGGCTCACCGCCCCCTATCCGTCTTCCGTCTGAGAGCGCTCTTGTCCCCGCCTGCCCAAACGCCCGATGCGATCCACCGCGAGCGGCTGCACCAGCTCGCCGCCTTCCTGCGTGAAAGCGAGCAGATCCTCGCCGACTTCGACGCCTGGCGAGAGGAGCACAGTGACCTCGAAGGCTGGCCGCTCGACGACGACGAGCACAGCCGGCGCGCCGTCAAACGCGACGCGGACACCTGGCGGTCCTTCAACCGCGTCCGCTCCTTCGCCAAGGAACTGCTGGCCACCGCCGAAGTGCAGGTGCAGCAGCTCAATCCCGCGCACATCCAGTCACGCTGGCCCTGGCAGCTGGGCGTCCTCGACTACGCCCTCAAGCGGCTCGGCACGCTTCAGCACGAATGGCTCGAAGCCCGCGACGCGCTGCCCCTGACCGCCAGGCCGGGCAGCTTCGCGTACGACGACGCGCTCGCCGAACGCAACGAGGAAGCCTGGTCCTACCTGAACGACTGGTCCAACCACGGCAAGGCTCTCCTCGAAATCCAGGCCGCCGCCCAGAACCCCCCACCGCGCTCACCGGCTCTGACCTCAGCCACGACGCACGCACGCCCCGCGGCCCCCAGCGCGCCGCCGTCCTCCGTGGTCCGGAGGTGACCGGCGTGCCGCACGACATCGACGTGGTCCTGGTCGCACCCCGCTACCTCGCCGGCCCCGGCGACCCCACCTGGGTCACCGTCCCGCTCCACCGCGCCTGCCACTGGAGCACCGCCGAGGACCCGCTCGTACCCCGAGTCATCCTGACCAGCCCCGACCAGCTCGCCCAACTGCGCATCGCCCCCGACCCCGACCCAGCCGAGCCGTGGTGGACCCTGCGCCACGCCCACCACGGTGACCAACGGGCCTGGTCGATGACCTTCGACGCCCACACTCCGGTCGAGATCATCGCCGCAGTCACCGACGCCCTCACCGACCCCGCCCCACCGCCGATGACGTCCGGCGACCCGTACGCGGTGCTGCACGCGGCAGGCTGGCACGCTCCCCGCCACCACGACGGTCACACCTCCCCCCAGGGCATGACCGCACCCGACGGCATGGCCCGCGTCGACCGCACCATCCACGAAGACGGCCGCACCGCCAACTGGATCGCCGAGACCTCCGTCCACCAGCTCCCCGCGGTCTGGCGCGCATACGTGGACGGCAACACCCCACCGTACCTCGTCTCGGCGCTCTTCGGCGCGCTGGCCGACGAGACGCCCCTGGTCCGAGAACCGCACCGCGTCCCCCACCTGGCTTCCACCCAGGGGCGCACCAGCTCCGGTCAGGTCAGCGCGGACACCCTCGCCTTCGCGCTGGAACGCCGCACCACCTCCCTCGCTCAGCGGCGCACCCCGCCGCCACCGGCCGCTGCGCCCTCCTCGCCGAACGTGCCCAAGCCGCGTCGGCCCCGCTGACCAGCCAGCACCCAACCCCCCTTCTGGAACCGCCCTCTTGCCCCAGCCCTCCTCCACCAAGTCCACCGACGCGACCGACATCGTCTTCAAGATCCTTCTTGGGGCCATCGCCGTCGGCGTTCCCCTGTCCAATCTCGCCTGGCTCGGCGGCCAGATCACCGCCTGGGCCACCGACTCCGAGCCCGGCGCCCCCTACCAGCCCGTTCAAGCCCTCCTGCACCCCGACCAGCTCTGGCCAGACCTGGGAGAAACGTCCCTCCTGATCGGCACGCGCGTCCTGCCCGGCGCCGTATTGCTCGCCCTCGGCATCGCCGCCGCCGTGCTCTACAAGCGGCATAAGAGCGGCAACGGCGGGCGCAAGAAGCGCATCGACGGCATGGCCAAGCACACGGACATCGAGCCCCTGATGTCCAAGGCCATCACCTCCAAAGCCCGCTCGCTGCGCCCGAGTCTGAAGGACGCCAAGCACATCGAAGCCAAGGACACCGGCATCCTCCTGGGCAACCTGCAAGGCACCCGGCATGAGGTGCGCATGGGGTACGAGGACGTCGCGGTCGCGATCATGGCGCCGCGCTCCGGCAAGACCACGTCGCTGGCGATCCCCTCCATCCTGAACGCGCCCGGCCCGGTCCTGCTGACCTCCAACAAGGCGGCGGGCGATGCCTTTACCGCCACGCTCGACGCGCGGGCGGCCGTCGGCCGGACCTGGTCGATGGACCCGCAGCAGATCGCCCACGCCCAGCGCGAGATGTGGTGGAACCCGCTGGCCACCGCCAAGACCCTCGACGGGGCAGGCAGGCTCGCCGGCCACTTCCTCGCCGCGAGCGTGGACGCGAGCCAGCAAGGCGACTTCTGGTCCAAGGCCGGATCCAACATCCTCTCCCAGCTCTTCCTCGCCGCCGCCCTCGACGAGCGCCCCATCACCGACGTAATGCAGTGGCTGGCCTTCCCCGCCGACCGCACCCCGCTGGACATCCTGCGCGACCACGGCTTCACCGCCGTCGCCTCACAGCTCAAGGGCACCGTCGAAGGCCCGCCGGAAACCCGCGACGGCATCTACGAGACCGCGAGGCAGTACGCCGCCGCACTCTTGAACTCGGAGATCGCCGCGTGGGTGACCCCGCAGAAGGACATCGAGGAGTTCCGCCCGGAGGCGTTCGTCACCTCGACCGACACCTTGTACCTGCTCTCCAAGGACGGCGGCGGCGGAGCCAGCGCCCTGATCGCCGCGTGCGCGGACTCCGTGATGCGGGCCGCGACCGCGCAGGCCGAGCGCGCCGGCGGGCGCCTGGACCCGCCGATGCTCGCGATCTTGGATGAGGCCGCGAACGTGTGCAAGATCAGTGACCTGCCGGACCTGTACTCCCACCTGGGCAGCCGCGGGATCATCCCCATCACGATCCTGCAGAGCTACCGCCAGGGCCAGAAAGTCTGGGGGGACGCCGGCATGGACGCCATGTGGTCCGCCTCCACGATCAAGGTGATCGGCTCCGGCATCGACGACCCGGACTTCGCCGACAAGCTCTCCCGGCTGATCGGCGACCACGACGTCGAGACCACCTCCACCTCGCACTCGGAGTCCGGCAAGAGCACCTCGGTGTCGATGCGACAGGAGCGGATCCTGGCCGCCGACGCCATCCGCGCCCTGCCCAAGGGCACCGCGCTCTGCTTCGCCACCGGCATGCGCGCCGCGATGCTCGACCTTCGCCCCTGGTATCTCGAGCCCGGCGCCGACGAACTGTCCGCAGCCTCCGCCCGCGCGTCGAAGGGCATCACCGACCGGGCCGTCGCCAAGGCCGCCCCCAGGCAGTCCGACTTCGACACCGCCGCGTAGACCTCGCCCTTCTCCCTCAGCCGCTCGGCTTCACGCGCCGTCCATCCCGATCTGCGCACCGCCCGTCAGCACACCTGGAACCGCCTATGACACAGCTCCACGAAGTCCCCGACGACTGGAACCCCCGCCATCGCTGCTGCCTGGAATGCGGCAACAGTGACCCCGAGGTCACGCTGCGGGCCATCACCCACCCCGCAACGAACCAGCAGGCCCTCGCCTGCACCAGGCACATCGCGGAAGTTGACGCCGTCCTCGATTCCTTTGCATCCGCGCCGCAACCTCCGGCAGAGCCGCCGATGCTCACCACCGCGCCGGCGCCGACCTCCGCACGCGCCCCTCGACCCCGCTCCCGGGCATGACCGAGCCACCCGCCGACGCGCTGCTGTTCGAGGTGCCGCCACCGCCGACGCCCGTCGAGCGTCTGCTCACCCTCGCCGGCCACTACAGCCAGCACAACGACATGCTCGACCTACTGCTCGCCGACAGCGCCGAGCCCGATCCGGCGACGCACGTCGCCGCTGCACAGGGCCTGGCCGCTGAGACCCTCGCCGTCATCCAGGCCATACGCGATGAACGGCTCTATGAGAGCGCCGAGCTGTCCGACGCCGTCGTCCGGCTCAAACAGCTCGCCTACCTGAGCACGGCCTCCGCCGGCCATGGCCCTCATCTGGCGCGCGAGCTGACCGCTCTGGCCCCCGAAGCCGTCCTGGACAGCGCGACGCGCGTGGCCGGAGAGATACGGCGAAGGCGCTTGAGCAACACCGCGCCGCCCGAGGAACCGCTCTCCGCCGCGCAGCACACGGCCCTGCACGAGATCGCCCGCGGCCACGTCGTGGTCACCGGCTCCGCCGACCGGCAGTACGTCCACCACCGCACGGCACGCGTGCTGATCAGCACGCTGCGGTCCCTGGAAGCGAAGGGCCTGATCGCCCGCAAGGCCAACTCCGCCGCGCCCGCATATATCGGCGGCCCGCCCCAGGACCGCGTGCACCTCACCCCCACCGGAGCCACGGTCCTCGCCACCGTCCTCACCCTGCCCCCGGCCGCCCCAGCGGGCCCCTCACCCCGCCCCGTGACCAGCACGCAGACGGCCACCCGAAGCCGCTGACCCCTCCCGGAGCCCCATGCCCGCACCCGACCTGAACGAACAGATCCAGCAACTCCACTCCCTGGCCCAGGGATTCGAGGAACTGCACGACCGCGTGCGCGACCTCTCCTACTCCCCCGGTACGAACGCGCTGCACCAGATCACTCCGCTTCTACTCAAGGCCCAGGAACTGACCGCCACCGCGCTCGGGCACCTGACGGCGCTGGACAACAGCGCGTACACGCGCCTCACCGGCACCCGCGCGGGTCGGGAAGCGCTGTCCGCCACCGTCGCCGGCGCTTCCCTGGCCTGCACCGACCTCGCCGAAGCCATCTCCGCCAACCCATACGAGGGAGCGTCCTTCGAGGGGTCCCCGGCTGGCGACGCCCAGGTCCGCGCGGCTCGCCACGCCGACGCCATCCCCCGCATGAACGGCCACCTCAAGGACGCCGCCCTGCAGCTCGACGTGGGGGCCACCGCCTGCCTCTACCTTGCCACCAGCATCACCAACAGCCTTCCGACAGCCGCGCCCCGCCCACCGCAGGCCGCCCAGCAGCAGGTCGCGACCAAGCCATCGACAGCCCGCCCGGCACTGCCCCCGGTCACGGCTGCTCCCCCGCGCTCCCGATGACGCCCAGCCCTGTCCCGCCGTTCACCCTGTCCCTTGCTCGCCCTGGAGAGCCGCACGCACCCCACTCGATATCAACTCGCCCGCGCGCTGGCCGACATGATCGCGCCCGACATCGCGATCCGTGACGTCCTCATCGGCTACAAGACCCGCCCGCGAGTCGCCTCCCGCTTCAACCACCGCGGCGGCGGATCCATCCACCACTACCTCACAACGCTGCACACCCGGCTCTACGGCTCATCTGCGGATCCCGGTCCGCTACCGACCGACCTGGACGAACTGCGGCTGACGGCCCTCACCGGCGCCGACGGACATCAGCGGGCGGCTCTTCTCGCTCACCTCGCCACCCAACTGCCCCACACAGCCAACTACCTCAACCGGGCAGGGGACTTTCCGCATCTTCCTGGGTACACCCGCGCCTGGCTGCACGACGCCGCCACCGCGCTACGACACCTTGCCATCCGGGTCAGTCACCTGAGCCCCACCTCCGCCCTCCCCGTGGCCGGCACTGCGGCGGAAACGAGCATCCCGCCTGCGGTGGCCGACGGCGCCGACCCCACGCCGGAGGACATCACCCGCGTCCTGGCCGACTTCATCTCGCCTCAGATCGCGCCGGACGACGTCCTCCTCGACTTCACCCCTCACCTGCGCACCAGCGGGCGCATCACGGCGAGGACAGCGCCCGCACCGGTCTTCGGCGCGCTGCTGCACGCCCGGCTCCACGGTCTGGAAGCCGCATCCGCCCCGCCGCAGCCCTGGCACGAGCTGGGCCGAGCCTCACATGCCACGGACGACCAGCAGCAGGCGGCCCTGCTCTGGCTCTCCGGCCAGCTGCACAGCGCGGGCGACATCCTCGCCTGGGCCCGGGACTGGTCCCACTGGCGTCAGATGCCTCCGGGCATCCACGCCCAACTCGCCAGCGCCACGACGACGGTGCACGAACTCGCCGACGGCATCGGCCGCGCGCCCGCAGACCTTCGCACCACTCCCGCGGCGGCGCCTGTCCCCGCGCGGCCCGTCGCGCCGTCTGCGACACCGGCCCGGCGCTGACTCCCCCTCTTTCCGTGACGCCCCAAGGACGCACCATTTCCGAATCCCCCACCTTCAAATGCATTTCTCTAGGCGCTGGAGTTCAATCCAGCGCCATGCTGGCCCTGTCTGCCAAGGGCGCCCTCCCCAGGGTCGATTACGCGATATTCGCCGATACCGGCTGGGAACCGCAGGCCGTTTACCGGCATCTCGACCGACTGGAGCGGGAGATAGCCGCACCAGCCGGAATTCCCATTCTGCGCGTCTCCTCCGGAAACATCAGAAAAGACGCACTCGACCCGCAACACCGCTTTGCTTCAATGCCTTTGTACATCCTGAACCAGGACGGCAAGCCCGGGATGACCAGGCGCCAATGTACTGGCGAGTACAAAATTAAGCCACTGAAGAAGAAGGTGCGCGAACTACTCGAGTACCCCTATCCGGCTCGCATCCCGAGAGACGTCTATGTGGAGCAGTGGGTCGGCATTTCGACCGATGAATTCCACCGGGCCAAGGACGCGGACGTCAAATACATGCGCAACCGCCATCCACTCATCGATATGGGCTGGTCAAGGGCCGACTGCATAAGGTACTTGACGTCGCTCGGGCTGGCGGACACACCCAAATCGAGCTGCCTGGGTTGCCCGTTTCACGGAAACGCGCAGTGGAGATCCATCCGGGACTCCTCGCCGCAGGAGTGGTCGGACGTGGTGGCCTTCGATGCGGCCATCCGGAATGGAAATGCGCGCGCCAACGCCACAGGCAACCGGCTACTGGGCGAAGCGTTCCTCCACCGCTCACGCGTGCCGCTCGACCAGGCGCCGATCGACCATGTCACCGCCGCCGAATGGGCCGCCCTACAGCAAGAACTCGGCGACAGCGAAGCAGACGCCCAGGATTTGGAAGACGGCGTTATCGACGGCTGCTCCCCGTGGGCCTGCCGCGGTGGAGCCGAGCCGGTTCAGGACGATTTCGGACTGGCCTCTTGATACTCGACCTGTTCGCCGGCCCCGGGGGATGGAGCCAGGCTTTGACCGTGCTCGGTGTGCGGGACGTGGGCCTGGAATGGGACGAGTGGGCGTGCAAAACCCGCTCAGCGGCAGGTCAGTTGACGATCCGCACCGATGTCGCCGCCTATCCTCTCTGGCCGTTCCTCGGCAGGATCACCGGGCTGATCGCAAGCCCGCCGTGCCAGGCATGGTCGATGGCCGGCAAGCGCCTCGGGCTCGTCGACCAGCCCCTGGTCCACCAGGTCGTTGCCGATCTCGCTCAGGGTCTGGACACCCGCGCCAAGCTGCTCGCCGCTTGCCGCGACGAACGCTCCCTGCTTGCCGCCGAACCCATGCGCTACCTGCACGCCCTGCACCAGCACGGCCAGCCGGAGTGGGTCGCGATGGAAGAGGTCCCCGACGTGCTGCCCCTGTGGCGCCAGTACGCCGCGATCCTGCGGACCTGGGGGTACTCGGTCTGGACGGGCGTCTTGAACGCAGCCGACTACGGGGTGCCGCAGACGAGGAGGCGGGCGATCCTGCTCGCCTCGCGCACGCGGACCGCCGAGCCGCCGCCGCCCACACACGCCAAACTCGCCGAGCCCGACTCGCTGTTCGGCCCGGGCCGCGCCCGCTGGATATCCATGGCCGAAGCCCTCGGCTGGGGCGCCACCGACCGTCCCGTACCCACCGTCTGCGCCGGAGGCGGACCCGGGGGCGGGCCCGAACCGTTCCCCTCCGGCTCCCGCAAGACCCTCAGCGACGCCCGCGACCGCGGCACCTGGAAACCGCACCCGCCCGGCAACTCGGCCATCGCTGCAGCGGATGGCCGGGAGGCGAGGGCCGTCCACGCTGAGCACCCCACCGCCCGAGCCATACCTACGGCGTGGCGCTGGACCCTGCGCAACAACAACCAGGCCAACGCCACCGTCCGCACCATCGACGAGCCGGCCGGGACCCTGTTCTTCGGCCACCGGGCCAACGAGTGCGTGTGGCAGGCCGAGCCGGTCACCCCCACACCACCGGGCACCGACCCGGCCCCCGATCCGATCCGGATCACCGCCGCCGAGGCCGGCATCCTGCAGACCTTCCCCGCCGACTATCCCTGGCAGGGCAACAAGGGCCAGATCTTCAGCCAGGTCGGCAACGCGGTCCCGCCCCGGCTCGCAGCCCACCTGCTGGCACCGCACCTCGGCAAGTACCTCACCCCCGACGACTTCACCCTGGCCGCCTAATGCCCCACTCCCTCTCCGACGAGAACGATGACCTGGACGGCCTTCCGCCGCCCCCACCCGTGCACTACGCCGAACAATCCCTGCTCGGCGCCCTCCTGCTGGAGCCTCACCGCCGCGACGAGATCGGGTCGCTGGATCCGGGCCACTTCTCCAACCACACGCACGGCGAGCTGTTCCGCGCCATGCGCACGGCGCCGGCCCCCGACGCCGAGCAGCACCGCACGAGCCCGGCCTGGCTGAACACCGTCCTGGACACGGCCCGCCCGCACGCTCCCGGGCTGACCGCCTCCTACCTGCACACCCTCATCCAGATCTGCCCCTGGCCCCAGCACGCGGCCACGTACGCCCGGATGATCCGCGCCGACCACGCCCGCCGCAGCCTGCGCCTGCACGCCGAGCACCTGGCCCAGACCGCGGTGGACACCACCGTGCCCCACCGCGCGAAGGCCACCGTGCAGCAGGCCGATGCCCTCGCCCGGTTCCTGGACGACCTCTCCGGCCGCTTCGCCTCGCACCCCGGCTCCCTGCCTCGCACCGCGCTGCCGCCGGCACCCGCCAGGGACACGAGCGAGGAAGCCCTCGACGAGGAACGCCTCCTGCTCGCCACCGCGACCGCGTACCCCGCCGAGACCAGTCAGATGCGCTGGCTCGTTTCCGAAGACTTCGCTCTCCCCCTGCACGCGGCGCTGTGGCAGTGCCTGGCCGCGCTCACGCACCGCGGCGAGGCCGTAGACCCGATCACCGTGCTCTGGGAAGCCCAGCACCGCGGCCTGCTCGCACACGACATCGCCCCCGCCGACCTGCTGACTCTGCTCTCCACGCCGGTCGGCTCACCCGAACACTGGGGCGAGAAGGTCCTGCAGCGCGCTCTGCTCACCCGAGCGCAGACCGTCGCCGTCAGCATCGCCGCCTTGACCGACGATCCGGCCAACAGTCCCCACCAGCTGATCACCGGCAGCCGGCGGGCTCTGGCCGACCTCACCGCTCTGCGCTCCCGCTGGCAGCAAGCCACCAGCCCAGCAGTACCGCGTACCGCCCGCCCGGCCCGAACCCCGGCTGCCCCTCGGGCCGGGCCGCCACCGCGGATCGTCCCCACCCCTGTCCGAGCCACCCGCTAGAACCCCCGGTCCGGGCCGACCTCCCCACCGGCCCGGACCGGCGAAACGAGCCCCTATGCCCGACACCGCGCCCGACGCACACGTTCATCTCGCCCTGCACCCACAGCACCCCAGCGCCGTCGTCGCCACCCTCACCGGCAGCACGCCGTACACCACCCGCGCCACCCTCGCCTCAAAAGGCTTCCGGCCGGTCAGCGACGACACGATGCTCCTCGTCCGCATCGACCACGAGGAGCCCTACTGGGCGGACAAGGCCGCCGACGCCCTCACGCCGAAGGCATCGATACCGAGATCACCCCCAGGCTGCGCGCAGCGATCGACGAAGAATGGACCTGGGCCGACTACCCGATGCCCTGGTGCACCCGCAGCGAGATCCGCGAGGTCTCCCACGAGGCCCAGAAGATCTATGACGACATCCGCCACGGCCACCTCCTCATCCACGCCCACGCCGAGGACGGCCACACCACCGTCGCCGTCGGCAGCTACCTCAGCGGCGGCAAGAGCGTCTACCTCCACGGCGAGAATCACCTGCGACAGGTCGCCGACACCTTCGACTCGCCGGCCCAGGCCATGGTCGCCTTCGAGAAGCTCCACGGCGCCGCCATGCGCCCCGGACCGGCGCCCATGACCGACACCGAGCGCGCCGCCGCCACGGCACGGGCATCCCTCGCCCTACTCGCCGTCGAACCTGAGCCCGCACGCTCGGAACCGGAAACCGTCCCGGCATACGCGGCCGACGCCGGCGACCACGATGCCCTCCTGGAGGCGTTCCTCGATGCCCACCGCGACTGGGAAAAGTGGAGGACCTGGTCCGATGAGACGACCCACGTCATCCACGAATCCCAGACCCTGCGCATCGAGCGCATCCACGAAGCCCCATCCACGAGACCGCATGGACCTTGGCGGCGTACGAGACGCCGGTCTCCGACCGTATGTGGGTTCTCACCGCGACCGGCGCCACTCCTGCCCCGTGCTGCAGGAACTGCTGGACCACCTCGCCGATGGCCACGGCTGGGACACAGCCCTCAGCGCCCCGTTGGACGAAAAGACCATCGCCGCCGCCACGCAGCCCCTCTCCGACGCCGGGTGGAAACACACCGTGGACGGGCGATGGATCCGCTGGACATCCCCCGCGGCAGACGCGGGATTCCAGTTCGATGCCTTCGCCGCCCAGCACTCAAACCAGACCCTCGCGACCTGGACCGTTTGGGCCGGCCCCAACCCTGACCACCCCACCTGGGCCCTCACCGCGTCCCCGCACACCCCCAGCTCGCTACTCGCCGACCTCGCTGAGAACCTCGCCCACGCAACCGGCACCCGCCGGAGGCAGACGACCAGCCGCGAACACAGGACGAGCCTCGACACCGCCCCGTCGGTCATCCCGGCAGTCCCAGCCAGCCCCGCGGCCGGCCGTACACACTGATCGCTGGCAGCCAGAGGGCGCCGCACCGCCTCGGCGGAGTCCAGTCGGCGGCATAAATGGTCCAGATGCGGCGGTTGGCAGGACCGCCGAGTGCCACCACCATTGCTTATTTGGGTTTACTATTGTGCGTTTGGACCGGAGTGGGGAGTGCAGCCGAGCCCCGCGCGTGCGGCGAGCGCCCGTCGCGACCTGGCTAGGTTCGGATTAACGGCAAGAAGCGCGGACCACCCCCACGCGTGCGGGGAGCGCGCTACAGTGCTTGAGGTGGTGACCCTATTAACTTGACGCATGCCTGACCGTTGAACGGGCGGTGTCGAGTTCATAGTTTGCCGCCAACGAAAGTGCGGGATCACGCCCCGCGAAGGCGTGACCCCGCAAGGACGGGTTCGTAAGACCCGGCCAGCTGGCCGCGTATGCGGTCAGCGAAGGGTGGTCAGGGACCAGCTACAGGCCGTGGCGCCTCCTCCAGTCGTTGAACCAGTCGGCAACAGCTCGACCGGCCAGTGCTGACAGGAAGGTGAGCAAGACCTTTGCTGGTCCCTTCCCCTTGTCGCGAGACTCCCCGTCGTTCATGTGTGCCTCCAATACACCAATGGGAGTGGCTTGGCCACGAACTCAATTGCCGCTGCTTGGAGTTGCACGCCGGACGGGCCGACATCACAGAGACGACGATATGCCTTGCGACCGAACCAGAGAGCCGCCTTCCCGAGAAGTCTGAAATCGCCGTCCTTCCCCCATATGTAGCCGTAAGGGCCGTTGGATTGCGCGCTCAGCGCGCCACAACGTGCATACAGCGCGCAAAGGAGAGCCGAGACCATCCCCCAATCCGGAAATCTTCACAAGCGGATGAAGCCCGTTTACCTTTTGCCGAATGTCCGTTCAGAAGGAGGGTGCGACTCCGCCTGTAGCGCGCAAGGGCGCGACCGGCAGAGGCGAGCACCCTCGTACGACGGCACCTTCGATCAACGCCCACTCCGGGACTCGGCGCGTTGCGGCACAGACGCGGTACTTTCGGGCGCATGACGCTGCGTTCGGTGGATCTGCGTAAAGAGCCCGTGGAAGCCGTACTGGACCGTGTGGAGCGGTCGCTCGGGGTACGCCTGGATCACGAGCTTGTGGTGCGTAAGCGCCGCTCCGTTGGGGCACGCACGGACCGCGGTACGTGGGTGCGCATCGAGCGGCGTGGGCTCGACCGGATCGGGGTTCAGGGCGGGGATGGCACCGCGTCCGCCGAGGCCCTGCTCGGGATCGCGAAGCCGGCCTGGCTCGCCGGCGTCGCGTGGCGGGACGAGACGGAGCCGGTGATGTGGCGAGCGGACGAGACGGAGCTGCTGCCCGCGGCGCCGGTGGGCAGCGCCGTGGTGACGGAAGATCCGCGCCTGGCCGAGGAATGGTGGGCCGCGATGAACGCTTCTCTGGATGCCCTCGCTGCGCAGCACACCAACCGGATCGCGACACCGGATACCGAGACGCTCACGCAGGAACTCATCAGGGGAACGATCCACAGCGTCTTCCCCGGTGTCGATACGGCCGTCGTGGAATGGCGTCCGGCCCATGCCGATTTCAACTGGGCGAACGTGACGGCGCCTGTGTTCTGTCTGTTCGACTGGGAGGACTGGGGCATGGCCCCGCGCGGCCTGGACGCGGCGAATCTGTGGGGCGCCTCCCTCGCCGTCCCGGTCCTGGCCGACCGCGTCCGTCGCGAGCGGCGTGACGATCTGGAGAGCCGGGAAGGCAAGCTGATGACGCTGTTCGTCGCCGCGAAAGTCCTCGGCCCTTACGCCGACCCGGACGACCCTCGGCTGGGGGCCGCCCGGGAGACCGCGCAGCGAGTGGTGAGGGAACTTCAGGCGGGCTGACGGCGGGCCCGGAGGAGCTGCCGGTACTCCCGCACCACTTGGTCGTCGACCTCGTACGCCAGGGCGCCGGCCAGCTCCCGCAGGTGATCGACGTTGTCCGTGCCGACCGCGACCGCGTCGGCCCTCGGCAGGCCGTAGGCGGAGCGGAATGCCGCCTGAACCCTCGTGATCGGCGGGGAGCCCCGTAGGAAGATCTGCGGGTCGAACTTCCCCCACACCGCCTCGGTCGTACTGCCGCCGAAGGGGCTCATGCCCCACACCTGCGACGGCCGCCACCGCGCCACCAGGGCCTCGGCCGCTTCAAGGACGTCGACGCCCACCAGCAGCCCTGCCCGGACCATGAGGACATCAGGGCGGGGTGCGTCCAGGTCCACGAGCGGGCGGGGATCCCAGCTGGATATCCCCCACCCCCCGCACAGTCCCGTCTGCGTGGCGTCGGACAAGACCGCGCACGCCTGCGTGAACGTCTCGGCGTCTGGGTGGGAGTGCTCTGGGTTGTGGAGGAGTACCGCGTCCGGCTCCCGTCCCAGATCCTTGGCGGCCTGCACCACTGCGGCGCGCAGCCGGGCGGGGGCAAGGGAGTGTTCCCCGGGGAAGTATCCGACCTTGGTGGAGACCGAGAACTTCGGCAGGAGGTCGCCGGCCACCGTCTTCAGGACCTCGTGAGAGCGATGGCGGAGGTAGTTCGAGGCGGTGTCGAGGCGTGCTACGCCGACATCGGCGGCTGCTTCGAGTACGTCACGGGCGTGACCAGACCGGTATAGCCCAAGGACGATGTTTCCGTCAGCGGTTCGCACAGCCCCTCCGTGATCAGCAGGTCGGCCAGAGTGGTGGTGTCCTCATCGGCGCCGTCCAGGCAAACGGGGTGAGCCGACAGGAGCGCGCGCAGACCCGGTTCGGCGCGCTCATGGAGGGTCAGCCGCTTGCCTCCACCGCTGACTTGGATCGTGTCGCCGACGCGGACGATGGAGGGGGCGAACTCGGTGACGGCCGCGACCCCCTCCGGTCGGCCGAAGGCGCTCACATCGGGCATATGGCGTGCGGGCGGGGTGTTGAATCGCAGCTCGTCCAAGTACCGCTCGGGGCTGTAGCTGGCGGCGAGAGCGCTGAGCTTATCTGTCAGCAGCTGGTGATCGGTTGCCTCGGCGCCTTCCAGGTCGCGGCGGAACGCCTCGTCGGCGCGTGCGGCGTCAGAGAGGAAGTTGGCCCACGTGACGCCGGTCCGTTTGGTGAAACCGAACGTCACGTGCAGCGAGTGGCCACCGCTGTCGGAGCCGAGGCGGGTAGCGGTGTGCCAGAAGCCCCGGGGGATGTGCATGACGTCCCCGGCCCGCATGGTGCCCTTCCACAGCACTTCCTTTGAGGGCGTGCGATTACGTTCGGCGTCGCGGTACATCGGCGCCGGCCGGGACGGGCCGCGCACCTCCCACGACTTCTCGCCGGAAAGCTGCACGGCGATGACCTCGTGGTCGTCCCAGTGCAGGTGGAATCCGTCGGTTTCACCGACCGCCAGGTATGCGTTGGCGGAGGCCAGTTCGCCGGACCACCAGCCCAGGGCCCGGCATGCGACTTCCAGAGTCGGGTCGAAGAAGTCCACGTGGTCCAGGACCACGGTGCCACCGTCCTTGAGGATCCGTCCAAGGGCCGCCATGTCCGCCTGGCTGACGGCCTGCCTGCGCCGGTTCACGTTGGTGGACAGGAACGTGGAGGGATGTATCTCCCTGCCCTCGGCGTAGCAGCGCAGCTGCGGATTGACCAGGTGGCGGCGCTTGATCAGGTCCAGCAGCTTGTGCGGGGTCAACAATCGTGCGGGCAGATCCGGGTCCGTGAGACGACCGCGTGCGAACGCGGTCCCCACGGAGCCCGGCCCGTCCCAGCCGAGAGCTTTCTCGATGTGGGCGACGAGCCGGTGCTCCATGGGTTCCCCTTACTCCTTCGGGAGGTTCAGGTCACGGTTGTCGCCGTCATCGCCCGCGCTGTTCTGCGAGCTGGTGACGTCGGACCGCTCGGACTCGCTGCGGTCGTGCGCCGTCGCCAGTTCTTCCACAGCGATCAGAAGCGCGGGGCTGGTCCCCGAAACCTGTGTGGACGCCCTGTCTGCCATCGACGCTCTCCTCTCAGCCGCTACCGCCCAGATCCGGGCGAAGGTCTGAGTTAACCCGCGTCCAACAGATGCCAGTAGAGCGGGATTCGGACAGATGTGCGAGATGTGTGCGTCCCGTGTGCCGGTTGCGCGGATCACCCAAGGCCGCATCGGCACGCCCCAACACATGCCGCGAGGACTCTCCGATGCTGCACAACGAGCGACAGCCGCACACCCCGACGGATTCGAACCGGGAGCAGCAAATATCGACGTGCTGTGGAGCGGCGCTTCGTAGACCAAGCCGCCCATCGGCAGCGCGCTACATAGCAGAGGATCCCCGGTTAGCAAAACCGGGGATCCTCCGCACCATTAGTGGTCCACCGCCAACCCCTGCCCGTCACGGCGAAAGGCAGCACCACGACGACCAAACAACTCCACACCAAGCTGAACAACGCCCCGCGCGAGACCTCTACGCCGCGGCGTAGCTGAGACGGAACAGGTCCTGGGCACGCTCCAGGTCCCGCTCCGTACGCAGCTGCAGCTCCAGGTCACCCGTGCCGTGGTGACCCAGCCCCGTCACGTCCCGGGTGAAACCAGGGACGAGGTCGACCTCCTTTGGGTCCGCCTTGAGATAGACGAGGAGCTTGGTCTGCTGCGGCGGACACACACAGGCAAAATTCCGCAGTCGCTGGTAGGCGCGGTACTGCTTGCGCTGCACCCGTGTGACGCCGTCCCCGAGCCCGACAAGGACCTCGTCGACCGCCTGGGCCAGCTCGGCCATCGCACCGTCCTGCCTCCGATACGGCGGCGTCCCGGCCGCGCGGCGCCGTGCCCGCTTGGCCTCGGCCGAGTGCCCCGTGACCGAGGCCACGGTCTCAAGGCCGAAGTGGTCGTTGCCGAAATACCGGTAGCGGACCAGGTCGATCGAGCGCCGGTGCTCGCGTACGGCGTGCGCGTCGTAGCGGGTGAAGTCGCCGGCCACACAGATCAGCCGAGGTGCGCTCCACAGGATCTGGGACGCGGCCCTCACCCCGAGCCGGTCGCGGACCAGGTTCCGGAAGGCGTCCTTGTGGTTCGTGAGCCAGGCCATGTAATAGAGGCCCTGGTTTATCACGCCTGCGTCAGTACCGCGCTTGTACTCGACGATCACCGGTGCCCCGTTCTCGTCGAGGCCCAGCGAGTCGATCCTCCCGCCGTCGACGCAGTCGATGACGTACTCGCTCGCGAGGAACGTGACGCCCAGCATCGTCTCCATGTGCGCCTCGACGAGGTCCTGTACGTCAGCCTCGACCCCAGCAAGACGCGGCGTGACCTCGGTCACGCCGCCTTTCGTGTTGAACAGCTTCAGGCCCGACACCTTCCCCTCCTCGGCTCAGAGATCACCAACGCCGATGAGGTGTCCGTTCTTCCCCGTCGCTGCATTCGTGCGTCTGCGCTAGCTGGATGGTGAAAGAACGGGTGGGGCCGTGTCCGCCGGATGTACCCAGTTAGATCTTGCATTTTCGGCGCGTTGGTTCCGCAGCCGCGCTGCACCGGCTTGGAGTTCGCGGCGTCGCCGAGCGACCTCTTCCTTCATGAGGTCGTCGGTGCGGCTGCTGTGCCAGATGGCGCCTTCCCACTTGACGTATTGCGGCGCTGCTGGCGGTACGACGCGCAGGCGTGTACGCGGAAGGCGTGCTCGAACGGCACGGCCCACGCCTCCGGCAGGGGGCCGTGACTGCGTCCCGTCCGGGGCCGACTGAGACCTCGAACTGTTCCTCGGCGCCTACCCTCGCCCCTCGCCGCTGGGTACCTCTTCAACCCGCGAGATCCCGGCAACGTACAGCTTCAATCCGCTCTTCATGGGGGGCTTGACTGGGTTCGAGGGACTGGTGCCGACGAGGGGAACCCGCCCCGGCACACCGCACGAGGGCGGCTTGCGCCGCCCCATGGCGTCGGCCGGGGCAGTGGTGTGTGAATGGTGGAGAAGCGGCGGATCGCGGGGGCCTGCCCCGGCTCCCTCCAGGAGCGGCACCCGGGGGGAGCCAGGCACCAAACGGAGCCGGGTGTCCTCCGCAGAGGCCCTTGGCCGCCGTGGGGGTCGGCAGGGATAGCGGTGTTTGCCGCCCCTGACTGCTTGCTGCGGGTCAGCGGTTGGATGTCGCGGACACTATCCACTCGACGTATCGGGCGGTGGCGGTGTACTGCGAGCGGGACTGCCGGTCGCTGGTGGAGGCCACGCCGACCACGACGTTGTTGACCATCGCCGGACCGCCGGAATCGCCACCAGCTGCGACACCGTTGACTCCGCTCAGGGCGAGTGCGGTGCCGCCATAGGAGTCGGTGGCCGTGCCGGTCATCCGCATGGTGGCGCTCTTCAGGACAGGGGACTGGCAGGAGGATTCGTTCTGCTGGCAGGTGGCGCCCCATCCGTAGACGGACACGTTGGAGCCTGTCTGCGGATAGCTGTTGGCGACCTTGGCGGGCGCGTGGCTCACGTCGCGGTCCAGCGTGACCACGGCGAGGTCGGCCGACGGATGCAGGTTGATGCGTGCGGCGGCGGCCGTGGTGCCCCCGCTTTCGGCGTAGGTGCTGCCGATACGGAACGTGTACCGCGCGGACTTCTCGACACAGTGCCTGGCCGTCATGATGTGGCGGGACGTCACCAGGGTAGAGGTGCACATCCCCCGCCCGTCCTGGAGAACACGGGCGTGGTAGGGCTGAGCGTTCGTCTCATTGCCACCGATGATGGGCTGCGCGCCGGTCTTTTTCGGTGACGCGGCTGCCGCGCCAGCGGCGGCGCTGCCGGAGGCAGGCTGCGCGGTGGCGATGCGTGCGGGGGTGTCAGCGGGAGCGGGGGCTGCGCTGGCCTGTCCGGTGGCGCCCAGGATGGCGGTAGCTGCCAGACCGGCGGCGCAGGCGGTTGCGCGTACGGACAGTTTGCGAACCTGCATGGTGGGGGTCTCCTGGCTGTTTCTCGTGGGGGAAGGGGGGTGGTGCGCATGAGTGTCTGCCCTGGGAGGGGCAGGCGGGGAGGCTGCTACCGTCCGATAGCCCGGCACTATCGGGCTGGCGCGATGACGCCGGTGAGGGTGCGAGACAAGTTCGCACCCGCCAACTACTTGGTCGAACCCGACCGCGGCCCTAACCTCACGCCATGGAACTGGAGATACGTCATCTGCGGGCGGTGTGCGCCATTGCCGATGCCGGCAGCCTGCACAAGGCAGCACGCGCGATCGGGGTGGCCCAGCCGACCCTGACCGCGCAACTGCGGCGGATCGAGAAGGCACTCGGCGGGGAGCTGTTCCTCCGGCTGCCCGAGGGCTGCCGCCCCACCCTGCTCGGACTCCAGCTCCTCGCCCGCGCCCGCGCCGTACTGGCCGAAATGACCACTTTGACTACAGAGATGAGGGCGGCAGCCAGCGCTGCTCAGAGGCCACATCTGCGCATCGGCTCCACACCCAGCCCCGCCGTACCCCCATGGCTGCGCCGACTGCACGACCGGTATCCCGGGACTATTCCGAGCGTCCAGACCGATGTGTCCTCCAGCACCCTGCTGCGGATGGTGGCCACCGGTCAGCTCGACGTTGCCTTCGTGCACGAGATTGAAGGCACGCACCTGCGCATCCCGCCCGGCCTGCGATCGCGGGTCCTGATTGAACGCGAGCCCGTGTTTGTGCTCATCTCCGAGCACCATCCGGCCGCCAGCCAGCACACCGTCCGGCTCCAGGACCTGATGGACGAGCAATGGATGTTGGACAAGACAGCCGACGGCGAATGGGAGGGCCTGCTCCGCGCGCTGCCGGCCGGTCTGACACCACGGCTGCTGCACGGCGACTACGCCACCACCGGACTGCTGGTCGATGCCGGTCAAGCCGTCACCTTGTGCCAGGCCACAAGCGTCGGCAGCGGCGGCAGGGTGCCACGCCGTATAGAAGGCGACCCGATAGGTCAACGCTGGCTGCTGGTGGGACGTAGCGACGCACATCTGGACGCCGTCCATGACGACCTGGCCGCAGCCTACCGAGAAGCAGCAGACAAGGCGCCGCTCTACCAGGCGATGCTCGACCTTGACCCGGCCCCCTCCTGCGGCGCTGCGGCCACCTCACGCCTGTAGTTCAGGCACGAGGGCCCGGAGTCTTCAGCCAGGCAATCCACCCCGGTCCCGCGCCGGCGACGACGCCGTCCACCACCCCATATTCGGCACCGCCCCCTGCGCAACCTCGCCTTCGCAGAACTGGAAAAGAAGCAAGTAGATCAGCGAGCACATCGGAGATCATTCCGGGGCGACATAAAGCCACGGAAATAGCCCATTCTCAGCCGGGACCAGGTCTGCGCCGCCGCACTGGTTGCGCGACAGATCCATTGGCGCCTGACTGGCGTTACCGCCCAGTAGCCCACCGTCGCTGACCGTGGCCCCGACGGCGAAACTGCCCACAGAATCGATCACGCACGTGTTGTCGAAAGCCGGACTGCCAATGACACCGATACCACCAGCCCACACTGGGCTACCCGCGGCCCCCAACAGACCTGCGGCCCCTGCGGTGATCACCAGCATGCGCCGGCCCGCGCGCCCCTGGAACATCGCTACCTCCCTCAACTGTCTTCATCACCTAACACGCCGCCTAACGTAGACCCACTGATCAGAGACACGGCCCGGGTCTGTAAAACGTTTCGTTTGACAGACCCGTTCTTCCCGATCGGCGCATTCGCGTGTTGGCATTAGTTGGATGGTGAAGACTCGCGTTGATCGGCGTCAGCCGGATCTGCCCAGTCCGACTGTGTATTTTCCGCTCGTTGGAGCCTCAAGCGTGCCGCCCCAGCTTGGAGTTCTTTGCACCGCCGCGCGACCTCTTCCTTCATGAGGTCATCGGTGCGGCTGCTGTGCCAGATGGCGCCTTCCCACTTCACGTATTGCGGTGTCCTCTCGCGCAGAAGGACGGGCTTGAGGTGGTTGTGGAACAGGAGTGTGCGGCCCTGGTTCCGGTTGATGCGGCTGTACCACTTCACGCTGTTCGCGTGCCGCGCGGCCCGACTGGCGTGGAACGGAGAGAGCTTTCCGCGAACCTGGCCCGGCGTGTAGATCGTCAGCGGTGTCGAGGGTGGGCGCCAGGCATCCGCGATGGCCCAGTGCGCGACGGCGTCGCCATGCTCCTCCTTGCTGTAGGGGTAGGTGACGCGCTTGCCGACCTCGGCGAAGAACTGGGCTTGCTCCGTGCTGGTACCGCAAGCCAGCTGCCGCCAGTGGGGAGAGGCAATCAGCGGTGCCAGGCCGACGGCCTCGGGATAGAGGGCGGCGAACAGCTTGGACGTGCTGTAGGACGTGTAGGACTTGGCGGCGTGGTCATAGGGGATAAGGGCGTACGTCCGGCTGACCCAGGTGTGCCAGACGTGGAACTCCTCGCCTGGCAGGCGGCCGTCGGCCCAGATGTGCGCGCAGATCATGAGGGCGGTCAGCACCGCGTCATAGGTGGCCGCCCAGCCGCCGTGGCGGACCACCACAGGCCCGGCAAATTCCGCTGGCCGCGGTACGACGTGAACGTGCGTACAGGGGCGACGTGCTCGAACCGCACGGCCCACGCATCTGCCAGCAAACGCCGCGACTCCGACCCGTCAGGGGCAACGTACGCCACCTCGAACCCGGCCGTCGGCGGCCCTACAGACCCGCCCTCCATAAACCTCCAACGAATGCACCACGTACGGCTAACCCCGCCCCTTGATGCGAGGTCACGCTGATCTATGCAAGATCGCATGCAGCTTAGAGCTGACATCTGCAAGGCCAACCCGTACTAGACAGTTGTCCCTTCTTCCCCGTCGCTGCATCTGCGTGCCGACGCTAGCTGGATGGTGAAGGAACGCGTTGGTCGGTGTCAGCCGGAACTGTCCAGTCCGATCTTGCATCTTGCGCTCGCTGGTGCCGCAACCTCGCTGCTCTGGGGTGATAGAAGTTCCGGCGTTTCCCGCCGGGTACGTGCTTGCTCCAGGAGACGGAGTGAGAGGCTGCTGGGCGCGGTAAAACAGCCGCTGCGTACCATCACTGCCGTCTGCCAGATCACCGAACGCACGGTGCAGGCGATCACCACCGATCCCGAACAGGTCGGCTATCTGCGCCGATGACGGGCCGGACGGTGCAACCAGTACATCGTCAGCCTCGACCAGCCTCTCGGACACCGCCCGCGGAAGCCGGGTTCCACATTCGCGACCTCGTGGAACTCGATGCCGATGAGGGGTCTCAGCAGCCGAAGGCGGCTTCTGCGTCGGCGACCGTGTCACAGACCCGCAAACACTGATCCGCTCCGGTCATCTCAAGGATGCGCCGCAGCGGCTTAGGCACACATGCCAGCATCAGCACAGCCCCGACCGCATCCGCCTGCCGCCATGCTCCGATCAGCACGTTCAACCCGGCCGAGTCGCAGAACGGCACCCCGGCCAGATCCAGCACGAGGAACTGGCCCCCACGTGCGCTCCTTCTGCTGCTCGTCGCCGCTGCCGGCGGCGATCCTGTCGAGCCGCGTTCCATCACCCTCGGCCGCCTCGCTCAGAGCGCGGGGCAGGGCTTCCCACTGCTCCTCGGCGGTGTACATCGAGGTGACGATGGCGCTGTGCAGGGCCGCCGTGTCTAGGCCTCACTCGGCGTCGTCGACCGGCAACGGCTCCTGTTCGGTTTGCGCGTACAGGTCGTCGAGCAGCTCGCGGATGCCGACGGGGGTGTCGGCGGGGTAGGCGTTGCCCACGATGTCGGCGCAGTACTCGGCGTAGTCGTCGACCGCCTCGCGGAAGCCGGTGGCCTGGATGACCGACTTTTGGGAGCGTTCGGGGAACCTGCCGGCCGATGATTGCTCGCCCAGTTCACCTGCCCAACGTGCATCCGTTATTGACGGCCTGTTGAGCGAATTCGACCCCTTGCCGCGAGGCTGGCTCAGGGCAGGTGGTCCGGGGGCAGGCTGGAGGTGAGGGCAGCCGTTGTCCGGCAGCGTCCCCGTCCCCAGTCCCCCCATGGGGGCGGGGGCGCCGTCCTGGGGCGCGGCCACCGCCGGTAGTCGGCGATCGACGGTGGCCGCGCGGCGCGGGGACAGAGGGCTCCCCTCCGCATATGTCCCCGCGTCATGGTCCTCCCTGACGGAGCACGCGGGATTCGCTCCACTGTGGAGGACCGAGAGCCGGGGCCCCTCTGCGTCCGCTGCGAGGGCCCGGCCGTCTCGGGCCGTTCTGTCCTGCCAGCGGCCCGGGGTCTGGGAGCCGAGAAAGACGCGGCGACCGTGCGGGGCGTCAGCTCGGGCCTGGTCTTCGCTGCACACCGTAGGCCGCATCGGCGTCCGCGACCAGAGCGCGGGACGGTCGGATGGAGCAGAAGCGGCGCGTTGAGGCACACCGGCGCTCGGAGTGGGTGCTCTTTCGGCCGAGAGGAAGCAACCGATCCGGTACGGCACGGAGGGGTGAAGGATGGCTCTGACGGGCCTGTAAGCACTCGGGGACTCATGGTCGCAGGGGGCTGTGGCTGCCTCCGGTGCGTACGTCCCCACGTTCCCGGCGACCTCATGCGGCACTCGGCTTCGGCGCCCGGCGGTGGGGACCGCACGCCTCAGTCGAGGGACCGGTGGGTCAGGACGTGGTCGGCGGTCTGGTGCAGCGGCTGGTCGTGGTGGAAGGCGTGGGCGCGCATACGGGCCAGCGCGTCGTCGGGGGCCAGTTGGTAGATCTCGGCGAGGACGCCGGCGGCCATGTGGACACTGGGCGGGTATCCCTGAGGGCCGGGCAGTGTTCGGCGGTGTTCGGCGGTGAGCAGGTGGGGGTGCTCGTCCAGGGCGAGGAGGGCGAGGATGCGGGCGTAGGCACGGGCGAGGCGCTTGTGCCGGTCGTCGAGGAGGCCCGGCGTGGTGCGGTAGAGGTCCATGGCGCCCAGGCGCAGATGGCCGGTGGTCAGGGGCAGGGCCGTGACGGAGCGCATCTGCTGGCCCGCGGCGGCTTGGGTGAAGGCCGGCCAGCGGGCGTAAGCCTGGTGGAGGTCCGCTTCTTCGACCAGGGCGCGGCGTACGTAGGCATCGGTGCAGGGGCCTTCCCCGGTGGTGAGCTGGGCGTCCTCCAGGCGCCGGGCGCGTTCGTCGGTGGCGTGTCCCATCAGGCGCAGTTCGCCCGCGATGACCAGGGTCACGCCGAGGCAGTCCGCTTGGAGGTCGGCCGCGCAGGCGCGGGAGGCGGTGGCGAGGGTGATGTCCCCGCCGTCCGCGCCGATCCTGCGCCAGGCGGCGGCGTGGTCGTCGTTCATGGAGTGTCCCGGGGGAGGGGGAGCGGCCGGAGAGCCGGTGGCCCTGGAAGGCGGGTGGCGCGGGGGCGGTCAGGGGCGGGTGATGGTGTCGGTGTCGAGGTGTCCGTCGATGATCTGGCGGCACAGCTGGGTCAGGCCGAGCTGGTGGGAGCGGGCGTGGCGGCGCAGGGCGTCGAAGGCTTCGTCGACACCGGTGTTCCAGCGTTCGGCGAGGATGCCCTTGGCCTGTTCGATGACCACGCGGCTGATCAGGGCGGCGCGCATCTGGGCGCGCTGCTGGTTGGCGTGGGCGACGGTGCGGTGCTGGAGGATGGCGATGGTCGCCACGTCCGCCAGGGCCTGGGCCACCCGTACATCGGCGGCGGAGAGGTTCTGCGGGCGGGGGTCGAAGAGGTTCAGCGCGCCGATGACCTTCGCGCGCAGGCGCATCGGCAGGGCGTGGGTGACCACGAAACCGGCCTCGCGCGCGCGGGCCGCGAAGGTCGGGAAGGGGCTGGTCTCCACGGGGCAGGTGAGGTCTATGTTCAGCCTGAGCGTGCCGCTGCGGTGACATTCCACGCAGGGGCCTTCGTCGTGCTGGAGTGCGAAGAGTTCCAGCAGGCGGGTGTGCTCGTCGGAGGCGGCGATCAACTGGAGTTTGCCGCTGGGGTCTTCGAGCATGACGCCCACCGCCGACACGTCCAGCAACTCGGTGCAGCGGTCACACAGGGTGTGCAGGAAGTCGATCAGATCGAAGTCGTCGACGAGCGTGTCGACCGCGTCGATGACGGCCGCCAGCAGGCGTTCTTCTCGCGTCATGGCCCTTCAGTCCCTCCGACGGCAAAGCCGCCCGGCTCGTCTCCATCATCATGGGGAAATTGCACCCGCCGAGCCACCACGTCGTCGGCGACCTCGATCAACGGCCGACCGTGGCGGAAGGCGTGGGCCCGCAGCCGGATCAGCGCCTCGGCCACGGAGACACCGGCCTGCACGCTGATCATCCCGGCGGCCTGGTGCACGGCGGCCCGGTAGAAGTGCGAGCCGTCCTCCGCGGTGGCGAAGGCATCCCAGCGCCCGCTGTCGCGCACGAGCGTGGCGGTCACCGCGCGCGTCACGATCCGGGCATCGGTCAGCGCCGCGCCCTCCAGAGGGCCGGGGCCGGCACGCTGCATGGTCATGGTTCCCAGGCACACCCTGCCGACCAGCAGCGGGAGGCCGATCACCGCTCGGATGCCCAGGGCCAGGGCCTCGGGCAGCAGGACGGGCCACCGGTCGGCCGGTTCACGCGCCAGGTCGGGCACCATGACCGCCGTGCCCGAGGCGGCGGCCTCGGGGCCCGGCCCCTCGCCCAGCGTGAACTGCAGGTCCTCCAGCTCGGCGCTGGCGCCGGGGGTGCACCACAGTAGTTCGTTAAGACCACCGCCGGTCACCGACACCGCCACACCGTCGACTCCCAGAGCCCGTGCGCACCGGGTCGCGTCGGCCGCCAGCAGACCCCCGCTGCCGGACGCCGGGCGCAGGTCGGCCAGGACTGAGGCAAGGTCGCCCTCGGGGACCACGGTCTGTCACCTCCCACCCGGCCGAACCCGGCCGGGAAACGGCCCTTCCAGTCTAGGGGGCGCGGGGGCACCTTGGGCTTGCGCCATCGCGTGGCCGCCCCAGAAGCGTATGGTGGAGAGAGTTGCCCGTACTCGCACGGACGGTATCGCCCCGCACGGTAATCGTGACATTGGCTTCCGATCATGGGCAGCATCGGTGGTTGAGTGCCAGAGATCGGAAGCACGGCCATGCGCACACCCACCGGCGGGCGTTCGCGCCCCGCGTCCTTGGTCCGTCGCTCATGACGAGCCCCCGAGCGGTAGCCGTCGAACTCGCCGCCCTCCACCTGGACCGGGCCGACCCCGCGCGCAGCCTCATGGAAGCCTGCCGGACCGCACTGAGCCGGGATTGCTCGGTGGGTCTGACGCTCGCGGCGGACGCGGCCCTGGCGCAGCGCGTCTGTCTGGCCGCTGTCGGCCCCCTGGCCGACAAAGGCGAAATTCTGCAGATCAATCTGGGCGAAGGCCCGTGCGTCCAGGCCCTGGCGCGGCACGCGCCGGTTCTCGCCTGCGACCTCGACGACGCGAGCACCATCGAGGCCTGGCCGGTCTTCGCGGCGCAGGCCCGTGACCACGGCATACGAGCCGTCTTCGCACTGCCCGCCGGCAACCCCGGCCACGCCGCCGCCCAGCCGGGACTCGTGCTGTGCCTCTACCGCGACCGGCCCGGCCTGCTGCCCGCAGCGGATCTGGACACCGCGGGCAGCCATCTGCGCGCCGCCGAACTGCTGCTCCTGGCCGGCCCTGCTCCGCACGAGGGCGACGCCGCCGACGCCTGGCTGATGTCTGCCGACGCCGTCGTCCATCAGGCCACCGGCATGATCAGCCAACGCCACGCCCTCACCCCGGGCCAGGCGCTGGCGCTGATGCGCGCCCACGCCCACAGCCGGCACGCGGACCTGACCGACCTCGCCCACGCGATCGTCCACCGGGGCCTGCACCTGCCCCCGCCGGACCCCGCCGGGCTCTGAGGTCCGGTCGCCCGGGACCGCGCCCGCGGCGACCGTGGCCGCTCAAGCGCAGCACGGCCGGTCGCGCGCTCCGACGCGTGCATCGCGCGTTCCACAGCTCCTTAGCAGGTGCGCACGGGCACGGCAAGATATCAGCCGAAATGGCTCAACACGGACCCGCACTGCCCTACCGTGCAGTGTCGGCCAAGACCCCGTCGGCAGCCGCTTCCCCGCCCGAGAGCCACCGCGCTCCGTAGGGGCCACCGCACTTGCCGAACGAGAGTCATGTCATACCCACTGCCCGCCGCCTCTTGCATCGCGTCCGTACAGGCCCATGCCTCCGCCGTCCTGGTCTGTCTCCGCGGCGAGATCGACATCGCCACCGCACCCGACATCACCGACTACCTCGACACCCTGACCTACGCCGGATCCGCCGATCTCCTGATCGATCTGCGCCAAGTGCAGTTCATGGACGGCTCCGGCGTACGCGTCCTGACGCGGGCCCGTGCCCGCGTCCAGGGAGAAGGGCGACTGCGCCTGATCTGTACGGCCCCCGTGCTCCTCCAGCTCCTCCGCCATCCGAGCCTGCAACTGTGGTTCGACATCCTCGACCACCTGCCACCACCGGTGGACCCACCGCAGGCGGCGGCCTGAAGTCACGCGTGTCGCGCACAGGTTCCAGGCGACACGACCGTCAGGCTTGCGCGCTGCTCAGTTCGCTGCGCAAGCCATGCCGAAGTCAGAGCTGCCGCACCCTTCGCCCCCGTACGATCACGGTAGGGCTCGGGGCGGTTCATGAGTGATCGCGGTGTCCATGCCTCCCAGCGCCGAGCCGACGCTCTGGGAACTGCACCGTGCCGTCTCACAACTATGAGAGGTCCTTCGTGGGGACCTCGCGCGGCTGACGGCACGCCTTTGATCAGCTCGTGACTGGGGACGTGTACCGGGCGGATCAGCGCCGCGTGGAGCAGCGCATCACGCACCTCGACTCAAGCTTTGGCGCCCCCTCTGGCCCGCCGGGTGCTGGCCGTCACCGGCACCGACCAGGTCCAAACCCTGCGCACTGGTCAGCCGCACCACATCGACGGCATTAGCCGCGAGAGGCGGTTCGGGAGTTTTCCCACCAGCGCCCAGGCTCACGGCATCCACAGCATGCTCGTCCTGCCGCTGGCCCCGCCCAGCCAGAGCACCGCCGGCGTCATGAACCTCTACGCCGCCCACACCAGCAGCTTCCCGCCCACAGTGCGCGACCAGGCCCCCGTCTGCGCCGGATACGCCGCCGGTGCCCTCGGCATCGCCCTCAAGATCTCCAGCCACATACAGTTCAGCCAGGACCTCCAAGTCGCCCTCAGCCCACGCACCCTCATCGACCAGGCCCTCGGCATCGTCATGGGCCAGCAACGCTGCACCGCCGAGCGCGCCTTCCAGATCCTCAGCCGGGCCTCTCAGAACCGCAACATCAAACTCCGCGACGTCGCCGCCGGCATCATCACCCAAGTTACTGGCCAGCCCCCGACACCAGCCCGCCCTGCACCCGCGCACCCCACCTCGTCAGTAGGCCCTCGGACCGAAGGCTGGAGGCCACCGGTTCCAGCCGGTGGCGGAGGTGGCGGTAGCCCGCCAGCCACCGCACGTTCCGCACCCTCACCGCATCCGGCGCCCCCAGCAAATGGAACTCCCACCCCGCCTGATCGCAGGCCGTCCGGGTCGCCTCGAACTTCACGCGATCTATGGCCCTGCGGCGCTCGGCCCCGGCGGCAGCCCACGACGGTCGCCGAGCCGTCGCCCCGGCGGGCGAAGGAGTCAGGCGCGTGCGAGATGGGCTTGCCCGCCGGGGAGGGCCAGAACAGCCAGAACGGCTGCGAGGAGATGCCCACCACCGCCGGATCGAAGTCCAGCAGCATCGCGTGGTCCCGCTCCAGCCAGGACTCGTAACCGATGTGCCCGCCCGCCGTCGCCGACTACCACAGGCCCGGAAAGTTACGCTGGCCGCGGTACGAGGCGAAGGCGCGTACGGGAGCGACGTCCTCGAACCGCACGGCCCATATGTCTGCCAGTGGGCACCGCACCTCCAACCCGTCCGAGGCGACGTACGCCCCCTCAAACCCGGCCGTCAGCGGCCCGGCGGAACCACCCTGAAGGATCTCTAACGCATACGCCATGTACGGCTAACCCCGCCCCTCGGTGCAAGGTCACGCTGACGTGTGCAAGATCGCATGCAACCTAGAGCTGACATCTGCAAGGTCAAGT
Organism: Streptomyces sp. NPDC017940; assembly: GCF_044328435.1. Taxonomy (NCBI): domain Bacteria; kingdom Bacillati; phylum Actinomycetota; class Actinomycetes; order Kitasatosporales; family Streptomycetaceae; genus Streptomyces; species Streptomyces sp. NPDC017940. The sequence goes on along the minus strand of NZ_JBIRHJ010000007.1, from coordinate 327,628 downwards.
CGTACCGGACAGCAAGGGCAGGATTGTTTCCGCGAGGGTCTTCGGACCTGTGAAGGTGGTGTGAGAAGCTACGTCCGGGCCACCGCGGCGCGCTAGCGTCCCAGGGATCCACTCATCCCACATACGTCCCACAGGTTCCTGGGACGAGCGCTAGGAAGACTGCGTTTTCGCAGGTCAGCCCCCGTAGCTCAGTGGATAGAGCAGGTGCCTTCTAAGCGCCTGCTCTATTACGTGCTCTGCGTGGTCCGTTCATCGATGCCTCTAACGACTGTTCTTTGCCGCGGACGGACTGTCCTGACCAAACCCTGATCCGTTTCCCGTCGTTGGGATCGCGCTTCTCGGCCTACCCAGGGGATACCAACACCCCTGCGAGTCCGTCTATGGCGCTTCGTACTCCGTGGGCATGTGGATCTCTCGGATGGTGCCCGGGTCTCGTGGTACCGGAACGGCCTGGGTACTGATGACCTGCGCACCCGTGCTCTGGGCTGCGTTTGCAAGATCTCGCAGAACATCGTCGACCACGGTGGTTCCGATGCCCTGCTGGTACGGGTTGTCCAGGAGCAGCAGACCGGGGAATGCAGCTTCTTCGTCGAGGTCGGATGCCAGGAACAGCGTGGCGTAGCTGTAGGCCAGGAAGAAGAGCACCTTCGGCTCTGCCCCAAGGGCTTGATCCCAGGGGCGGGTGCCTACGTAGAAGGTGAGGTCACTGTCGTTGATGGTGATGGTGCCCTTGACCCAGCCGCGCTCGCGGTAGCGGTGAAGAAATTCGTTCATGCGCTCGGCGAACAAGGCGCATCGTTCAACGGAGGTGAGCGTAGCTGTGGCGACGGCGGCAGGCTCTTGGTCAATTGCGTCAACGGCTTGTTGTGCAACGGTGACGGCCTGGCTGGCCACAGCGCGGCGTTGGAGGATCTCCTCGATGGCGGGAAAGGCTGTCATCTTCTGTTCGAGTTGGGCAATCTGGGCAGCCAGGTTTTCGAGGGTGGCCATGAAGGGCGCCAGCTGCGCGGCGCGCTGTTCGTTGATGCGGTGCGCGAGCCGTGTCTGTTCCTCTTGAAGGTTCGCCCGGCGGGTGCGGGCCTCTTGCAGATCGGCGGCAGTGCGGGCGGTGACGTCGTCCAGGTCGGCGAGTTCCGACTTGAGCGACCGTATCTCCACGTGTGCCCGTCGGCGGCGCTGGTCGTCGTCAACCGGTTGGAAGCACAGATAGCAGGCGCCTTCGTCGTGATCTCGGCGTGGGTCGACCCGTTGTTCGCACGCCGGGCAGAGTCGTACGGGCAGGGCATCGAAGATCTCCACGGAAGCAACGAGGCGTTCCATGCGGGTCACCTCGGAGGTGACCGTCTGGGCCGAGTAGGCGTGTTCGCTGCCAAGTTGTTCGAGCGCGACTACCTCGTCGACCGCGAGTTGCAGCCGCTTGGATACGTCTTCGTAGACGCTCGTCAGAGAGGAGTCGTATCCGGCTGCCGTCTCGGTGGTAGACGTTCCCTGCAGGAGGCTGTTGATCTCTCGCGTCAGTTCGTGACGTCGTTGGCGAACCCCGTCGAGTTGGGAAGTGACCTCTTCTCGTGCGGTCGCTACCTGGTCGAGGGTGCGGGCGACGGGAATGCCGAGCCGTTCGGAGATGGCGGTAACGGCCTGCAAGGTGCTGTCCTGCACGTCCCGCTCCACTGCCTGAGCTACGGCAAGGCGCCGCTTGGCCTGGGCGACGGCGAAGTCCTTGGTGTCATAGCGGGAGGGGGCGAGGCCCAGGAGCATGCTGACGACGCCGCGTCGGATGAATTCCTGCTCCTTGTTGGCGAAGCTCGTCCAGGACTCCTCGTTGCGGTAGATGTGGCGCAGGAGGTTCCGGAAGGACAAGGGCGTCAGTTCACTGGCTGTGGCCGGGTGGAGGCCCTTGGGGATGCGCAGGTTGGGCCAGCCCAGTTCGCGCAGGATCCAGTCGGAGAAGTCAGCGTCGGTCATCTCGTCTCCGTCTACGTACACCTTGTTCATACGTCCGTGCTGGAGGAGACGGGTCAGGGTGCGGGGGTGGCCGTTGAGCCGGATCGCGGTGGAGACCTCTATGTACTCGTCGGAGACGGCTGCACCAAGAGCGTCGATCATCCCGCCGCGGTCGCCGAAGCAGTAGTCGATGACCTTCAGCGTGGTGGTCTTGGAGGTGTTGCGGGGCCCACTGAGGATGTTCAGCATGCCGGTTCCGAAGGTGTACTCGTCGATCTCTGCGGTGTTGTGAACGAGCTTGACGGAGTCGATCCTGATCCCGCAGTCGGGGTGGGCGGTCACGGGCTTTGTCATGGCCGGATCTCCTGGCGGAAGGACGCGTTGCCGACCTCGTCGGGGAACAGGTCGTAGATCAGGTTCTTCAGGTCGGTGCCCGACATGGCGGCCAGATTTCCTCGCATGGCCTGACAGCGCCGGACCAGCGGCTGGAACTGCGGGGCCTCGGTGAGGCGTTGTGCGGTCCTCTTGCCGACGGCTTTGAGTTTCACTCGTTCGACCCGGTGGGTGGTGATGGTCACGAGGCCCCTAGAGACAAGGAAGGCGAGGAACTGCCGGTAGCGCTGATCCCAGGGCCCGTAGCGATAGCGGATCATCGGTGCCTCGACCTCGGACGGATCGGGGGCGAGAAACGCAGTTTCGGCATCGACGGCTTCCGGCATCGCAGCGTGGGCCCGCTCCAGGAATCCTGGATAGCGCACGAAGAAATCAAGCTTGGCGAACTTCGTCCGTCCCTCAATGTAGGGGCCGGGCTCCTCGCCGCAGAGGTAGATCAGCAGCAGGAGCCGTGTTGCGTGGAAGTCAGGGGAGTCGTCCGGGTCCCAGGCGCGATACAGCGGGGGCACCACGCTACTGCCGATCTTATGAGGCATCGGCGTACCTGTTCTGGCAGCGTGCCGTGATGTCGGAAAGCACTGCGTGGGCCTCGGCGAGGGTGAACTGCCGGCTGCTCACCTCGGGCAGCTCGCTCACCGTCACGAGCGTCTCGAAGTACGCCGCCGAGCCGGCGGCGAGACGTCCGGCGCGTCGTTTCGCCATCGTGAGCGTGCAGATGGCGTTGATCTGATCGGCCAGATCGTCGTACGCGCGGCGCCGGGTGCCGACACTGGCGCGGTACGTCCGACGGTAGGCGAGCATGGCATCGTGCTGGGCTTCCGCCTCGGGCTCCGGTATTTCGGCAGCCCGCAGCTTGAGCTTGAGCTTCATCAACAGTTCGGTGGAACCGTCCCGTCGCCGACCGGTTGCTCTGCGCACGCTGTCGTCCAGGGCCGCGCCGAAGTCGTCCATGGTAAAGGTTCTCGGTCGCAGCTCAAGGGCGCTGCGGGCTATGTACTTGGAGATCAGCCAGATCATGACCTCCTCGACTTCCCCGTACAGCGGTTTCTCGCCCAGACGCGCTTCCACCAGCGGCGCCAACCGCGCCATGGCCTCCGCCTCAACCTGGTCGATGGTGCGCGCCTCCACCAGGACGTCCAGGCGGTCAACACACCATCCGATGTCCCTGCCGTCAGGCAGCTGAACCCCTTGGAGCCTCTTGACGATGTCCGCGCGAGCGTCCGCGCTCACCGGGCCGCGAGGGCGGTCACGTTCCGCGACGAACGCGTACAAGTCCCGCTGGGGCGTCTCGTTGACGATGAAGGTGAACCGTGTGCCGTCCGGCAACGGCTTGCCCAGGAACAGTTTGCCCAGATAGCTGCTGTCTGCGGCCTTCTTCTCCTCCGGTTTGCAAACGTTGGCGATACTGTGCCGCGTCCCGGCTTCCTCGATCGTCTTAACCTGCCGGTATACGGGGGCGCCATCCCGATGACACAGGATGTCCTCCAGGTCCTCCCACGAGACCGCTGCCCACCTGCCTTCGAGCATGTCCAGGCAGTCCAGCAACGTGACGGCATCCTGGTAGGCGAACCCGCGCCTGCTCCGACGGCCGCCGTCAGCAGGCGCGAGAGCCACGGCCGCCTCTCGCGCGCTGACGCACAGCACCGGACTCTCGATCTACGACAAAATGGCCTGTTTGCACAGTTCCCCCATAAGCCACTTCGGAGCATGTAGTAGATCACCGCATCACCCAGAAGAGCAACGGTCGTGCAGAACATCAACCGCGTTCCGTGTCCGCGCCGCTACGCCTGCGGCACAGAAGGGGAGGTAACGGCGGCTCCACCGCGAGCCATGGACACATGCAAGGGAACGGGATCAACTGAAAGGTCACCCGCGCAGATCAGCGACCACAAGCAGCCACCGATCACGGCAGCTCACCGCCTGCACTGGTCTCCTCCGGGACATCTGACCATCAGGAACCAGCAGCTCCGTGCAGAGCGCCGCCCACCCTCGGCGCTCCATCGCTATACGCCACCCTGGCAGGACCCGACCTGCCCAACAGGCTGCCTGACACCCCATCAGAACGAGCGTCAGATGAGCGTCACGAGCGTCATTTCAGCGTCAAGATATCGCCCGTAACGCCCACCCCGCACATAATGCGCACGGGCAAAACCGCAGGTCAGGCGCCCTTTGTGACCGGTTCAAGGATGGCGACGCACTCAACATGATGCGTCATCGGAAGCAGGTTGAGGCACCCAGCTCCGAGGACCTGGCCGGGCACGAACATCTGGCCCAGTCGCTACGTACAGTAACCAGACGACCAACTCCCGGCCCCTCAGACGCACCGCTCCCCAGCAAGCCCGCCGGGGAGGATCTGGGGAGAATCGAGCCCCGTGGGGAGCGTCTGGGGAGAATCGACCGCGCAAAGCTGCACGAGTGTGAAAGACCCGGAAAGCGGCACCACCCCAGGCCAGAGACCCTCCACAGGTCAAACGACCTGGTCAACGGGGCTCGGCAGAGGACTTCAAGAAGATCTCGTCGTGGGCGGCGATTCTGTTCGCACCCACGCTGGTGGGAACGATCTACGGGATGAACTTCGAGAACATGCCCGAGCTGGGGTGGGGGCTCGGGTATCCGTTCGCGATCCTGCTGATGGCGGTGGTGTGCGTGAGTCTGTACTTCATCTTCAAGCGGCGGGACTGGCTGTAGCAGCGGACTCCGAACTGTCGGTCAACTTCGTGTACGCGAAGGCTTGCCAGGGTCACTCCTGACCCCCTGGGGAGAGTCTGGGGAGAGGGGGAGCCAGGCGCTCCTGGAGCGCACGGCGGTACGGTGCGAGGCGGCCCGTCCGTCCGACGGTCAGCGCGCCGACCAGCCGGCCCGCACGGTGGTAGCTGACCTCGAGCCGTCGGCCCGCCAGGTCGTACTCCACGACCCGCGCGTCGTCCGAGGCGGACGGCAGGCCCACCGAGCGGATCTTCGCGCCGTGCAGGTCCGACCAGAAGGACGGCACGGACATGAACGGCGTGGGTGTCCTTCCGTGTTCCCGCTCGGCGAGGAGCGTCTCGGCGGCGGCCGCGCCCTGCTCGACGGCGTTGGTCCAGTGGCCGAGCGCCAGGGGCTCGCCGTCCGCCAGGGGCTGGGGCACGCGGGCCACGTCGCCGGCCGCCACCACGCCCGGCACGACCGAGCCGTCGGCACGCAGCACGCGCAGACAGGGATCGCAGAGGACGCCGCCGTCATGGACGACGCCGGAGTGGGCCAGCCAGCCGGTCGCGGGCACTCCGCCGAGCGCCAGGACGGCCAGATCAGCCCGGACGGTGGTGCCGTCGGAGAGGCGGACACCGGCGAGGCATCCGTCGGGCCCGGGCAGGAAGCCCTCCACCACGGTGCTGGTTCGCACCGTGATGCCGGCCTCGCGGTGGAGGGCGGCGACGTAGGCGCCCGCGGTGGTGCCGATGGCCTGTTCGAGGGGCTGGGTCGCCGCCTCGACGAGTGTGACGTCCAGTCCGCGCTCCCGCGCGGCCGCGGCGATCTCACCTCCGAGGAAGCCGCCGCCGATGACGACGAGCCGCTCCGCCGAGGCCAGGCCGGCCCGCAGGGCCAGCGCGTCGTCCCGGCCGCGCAGGGTGAGGACGCCGGTTGGCGGCGGGGGTTGGGAGACCGGCCAGCGGCGGGCGCCCGATCCGGTGGCGATGAGCAGTCCGTCGTAGGACAGCCGTGCGCCGTCGGAGAGGGTGACGGTCCTCGCGGCGGGGTCCAGCCCCACCGCCGCCCGGCCGAGCAGCCACCGGGCTTCCAGCGTCTCCGGCACCGGCAGTTCGGAGCCGGACGGTCGGTCGGCGTCAGTCAGGAAGCGCTTCGACAGCGGTGGCCGGTCGTACGGCATGTGCGGTTCGTCGCCCACGAGGGTCAGGGCGCCGGTGAAACCCCGCTCGCGCAGAGTCTGCGCGGCCCGCAGTCCGGCGAGCGAGGCGCCGACGATCACCAGTCCGTGCCGGTCGAAGGCGGTCACGAGGCGGCCGGCAGGACGGTGATGGCGCGCACCGGGCAGACGGCTGCGGCCTTCTGGGCCTTGTCGAGCAGCGCGTCGGACGGGGCGGCCTCGTACACGAGGTAGTCGTCGTCGAAGGAGAAGATCTCCGGCGCCGCGAAGACGCACTGCCCGTGGCTCTCGCACCGGTTCATGTCCACGGTGATCTGCATGGTCGCTCCGTAGGGATGGTGTGATCGGTGTCGGTGTGTGCGGTGCGCCCGTAGGTCAGGCGACCGCGGGGTTGAAGCGCGAGTAGTCAGGGCTGCTCCACCGCAGCGGTGAGGCGGCGGTGATCTCCCGTACGGCTTCGACGGAGAACTCGACCAGGCGCTGCGCACCGGGCACCTCGGCGACCTCGTCGGCGTCCCACACGGTGTGCGCGCTGCCGGCCAGATGCAGGGTGGTGCCCGTTTCCCAGTCCGGGACGAGGATGCCGGCCGACGAGTTGAGCAGCAGGTTGCCCAGGGTCAGGAACATGGCGTTGCCGACGTAGTCGGGCCAGCGCAGCAGGGTGGGGGAGAGAACCTGGACGAAGCCGGGGTTGCCGCCACGGTGCGAGGCGTCCGCGTCGCCGCGGTCGGAGGCGGTGGCGACGAAGAAGGTGTCGGCCTCGCGCACCGCCCGCTGCTGGGCCGGGCTCAACTCGGTGCCGTCGGTGGCGACGGGGGCCGCGGCCCCTGCCCCGCCTTGACCGGTCCTGCCGCGGTTCCTCTTCTGGAGGTACTTCGGGCAGTTCGCGATGACCTGGTCGAGGTCGACGCGCAGGCCGTCGTCCTGCCGGTGGGCCCGGCCGTTGATGCGCATCCGGCGCCGGGTGGCCGGCTCGATGGCGATCATCCCGATCCGGGCGGCCGGGCCGCCGGTCAGTACTCCGGCCAGCGGATCGTCCGGCAGGGGGAGGGCGTCGACCACCAGGGTGCGGGGGTCGGGAACCTTGAGGAATCCCGGCTCGCCCGTCAGCTGGCTGGCCCAGACGCGGCCGTCCGGGTCGGTGCCGCCCAGCACGATCAGCGGCTGCTCGGCGAGGAAGTCCCTCGCCACGGGCGGAATCGTCTCGCCGATCCCGCCCAGGGAGAAGTCCGCCTGCTGAGCGAGGCCGGCGCGCCGCTGCACCGCGATCTCGCCGCTGTGATACGTGGCCACGGCAGGTCCTTTCGAGCGTGCGATTGCGTTCGAGGGTCTGTCCGGGTGCCGGGCCCGTACCGGTTCCCGGCACCCGGACAGACAAGGGCTTCCTAGAAGAACCCGCAGGTGGGGGCGCCGGGGGTCGGGGCATCGGCCGGGTCGGCACCGGTAGGCGCGTAGATCTCCAGCCGGATGCCGTCGGGGTCGGTGAAGAAGATGCCGCCGGACGTGCCGTTCTCGCCGTGGGGGACGACACCGTCGTAGCTGAACTCGGCACCCAACTCGCGCAGCACCTGCTCGGTGGCCTTCACCTCGTCGACGCTCTCCACCTGGAACGACAGGTGGTGCAGGCCCGGCCTGTCGGTCGGGAACGAGCCCGTGCTCTGCTGCCACAGCGCCACCAGCATCCGGTTCTCCCGGCCGAGGAACGCCCAGCGACGGTCGTCCTCCTTGCCCTCCGCCACCACCTCGAAGTCGAAGACGGCCCGGTAGAAGGCGAGGGAACGGTCGAGGTCGGTGACGTTCACTCCCACATGACCGGTCGTCAGGGTCTTTGCCTTAGCCATGGTCCATCACATGCCTTCACTCGTCGTCGTCACAAGTCCGTCTTGTAACCGTTGAAACGAACTTTAGGGGTTAGGAGCGAGGAGCGTCAACCGTTAATCGATAGGTGAGTGGTTAGGGTGGTGAGGTAAACCTGCATACCTAACGGCACGCGTCGTTGGTGCTCGCACCAGCGAGCGCTTCACCGACACACCCGGACAGCAGGAGCGGTCCACCCGGCCGGGGGGCGTACGGGTGGGAGTGGCGTGTCTCGACCCGATCGCGCGGCTCTGCCTGGGGGCGCTCCACGGCCGTCTTCCAGGTCGTACGCCAGATCGAGGCGGGCCGCCCCATCCAGGACATCAGGGCGCGAAGGCGAGGCCAGGACCGGCGTACCGGAGGAGGAGGACGTCGCGTCGACCGCCACGAGCGGCACGGCGGCCGTCGACGAGGTCGAGGAGGCCGCGCCCCGCAGCAGCACGAGGTAGTTCCCGAGCCGTCCCGGAAGTGCCCCGGCGGAAGTTCGATCCGCCGGGGCACTCGCATGCCGCCCCGGACGTCAGGAAGGCGCTGGAGGGCGCCCGGGGTCCACCACTCGCAGCGGTCGGCCCCCGGCGCGCGGTCCGGATGAGGTCTTCCGTGGTGGGCCGCTCAGATGCTGGGCGGGGAGAGGGCGGGCTGCCGCACTCAGCCTCTCTCAGGACTCGTCGACGCCGTACTTGTTGCGCAGATAGGTCACATAGGGGCCGGCGTCCAGGGGTCCTCCGGCGGCACGCCGCAGTGTCTCCGGGGCACTGAACTTGCGGCCGTGCCGGTGGACCTCCCGGGCGAGCCACTCCACGAGGTCGTGGAACTCTCCCCGCTCGAAGCGCTCGTCCAGGTCGCCCAGCTCCGCTTCCGCGCGCTCCCATATCTGGAGGGCCACCACGTCGCCGAGGGTGATGGTGGGGAAGTAGCCGAAGCCCAGATCGAACCAGTGCGGGTCCTGCAACACCCCTTCGGTGATGTCACGCGGTTCCACACCGAGCGTGTCGCGCATGGCCGCGGCGAAGGCGTCCGGCAGGTCCCGCGGCGCCACCGTCCCGGCCAGCAGCTCCCGTTCGAGCTGGTAGCGCAGGATGATGTGCAGCCCGTACGTCACCTCGTCCGCCACGGTGCGCACGGCGGTGGGCCGCACGCTGTTCATCGCGCGGTAGAACCGCTCCAGGGGCACGGACCGCAACTGCTCGGGGAACTCCTCCCGCAGGCGCGGGTAGGCGTACCTCCAGGTGGACATGCGCCGCCCGACGACGTTCTCCCACAGGCGGCTCTGTGACTCGTCGAGCGCCGAGGAGGGCGGTTCCCGCAGCGGGGAGCGGCTGAGCGAGCCCGCCACCTGCCGCCGGTAGAGGCCGTGCCCGAACTCGTGCAGCACGCCGAAGATGCCGCGCAGCCCGTCGCCGTCGAAGCGGCCCGTCACGCGGACGTCGCTCGCGGCCAGGGAGAGCTGCGAGGGATGGACCGACCGGTCGAGCCGCCACGAGTCCTCGTCGAAACCCCAGTGGCCGAGCAGCCACAGCGTGAAGCGGCGCTGCCGGTCCGGGTCGAACTGCCCCCGCAGTACGTCGGTGCCGTCGTCGGCGGCGTCGCGCAGGTTCGCGAGGACCTCCCCCAGAGCCGGTTTCACCTGGGCGAAGACCGCGTCGACTTCGGCGGCGGTCATGTCGGGCTCGTAGTCGTCCAGGAGCGCGTCATAGGGGTCGGTGAGCGCGCCGAACGCCTCCGCGTAGGCGCGCCGCAGGTCCACGACCCGCTCGAACTCGCCGACGAGGACCCCGAAGTCCCGCTCGGCCCGCGCCTTCTGCCACAGTCCGAAGCTGCGCGCCTGGCATGCCGCGATCTCCAGGCGGATCCCCTCGGGGACGCGCCGGGCCTTGTCGCTGTCGCGGCGCAGTACCCGGATCAGAGTCGCCTCGTCGGATTCCGGGTCGAGCCGATCCACCAGGGGGGCGGCGCGCTCCAGGAGCCGGGCGAGTTCGTCGGAGGCCCAGCGGTCCTGCACCGCGCGTTCGACGGCGGCGTGCTGGTGCGTCCGCTCCTCGCCGCCGCCGGCCGGCATGTGGGTCTCCTCGTCCCACACCAGCAGGTAGCCCGCCTTCTCCAGGTCGGCGGTCTCGGCGGCGAACGTCCGCAGTTCCTCGATCACCCGGTCCATCGGTACGTCCCTTCCGTGGCGGGGCGGTGCCGGGCGCGGGTCATGCCCCGCTCGCCTTGAGCAGCGTCAGGAAGCCCTCGCGGCAGGCCTCCAGGGTGCGGTCGATGTCGTCCTCGGTGTGCGCGGCCGATATGAACCAGTGGTGGTCGGGCTCGAAGAAGACGCCCCTGCGCACCACCGCGCGGAAGAAGGCCTCGCGGCCCGCCGCCCGCCGGTCGGGGTCGGGGTCGGTGAACTCCAGGAAGGGCATGGGTGCGTAGCCCACGGTGCGCACCGGCACGTCGAGCTCCGCGATCAGCACGCGGAATCCGTCGAGGAGCCGCTCGCCCATGCGCCACACGTGCCGCAGGGCGTCGGTGTCCCGCACCACCGACACCGTGGCCAGCGCCGCGGCCATCTCGGCGCTGTTGGTGAAGAACGTGGACTCCATGTGGGTGCGCGACAGGCCCCGCATGACGTCCTCGCGCCCGGCGACGGCCGACAGGGGGTGCCCGTTCGCCATGCCCTTGCCCACGGTCACCAGGTCGGCGTCCACGCCGAAGTACTCCTGGGCGCCTCCGAGCGCCATGCGGAAGCCCGAGCGCAGCTCGTCCAGGATGAACAGCGCCCCGTGGGCGTGCGCTGTCCGCCGCACCTCGTGCAGGAACCCGGACTCGGGGGCGTCGGTCTCGAAGGGCATCATGATGACGCAGGCGATGTCGTCGCCGTGCTGCTCGAACGCCGCCCGCACGCCGGGCAGGTCGTTGTACTCGAAGGTCAGCGTCTCGCGCCGGACCGCGGGCAGCAGGCCCTCCGTGCGGGGCGTCGACCACTCGTGCCAGCCGTGGTAGCCCCACTGGAGCACCTTCTTGCGCCCGGTGTGCAGCCGGGCGAGCCGGACCGCCGCCGCCGTCGCGTCCGAGCCGGTGCGCATCAGGTAGGCCAGGTCGGCGTTGGGGAGTACGGAGGTCAGGAGCTGGGTCAGCTCCACCTGGACCGGTCGCCACAGCGGGGAGGCGCAGGTTCCGTTCGCCAGCTCCCGGGTGACCGCGTCCAGGACCTTGGGGTGGGCGTGGCCGAGCAGGACCGTGCCGTATCCCAGGATGTAGTCGATGTACTCGTTGCCGTCGGGGTCCCACAGGCGGCTCCCGGAGGCCTTCGCGGCGAAGCGGGGGTAGGTGCCGCACGTGAACGTGTCGAAGTCGAGGCCCTGGGTGAAGGTCGCCATCCAGGCGTCGTGCCGCTGCCCTCGGGAGAGCAGTTCGTCGGTCGCGTCGAGGCGCAGTGGCGGTGTGCCAGCCATGGGGGGTGCTCCTTGGGTAGTCAGTCGGCCGCGCGGTGGCTGTCGGGGTCGGTCTCGGCGGGGGCCGCGACGGGGGCGTCGTCGGGGTCGGCCTCGGACGGCATGACGATGTGCCGGAGTTCGACGAAGGCGACGAACGCCAGGCCGATGACGGCGGTCCCCGCGATCAGCAGCGGCACCCGCAGCCCGAAGACGTGGGCCAGCGCGCCGCCCACCAGCGATCCGAGCGCGGTGCCGCCCCAGGCGATGACGCGGTAGGAGCTGATCACCCTGCCGAACAGGTGCTGGGGGATGTACGCCTGGCGGAAGGTGACGGTGACCACGTTCCACACACCGCTGGCCAGGCCCGCCAGGGTGAATCCCGCCAGGGCGACCGCCAGGTGGTGCACGGAGCCGATGGCCAGGTAGCCGAGGCCGAACGTGGCGAGCGACACGACGAGCGCGTAGCCGCCGGGGATCAGCCGGGTCACGCGGGGGGCGACCAGGGACCCGAAGATGGAACCGACCGCGCTCGCGGTCATCAGCAGGCCGAACCCGGCGGTGCCGAGGCCGAGTTCTTCGAGGGAGAAGAGGACGAGGACCGCGTAGACGCCGCCGTCCACCACCATCCACGCCCCGAGGATCAGAGCCATCGTCCGGATGGGGCGCTCGTTCCAGAGCCAGCGGAGGCCCGTCTTCACGGCCTCCATCATGCGTTCCTCCTCCCGCTCCTGTGCCGCGTGGTGCTCGACGAGGCCCGGGGGCAGCCGGATGGCGGCGACCAGGACGGCGGCCAGGAGGAAGCTGGCCGAGTCGAGCAGGAACGGCAGGGTCGCGGCGGCGGCGAACAGCAGACTGCCCAGCGGGGGGCCGACGAACTCGCTGCCGGTCAGCTGGAGCGACTGGAAGCGGCTGTTGGCGACGGTCAGCTTGTGCTGGGGCACCACCGCGGGCAGCAGTGCCTGGGAGGCGGGGTCGAAGAGGGTTTCGCCGACGCCGAGGAGGAAGGCGATCACGGCGACGAGCAGGAGCCACTTCCAGGACTCGGGCGAGGCGATCGCGAGGAGGGCGAGCACCAGGACGAGGACGGCGCGCGCCCCGTCGACGTACACCATCGTCCGGCGCCGGTCCCAGCGGTCGACGAGCACACCGCTGAAGAGGGCGACCGTGAGCCACGGCAGCCAGCCGGCGAAATTGACGATGCTGACCAGGAACGCGTTGTGGGTGAACTCGGTGGCGAGCAGGGGAACGGCGGTCGCTCGCACGCCGTCCCCGAGAGTGGATATCGCCGCGGCCGTCAACAGCGCGTAAAAGGGCCGGCCGAGCCCCTTCTCCGTCGCCATGCGCGTCACGCGCCCGCGCCGGTGACCGTGCGCGGCCTCCGGCCTCGGCGAATGGCGCCGACGGGGGGAGTACCGGCGGCGAGCAGAGCGGCGGTGGATAGACCGGCGCACGGGCCGGCGCACGACACAGTGGGGGCGGCAGCGGATGAGGCAGCTGACTGCGCTGCCTCGCCACCTGTTTCCTGGGGGAAAGGGACCACGGGGCAAACTCCTCGGACGTAGCGACTTCGTCGGTTCGGGGCGCGACTGCCCGGCGGGAGAACGCAGGTGGCGGCAGCGTCGGGAGAACCCCGCGCACTCCTCGCCCACCGCTCTCGTCGCGCCGGTGTCAGGGACGTGACGCCGCCGTCGCGAGGCCCCTGATGGTCTGGTGCTCGAAGGCGTGGGTGAGGGTGAGGCTGATGCCGTGGTCGTCGGCCGCCGCGATCATCTGCATGCAGAGCAGCGAATCGCCCCCCAGGTCGAAGAAGTTGTCGGTGCAGCCGACGGTCTCGACCCCCAGGACGCGCTGCCAGATGCCGACCAGGGCCGCCTCGAGATCGGACTCCGGTGCGACGCGCTCGGTCGTGGGCCGGTCGGTCGGGGGCTTGGGCAGCGCCCGCAGGTCCGTCTTGCCCTGCACGGTTGTCGGGATCCGCTCCAGGGGGACGAAGACCGCGGGGACCATGTAGTTGGGCAGGGTGGTGAGCAGGGTGTCGCGGATCTCGGTGACGGTGGGCGCCTGCCCGTCCCAGCCCAGGAGGTACGCCACCAGGCGGCGCTGTCCCCGGTCGTCGTCACGGACCACGACCACCGCGTCCTCGGCCAGGCCGCCCTCGCGCAGCGCCTTCTCCACCTCGGTCGGTTCGATGCGGTAGCCGCGGATCTTGATCTGGTCGTCGCTGCGGCCGAGGAACTCGAGCCGCCCGTCGGGCAGCCAGCGGGCGCGGTCCCCGGTGCGGTAGGCCCGCTCCCCCGCTCGCGGTGCGAACGGGTCGGGCACGAACCGCTCGGCGGTCCAGCCGGGGCGGCCCGCGTATCCCCGGGCGACGGCCACGCCGCCGATCAGGAGTTCGCCGGGGACGCCGACCGGCAGTGCGCGCAGCGCGTCGTCGACCACGTACACCCGCACGTTCGGCAGCGGCCGTCCGATCGGAGGCCGTCGCCCGCAGAGGAGGTCGTCGGCGGTGAGGTCGGTGGCGGTGGCGACGCCGGTGGTCTCCGTGGGCCCGTAGCCGTTGCGCAGGCGCACCCGGCCCCCGGTCACCCGGTGCCAGGCGGCCGCGAGCACGGCGCTGGCCGCCTCACCGCCCACGGGCACGAGCCGCACCCGCTCCGGCAGCGGTGCCCCGGTGGCGTCGAGGGACCGCACGATCTCGCCCCAGAAGGCGGTGGGCAGGCCCATGACGGTGACGGCGGCCTCGTCGACCTGCCGCAGGAAGGTGCGGGGCTCGGCCGCTTCGACCCCGAGCACGAGCGTGGCGCCCCGCGTCAGGGTCACGAAGATCTCCTCCGCGTGGGTGTCGAACGCGAAGGACGCCATGTGCAGGACGCGGTCGGCGGGCGTGATGGCGAAGTCGTCGGCGGTGGCCTCGACGAAGTTCACCAGGGATCGGTGCTCGATGCCGACGCCGCGCGGGGTGCCCGTGGATCCGGAGGTGTACAGGACGTGGCACAGGGCGCGTTCGTAGCGGGGCCCGTCCAGATCGTCCCCGTCGTGCGTGGTCCAGGCCTCGTCGTCCAGGCTCACCCACACCGCGCCCCGCGGCGGGGTCAGCGGTGCCTCGCCCGGCGCCCGCCCCACGACGGCGCTCACGGCGGCGTCCGCGGCGAGCCAGGTCAGGCGCTGACCGGGCAGCGAGGGGTCGAGCGGGACGTACGCGGCGCCGGCCTTGAGCACGCCGAGGAGGGCGAGGACGAGTTCGGGAGAGCGGTGCAGGCAGACGCCGACGGTGTCCTCCGCGCCGACCCCCCGGGCCCGCAGCTCCCGGGCGAGCTGGTTGGCCCAGCGGTTCAGTTCGGCGTAGGTGACGCGGCGGGCACCGCTCTCCAGGGCGACGGCGTCCGGGGTGCGGGCGGCCTGGGCCTCGAAGAGGTCCACCACGGTGCGGCCCTCGGGGCGCGTGACGCTCGTACCGCTGAAGTCGGTGAGGGCCTGCTCCACCGTGGCATCGCGCAGGGCGATGCCCGAGACGCGGCCGTCCGGGCCGAGTGCGCACATCTGCGCGAGGATGCCGCAGTAGTGGGTGGCCATCCGCTCGATGGTGGTGCGGTCGAACAGTTCCGTACTGAAGTCCCAGATGAGCCGGATGCTGTCCGGTTCGTCGGTGGGCGGGCCGAGGATGCGGCGCCGGGTGGAGGGGATGACGACGATGTCGAGGTCGACCTTGGCGGCGCCCGCGTTCAGCCCTTCGTGGACGTCGATGGTCAGGGCGTCGTCGTCGATCCGCGCCATGGGCAGGTCGTGGAAGCTGAACAGCACCGGCGTCACGGGGTTGACGGAGAGGCTGCGGCTGATCCGCAGGTCGCGCACCACGTTGCTGAAGGGGATGTCCTGGTTGTCGAGCGCGTCGCACAGCACGGTGTGCGTGCGCTCCAGGAGCGTTCCGACCGTCGGGTCGTCCGCCAGGGGTATGCGCAGCATGACGGTGCTGACCAGCATGCCGATCATGCGCTGCGCGCCGGGGTCCGAACGGTTGGCGACGCCGCTGCCGATGACGAGGTCGGTCTCGTCGCTGTAGCGCCGCAGCAGTACGGCAAGGGCGGCGAGCATGTAGCCGAACAGGGTGACCTGCCGGTCCTTCGCCGACTCGCGTATTCGGCGGCTCAGTTCGGGATCCATGACGAAGTCGTGGGTGCTGCCGTGGAAGCGCTGGACCGCGGGGCGGGGCCGGTCGAGGGGCAGGGCGAGGCTACCGGGCAGGTCGCTGAGCTGCTTGCGCCAGTACTCCAGGCCCTCGGGCAGTCGCTCCGCCAGCTCCTGTCGGTCCTGGTGGGCGTACTCCCAGTACTGGGTGCTCGGCGGCGGCAGCGGGTCGGGGTCCCCGTGGCTGTAGGCGTGGTAGAGGCGGACGAACTCGTCGGCGAAGATGACGAACGAGCCGCCGTCGTGGATGAGGTGGTGCTCGCTCTGGAGCAGGCGGTGCTCGTCCTCGGCCACTTCGAAGAGGGTCCAGCGGATGAGCGGGAGCCGGGCGGGGTCGAACGGCCTGGTGACGACCTCGCGCACGGCCCGGTCGTAGGCGTCCTGCCGCTCCCGTTCGCTCAGGCCGGCCACGGATCGGACCTCGATCGCCGCGGGTACGGGGGCGTGCACGCGCTGGTGGGGGCGGCCCTGGTCGGTGGCGAAGGTGGTGCGCAGTGCGGAGTGCCGGCGGATCACTTCGTCCAGGGCACGCCGGAGCGCGTCACGGTCGAGCCGCCCGCGCAGGTTCAGCCAGGCCTGGAACATGTAGGCGGGCTGTCCTTCGAGTTGGGAGAGGAACCACATCCCTTCCTGTACGCCGGTGAGGGGAGCCACGTGCTCCACCGGAGGGTCCTCGGGATCTACGGCCATGGCGCAGCACCTCTTTCGCAGTCCGGTCACACGAGGCAGCGGGGATCGACGCCGGTGCCCCTGGCAGCGCTGTGCGTGTACTCGGTGGGCGTGATGAGGAGTTGTCGGGCGTGACGAGGCCTTGGCGGGAGGGTGGGCGGGCGCCGGCTCGGCGGCCGCCCACCCGACGCGTGTGCCGACCCGGTGGGTGCGGCCGTGGTCAGCGGCGCCTGGCCTTGGCCCGGGCCTCGCGGCGGTGTTCCTCCCAGCGGCGGTTCTCCTCGTGCTGGAGGCGGACGTCCTGCCGCGCCCGCGCCACCAGGAGTTCGCGCTGGAGTTTGCGCCAGCTGCGCAGGCGCTCGGAGGTGAGCGTGCCGCCGTCCACGGCACCGAGGACCGCGCAGTGCGGCTCGGAGGTGTGGGTGCAGTCCCGGAAGCGGCACTCCTCGGCCAGCTCCGCGATGTCGGCGAACGCGTCGTCGAGGCCCTCGTCGTCCCACAGTTGCAGTTCGCGCAGGCCGGGGGTGTCGATGAGGAGGCCGCCGCCGGGCAGGAGCAGCAGCTCGCGGTGGGTGGTGGTGTGCCTGCCCTCGTCACCGCCGGCACGCGTGGGCGCGGCGGCCATCACCTCGCGCCCGGCGAAGCGGTTGACGAGGGTGGACTTGCCGACGCCGGAGGAGCCGAGGAGCACGGCCGTGGTGCCGGGCTCGATCCGCGCCCGCAACTCCTCGCAGCCGAGGCCGGTGTGGGAGCTGATGACGTGCAGGGGGACGCCGACGGCGACCTCGGCGACTCCGGCGAGCATCTCGCTGACGTCGTCGAAGCGGTCCGCCTTGGTCAGCACGATCTCGGGCACGGCGCCGCTGGACCACACGGCGACCAGGTAGCGTTCCAGCCGCCTGGGTTCCAGGTCGGGGCCGAGCGAGGTGACGACGAACGCGATGTCCACGTTGCTCGCCAGGGTCTGGGCGGTGGTCGCACGGCCCGCCGCGTTGCGCACGATCGCGGAGGTGCGGGGCAGCACCTGCCGGATCAGCTCCTCGCCCATGCCGACCCAGTCACCGACGGCGACGTCCACGCCGTCGTTGAGCAGCCGCCGCGGCAGGCGCGTGCGGATGGTGCCGTCCTCCGTCACCACGTCGAAGGCGCCCGAGTGCACGGCGACCACGCGGCCGGGCGTGAGGTCCTCCAGGAGTTCGCCGTCGCGCGACGGCTGCCAGCCGTAATCGATCAGCGTTCTTGATAACACAGCTCTTACCTTCGCTTGTGCGGACCGATGAGGGCCCGCGTGGTGGCCACAACTCGGGGGCGGAGTTTACGTCGGAGTTTATGCGGCTCCGCGGAACAAGGACAAGGGTGCGGGCAGTTCGTCAATTTTCCGCCATCCGGTTCGAGCCGCCAGGACGCGGGGCACACTGCTCCCTTTTCATACGCGTGTTCATGTGCATGTTCATGCACGTGTACGTGGCATGGACGACACGCCACCGATATATCCGTAAGAGATGGCTGACATTCTACGTGCTTGTTCCAACGAACTCGGCAATGATGGATGTCGGCGTCCCGGAGAGCGGTGACGGCCTCTCGGAGGGCGCGGAAAAAAGAGGCACGGGAAAAGCGGCCGGAGGGCGGGGGCGGAAAGCGCGGACGGAAATGTCCCGCGAGACCGGCGAAACCCAGCAGAAAGCGAAGGACATGACGACGGACATCCCGGTTTCCGACGGATCCCATGCCGAAGCGGAGGAGCACCGCAAGCACCGCACCACCGCGGATGCGAACACCGCGGCCGCGCGGACCCCGCCCGCGATGCTGCGTTCGCTGGCGTTCCTGGTCTCCCCGCCCGACGGCACCGGCACCGTGGTGGTGCCGCACGCCTTCGGCGGGGTGTCGCTGTTCGCGCGCTCCCTGATCGGCCGGCTGCCGCGGTCGGCCGCACTGCTCACCCTCCAGGCACACGGCCTGTCCGGCGGCGCGCCCGACACGTCCCTTCCGGCCATGGCCGCCCGCTACGTCGATGAGCTCGACGCCGCCGGGCCGCCGCGGCCGACGGTCGCCCTCGGCTTCTGCATGGGGTACGGCATCGCCCTTGCCATGGCGTCCCGGGCCCCGGAGCGCTTCGCCGCGCTCGTCCTCATCGACCCGGGCCCGGACGAGCCGAGCGGCGATGACAACGTCGCCGCCTTCGCCTTCGACCAGATCCCCGAGCAGCACCGGCCGCCGTGGCCGATGTTCCGGGCCGCGGACCGGGCGACGCGCCTGGCCTGGCTCGCCGAGGTCTTTCGCCGCAAGGGCGTGGGCGAGGACGCCGCGGCCCGCATCGTGCACGGCATGTACCGGGTCTGGGAGGCGAATGCCGGGTGCGCACCGCTGCGGGACCCCGACGTGGTGCCCGAGGGCACGCGGGTCGTCGTGGTGACCGAGGACGAGGCGGGGCTGCGCGACCGGCTGCGGTGGACGCGCCCGGTGCGGGTGGAACCCATGCGGCCACGGCGCGGTCCGCGCTTCACCGACCTGGACCTCGACACGGTGTCCCGGGTCGTCGGCGACCTGGTGACATGAGCCGACGGCGGCCGCCCCGACCGGTGTCACGCCTCGGCCCGCTCTCCGCCCAGCAGGGTCTCGGCGAAGGAGAACCGGTATCCGCCGAGCACCTCCCGGGGCGCGAAGGCCGCCAGGTCGCCGACCGGGGAGTCGAAGAAGGCGAGTTCGGCCCGCCCCGCCCACACATCGGCGTACGTCTGGTCGGTGCTGCCGCCGGTCACCAGCTCCGTCTCCCCCGGCCCGTCCGGGGTCCAGGCCGGGAAGCGGCGGGTGTGCACCATCGGGTGGGTCATCAGGGGTGGCAGGTCGGCGGGGCGGTCGAGGACCACGCGGGCCTCGGCCAGCCGGCGGTGCCCGGCCGCCAGGGTGCCCGCGAGGGCGGTGCCCGCGGCGAGCGGCGCCCCGGCCCTGCCGATGCCGAAGCTGCGGGTCATCGCGATGTCCCCGAGCTTCTTGGGATATCCCTGGACGAGGCCGCGTACGAGGGAGAAGTCGGCGTCCACCCAGGCGAGGGGGCAGCGCACGGCAGGCCTGCCCCGCCAGGTGCAGGCGACGAACAGGGAGAACTCCCGGAACTGGGCGCGCACCGGGTCCTCGAGTTCCGCGCCGTCGTCGCAGCACGACTGCCAGTCGCCGAAGACGGCCGCCGCCGTGCCGTCGATCTCTCCCTGCCGGAGCGCGGGCGGCAGGAACGCGCGCACCACCTCCGGGTCGGTGCGGAACGCGACGTAGAGCACGTCGCCGGAGAAGTGCCACGGCGGTGACGGCACCAGGGACGAGCGGCCGTCGGGCGACAGCGGCAGCGTGTAGCCCGTCGGCCCGTCAGGGGCCGTGGCGAGCCCGGCGGTCGGGGGCGTCGCCTCGGGGCGTCGTGCCGCCGCCGCGGTCTGCTGCCCGTTCGGTGCGATGGTCATCGGCTGGGGTTCCTTCCGGATGCCTCGGTGACGGCCCGGGCGAGGGCCTGCCCGGCGGTGGTGAGTGCGGGGACGGGGTGCATGGAGTAGGACACGCGGACCGCCTGGCGGCCGTCGCCGAGGCGGGCCCGGCACGGCGCGCCGTGCAGCACCTGGGTGCCGTACCGGACCGAGAGCTTCTCGACGGTGTCGGCGAGGACGCCGCCGCCGAGCCGCAGCCACACGAAGAAGCCGCCGTCGGGACGCTCCCAGCGGGCGCCGGCCCCCGCTGCCGGGGCCAGTGCGCCCAACAGGGCGTCCCGTCGCTCGCGGTATGCGACGCGCAGGTGCCGGAGGTGGGCGGGGAAGGCGGGCGACGCCAGGAGCGAGGCCGCCGTCAGCGCGCCGATATGGGCCATGCCGCCGCCGCTGGCGAACAGCGGGGCCCGCTCCAGACGGGCCCTCAGCGCGGCACCGCCGACGACACAGCCCACCCGCAGCCCCGGCGCGAGGACCTTCGACAGCGTCCGTACACCGATGACGGGTCCCAGGGTCCCCAGGGCGGCCAGCGAGGGCGGGGGCCGGTCCCCGAAGTGCACCTCGCGGTAGGGGTCGTCCTCGACGACCGTCACACCGAGGTTCGCGCAGGCCTCGACGACGGCTTGGCGCTGGGCGGTGGTCCAGGTCCGCCCGGTCGGGTTGTGGAAGGTGGGCTGGAGGTAGGCGAAGGCGATCCGCTCACCGGCGCGGCGGGCGGCGCGCACCGCCGCGGTGAGTTCGGCAGCGGTGGGCACGCAGTCGTCCGCGCCGACGGGCAGGGGCCGCAGACGGTGCCGGCGGAAGAGGTCGAGCGCCACGCTGTAGCTCGCCCGCTGGACGAGGACGCGGGCGTCCGGGGTACCCAGTTCCTCGCACAGCAGGGCCAGCGCGTGGCTGGCACCGGCGGAGACGAAGACGTCCCGTGCCGTCCAGTGGCCGTCCTCGGCGCCCGCCGTCCAGGCCGCGAGGGCCTCCCGCGCCGGCAGCGGCCCCGCGTTGGCGCCGTAGGCCAGCGCGGCAGGACCGTACCGGTCGAGCGCGACGGCCTGGTGCCGGGCCACGAGGTCCGTGGGGAGCAGTGCCGGGGCGGGCTGGCCGACGCGGAGGTCGAGTCCGTCGTCCGACTCGACCTGCGCGATGCCCGGCGTTCCGCCGATGGGGCACGCCGTCCGTGGGTCCGGGGTGATCATGGGTCAGTCCAGCACGTGCATCCGCTGCCGCTGCCGCTGTCCCGCCCACACGTCGGACATACGGTTCAGGGCTTCGGCGAGGACGTGCGGGTCGCGGGCCAGGGCGATCCGCACCTGGTCCGTGCCCGCGGAGGGGTCGGCCCAGTAGAACTGGCCCGCGGGCAGCACATGCACGCCGCTCTCCCTCAGGGCCCGCCGGGCGGACAGGCTCCTGTCGGCGGACGACAGGCGCAGCCGGCAGACGCTGACCCGTGAGTCGGGGTCGAGCAGGGTGACGCCGTCGAGGTCGGTGACCGTCTCGGCGACCAGGCGCCTGTTGGTGTCGATCAGGTCGTGCAACTGGGCCATGCCACCGGCCGCGTAGTCCTTGGACAGCTCCTCGACCAGGCGCAGCACCAGCGGCGAGACACTCAGCAGCACCTCGCTCATGATCTTCTTGATGGGCCGCTCCATGCGCGGACTGATCGCGAGGAAGCCCAGTTTGAGTTCCAGCATCGGCCACAGCTTCCCGGTGTCCTCCAACAGGACGTAGTCGGTGTCCGCGGCTTCCAGGACCCGGTACATGTCGTACTGCGTGCGCTGGTCGAACCCCCGGAAGGAGGTGTCGACACACAGCAGCACATCCCGCTCGGCGCTCCAGCGTGCCAGGTCCTTCAGGGCCGCCTCGTCGAGCCGCCAGCCGGTCGGGTTGTTGGGGACGGTCAGGTACAGGCAGCTGACGTCGGCGGGCACGGCCCGCTCCCAGTCGCCTTCCGCGAGCACCTGCTCGGCGATGGGCACCAGGTCCACATGGCCGCGCAGAAGGTCGGCGATGCTGTCGAACGTGGGGTGGATCAGCGCGACACGGCCGGACCTGCGCTGGAGCAGCCGGCCGACGGCCATGGTCGCCACGGATGACGAGTAGACGCTCAGGACCCGGCCCGCCGTGACGGGGGCCCGGTCCTGGTGCAGGGCCGAGAGGAACGCGGTCTGGGCCCTGCGTTCGAGTTCCTCGAACGGCGCGTCGCGGACTTCCGCGAACCACTGCGGCAGGCGGGCGACGAGCGCGCTCTGGGCCGGTGTCGGCTGTTGTCTGGCGTGGCCGTCGGACAGGTTGATGGGGGCGTCGAGGGCTTGCTGTTCGATCTCGGTGAGGTTCAGCACGGAATACCGATCCGGGAAACAAGTAACGGGCTGTTCATGGAACGGTCCTCTCCACGGCAGGGTGATCGCCCTCAAGCGCTTGCGGCGTGTCCGACGGGCGGGCGGCGGCAATCGCCGCCCGCACAGCGGTAGTTCTCCTGCGGGCGCGACTCGAGGTGCGGAAGACGGCGGCGCGCAAAGCGACGGCGGGCAGGACGGGAACGGGTGGGGCGACGCGGATGACGGCCGGAACGGAAGCGGTGTTCTTTCGGGCGCACGCGCTCAGGCGGGATGGCTTTCGGAAATACTCGCGGTGCGGTTCTTCGTAGTGGTGCGGCGTTCGGATATGTGGTGCGCGATATCACGCAGGGGGGTGTTCGCATCGAGCAGCATCGAGGTGCGCAGGCGCACTCCCAGTTCCTCTTTGACCCGGCCGATGATGCGCATGACGGCGAGCGAGTGGCCCCCGGCCCCCAGGAGCGAGTCCTCGGGGTCGAGGGCGTCGACGCCCAGGACGTCGCCGCACAGGGCGAGCAGCCGCTCCGTCACGTCCGAGGTGTCGTCCTGCCGCCCCGTCACGCCGGTGTCGCCGTCGCGCCGCTCCACCGGCCGGTCCCGGAGCCGACGGCGCAGGGCCTGGCGGTCGACCTTGCCGTTGGGGTTCAGCGGGAACGCGTCGAGGACGACCGTGCGACGGGGGACCATGTACGCGGGCAGGGCCTCGGTGAGCCAGGCGCGCAGGGCGTCCTGGTCGACCTGGTCGGCCGTGCCCCCCGCTCGGGGCCGCACGCAGGCGACGAGCGTGCGCACGCCGTCCTGCTCGTCCTGGAGGACCACGGCGTCGCCGACGTCGGGCCGCTCCTCGACGGCTGCCTCGATCTCACCGAGTTCGACGCGGTATCCGCTGACCTTCACCTGGAGGTCGGCCCGGCCCACGAAGGCGAGGTTCCCGTCGGGGAGGCGTCTGACCAGGTCACCCGTGCGGTACAGCCGACCCCCCGGGGTGCGGGTGAAGGGGTCCGCCACGAAGCGCGCCGCCGTCTCGCCGGGCCGCTCGGCATAGCCGCGGGCCGCGAACGCGCCCCCGATGTAGAGCTCCCCGTTGCCCGGCGCGGGCACCGGCCGCAACCGCTCGTCAAGGACGTGCAGTTCGTAGCCGCGCAGCGGTGTGCCGATGGGGACGGTGTCGTCCGTGGGGGCACAGTTCCGCACCTCGTGCCAGGACGCGTACGTGGCGGTCTCGGCCGGTCCGTACATGTGGACAAGGCGCCGGGGCGGCCGGGTGGCCAGCACGTCGGCGACGCGGCGCGGGTCGGCCGCCTCGCCGCCGAAGAGCACCGTGTCGACCTGTGCGAACAAGGTCGGATCCTGCTCGACCAGGCGGTGGAACAGCGCGGTGACCACCAGTATGGCCGTGACGCCGCGCAGTTGCAGCGCCGCGCGCAACCGCTCCGGGTCGAGCAGGTCACGCCGGTCGACCTCCACCAGCGTGGCGCCGTTCAGGAGTGCTCCCCAGATCTCCCACGCGCAGACGTCGAAGGAGTGGTTGGCGGCCTGGGCGACTCTGCTGGTGCCGTCGATGGTCGCGTAGGGCTGGTGGGTGACCATGTTCACCACGGCGGCGTGCGTGGTGGCCACGCCGCGCGGGCCGCCGGTGGTGCCCGAGGTGAACACGGTGTAGGCGAGCGCGGCCGGGTCGGCGTCGTGCACGGCTGCCGGCGCGACGGGGTCGTGCGTCATGGCCTCGTCGATGTCCAGGAGACGGCACGCCACGTCGCCGTACCCGGCGGAGGTGGTGGGGTCGACGAGCACCACGTCGGCTCCGGCGTCGCCGATCATCGCGGCTCGGCGGGCCGCGGGGTACCCGGCGTCCAGCGGAACGTAGCTGCCGCCGGCCAGCAGGGCGCCCAGGGCGCCGACGACCATGTGTTCCGTACCGGTCACCGAGACGCCGACGGCGTCCTCGGGGCGCACGCCGGCCGCCGTCAGCGCCGCGGCCACCGCACGCGCTTTCTCGTCCAGCTCCTGATAGGTGAGGAGGTGTCCCCGCGCGGTGATCAGTGCGGAGTGATGCGGGGTCTCCCGCACGTGGCGCAGGAAAATGAGGGGAATCGAGTGTCGAGTGGACTCGGAGGGGTCAGCGGTATGCGAGGACCCCACAGTTGCGGTCGGCTGTCGCATTGTTCGATGGTCGCTTGCTGTGGCCACGCATAACAGCACTCTTTGCGCCGAGATCGAAGCCCCGGGCCGAACGCCTGATGCACAAGGGGAAGACGGAGCGTCAGGGCGATTACGCGCCACAGGAAAACTGCCGGGACTCCCGGCTTGCGATAACTTCCCTCTTCATCCGGTTGCACGTACCAGCGACCCGGCGTGGATCATGGCCAACGAGATGATGGTTTCACCTGTCGGGCCACAGGGCAATGAGTCCGGCGTCCGTCGGCTGGAATCCGCAGGCGTCGAAGTAGAACGTTCGGTGTTCCTCGTCGAAATCCACGTGCAGCCATTCGCATCCGGCTGCCCGGGCGCCGCGTACGGCCTCGGCGACGAGGCTGGTGCCGACGCCCCGGCGCTGGAACTCCTTGTCGACCAGCGTGTCCAGGACGAAGGCGTGCACGCCGCCGTCCCAGGCGACGTTCACGAACCCGACGAGCCGGCCGGCCGCCTCGGCCGCCCCGGGCGCACCGCCCTCGCCGGCTCCCCCGGGCTCCCTGGCCACGACCCACCCGAGGCTGTGCCGCTGTACCTGCTCCCACCAGCCGACGGACAGCGCGGACTGACCGAACCCTTGACTGTGCAGGGCGTTGAGGGTGTCATCGTCGAAGTCACCGCGCCATTCGTATGTGATCTGCATGCGCCGATCCTAGTGGCCCGCGCAGACACCTCCGACACGGTCAACACGCCCTCGAACAAAGGGCGTACGGCGTTGCCGCCGTGCTCGCCGCCGGTCACCGGAGGGCCACCTCCCGGCGACCCGGTGAGGAATCTCCCCGACAGAATCAGCCGATCGTGCGAGGGATCGCGCCGTCCGTACCCGGGCGGAGCATGCCGTCACAGGAGAACCGAGCACATCTAGGGAAACACCTTGCTGTCCTATGGCCCCCCTGTGGGGTGGCCACGTCGCGCAAAGGGGTGTCACCAGTCCATGTCCGCCACCGCCACCGCCACCGCGTCACCGCCGACATCCGCCCGCCCGCCCCGTCCGCCCTCGCCCACCGCCCGGCCCCCGCGGTACGTCACCGTGGCGCGCGCGGGCCGGTGCAGTCATGCCTGAGCCGTCGTCGGTCACGAGCGGTCCGCTCAGGGGCCCTCTCCTGCCGGAACAGGCGCGCTTCCTCGAACGCGACTTGCCCGAGCCGCACCACTGGAACGTCAGCCAGTTGTACGCGGTGCCTCCGGAGCTCGGCTTCGACCGTGTCCGCGCCGCGGTCCGCTCCGTCGTGGCCCGCAACGACGTACTGCGGCTGCGGCTGGACGGGGACGGATACACCCTGCTCGCCGCGGACGAGCGGTTCGATGCCACCGTCCGCGACACCGCGGGCCTCACCCCGGACGAGTTGACCGCGTTCGTCACGGCGGACGCCCAGAAGCTGCATCGGCAGTTCGTGCTCGAACAGGGCCCGCTGCTGCGCTGTGTCCACTATCCGCACCCGAGCGCACCGCGGCTGCTGCTCCTGTGTCACCACTTCGTCGTCGACCAGGTGGGGTGGCTGCTGCTCCAGGCCCAGTTGGACGCCGCGCTGCGGGAGGCGGAGCTCAAGCCCCCGGCCGTCTCCTACCACGACGCCACACGATGGCTCGCCGACCGGGCGTGCTCGGCCGAGCTGGCCGCCGACGCCGAGGCGTGGGAGCGGCTCGTCGGTACCGGCCTGCCTGTGGAGCCGGGGCCCGCGGGCGGACCCAACAGCGTCGGGCTGACCGAGCTGACGTGCGCCCGGCTCCCGGCGACGGATGTGCGGAGCCTGCTCGGCCCGCTGGCCGGGGGCGCCCGGGTCACCATCAACGCCGTCGCCGTGGTCGCCGTACTCAACGCCCTGTTCCCGGGCCGGGACGACCTGCGGGCCACCGTCAACCTGATCGGCAGCGGCCGTCGCGGCATCCCGGGCATGCCCAATCTGTCGGGCACCGTGGGCGACTTCACCTGTCTGTATCCGGTGACGGTGGAGCTGGCGACGAACGCCCCCGTCGTCGACCAGCTCCAGGCGGCGCAGCGTCACCTGGACCGGGTGCCGTCGGCCGGGATCACCTTCGGGCTGCTGAAGTACCTCGGCGAGCCGCGGGTGCGCGAGCGGCTCCGCCGTCTGCCCATCGGTGACATCACCGCCAACTACGTGGGGCGGAGGCTGCCCTCCCGGCTCACCGTGCTGCGCGAGGTGCCCGAGTCCTCCGGCGACGACCTGCCCCTGGGCGGTGAGCGGGACAACCTGCACGAGGTGGACTTCGTCCTGGACTCCGGGGCGCTGGAGATCCGCTGGTACACGAGCAGCGGCCGCTATCCGCAGGCGCGGGTCGAGAGCTACCTGGCGAACGCGGTGGGGGCACTGTCGGAGGCCGGGACGCCGGACGCGGAGCACGGCGCGGGCACCGTCCGGGCCGACGAGCGGGAGGGAGCCCGACATGGCTGACACGACCGGTGGGACGCAGACCGGTGCCACGCCGACAACCGACGCGAGGCCTGGTGGGACGACTGGTGCGACGACTGGTGCGACGCCTCCCGCTGACGCCGTGACCAGCGAGGTCTGTGAGTACGTCGTCGCCGTCACCGAAGGCCGTGTGAACCGCTCCGTCCTGGACGCGGACAGCCTGCTGTGGTCGCACGACGGGGACCGGGCCCTCGGCCTCGACTCCGTGGAGATCATCGCCCTGATCTACCGGCTCGAAGAAGTGAGCGGCGGCCCGCTGCCGGCGCAGTTCGAGCTGATGACGTCGGTCAGTGTGCGGGACGTGGCGGAACTCCTCACCCGGGCCCGCGGGTAACCGACTCCGCTGCTCCGACGGGCACGCCCCGTCCCGGCCGGGCCCGGTGCGACCGGGCCCGGCCGGGGCGTTCACAGCTCGCGCAGGACGTTCTCCGCCACATACCGGCTCAGGGCGAGCGTGGTCAGCGACGGGTTGGCGGCGCCCGCGCGCGGGAACACCGACGGTCCGGCGACATACAGCGGTCCGAGGCCGCGCACGCGTCCCGTGTCGTCGACGAGCGGCCCGCCGAGCGGCACGGAGCACGACTCGTGGTCGAGGCTGCCGAGGGGGCAGCCGTAGGGGACCGCACGTCCCGGGGACCGCCGCGCGCGGGACACGGCCGTGTCGAAGTCGGGCCAGTCCCGGGCGGCCGCGAGGTCCGCGCCGCCGGCCACGCCGAGGGCGTCCGCGAGCGCGCGCAGTAGTTCTCGCTGACGCTCCAGCACCTCACGGTCGGCGACGCTGTGGCCCGCCGTGCGGTGGGGGCGCTGCCCTTCGCCGTCGAACCCGAACCGGCTTTCAGGTGAGGGCAGTTGCTCCCCCATCGCCCACACGTCGAGCAGTCGGACGCCGTCCGTGGCGGTGGCCTCGACCATCACGTTGGAGCGCGCACCGGCGTCGCGCACGGCGAGCACGGAGGCGTCGACGGGCCCGTCACCCGGCACCGCGGCGACCCAGCCGCGGACGAGGTGGTCGACGATGGCGAACGTGTCCGGCACCGCCACTCCCGCGCGGCGACCGGCCCCGGCCAGGAGCCGGGCGTTGTGCACCGTGCCCGCGCACAGCACGACGGCGCGGGCCCGCACGCTCTCGGCTCCCCCGGCCACACGCACCTCGACGGTTCCGTCCGGCGCGGGCACCAGGTCCTCGACCGGCCACCGGTCGCGTACTGAGGCGGCGGGCAAGCCGCCCACGGGCGAGTACGCCTCCCAGGCGGACTCTCCGCTCGGGCCGTCGCCGAGGACGCGTACGGCTCTCGGGGTCACGGTCGCGTCGCCGTATCCCCGGCTTCGTACGGTGTCGAGCAGGGCGGACTCACGGTCGTCGAGCGGTGTGAGCAGGGCGCGGCCGGTCCATCGCTCCAGTTCCTCCCACACCTCGCCGTAGAGCCCGCTGCCGCCCGGTTCGCCCAGGCGTCCGCGGACCGCCGCGGACCAGTCCGCGAGGGCGTAGGGCTCGATGGGCAGACTGATGCCGCGCCAGTACAGGGACCTGCCGCCGACGCGTCTGCGCAGCCCGCAGCGGCGGTCGTAGTGCGGTCCCGGGGCCGGGGCGAAGAAGGGGGCGAAGGTCTCGTCCGCCTCCGGGTCGGCAAGGGCCGCCGACTCCGGTTTCGCCGCCACGTGGCCGCGGCCCCGGTCGGGGCCGGCCTCCAGGACGGCGGCCGGGACACCGGCGCGGGCCAGCGCGGCGGCGACGGCGCCACCGCTCATTCCGCTGCCCACCACGGCCACGGGGATGTCCTTCACGTTGTCCTCCTCGCATCGTCCGCCGGCAGGAGTGCGGCGGTCGCGGACGCCGCCGGCACGGCAGTGGTGGAGCCCGTCATCGCGCCGCGTCCTCGGAGTCGTGGAGCAGTTTGCGCAGTTCCTCGACGATGCGGTGGGAGGCGTGGCCGTCGCCGAAGGGGCAGTGGAGGCCGGCCAGGCGCAGGCGGCGCTGTTCGGCGGTCGACAGCCAGTGCCGGATCGTGTGGCCGAGCCGGTCGCCGGGCGGCACCAGGGCGCCGAAGGTGCCCTGGATCTCGGGCCGTTCGGTGCTCTGCCGGACGACGAGGATGGGCCTCTTGAGGATGCTGGCCTCCTCCTGGAGGCCCCCGGAGTCCGAGACCAGCAGGGCGGCTCCCGAGGCCAGGGCGAGGAACTCGGGGTAGTCCAGGGGGTCGGCGATCCGCAAGGGGGCGAGCAGCGGGCCGAGACCGAAGCGGACGATGCTGGAGCGGGTGCGCGGATGCACCACGAACAGCACCGGCAGGGGTGCCCGGCTCAGCTCGGTGAGCAGCGTCCGCAGCATGTCGGCGGCGTCCACGTTCTCCGGCCGGTGCAGGGTCACCAGGACGTACTGGTTCTCCTTGACGGCGTGCGCGCGCTGGAGGGCCGCACGCGCGGCGGTGTCGGGGAGCACCTTGGCGACGGCCTCGACCACGGTGTTGCCGGTCACCGCGATCCGGTCCGTGGCGATGCCCTCGGCGAGCAGGTTGTCCCGGCTGATCGACGTCGGCGCGCAGCACAGGTCGGAGAGGTGGTCGATGAGCACGCGGTTGTGTTCCTCGGGCATGCGCCGGTCGAAGCTGCGCAGGCCCGCCTCGACGTGCACCAGCGGGTGGCCGCCCGCGTTGGCGGCGAGCGCGCCCGCGAGCGCGGAGGTGGTGTCGCCCTGCACCACCACCGCGCGGGGACGCCAGCCGCTGAAGAAGCGGTCCAGTGCGGCGACGGCCATGCCGAGCTGGCCGCCGCGGCTCTTGCCGCCCACGTCGAGGCGCAGGCGGTAGCGGCGGGTGCCCATGCTCAGGCTGACGCGGTCGGACATGGCCGCGTCGAAGTGCTGGCCGGTGTGCACCACGTGGGCCCGGCGGCCGAGGAGCTCTATCACCGGCGCCAGTTTGATGATCTCCGGGCGGGTGCCGAGGACGATCGCTATGCCGTCGTTCCCCGGGGGCGGGTTCACCTCCCCGTCGAGGCCCACGCTCGACGGCACGGTGTCCGTTTCCACGGGGGTGGCCGGCGCTCCGCCCCGGCCGTCGATCGGCGCCTCGGCCCTCATCCCGCTCCCGCCCCGGTCTCGGGCCCGGCGAGCGCGCGCAGCGCCGCCGGGACGGCGGTGGCGAACCGTGCCGGGTCGGTCAGGTGCACCGCTGCCAGGCCGAAGTCCCGTACCGCGGAGACGACGTCGGGGTTGTCGTCGACGAACACCGCCTGTGCCCGGGAGCAGCCGCAGGCGTCCAGCAGGCGCTCCAGGTAGACGCTCGTGGGCTTGACCGCCCGCAGCTTCCAGGAGGATGCGAGCACGTCGAAGTACCCGAAGTGGCCGAACTCGGCGTTCTTGGCCCGGTCCCACGCCTCGGCCTCGTTGTTGGCGAGGGCGAGGACGAGCCCGGGGTGTTCGGCGCGGAGGCGCTCCAGGGCGTCGAACACCGGGCGGTGGGCGCGGACGCCCGCCAGGTACAGGGCGGTGATCCGCTCGCGGTCGAGGTCCGTGGAGCGGGGTGCCCCGGCCGCCGTCAGCGCGTCGCGGAGCACGTCGAAGACGCTGCGCGCGTTCGTCTCGTACGCGGCGTCGCGCAGGTCCAGCTCCGCGCGCAGCCGGTCGGCGTCGGCGCCGTACCGTTCGGCGAGTTCGGGCAGGAAGCCGGACTCCTCGGTGACGTTGTTGAACAGGATTCCGCCCGCGTCCACCAGCAGGGCCCCGCGCGTCACAGCCACTCCAGGTTGTCTCGGGTCCACTCCAGGTTGAGCCGCAGGCCCTCCGCCAGTGAGTGGCGTGGCTCCCAGCCGGTGGCCTTGCGCAGGGCCGTGGCGTCCGCCTGGAGCTTGCGGACCTCTCCGGGCCGTGCCGGGCCGTGCCGCAGCGGCGAGGCCGACCCGGTGAGGGCGAGGACCTGCCGGGCGAGGTCCGCGACGCTGTGGTCGACTCCGGTGCCGATGTTGTACGGCTTGCCCTCGGGCGGCAGTTCGGCCAGGCGCAGGAACGCCTCGACCGTGTCGGCGACGTAGGTCAGGTCGCGGGTCTGGGCCCCGTCGCCGTTGACCACCAGGGGACGGCCGCGCAGGGCGCGCGCGAGGAAGAGCGGCACCACGTCGTAGACGTGCCGTGGCCCATAGCAGTTGAAGGGGCGGACGATGGTCAGGGGCAGGCCGAACGCGTCGTGGTAGGAGCGGGCGAGGCGGTCGCAGGCGACCTTCGACGCCGCGTAGGGGGTCGCGGGCTCCAGCGGGTCGCCCTCGGCGATCGGTCCGGGGTGGGTGCCGTAGACCTCGCTGGAGCTGGTGACCAGCAGGTGTCGCGGCCCCGCCGCCCGGGCCGCCTCCAGGACGTTCAGCGTGGAGGCGATGTTGGTCTGGACGACCGTGGCGGGCTGGGTGAGGGACGCGGGCACATAGGCGTCCGCGGCCAGGTGGAACCAGGTGCGGGCGTCGCACGCGGTCAGGGCCGGCACGGCGTCGGGTCCGGCGAGGTCGACGTGGAGCAGGGCGCCGAGGCCCGCCACGGTGCGTTCGGACAGGTTCCGGAAGCGGGCGGTGACCTGGGAGCGCGACGTCCTGCGGACGACGGCGGTGACCCGGGCGCCGCGGTCGACGAGTGCCTCGGTGAGGTGGGAGCCGACGAACCCGTCCGCCCCGGTGACGAGGACCGGGTGGTTGCTCCACTCCATGCCTGCCGCCCTCACAGCGCTGGGGAGTGCGTCGTTGGGCGGGCCGGTGACGGCACGGTCGCGGGGCCCGGGTGTGCCGGGGGCGGTGGCGCGGTCGGTCCTGGCAGGTTCGCGAGTGCCGGGCGCAGGTGCTCGGTCAGGAAGTCCAGTTCGTCGGCGGAGGCCGTCAGCGGGGGCGCCACGATGAGCCCTTCGCCGCCGCCGTCGTGCCGGTAGCCGTTGAAGGGGTACAGCAGCAGGCCCCGTTCGCGGGTGCGGCGCATGGCCTCGTGCAGGGTGCCGGGGGCCAGCTCGACGCCGTAGTAGTGGCCGCGGCCGCGTACGTCGGTGACGGCGGGCACGGTGGCGAGGGTGCGGCGCAGGTCCCTGCCGAGGCGGGTGCCGAGGCCCTGGGCGTCGGTGAGCGCGCCCGTGTCCTCGAGGACGTCGAGCACGGCGAGGCCGACGGCGGCCTGGAGCGGGGTGGCGGACATCGTGCCCATCATCGGCAGCGGTGTCCCGGCGGCGAGGACGTCCTCCGCGAGGTGCGGGGCCACAAGAACCGCGGAGATCGGCAGGTAGCCCGCGCCGAGCCCCTTGGACAGCACGGTGATGTCGGCGCTCGCGCCCGGCCGGTGGTCGGCGGCCAGCGGCCCGCCGGTACGGCCGAGCCCGGTGAGCACCTCGTCGTGCAGGGTCAGCACGCCCTGGTCCGCGCACAGCGACCGCACCCGGGCGAGATAGCCGTCGGGTGCCTCGTAGGCGCCGCCCGTGGTGCCGTTGACCGGCTCCAGGAGGACGGCGGCGACGCTTTCGGGGTCCTCGCCCAGGGCGTCCCGTACGGCGTCGGCGCAGTCGGCGCGGCACTGGGCGTACCGGCAGCCGCGGTGCATGCCGGGGTAGGGCGGGTCGAAGGCGGGGGCAAGGCCCATGGCGTCGTCGGAGTGGGGGCGGCGCCTGCGGTGGCCGGACAGGCCGAGGGTCAGGGCGCTGTTGCCGTGGTAGCTGAGCGAGGCGGTGAGGACGCGGTGGCGGCGGTGGCCGCCGCGGGCCCGCTGGGCGAGGCGCGCCAGGGAGATGGCCATCTCGACCGCGGCGGTCCCGGTGGAGGCGAGGACGACGCGGTCGTCGGGGCGTCCCACGAGGCGGGTGAGGCGGCGGGCCAGTTGCTCCTGGGGCCCGGGACGGAGTGCTCCCGGCGACGCGAACGCCCCGACGGCGGCCTGTTCGGTCAGGGCGCGGACCACGGACGGACGGCCGTGGCCGACGTTCACGCAGATCAGGCCGCTGGCGGCGTCCAGGACGCGGCGGCCGTCGGTCAGGTGGAGCCAGGAGCCTTCGGCACGGGCGAAGGGCAGGGGCGCGAGGGACTGGCGCGCGGCGAACAGGCGGTCCCGGTCCTGGTGGTCGGCTGTCTGGGCCGCGGGGGCGGCCGCCTGCGCGGACGGGTCGGGGCCTGCCGCGGAAAGAGGGATCGTCACACGAGCTCCTGCCAGTTCATCGTGGGGTGGTGGGTGGCGGCGAGGCCGAGGGCCTGCGCGGCGAACATCGACGCCCAGGTGTTGAGGTGCCGTTCCGGGGCGCCGGGTCGGTACGGGACGGCTGCCTGGCCGTCGGCGACCCGGCGCAGGTCTTCGACGAGCAGCGCGGCCTCGGCGGCGGTGTCCGCGTCGGGCAGCCGGTGCAGCAGGGCGAGCCGCAGGGCCTGGGCGACGACGTCCGACTGCCGCTGCCCGACGGGTGCGGGGGTCCCCTCGGCCCGGTCGACGAAGCCGGGGAAGCCGCCTGTCGGCAGACGCCGCCTCCACACCCAGGCCGTGAGCGCGCGGGACCGGTCCAGGGCGCGCGCGTCCCCGGTGCGGTCGGCCCACATCCAGAGGCCTTCGGCGGCGTAGCACAGCGCGTGCAGGCTGACGAGGGTGCTGCCGGGCTGGGTGGGTGGCGGGAACGCGTCGGGCTCCCGCCAGGTGTGTGCCTCGTCGGTGAGCGACGTGGCCAGTCGCATGGCTCCGGGGAGCCCTTCGTCCGCGGCGGCCAGCAGCGCCTGGACGGCCTTCAGAAGGTGGACCCGGCCGCGAGTGGACCAGGCGGCGGGCAGGGGTCCCGGCTCGGTGCCGGGGACGACGGGGGGCAGCGGGCCGTGGGCGGCGGCGCGCACCAGCACGTCGGCGTACGCCAGGCCGGCGTCCACCAGGCGGGGTGCGGCGGTGGTCCGGCCGAGGCGCAGCAGACCGTGCGCGGCCATCGCGACGTCGAAGGTGTAGACGGCGCCCCGGGTCTTCTCCGGGCGGGCCGAGAAGTCACCTGCTTCGGCCCGTGCCGCGAGCCAGTCGGCGGCGGTGGTGGCGCGGGCCGCGGCGGTGGGGCCGACGCCGGCGAGGAAGGTCAGGATGTAGCCGGTGATCTCGGGGTAGGGCGCGGAGAGTTCCCCGCTCTCCTCGTCACGCCAGCCGCAGAACGCCCCGGAGGGGGCTTGGGTGGCGCCGGACGCCAGCCACCGGCTCAGCGCGGCGGCGGCACGCGCGCAGGCCGCGCGGGAGGCGTCGGCGGCGGGTGGGTCGGTGGTGGATCGCGGGCCGGTGGCTGGTGCGCCGGTGGGCGAGGTGCCGGGGGACGGGGTGCGGGTGCTCATCTGTGGCCGAACCTCCTCGGGCCGAGGCGGGCGGGGGCCGGGCAGGGTTCCGCCCGCGGGGTCAGGCGCCGTCGAGCAGTGACGCGTAGGCGCGGATGTGGTTCCGTACGACCGCCTCGATCGAGAACCGGTCCAGCGCCTCCTTGCGGGCCCGTTCGACGAGCGCGGAGGTGTCGGTGTCGAGGACGGTGCGCATCGCCTTCGCGAGCGCGGGGACGTCGCCGGGCCGGTAGAGCAGTCCGGTCTGCCCGTGGGTCACCACCTCGTCGTGGCCTTCCACGTCCGTGGTGATGACGGGGCGGCTGCTCGCCATGCCCTCGGTGAGGGCGATGCCCCAGCCCTCGTGCGAGGAGGGCAGCACCATCGCGTCCGCCGCCGCGTACAGCGTCGGCATGTCCTGCCAGCTCAGCCCCTCCTCCCAGAGCACGTGCCGCGCCACGCCCAGCTCCTCGGCCCGGCGTACGAGGCCGTCCACGTAGCCGGAGTCGGAGCGGCCCGTGGGGGTGGTCAGGACGAGCCGGGCGTCCGGGTGGGTGGTGTGCAGGTCGGCGAGCGCGGCGACGGCGTCCTCGATGCGCTTGCGCGGCACGGGGCGGGCGGGGACGAGGAAGACCGGCTCGTCGCCGAGTCCGCGCTCCGTGCGCCAGCGCGTACGGGCCTCGGGGAAGGTTCCGAAGGCGGTGAGGTCGGTGCCGAACTCCACCACTGTCGCCGGTTCGGTGAAGCCCGCCTCACGGGCCCAGCGTTCGTAGGCCTTCGATCCGCACAGCAGCAGGTCGGGGCGGAGGTTGTCGACCAGGCCGCGCTGGAGTGCTCGTTCCAGCGGGTAGTCGGCCCAGAGGTCGAAGACGCGCACGCCCGGGACGAAGGTCTCGAAGAGGGAGACGACGAGCTTGCCGCGGACGCTGGGCCGCAGCCAGCTCACCAGGAGCGCGGGCACGTAGTTGAAGACATGGACGATGTCGGCGTCGGTGGTGCTCAGCTCGGTGTGCAGGTGTGCGACGGCGTCCTTGCAGTCGAGTCGCCGGCAGGCGGCGACGAGCCCCGTGACTTCTTTGACGGCGACGTTCCCGGTGCGGTAGAGGTCCCGTTCGCCGCTCGCGGGGACCGCTTCCGTCACGACGGTCACCTCGTGGCCCGCGGCCACGAGTCCTTCGGCGACCTGGTGCACATGGGTCTCACCGCCGCCGACGACCGGGGGGTACTTCTCGGCGATCAGGGTGATCCTCATGTCGTCTCCCGGAGGGCCTTGGCGAGTGCGGTCGTTGCGGCCGTGAGGTCGAGGCCGGGCGGGCAGCCGATGAGGAGCCCTCGTGCGGCCAGGTCATGGGCGTGCGCGTAGGGCTGGTGCACCACGTGCTCCACGGCGTCGAAGCAGGGCTGCTCGGGCAGTGAGGCGCCCAGGAAGCCGCGCGGTTCGACGGAGTGGGCGGCGAGCACGTCGGCGATGTCGCCCAGGGACGCGCCGGCGGGGGCGAGGAGCGGAACCGCGAACGGCGAGGCGCCGGGGCCGGCGGGGTCGCCGAGGACCTGCCAGCGCGGGAAGTCGGCGAGGACCTCGCACAGCGCCCCGGCGGCGGCCCTGCGTTCCTCGGCCATCTCCGACTCACGGGTCAACTGCACAAGCCCGAAAGCCGCTTGAAAGTCCGTCAGTTTGCCGTTGTAGCCGATCCGCAGGTGGATGTACCGCTCCTCCCCGCCCAGTCGGCGCCCGCCCACCGGGTAGCGCATCCGCCCGCCGCTGTAGGCGAAGTCCCGGCCGAAGGCACGCAGGCTGCGCAGCAGGTCCGCGTCCTGCGCGTCGTCGCAGGCGATGACGCCGCCCTCCCCCATGGTGAGGTGGTGGCCCGCGTAGAAGCTGAAGGTGGCCAGCGCCCCGGTGGTGCCCACGCGGGCCCGCCCGTCGGTGGCGCCCAGGGATTCGCAGCAGTCCTCGATGAGGACGGCGCCGCTTTGTCGGACGAGGTCGCCGAGCCGCCGGGAGTCCAACGACTGTCCGAGGGCGTGCGGGAGGAGCGCCGCCCTCGCGCCGTGCTGCCGGACGGCGTCGGCCACCAGATCGAGGTCGACGTTCACCCCTCCCGGCTCGGCGTCCACGAAGACCGGGGTGAGGCCGAGTTGGACCACGGGGGTGACCGCGCTGATGAAGGTGGCCCCGCAGACCACCACCCGGTCCCCGGGGCGCAGCCCGTGGCGTTCGGCCACCGCGGCCAGGGCCAGGAGGTTGGCGGTACTGCCCGAGGTGACGGCCACGGCGTGGCGGAAGCCGAAGCGCATGGCGAAGGCGGCTTCGAACTCGGCGGTGGTCCGCCCGGTCGCCAGGTCTCCCGCCCGGAGGGCCGCGGTGACCGCGGAGACCTCGCGCTCGTCGTGGCGGGGCCGCCCGAAGGGCAGGGCCCAGTCACGGGTGCCGACCTCCACGGCGCTTCTGGCGGGACGTCTGTCGTGTCGCACGGGTGGGGCGTGCCGCTCCAGCGGCTCGCTCATGGTCCGGCTCCCTTCGGATGGCGAAGCGGTCGGGCTCGGATGGCGAAGCGGTCGGCCTCGGGTGCGAAGCGGTCGGCCTCGGGTGGGGAAGCGGTCGGCTGGTGTGCTTACGGGTCCGGGGACGCCCTCGATCCAGGACGCGGCCGGGTCGGTGAGGGGGGTACGGCGTCACACGGGAGGACGAGGTGGTGCACCGCGGTGCGGTGACCGGGCCCGACAGCGCGTTGTGGGCATGGCGGGAGGGGCCCACCCCGCACTGGGCGACGACGTGCTACGCAGATGACGTGCGTCCGCCCGGCGCTTACCGTATTCGCGCCGCCGGGCGCCCGGCCGGCGAACGGCTCGACCGGGAATTGCGCGTGCCTTTCACGGAATAGGGCGTGCCCCGGCGTCGCGGGTTTCTGCCCCGCCACATTCCTCAGCCGGACAGCGGGAATTCATTCACGGCCCGCGCGCCAAACGCAGCGGACTCGTTCGTACGCGTGCGGCGCTCGGATTTCTTCATATACGCGACGACAGTTCCAGGTCCACATGAGTCCTCTTCTGTTGCCGGGTAGCCGATGAGAGGTCGGCTTCTTCCTGGCGCGCGACGGACTTCGGAGGAGAGGTAAGTGAGTCCTGTTCACAAGGAGGCCAGCCCTTACCAGAGGTGACATTGGAAGACTGACACGCTCATGGGAGACGGGTCAACGAAATCGTTGGCCACGGAAGCTTTTTGAACCTACAGGGAAGCTTCCCTCTGGCATGTTTGGTACTGGATATGCCGGGTATGACCTGGAAGCCGTTCAACCCTTCGCCCCCTTCGGCACCTCGCGCCTCACACACCACAGGCCCGCGGAATCCCGACCGGTGAAAGCTCGTCCTGTTCTTATCGACTCCGCGGCTGGGCCCTTTCCTGGGCGTCAGCCGGTCGTCGGCCCGGGCGTGCCGTCGCCTGAGGTGATCGCCTCCAGGTCGCAGACCGGGACGTGGCGTCCGCTCCTTCGTATGAGTGATGTTCAGGAACCCTCGGTCTACAGGGTTGTAGAAGGAGAACAGGGCCGGGAGGGGCCGCTGGGGAACGCGCGGCGGGGGTGTGTACTCCTTGTGGCGTACGCGTCGCGCGCATCGGCCGCATACGGTGAGGAAGGTGACGACTCCTGCACCTCGTCCGCGGCGGGTTCCGTGGCCTCTGCCCCCGCGTCTGGCGGATCTGGCCGTGGCATCGGTCGTGGCCGTCTTCACCGGCGCGGACGCGGCGGTCAACGATCCCGGCCACCGGCAGGCCGACTGGCTGACCTGGCTCCTGTACGGCGTCTCCGTCGCGGCCCTTCTGGTGCGCAGCCGGTGGCCGGTGGCCGTCAGCGTGGTGACGGGCGGGGCGTGTGCGGGCTGGGCGCTGTACGGGCACATCGGGGAGCTGCTGAATCTGCCGGTGATGGTGGCGCTGTACGCCCTCGCCGTGCAGGGGGATCGGCGGCGGACGTCGCGGACGGCGGTGATCGCAGCCCTGGCCTCGGGGGTCGTGTCGCTCGTCGCGGGCATCGACGTGGCGCAGCCGCAGGGGGCGCCACTGCTGGAGATGCTCTGGCCGCTCGTACCGCTGCTTCTCGGTGAAGTGGTGCGCGGGCGGCAGGAGTTGATGCGGGAGTACGCCGACCGTGCGGCCCGCGCCGAGGCGGAGCGGGAAGGCGAAGCGCGGCGCAAGGTGCAGCAGGAGCGGGTGCGGATCGCGAGGGAACTGCACGACGTGGTGGCGCACACCGTGACGGCGATGACCGTGCAGACGGGGCTCGCGCTCGACGCGCTGGACAAGCGGCCCGAGGTGGCCCGGGCGGCGATGCGGCAGGTGCGGGCCTCGGGGAAGGAGGCGGTGCGGGAGCTGCGCGCGACGGTGAAGGTGCTGCGGGAGGACCGGAGCGAGGCGGGGAAGGACCCGGCGCCGCGCCTGGAACAACTCGGGGAGCTGGCCGAGCACGTGCGGGCGGCGGGAGTGTCGGTCTCGCTGCGCCAGGACACAGGTGGCCGTGCGGTTCCCCCGGTGGTGGAGTTGGCCGCGCACCGCATCGTCCAGGAGGCACTGACCAACGTGATCAAGCACGCGCGGGCGCGGCACGCGGCCATCTGGGTCGGCCTGATCTGGAACGCCCTGGTGGTGGAGGTGACGGACGACGGGCCGCCCGCCGACAGCGCGGGCACGGGGGACGGCTACGGCCTGATCGGCATGCGGGAGCGGGCCGCGGCCGCGGGCGGGAGCGTCGAGGCGGAGCCCGTGTCGGGCGGGGGCTGGCGGGTCCGGGCGGTTCTGCCGCTGGAGGGGGCGTGATCCGGGTGCTGCTCGCCGACGACCAGACCGTCGTGCGGGCGGGCTTCCGTGCCCTGCTCGACCTCACCGACGACCTGGTCGTGGTCGCCGAGGCCGCCGATGGCGTCGAGGCCGTCGAGCTGGCCCGCACCACACGGCCCGACGTGGTGCTCATGGACATCCGCATGCCCCGGGCGGACGGGCTCCAGGCCACGCGCCGCATCGTCGCCGACCGGGTCCTCGACGGGGTGCGCGTCCTCGTCCTGACGACCTTCGAAGCCGACGAGTACGTCTTCGAGGCGCTGCGCGCCGGGGCCGCGGGCTTCCTGCTCAAGGACGTCGACCCCGACGATCTGCGGGACGCGATCCGTACCGTCGCGGCCGGGCAGTCGCTGCTCGCGCCGGCGGTGACACGGCGGGTGATCGAGGAGTTCGCGCGGCTCAAGCGGCCGGAGGCCGAGGCGCGGGAGCGCCTCGATCCGCTGACCGACCGGGAGCGCGAGGTGCTCGCCCTGGTCGGGCGCGGCCTGTCGAACGACGAGATCGGCGGGCGCCTGATCATGTCGCCCCTCACCGCGAAGACCCATGTCAGCCGAGCCATGACCAAGCTGGGCGCGCGGGACCGGGCACAGTTGGTGGTGCTCGCGTACGAGACCGGTCTGGTGCGGCCCGGGGAGGGCTGAAGCGCACGGGGCGAGGCGCGCACTCCCCCGTGGGAGCAGTAGGCGACTCCCGACGGCGCGTACTCCCGTGGGAGCAGCGGCCAACTCCCGACGACTCGTGGCCCGTGGGAGCAGCGGCCAACTCCCAACGACTCGTACTCCCGTGGGAGCAGCAGCCGACTCCCGGCGGCAGATGCCCGGGTACGCCTGGCGTCCGTAGCGTCAGTGGCATGATCGAAGCACGGGAACTGACCAAGCGATACGGCGACAGGGCCGCCGTCGACCGGCTGACCTTTACGGTGCGGCCGGGCCTCGTGACCGGCTTCCTCGGCCCCAACGGCGCGGGCAAGTCGACCACCATGCGCATGATCCTCGGCCTGGACACTCCCAGCGCGGGCACGGTCACGATCGGCGGCCGCCGCTACGACCGCCTCGCCGCGCCCCTGCGCGAGGTCGGCTCGCTCCTGGACGCCAAGGGCGTGCACGGCGGGCGCGGTGTGCGGCAGCACCTGCTGGGCCTGGCACGGTCCAACGCCATCCCCCGGGGCCAGGTGGACGCCGTCCTGGAGATGGTCGGGCTCGGCGACGTGGCGGACCAGCGGGCCAAGGGGCTGTCCCTCGGCATGGGCCAGCGGCTCGGCATCGCGGCCGCGCTGCTGGGCGACCCCGAGGTACTGATCCTCGACGAGCCGGTCAACGGCCTGGACACCGAGGGCATCCGCTGGATCCGCGCGCTCCTCAAGTCCCTTGCCGCACAGGGGCGGACGGTCTTCCTCTCCAGCCACCTGATGAGCGAGATGGAGCTGACCGCGGACCGCCTCATCGTGATCGGCAGGGGGCGGCTGCTCGCCGACACCGACATGCGGGAGTTCATCGAGACCCACTCGCAGGGCACCACGCTCGTTCGTACCGCCGAAGGCGAGGCCGAACGGATGCGTGCCCTGCTGGAGCGGTCGGGCGCGGCGGTGCAGCTCGATGCGCGCGGTGGTTGGCGGGTCGCAGGACTCGCGCCCGCCGCGATCGGCGAGCTGGCCCGCGAACAGCGCATCGCCCTGCACGAGTTGACCCCGCTGTTCTCCTCCCTGGAGGAGATCTACACCGCGATGACACGGGCCTCGGTGGAGTACCGGGGCAGCGCACAGGACGTGAAAGAGCTGATCCCATGAGCATCCTCACCGCACGGCGGCCGGGCTTCCGCGAGGCCCTGGCCTTCGAGTGGACGAAGTTCGCGAGCCTCCGCTCGACCCGCTGGACGACGGCGGCCATCGGCCCGACCACCGTGGTCGGCGCCGTCTTCGTGGGGCTCAGCGGCAGCCTCCAGCCCGACGACACGGTCCTGGGCGGCAGCCTCACCCTCAGCGTCGTGTCGCTGATGATCGCCGCGGTGGTGGGCGCGCTGACGGTGTGCGGCGAGTACGCCAGCGGTACCGTCACCTCCACACTCGCCGCCGTGCCCCGCCGCGGCCGGGTGCTCGCCGCGAAGGCCGTACTGCTCGCCGGGCTGCTGTACGGCCTCTCCTTGGTCTCCTGCACGGCGGCCTACCTGCTGGGCGGCGCGATCCTTGAGGACGGCGAGTACGGGCGCGGGGAACCCATGCCCGCGCTGCTCGGGATCGGCGGGCTCTTCGCGGTCGTGGGCGTCCTCGGCCTGGCCATCGGGGTCCTGGTGCGGCACTCGGCCGGGGCCGTGACCGCGGTGATCGCCGTCCTGCTGCTGCCCTCGCTGTTCGGCCCGCTCCTCGGCGACACGCAGCGGTGGATCGCGGGCGCCACCCCGACCGCCGCCCTGGAGAAGCTCACGCAGACCTCCGACGCGAGCCCGGAGGCGGTCGGCTCCCTCGGCGCCTGGCCCTCGCTCGCGCTGGTGACCACGTACACCCTGATCCTGCTGGCCATCGCCGCCCGGAGGCTGCGCCGCCGCGACGTGTGACGGGCTCACAGCCTCTGTCGCAGCGGTTCGCCATCCCTTACGTGGACGTGGACGGGGACGGGGGTGGCACGGTGCCCGAGGTCCTGCTGCTGCTCCCGGCCCTGCTCCGCACGCTCGCCTGCGCCGTGTTCGTCGCCGCCGGGTTCTCCCTCGCCATCGTCGAGCACGGTGACCTTGAGCGGGCGTCCGCCGGCGAGGCAGACGGCGAGTGTATGAGTCATGCCGTGAGAGCGTTTTTCGCCCTGTTTTCCAGGGAACAGGGCGAACCGAGGAACCTCTCTGCGTGTGGTTCCTCGCCGGAGGTCCGCTGTCCGGCAGCTCTCGGCAGGCAGGAGCTCCCTTGAGCGATACCAGCCGCCGAACTCCTCCAGCGCCCCGACCTCGGCACGATCGGACCGGGCACACAAGCCGATCTTGTCGCCGTACCGGGTGATCCGCTGCGCGACATCGACGTGATGGGTGCCGTCGACTTCGTCATGCGGCGCGGCATCATCCGACACTCGCCGTAGCCCCGCCCTCGCACCTGGGCCGCTGCCGAGAAACCGCCAGAACAGCAGAAGAGAATCCACCACCGCAGAGAAGCAGGCACGATCGAGAGGATTCCTCATGGTGCACCACCCCTTGGCCGACGACGTGCGGATACCTGACGACCCGACCGGGAGCAGCAGTGGCTCCGATCGGGACGTGGCGCTCCTGAAGGAGATGGCCGCGCAGATGCTGGGCGAGCGCGATCACATGCTCGGCTTCCCGGTGAACATGGACTTCGACTACCGTCCGCTGGCGGACTTTCTCCAAGTGCACGGCAACAACGTCGGC
This sequence comes from Streptomyces sp. NPDC017940, assembly GCF_044328435.1. NCBI lineage: Bacteria > Bacillati > Actinomycetota > Actinomycetes > Kitasatosporales > Streptomycetaceae > Streptomyces > Streptomyces sp. NPDC017940. The sequence goes on along the minus strand of NZ_JBIRHJ010000007.1, from coordinate 285,393 downwards.
GGACCGCCCACTACCAGCGAATACAAGCTGCACAGCAAGGTGTTCGAGCGGGCGGTGGTGTCATTCTTCGCCCGTCTGGCCGGCCAGGAGGATGCCTTCGGGTACGTCACTACCGGCGGCACGGAGAGCAACCTCTACGGCTGCTACGTAGGGCGGGAGCGGTTCCCCGAAGCCGTGCTGTACGCCTCGCAGATCACTCACTACTCCCTGCCGAAGATCGCCCGCCTGCTGCGGATGGACTACGTCGCCGTGGAGGTGGGGCACGACCGTGCGATGGACTTGGCTGCCCTGCGCCGACACCACTCCTGTCACAGCGGCCGTCCCGCGGTCGTGGTGACCACGATCGGGACGACCACCGGGGGTACCGAAGACGACCTGGCGGGCGTACGCGGGACGCTCGCGGACGCGGGGACCGACCAGGTCCACATCCACTCCGACGCCGCGTTCGGCGGCTTGATCGCAGCGCTCGCCCCGGAGCCCAGGCCGTGGGCATTCGAGTCCGGCGCCGACAGTGTCGCCCTGAGCGGGCACAAGATGCTCGGCGCGCCCTTCCCTTGCGGTATCGCCCTGACCAGGCCCGAACACGTCGAGGCGATTCGCCGCCCGGGCATCGCGGTAGGCAGCGACGACGACACCATCACCGGCTCCCGCGACGCCTTCACCCCCCTGCTCCTGTGGTACGAACTGCGCAGGCTCGGCCGGACCGGCCTCCAGCGCCGAGTCGCCCACTGCCTGGCCACCGCCGAATACGCCGAACAACGCCTGCGCGAGGAGGGTCATCACCCCGAACGCGCCCCCGGCAGCAACACCGTGCTCTTCGACATGCCCACCGCCGCCCTGTGCAGACGCTGGAACCTGCTGACGGTCGGCGACCGTGCCCACCTCATCGCCATGCCGCACGTCACCGGCGAACACATCGACAGACTCTGCGCCGACCTGCGCAACTGACGTGACCTTGCGATGCCGAGTGCGGTCAAGGGGCACTGTCCCGCCGGGTGGACCAGACAGTTGCTCGTACTGATCGCAGCGCCTTCTCCATCGGCGCCACGAATCCCAGCGACCGCTGTTGCGCGGGCCGCGGCGGGCACCGGCAGGGGGCGCCCTCGGCGTCTGCGGTCGGTTACGACCCCGGGGGCGGGGCGAACGGCACGCTGAGGCACGCGAGTCGTTCTCCGGCGCCGCCCTGCTCGCGGTGGATCACGATCGCCGCCGCCTCACCGCGCCGGAATCCCCAGGTGTGAGAGGCGGACGCCTTGCCCGAACCATCCTTCCGGGCGGTGAAATCGAGCCACACCTCGTTGTCCGGGTTGGTGTCGTGGGGGTCGGTGGACGGCTTGTTCTGGTAGTGCCCGCCCGCGTCGGTCGGCTTCTGACCGCAGGGCTTCTGGTGCACGTGCACGCCGTACTTGTAACCCGGCTGGAGTCCCCTCACACGCAGGTCGACGCGGGTGCCGCGCTGATCGCTGCGCTGCGACACCTGGGCCCAGGAGCCGACGGGGACAAGTTGCTGTACGTACGTGATCGCGGACGACGGAGTGGGCGCGCCGGGTGGCACGAACCGTCCCTCCGCGCGCACCTGGACGTTGTCGGTCTTGCCGTTACCCGAACCGTGGGGGGAAGTGCTTCCGGCGTTGTGTCCCGCGCTTCCGGCGCTGATTCCGGCCGCGCTGAGGACAACCGCCGCCACGGCCGAGGCAAGTGCTGATGGCACCATGGCCAAGCTCCTCGTATCACCAGGTCAGGCCCCTTCCGGGGCTCTCTGTCCGTGCTCGTGGGCGCTCTACCACGGTACGCCGTGCCGGGAGTGTCCGTCGGGGGAATCCGATAACAGTAGGAATCTGCGGGTGCGGACGGTATGCGCGGGACGCGCGGTGGTCGCCGTGGTCACCGTGGGTTGTGGTGCAGGGCCTCGTTCATGGGTGACGTTCCCTCAGAGACGTAGGAGCGGATCGAGTTCAAGTACTCGTCCCGGTCGATGAGCCCGTCGCCGTCGGCGTCCAGTGCGTCGAACGCCGCCTCGGCGTTCTCGCTCTGGTTGCCCAGCGCCGAACGCAGCCTGGTGAACTCGGCCCGGTCCAGGACGCCGTCCCCGTCGACGTCCGCCAGGTCGAACAACGACCCCAGCGCTTGCCTACAGACGTCATCGAATGCCTCAGCGCCCGCCCACCTGGCGTACTCCTCGAAGGTCACCTTCCCGTCGCCGTTCACGTCCATCGACGCGTACACCCGTTCATGAGCCGTGCGGGCGAGGGAGAGAAGACGGTCATCCCCGTCACGCCCCAGCGCGGCCGCCGCACGTTCGGGGCGGGCGAGGTACTCCTTGCGGGAGATGACTCCGTCGCCGTCCGTGTCCAGCATGGTGAAGATGTGGCGCTTGGCGGTGGTCGTGTCCATCGGGTCCCCTTCATGGGCTCTGGGCTCGATCGTCGCCCGCTCCGTGAACGACCCTTCGACAGGTCGGTCACCCTTCCGGCGCCGTGTACAGCGTCACTCGCTCCGCCACCGGCCCCCGCAGGCGGTAGTCGACGCAGCGCGGTGACATGTCTCGTTCTTGACCGGGTCGACCCGCACGGGCGTGCCGCCGCTACCGAGCCACACTGCCCAGCCACAGCAAGTCACGTGCTCGAGTCATCGCCACGAACAGCTGACTGCGGAGCAGTCGCACCGGGACGTCCCGCGCCTGTAGGAACTCCTGCGCCCAGGAGTGCAGGCTGCGGAATTCCACCCGGTCCGCGACCGCCGGGGACATGGCCCTGAGGAAGGTTCCCTGCACGCGGGGCAGGTTGTTGGCGAACGTGACGTACAGGATCCGGCCACCGGTACGCCTGGCGAGGTAGGCGGCGCGGTGCAGCCCGACCACGGTCTTTCCCGTGCCCGCCGGGCCGCTGATGCGAGCCGGACCCGACCAGTTGCGGCGCACCAGCGCTACCTGATCAGGATGGAGGAAGGTCATCCACTGCTCGATCGGGGCCCGCAGTGCCTCCTCCAGGGCCGCGTCCCGCAGACCTTCCAGGTCGAACAGCCCGTCGGAAGCCGACTGTTGTGGTTGCTCCACCGCCGACGGCGTCCTCTGCTCGACCGCCGACCCCTCGTAGTCGGGGGAAGACGCGTTCCAGATGGTCGGCTATGGCACGGACCATCTCCGGACACAGTCGGCGGCACTCCGACAGCAACGCGGGCCAACCTCGTGCTCACGCAGCAGCCGCTCCTGCCGCCGTGCCTCCTGCGCTCGTCGCGCAGTCGAATCACCCGCCGCCATGCCGAACCCCCTCGTACGCGGAGTAGCGATCACAGGACGGTCCGCGACCGTAGCGGCAGGGTGCGCGACGGCGTGGACAGGGGCTCTCCCTCACCGGCCCTGCCCCGTCGTCTCCGGCGGAACGTTCAAGAACGCGGCCCCGAGCGTGGTGAGGCTGTGCAGGGCGGTGTTGCGGTGCCTCGTCGTATGGATCAGGCCGGCTGAGCGCAGGGTGGTGGCGTGTTCGCTGGCGCTGGGGCTGGTGATGCGGGCGAGGGTGGCGAGTTGTTTGGTGGTGCAGCCGGGGTGGTCCGCGATGGCTTCGAGCACGGCGGCCCGGGTGGGTCCCAGTAACGACGACACGGCCGTACGGGCCCGGCGCTCGGGCGGCGACTCCGGCAAGGCGCACCGGAACGACCCCGATGCCTGCTCGCTGATGGGGTATCTCAGCACGGGCTGGGGGCGGGCGTCGATGTCGATGCTCGGTGACTCGAGCGCGAAGACCGAGGGAGTGAGCAGAAGACCGCGCCCCTCCAGATGCAGGTCCCCGTCGAAGCCGGAGAGCGTCGCCAGTTCCAGGACGGGTGGGTTCCACCGGATACGCCGCGGGTACAGGCCCATGAGCAGGCGTTCCATACCGCCGTCGAGCAGCTGGCGCATCCTCATCGTCCGGTCGGCCGACGTATCGCCGACGATCTGCTGCCAGTGCTCGAGCAACAGCACGGTACAGACGTGCTCCAAGCTGTCGAAGAGCTGATTCAGCAGGGTGGAGTCGCTCGGCAGGTGGTTCGTCCACGCCGGGAGCGGGTGCGACTGCGCCACGTGGGCGAGGTCCTTGCGGATCTGGGAACGCGGCGTGGCACGAACGCGCTGGAGCACTTCCCTCGGACTGCCGGCGTCGGTGCGGGTCAAGAAGGTGGGAGCCCAGCCGCTGGGCGGGATCAGATCCAGCACCATCCGCGCCTGGGGGCCGAGACCGGTGCGCACGTGGCGTTTCCACGCTCCGAAGCGAGCCGGGTGACCGCGTGTCTGCAAGGTCCGTACCGAGGCGGCGAGTTCCATCAGCGGCGGCGGGGATTGCGCGACTCGGGTGCGCGCCAGGTCCTCAACCGTGAAGTGGATGCGGTAGACCATGCTCTCTCCCGCGTCACAGGAAGCACGTTCCCGTCGATCCTCCGGGAAATGTCGTGGTTCGGTCCAGACCGAATCACGTCGCGGTACGAGCCGTACGGCATGGACGCTGTTCCCGGCAGCAACCGAGCCGGTACGGACGGCGAACTGCCCGGCTGCCGAGGCTGCCCCGGCATCACAAGGCCGCCCCGGCCGCCCCAGCCGCCGTACGAGGTCATCCCTCGCGTCCCGGTACCTCGGCACGCGGGCACCGGCACCGGCACCGGCACCGGCACCACCACTCGGTCACCACGTCAGGAGAGAAAGCCATGCGATCCTCGTCCCCGTCCACCGCGGCGCACAGGGGGGAACAGTGAGCAACACCAGGCGAACAGCAGCGGTGCTGGTCGCGACGGCGGCAGCCCTCGGTTCACTGGCCGCGCCCTCGCACGCGGCCTCCGACGCGCCCGCGTCCGACCGCGGCCCCCGGGCCTGTTACGACCACGCGTCCCCGTACCAGGGGTACCCCGGTACGGGCCCGGACGACCCTGCCTACTGGCCCGCGCGGGGTGTCTACAGCACGGTCCTGGGGTACTGCGACGACATCAACATCAAGACCAACTACACCCGCGACGTGCGCGTATGCAGGCCCGGCGTCTGTCACGGATGGCAGCGCGCCGTCAAGGGGCAGTGGACGGTCATCTTCAAGAACACCACGCCCGGAGCCAAGTACTACCTTCAGTTCAAGGGCGTGAACGCCAGTTCCGGGTGGATCGCTGACTGACGTACGGCACTCGTCCCTTCGAGGCGGCGACGCACCGTCTTCGAGGCGGAGGCAGAGGCGGAGGCGGGGGCAGCGGCGGAGGCGGAGGCAGCCCGCACCGCCCCGCCCGTCCGCCTTCGGCCATGTCTAGGATCACCGTCATGGACTGGCTGGAGCGCGTCGCGAGGCTGCGGCAGTGGAGTCGGGACGGTGCGCGGGCGCCGCACAAGCCGTTGCTGCTGCTGTACGCGCTGGGGCGGTTCCAGGCCGACGCCGAGGGCGAGTTGGCGTACACGGCGGTGGAGGCGGATCTGAAGCGTCTGCTCGCGGAGTACGGTCCTGGGCGCACGACCACGCCCGCCTACCCCTTCCACCACCTGGTCAGCGACGGGGTGTGGGAGGTGCGGACCGATCGCGGTGGCGGCAGCCCCGGCACGGGGGTACGGGAGCTGCGGGCCAGCGGGGCCGCCGGGCGTCTTGCCCCGGACCTGCGGGCGGTGCTCGGGCGGGACCCCTCGCTGCTGGGCCGTATGGCCAGGGTCCTGCTCGACCTGCACTTCCCGCCCTCCCTGCACCAGGACCTGTGCGACGCGGCGGGCCTGGAACTGGAGTTGGCGGAGACGCAGGCACTGGCCTTTGCCGGGAGGCGGCAGCGGGACCGGCGGATGCGGGAGGTCGTACTGACCGCCTACGAGTACCGGTGCGCCTTCTGCGGCTACGACGGCGTGCTCGACTCCGCTCCCGTCGGCCTGGAGGCCGCGCACGTGCGCTGGTGGGCGTTCGACGGGCCGGACGACGTCGACAACGGGCTGTGCCTGTGCTCCCTGCACCACAAGCTCTTCGACCGGGGCGTCCTCGGCATAGGCGACGAGCACCGCGTCCTGGTCTCCCGGAGCTTCGCCGGCCGCAGCGCCGCCGCCCACGAACACGTCACGGCACTGGCCGGACGGCCCCTCCTGGGCCCGCGGCCCGGCAGCCGGCCCGTCGCCGCGCCCCACCGCGCCTGGCACACCCGCCAAGTCTTCCGGGGCTCCCCCGCCTCAGCGCCGCCTGTCGGATGACCACGTCCCCCGCTCCCCCACCGGGGTGCAGGGCACGCCTAACTCACCCTGCGGTACGCGGCCCGCGCGTTCATCAACCGGCCCACCACCGTCCCCACCACCGTCGCCGCCAGCAGGCACGCGAGCCACACCGTGTCGCGGTGGCCCGCCCAGGTGAGCCGGCCCGCGGGCGGGATGCCGAAGGTGTTGAGGAACAGCCAGCACAGGACGGCGGTGCCGGGGGCGGCGGTGAAGCGGGCGCAGAGGCCGAGGAGGGCCGCCAGGAGGGACAGGGCGACGAGGGCGGCCGTGGGTTCTCCGTGGCCACCCAGGTGATTGGAGAGGGAGACCAGGAAGAGGGCGCCGACGAACGCCGCCGACCAGACGAAGGGGGTGGCGACGGGCTGTGGAACGGCCCTCGCGCCCGTACTGAGCCGCACCCACTCAATCATGCTCGCGGTCCTTCCTGCCGTCTGCGCCTGCCGCTCCCTCACCCGCGGGCGAGACCGGCAGGCGTTCGCGCCGGTCCCGGGAGCGGATGGATTCTTTCACCGGACGGCCATCCGGTGGACCCTCCCGCGGACCTTCCGGTGGCCCCTCCCGTCGCCTCCCGGCCGCCACCACCGCGGACCGCGTCGGCGCCCCGCGACCGGTGAGGCGGCCGGTGACCAGGCCGGTGACGAGGGGGGAGGCGCGGCGGGCGAGCGGCTCGGTGAAGCGGGCGGTGAGCGGGCCCAGTACGACGAGGATCAGGACGTACGCGGTGGCCAGCGGGCCGATGCGGGGTTCCACGCCGACCGCGAGGCCCGCGATGACGATGGAGAACTCGCCCCGGGCGACGAGCGTGCCGCCCGCGCGCCAGCGGCCTGCCCGGCCCACTCCCGCCCGGCGGGCCGCGTACCAGCCGGTGGCTATCTTGGTCAGGGTGGTGACGACGGCCAGGGCGAGGGCGGGCAGCAGCACCGGCGGGATGTCCGCGGGGTCGGTGGACAGGCCGAAGAAGACGAAGAAGACGGCGGCGAACAGGTCCCGCAGCGGGGTGAGGAGGGTGCTCGCGCCCTCGGCCACCTCGCCGGAGAGCGCGATGCCGACGAGGAACGCCCCTACCGCCGCCGACACCTGGAGCTCCTGGGCGATGCCCGCGACCAGCAGGGCCAGGCCGAGCACCACGAGGAGCAGCATCTCGGCGTTGTCGGAGGACACCGCGCGGCTGATGAGGCGGCCGTGGCGCAGGGCCAGGTAGAGGACGGCGCCGACGGTGCCCAGGGAGATCAGCAGGGTGAGGGCGCCGCCCGCGAGGCTCACGCCCGCGAGCAGCGCCGTGAGGATCGGCAGGTAGAGGGCCATGGCCAGGTCCTCGATCACCAGGACGCCGAGGACGACGGGGGTTTCGCGGTTGCCGAGGCGGCCCAGGTCGCCGAGGACCTTCGCGATCACGCCGGACGACGAGATCCAGGTGACTCCGGCCAGGGCCACGGCCGCGACGGGACCCCAGCCGAGGACGAGGGCGGCGGCGGCGCCGGGCACCGCGTTCAGGACGAGGTCGACCGCCCCGGAGGGGTACTGCGTCCGGAGGTTGTCGACGAGTTCGGAGGCGCTGTACTCGAGGCCGAGCAGCAGCAGGAGCAGGATGACGCCTATCTCCGCGCCGGTGGCGGTGAACTCCTCGCTGGCCCGCAGCGGCAGGATGCCGCCGTGGCCGAAGGCGAGCCCGGCGAGCAGGTACAGGGGGATCGGCGAGAAGCCCACCCGTCCCGCGAGGCGCCCGAGGACGCCAAGGCCGAGGATGATCGCCCCGAGCTCGATCAGCATGGCAGTGGTGTCGTGCACGGGTTCTCTCTCCTCCACAGATGAGTTCGGCGGCGGCGTCCACGCCTTCCCTGGTGCCGTCCCCGGGCAGGGCGGTCTTGCTGCTGTGGGCCGGGTGCCTGGCACCGGCCGCCCGGGCGGGTACGACCGCGTGCCGCTCCTGCGCTGGGGACCGGGCAACGGGTGCCGGACGTCGGGGCAGTGAGCGCCGGGCGAAGGCGCCGGGCACCGGGCAGCGGCGCCGGGCACCGCAAGCCGTAGAGCCCTCGCGAACGGAGCCCGGAGGCGTCAGCGGCGCCGCGCGCCGATGCGGCGACCGCGGCCGTCGGGTTCAGGAACGCCGTCGCGGGCGGCGTTGTCGGCACGCACCGCCCGGGGAGTCCGCACCTCGGGGCGGCGGACCGTGCGGACGGGCGCGGGCACGACGTCCAGGACGGGGAGATGTGCCCCCATGTCCATGCCCCCTCCACCCGCCGGTACGGGACGTCCGTCCGTACGCCTCGCACGCTCGCAAAATGAGCGCACTTCCGCTCAATGGAGCGTAATGACTCAGTAAAGGATACCAGCGACCGCCTGGAGCCTCTGTGGGATCCTGCTCGGGTGACATCGCTCGAGGACCTCGTCCGGCTGCGCCGGGCCCGCGACCGCATGGACCGCGACTACGCGCGGCCCCTCGACGTGCCGGCTCTCGCGCGTGCCGCCCTGATGTCGTCGGGACACTTCTCCCGCAGTTTCCGCGCCGCCTTCGGGGAGACGCCGTACAGCTATCTGATGACGCGGCGGATCGAGCGGGCCAAGGCGCTGCTGCGTCGGGGCGACCTGTCGGTCACGGAGGTCTGCTTCGCGGTCGGCTGTACGTCACTGGGGTCGTTCAGCTCGCGGTTCACCGAGCTGGTCGGTGAGAGCCCGAGCGCGTACCGGTCCCGGGACCACGGCGACGGCGCGGGCATCCCGGCCTGCGTCGCCAAGATCTACACACGTCCGGTCAGGACGCCGCCGAGCGGCGCCTGGGAGCCACCTCCGGTCAGGACGCCCGCGCCCGGCGCCGAGGAGCCGACTTCGGTCAGGATCGAAGAAGCGCGTCCCGGGCCGCCGCCCGTAGCGTGAGGCGCATGGACATCAAGCTTTCGCAGTGCTTCATCGCCGTCGACGACCACGACAAGGCGCTCGGCTTCTACCGTGACGTACTCGGCCTTGAGGTGCGCAACGACGTGGGGTTCGAGGGCATGCGGTGGGTGACCGTGGGCTCCCCCGCGCAGCCCGACGTGAACATCGTGCTCGAACCGCCGGTCGCGGACCCGAACGCGTCCGCCGCCGACAAGCAGGCCATGGCGGAGCTGCTCGCCAAGGGCCTGCTGCGCGGGGTCATCTTCCAGACCGACGACTGCGACTCCACCTTCGAGCGCGTCCGTGCCGCGGGCGGCGAAGTCCTCCAGGAACCGGTCGACCAGCCGTACGGCGTCCGTGACTGCGCCTTCCGCGACCCCTCCGGCAACATGCTGCGCTTCACCCAGCCCCGTGGGCAGTGAGGCGGTGACGCGGGAGGCGGCGATTCCGGACGTTCAGGATCGGTGGCAAGCTCACCCGTTTGCCGTGCTGGACCAGGGGCAGGCGATCATTGTGCTTCGGACAGGAGGCGCGTTCGCGGGACGGTTATCACCGCTCGCGTACCGCCCCCTGTCGGGCTGTGCGCACGGCCGTGCCGCGACACCACTTACGTCGACACGGCCGAGGAGCAATCCATGCCCACCACGAAGCCCACCGGCACAGCCACGGAGCCCGCTGACGCGGTTACGGAGCCGACGGGCACAGCCCCCGAGCCCACCCGCTCAGCCGCGAAGCCCACCGGCACAGCCGCACGGCACCCGCACGACGACCGCCCGGACACGGAGAAGGCCTTCGAGCACCTGGCGGGCCTGCCCGAGGGCCAGGAGCGCGAGCTGCTCTGCGAGGAACTGGTCGCCGCCTGGCTGCCGATGGCCCACCGCATCGCCAACAAGTTCCGCAACCGCGGCGAGAACCTCGACGACCTGCGCCAGGTCGCCGCCATGGGCCTGGTCAAGGCGGTCAACCGCTACGAGCCGGGGCGCGGTGCCTTCGAGAGCTACGCCGTGCCCACCATCACCGGTGAACTGCGCCGCCACTTCCGCGACCACACCTGGGACGTCCGCGTGCCCCGCCGCGTCCAGGACCTGCGCAACCGCATCCGCTACGCGCGCCGCGAGCTCACCCAGACCCCGGGCAGCCCCGAACCCACCGTCACCCAGCTCGCCGAGCACACGGCGCTGGCCCCCCAGGAGGTCCGCGACGGCCTCGAAGCCCTGGACGCCTACCGGTCCCTGTCCCTGGACGCCGAGATGACCGTCGCGGGGGACGACGGCTACAGCCTCGCCGACACCCTCGGCGACTCCGACCCCGGGTTCGACCTGGTCGTGGACCGACAGGGGGCGAGGGACGGTCTGCGCCGACTGCCCGAGCGCGAGCAGACCATCCTCTACCTGCGGTTCTTCCGCGACATGACGCAGAGCAGCATCGCCGAGGAACTCGGCCTCTCGCAGATGCACGTCTCGCGCCTCATCACCAAGTCGTGCCGCAAGGTGCGTGCCGAGGCCCTGGGCATCGCCTCCTGAGCGGGTGGGCGAGCGGCGTCGGGGGCGGCGGGCGCGTCGAGGGCGGCGGGCGGCCGGACGGAGGCCCGGTCGGCCCGGTCAGGGCACCGGTCACGGCACCGGTCAGGGCAGCGGGGTCCCGCCCGTGGCGTTCAGGATCTCGGCGGTGATGAACCCGGCCTGGGACGAGGCGAGGAAGACGTACGCCGGTGCCATCTCGGCGGGCTGGGCGGGCCGCCCCAGCGGCGCCTGCTTGCCGAACTCCGCGGTGTCGGGGAGGGTCGCGGGGATCAGGGGCGTCCAGACGGGCCCCGGCGCCACGGCGTTCACGCGGATCCCGTCCTCGGCCAGCATCTGGGCGAGGCCCTGCGTGAAGGTGACGATGGCGCCCTTGGTCATCGCGTAGTCGAGCAGGTGCGGGCTCGGCTTGTAGGCCTGCACCGACGTGGTGTTGATGATGGAGCCGCCCGCGGGAATGTGCGGCACGGCGCTGCGGCACAGCCAGAACATCGCGTACAGGTTGGTGCGGACGACGCGGTCGAACTGCTCGGTGGTGATGGCGCCGATCCCGTCCGGCTGCGACATCTGGTACGCGGCGTTGTTGACCAGGACGTCGATGCGTCCGAACTCGGCGACGGCACGCTCCACCACCGCCCGGCACTGCTCCTCCTCGCGCAGGTCGCAGGGCACCGCCACGGCGGTGCGGCCCGCCTCCTCGACCAGGCGGACCGTCTCGCGCGCCTCATCCGCCTCCTCGGGCAGGTGGGTGAACAGCACGTCGGCGCCCTCCCGGGCGTAGGCGAGGGCGACGGCACGGCCGATGCCGGAGTCGCCGCCGGTCAGGACCGCCGCTCGGTCCCGCAGGAGGCCGCTGCCCCGGTAGGAGTCCTCGCCGTGGTCCGGCGGCGGGTCCATGGGTCCCGTCCAGCCCGGGTGCTCCTGTTCCTGCTGCGGGAAGTCGGGGCGGGGGTGGGCGGTCGTCGGGTCGTCGGGGCGGCCTGCGTCTTTCATCGCTCCGGTTCTCCTTGGTCGGATCGGTGGGGCAATAGGGCGGAATCTTCCTGTCTGTCCGCTCCGCGTCGAGTGCCCAGCCGAACGCGCCTCACACCCTCGTCCCCGTGGCGCCGTCACCCACTCCCGGGGTACGGCACCGCACGCGCCCCCTGCGGCGCACGCACCCCGTCCGGACCCGGGAGCGGTCGCTATCCCGGCTATACACCCTGTGTATAGTGCACCCATGCTCGCCCTACACAAGATGCGGAAGCCCGTGCCGAGGTTGCGCCGCCGTACGACCCTTCTCGGGCTGTCCGCGCTGGCCGCGACCGTGGCCCTGACCGGCTGCACCAAGCTGGAGACGGTCTCCCCCAGCACCGTCCGCAAGGACGCGGCGCACGCGGGCCCCGCCGAGCGGGGCGCGTTCGGCACGGTGGACTGCCGCAAGGCCAAGTGCATCGCGCTGACCTTCGACGCGGGCCCGAGCGAGAACACGCCCCGCCTGCTGAAGATCCTCAAGCAGAAAGCCGTGCCCGCGACGTTCTTCACGCTCGGCAAGAACCACATCGTGAAGTACCCCGAGCTGGTCAAGCAGATGGACGCGGAGGGGCACGAGGTCGCGAGCCACACCTGGTCGCACAAGATCCTCACCAAGATCGACCCGGCGGAGGCGCGCGCCGAGCTGGAGCGCCCCAACAAGGCGATCGAGAAGCTCATCGGCAAGAAGCCCACGCTGATGCGGCCGCCGCAGGGCCGCACCAACGACACCGTGAACAAGATCTCGCGCGACCTCGGGCTCTCCGAGATCCTGTGGACGGTCACCGCGAAGGACTACACGACGAACGACCCGGCCCTGATACGGAAGCGGGTCCTCGAACAGTCGAGCCGGGACGGCATCATCCTGCTGCACGACATCTACCGGGGCACGGTCCCCGCGGTGCCCGGCATCATCGACGAACTCAAGAAGCGCGGGTACGTCTTCGTGACCGTGCCGCAGCTGCTCGCCCCCGGCAAGGCCGAGGCGGGCAAGGTCTACCGCTAGGGCCTCTCCGCTCCGGGCCGCACCCGGCGGCGGACGGGGCCCCTCCGCTCACCACGTCACGTACAGCGCCTCAGGCGAGCGGTGGATCAGCGTCGGCCGCATCCGCACCGCCGCCCCGTCCCCGGCGAGCCGCAGCCCCGGGAAGCGCCGGGTGAACAGCTCCAGGGTCAGGCGCAGTTGCTCGCGGGCGAGCAGGGCGCCGGGGCAGGCGTGGGCGCCCAGGCCGAAGGCGACGTGCCGGGCGACCGGGGTGCGGGTGATGTCGAAGACGTCGGGGCGCGCGTACCGTGCCTCGTCCCGGCCCGCCGCGCCGAAGCCGACGAGCACCTCGGCGCCCGCGGGCAGTTCGGTGCCCGCGAGGGTGACGGCCCGGGTGGTGATCCGGCGGAAGCCCTGCAACGCGGTGTCGAAGCGGGCCGCCTCCTCGATGGCCGCGGGGATCCGCTCGGGCTCCTCGCACAGCAGCTTCCACTGCGCGGGGTGGCGCAGCAGGTGCAGCAGGGTCGTGCCGATCAGGGCCGTGGTGGTGAGGTGCCCGGCGAGCAGGAAGTTCTGTAGGTGCGACACGAGTTCGCCGCGCTGGCCGACGGTGAGTTCGGGTCCCGCGTCCGCGTGGCCCGGGTTGTCACCCGCGGGGTCGGACTCGTCGGGCTCGCCGTCGTCGGGCGCGAGCGAGGTGACCATCTCGCTGCACAGGTCGTCGCGCGGGGCGGCGTGGCGGTCGCGTACGTAGCCCTCAAGAAGGCGCTGGAGGGCGACCATGTCCTCGGCGGCGGCGACCTGTTCGTCCTCGGAGAGCGGCCGGAACAGCAGTTGCTCGATGCTGTGGCCGCCGCGCACGACGAGCGGCACGTCCGCCGGGTCGAAGCCGAGGACGTGCCCGATCACCTGGCCCGGCAGGCGCATCGCGTACGCGTCCAGCACGTCCACGTGCCGGTCGCGCCCCGGTCCCGCGAAGGCGTCGGCCAGCGCGGCGGCCCGTTCGGCCGCGTACGGAAGGACGGCGGCGACGCGGGTCGGGGTGAGGCCGCGGACGATGGGTGTGCGCAGGCGCTGGTGCGCCGGGCCGTCCGCGGTGATGACGACGCGGCGGCGGGCACCGGTGCCGAGGCCGAGGACGGCCTGGGCCGCGCCCGAGAGGGCTGCGTCCGGGCGCACGGCGTTCTCCGACGAGAAGACGTTCGGTCTGCGCAGGACCTCTCGGACGTCGGCGTCCCTGGCGACCAGCCAGGCGCCGAACTCCGGTACGTAGGTGAGGCCTTCGGCACGCCGGGCGCGGGCGTACAGCGGATACGGGTCGCGCATCAACTCGTCGAGCCTGGCGTGCTGTTGCCGGTCCACCCTCCTCATGGTGCCCGACCGCGGCCCCCCGGCGAAAGGGCACGAGCGGGCCCCGCCGGGGCGCCCGCGCCTCAGGCGCCCCGTCCGGCGCCCGCGTCAAGGGCCGGTGCGACGACGGCGAACGCCCGGTCGGTCAGCGCCGCGGGATCCTCGGCGCCGCCGTCGGCGCTCCACCGGTGCAGCACGGCGTCGAAGGCGTCGAGGGCCATGGCGGCGGCGAGGCGCGGATAGAGCTCCGCCTCGCCGTCGAGGCCGAGGCGGCGCGCCAGCTCCGCAGCCAACTCGTCGCGCCACTCGGCCTGGCGCTCCAGGAAGCGGGCGTACAGCGCGGGCGTGCGCAGGATGAGCCGGACGACGCGCAGCGCCCGCTCGCCGTGGTCGGCGCACTGCCCGAGGGGCACCCAGACCGCGTGCCGCAGCGCCACCGACGGGCGCTCGGCGGCGGGGCGCGCCGCCAGCTCCGCGCGGATGTCGGTGCCCATGCCCGCGAGGAACTGGACGACCACGTCCTCCTTGGACGCGAAGTACCGGAAGAACGTCCGCTTGGAGACGCCCGCCGCGGTCACGATCTCGTCGACCGTGACGGCGTCGAACCCCTTGCGGGCGAGCGCCTGTAGCGCGGCCTCGGTCAACTCGTCCGCCACGAGCTGCCGTTTGCGCTCGGCGAGGCTGGTGTCACTGCGGGAACTCACCGCGCCATGCTACACGCCATGCCTCGCATGACACTCGTTGCCAGATAGGCACTCACTACCAAGTTGGCACTTACTGCCAGGTTGGCGCTTACTGCCGCGTTGACACTTACTGCCGCGTTGACACTCGATGCCACCAGAGGCAGAGTGTGCCGCATGACGCAACGGCAGCAGCACGGCTGGAACGCAGGCCGCATACCGGACCAGACCGGCCGGGTGTGCGTCGTCACCGGAGCCAACAGCGGCCTCGGCCTGGCGACCACCCGGGCACTCGCCCACCGGGGCGCGCACGTGATCCTCGCGGTGCGCGACGAGGCGAAGGGACGGGCCGCGGTCGCCTCGCTCGCGGCGGAGCAGCCACGGGCAGGCCTCGACGACAGCCCCGACGACCCCCTCGACGACCGCGTCGCGGACCGCCTCGCGGACCGCCTGGAGGTGCGCCGGCTCGACCTGGCCGACCTGGACTCGGTCCGCGCGTTCGCCGCCGGACTGCGCGCCGACCACCCCCGGCTGGACGTCCTCGTCAACAACGCGGGCGTGATGGCTCCTCCGCGGACGCTCAGCCCCCAGGGCCACGAGCTCCAGTTCGCGGCCAACCACTTGGGCCACTTCGCGCTGACGGGCCTGCTGCTCGGCCTGCTGCCGGACGGCTCCGGCTCCCGCGTGGTCACCGTGACGTCGGTCAACCACCGGCAGGCCCGCCTGTCCTTCGACGACCTCACGGACGACCTCACGGGCGGGCACACGTACAGGCCGATGGCGTTCTACCACCGGTCCAAGCTGGCCAACGCCGTCTTCGGACATGAGCTGCACCGCCGTCTGACGGCTGCGGGCAGCGGGATACGCAGTGTCCTGGCCCACCCCGGCTACACGGCGACCCGGCTCCAGACCAGCTCCCCCACGGGCCTGCCCAGACTCCTCTTCGGCACGCCCCTCAAGCCCCTGGCCCAGCAGCCCGAGCGGGGCGCCCTCCCCCAGCTGTACGCGGCGACGGCCGCGGAGGCGACGGGCGGTGACCTCTTCGGGCCCGACGGCGTCGCGGAACTCCGCGGCGCTCCCGAGCGGGTGGCGCTGGCGGCCCGGGCGACGGATCCGGAGACCGCCCGCCTGTTGTGGGAACTCTCGGAGGAACTGACCGACGTACGCTACGCGTTGCCGACCGGCGGCCGGGAAGGAACGCGCGGCGGTCTCAGCCCGTCCGGCGCTTGAGGACGCCCGCGGAGCGCGACGCGGTGGGGAGTACGTCCGGCGCCTCGGGACGGGCGCGCAGCGCGACCACCGGGCCGCCCTCGTGGTGGATGGGCGTGTGCCCCCCGGCGAGGGAACGCCCCTGGCCGCCCCGCCGGACGGCGACGATCTCCGCCGCGATGGACAGCGCGGTCTCCTCCGGCGTCCGCGCCCCCAGGTCGAGCCCGATGGGTGAGCGCAGCCGCGCGAGCTCGACGTCGCCGACGCCGACCTCGCGCAGTCGGCGGTTGCGTTCCAGGTACGTGCGCCGGGACCCCATCGCGCCCACGTACGCCACGGGCAGCCGCAGCGCGAGCCGCAGCAGCGGCACGTCGAACTTGGCGTCGTGCGTGAGCACGCACAGGACGGTGCGGCCGTCGGTCCCGGTGCGCTCCAGATACTCGTGCGGCCACTCCACGACGACCTCGTCGGCGTCGGGGAAGCGGGCGGGGGTGGCGAAGACGGGCCGGGCGTCGCACACGGTCACGTGATAGCCGAGGAACTTGCCGACCCGTACGAGGGCGGACGCGAAGTCGATGGCCCCGAAGACGATCATGCGGGGCGGCGGCACGGAGGACTCGACGAGGACGGTCAGGGGCTCCCCGCAGCGCGACCCCCGCGCACCGATCACGACGGTCCCGGTGCACCCCGCGTCGAGCAGGGCCCGGGCCTCCGCGGCCACGGTCAGGTCCAGATCGGGATGGCCGCCGAGCCCGCCCTCGTACCCGGCCGCCGCCGTGTGCGGAGCCTCCTCGTCGTACGGGGGGCCGTCGCCGTGCGCGACTCCCTCCGGTCCGGCGCCGCCGTCCGCGCGGACGAGCAGCACCCGCCCCATCAGCTCGGCGGGGCCCTCGGTGACCCGCGCCACCGCCGCTGCCTCCCCCCGGGCGGCGGCGGCGAGCGCGGAGCCGAGCACCGGCCGCGCGGGGCTGTCCGCGCGGACCGGTGCGACCAGGATGTCGATGACACCGCCGCAGGTCAGACCCACGGCGAAGGCGTCGTCGTCGCTGTAGCCGAAGCGTTCGAGGACGGTCTCGCCGTCGTCGAGCGCCTGCCGGCACAGCTCGTACACCGCGCCCTCCACGCAGCCCCCCGAGACCGACCCGATCACCGTGCCCTCGCTGTCGACGGCGAGGGCGGCGCCGGGCTGCCGGGGCGCGCTGCCGCCGACCGCCACCACGGTGGCGACGGCGAACGCGCGTCCCTGCTCGACCCACCGGTCCAGCTCTTCGGCGATGTCCAGCATGTCGGTCTCCTCGGGGAGTCTGCGGAGCCTCCCCGAGAGGCTCCGCGGTACGGGGCGGACGGTGGCGCCTCAGTGGACGCCCATCCAGCTTTCGACGGGACTCAGGGCGAAGTACACGAGGAAGATCAGCGTGAGGCCCCACATGAAGGCCCCGATCTCCCGTGCCCTGCCCTGGGCGATCTTGATGGCGACCCAGGCGATGACGCCCGCCGCGACACCGGTGGTGATGGTGTAGGTGAAGGGCATCAGGACCACGGTCAGGAAGACCGGGATCGCCGTGGCGCGGTCGGCCCAGTCGACGTGCCGTGCGTTCATCATCATCATCGCCCCGATGACGACGAGCGCGGCGGACGCGACCTCCTGCGGGACGATCGCGGTGACGGGCGTGAAGAACAGGCAGGCCGCGAAGAACAGTCCGGTGACGACGGAGGAGAGGCCCGTGCGGGCGCCCTCGCCGACACCGGTCGCGGACTCCACGAAGACGGTCTGGCCCGAGCCGCCCGCGACACCGCCGATGGCGCCGCCGGCACCGTCGATGAACAGTGCCTTGGACAGGCCCGGCATGCGGCCCTTGTCGTCGGCCAGATTGGCCTCGGTACCGACGCCGATGATCGTCGCCATGGCGTCGAAGAAGCCCGCGAGGACGAGAGTGAAGACGATCATGCCGACCGTCATCGCGCCGACCTCGCCCCAGCCGCCGAACTCGACGTCCCCGAAGAGCGAGAAGTCGGGCGAGGAGACCGCGCCGCCGTGCAGCTCGGGCGCTCCGTTGGCCCACTGCTCGGGGTCGATGACGTCCATCGCGTTCAGGGCGACGGCGACGGCGGTGCCGGTGATGATGCCGATCAGGATGGCGCCGGGGGTGTCGCGGGCCTGGAGCATGAAGATCAGGAGCAGGGTCCCCGCGAAGAGCAGGACGGGCCAGCCCTGGAGCTCGCCGCCGGGGCCTAGGGTCAGCGGAGTCGCCTTGCCCTGGTGGACGAAGCCGCTCTTGACCAGGCCGATGATGGCGATGAACAGACCGATGCCCATGGTGATGCCGTGCTTGAGGGCGAGCGGGATCGCGTTCATGATCATTTCGCGCAGCCCGGTGACGACAAGGAGCATGATCACGACGCCGTACAGCACGCACATGCCCATGGCCTGCGGCCAGGTCATCTCGGGCGCGACCTGCGAGGAGATCACTCCGGACACCGAGAGTCCGGCGGCCAGGGCCAGCGGCACCTTGCCGACGAAGCCCATGAGCAGGGTGGTGACGGCGGCGGCGAGCGCCGTGGCGGTGATGAGGGCCTTCTGCCCCATGGTGTCGCCCGCCGCGTCCTTGCCGGACAGGATCAGCGGGTTGAGCAGGACGATGTACGCCATCGCCATGAAGGTGGTGATGCCGCCGCGCACCTCACGCGCGACCGTCGATCCTCTGCGGGATATGTGGAAGTACCGGTCGAGCCAGGACCGCCCGGCCGGGACGCGCGAGCCGGAGCCCGCGTCCTCGGCGGTGGTCCTCGGCTCCAGTGACTGCTGGGTCATGGTGCCTACTCCCAAGGTTCATAGGGGCACCCGCACCAGACACGCGTACGCGCCTGTGGAGACCGCGGGATTTGGGATGGTGCGTTGGCTGCACGACCCGGGGGACGGCCCGAGGCGAACTACGGGGAGAAAACGGGAGGAAACAGGGAGGAAACAGGGAGGAAGGTGCCGGGAGACGGTGTCCCCCGGCGCCCTCACGTGCCGGTGAGGTGCTCGGGACGGACCGGCGTCCGGTTGAGCTCGAGACCCGTCGCGTTCCTGATCGCCGCGAGGACGGCCGGGGTGGACGACAGGGTCGGGGCCTCGCCGATGCCGCGCAGCCCGTACGGCGCGTGCTCGTCGGCGAGTTCGAGCACGTCGACGGGGATGGTCGGCGTGTCGAGGATGGTGGGGATCAGATAGTCCGTGAAGGAGGGGTTCTTCACCTTCGCGGTCTTCGGGTCGACGATGATCTCCTCCATGACCGCGACGCCCAGGCCCTGGGTGGTGCCCCCCTGGATCTGGCCGAGCACGGACAGCGGGTTGAGCGCCTTGCCGACGTCCTGGGCGACGGCGAGCTCGATGACCTTGACCAGGCCGAGCTCGGTGTCGACCTCGACGACCGCGCGGTGCGCGGCGAACGAGTACTGGACGTGGCCGTTGCCCTGCCCCGTGCGCAGGTCGAAGGGCTCGGTGGGGCGGTGCCGCCACTCGGCCTCGACCTCGACGCTCTCGTCCTCCAGGACGTCGACCAGGTCACCGAGGACCTCGCCGCCGTCGGTGACGACCTTGCCGCCCTCCAGGAGGAGTTCGGCGGTGGCCCACGCGGGGTGGTACGTACCGAACTTGCGGCGGCCGAGTGCGAGGACCTTCTCGCGCACCAGCTCGCAGGAGTTCTTGACGGCGCCACCGGTCACGTACGTCTGCCGCGACGCGGACGACGAACCGGCGCTGCCCACCTGGGTGTCGGCGGGGTGGATCGTCACCTGGGTGACGCCCAGCTCGGTGCGGGCGATCTGCGCGTGGACGGTGACGCCGCCCTGGCCGACCTCCGCCATCGCGGTGTGCACGGTCGCCACGGGCTCGCCGTTGATGACCTCCATGCGCACCCTGGCGGTGGAGTAGTCGTCGAAGCCCTCGGAGAAGCCGACGTTCTTGATGCCGACCGCGTAGCCCACACCGCGTACGACGCCCTCGCCGTGCGTGGTGTTGGACAGGCCGCCGGGGAGCTGGCGGACGTCCGCGCCCTCGGAGCTCTCCCACTGGCGCTCGGGCGGCAGCGGGCGGGACTTGACGCGGCGCAGGATCTCGGCGACCGGCGCCGGTGAGTCCACGACCTGCCCGGTGGGCAGGAGCGTGCCCTGCTCCATGGCGTTGAGCTGCCGCAGCTCGACCGGGTCCATGCCGAGCCTCGCGGCCAGCTTGTCCATCTGGGCCTCATAGGCGAAGCAGGCCTGGACGGCGCCGAAGCCGCGCATGGCGCCGCAGGGCGGGTTGTTGGTGTAGAGGGCGACGGCCTCGATGTCGACGTCGTCGATCACGTACGGCCCGACGCTGAGGGAGGACGCGTTGCCGACGACTGCGGGGGACGCCGAGGCGTAGGCGCCGCCGTCCAGGACGATGCGGCACTTCATGTGCGTCAACTTGCCGTCGCGCGTGGCCCCGTGCTCGTAGTACAGCTTCGCCGGGTGGCGGTGCACATGGCCGAAGAAGGACTCGAAGCGGTTGTAGACGATCTTGACCGGCTTGCCGGTGCGCAGCGCGAGGAGGCAGGCGTGGATCTGCATCGAGATGTCCTCGCGGCCCCCGAACGCGCCGCCGACGCCCGACAGCGTCATGCGCACCTTCTCCTCGGGCAGGCCGAGGACGGGGGCGATCTGCCCCAGGTCCGAGTGCAGCCACTGGGTGGCGACGTAGAGGTCGACACCGCCGTCCTCCGCGGGCACGGCGAGGCCGGACTCCGGGCCGAGGAAGGCCTGGTCCTGCATGCCGAAGGTGTACTCGCCCCTGACGACGACGTCGGCCCTCCTCGCGGCCTCGGCGGCGTCGCCCCTGACGATGGGCTGGCGGTGCACGATGTTGGGGTGCGGGACGTGCTTGATGTACTCGTCGTCGCGGCCCTCGTGGACGAGGACGGCGCCGGGGGCGGTCGCCGACGCCTCGTCGGTGACGAGGGGCAGCTCCCGGTACTCGACCTTGATCTTCGCGGCGGCGCGGCGCGCGGTCTCCGGGTGGTCGGCGGCCACGAGGGCGACGGGCTCGCCGTGGTGGCGGACCTTGCCGTGCGCGAGTACCGGGGTGTCCTGGAGTTCGAGGCCGTACTTCTTCATCTCGGCCGGCAGGTCGTCGTACGTCAGGACCGCGTACACACCGCTCTGCGCGAGCGCCTCGGAGGTGTCGATGGACACGATCTCGGCGTGCGCCACGGTGGAGCGGAGCGTCTGGCCCCAGAGCATGTCCTCGTGCCACATGTCCGAGGAGTACGCGAACTCGCCGGTGACCTTCAGGGTCCCGTCGGGCCGCAGTGTCGACTCGCCGATGCCGCCCTTGGTCTGCGAACCCTGGGTGATCTTGGTGGGTGCGCCGGTCGTCCGTGTGGATCCCATGGTCAGACCGCCCCTTCCTGGAGTCCCTGACGGTCCTGGCGGGCGGCCGCGAGGCGGACCGCGTCCAGGATCTTCTCGTAACCGGTGCAGCGGCAGAGGTTGCCGGACAGCGCCTCGCGGATGTCCGCGTCGGTGGGCTGCGGGTTGTGCTCCAGCATCTCGTCGGCGGCGATCAGCAGGCCGGGGGTGCAGAAGCCGCACTGGACGGCGCCCGCGTCGATGAACGCCTGCTGGATCGGGGAGAGCGCCGCGTCCGGGTTGCCGCCGCCGACCTCGCCGGTCCCCGAGTCCATCGCCCCCTTGGCCGGGTCCGCCCGCCACCGCTGTGCTTCCTGGAGCGACGTGCCGCAGGCGCCGGACGCGCAACCGCCGTGCTCCGCGCGCTGCTTGGCGAAGTCGGCGAGGCCCTCGACGGTGACGACCTCACGGCCCTCCACCTGCCCGGCCGCGACCAGGCACGCGCACACCGGCACGCCGTCGAGACGGACCGTGCAGGAACCGCACTCGCCCTGCTCGCAGGCGTTCTTGGAGCCCGGCAGGCCCATGCGCTCACGCAGCACGTACAGCAGGGACTCGCCCTCCCACACGTCGTCGGCCTCCTGCCGGCGGCCGTTGACCGTGAAGTTGACACGCATTACGCGACTCCCTCCGTGGTGCGGCCGTTGCCGCGGTAGGTCTCCCACGTCCAGCCGAGCGTGCGGCGGGCCATGATGCCGACGGCGTGACGGCGGTAGCTCGCGGTGCCGCGTACGTCGTCGATCGGGTTGGCGGCGCCCGCGGCGAGCTGGGCGAACCGCTTGGCGATCGAGGGAGTGACGATCTTCCCGCTGTCCCAGAAGCCGCCCTCCTCGAGCGCCGCGTTCAGGAACTCCTCGGCGGCCGTGGCCCGGATCGGCGTCGGCGCGGCCGAGCCGATGCCGGTGCGCACCGTGCGGGTCTCGGGGTGCAGGGCGATGCCGAAGGCGCACACGGCGATGACCATCGCGTTGCGCGTGCCCACCTTCGAGTACTGCTGCGGCCCGTCGGCCTTCTTGATGTGCACGGCTCTGATCAGCTCGTCCGCGGCGAGGGCGTTGCGCTTCACGCCGGTGTAGAACGCGTCGATCGGGATCAGGCGGGAGCCGCGCACGGACTCCGCCTCGACCTCGCAGTCGGCGGCGAGCAGGGCCGGATGGGCGTCGCCTGCGGGCGACGCGGTGCCGAGGTTGCCGCCGACGCCGCCGCGGTTGCGGATCTGGGGGGACGCGACCGTGTGCGAGGCCAGGGCGAGGCCCGGCAGCTCGGTGCGCAGGTTCTCCATGATCTGGGTGTACGGAACGGAGGCACCGAGCCGGACCGTGTCCGCACCGACCTCCCACTCCCGCAGCTCACCGACGCGGTTGAGGTCCAGGAGGTACTCCGGACGGCGGTGGTCGAAGTTGATCTCGACCATGACGTCGGTGCCACCCGCAATCGGCACAGCGGTGGGGTGCTCGGCCTTCGCGGCGAGCGCCTCCTCCCAGCTGGCGGGGCGAAGGAAGTCCATGAGTGGCTCTCTCTTCGTGATCGTGCCTGACGGCCGGGTCCCCCAGGGGATCCGACCGGGGCTGATGGGGCTGATGGGCCGGGGCGAACGTTCCGGCCAAGGTGGCCCTTCGCCTCTCGACTACTCGTTCATGTGCTGTTGACGCGGAGTGGGGCCAAGTACACCGCCCGCTCCGCCAAAGGGGTCAGTCACCGAAACCATGAAGGAGTTGGCTGGCCAAGCTGCAAGTCTTGTAGATTCGTATGAAGAACGGGCCCGGGTAGCCTCGCGGATTCCCCCCGGAAACCGCGGTGCCCCCCGGACCACTGCGGCCCCGGACCGACCGGGCCCTCGGCCACACGTGAAATCGAGACAGATCGGCGGCGACGACCCCATGCGGCTGCGCGCACTCCTTGACACCGACGCCCTCGGCCTCAGGCTGCTCGGCGGCGAGGACGAGCTCGACCGCACGGTGCGCGGGGTGATGACCACGGACCTGCGCGACCCGAGCCGCTACCTCACGGGCGGCGAACTGGTGCTCACCGGCCTCGCCTGGCGCAGGGACGCCGCGGACAGCGAGCCCTTCGTCCGCATCCTCGCGGCGGCCGGGGTCGCGGCCCTCGCCGCCGGTGAGGCGGAGCTCGGCGCCGTCCCCGACGACCTGGCGGAGTCGTGCGCGCGGCACCGCCTGCCGCTGTTCGCCGTCAACGAGTCGGTGGCGTTCGCGACGATCACCGAGCACGTCGTGCGGCAGGTGTCCGGCGAGCGCGCCGGGGACCTCGCGGCCGTCGTGGACCGGCACCGCCGCCTGATGACGTCGGGCCCCGCGGGCGGCGGCCCCGACGTGGTCCTCGACCTGCTCGGCTCCGACCTGGACCTGCGGGCCTGGGTCCTCTCCCCCGCGGGGCGGCCCATCGCCGGGGCGAGCACGGCGGGGCCCGCGCTGCCCGCGGCCGTCTGCGCCCGCCTCTCGGGGGAGCACCTGGCCGCCGCCCGCACCGGCCGCCGCGGCCCGCACCGGGTGGGCGTGGACGGCGTGACGTACTCGCTGTTCCCCATCCGCTCCAGCGGCCGGGGCGCGGCGAACGCCTCCAGGGACGTGCGCGAGACGGTCCTCTCGGACTGGCTGCTCGCGGTCGAGGCGGACGCCGGCGACTGGCCCGAAAAGCGCCTCGACCTGCTCCAGGGCGTCACCCAGCTGATCGCGGTCGAGCGGGACCGCAGGGACGCCGCGCGCACGGTGCGCAGGCGCCTCGCCCAGGAGGTCCTCGAACTGGTCCAGACGGGTGCCGCGCCCGCGGAGATCGCGGCCCGGCTCCGGGTCGCCGCGCCGGTGCTGCTCCCGGGGCTCGGGGCGGCGCCGCACTGGCAGGTGGTCGTGGCGCGGGTCGAGTGGGACGGCGGGACGGCGGGTGAGATCGCGGGCGGCCCCGTGGCCCAGTCGCTCCTCGAGGAGATCCTGGTCGACCCGGGGACGGCGGGGCCCGACCCCTCGGACCGGATCGCGGTGGCCCACACCGGCGACGAGGCCGTCGCGCTCGTGCCGCTGCCCGCGATGTCCGCGGAGGCCGGGGGAGCCGAGCCGGGGCTGCTCGCCGACGCGCTGCTCGCCGCCGTGCGGGAGCCGCTCGCTGCGGGCCTCGCCGACGACGGGCGCCTCACTCTCGGCGTGAGCGCGTCCGTGCACTCGGCGGAGGGCCTGCGGGGCGCCCTGGAGGAGGCGCGGCACGCCCGCAGGGTCGCCGCCGCCCGGCCGGGGCGGGTGTGCGCCGCGGGCCACCAGGAACTGGCCTCCCACGTCCTGCTGCTGCCCTTCGTCCCCGACGACGTGCGCCGCGCGTTCACCGCCCGGCTCCTGGACCCGCTGCGTGAGTACGACCGCAGGCACCGGGCCGAGCTGATCCCGACCCTGGAGGCCTTCCTCGACTGCGACGGCTCCTGGACGCGGTGCGCGGCGCGGCTGCACCTGCACGTCAACACACTGCGCTACCGGGTCGGGCGTATCGAGCAGTTGACGGGCCGTGATCTTTCGCGCCTGGAGGACAAGTTGGACTTCTTCCTGGCCCTGCGCATGAGCTGAGGCGGAAAGGGCCTGCCCACGGGTCCCGGGCGGCGCGGACGCCCCGTGCGGCGCCCGTTCCCCTTCCCCCTCGTTTGTGAAATCTTTCACCCATCCCCTTGGCCGGGCCCGCCGATCCGTGCTGAGATTCGCCCACGACTCACAGCTCGACGGCGCGCTAGGGGAGGGCAACGTGGCGCATACCGCCATGTCTGGTACCGGAACGCACTCAGGGATCGATCCACTCCAGACCGCGGTATGGCGGCTGCGCTCGCGCGGCTGCTGGACCGACGCGGCAGCGCTGCTCGCCACCCGGGAGGGTGCGGACGCCGCCGTCCAGAGAACCTCGCTCCTCGTCGAGCGCTGCTTGTTCACCGGGGACGGCTGGGACGAGGCCGAGGACAGCCTGCGGACGGCCGAGGCGGTCGCGGACGACGACGAGGCGCGCGGGGCCGCGGCCTGCGAGCGGGGGCAACTCGCCTACGCGGCGACCGTGTTGGGGGTACGGGACCGGGCGGACGAGGCGCGCACCGCGCTCGGCAGGGCGGCCGCGCTGCTCGCGCCGGGGTCGGCCGGGCGGCCCCTCCTCGACTTCCGGCGCGGACTGATCGCCGAGCACCTCGCGGACTCGCCGCAGTCGGCGCGGGCCGCGTACCGGCGCGCCCACGCGGGCGCCACCGCCCACGACGACCCGCTCCTGCTCTCCTTCACCTGGCGCCATCTGGCCGGTATCGCCCTGCGCGAGGGCGAGTTGGCCGAGGCCAGGCACGGCTTCACCGAGTCCCTGCGGCTCCGCGAGGAGCTGGGCTTCCTGGTGGGCACGGCCCCGGCCCTCGCCGCCCTCGCGGACGCCGAGCCCGAGCCGGAGGCCTCCCGGCTCCGCGCGGAGGCCACGCGGCTCTTCCGGCTGCTCGGCGGGGTGCCCGCGTGGCTGGCGGCACAGCTGACACCTCCCGCGCCTGCGGCTTGACGGTCGGGGGGGTCGGCTCGGGCGGATCCGGCGGTTTGCGCTCGCCGCCGGTTCAGCCCTCGCCGCCCGCGAAGTGCTCCCGCACCAGGGACTGGACCACCGGCAGGTCGCGGGCGACGAGGGCCTCGAGGAGGGCCAGGTGCTCCGCGGCGTCGGCCACCAGGTCGGCGCGGCGGCCGCTCACGGGGCCGGTGTCCAGGGGCCACTGGGAGCGCCGGTGCAGGTCGTCGGCGACGTGGACGAGCTGCTTGTTGCCGGAGAGGCCGAGCAGCGCCGCGTGGAAGGCGCGGTCCGTCTCGGCGTACCCGGCCAGGTCGCCGACCGCCGCGGCCGCGACCGTGGCCTCCGCCAGCGGGCGCAGCCGCGCCCACTCCCCCGCGGGCACGCTCCGCGCGAGCCGCAGCATCACCGGGACCTCGATCAGGGCCCGTACCTCCGCCAGCTCCGCCAGCTCCCTGGCCCCGCGCCGCAGCACCCGGAAGCCCCGGTTCGGCACCACCTCCACGGCGCCCTCCAGGGCGAGCTGCTGCATGGCCTCGCGCACGGGCGTCGCGGACACCCCGAAACGCTCACCGAGGGCCGGGGCGGAGTACACCTCCCCCGGGACGAGGTCACCGCCCACGAGGGCGGCCCGCAACGCGTCGAGCACCTGCGCGCGCACGGAGGACCGCCGCACGGTCCTGCGGGGGGCGGGGAGGCGGGGGGTGGGGGCGTCCGGGGCGGAGGGGTCGTCACCCCTGCCCCCGGAAGGAACCGCGGCACCGCGCGCCACCCGGTCCACATGCTCCACCCGGGGCTGCTCCGGTACGCGCACGGGGGCGCAGCCCGCGGCACCGTCCGCCGCTCGTGCGCTCACCCGCTCCACCTTCGCCTCCTGTGCTGCCGCGTGCCACCGACCCGAAACGTACGAGAAGCACCATAGGCGGACAGGACCCCAGTTGAAACCTCGATCAACTTGGGTAAGGTTAGGCTTACCTGTAATCGATCGTGATTCGGTGGTCCCCGCGCATGTCCGTTCCCACCCTGGAAAGCGGCGCCCGACGTACGGAGCGCGCCGAGAGCTCCGTCACCGCCGCCTACGCCCGCCTCACCGAGGTGTTCCCCGGGCTGCGCGTCCAGGAGCTGACCGCGGGCGATCAGCTGCCGCGCGGCGGTGGCTGGGTGAGCGCGGACCGGCTCGCGGCGGCGGGACCCGACTTCGAGGAGTTCCTCGCCTGGGACGACGCGCAGGTCGTCGAGGACTACGGCCTGCGGGCCCGCCCCGACGTCGTCGCCAGCTTCGCCCTGCACCGCTACGCCTGGCCAGCCACCCTGCTGTTCACGGTGCCGTGGTTCCTCCAGCGCCGCGTACCGCGCTACCCCGTCCAGGACGTCGCCTTCCAGCGCGCCCTCGGCAGGTTCGCCGTGCGCCCCGGCTCCTTCGCCTGCCTCCCCGACGACCCTGCGGCCGCGCTGCCCGGCGCCCGGGTGGTGCCGGACGAGGAGGCGCTGCGCGGTGAGGTGCGGGCCGCGGTGGCGGAGCACATGGGCCCGCTGCTCGACGGCTTCGGGCCGCGCATGCGGCGCCGGGGCCGCGCGCTGTGGGCCGTCGCCACCGACGAGATCGTGGAGGGGCTGTGGTACGTCGCCCATCTGCTCGGTGCGGAACAGCGCGCGACGGCCGAGCTCGAGCAGCTGCTCCCGGGCGCCACGAAGCCGTACGTCGGCACGGCCGCGTTCCGTACGCTCTCGGGTCCGAACGGCGAGGAGCTGCCCACCCGGGACCGGGCGAGCTGCTGCATGTTCTACACCCTGCGCCCCGCTGACACCTGCGTCACCTGCCCGCGCATGTGCGACGCGGACCGTGTCGCCCGGCTGACGGCCGACGCCGCGGCGGCGAGCTGACGCCCCGCCCGCCCCTGCCCCGGCGGCCTCTCAGGTCACCCCTGACACCTTCCCTCCCCGCCCTCACGCGTTGAACCATCCGTTCGTGCCCGTTTAATCGAACTCATTTGCCGTCCTTCTTACGTGCGTTCGAGGTATGCGGCGCTCGGCGCGGCCCTCACCACCCCCTTGGCGTCCTCTTGCCGGAAAACCGCCGTGGGCGCCGTGCGGCGTGGGCCACTATGGCGCCCGAAAACGCCCTATCGCGACGCAAGGGACGGCAGATGAGACTGACCGACATATCGCTGGACTGGCTGCTGCCCGGCTGCATTCTTCTTCTGGGCATGGCGGTGGCGGTGGCGGTGCTCGCGCGGGGCAGGAAGGCCCAGGCGAAGGCGGCCACCGCGAGCGACGATTCGTGGGAGCGCAGCGAGGAGCGCCGCAGGCGCAAGGAAGCCGTGTACGGCACCGCCTCCTACGTCCTGCTCTTCTGCTGCGCCGCGGTCGCCGCCGCGCTCTCCTTCCACGGCCTGGTCGGCTTCGGCCGCCAGAACCTGAACCTCACCGGCGGCTGGGAGTACCTGGTCCCCTTCGGCCTCGACGGGGCCGCCATGTTCTGCTCCGTCCTCGCGGTGCGCGAGGCCAGCCACGGCGACGCGGCGCTCGGCTCGCGCCTGCTCGTGTGGACGTTCGCGGGCGCCGCCGCCTGGTTCAACTGGGTGCACGCGCCGCGCGGCATCGGGCATGCGGGCGCCCCGCAGTTCTTCGCCGGGATGTCGCTGTCGGCGGCGGTCCTCTTCGACCGCGCGCTGAAGCAGACCCGCAGGGCGGCGCTGCGCGAGCAGGGGCTCGTGCCGCGGCCGCTGCCGCAGATCCGCATCGTGCGGTGGCTGCGGGCGCCCCGGGAGACGTTCGGCGCCTGGTCCCTGATGCTGCTCGAAGGCGTACGCACCCTCGACGAGGCCGTCGAGGAGGTCCGCGAGGACCGGCGCGAGAAGGAGCAGGCGCGGACGCGGCGGCGGGACCAGGAGAAGCTGTCCCGGGCCCAGCTCAAGGCCATCAGCCGGGGGCATCGCGGCTATCACCGCGCCGGGCGGCAGGTGGACGTGCCCGCCGTCGCGTCCTCCGGCGGGTCCGCGCAGGTCGGCGCGGACCCCGCCATAGGCACGCCGCCGCCGTCGCCGCCCCCGCAGGAACAGGTGCCCGTACGGTCCAGGCCCACCCTCCAGGCCGTGCCGAGTGAAGCGGCGGGTCCGGTGACCGTGGACCTCACGGCCGAGGACGACACCCAGACGCTGCCGCGTCTGGACTCCCTGGAACGCAAACTCAAGGACCTGGAGCAACAATTCGGCTGACTCACCGCATCGGCCTGCGGCCAGCTCTTTCCCCCACCCACCCCCCCACCCGAGCGGCTCCCCAGGCCGAAGACCCCACCGGGCAGGTTGATTCAGCCCGTCCGGCGCTTGAGGACAAGGCCGCAGGCCGAAGAACCCGCCGGGCAGATATCTCAGCCCGTCCGGCGTTCGAGGACGAGGCCGCAGGCCAAAGAACCCGCCGGGCAGGTTTTTTCAGCCCGTCCGGCGCTTGAGGACGAGGCCGCAGGCCGAAAACCCCACCCGGCAGGATGATCTAGCCCGTCCGGCGCTTGAGGACAAGGCCGCAGGCCGCAAACCCCACCCGGCAGGATGATTCAGCCCGTCCGGCGTTTGAGGACGAGGCCGCAGGCCGACAGGGCCCGAGCCCGGTGGAACGGCAACCCCCTGTGCAGGGCAACCAGGACACCCGCACCCGAGCAGGGCTCACCCCGCGTTGAGCTCGAACCACACCACCTTGCCGACCCCCCGCACCCGCACCCCCCAGGCATCCGCCAGGGACCGCACAAGCACGAGCCCCCGCCCATGGGTGCCCTCGCCCTCCTCGGAGGAGCGCACCCGCGGACGCCGCGGCACGAAGTCGCGGACCTCGACCCGCAGCCGCCCCGGCCCCACCGTGGCGGTCACGACCGCGGCCTGGTCGGTGTGGACCAGGGCGTTGGTGACCAGTTCGCTGGCGAGCAGCTCCGCCGTGTCGGCGCGCCCCGGCAACCCCCAGTGCCGCAGCAGCTCCCGCAGCGCGCCCCGGACCTCGGACACCGCCCGCAGGTCACGGCGGTCGAGCCTGCGGCTCAGCTGCGGCGGTCCGGTGCCCGCCGCGTGCCCGGACGCCTCGTCAGGTCGTTTCGGAATGGAAGCCTCCGTATCGATGAATCCCGTGGATCCCTCGGGTTCCACGGATCCTGTGGGTTCCATGGATCCGGCGGATCCGATGAACCCCGTGGTTTCGATGGAGGCACCTCGTAAGTGTCTCGTCATGACCCCCGCCACCCTGTGGTCGAGCCCCCGCCCGGCCCTACGTGTCCAACGTGCTCACGGAATGCATGCCCGCCTCACCTGGCCGCACTCATGTCCATTCGTCAATCGGTGACAAGGATGGTCCGATGGCTCGGGGGGAAGTGGAGCCTCGTACCGCCGAGCATCGAACGACCACACGAAGGAGCCGCCGTGCACGACGACCGACTGCTGGTGGAGGAGCGCCTGGAGCGCGCTCTGCGGCAGTTCATC
Organism: Streptomyces sp. NPDC017940; assembly: GCF_044328435.1. NCBI lineage: Bacteria > Bacillati > Actinomycetota > Actinomycetes > Kitasatosporales > Streptomycetaceae > Streptomyces > Streptomyces sp. NPDC017940. Next base: position 255,178 of record NZ_JBIRHJ010000007.1, on the reverse strand, counting down.
CGGCCCGCCCAGTACGCAGCGAGGGTGCCGCTCACCCTGTCCGTGTGGCATGCGCCCGGTGAGCCGGTGCCGGTGGCCGAGGCCATCGCGGAGCCGTACGCACCCTTCGAGACCGGTGCGGAGTGGGGAAGGCCCTGGTCCACCAGCTGGTTCCGCCTCGAGGGCGAGGTGCCGCGGGAGTGGGAGGGCCGGCGTGTCGAAGCGGTGATCGACCCCGGGTTCACCGGGGAGGGGCCCGGGTTCCAGGCCGAAGGGCTCGTGTACGACGCGTCCGGTGTGCCCTTGAAGGGCATCCACCCGCGCAACCGGCACGTGCCCGTGGCCGCCCGCGCGCGCGGCGGCGAGCCGGTGCGGCTGCTCCTGGAGGCGGCCGCCAACCCCGCCGTCCTGCACGACTTCGAGCCGACCCCGCTCGGGGACGTCCTGACGGCGGGCGATGCCCCCGCCTACCGTTTCGCGGCTGCCGACCTCGCCGTACTCGACGAGGACGTCTGGCAGCTGACGCTGGACATCGAGGTCCTCGCGGAACTCATGCGGGAGCTGGACGCGGGGCGGCCGCGCAGACACGAGATCCTGCGCGCGTTGGAGGACATGCTCGACACGCTCGATTTGCACGACGTGTCCGGCACCGCCGCCGCGGCCCGCGCCGAGCTGGCCGAGGTGCTCGCCCGGCCCGCCCACGCCAGCGCCCACCGCGTCTCGGCCACGGGACACGCGCACATCGACTCGGCCTGGCTGTGGCCGCTGCGCGAGACCGTGCGCAAGGCCTCCCGGACCTTCGCCAACGTGACGGCACTCGCGCGCGACTACCCGGAACTGGTGTTCGCGTGCTCGCAGGCGCAGCAGTACGCCTGGGTGAAGGAGCACCAGCCGCACATCTGGGAGCGCATCAAGAAGGCCGTCGCGGACGGGAACTGGGTGCCGGTGGGCTCGATGTGGGTGGAGTCCGACGCCAACATGCCCGGCGGTGAGGCGCTCGCCCGCCAGATCGTGCACGGCAAGCGCTTCTTCCAGGAGGAGTTCGGGGTCGAGACCGAGGAGATCTGGCTGCCGGACTCCTTCGGGTACACCGCCGCGTTCCCGCAGCTGGCACGGCTCGCGGGCGTACGGTGGTTCCTCACCCAGAAGCTGAGCTGGAACCAGTCCAACAAGATGCCGCACCACACCTTCTGGTGGGAGGGCATCGACGGGACCCGGGTGTTCACCCACTTCCCGCCCGTGGACACCTACAACTCCCAGCTCCACGGCGCCGAACTCGCCCACGCCGAGCGGAACTTCGCCGACAAGGGGCGGGCCACGCGCTCCCTGGTGCCGTTCGGCTGGGGCGACGGCGGCGGCGGACCCACCCGGGAGATGCTGGAGCGGGCGCGCAGGCTGCGGTCCCTGGAGGGCTCACCGCGCGTCGAGGTCGAGAAGCCGTCGGCGTTCTTCGCGGCGGCCGAGGCGGAGTACGGCGAGCGGGCCCCCGTCTGGTCCGGTGAGCTGTACCTGGAGCTGCACCGCGCCACGTACACCTCGCAGGCCGCCACCAAGCGCGGCAACCGCCGCAGTGAACACGCCCTCAGGGAGGCCGAGTTGTGGTGCGCGGCGGCCGCCGTGAAGGACCCCGGCTACGCCTACCCGTACGACGACCTGGACCGCCTGTGGAAGACGGTCCTGCTCCACCAGTTCCACGACATCCTGCCGGGCTCCTCCATCGCCTGGGTGCACCGCGAGGCCCGCGACACCTACGCGCGCGTGCTCGCCGAGCTCGACACGCTCACCGCGGAGGCGGTGCGCCACCTCGGCGGCGGCGAGGCCTCGGTGCTCAACGCGTCGCCGTACGCCCGCAGCGAGGTCGTCGCGCACGAGGGGCACCTGGTGCACGTGGACGTCGGCGGCTTCGGCGCGCGCGGGCTCGCGGAGGCCGCCGGGCAGGAGCGGGAGACGGGCGCGGTGACCACGGCGACCCGCACCGGCCACGAGATCGTCCTGTCCAACGAGCACCTGCGGGTCACCGTCGACTCGGACGGCCTGCTCGCCTCCGTCGTCGACCGCGCCGCCGACCGCGAGGTCCTCGCCCCCGGCAGCCGCGGCAACCTCCTCCAGCTGCACCCCGACCACCCCACCCACTACGACGCCTGGGACCTCGACAAGCACTACCGCCACCGCCACACCGACCTCATCCGGGCGGAGTCGGTGGAGCTGGTGGAGGACGGGCCGCTGCGGGCGTCCGTGCGGGTCGTCCGCGTCTTCGGCGCCGGTTCGCGGATCACGCAGGAGCTGCGGCTCGCCGCGGGCAGCCGCCGCGTCGACGTGGTCACCGAGGTGGAGTGGCGGGAGTCGGAGAAGGTCCTCAAGGCGGCGTTCCCCCTCGACGTGCAGGCGGAGAGGTCCGCCGCGGAGATCCAGTTCGGGCATGTGCAGCGGCCGACGCACGCCAACACCTCCTGGGACGCGGCGCGCTTCGAGATCTGCGCGCACCGGTGGCTGCGGGTGGCCGAGGAGGGGTACGGGATCGCCGTCCTCAACGACTCCACGTACGGGCACGACGTGACCCGGACCCCGCACGCCGAGGGGCTCGGCACCACCGTCCGCCTCACCCTCCTGCGCGCGCCGCACAGCCCCGACCCGGACACCGACGTCGGCACCCACCACTTCACGTACGCGTTGCTGCCCGGCGCGGAGACGGGCGACGCGGTCGCCGAGGGCCTCGCCCTGAACCTCCCCCTGCGGGTCGCCGACGCGCCCGCCGTCGCGCCCCTCGTGCGGGTCGATCACCCCGGGGTGACCGTGGAGTCGGTCAAGCTGGCCGAGGATCGCAGCGGGGACGTGGTGGTGCGGCTGTACGAGTCCCGGGGCGGGCGGGCCCGTGCCGTCCTGACGACGTCCTTCCCCGTCACCCGGGCCGACGTCACCGACCTCCTGGAACGCCCCCTGCACCCCGCCGAGACCACCGGCGCGGGTCTGGCCCTGGCCCTGCGCCCGTTCCAGATCCTGACCCTGCGACTGCGCCCGGCGTAGCCCTCGCGGGGCGCCCCGGTCCCGCCCCTTCTCCGATCCTGGGGCTCCGCCCCAGACCCCGTTGTCGGCCTGCGGCCTCGTCCTCAATCGCCGGACGGGCTCAGATGGTCGCCGGTGCGGCAGCGTCTTCCGGTGCGGCGAAGATTTTCAGCCCGTCCGGCGTTTGAGGACGAGGCGCGGAGCGCCGATAAAGCGGGGGTCCAGGGGGCGCAGCCCCCTGGTTCGGGAAGGGGCGGGACCGGGGCGCCCCGCGTGGGTCAGGGCCTCGGCACGTTGCGCAGGTTGGAGCGGGCCATCTGCACCATGCGCCCCACCCCGCCGTCCAGGACGATCTTGCTGGCGGACAGGGCGAACCCGGTGACCATGTCGGAGCTGATCTTGGGCGGGATGGAGAGGGCGTTGGGGTCGGTGACGATGTCGACGAGGGCGGGGCCCTTGTGCGCGAAGGCGTCCTTCAGCGCGCCGGCGAGCTGCTTGGGCTTCTCCACCCGCACGCCGTAGGCCCCGGCGGCACGGGCCACGGCGGCGAAGTCGGGGTTGTGGTTCCCGGTGCCGTGCGAGGGCAGCCCCGCGACGAGCATCTCCAGCTCCACCATGCCGAGCGAGGAGTTGTTGAACAACACGACCTTCACCGGCAGGTCGTACTGCACGAGAGTGAGGAAGTCACCCATCAGCATGGTGAAACCGCCGTCGCCCGACATCGACACGACCTGCCGCTTGCGGTCGGTGAACTGGGCGCCGATGGCCTGCGGCAGCGCGTTGGCCATCGAGCCGTGGCTGAAGGAGCCGATGATGCGCCGCTTGCCGTTCGGCGAGAGATAGCGGGCGGCCCAGACGTTGCACATGCCGGTGTCGACGGTGAAGACGGCGTCGTCGTCGGCGAGGTCGTCGAGGACGGACGCCACGTACTCGGGGTGGATCGGGACGTGCTTCTCGACCTTGCGCGTGTACGCCTTCACCACGCCTTCGAGCGCGTCGGCGTGCTTCTTCAGCATCTTGTCCAGGAACTTGCGGTTCCGCTTCGCTGCGACGCGCGGGGTCAGACAGCGCAGGGTCTCGCGTACGTCGCCCCAGACGGCGAGGTCCAGCCTGGAGCGGCGGCCGAGGTTCTCGGGGCGCACGTCGACCTGGGCGATCTTCACGTCGTCGGGCAGGAAGGCGTTGTACGGGAAGTCCGTGCCGAGCATGATCAGGAGGTCGCACTCGTGGGTGGCCTCGTACGCGGCGCCGTAGCCGAGCAGGCCGCTCATGCCCACGTCGTACGGGTTGTCGTACTGGATCCACTCCTTGCCGCGCAGCGCGTGCCCCACCGGGGACTTGATCTTCTCGGCGAACTCCATCACCTCGGCGTGGGCGCCCGCGGTGCCGCTGCCGCAGAAGAGGGTGACCTTGTCGGCCTCGTCGATCATCGCGGCGAGCTCGTCGATCTCGGCGTCGCCGGGCCGCACGGAGGGGCGTGAGGTCACGAGGGCGGTCTCGGCGGCCTTGTCCGGCGCGGCCGCGGAGGCGATGTCGCCGGGCAGCGACACGACGCTGACGCCCGACCGGCCGACGGCGTGCTGGATGGCCGTGTGGAGCAGCCGCGGCATCTGCTGGGGACTGGAGATCAGTTCGCAGTAGTGACTGCACTCGCGGAACAACTGGTCGGGGTGGGTCTCCTGGAAGTAGCCGAGGCCGATCTCGCTGGACGGGATCTGGGAGGCGAGGGCGAGGACCGGGGCCATGGAGCGGTGGGCGTCGTAGAGGCCGTTGATGAGGTGCAGGTTGCCCGGGCCGCAGGAGCCCGCGCAGGCCGCGAGGGAGCCGGTGACCTGGGCCTCCGCGCCCGCCGCGAACGCGGCGGTCTCCTCGTGCCGCACCTGGATCCAGTCGATTCCCCTGGTGCGGCGGATGGCGTCCACGACGGGGTTCAGGCTGTCGCCGACGACTCCGTAGAGGCGTGTGACTCCGGCGCGGACGAGGATGTCGACGAACTGCTCGGCGACGTTCTTCTTGCCCATCTGTTCATGCACCCCTTCGAGCATGCGAGGTCAACGATGTCGTGCGGTGTGTCTCTCGGGGTCCATGAAGTCACAGAATGCGCGGGGGCGCCGCTCATGCCTCCCACACGGCGGCGGCCGTGCGGTCGTCGGCGTATCCCTTGACCCGTACCTGGGCGTCGGCGAGGAACGCGGCGAGGCCGGGCGGGCCGCCCCCGGTCCACCTGCGGGTGAGGTGGCGTGCGAGTTCCGGCTCGCCGCGCAGGGGCTCGGCGAGGCCCGCACTGCACAGCAGGAGCGTGTCACCCGGGCGGGCGACGGAGGCCCGGAACCGGAACGGGTCGCGGGCGGGGTCGCGGTGGTGCGGGCCCGCGCCCGCGCCCGACGCCGCCGCGGGTGCGGGCTCGTACGGGCTCGGGGGTGTCGGTATGCCCAGGTCCATGGTGAGGCGGTCGCCGTCGGGGGCCTCGGCGGGCGGGGAGCCGAAGCCGACGACGGGTTCGCCCGCGCTTCGGGCGACGCGCGGCTCGATGTCCTGCCACTCGCCGCCGCGCAGCCGGAACAGGCCGCCCGCGCCCACGCCGAAGAACACCCGGGTGCGGCACTCGGGGTCGGCGGGCAGCAGCAGACAGCGCAGCGATGCCGTGTACTCGTCCGGCTCCAGGCCCAGTTCGGCGGCGCGGGCGCGGAGCTTGCCGAGGCTGCGGTCGGTGAGGCGGTGCAGGCCCGACTTCAGGTCGCCGCGGCGGGCCGCGCGGAGGTCCTGGGCGAGGCGGTGGTGGCTGCGGCCCACCGCGCGCCCGATCCAGGCGCAGGCGTCGGCCGCGGCCCGGTGCGCGCCTGCGGTGGCGCGGGCGCCGGTGGCCATGGCGACGAGCAGCAGCGCGTCGTCGCCGCTGCCGAAGCGGGCCGTGAGCAGGGCGTCGCGGCGGGGCTCGCCCCGGTACCTGGCCGAGTCGCCGCGCATGGACACCGCCCGCAGGGTGCTTGTGCCGTAGCGGGCGCCGTCGAGCACGGTGTCCGCGACCAGCTCGCCGAGGGCGTCCGGGTCGGCAGCGGCCAGCCCCGTGGGCTCCGCCTCGTACGTCGGCGGCCCGTCCCCCACATACGCGGGCACCCCCCGCCCCGCCGCGCCCCCCGCACCGGCCACCTGCCCTCCCCCGACCGCCACCCCACCCGCGTCACCGCTTCGCGCGCCGGGGAACGTCCTGGGCTGCACCGGGCCGTGGGCGGGCGCCCAGGGGTCGGGAGCACGGTAGGTCGGGGCGCCGGGCACCCCGGTCCCGGGCATGTGAGGTGCGGGGCGTCCCTGGGGCAGGGGGCTGGTGGGGTTGTGGGGGACGGTGGGGGTGGTGGCGTCGGGGGCGACGGTCGGGCCCGTGGGGGTGGTGGCGTCGTGGGCGACGGTCGGGCTCGTGGGGGTGGTGCCTGCCGGGGGGCCGAGGGGGCCTGTGGGGGCGGTGGAGCTTGTGGGGCTCGGTGGCTTCGAGGGTGGCGTCGCGGAGGTGCGGGGTGGGAGCGGGGGCTCGGCGGGCGGGTGCCAGGGGGCGGGCGACACGGGGCGGGACGGCCCACTGCGGGAGGAGCCCTCGGGCGGGGCGGGGACGGTGGGTGGCCCCGGGGGCGGTGCCTCGGGGCGGCGGGGGTTGGGGGCGGGCTTGGGCGGGGTTGCGTTTGCCTTGGGGTGGGTCGTGTTTGCCGGGGGGCGGGGTGACTCCGCCGGGGGGCGGGGTGACTCCGCCGGGGGGCGGGGCGCGTCCGCCGGAGGTCGGGGCGCGTCTGCCAGGGGCCGGGGTGACTCCGCCGGGGGCTGGGGCACCTCCGTCTCGGGACGGGGCGCGTCCGCCGGGGGCCGAGTCGCGTCCGCCGGGGACTGGGCAGGGCCTGCCTCGGGGCGGGCCGCGTCCGCCGGGGGCCAAGGTCCGGTCGGAGCGGCCGGGGGCAGGGGCGGGGCCGGGGCGGCTGCCGGGCGGGGCGGGGTGCTAGGCCGGTGCGTCGAAGGCGTTTCGGCCGAGGGGCGGGAGGCTTCCCGGGACGGCGGCGGGGGCGGCGGAGTCCCCGGGGCCGTCGGGGGGCCGGGGTCTACCGTCGGGGGGCCCGGGGGCTCCTGGGCTCGGGCCGAAGGCCGCGGGGCCGGGCCGGGGGGTGCCGGGGCCTCGCCGGGGTATTCCGGGGCCGGACGCTCCGACTCCGGGGGCCGAGGCGGTGTGGACGGTGGTGGTCCGAGGGGCTGTGGAGGCTCGGTGACGGGAGGGGGCGGCCGGTGCTCCGGTGACGTCAACCAGTCCGGGAGGGCCTGCCGTCGGCCGGGGGCGGGGTCCCGCCGGTATGCGACGGGGTCCGCCTGCCCGGACACGGGCTCCGTCCGCCTGGATACGGGCTCCGCCTGTTCAGGCACGGGGCCTGTCTTCTCGGGGACGGGATCTGTCTGCCCGGGAACGGGCTCCGCCTGCCCAGGAACAGGACCCACCCACCCCGACACGGAACCGTGACGCCCCGATGCGGAGCCCCAACGACCCTGCCCGGAGTCCCCGCGACCCGAGGCGGAACCACCGCCCCCCGACCCCACGTCGCGCCGCCCCGAGCCGTCCTGACCGGAACCCGGCCCGGAATCGGGCCCGGAGGGTGAGTCGGAACCCGGCCCGGAAGGTGAGTCGGAATCCGGACGCCCCGGAACAGCGTCGCCGCCTCCCGGCACCCCGTCACCCTCACCCGAGGCAGCCGCCGCCCGGCTAGCCGTGGCCTCGCGCTCGGCACCGTCCCGGGGCCCGTCCACGGGAGTGGAAGGCACCTCGCCCGCCGCCCCGTCCCGTTGCGGTGGAACCCCGTACGACGCGCTACCGGGAGCCGAACCCCCGCCCCCGGAAGCCGTGTTCACGGCGCCCACCGTGCCCGCGGCTGAGGCGAAGCGGTCGTCCAGGGTGTCCGCCGCCGCCGTGGGGCCCGCGTCGTCCTCGGACTCGTCGTACAACTGGCCCCACCAGTCGTCCTCCTGAACGGAGGGGTCGGAGTGGTCGGACTTGACGGGCCGGTCGGGCCGGTCGGAACCGGTTCCGTGGCCGGTGGGCCTCTCCCCCTGCTGGCTCATCCCCCCATTGTCCACCGCACAGCCCGTACGAAAACGGTGCGTCGGGAAATTCACGGCCGAGCCGGGGCGGGTGACGCGTCGGGCGGTCCCACCCCCCACGGGAGGACCGCCCGGCGCGGGGACACCTTGGCAGACCGCCGGGTCCAGCGGGGATGATGCTCACGGCGGGTTTACGCCGTGGCTCTTTTCCGCCACGGGCGGGCGAACGCGCCACGACCATCGGGAGGCCGCGCCCGCGGGAGGGCCATCGGGGAGGGACGGCTGCGCATGCTGGCAGCGATAGGTCTGGACGAGACGCACGAGGCGGCGTACCGGGCACTGGTGTCGGTGGGCGCGGCCGACGTGCCCGACCTGGCGCGGCGGCTCACCCTGGGCGAGCGGGAGACCGAGCGCGCGCTGCGCCGCCTGGAGCGGCACGGCCTGGCCGCGCAGGCCTCGGGGCGTGCGGGACGCTGGGTGGCGGCGCCCCCCGGGGTGGCGCTCGGGGCGCTGCTCACCCAGCACCGGCACGATCTGGAGCAGGCGGAGCTCGCGGCGACCCTCCTCGCGGAGGAGTACCGGGCCCGGGCGGCCGAGCCCACCGCGCACGACCTGGTCGAGGTGGTGACCGGCGGCCCCGCGGTCGCCCAGCGCTTCTTGCAGTTGCAGCTCGGCGCGAGCCGCGAGGTGTGCGCCCTGGTGACGGGCAGGCCCGTCGCGGTCACGGGCGTGGAGAACGACGCGGAGGAACGCGCCGCGAGCCGGGGCGTGCGCTACCGTGTCGTCATCGAGCGCGAGGTGCTCACCGCGCCCACCGGCCTCCTCGAGGTCTCGGCGGCGATGCGGCGCGAGGAGCAGATCCGGGTCGCCGACCGCGTACCGACCAAGCTGGTGGTCGTGGACGGCACCCTGGCGATGGTGCCGCTGACGTCGCGCACCGCGGAACCCGCGGCGCTCGTGGTGCACGCGAGCGGCCTGCTGGAGTCCTTGACGGGCCTGTTCGAGGCGGTGTGGCGCACCGCCCTGCCGCTGCGCATCGGCGAGGGCGGCACGGTGCGCGAGAGCGACGCCGAAGGACCGGACGGCACCGATCTCGAGGTGCTTTCGCTGCTGCTCGCCGGCATGACCGACGCGAGCGTCGCGAAACAGCTCGACCTGGGCCTGCGCACCGTACAGCGCCGGGTGAAGCGGCTGATGGAGCTGGCGGGTGTGACGACGCGGCTCCAGCTCGGCTGGCACGCCTACGAGCGGGGCTGGGTGGCCCGTGAGGCGACCGGTGCGGGACCCGGCGCGGTGGCTCCCGCGGTGGCCCGGGACTGACGCCGACCTGCGGTTCCGTAGCCGTTCCTGCACTCTGAACAGATGGGAGCGTGGGAACTCCTGCTGGTCGGCGTTGTCGTGCTGCTCGGCCTGTGCGGAGTGCTTGTGCCCGGAGTGCCGGGGTCCTGGCTCGTGTGGGCCGGGGTGCTGTGGTGGGCGCTCCAGGACCCGAACGGGCTCGCCTGGGGCGTCCTGGTGGGCGCGACGCTGGTGCTGCTGCTGTCCCAGGCCGTGCGCTGGCAGCTGCCGCCGCGGCGGCTGCGGGAGTCGGGGGCGACCCACCGCATGGCCGTCTTCGCGGGCGGCGGCGCGCTGCTCGGGTTCTGCCTGGTGCCGGTGCTCGGCGCGCTGCCGGGGTTCATCGGCGGGCTCTACCTGTCCGAGCGGATACGGCTCGGGGGGCGCGGCGAGGCCGTGACGGCGGTGCGGACGGCACTGCGGGCCGGGGGCTGGAACGTGTTCGCGGAACTGTTCGCGTGCCTGCTGATCGTGGGGGCGTGGGTGGGGGCGGTGGTGGTCGGGGGCGGTGGGTGAGGGGCCGGTGCCCGAGCGCGACGGTGTGAGCGGGCGGCCGTGGCGAGTGCGCGGCGTGGACATCCGCGGCTCCGGATCCGGCTCCGGCTCCGGCGGCGAAGGCTCAGGCGGCGGCAGATCCGGCGACCCGAACTCCCCCGCCCCGCGGGCAAGTCCCGGCCCACCCGGCCGCCTCGCGTCCACCGGCCTGCCCGTCACCGGCACCGCGGTGCTCGCCGCGGCACTGACGGCGGCGGGCTGGTACGCGATCCGTCGGGCGCGGGCACGGCGAAGCCGCAGCCCGTCCGGCGGCTGAGGACGAGGCCCGCAGCGGAGCGGCGCGGCGGAAGGAGGGACCGGTTCACGCCGAGAGCAGCGGCGGTTCGGGCACCGCGACGCCCCGCGGCGCACACCGAAGGTGCCGCAGGGCGTACGACCGCCAGGGCCGCCACCCGTCGGACGACACCGCACCGGGCACGGTGACGTCCGGGTCCCCGAGGGCACGCATCCGGATGAGCGCGGCCACCGGCGCGCTCACCCCCGGCACCGCGCGCAGATGCCGCTCCGCGTCCTCGCGGTCGGCCCCCGCGTCCAGGCACACGGCGCCGTCCGCGAGAGCGGCGGCCAGCGGCACCCGCCCGGCGAGGGCCTCGGGGGCGGGGAAGACATGGGTGAGGGTGCCGCACGGCGCGGGCAGCGGCGTACCGAACTCGACGACGAGGCGGCGGGCCGCGGCGCTCCCGACGACCGCCCGCACCGCGAACTCCTCCGGGTCGGCGGCGCCCGGTGAGCGCAGCCCCGGGCGGGCCAGGACGAGCGGGGCGAGGCGGGGATCGGCGGCCAGGCGCTCGTCCACGGCGTACGGGTCGGCGTCCAGGTCGAAGAGCCGGCGCAGGCGCTGCACGGCGGTGGTCAGGTCGCGCAGGTCGCCCAGGTGCAGCCGGGCGTCGAGCCAACCGCAGCGGTGGGGGTCGCCGCCCCGGCGCGGATCGCGTTCCTCGACGGCGACGATCCCGGAGGCGTACGGAAGCCGCAGCGTGCGCCGGTAGGTCCGGGCGCCGCGCTCGCCGCTGACGTCCTCCACACCGGGCAGGGCCTCCTCGGCGAGGAGGTCGAAGACGGCGGCGGCCTGGTAGGGGCCGCGGTACGCGAGGCGCAGCGGGATGCCCGCGGCGGGGGTGGCGCGGCTGCCGCCCCGCTTGGGCGCGGCGGCGCGCAGTCCGGTGGGTGTCAGGTCGTAGGCGCCCCTGATGGTGTCGTTGAACTGCCGTACGCTGGCGAACCCCGCCGCGAAGGCGATCTCCGTGACCGGCAGGTCGGTGGTCTGGAGCAGCACGCGGGCGGTGTGGGCGCGCTGCGCGCGGGCGAGGGCGACGGGGCCCGCGCCGAGTTCGGCGGTGAGCTGGCGCTGGACCTGGCGGGCGCTGTAGCCGAGGCGGGCGGCGAGGCCGCCGACGCCCTCGCGGTCGACGACGCCGTCCCCGATCATCCGCATGGCCCGGCCCACGACGTCCGCGCGGACGTTCCAGTCGGCGGAGCCCGGCACGGCGTCGGGGCGGCAGCGGCGGCAGGCGCGGAAGCCGTTGCTCTGCGCGGCCGCGGCCGTCGGGTAGTAGCGGACGTTCCGGCGCTTGGGGGTGACGGCCGGGCAGCTCGGCCGGCAGTAGATGCCGGTCGTCGCGACGGCGAAGAAGAAGACGCCGTCGAAACGGGCGTCGCGGCTGCGCACGGCCTCGTACCTGGTGTCCTGGTCGCTCACGCGTCCAGTGTGGGTCGCACCGGGCGCCGGGGCCAGCGGAAATCGGACGTCGCGTTCGTCCCCGCCGCCCCGGCGCCGGCGCGGCGGTCAGCGCACCCGGCCCCGCTTGGCCTCCATGGCCGCCTTGCCCTCGGCGCCGCGCCGCTTGTACTCGCGGCGCAGGTCGGCGCGGACGCGGGCGTCGGTCTTGGCGACGATGCGCTGGTTCTCTCGCATCAGCTTGCGGTAGCTGTCGAGGCGGCGCTCCGGCAGGGTGCCGTCGTCGAGGGCGGCGAGGACGGCGCAGCCAGGCTCCGCGACGTGCGCGCAGTCCTGGAAGCGGCAGCCTTCGGCGAGTTCCTCGATCTCGGCGAAGACCTGTCCGACGCCCGTGCCCGCGTCGTAGAGGCCGACGCCGCGCAGGCCGGGCGTGTCGATGAGGACACCGCCGCCCGGCAGGACCAGGAGGTTGCGGGTCGTGGTGGTGTGCCGGCCCTTGCCGTCGACGTCACGGATGGTCTGCACCTCCATGATGTCGGCGCCCGCGAGGGCGTTGGCGAGGGTCGACTTGCCCGCGCCCGACTGGCCGAGCAGTACCGACGTGCCGCCGGAGACGACGGCGGCGAGCACGTCGACGCCCTCGTTGGTGGCGGCGCTGACCGGCAGCACCTGGACGCCGGGCGCGCTCGTCTCCACGTCCTCGACGAGGTACGACAGGGCGGTGGCGTCCGGCACGAGGTCGGCCTTGGTGAGGACGACGACGGGCTGGGCGCCCGACTCCCAACCGAGCGCGAGGAACCGCTCGACGCGCCCGAGGTCCAGCTCGGCCGCGAGGGACACCGCGATCACGGCGTGGTCGACGTTGGCCGCGAGGATCTGCCCCTCGGACCGCTTGGAGGAGGTGGAGCGCACGAACGAGGTGCGCCGCGGCAGATAGTCCCGCACATAGCGTGGGTCGCCGCCGGGCGCGTCCACGGCCGCCCAGTCACCGGTGCAGATGACCCTGAGCGGGTCGTGCGGGGTGACGTACGTGGTGTCGGCGCGGACGATGCCTTCCTCGGTGACGACCAGGTCGCAGCTGCCGCGGTCGACGCGGACGACCCGCCCGGGCAGCAGTCCGCGCTCCGCGTACGGGGCGAAGGCCGCGGCCCACTCCTCGTCCCAGCCGTAGCGGGCGAGAAAGGAGTACCGGGACTCGGAAGAAGCGGACGGAGATGAAGCGGAGGAGGTCAAGGGGAACCCTTCACAAGGGTGGCCCCGGCCCGCGCGCCGGAGGGGCGCGGCGAAGAGGAGAGGTCAGCCGGAGACCACGGGGGTGATGTGGATGAACGTCTGGATGCGGACAGCACCCCTCGCAACGACAGCCATGAATCACACCCCCCGAAGAATCCGCTCGACCGGCCACGGCGGTCGTGCGCCGCCGTGGAACGATCAGAACTGTAGCCCTCGCCTCCGAGGGCCCGCCACTTATTTAATCGGCGCCCCGGCAACCGTCTTGGACGGCGGCCCGGCACCGTCCGCAACCCGCGGCCCCGCACCCGCCCGTGCACCGTTCCGGCCACCCGGGTCACCCGAACGGGCCACCGGCCCCTCATTCGTCCCATCCGTTCATCAAGAATCCAACAACCCTCCGGCGCAAAGAATTGAGCGGCACCACCCGTACACGTTCTGATGGAGTCATGGAGCTCCCCTACCACGAGGACGTGTCCCCCGGCACCGGCGGTCTGCCGCCGCGGGCCTGGTACGCCGGTTCGGACGCCGCCTCGCTGTCGCTGAACGGAAGCTGGCGGTTCCGCCTTTCGCCGGGCGGCTGCGGTCCCGACGAGTCGTTCGCCGCGGCGGGGTTCGACGCCGCCGCCTGGGACGAGGTCGTCGTACCGGGACACTGGGTGCTACAGGGCCACGGCGCGCCCCACTACACCAACCAGCAGTACCCGTTCCCCGTGGACCCGCCGAGGGTGCCGACGGAGAACCCGACCGGTGACCACCTGCGCTGCTTCGACCTGCCGGAGGCCTGGCCCGCGGCCGGTGACGCGGTGCTGCGGTTCGACGGCGTCGAGTCGTGTGCGCGGGTGTGGCTGAACGGCACCCTGCTCGGCGACTTCAAGGGCTCGCGGCTGCCGCACGAGTTCGCGGTCGGGCAGCTGCTGCGGCCCGCCGACAACGTCCTCGCCGTACGGGTGCACCAGTGGTCGTCGGGGTCGTACCTGGAGGACCAGGACCAGTGGTGGCTGCCGGGGATCTTCCGGGACGTGACGCTCCTGCACCGGCCGGACGGCGCCGCGGGGGACTTCTTCACGCACGCCTCGTACGACCACGACAGCGGCACCGGCACGCTCCGGGTGGACTCCGACGTGCCGGGCCGGGTCACGGTGCCGGAGCTGGGTGTGGACGTCGCGACCGGCGTCGACGTGCGCGTGCCGGTCGAGCCGTGGACGGCGGAGCGGCCCCGTCTCTACGACGCGGTGCTCGCCACGCCGGGCGAGCGCGTCGCGCTGCGGGTGGGCTTCCGCACGGTCGCCCTGGCCGGCGGACTCATCACCGTGAACGGGCGGCCGCTGCTGTTCCGCGGCGTGAACCGGCACGAGTTCCACCCCGAGCACGGCCGCGCCCTCGACCTCGCCACGATGCGCGCGGACGTCCTGCTGATGAAGCAGCACAACATCAACGCCGTCCGCACCGCCCACTACCCGCCGCACCCGGCCTTCCTCGACCTGTGCGACGAGCTGGGCCTGTGGGTCGTCGACGAGTGCGACCTGGAGACGCACGGCTTCACGGCCCTCGGCGGGCGCGGCAACCCCGTCGACGACGACCGCTGGACCCCGGCCCTCCTCGACCGCGCGGCCCGTACCGTCGAGCGGGACAAGAACCATCCGTCGGTCGTCGTGTGGTCCCTCGGCAACGAGTGCGGCACCGGGCGCGGGCTGCGCGCGATGGCCGCGTGGATCCGCGAGCGCGACCCGGACCGGCTGCTGCACTACGAGGGCGACCCCTCCTGCCGGGACACCGACATGTACTCCCGCATGTACGCCGACCACGCCGAGGTCGAGCGCGTCGGCCGGGGTGAGGACGAGGGTCCCGAGGAGCGGCGGCTGCTGCCGTTCGTGCTCTGCGAGTACGGGCACGCCATGGGCAACGGCCCCGGCGGCCTGCGCGAGTACCAGGACCTCTTCGAGCGGTACGAGCGGTTGCAGGGCGGCTTCGTGTGGGAGTGGATCGACCACGGCCTGCGCCACCCCGAGTTCGGCTACGCCTACGGCGGGGACTTCGGCGACCGGCCGCACGACGGGAACTTCGTCTGCGACGGCCTGTGCTTCCCCGACCGCAGCCCCTCCCCCGGCCTCCTCGACTACAAGCAGGTGATCCAGCCGGTGCGGTTCACCTACGACCCGGTGTCCGGCACGGTCTCGGTGACCAACCTGTACGACTTCGCGGACCTGTCGGAGCTCGCGTTCGAGTGGACGTACCTCATGGACGGCCCGGACCGGGCGGTGTCGGGGCCTCTCGACGTGCCGCCGGAGCTCGGCCCCGGCGAGAGCGTCGAGCTGAAGCTGCCGGAGCCGCCACCGGCCGCGCGCGGCGCCGAGACCCGGCTCCAGGTGAGCGCGACGGTCTGCGAGGAGACCAACTGGACGTCGCTCGACCATGTGGTGGCGCGGGCCGACTTCGCCGTCACGCCGCGCCCGCCGGTGCCCGTCGCCGACGGTGTGCGGCCCCGCCGCAGCGGCTACGACCTCGCCGTCGGCCCCGGCCGCTTCGACGTCCGCGCCGGTGAGCTGCGCGCGCTCGGCGACCTCACCCTGAAGGCGGCGCCGCGCCTGGACGTGTGGCGTGCGCCCACGGACAACGACGACGGCGCGCCCTGGCAGCCCGACGTCCGCTACGGCCCGCTGTGGCGCGAACTCGGCCTGGACCGGATGCAGCACCGCCTCGACGCGGTGGAGCCGGGCGACGGCGGGCTCACCGTCCGCACCCGGGTGGCGCCCGCGGCCCGCGATCTGGCGCTGCGCACCGTCTACCGCTGGACGTCCGACGGCACGGCCCTGCGGCTCGCGGTGTCGGTGACCCCGGAGGGCGACTGGCAGGTGCCGCTGCCCCGGCTCGGGATCCGCCTCGGCCTGCCCGCGTCCCTGGGGTACGCCCACTGGTTCGGCGGCGGCCCCGGGGAAGCGTACCCGGACACCAGCTCCGCTTCCTGCGTGGCCCGTTGGGGCATGGACGTCGAGCACATGCAGACGCCGTACGTCCGCCCGCAGGAGAACGGGGCCCGCGCCGACGTGCGCTGGGCCGAGCTGCGCCCGGACGCCCGCGGGGAGGGCGTACGGATCGTCGGCGACCCCGCGTTCTGGTTCACCGCCCGGCCCTGGAGCACCGAGCAGCTGGACGCGGCGGCCCACCGCACGGATCTGCGGCCGGGGGACACGGTGTGGGTGCACCTCGACCACGGGCAGCGCGGCATCGGTTCGCAGTCGTGCGGGCCCGGCGTGCTGCCCCGGCACGAACTGCGGGTGGCCCCCGCGGAGTTCGCGTTCACCTTCACGACGGCTCCACGGGAGCGGTGAGGGCGGGTCGAGGGCGGCGGCGCGGACCCCGACCGCCGGGGCACGGACCCTTCCTGACCCGGAGAAACACGGTGGTGGCCCCTTAGACTGGGAGGGACGGCAACTCACGCGCCGCCCTCCGGTGCGCCGGGCGCGCGGCGGACAGCCGCGGGGCCCGGCGCCACCGGTTCCGCCCACGGCTCGCGCACGGGCTCCCGGCCCGTTCCCGGCGCTCGCCGCCGCGACGCACCGCACCCTGCACGCGGAGCTGGCCGTCCTCGACGGCTCCGACCGGCTCTCGCCCGGTTCGAGCTTTTTACAGGGCCCCCCACACGCGGGGCAGGAACCGCTCCGTCTCGCTGCGGCGCACGAGCAGCACCTTGCCCCGGTGGGCGACGACGGCTGCTGCCAGAGGGTTCTCGCCAGGGATACCCGTGCCACCACCGTAGCGAGGATTCGGGGTCCGGGACTGCCACGGACACCGTCCGCGCCCCTTCCGCGCGCCCGTGCGCGTCCGATTCCTTCAAGACCGCGCGCCGCCCCGCTGCCTACGCTCACGGCATGAACAGCAACGACACGCACCCCACCAGCGCCGCCCCGACCCGTGTCACACCCCGCCTCGACATGGTGGGCGTCGTCACGTCCGACCTGGCGGCGTCGCTCGCCTTCTACCGCAGGCTCGGCCTCGACTTCCCCGCCGGGTCCGAGGACCTGCCGCACGCCGAGGCCACCCTGCCGAACGGCCTGCGCTTCGCCCTGGACACCGAGGAGACCGTCCGCTCCTTCGCCCCCGACTGGCGGCCCGTCCCGGGCGCCGGGCGGATCGGTCTCGCCTTCCACTGCGGTACGCCGGCGGGGGTGCACGCGGTGTACGAGGAGCTGGTGGCCGCCGGGTACCGATCGGAGCTGAAGCCGTTCGACGCGGTCTGGGGGCAGCGGTACGCGACCGTGCTCGACCCCGACGGCAACGGCGCCGACCTGTTCGCGCCGCTCGCCTGAGTCGGCCCCCCGCCTCACCCTGTGGGCGGGGCGAGGAGTTCGCTCAGCCGCATACCCGTCAACTCCTTCACGTCGCGGGCCAGATGGGCCTGGTCGGCGAAGCCCGCGGCGGCCGCCGTGTCCGCGTACGGCCGTCCGGCGCGGGCCAGCGCGAGCGCCCGCTGGAAGCGCAGCACTCGGGCGAGGGTCTTGGGCCCGTACCCGAACGCGGCCAGGGAGCGGCGGTGCAGCAGGCGGGCGCCGACACCGGCGGCGTCGGCGGTCTCCGCGACGCCGTGCCCCGCGTTCAGGGACCGCACGACCCGGGCCAGGAGCGGATCGGGCGGCGGCCGGTCGGCGGCGCGCTCACTGGCGACGGCTTCCAGGGCGGCCAGGGGGTCGTCGGCCGCGTCGACGCGGGCGGTGAGCCGGCGCACCAGGGCCGCGCTCCACAGGTCGGTCAACTCCACACGACGGTCACGCAGTTCGTGCGCGGGGACACCGAGGACGGCAGGGGCCGTGCCGGGGGCGAAGCGGATGCCGACGTGGCGCCGGGCGGCGCCGCCGGCCGAGGCCCTGACCAGGTAGGCGTGCGTGTCCGGGCCCGCGACGAACAGTCGGCCCTCGGTCCACAGCAGGTCCATGCAGCCGTCGGGCAGGACGGGCGCGCCCGCGGCCGACGGGGCGGCCGGGGCCGACTTCGACCACACGACGGCGCCGGGCAGCACGTGCGAGGGCCGCTCGGTGTACGCGTCGCCGGGCGGGCCGTGGGGCGCGGGCCCCTGGCCCGCGCCCGTCGCGCCTTTGGCCGTACCGCCGCTCCTGCCGCCGCCCATACCGCCAGGCTACGACGGGCCCGTGCGGTGGTCCTGGGGGCTGACCCCGTACACCCGCTTGAAGGCGCCGGACAGCGCGAAGGCACTGCCGTAGCCGACCTTGCGGGCGATGGCGGCGATGGTCAGTTCGCTGTCGCGCAGCAGGTCGGCGGCGAGCGCGAGCCGCCAGCCGGTCAGGTACGTCATCGGCGGTTCGCCCACCAGCTCGGTGAAGCGCCGGGCGAGCGCCGCCCGGGACACCCCCGCCTCCGCGGCGAGGGACGCCACGGTCCAGGGGTGCGCGGGATCGTCCTGGAGCCGCCGGACGACGGGCCCCACGACGGGGTCGCCCATCGCCCGGTACCAGGCGGGGGCCGCCGCCTCCGGCCGGGAGAACCAGGCCCGCAGCGCGGCGATCAGGAGCAGGTCAAGGAGCCGGTCGAGGACGACCTCCTGGCCCGGCTCGTCCTTGTTGATCTCCTCGGCGAGGAACGGTGTCAGGGGGCAGTCCCACACGTCCGTGGGCAGGACGAGCAGCGGCGGCAGCGCGTCGAGGAGCCGCCCGGTGATCTCGCCCCGCATCTGGTAGGTCCCGATCAGCATCTGCACGGACCCGCCGGGCTGCCCCCAGGCGCGCATGCCGAGGCCCGCGTAGTGCCCCGCGGGGGCGCCGTTCAGCGGGGTGCAGGACTGGCCGGGCCCGATCTCGGCGAACGGCTCGGTCCTCCGGTCGCCCGCCACGACGTAGTGGCCGGGGCCGCGGGCGACGGCCACGTCGCCGGGACGGACCAGCCGGGCCTCCTCCCCGCCCGCGCCCTCCGGCACGATCCACGCCTCGCCGTGCACCATGATCATGACCGAGACGGGCGCCTCGTCCGCGATGCGGACCGCCCACGGCGGCTCGAAGCACGCACGGATCATGAAGGCTCCGCGCGCCCGTGGGCCCTCCAGGAGACCGGCGAGTACGTCCATGGGGGCAGCGTAAGCGCATGCGTAGGCGTAGACGCGCGCGTATGGGGGTGAGCCCTTGGAGGATGGCCTCCGTGCGGGTGGCGGCAGTTGACTGCGGCCATGACGAACAACACGACGGACGGTACGACGGGTGACGCTGCGGGCGGGGCGATCGGCAGCGCGATGACGGTCCTGGTCACGGGGGCCACGGGGCGGGTGGGGAGCCGGGTCGCGGAGGCGGCGCGGGCCGCCGGTCACGGGGTGCGGGCCGCGGCGCGTTCGGGCCCGGTCCTCTTCGACTGGAGCGACCCGGCCACCTGGGCGGACGCCCTGCGGGGCGCCGACGCGGCGTTCCTCGCCCACCAGCCCGACGTGGGCGCGCCCGGCGCCGCCGGGGCCGTGGGCGCGTTCGCCCGCCGGGCCGGGGAGCTGGGGGTGCGCCACCTCGTCCTGCTGTCGGCGCGCGGTGAGCACCAGGCGCTCGCGACGGAGGACGCGCTCGCGGGGGCCGGGGTGCGCTGGACCGTCGTACGGGCCGCGTGGTTCGCGCAGAACTTCAGCGAGGGGCCGTTGGCCGACGGCATGCGGGAGAGCGGGGAGCTGGTCTTTCCCGGGGGCGAGGTCCTTGAGCCGTTCGTCGACGTGCGGGACATCGCGGATGTGGTCCTCGCGGTGCTCGGGGCCGGTGAGCGGTATGCGGGGCGGGTCCTGGAGGTGAGTGGGGGGCGGCTGTTGTCCTTCCGGGACGCGGTGGCCGAGATATCCCGCGCGGGTGGGCGGGAGTTCTCCTACGTGCCGGTGCCCGCGGCGGAGTACGGGGCCGCGTTGCGGGGGTTCGGGGTGCCGGAGGGGGAGGTGGCGTTCCTCGTCGAGCTGTTCGAGACGAATCTCGACGGTCGCAACGCGTATGTCTCCGACGGGGTGCGGGAGGTGCTCGGGCGGGGCCCGAGGGAGTTCGTGGACTTCGTCCACGAGGCGGTGACCGCGGGCACCTGGACGCGGCGGTGACCCGGTCGGCGCCCGCAGCGGCCTTGTCGTGGCGAGCGCCGGGAAAGGTGGGTGGGCCCCGGTCTACCGGTTCGCGGCTTCGCGAGGGGCGGTCCGGTTCGTGCGAGCGACCGCGCGGCCCACCGTATTGCGCACCGCGAGGCCCGGCCGGGTGCGGGGCACCATGAGCCTGGAGAGCGGGCCGACGCGTCGCTGCCGCGGACCCACCTCGCGGCGGAGCCGTGACTCGTAGGCGGCGAAGGCGCGGGCGTGCTCACCGGGTTGGGCGGCGAGCTCGTCCGCGAGGGCGTACGCGCCCGCCATCGCCATGCTGGACCCGTCGCCCAGCAGGGCTGTCGCCGCCGCCGCGTCCCCGAGCAGTACGACCCGTCCGCGGGACCACGAGGGCACCCTGACGGTGGTCAGGGGGTCGAAGTACGGGGCCGGGTGGTCGAGGAAGGCTGCCACGAGTTCCGGTGCCCGCCACCGCACGTCGGCGTAGGCGTCGGCCACGGTCTGCTTGTGCAGGGCGATGTTCTTGCGGTCGTGGGGCGCCGGCGGTGCGGCCCGGAAGGTGAAGATCGCGAGCGGGGTGGTCCGCGAGGGGTGCAGGACCAGCATCCGGTTCGGCACGGTCAGCATCGTCATCTCGGTCGGGTCCTCGACGGCGTCGGGTGCCAGCGGGACGGTCGCGCCGTACAGGCCCAGGTCGCCCGCGAACTGCCGCTCGGGGCCGAACACCAGGCGCCGTACGGTGGAGTGCATCCCGTCAGCACCGACCACCAAGTCGAAGCGCCGTGGCGCGGACCGCCGGAAGGTGACGTCCACCCCGCCCTCGTCCTGGTCGACAGCGGTGACCGTATCGTCGAACAAGAACTCGGCCTCGGTCTGCGCCGTCCGGTGGAGCACCTCGGACAGGTCGGCCCGGGTCACCTCGACCGTCGGCGCCTTGTCCGAGGTGAGCGGGAGCTTGAGGATGCGCCTGCCGTCCGGGTCGAGCAGGGTCAGCGACCGATTGCGGGTGGCGAGCCCGCGGAGCTGCGGGAGGACGCCCATGCGCTCGGCGACCGGCATCGCGGGCCCCTTCACGACGATCGCGCTACCACCGGAGCGCAGCTCCCGGGCGTGTTCGACGACCGTCGGCCGGTATCCGCTCCGGGACAGCCAGTACGCGAGTGCGGGCCCTGCGATCCCGGCACCGACTATCAGCACCTCGGGCTTCTTCATGACGATGACCTCTCGGAGAGTCGCGTGTCGATGACCAGGTCCCCGGCGAGTGTCGGGCCGGGCCCGGAGGGAGCGGCGGCACGGCAAGGCGCAACCGGACCTAGGTACGATCATTTTCGTACCTTAGGGAAGCACGCCCTTCAGGTACGATGCAAGTCATACCTGAGGAGGTGCGGCATGGCCGGGAGGAACCTGGTCGGCCCGGAGGTCGACGCGCTCGATCTGGGTGCGGTGTTCCGCGCCCTCGCCGACGAGCACCGTCGTTCGGTGATGACGCAGTTGGCCGCCGACCGCAGCGACAGCGAGCGGGGCTGCAACTCGTTCGATCTGCCGATCTCGAAGCAGACCCAGACCCACCACTTCCGAGTCCTGCGCGAGGCAGGCCTCATCGACGAGATCGACTACGGCAACCGCAAGGGCATCCGACTACGACGCGCGGACATCGAGAAACGATTTCCCGGGCTGCTCACGCTCCTGGGCCAGTCCGCCGGCAGTACTGCCTCTCGCTGAGCGCACCGGGGAAAGCCCGAGTCGAGCCGCTAGCTCGGCCGAACCCGGCCCGCGCCCGTGCTCGGCGCCGAACCCGGGCATGGCGTGGAGAAGCTCCTGGTGGACGGGTGGGGGCGGGAGGTCAGGCTGGGGGGCCGTCGTCGTGGCGCTTGGCGTGGTGGTGGGTACGAAGGCGGGACGTGACGTCGTCGGGGGGCAGAAAGCGGGACCACCGCTCGGGGAACTCCGAGGGCATGTCGGGATCGTCGGGGTCCTCGGCGGCCCGTGCGGCGGCAGCCCGGGCGACGAACTCCGCGGCCCGGGCCTCCCGCACCCGCTCATTGGCCTCCCTGGCCGAAGCAGTGGCGAGAGAGGGCCACACCCGGTCTATGGCGGCGTTCACCGCGGCGCCGACGAGCACCGCGAACGCCGACACCCCGATCCACAGCAGCACGGCGACGGGCGCGGCGAGGGAGCCGTAGATGGTGGGGCCCTCCACGGTGCTCGTGAGGTAGATGCGCAGCAGGAAGCTGCCGAGCACCCACATGCCGAGGGCGATCAGCGCGCCCGGCATGTCCTCCACCCATGGCGAGCGCACCGGTACTGACACGTGGTACAGCGTGGTCAGGAACACGACGGACAGGAGGATGACGACCGGCCAGTACAGGACCTGGACCACCGTCGCCGAACCCGGCACGAGCTTCACCACCGCGTCGGGCCCCGCCACCATCAGCGGCAGCGCCACGGAGCCGATGACGAGGGCGACGAGGAACAGGCCGAAGGCGAGCAGCCGGGTCCGCACGATGCCCCGGGCGCCGTCGAGCCCGTACATGACGGTGATGGTGTCGATGAAGACGTTGACGGCGCGCGAGCCCGACCAGAGGGCGAAGAGGAACCCTATCGAGATCACGTCGGGGCGCCCGACCTTCATGACGTCCTCCAGGATCGGCTGCGCGATCTCGCGGACGCCCTTGTCGGACAGGATGGTGCGGGACGCTTCCAGGATGTTGTTCTGGACGCTGGTGATGGTGTCGGTGCCGGTCCACCGGTCGACGTACGCGAGCAGGCCGATGAGGCTCAGGAGCAGCGGCGGCACGGACAGGAGCGTGAAGAACGCCGCTTCGGCCGCGAGCCCGAGGACGCGGTACTCGATGCAGGAGTTGACGGTGTCCTTCAGCAGCAGCCAGGCGGTCCTGCGCTTGGAGACGTTGCGGTACAGCGCGCGGGCCCGGTTCCAGCGGCCGTGTGGCCGCCCGGGTGTTTCTTTTGCCTGGTGCACCTCCTTACCGTAGCGGCATGGCAGCCACCACCCACACAGTGACCAACCAGGCTCCGCCCCTGGTGGGATATGACGTCTTCACGTGCGACCGTGCCCTCGTAGAAGGCGTCGAGCGGCACCTGGACCCGGGCCTGCTCGAAGAGGCCCGCGGGGAGCTCTCCCACCTCGGGCGCACCGCGGGTTCCGCGCAGGCCCAGGAGTGGGGAGTGCTCGCCAACGAGAATCCACCCGTCCTGCACACGCACGACCGGTACGGCAACCGCGTCGACGAGGTGTCCTTCCACCCCGCCTGGCACCGGCTGCTCGGCAAGGCGGTGGCCGCGGGCCTCACCTCGGCCTGGAACCGGCCGGGCGGGCACGTGCGGCGCGCGGCGGGCTTCCTGGTGTGGACCCAGGCCGAGGGCGGCCACGGCTGCCCGGTGTCGATGACCCACGCGGCGGTGCCCGCCCTGCGCGCCGACCCCCGCATCGCCGCCGAGTGGGAACCGCGGCTCACCTCGACCGTGTACGACGAGGGGCTGCGGCCCGCCGCGCGGAAGGCGGGCGCGCTCTTCGGCATGGGCATGACGGAGAAGCAGGGCGGCAGCGACGTCCGTGCGAACACGACGCGGGCGCGGGCGCTCGCCGAGGACGGCACGTACGAACTCGTCGGGCACAAGTGGTTCTGTTCCGCGCCGATGTCCGACGGATTCCTGGTGCTCGCGCAGGCCGAGGCCGGGCTCACGTGTTTCCTGGTGCCACGGGTCCTCGACGACGGAACACGGAACGCGTTCGCGATCCAGCGCCTCAAGAACAAACTCGGGAACAAGTCGAATGCCTCCAGTGAAGTCGAGTTCGACGGCACCTGGGCGCGCCGCGTCGGCGAGGAGGGGCGCGGGGTGCGCACCATCATCGGCATGGTGGCGGCGACCCGGCTCGACTGTGTCATCGGGTCCGCGGCCCTGATGCGCCAGGCGGTCGCGCAGGCCGTGCACCACGCCACGTACCGGGAGGCGTTCGGCGGCAAGCTCGTCGACAAGCCGCTGATGCGCAACGTCCTCGCGGACCTGGCCCTGGAGTCGGAGGCCGCGACGACGCTCGCGCTGCGCCTCGCCGCCGCCCACGACGACGGGGGCGAGCGGGAGCAGGCGTTCCTGCGGCTCGCCGTGCCGGCCGCGAAGTACTGGGTGACCAAGCGGTGCACCCCGCTCGTGGCCGAGGCCCTGGAGTGCCTCGGCGGCAACGGCTACGTGGAGGACTCCGGGATGCCGCGGCTCCTGCGCGAGTCGCCGCTGAACTCGATCTGGGAGGGCTCGGGCAACGTACAGGCGCTCGATGTGCTGCGCGCGTTGCAGCGGGAGCCGCAGGCGCTCAACGCCTTCCTGGCGGAGGTGGGTGCGGCGCGCGGCGCCGACCACCGCCTGGACGGTGCGATCAAGGCGCTGCTCACGGAACTCGCCGATCTCGAGGGCATCGAGGCGCGGGCCAGGCGGCTCGTGGAGCGGATGGCGCTGGTCCTCCAGGGCTCGCTGCTCGTGCGGTACGCGCCGCCCGCCGTGGCCGACGCGTTCTGCGCCTCCCGGCTCGGCGGCGACTGGGGCACGGCGTTCGGCACGCTGCCGCACAGCCTGGACCTGGGAGCCGTGGTGGAGCGGGCCGCCGTACGGCTGTGACGTACGGGAGCGCTCCGGGCGTGCGGGGCGCTGTCACAGGGGTGGTGCCGCGCCGACACGGCACCACCCCCGGTTTTCAGGTCCCGTCGGGACGCACGCCACGCGGAGCGGCGTACGGCCAAGTTTCAAACACCGCACGACTGTTCGCCAGAGTTGCAGAAGGTTGCAACCCCGCGTGACCTACGCGGTCCGGGTTTGCACCACCTGAAGGAAGCAGGTCCTTCCGCACGTCGGGGAAGGGCACGATGGATGACGTGTCCCCCTCTGTCGGCGGGCTCGGAGCGGGAGGAACCGGTGAGGAACACGCAGGCGACGTTCGATCTCGAACGCCTGACAGCGGTGAACGCCGCGCAGGCCGCGCGGCTGCTGCGTGAGGTGCGGGACGCCAGGATCGCGGGGCGGCCCCCGCGCGTCGGCCCCCGGCCGGTGATCGGCGCGTCCTGGGACCGCATGCTGGCGAGCGGCGTCGACCCCGAGCACGACCACCGCGCGGGCATGCTCAGCACCGACGAGGTGGAGCGGCGGCGGCAGACGTCACCGCTGCGGCACGTGCTGCCGGTGCTGCGCGAGGGCCTGCTGTCGGTCGCGGACGTCGCCCAGCACATCATGGTCGTCGCGGACGCGGAGGGGCGGCTGTTGTGGCGCGAGGGCAACAGGTCGGTGCTGCGGATGGCCGACGGGCACGGCTTCGAGGTGGGGGCCGACTGGCGCGAGAGCATCGTCGGCACGAACGGCATCGGCACGCCCCTCGTCGCCCGGCGGCCCCTCCAGGTCTTCTCCGCCGAGCACTTCGTCCGCTCCCACCACCTGTGGACCTGTACCGGCGCGCCGATCACCGACCCGAGGGACGGGCAGCTGCTCGGCGTCGTGGACATCAGCGGACCGCTCGACACCATGCACCCGGCGACCCTCGCCCTAGTGGGCTCGGTCGCCAAGCTCGCGGAGGCGCGGTTGCGCGAGCAGCATCTGACCGCCCTCGACCGGCTGCGTTCGGTGGCCGCGCCGGTCCTCGCCCGCCTCGGCGGGCGGGCGGTCGCGGTGGACACCCACGGCTGGACGGCCGCGGTCACCGGCATGCCGCCGCCCGGGCGCGTCACGCTGCCCAAGTCCTTCGCGGACGGCCGGGTCTGGCTGCCCACGCTCGGCGGGTGCGCGGTGGCGCCCCTGCCCGGGGGCTGGCTGCTGCGCTTCGACGACGGCGGCGGTGCCGGTTCCGCCGCGCCGCACGGGACGGCGGTGCCCGTGGCGACGCGGGTCGTGGTGGACGTCGGCGGCTCGCACCGCTGGACGGTCACGGTCACCGGCAGCGCGGGCTGCTGGACGCACGAGCTGACTCCCCGGCACGCGGAGTTGCTCTACCTCCTCGCGGTGAGCCGGGCGGGGCGGACCGCCGCCGGGCTCGCCGAGGACCTCTTCGGCGACCCGGGGCGCACGGTGACGGTCCGCGCGGAGCTGTCCCGCGTCCGGCGCTATCTGGGCGGGCTGCTCGCGCACCGCCCGTACCGCTTCCACGAGGACGCCGACGTCGAGCTCGTCCTGCCCGCCGAACCGTCCCGGCTGCTGCCGCAGTCGGTGGCCCCCGCGGTGGTGCGCGCCCGGGCCGCCGCGGTGCCTTGACCGGGTCCGGGCCGCCCTGGCCGGCTGACACGAGTCACACCGGTCGTTCACCGGTCACGCACCGGTCCGCGCCAGGCCCTTCCTCCCCTCGGCGTCTCCCCCGGCCCCCCTTGGCCGGGTGGAGCCGCCCGTGATTGCCTGACCGGCATGAGCATCACTGTCACCACCTGGTCTCTCGAACAGACCTCGCCCGCCGACCTGCTTCCGGCCGCCGTCCCCGAGGGCGATGTCCGGATCGTCCGGGCCGAGGTGCCGTCGCCGGAGTTCTCCCGGTTCCTCTACTCCGCGGTCGGCGGCGACATCACCTGGGTGGACCGGCTCTCCCTGAGCCACGGGCAGTGGCTCGAGCACCTGGCGCGGCCCGGCGTGGAGACCTGGGTCGCCTACGACCGGGGGACGCCCGCGGGGTACGTGGAGCTGGACCCGCAGGACGACGGTGTCGTCGAGATCGTCTACTTCGGGTTGATCCCGGCGTTCCGCGGGCGGCGCATCGGGGGTCATCTCCTGTCGTACGGGGTTGCTCGCGCGTGGGATCTCGCGAAGCGGTGGCCCGGGCGGGCGGCCACGAAGAGGGTGTGGCTGCACACGTGCAGCCTCGACGGGGAGCACGCCATGGGCAACTACCTGCGGCGCGGGTTCCGTCTCTTCGACACGGAGGTCTCCCACCAGCAGGAGCAGCCGCCCCCCGGCCCATGGCCCAACGCCCACCCCGCCTGACGCCCACCAGTCGCCCCCCTCCACCGCGCCGCCCCCCTTCCACCGCGCCGCCGTCCCTCCATCGCGCTCCGCGCTCGTCCTCAATCGCCGGACAGGCTTTTCCCCCACCCGCCCGCCCCTCTGTCCTCAAACGCCGGACGGGCTGATTTCAGCCCGTCCGGCGCTTGAGGACAAGGCCGTCAGGCCGGAAAGGGCAGGCGGGTGGGGGAAACACCCCGTCCGACGCTTCAGGACAGGGCCGTCAGGCCAGGAAGGGCGGGTGGGTGGGCAAATAGCCCGTCCGGCGTTTGAGGACAAGGCCACCAGGGCGGGCGGGTGGGAAAAAGCCTGTCCGGCGTTTGAGGACAAGGCCGTCAGGCCGGAAAAGGCGGGCGGGGGAAAACACCCGTCCGACGCTTCAGGGCAAGGCCGTCAGGCCAGGAAGGGTGGGTGGGTGGGGAAATCAGCCCGTCCGGCGTTTGAGGACAAGGCCGGCAGGCCAGAAAGGGCGGGTGGGTGGGCAAATAGCCCGTCCGGCGTTTGAGGACAAGGCCGTCAGGCCGGGAAGGGCGGGTGGGTGGGGAAATCAGCCCGTCCGGTGGTTGAGGGCGAGGGCCGGAGGGCCGATAAGGGGGAAAGGGGGCGAAGTCCTCGGGGGCGGGGGGCGGCAGAGGGTAGCTGTGCCCACGATGCGGGACGGTTCCGTCCACACTGTGGACGTAGGTGGACTGCGCCGAAAGGCGCGTGACACGCTTCCGTCATGTCTCGAGCTGGAACCGCCTTGGTGAGTCGACGCCACGTCGACCTCGGCCGCATGTCCAGCGCCATGTGTCCGGCAAGCTGAGCACCCCAGCCCCGCCGCTCCCCCCTTCCTCCCCGTTGTCTGACCCACCCCGCACACCACCGCGCCCTCTGCGCGAGTGTGCAGGTCAGAGCCGCTTCCAGCCCGCTGTGAAGGACATACACCCATGGCTGCCAACCCCGAAGACCCCGCGACCGCCGCCCCTCGCGCACCCGGGCGCAAGGCGAGCCGCCACCGTGGCGAGGGCCAGTGGGCTGCCGGTCACTTCACCCCGCTCAACGGCAACGAACAGTTCAAGAAGGACGACGACGGTCTCAACGTGCGGACACGCATTGAGACGATCTACTCCAAGCGCGGCTTCGACTCCATCGACCCCAACGACCTGCGCGGCCGGATGCGCTGGTGGGGGCTCTACACCCAGCGCAAGCCCGGGATCGACGGCGGCAAGACCGCGATCCTGGAGCCGGAGGAGCTGGACGACGAGTACTTCATGCTGCGGGTGCGCATCGACGGCGGCCGGCTCACCACGGCCCAGCTGCGCGTCATCGGCGAGATCTCGCAGGAGTTCGCCCGCGGCACCGCCGACATCACCGACCGGCAGAACATCCAGTACCACTGGATCCGCATCGAGGACATGCCGGAGATCTGGCGGCGCCTTGAGGGCGTGGGCCTGTCCACGACGGAGGCGTGCGGCGACACCCCGCGCGTCATCCTCGGCTCGCCCGTCGCCGGGATCGCCGAGGACGAGATCATCGACGGCACGCCCGCCGTCGAGGAGATCCACCGCCGCGTCATCGGCAACCCGGCCTTCTCGAACCTGCCGCGCAAGTTCAAGTCCGCGATCTCGGGATCGCCGCTGCTCGACGTGGCGCACGAGATCAACGACATCGCGTTCGTCGGCGTCGTGCACCCCGAGCTCGGGCCCGGCTTCGACCTGTGGGTCGGCGGCGGACTCTCCACCAACCCCAAGATCGGTCAGCGGCTCGGCGCCTGGGTGCCCCTGGAGGACGTGGCCGACGTCTTCGAGGGCGTCATCTCGATCTTCCGCGACTACGGCTACCGCCGCCTGCGCAACCGGGCCCGCCTGAAGTTCCTCCTCGCCGACTGGGGCACGGCCAAGTTCCGCCAGGTCCTCGAGGACGAGTACCTGCTGCGCAAGCTCGCCGACGGCCCCGCCCCCGACCAGCCGGTGCAGCGCTGGCGCGACCACGTCGGGGTGCACCGGCAGCGGGACGGCAGGTTCTACGTCGGGTTCGCCCCGCGCGTCGGCCGCGTCGACGGCACCGTACTGACGAAGATCGCCGACCTGGCCGCCGCGCACGGCTCGGGCCGGCTCAGCACCACCGTCGAGCAGAAGATGATCGTGCTCGATGTCGCGGAGGACCAGGTGGACTCGCTGGTCGAGGGCCTGGAGGCGCTGGATCTGACGGTGCGCCCCTCGCCGTTCAGGCGCGGCACCATGGCCTGCACGGGCATCGAGTTCTGCAAGCTCGCGATCGTCGAGACCAAGGCGCGCGGCGCCTGGCTGATCGACGAACTGGAGCGCCGCATCCCGGACTTCGACGAGCCCATCACCATCAACATCAACGGCTGCCCGAACGCCTGCGCGCGCATCCAGGTCGCCGACATCGGCCTGAAGGGCCAGCTGGTCCTGGACGCCGACGGCAACCAGGTCGAGGGCTACCAGGTGCACCTGGGCGGCGCACTCGGCCTCGAGGCCGGGTTCGGCCGCAAGGTGCGCGGCCTGAAGGTCACCGCCGCCGAGCTGCCCGACTACGTGGAGCGCGTGCTCAAGCGGTACGAGGCCGAGCGCACGGACGGCGAACGCTTCGCCACCTGGGCGGGGCGCGCCTCGGCGGAGGCCCTCTCGTGAGCGAGCGCGCGGCCCCCTTCTACTGCCCCTACTGCGGCGACGAGGACCTGCGGCCGAGCGACCAGGGCCACGGCGCCTGGGAATGCGCGGCCTGCAACCGGGCCTTCCAGTTGAAGTTCCTCGGGCTGCTCGCCCGCGGACTCCGGCGCGACGACACGGGAGGGGAAAAGATATGACGACGACTCAGGAGCTCGACACCGCCGCGGCGGCCGAGCTGCGGGCCCTCGCCGAGCAGGCCGGGCGCGACCTCGAGGAGGCCTCCGCGCTCGACATCCTGACGTGGGCGACGGACACCTTCGGCGAGCGGTTCTGCGTGACCTCCTCGATGGAGGACGCGGTGGTCGCCCACCTCGCCGCACGCGTACGTCCCGGTGTGGACGTGGTGTTCCTCGACACCGGCTACCACTTCCCGGAGACCATCGGCACCCGTGACGCCGTCGCCGCCGTCATGGACGTACACGTCATCACGCTCACGCCCCGGCTGACCGTGGCCGAGCAGGACGCCGAGCACGGCCCGCGGCTGCACGACCGCGACCCCGACCTGTGCTGCGCGATGCGCAAGGTCAAGCCCCTCGAAGAGGGCCTGCGGGGCTATGCCGCCTGGGCGACGGGCCTGCGCCGCGACGAGTCGCCCACCCGCGCGCACACCCCGGTCGTCGGCTGGGACGAGAAGCGGCAGAAGGTCAAGGTCTCGCCGATCGCCCGCTGGAGCCAGGACGACGTGGACGCCTACGTCACCGAGCACGGCGTCCTCACCAACCCGCTGCTCATGGACGGCTACGGCTCCGTGGGCTGCGCCCCCTGCACCCGGCGCCTCCTCGAGGGCGAGGACGCGCGCGCCGGACGGTGGGCGGGCCGCACCAAGACCGAGTGCGGGCTGCACGGATGACGAACCCCCAGATATCCCAGGAGACCCTTGTGACCGGAGCCACCGTCTGGCTCACGGGCCTGCCGAGCGCCGGCAAGACCACCATCGCGCACGAGCTGGCGCACACGCTGCGCGCCGAGGGCCGCCGCGTCGAGGTGCTCGACGGCGACGAGATCCGCGAGTTCCTCTCCGCCGGCCTCGGCTTCAGCCGCACCGACCGCGACACCAACGTCCAGCGCGTCGGCTTCGTCGCCGAACTCCTCGCCCGCAACGGCGTGCTGGCCCTCGTACCCGTCATCGCGCCGTTCACGGACAGCCGCGAGGCGGTGCGCAAGCGCCACCAGGCGGGCGGCACCGCCTATCTGGAGGTGCACGTGGCGACGCCGGTGGAGGTCTGCTCCGTACGGGACGTGAAGGGCCTGTACGCCAAGCAGGCCGCGGGGGAGATCTCCGGGCTGACCGGCGTCGACGACCCGTACGAGGAGCCCGAGTCACCCGATCTGCGCATCGAGTCGCAGGACCAGACCGTGCAGGAGTCCGCCGCAGCCGTGTACGCGCTGCTCACCGAGAGGGGTCTGGCATGACGACCGCCGCAAGCGTCGAGGCCGCGGGCGACTCCAACGGCTCCGGGGACTCCGGCGACTCCGAGGGGAATCACACCGGCGACAGCCCCTACGCGCTCTCGCACCTGGACGCCCTGGAGTCCGAGGCCGTACACATCTTCCGCGAGGTCGCGGGCGAGTTCGAGCGGCCGGTGATCCTGTTCTCCGGCGGCAAGGACTCCATCCTGATGCTGCACCTGGCGCTGAAGGCGTTCGCGCCCGCCCCGGTGCCCTTCGCCCTCCTCCACGTCGACACCGGGCACAACTTCCCGGAGGTCATCGACTACCGCGACCGCGTGGTGGCCCAGCACGGCCTGCGCCTGCACGTGGCGTCCGTGCAGGACTACATCGACCGCGGGGTGCTACGCGAGCGCCCTGACGGCACCCGCAACCCCTTGCAGACGCTGCCGCTCACCGAGAAGATCCAGGCCGAGCGGTTCGACGCGGTCTTCGGCGGCGGCCGGCGCGACGAGGAGAAGGCGCGCGCCAAGGAGCGGGTGTTCTCGCTGCGCGACGAGTTCTCCCAGTGGGACCCGCGCCGCCAGCGCCCGGAGCTGTGGCAGCTGTACAACGGCAGGCACGCGCCCGGCGAGCACGTCCGGGTGTTCCCGCTGTCCAACTGGACCGAGCTTGACGTGTGGCAGTACATCGCCCGCGAGTCCATCGAGCTGCCGGAGATCTACTTCGCGCACGAGCGGGACGTCTTCGAGCGCTCCGGCATGTGGCTGACCGCCGGCGACTGGGGCGGCCCCAAGGACGGCGAGACCGTCGAGCGGCGCCTGGTGCGCTACCGCACCGTCGGCGACATGTCCTGCACCGGCGCCGTCGACTCCGACGCGACCACCCTGGCCGCCGTGATCGCCGAGATCGCCGCGTCCCGGCTCACCGAGCGCGGGGCGACCCGCGCGGACGACAAGCTCTCCGAGGCCGCGATGGAAGACCGCAAGCGCGAGGGGTACTTCTAGCCATGACCAGCACCACCGACACCGCCGCCGGAGAACTCGCCGGTCTGTCCGCGACCACCCTGCTGCGGTTCGCCACCGCGGGCTCCGTCGACGACGGCAAGTCCACCCTCGTGGGCCGTCTCCTGCACGACTCCAAGTCGGTGCTCACCGACCAGCTGGAGGCAGTCGAGCACGCCTCGCGCAGCCGCGGCGGCGAGGGCCCCGACCTGGCGCTGCTCACCGACGGCCTGCGGGCCGAGCGGGAGCAGGGCATCACCATCGACGTGGCGTACCGCTACTTCGCCACGCCCCGGCGCCGCTTCATCCTCGCGGACACCCCCGGCCATGTGCAGTACACCCGCAACATGGTCACGGGCGCCTCCACGGCCGACCTCGCGGTGGTCCTGGTGGACGCCCGCAACGGCGTCATCGAGCAGACCCGCAGGCACGCCGCGGTGGCCGCGCTCCTCCGGGTGCCGCACGTGGTGCTCGCCGTGAACAAGATGGACCTCGTGGAGTACGCGGAGCCGGTGTTCGCCCGGATCGCGCAGGAGTTCACGGCGTACGCGGCCGACCTCGGCGTCCCCGAGATCACGGCGATCCCGATCTCGGCGCTCGCCGGGGACAACGTGGTGGAGCCGTCGTCGAACATGGCCTGGTACGGCGGCCCGACGGTCCTCGAACACCTGGAGACCGTGCCCGTCAGCCACGACCTGACCAGCTGCCACGCCCGCCTCCCGGTGCAGTACGTGATCAGGCCGCAGACCGCCGAGCACCCGGACTACCGGGGGTACGCGGGCCAGATCGCCGCGGGCACCTTCCGCGTCGGCGAATCGGTCACCGTCCTGCCGTCGGGGCGGACCTCGAAGATCGCGGGCATCGACCTGCTCGGCGAGCCGGTGGACGTGGCCTGGACCCCGCAGTCGGTGACCGTGCTCCTCCAGGACGACATCGACGTCTCCCGGGGTGATCTGATCGTCCCGAGCAGCGACACGCCGCCGACGACCCAGGACATCGCGGCCACCGTCTGCCACGTCGCCGACCAGCCGCTCACCGTGGGCCAGCGGGTGCTGCTCAAGCACACCACCCGCACGGTCAAGGCGATCGTGAAGCAGATACCGTCCCGGCTGACTCTGGACGACCTGTCCCAGCACCCGAATCCGGGCCGGCTCGTCGCCAACGACATCGGACGGGTCCTCGTGCGCACCGCGGAGCCGCTCGCGCTCGACGCGTACGCCGACTCGCGGCGCACCGGCTCCTTCCTCCTGATCGACCCGGCGGACGGCACGACGCTGGCGGCCGGCATGGCGGGCGAGGCCTTCGCCAAACCCGTCACCGGCACCGCGGTGCCCGCCGACGACGAGGGCTGGGACTTCTGACCATGGCCTCCCTCGATGTGTACGCGACGTTCGCCAAGGAAGGCGGCCGTGTCGGCAGCGGCGCCCTCGGGGCGGGTTCGGGCGGCGTGACGCGATGTGTGCGATGACGTACGCGCACCGCTCGCGCGCCCTCACCCCCCGCCGTCCCTTCGCACGCAGACGAAGATCCGCCGACATCCACCCGGCCGCGCCCTGACGGTGCGCACCGCCGGGCCAACGAGAGGAACACCTCCCGTGCCTGCCATCCGTATCCCCGGCATTCCCGCCATCCCCGGCCTCCCCGGTGCACGTACTCCCCGTGCGCGTCACAAGGGCCGCGTGGCCGCGGCAGCCGCCCTGCCCCTGCTCGCGCTGACGCTCTCCGCCTGCGGATACGGCTCGGACTCCGACAAGGACGACGGCGGCAAGGCGAAGATCGCCGCCGACGCGAAGAAGATCGAGGGCCTGGACCAGGTGAAGATCGGGTACTTTCCGAACCTGACCCACGGCACCGCGCTCGTCGGCGACCAGGAGGGCCTGTTCCAGAAGGAGCTGGGGGCGACCAAGGCGACGTACTCGCAGTTCAACGCGGGCCCCTCGGCGATCGAGGCGCTGAACTCGAAGTCCATCGACATCAGCTGGATCGGCCCGTCGCCCGCGATCAACGGCTACAGCAAGTCCGACGGCAAGAACCTGCGGATCATCGGCGGCTCGGCGTCCGGCGGCGTGAAGCTCGTCGTGAACCCGAAGAAGATCAAGTCCCTCGGTGACGTCAAGGGCAAGAAGATCGCGACGCCGCAGCTCGGCAACACCCAGGACGTGGCCTTCCTCAACTGGATCAAGGGCAAGGGCTGGAAGGTCGACGCCCAGAGCGGCAAGGGCGACGTCTCCGTGGTCCGCACCGACAACAAGATCACCCCGGACGCCTACAAGTCCGGCTCGATCGACGGCGCCTGGGTGCCGGAGCCGACCGCCTCCAAGCTGGTCTCCGAGGGCGCCAAGGTGCTGCTCGACGAGGCCGACCTGTGGCCGGACAAGAAGTTCGTGATCACCAACATCATCGTGCGGCAGCAGTTCCTCAAGGACCACCCCAAGGTCGTCGAGGCCGTGCTCAGGGGCGCGGTGCGGACGAACCAGTTCATCGAGGACAACCCGGAGAAGGCGAAGGCCGCGGCCAACGCCAAGCTGAAGCAGCACTCCGGCAAGGCACTGCCCGCGAAGGTCATCGACCCGGCCTGGAAGTCGATCCAGTTCATCAACGACCCGCTGGCGGCGACCCTCGACTCCGAGGCCGAGCACGCCGTGCAGGCGGGCCTCCTGGAGCAGCCCGACCTCAAGGGCATCTACGACCTCCGTCCGCTCAACAAGGTCCTGAAGGCGGCGGGCGAGCCCGCGGTCGAGGACGCCGGTCTCGGCGTCAAGTAGCCGGATCACGCCCACAGTTCAGGTTCTCAGGAGGTGACGACCATGGGCACGACGCTCACCAAGGCACCCGAAAGCGCCGCACACACCGTGGCCGCGGCCGGGGTCGCCGCGCGCATCGAGCACGTCTCGAAGTCCTTCGCCACACCGGCGGGCCACCAGCTGGTCCTCGACGACATCACGCTGGACGTCGGACAGGGGGAGTTCGTCACCCTCCTGGGGGCCTCGGGCTGCGGCAAGTCGACGCTGCTCAACCTCGTGGCCGGACTCGACAGGCCGACCGCGGGCGCCATCGCTACGGACGGCCGCCCGGCCCTGATGTTCCAGGAGCACGCCCTGTTCCCGTGGCTGACCGCGGGCAAGAACATCGAGCTCGCCCTGAGGCTGCGCGGCCTGCCCAAGGCCGAACGGCGCGCCAGGGCCGACGAGTTGCTGGCGCTCGTCCGCCTCGGGGGCGCGTACGGCAAGCGGGTGCACGAGCTGTCCGGCGGCATGCGCCAGCGCGTCGCGCTCGCCCGGGCGCTCGCTCAGGACAGCAAGCTGCTCCTGATGGACGAGCCGTTCGCGGCGCTCGACGCGATCACCCGGGACGTGCTGCACGACGAGCTGAGCCGGATCTGGCGCGAGACCGGCGTCTCCGTCCTGTTCGTCACGCACAACGTCCGGGAGGCGGTGCGGCTCGCCCAGCGCGTGGTCCTGCTGTCCTCGCGCCCCGGCCGGGTGGCGCGGGAGTGGACCGTCGACATCGAGCAGCCGCGCCGCATCGAGGACGCGGCGGTGGCGGAGCTGTCCGTCGAGATCACCGAAGAACTGCGTGGGGAGATCCGCCGACATGGGCAGCACTGAGACGACGACGCCCGCCCCACGCAAGGGCGAGGAACGGGACACCCAGGACCTGGCGGGCCTGGAGGCGGGCCTCGACGCCCTGGACACCGTGCAGACGCGGCGCCCGCCGCTGCGCGAGACGCTGGTGCAGAAGGTCCTGCCGCCGGTGACGGCCGTCGTGCTCGTCCTGGTGGTGTGGCAGATCCTGGTGTGGGCGGAGGTGACCGACAGCTACAAGCTGCCGGCGCCGGACGCCGTGTGGCAGGAGGTCGAGAGCGCCTGGCGGCAGGGCACGCTCCTGGAGTACATCTGGACGTCCGTCTCGCGCGGCATGTTCGGCTTCCTGATGGCGCTCGCCATCGGGACGCCGCTCGGCCTGGTCGTGGCGCGGATCAAGTTCGTGCGGGCGGCCATCGGCCCGATCCTGTCAGGACTCCAGTCGCTGCCGTCGGTGGCGTGGGTGCCGCCCGCGGTGATCTGGCTCGGGCTCAACGACAAGATGATGTACGCGGTGATCCTGCTCGGCGCGGTGCCCTCGATCGCCAACGGCCTGGTTGCGGGCGTGGACCAGGTGCCGCCGCTGTTCCTGCGGGCGGGCCGCACCCTCGGCGCGACCGGTCTGCGCGGGACCTGGCACATCGTCATGCCCGCGGCCCTGCCCGGCTATCTCGCGGGCCTGAAGCAGGGCTGGGCGTTCTCCTGGCGGTCCCTGATGGCCGCCGAGATCATCGCCCAGTCCCCCGACCTCGGGATGGGGCTCGGCCAGCTCCTCGAAGCGGGCCGCACCAACAGCAGCATGTCCCAGGTCTTCCTCGCCATCCTGCTCATCCTGATCGTCGGCATCGCCATCGACCTGATCGTCTTCAGTCCCCTGGAGCGGTGGGTACTGCGCAGCCGCGGCCTGTTGGTGAAGAGCTGATCCCATGCGCCACCGCACACACGACGCCCCTGCCGAGCGTGCCGAGCACCGCCCCGGCCGCACCGGCCGGGACCCGGTCCTCCTCGCCGTCGCGCACGGCAGCCGCGACCCCCGGCACGCCGCGACCGTACGGGCCCTGCTGCGCAGGGTTCGTGCGCGGCGGCCGGGGCTGCGGGTGGAGGTGGGCTTCCTGGACTTCGACGCCCCCTCCGTCCCCGACCGGCTCGCCTCCCTCGCCGACGAGGGCGTACGGGACGTCGTCGCACTGCCGCTCCTCCTCACCCGCGCCTTCCACGCCAAGGCCGACATCCCGGCGGTGCTGCGCCAGGCACCGCCGGGCCTGCGGGTGCGGCAGGCGGGGGTGCTCGGTCCCGCGCCGCTGCTCCTGACCGCCCTGGAGAGGCGGCTGCACGAGGCGGGGCTCGACCCCGCCGACAGGGCCACGACCGGGGTCGTCCTGGCCTCGGCGGGCTCCACCGATCCGGAGGCGGGCGCAGTGATCGCTGACATCGCGCGGGAGTGGCGGCACACCGGTTGGTGCGCCGTGCGGCCTGCGTCCGCCTCCGCCGCCGCCACCGGCCACCCCTCCACCGCGGAGGCGGTGCGCCTGCTGCGGGCCGAGCCCGGGGTGCGGCGGGTGGCCGTCGCGCCCTATGTCCTGGCGCCGGGATTCCTGCCCGACCGGATCGCCCGGGGCGCCGCGGCGGCCGGCGCCGACGTGCTCGCGGACGTGCTCGGTGACTCGCCGCTCGTCGCCCGGGTGCTCCTGGACCGCTTCGACGCGTGCCGCCGCTTCACCGAGGGCCGCGCCCCCGCGCCCGCCACGGCCGGGAACGCCCTCCCGCGCCCGGCCTGATCTTGCTCAGGGCCTCGGCCGGAAACCGCTTGCGGGGCTTCGCGGGGCCCGCATAGCGTCTCGCGGATGACCCTCGAGCCGTTCGCTCCCGAACTGCGGTCCGAGCGCCTCGTACTCTCCGCGTACGTCGCGTCGGACCGGGCGGACTTCGTCGCGCTGTTCCAGGACGACGCCGTGGGCCGCTGGTTCGGCGACGGGACGGGGAGCGCCGAGGAGACAAGGGCGCTGTTCGCGCGCCTGTTCGGCATCGTGTACGCGGAGCGGCGGTTCCCGGTGTGGGCGGTGCGCCACGAGGGGCGGTACGCGGGCCACGCCGAGATCAAGCCGTCCCCGGAGCCCTGGCTCGACGGCCACGAGATCGTGTACGGCCTGTCCCGGGACAGCTGGGGCCTCGGCCTCGGCACGGAACTCGCCGGCCTGCTCACGGACTACGGCCACCACACCCTCGGCCTCGCCGAGGTGCACGCCACCGTGGACGCGCTGAACACGCCGTCCATCACCGTCCTGAAGCGCCTCGGCTACACCCAGGGCCGGGAGGTGCGCGAGGACCACGGAGGGACGACGCTCCAGTTCACGTCGCGGGGCGGGGGTCCGGGCCGGTGACGCGCCGGACGTGGGCGAGGAGCTCCGCGACCGGCAGCGACCCGGCAGCCCTGCGTTCCTGCGCGAAGGTGTTCGTGAGCCTCTGGAGCACGTCGTTCACCGGTGTCGGCACGCCGTGCAGCCGTCCCAGCAGGGTGATCTCGCCGTTGAGGTAGTCGGCCTCGATGGTGCCCGTGCCGCGGCTCAGGCTCTGCCAGGAGGAGCCGCCGCGCGGGCCGGTGCTGCCGTCGAGCGGCTTCAGGACGAGCCGCCCCGCGCGGACCTCCCCCTGTTCCTTCTCGCCGACCGCCGCGATCCCGGCCGCGGCGAGCACGGCCTCGCCCTCGGCGCGGGCCAGGCGGTTCACCGCGAGGGCGGCCTCCTCGACCACGAGGCCAGTGAGTGCCTCGACGGCGTTGGCGAGGTTGGCGAGGAGCTTGCCGTACTTCCAGCGCAGCACGTCCGGGACGACGGGGGAGAGCAGCTTCGCGCTCTCCAGGTCGGCGGCGATGCGGTGGGCGGTGGCGTCGGTTCCCGTCGGGTACCTGCCGATGTGCAGGATGCCGGTGCAGGGGGCGCCCGCCGCGGCGACGGTGCCGGGCTCGACATGTGTCGCGGGCAGCCATACGCACATGCCGTACACCCGGGCGAAGCGGCGCAGGGCCATCCGCTCGCTGTCGACGCCGTTCTGCGCGCAGACGAGGGGCAGTGACTCGGCGGCCGTCGTGCCGCCCTCGACGGGACGGGTGCTCCAGGCGCTCAGGGCCGCCTCGGAGTCCTGTGTCTTCACGGCGAGCACGAGCACGTCGTCGGGGCGCAGCTCGCCGAGTTCGGCGGGCCGCGCCACGACGGGCAGCCGGTGGGTGCGGGTGCCGTCGGGCGTCGTGAGCGTGCGCCCGCGCTCCCGCAGGGTCCGCAGGTGCGCGCCCCGCGCGACCAGGACGACGTCGTGCCCCGCCTCCGCGAGGCGCCCGCCGACACTGCCGCCGACGGCCCCCGCTCCGATGATGATGTAGCGCATAGGGGGAGCCTCGCACAGAGGATCACCGAACGGTCAGGGATTCGAGAGCCGTTGCGGGCGGCTATCACCGGCGGCCCGTGCTCGGCAGTCCGTGCGCGGCAGTCCGTGCGCGGCGGCCCGCGTCGTCAGCCCGCGTCGCCGGCCTCCGCAGGCGGCCCCCCTCGGCATCCAGCCGTCCTTGACCTTGCCCCTGGGGCAGACCGCACGCTCCCGCCATGGACAGCGACTACCTGACCCAGAGCCCGTTCAGCGACCCCGGCCCCCGCCTCGACGCCCTGCTCGGCGGGGCCCCGCTCCCCCGCGACCCGGCCGCGCTCGCCGCCGTCGTGCGGGGTGTGCTGCTGCACCGCGAGGAGGGCGGCAGGTTCGATCACACCGTGCCGGAGGACCGGTTGCACGGGGACGCCGAGTCGCGGTACGTCCGCGAGACCCTGCGCATCCTCGGCGAGCGCGGCAGCACGGTGCTCACCGAACCCCGGGAGCCCGGCGCGCGCTTCGTGGCCACCTGCCGGGACTTCGCGCTGCTGCTCTGCTCCCTGCTGCGCGCCACCGGCACGCCCGCGCGCCTGCGGTGCGGCTACGGCACGTACTTCGAGCCGGGCTTCCACGACAACCACTGGGTGACGGAGTACTGGCGGGACGGGCGCGGGTGGGTCCTGACGGACGCACAGCTGCTCGGCGGTCTGTACGAACACGCCCGCTTCGACCCCATGGACGTACCGCGTGACCAGTTCCTGGTCGCCGGGGACGCGTGGCGGGCGTGCCGGGAGGGGCGGGCGGACCCGCGGACGTTCGGGGTGAGCACGGTCCCGGAGATCAGGGGCCTCGGCCTGGTGCGTGCCGACGTGGTGGCCGACCTCGCGGCGCTCGGAGGCGTCGAGCCGCTGCCGTGGGACGGCTGGGGCCTGATGGAGAAGGACGACGCGGACGTCACGGACGAGGAGCTGGCCCTGCTGGACGCGGTGGCGGCCGTTTCGTCGGCGGCGGGCGGCGCGACGGCGCCGCGGCGGCCCGACGGGGTGCGGCGGCTCCTCGCGGACCCGCGCATCGCCGTGCCGGGCGAGGTCGTCTCGCACGCCACCTACCTCGGGACGCGCACGGTCGTCCTGGAGCCCGTCACGGCGTGAACGGCGTGCCCTGATGGAACCAGAGGAGCCAGCCGTCGCCGGTGCGCCGCCACAGCGAACTGCGGTGCGCGTGGCGGCCGTTGGTGTCGGTGTCGAAGGTCAGGTGCACCACGTCGTCGGCGAGCTGGACGCCCCGCATGCGGGAGGTGGTGGTGGGGCGGTCCCCCGGCCCCGGCTTGCCGATGAGGACCTCGACGATCGACTCGCGGTCCCAGCGTGCCCCGGAGGCGCCGAACTCGGTGAACTCGGGGTGCAGCAGCGCACCGAAGAGGGCGGGTGACGCCCGCACCTCCGGGTCGAGCAGCCGCAGCTCGTTCTCGATGGCGGCTTCGACGGCGGGCGTGCGCCCGGGGGGTACGGGCGTGTCAGCCATCGGTCATCTCCACGAGCTTGGTGACGGTGTTCCAGTTGCGGCTGGTGGCGACGAGGCCCTTGGTGACCGACGGGCGCGCGAGGGCCTCGGCGAGTTTTGAGCGCCCGAGGCCCTCGGGAGCGTACAGATACAGGGCACGATCACCGAGCCGGAACTCCTCCGGCAGATAGGCCCCTTGGTCGAGGGCGGCGAACCGGTCGGCGTCGACGGGCGCCGAGAAGTACGTGACGTGCAGCTGCCTGCCCTCCAGCGTGTCCGCGGGGAAGGGGCAGGCCGCCGCCACCGCTTTCAGGTACGCCGCGTCGCGCACCAGGACGTCGACCGTGAACCCGTACTCCCGCTCCAGGGCCGCGGTCACCCCGGCGGCCAGGGAGTCCTCGTCGCCGCGGTCCGCGGTGAAGACGGCGTTGCCGCTCTGGAGGTGGGTCCGTACGTCGCCGTGGCCGAGCCCTTCGAGGAGCGCGCGCAGGCGCGGCATCGGAACTTTTCTGCTGCCGCCCACATTGATGCCGCGCAGCAGTGCCGCGTAGGTCTTCGTCGCCATGCGCACACAATAAGGCGGCCGCCGTGCCCCGTGGGGGTGGGCACGACGGCCGCCGGCTTCAGGGGGCCGTGATCACTCGACGATCCTCAGGAGCTTGTTGGGGGTGCCCTCGCTCGGGTTGGAGATCTTGCCGGCGGTGGCGCCGTCGGTCAGGGCCTTGGCGACGGCGTCGGGCTTGGCGTCCTTGTGGGCGCCGAGGTGGACGGCGGCGGCACCCACCACGTGCGGGGTCGCCATCGAGGTGCCGGAGATGGTCCTGGTGGCGTCGTCGCCGGTGTTCCAGGCGGACGTGATGTCCGAGCCCGGGGCGTAGATGTCCACGGAGGAGCCGAAGTTGGAGAAGTCCGACTGCTGGTCGTCCTTGGTGGAGGAGGCGAC
This sequence comes from Streptomyces sp. NPDC017940, assembly GCF_044328435.1. Classification (NCBI taxonomy): domain Bacteria; kingdom Bacillati; phylum Actinomycetota; class Actinomycetes; order Kitasatosporales; family Streptomycetaceae; genus Streptomyces; species Streptomyces sp. NPDC017940. The sequence goes on along the minus strand of NZ_JBIRHJ010000007.1, from coordinate 213,832 downwards.
CGTGATGGCCTCCTCGACGCGGGCCGGTGAGCCCTGGCTCGCGTCCCGCGCCTCGTTGCCCGCAGCTACGCCGAAGGTGATGCCCGCGGCGATGGCCTTGCGGACGGCCTCGTCCAGGGCCTCGTCGGCGCCGCCGCCGAGGCTCATGTTGGCGACGGAGGGGCCCTGGTGGTTCTTGGTGACCCAGTCGATGCCGGCGACGACCTGCTCGGTGGTGCCGGAGCCCTGGTCGTCGAGGACGCGGACGCCGACGATCTTCGCCTTCTTGGCGACGCCGTGCGCGGCACCGGCGATGGTGCCCGCGACGTGGGTGCCATGGCCGTTGCCGTCGTCGGCGTCGTCGTCGTTGTCGACGGCGTCGAAGCCGGAGGCGGCCCGGCCGCCGAAGTCCTTGTGGCTGACGCGGACACCGGTGTCGATGACGTACGCGGTGACGCCCTCGCCCGCGCCGTCGGGGTACGTGTACTTCTTGTCGCCGGCCGTGTCGGCCTGGTCGACGCGGTCCAGGCCCCACGACGGCGGGTCGTCCTGGGTGGCGTCGATGGAGAACTTCTTGCTCTGCACGACCTTGCCGACGGCCGGGTCGGCGGCGAGGCGCCTGGCCTCGGTCTCGGTGAGGCTCTTGGCGGCGAAGCCGTTGACGGCGGAGGAGTAGGTGCGGCTGAGCTTGCCGCCGTACTCCTCGGCGAGGTCGGACTTGGCTCCCTTGTCGGCCTTCTCGTCGAGCAGCACGATGTAGCTGCCCTCGACGGCGCCCTCGGCGTCCGCGCCGTAGATCCTGCCCTCGGCGGGGGTGGTCGCCCCGGCGAACGAACCGGCGAAGACGGTCACGCCCACCGCGGTGGCGGCGGTGGCTATCGCAGCGGTGAGCTTCATCGTGCGGGCGCGCTGGTGAGTTGCCATGAAGAGGGGTCTCCTCGTGGTTCCTGTGGGGGGATGTGGGGGGTTGCAAAGCCTCTGTGCTGTTGTGCAGCCATGGCTGCGGCACCCGGTTCACTCCGAAAGAACTGAAGATCTTCGGGCGTTGGGACGAAACCTTGTCTGAATGACGGGCGCAGATCAATACCTTCCTGCGCCTGTGACTTGTTCAACAAGGTTCCGTAATACCAAAAAGGGGACGCCGTCACAGTTCGGACACCTCGCAGGTGCGAAGCCTCCTCGACCGGATTCCGGCCGGCCCGCGCGGGCGCCGGAACGTGGGGGGCGGCGGGTCCTCGGGGCTCCTGCCGTACGCGAACCGGGGCAGGAAGTGCTGGGTGACGGGCCCCATCGCGAGCGCGTACAGCACGGTGCCCGCCCCCACGCTCCCGCCGAGGAGCCAGCCCGCGGCGAGCACGAGCACCTCGATGAGGGTGCGCACCAGGCGCAGGGAACGCCCGGTGCGCGCGGCGAGTCCGGTCATCAGGCCGTCCCTGGGGCCGGGGCCGAGGCGCGCGCCCACATAGACGGCGACGGCGAGGCCGTTGACGAGGATCCCGGCGAGCAGCAGCCCGGCCCTCGCGGCGAGCCCGAGGTCCTGCGGTACGAGCCACAGGCCGGCGTCGGAGGCGTAGGCCACGACGACGACGTTGGCCGCGGCGCCGAAGGCGGGCCGCTGCTTCAGGGGGATCCACAGCAGCAGGACGAGAGCGCCGACGAGGGCGCTCACCGTGCCGAAGCTCAGCGCGGTGTGCCGCTCGACGCCTTGGTTGAGCACGCTCCAGGGGCTGATGCCGAGTCCGGCCCGGACCATCGCCCCGATGCTGAGTCCGTACAGGGCGAGCCCGGCGAAGAGCTGCGGCAGCCGTCTGAGGGGGCGTTCGCCGAGCGGTACGCGGGTGAGGTCGAGGGGGTCGGCGTGCTGCCGCATCGGGGGTGCCTCCTAGGTGCTCGTGTGCGCGCCTGGGCTCGGGCGCCGGGTTCCGGCTCCGGGTTACGGGCTCTGGGCTCCGGGCTCCGGGCTACGTGCTCCGGGCTCCATGGTTCCCGGGCAGCGCCAGGCCAATGGGCGTGAGTCTGTAGAGTCTTTGGCCTGGCTCACACGGCCAATCCGGGGAGAGTGGTATGGAGGAGCGGGCGCCGAGGGACCGGGCCCTGGGGAGTCGCGCGCTGGCCGCCCTGCTGCCCGATCCTGCGGCGGCCCGGCCCGCGTACCGCCAACTGGCTCGGGCCATCGGCGCGCTGATCCTCGACGGCCGGATCGCGCTGCACGTCAGGCTGCCCGCCGAGCGGGAGCTCGCCGCCGCCCTGAACATCAGCAGGGCCACCGTCACGGCCGTGTACGACCTGCTGCGGGAGAGCGGCTACGCCCGCAGCCGCCAGGGCTCGGGAACCTGGACCGCGCTGCCCGAGGGCCGTACGCCGCGTGGGATCACCCGGCTGCTGCGGCCGCGGGACAGCGCCATCGACCTGGCGAGGGCGGCGCCCGCGCTGCCGGAGCGGGCACTGGCCGACGCGCTCGCCGAGGTCACGCCCCAGCTGGCCGAGCACGCGCACACACCCGGCTACCACCCCTACGGCCTCCCGGAGTTGCGAACCGCCGTCGCGGACCGCTTCACCCGCCGGGGCCTCGCCACCACGCCGGAGCAGATCCTCGTGACCTCCGGCGCGCAGCACGCGCTCACGCTCGTCCTCGGCCTGCTGAGCGGCCCCGGCGACCGGGTCATGGTCGAGAGCCCTTCGTACCCGAACGCACTGGAGGCGATGCGCCGTGCCCGGCTGCGCACGGTGCCGGTGCCGGTGACCGACACCGGCTGGGACGTCGAGATCATGGAGGCGACGCTGCGGCAGGCGGTGCCGCAACTGGCCTATCTGATACCCGACTTCCACAATCCGACGGGCTGCCTCATGCCGGCCGGGGAACGGGCCCGGGTGCTGCGCGCCGCGCACCGCTCCGGCACCTGGCTGGTCGTCGACGAGACGCTGGTCGACCTCGCCCTCGACGTGGCCGCCCCGGCGCCGCTGGCCGCGCACGGCACGCCCGGTTCGGGTGGCAAGGTCATCACGGTGGGCTCGATGAGCAAGTCGTACTGGGGCGGCCTGCGCATCGGCTGGCTGCGGGCGCCGTCCCGGCTCGTCACCGAGCTCGCGGGGCAGCGGGTCGCCACGGACATGGGCGGCTCGGTCCTCGACCAGCTCCTGGCGCTGGCGCTGCTCGCACGCGAGGGCGCGCTGCTGCCGCCCCGCCTCGACGCGCTCCGCGCGCAGCGCGCCGCCCTGGCCGCCGCGCTGGCCGCCGAACTCCCCGGGTGGGCCTGGCGGCCGCCGCCCGGCGGCCTCTCCCTCTGGGTCGACCTCGGTGAGCCCATCGCCTCCGCCCTCGCGGAACGCGTCCTCGACTACGGCGTCCGGATCGAGGGCGGCGCCTTCTTCGCCCCCGACCCCGGCCTGTTCGAACAGCGCCTGCGCATCCCGTACACCACGGCCCCGCCCGTCCTGCGCGAGGCCGTCCAGCGCCTGGCAGCCACCCTCGCCGACGGCCTTCCGCCCTGTCGCGGGGACCGCGGGCCGCGCTGGATCGCCTAGGGCCCGGTCGGCGCCGGGGCCTGGCGGCCGCGACCGCCCCGCGCGCCTCGAAGGAGCCGAGGGCGCGCCCGAGGCGACGGGTGGACGCGGCGGTCACCGAAAGGCCGTACGCGGCGTCACATCACGCCCGCCCGGGGGCCCGCACCAGCTCCTCCTCGATCAGGTCGGCAGCCCGCTTCGTGCCGCCCTCGCCCGCCATGCCCGCGCGCACCTCCTCGAGGCGGCGCGCCACCTCCGGGTCGTCGACGAGCGCGAGCACCGCCGCGCGCAGCGACTTTGCGTCGGCCTCCGCCATCGGCAGGTGCCGGGCGACACCGAGGCCCTGGAGCATGTCCGCGTTGCCGAACTGGTCGACGGCCTGCGGCACCGCCACCATCGGGGTCGCGGTGGCGAGCCCCTCCTGGCAGCCGCCGGCTCCGGCGTGCGTGACGAACGCGTCGGCCTGCCGCAGGATCGCGAGCTGCGGGACCCAGTCGCGCACCTCGACGCCCGCGGGGACCTCGCCCAGCTCTGCGGGGTCGACGTGCCTGCCGATCTGGAGCACCAGATGCCAGCCGGGCAGGTCACCGAAGGCCTTGACGCACTCGCGGTAGAAGCCGGGCTGCTTGGTGAACGACGAGCCGAGGGAGACGAGCACCACCTTCTCCGCGTCCGCGGGCCGCTGCCAGTCGCCCTGCGCGGCCCGGTCGCCCTGGCAGGCGCCGACGAAGGTGTGCACGCGCTCGTCGACCCGGTCGGCGTTCGGCTGGAGCGCCCTGGGGATGAGGACGAGGGAGCGCGGCGGGCGGCCGATGAACGGGTCGCAGTGCTCGTCGATGCCGTTCTCCTTGAGCCAGGCGTCGAAACGCGCGTAGTACGCCCGCCCGCGCTCGGTCTCGAGCAGGGGCTCGTACAGGGGGGCCGCGACCTCCTCCTCGTACCCCTCCCAGGCCACCAGGTTCGGTGACAGGGAGATCTGGGGGACGCCCCACTGATGGGCCAGGACCCGGGCGGGGTAGGACGTGATGTCGTACAGGACGAGGTCGGGCTCGTCGCCCTCGTACGCGGCGCGCAGATGCGGCAGTGCGTTGATCGCGTCGGCGAGGAACGGCTCGATGTTGTCGATGAGGGTGTCGCCCCAGGCCTCCGGGTCGTCGTCCGCGCCCGGCAGGGTGGTGGGGTAGAGCACCGGCTCGGCTCCCGTCTCTGCGACCTTCTCCTCGAAGGCGTGCGGGATCGCGTACGTGACGCGGTGGCCGCGGGCGACGAGTTCCCTGATCACTTCGAGGCTCGGGTTCACGTGCCCGTGGGCCGCGATGGAGAACATGGCGATGTGGGCACGCTTGCGTGTGGTCATGCCCCGACCATAAGCGAGACGAGACGTCTCGTGCAAGCCTCTTTCCGGGGCCGGACCCCGGCTTCGTACGCCGCGGCCTCAGCGTTGGTAGCGCTTGAGGACCAGGTTGCCGTCCTTCACCAGGCGGTCGCGGAGTTCGTCCATGCCGATCGCGCCGCTGTAGTACTCCTGGAGCGCCGGTGTCGCGATCTTGTCCGTCCACTCCGGGTAGCCGCGCACCGACTGGGCGGGCGCCGGGCGCAGATGCCCGGCGAGGGCCGTGCCGGTCGCCCAGTCGTGTCGCTTCGTACGCAGCGCCGGATCCCTCAGGGCCGTCGTGCCGGTGGGCAGCATCCAGTCGCCGCGGGCGAGGCGCACCATGTTGGCGGGCCGCAGGAAGAAGTCGATGAACGCGGCGGCCTCCTTCTTGTACGGGCTGTCCTCGGCCACCGACAGGGTCTGCGGGCTGACGCCCTGGGTGAGCCCGTCCCGCCCGGCGGGTGCGGGAAGCACCTGCCAGTCGAAGCCCTCCGGCGCCTGCTGGACGATCTGCTGACGGTAGGAGAACCCGAGCGGCACCATGGCGTACTTGCCGCCGAAGAACCCGGGCAGCGTATCCGAGCCGCCCATGCCGAGGGTGCTCCCCGAAGCGCTGCCGTCCACGTTGACCTGGTCGTGGACGGTGCGCGGCAGCACCTCGTCGCCCTCCTCGAAACGGATGTCGACCTTGCCGTCGGCGCCCCGGTGGAACAGCTTCCCGCCCGCCGACAGGGACAGGTTGAGCGTCGCGGACACGGGTTCCTTCAGCGGCCACGCCACCCCGAACTTGTCCTTGCCCGCGCTCAGTTCCTTGGTCACCGCCCGGAACTCCGCCCAGCTCCAGGGCTTTCGCGGGGTCGGGATGCGGACGCCGGACTCCTTGAGCCAGGTGGCGTTGGCGATCAGGACGCGCGGCTCCTGGAGGAACGGCACGCCGTAGACCTTGTCGCCGAAGGTCGCCGTCTCCCAGCTCGCCTGCGGGATGTCCGCCTTGAGGCGCCCCGGCAGGAGCTCCCCGAGGTCGGCGAGGTAGCCCCCGTACGCGAAGTCCGCGAGGTCGTCGGAGGCGTCGTGGATGATGTCCGGCGCCTCACCGCCCTCGAACGAGGTCAGGAGCTGGTCGTGGATGCTCGTCCAGCTCCCCTGGACGTACTCCACCCGCACGTCCGGGTGGGTGGCGTTCCACTGTGCCACCAACTCCTTGTTGGCCTCGACCGACTCCTGCTGCCAGGCGAGCGACTGGAAGCGCAGCGTGATCCGGCCCCCCGAGTCGCGGTCGCCACCGCCGTCGGAACAGGCGGCCAGGAGCAGGACGAGCGCTCCGGCCACGGCGCCGAGCGCGCGCGCCCGGGCGCCCATCAGCTCTTCACCGCCCCGGCCAGCATCCCGCCGGTGATCCGCTTCTGGATGACGGCGAAGACGACGAGCGACGGCAGGGTCGCGAGGAACGCGGCGGCGGCGAGCGGGCCGAGGTCGGCCGCGCCCTCCGCGCCGATGAAGTGCGTGAGGACGACCGGCAAGGTCTGCTTCTCCGGGGTCTTGAGCAGGACGAGGGCGAAGAAGAACTCGTTCCACGCCGTGATGAAGGCGAACAGGGCCGTCGCCACGATGCCGGGCGCGAGCAGCGGCGCGGTCACCGAGACGAGCGTGCGCAGCCTGCTCGCGCCGTCGACCGCCGCGGCCTCCTCCAGCTCGGTCGGCACGGCGCGGACGTACCCGACGAGCATCCACAGCGCGAACGGCAGCGCCCACACCACGTACACCATGATCAGTCCGGGCAGCGAGTTGATCAGGTGCAGGTTCTTCAGGACCAGGAACAGCGGGATGATCACCAGGACGAACGGGAACGCCTGGCTGACCACGACCCAGCCGGTCGCGGCCCTGGCGAGCAGCGTGCGGTGCCGTGCCATCACGTATGCCATCGGGGTCGCGACGACCACGGCGACGAGAGCCGCGCTCACGGCGGCGACCAGCGAGTTCCCGGCGGCTTCGAGCAGCGGCTGCTCGTCGAAGGCCTGCCGGTAGTTGGCGAGGGTCGGGTCCTCGGGAATCCAGGTCGGGTGCAGGCTGCCCAGCTCGCGGGCCGGTTTGAAGGAGGTGGAGATCAGCCAGAGGAAGGGGAAGGCGAGGAAGACGAGGTAGGCGAGCAGCGCGAGGTACTGCCCCGCGCGGGCGGGGCCGCTGGTACGGCTTCCACCGGTCCGGCGCCCACCGGTAGAGCTCCCACCGCCACGGCTCCCACTTCTACGGCTCATACGGGAGGTCATCGCTCGTCGCCTCCCCTCAGGCGGCCCACCAGGTACACGGCGAGCAGTACCGAGATCAGTGCGACCATCACGCATCCCATCGCCGCCGCGTAGCCGAACTGGCCGTAGCGGAAGGCCTCCTCGTACGCGAACAGCATCGGGAGCCGGGTGCGGCCGCCGGGGCCGCCGCTGGTCAGGACGTAGACCAGGGCGAAGGAGTTGAAGTTCCAGATGAAGTTGAGGGCCGTGACGGCGAGCGCGATGGGCTTCAGGGCGGGCCAGGTGACGGTGCGGAAGCGGCGCCAGGCGCCCGCGCCGTCCATCTCGGCGGCCTCGTGCAGTTCGCGCGGCACGTTCTGGAGTCCGGCGAGCAGCGCGACCGTCGTCTGCGGCATGCCCGCCCAGACGCCGACGACGATGACGGCGGGCAGCGCGGAGCCGATGCCGGTGAGCCAGTCCCGGCCGTCGCCGAGGCCCAGATCGCGCAGGGTCTCGTTGAGGATGCCCGCGTCCGGGTTGTAGACGAGCCGCCACATGATGCCGACGACCACTTCCGGCATCGCCCACGGGACGATCGCGAGGGACCGGGCCAGCCAGCGGAAGCGGAGGTTCTGGCTGAGAAGGAGCGCGAGGCCGAGTGCCAGCAGGAACTGCGGCACGGTCACACCGACCGCCCACAGCAGACCGATGCGGAAGGAGTCCCAGAACAGGGTGTCGTGCAGCAGGTCCTGGAAGTTGAGCAGGCCGATCCACTCGGTGGGTTCGGTACGGCCCGACTGGGAGTCGGTGAAGGCCAGCGAGATGCCGTAGAGCAGCGGGCCGACGCTCAGCACGAGGATCGGCAGGAGCGCGGGCAGGACGAGGAACCAGGCACCGTGGTCGAGCACCCCGCCCTGCGGAGCACCGCTCCCGGGGCCCCTGCCCCTGCCCTCGGCCTTGCGTCTGCCCTTGCCGGACCGCTTCTTCGCGGTCGCCAACGTCACGGAATCGGCTCCTTCGGGCGGCTGCTCGGGGTGCGGCCGCCCAGGCGGCCCCCGTCATCGTGCTGATGTGACCTGGCTACGTCAAGCAACCGCGCACGCCGGAAGTCGGGGCCGGACTGTGCGAATGCGAGACTTGTGCGGCGGTCGGACGACCCCGGCCCCGGCCGCGGGTGGGCCACAGGGTGCGGGTGCGCGGCAGTGCGTGGCCGCGGGAGTGCGGAGGCGATGGATGGACGAGGCACGGGCGCGGGACGTCCTGGACGCGGCGGGTGTCGGGACGGCCGCCCGGGGCCGGGCCGAGTTGCTCGCGCTCGGCGAGAACGCGGTGTTCGCCGTGGACGACCTCGTCGTGAAGGTCGGCAGGGACGCGCCGGAGCTTCTGGAACGGGCGCGGCGTGAGCTGGCCGTCGCCGGGTGGCTGCGGGACTGCGGCGTGCCGGCTGTGCGGGCCGCCGAGCCGGAGCCGCGGCGGGTGGCCGGGCATCCGGTGACGCTCTGGCACCGCCTGCCCGACGCGGTGCGGCCCGCGGGCGCGGGGGACCTGGCGGGGCTCGTCCGCCTGGTGCACGCGCTGCCCGCTCCGCCCTTCGCGCTGCCGCGGCGGGAGTTGCTCGGCGGGGTCGAGCGGTGGTTGCGGCTCGCCGGGGACGCCGTCGACGCCGAGGACGCGGACTTCCTGCGCGAGCGGCGCGACGGGTTCGACGCGGCGGCGGCCGCGCTGGTGCCGCACCTCGCTCCCGGGCCCGTCCACGGGGACGCGCTGCCGCGCAACGTCCTGGTGGGTCCCGACGGTCCCGTCCTCGTCGACCTAGAGACGTTCTCCTGCGACCTGCGGGAGCACGACCTGGTGGTCATGGCGCTCTCCCGGGATCGGTACGGGCTCGAGGACGAGGCCTATGGCGCGTTCACCCGGGGGTACGGGTGGGATGTGCGGGAGTGGGAGGGGTGCGGGGTGCTGCGCGGGGCCCGGGAGACGGCCAGCTGTGCGTGGGTTGCCCAGCATGCGCCGGGCAACCCTGCTGCGCTGGCCGAGTTCCGCCGCCGCGTGGCGTCCCTCCGGGACGGGGACACCACCGTCCGCTGGCGCCCCTTCTAACCGGGCCGCCCTCCCCCGCCCGACGTCCCTGCACCGGCGCTCCGCGCCTTGTCCTCAATCGCCGGACGGGCTCGATTTCGCGCTGCGCGCTTGTCCTCACCCGCCGGACAGGCTTGGTATCGCGCTCCGCGCTCGTCCTCAATCGCCGGACAGGCTCAGTATCGCGCTCCCCGCTTGTCCTCACACGCCGGACGGGCTCGAAATCGCGCTCCCCGCTCGTCCTCAAACGCCGGACGGGCTGAACAGCCCCGGCTGGGCGCACCTTCTCCTCGCACCCCCCTGTGGGTGGAGAAAAGGGCGGGCGGGTGGGAGAAACCCGTCCGGCGATCGGGGACTCCCGGGTCAGGCGGGGGCGTTCGCCGGGTCGCGCAAGGGCCACGTGCCGTCCACCACGGCGGTGTCGTCCCCCTTGCGGCGAAGGAAGGACTGGAAGTCGGCGGCCCACTCGGCGTACCAACGGACCTGTCGGCGGTGCAGTTCGGCCACGCCGAGTTCGGCGACCTTGGGGTGACGCGCGCCTATCGCGCAGGCCAGGAGCGCGGCGGCGAGGGCGTCGGAGGAGGCGTCGTGGGCCGACTCCAGGGCGACGCCGTACTCCTTGCAGACCGCTTCGAGGTTGCGCTTGCCGCGGCGATAGCGGTCGACGGAGCGGTCGATGGTGTACGGGTCGATGACCGGCGCGGGCTCCGCGCCGCCGAGCCGCTCCCGCAGCGACGCGAGCCCGTGCCTGCGCAGCTCCGCGGAGAGCAGGCTGAGGTCGAACGCGGCGTTGTACGCGACGACGGGGACGCCCGACTGCCAGGCGGACACCAGGACCCCGGCCATCGCGTCGGCCACCTCCGCGGCGGGCCTGCCCTCGGCGGCGGCCCGCTCGTCGGTGATGCCGTGCACGGCGACCGCGTCCGGCGGGATCGGCACGCCGGGGTCGGCGAGCCACTCGCGGCGGCCCAGCTCCTGCCCGGCCCTGACCTCGATCACCGCCCCGGTGACGATGCGCGCCTCGCGCGGATCCGTGCCCGTCGTCTCCAGGTCGAAGCCGATCAGCAGCTCCCGGTGCCAGCCCATGGCCGCCCCCTTCGTCGTGGTGCTTTCCCCCAGTTGTCCCCACGATCGCATGCGCCACTGACAATCAGAGGGCCGGATTCCGTTTCCCCCCGGGGCGGCCGGTGTTCACGACACCGGCCGCGAGTCGGCCCACGCCGTCTCGAACTCTTCCCGGTACGTCGGGAAAAGACCGTGTTCGCCGTGATCGCCCGGTTTGACGACTCGGCCGCCGCCGCGCAGGACCAGGACGGGTGCCTCCATGCCGCGCGTGCGGCGCAGGTACGACTGCACGACGGCGATCCCGTCCGCGCCGTCGCCGTCGACGAGGTAGGCGGTGAAGCGCGGGGTCTCGTCGAAGACCTGGATCTCGAAGGCGCCGGGGTCCCGCAGCCGCGCCCGCACCCGCCGCATGTGCAGGATGTTGGACTCCACGGCACGGCTCAGCTCGCCCCGCTTCATGCCGAGTTCGCGCTCGCGCCGCTTGACGGCGCTGCTCGCGGGGTTCAGGAAGAGCAGGCGCGTCCGGCAGCCCGACTCCGCGAGCCGCACCAGGCGCCGCCCCGAGAAGTTCTGGACGAGGAGGTTCAGGCCTATCCCGATGGCGTCGACGCGCCGGGCCTCGCCGAACAGGTCCTCGGCGGGGAACTGCCGCAGGAGGCGCACCCGGTCGCTGTGCACGCCGACCACGTCCGCGTACCGGTCGCCGACGAGTTCCTCCACGGCGTCGACGGGCAGCCGGCGCGCGGAGGGGACGTCGGAGCCCGCGCCGAGCATCTCCAGGAGCCGGGCCGACGCGCGTTCGGCCTGGGCGAGGACCGTCGGGGACAGGGCGCGGTTGCGGGAGACCACGTTGCGCGTGACCTCCAGCTCGTCCAGGGCCAGCTCGACCTCGCGCCGGTCGTCGAGGTAGGGCTCGAAGCACGGCCAGTGCTGGACCATCAGCTCGCGCAGCTGTGGCAGCGTCAGGAAGCTCAGGACGTTGTCGTCGGCGGGGTCGAGCAGATAGCCCTTGCGGCGGCTCACCTCGCGGACCGCGACCGCGCGCTGCACCCACTCCTGGCCCGCGGGACCCGCCGCGGCCACCACCCACTCGTCGGCGTGGACGGGCTCGTAGACGGGACGGAGAACAGCGGCCACGACCGCGCGCAGCCGCTGCTCCACCAGGTTCAGCCAGATATAGGCACGCCCGGCGCGCTGGGCGCGCGTACGCACCTCGCGCCAGGCGTCGGCCCCCCAGTCCAGCTCGGGTCCGATCTGGGATCCCGCGTCCACCGGCCGCGCCAGCGACACGGCCGACGCCGGGATGTCGGCGGAGCCCTCGTGACTCTCGTCACCAGGGGGCAGTTCCCGCCCGGTCGAGCTCACCCACGCACCGCCTTCCGCTCCCCGGACGCTCCCCAGTCAACGATCAAGGAAGGGTACTCCGGGAGCGGCGGGCGGTGCAGCCGGATGGACAGGGTCGTGCCTCAACCGCCGAGCGGCGGCTTGCCGTTCTGCCCCGCGAGGTCACCCGGAGTGAGCGGGCTCATGGCGGTGACGTCGCGCGGTGCCATGGAGAAGCCCTGCCAGTGGACCGGCATGGGCTGCTGGTCCTCGTCCCTCGCGATGTGGTGGAAGCCGATGTTCACCCAGGTGATGGGGTGGGTGAGGGTCTGGCCGTCGACCCACTTGTCGACGCTCGCGGGCACGTTGTTGCCGCAGGAGGGGTTGTTGCTCGCGTACTGCTCGCACTTCTTGTACTGGGTGAAGAACACGTCGTGCTTGGTGTACGGCCGGCCCGCGTGCTTCTGGCTCGGACCGGGCACGATCTCGTACGACCGCGGGTGACCGTCCTTGTTCTTTCCCGCCGTCGACACCACGCGCCACCACCGCATGTCCTTGCGGTCGCCCGCGAGTTCCTTGGTGACCGGGGTGCGGGTGGTCCTCGTGGTGGGGCTGCCGCCGCCGGCGGGCGGCGGGGTGACCTTGGAGTCGTACTGCTCGACCTTGGCCTTGGGCGAGCCGTCGAGGCCGAAGTTCATCCGCCAGAAGACGTTGTGGGAGTGGCTCTCGGCCTTGGCCTGGTCGCCCTTGCCGATGGGCCAGCCACGGCTGTCGCCGCCGTCGAAGTCGTACGGCGAGAGGCTGCCGGTGGCGCCCACGTTGGAGGAGATGGTGCCGTCCGAGGAGAACCGCCACTCGGTGATGTACTCGTACCAGGAGGCCTTGTTCACGGTGTACACGAGCAGGTCCCGGCCCTGGCCGGTGTAGACCTTGCCGGTGCCGCCGGTGCTCGCGTCGTTGTTGAGGCGGTAGGCGTGCCCCCGCGCGCGCGTGGTGACGCACAGACCGGAGACGTTCCCCCGGTCGGGCACCTTGACGGTCTTGATGGTGCCGCCGGGACACTCGCTGGTCTTCAGCGTCTGTAGGGCCCTGCCGAAGTCGGTGCCCGTGATGTCGTCGAACTCGGCCTGGCCGTCGTCGTAGGGGACGTGTACCTGGGCGAGCCGGGCGCTGGTGAGGACCGGGATGGGCTTGGCCTCGCCCTTGGGCTGGTAGCTGATCTTGTCGAGGATCAGGCCCGACAGCGTGTTGTAGTGCCAGCACATGCGCCAGGTCGTACCGCCGTCGACGGTCTTCTCTATCTTGTAGGCGTCGCTACAGTCGGCCGCGGCGGCCGCCGGTGCCTTGGGCGCGGCCTTGGCTGCGGCCCTGGGTGCGGCCTTGTCGGTGGCCGACGCGGGGCCCGACGCCGCTATCGCGGCCCCGAGCAGCGCGGTCACCGCGAGGGCCGTACCGGCCCCCCTGCGGGCGCGCGTCAGTCTCTTGCCGTGCGAGACGTGCATACGGAAATGGCTCCTTCTTGAGGAGAGTGGCTCGCTGGGAAAGGGTCTCTCCAGGAGATGGGCTCTTCGGGAGAGTGCTCGCGGGGAGAGCGGGTGGTGTCCTGCCGGATTCAGGCGAGACGGCCCACGCTGCGCGCGCTCAGGTCGACGACGAAGGACCGGGTGTCGATCCACGGCCCGCTCTTGACCTTCGCCACGACCTGGAGGCAGCGGTGCTTGCCGCACTCGGCCAGGTCGGACGGCACGCTCCTGATCGTCTCCTTGCGGAAGACGAAACCGCTCAGCTCCAGGTCCCCCGGTCCTGCGAGCGCCTTGCCCGTGGCCTTCTTGAAGTCCTGCTTCAGGCCCTTGCCGTGCTCGTCGGCGATGAGCAGGCTCGCGGCCTCGGTGAGCTCATCGGCGCTGGGCGGCGGCTGGACGTTCTGGGCCTGCTGCGTCGTCTCGACCTTGCCGGTGGCGAGATTGACCGTCTTGGTGACGACGGTGTCCTTCTTGTAGTCGTAGTAGACGACCTGGGCGCGGCGCGGCGCACCGGCGCCGCTCTCGCCCGGCTCGCTCTCGGCGAGGTTCGTGGAGAGCCGCTGCGGGCCCCTGTCCCCCTCGACGTCCCGCGCGCTGGAGCGCAGGCCGTTGCTGTTCAGGGCCGCCTTCTGGGCCCGTTCGGTCTCGGCGTCGGTCAGCGGGTCGCTGCCTATGCCCCGGTCCTTCTCCTCGGGAGCGGCCTCCACCACGCCCTCACGCCCCACCGCGTCCTGCGCGGCCGTGCCCGCGGCGGTGCTCCGCTCCCCTGCGTCCCCGGCTCCTGCCTGGTCGGGCAGGGTGACGGCCACCATGGTCGCGGTGGCGGCAACCGCAAGGGCGCCGCCGGCGACCACCTTCCCCAGGTGACGTCTGACTAGCTTGCGCACATCCTCCCCCTATCTCCCCGTTCCAGCCCCTTTTTGGGGCATGTCGAGTATGTGGACAGTCGGTTAGACGGCTCCGACTCCACTGGGGTTGCCCCACTTTCGCGCAGACTCCGGGACATCTCCGGTCATGATCGGCGGCGATCGTGGAAGAGTCTTAGACATGCAGGTGTGGCCTGGGCAGGCGTACCCCCTGGGTGCCGCGTACGACGGCGCCGGAACGAACTTCGCGGTCTTCTCCGAGGCCGCCGACCGATTGGAGCTGTGTCTGCTGCACGACGACGGTTCGGAGACCGCCGTCGAGCTGCGCGAGTCCGACGCCTTCGTGCGGCACGCCTACCTCCCCGGCGTCATGCCGGGCCAGCGGTACGGCTTTCGCGCGCACGGCCCCTACGACCCCGCAAGCGGGTTGCGGTGCAACTCCGCCAAGCTGCTCCTCGACCCCTACGCCCACGCCGTGAGCGGCCGGGTGGACTGGGGCGAGGAGGTCTACGGCTACCACTTCGGGACCCCACTGCGGCGCAACGACCTGGACTCGGCGCCGCACATGATGGCGTCGGTGGTGGTGAACCCCTACTTCGACTGGGGCGACGACCGTCCGCCGCGCACCCCGTACAACGAGACGGTCATCTACGAGGCCCACGTCAAGGGGCTCACGATGCTGCACCCCGAGCTGCCGGACGAGCTGCGGGGCACCTACGCGGCCCTCGCGCACCCGGCGATCATCGACCATCTGACCCAGCTGGGCGTCACGGCCCTGGAGCTGATGCCGGTCCACCAGTTCGTCAACGACCACCGCCTGGTCGACATGGGCCTGAACAACTACTGGGGCTACAACACCATCGGCTTCTTCGCCCCGCACAACGCGTACGCCTCCTGGGGCGACCGGGGCGAGCAGGTCCTGGAGTTCAAGTCGGCGGTGCGGGCGCTGCACGCGGCCGGCATCGAGGTGATCCTCGACGTGGTCTACAACCACACGGCCGAGGGCAACCACCTGGGCCCCACGCTGTCCTTCCGGGGCCTGGACAACGCCTCGTACTACCGGCTCACCGACGATCCGCAGTACTACATGGACACCACGGGCACCGGCAACTCACTGCTCATGCGCAGTCCGCACGTCCTCCAGCTGATCATGGACTCGCTGCGGCACTGGGTCACGGAGATGCATGTGGACGGCTTCCGCTTCGACCTCGCGGCGACGCTGGCGCGCCAGTTCCACGAGGTGGACCGGCTCTCGTCGTTCTTCGACCTGGTGCAGCAGGACCCGGTGGTCAGCCAGGTGAAGCTGATCGCCGAGCCCTGGGACGTCGGCGAGGGCGGCTATCAGGTGGGCAACTTCCCGCCGCTGTGGACGGAGTGGAACGGCAAGTACCGCGACACGGTGCGGGACCTGTGGCGGGGCGAGCCGCGCACGCTCGCGGAGTTCGCGTCCCGGCTCACCGGCTCGTCCGACCTGTACCAGGGCGACGGCCGGCGGCCGCTCGCGTCGATCAACTTCGTCACGTGCCACGACGGCTTCACGCTGCACGACCTGGTCTCCTACAACGAGAAGCACAACGCGGACAACGGCGAGGACAACCAGGACGGCGAGAGCCACAACCGCTCATGGAACTGCGGCGCGGAGGGCGAGACCGATGCCCCCGACGTCCTCGCGCTGCGCGCCCGGCAGCTGCGCAACTTCATCGCCACGCTGATGCTGTCCCAGGGCGTGCCGATGCTCAGCCACGGCGACGAGTTCGCCCGCACGCAGGGCGGCAACAACAACGCCTACTGCCAGGACAACGACGTCGCCTGGGTGCGCTGGCCGGACGGCGAGACGACGCTGCTCGCGTTCACGCGCGCGATGACGTGGCTGCGCCGCGACCACCCGGTGTTCCGGCGGCGCCGCTTCTTCCACGGCCGTCCCGTCGAGGGCACGCACGACGACCTCTCGGACATCTCCTGGTTCACGCCCGAGGGCGAGAAGATGACCCGGGAGGACTGGAACGCCGCGCAGGCGCGGGCGCTGACGGTGTTCCTCAACGGCAACGCGATCTCCGAGCCCGGTGAGCGCGGCGAGCGGATCAGCGACGACTCGTTCCTGCTGATGTTCAACGCCTCCGCCGACCCCCTGGACTTCGTGGTGCCGGTCAACCAGGGGGCGCAGTGGCAGGTGGTGGTGGACACCGCCCGGGAGGACGGGGTGCCACCGGGTACGGGGATGAAGGTGCGGGCCGGTGAGCGGGTCACGCTCGTGGACCGGAGCCTGACGGTGTTGCAGCGCCCCGGCTGAGGGAGCGGCCGGGGGGCCGGGGTTCGCGCGGCTCCCCCTGCCGGTACACCTCCGGTGTGGCCCGCACCCCGGGGCGCCCACGGCCGGTGGCGGCCCGGGTACCGTCCTGTGCCGTCCCCGGGGGGCGCGTGTTCGCGTCGCGCGCCCCGTCGTCCCGGGCTCCCCCGTCACGTACCTTCTCAGCCATCGTTGGACGGTAGCGGCGGGCCCGCCGGGGCGCGCTCGCGTCGAAGGCACGAAAGACCGCCAGGAGGGTACGTACGTTCGCATGACGCCACAGCGCTCCGAATCCGTGGTTCCGCCGCCGCCGACCGCCACCTACCGGCTTCAGCTCCAGCCGGACTTCCCGTTCGCCGCGGCCGCGCGGGCGGTGCCGTACCTGGCCTCGCTCGGCGTCTCGCACCTGCATCTGTCGCCGGTCCTCGACGCGGTCCCCGGGTCGACGCACGGGTACGACGTCGTGGACCACGGGAGCGTGCGCGCCGAGCTGGGGGGCGAGGAGGGGCTGCGGGCGCTGTCGGACACCGCGCGCGCCGCCGGGCTCGGCCTCGTCGTGGACATCGTGCCGAACCACATGGCCGCCCTGCCGCGGCACAACCGGGCGCTGTGGGAGGTGCTCCGCGAGGGGCCGCGCTCTCCGTACGCCCGCTGGTTCGACATCGACTGGGCGGCGGGCGGCGGGAAGGTGCTGCTTCCCGTCCTGGGCGACCCCCTCGGCGGTGAGCTGGCGCACCTGCGTGTCGAGGGTGGCAACCTCGTTTACTTCGACCATGTGTTCCCGCTGTGCGAGGGCACCGAGGAGCTGCCGCTCGACCGCCTCCTCGACGCCCAGTGGTACCGGCCCGCCTGGTGGCGCCTGGCCCGCACGGAAGTCAACTACCGTCGCTTCTTCACCATCTCGGACCTCATCGCCGTACGGGTCGAGGACCCGGAGGTGTTCGACGCGACGCACGCGACGGTGCTGCGGCTGCTGCACGAGGGTGTCGTGGAGGGCCTGCGCGTCGACCACCCCGACGGACTCGCCGACCCCGGGGCGTATCTGCGCCGCCTGCACGAGGCGACCGGCGGGCGCTGGACGGTCGTCGAGAAGATCCTCGCCGACGGCGAGCGGCTGCCCGCCGCCTGGCCGGTGGCGGGCACCACCGGCTACGACGCGCTGCGGCACGTCGACGGGGTCCTCGCCGACGAGTCCGGGAGCGGTGAGCTCCGCGCCCGGTACCGCAGGTTCGCCGCCCCGCCCGCCGACCGCGGCGGCGACTGGGCGGCGACGCTGCGGCGGGCCGCGTACAAGGTGGTCACGCACGAGCTGGCCGCCGAGATCGACCGCCTCACGCGCGAGGCGGCGGCGCTGTGCGCGGCGGACCCGGCCTTGCGCGACCACGCGCCGTGGGCCCTGCGGGCAGCACTGCGCGAGCTGCTCGTCCGCCTGGAGGTCTACCGTCCGTACGCCACCGGGGGCGCCGACCCCGAGACGGTCCTGACGCCCGGGGCGGCGGCGGACGCCAAGACGGTGTTCGCGGTCCGGGAGGAGGCCGGGGCGGTGGACGCCGTGCGGGGGCTCGTGCTCGGGCTCGTGCCCGCGGGGCGGGGGGACGGCGTGCCCGCCGGGGTGGACGGGGCGCGGAAGGCGTTCGGGGCCCGGTTCGCGCAGACCGCTGCGGCGCTGCGGGCCAAGTCCCTGGAGGACACCGCGTTCTACCGGCACGCGCCGCTCCTGTCGGCCGCCGAGGTGGGCGGCTCGCCGGACCGTCCCGCCGTGGACGTGGCGGAGTTCCACGCGTACTGCGCGCGCGTGCAGCGCGACTGGCCCTATACGGGCACCGTCATGACGACGCACGACACCAAGCGGAGCGCCGATGTGCGGGCGGGTGTGAGCGTCCTGTCGCAGACGCCCGCGCGGTGGGCGGCGCTCCTCGCGGAGGTGACGCGCAGGACCGAGGCGGGCGGCAGGCGGGCGCCCGACCCACAGCTGGCGTGGGCCGCGTGGCAGACCGCGATGGGGTTCGCCCCGGCCGCGTTGTCGACGGGGGCGGCGGGCGTGACGGGCGTGGCGGAAGGGGCCGGTGCGGCGGAAGCGGCGGAAGCTGAAGGAGTAGCGGAAAGGGCCGGTGTGACGGGAGCGGCCGAAGCAGCGGAAGCGGCGGAAGCTGAAGGAGCGGCGGAAGGGGCCGGTGCGCCGGAAGCGACGAGAGCAGCGGAAGCCGCGGGGCCGTACGCGCAGCGTCTTCAAGGCGCGCTCCTGAAGCACGTCCGCGAAGCGGGTCTGCACACCAACTGGACGGAGCCCGACGAGGCGTACGAGCAGGCGGTGGCGGCCTTCCTGGAGGCCGGACCGTGCGGGCCGCCGCTGCACGCGGTGACCGACTTCGCCGCCGAACTCGCCCCGCACATCAGGGCGAACGTCCTCGGCGGAGCCCTGCTGCACCTCACGATGCCCGGAGTGCCGGACCTCTACCAGGGCACGGAACGCGAGTACCACGCCCTGGTCGACCCCGACAACCGGCACCGCGTCACCTTCGACCCCGCCGTCCTTGAGGGGCTGGACGGGCCCGGAAAGGCCCGGGGGCTCTCCGACGAGAAGCTGGCGGTGACGGTGGCGGCGCTCCGGCTGCGCGCCCGGCGGCCCGAGCTGTTCGGCGGCGCGGGCACCTACGAGCCGCTGCCCGCGGTGGGCGCCGCGGCCGGCCACTGCCTGGCCTACCGGCGTTCGGGGAACGTGGTGGTGGCCGTGACCCGGCTGTCCCTGCTGCTCGCCGACGCGGGCGGCTGGGGGGACACCGAGCTGCCGCTCGGCGGGGACGGCTGGCGCGATCTGCTGGCTCCGGGGCGTCAGTTCACCGGCAACGCACGCGTGGCGGAGCTGTTCGCGGAACTGCCGGTGGTGCTCCTGGAAGCACTCCGCTGAGGCCGGGCCGCGAGGGCGCGCGCCCCGCTCAGGTCGTCGAGAGGCAGAACGTGATGCTTCCGAAGGCGACCTGGTCACCGGCCCTGACGACGGCCGCGCCGATCACCCGGCGGCCGTTCACCGCCGTGCCGTTGGTCGAGCCGAGGTCCCGCAGGACCCACAGGCCGCCCTGGAAGGTCAGTTCGGCGTGCACGCGCGAGACGGTGTCGTGGCTGAGCCGCAGGCCGTTCGCCGGGTCGCGGCCTATCCGCAGCGGGTACGCGCCGGGGGCCGGGAGCAGCAGCTTGGGCAGCCGCTCGGACTGCCAGGCCCTGCGCAGCTTCACCGTGAACCCGGACACCGCGCCGACCGAGCCGAGCACCAGCTTCGACCAGCGGCCCTCCGTGCGCAGATCGGCGGTGAGCGCCGCCAGTTCGTCCTGGCACCGGGCGGCGAGGGCCAGCTCCATGCGCCGCACGAACGTGTCGTGGGAGAGCCTGCCCAGTGCCGCGCCCTCTCTGAGGACCGCGAGGGCCCGCTCCCGCTCGGCGTCGGTGAGCCGCGCCGGGACGGCTGCGGGCTCGGAGGGGAGCGGCAAGGGCGAGGTCACGCCCGCAATTGTCGGCCAGGTCCGGCCGGGTGTCCAGAAAACGGCGGTCCGCCGAAGACGCGTCAACCGGGCGAACGGCCCACTGACCGGCACGCGCGTGGGGTACGGGTGCCCCGTACGGCAATGGGCGACGAAGGGACAACCGTGAGGTTCGAGGTGTGGGCGCCGCACGCGGAGCGCGTGGATCTGGTACTCGGGGGCACCGCGCACACGATGGCGCGTGCCGAGGAGCGCCCGGGGTGGTGGGCGGTGGCGGCGGAGGGCTCCGACGGCACGCGGTACGGCTTCTCGGTGGACGGCGGGCCCGCGCTGCCCGACCCCCGTTCGGCCCGGCAGCCGGACGGGCCCGACGGGCCGAGCGCGGTCGTGGACCACGGGCGGTACACATGGCGGGAGCCGTGGGCGGGGCGGGCGCTGCGGGACGCCGTCCTGTACGAGCTGCACGTGGGGACGTACACCGAGGAGGGCACCCTGGACGCGGCCGCGGAGCGCCTCGGCCACCTCGTCGAACTCGGCGTGAGCCACGTCGAGCTGATGCCGCTCTGCCCCTTCCCCGGGCGGCACGGCTGGGGCTACGAAGGCGTGTCGCTGTGGGCGGTGCACGAGCCGTACGGCGGACCCGAGGCACTGAAACGATTCGTCGACGCCGCGCACGCGCACGGGATCGGCGTCGTCCTCGACGTGGTGCACAACCACCTCGGGCCTTCCGGCAACCACCTGCCCGCGTTCGGCCCCTACTTCACCGAGACCCACCACACGCCGTGGGGCGCGGCCGTGAACCTGGACGCGCCGGGTTCCGACGAGGTGCGCGCGTACCTGGTGGGCAGCGCCCTGGCCTGGCTGCGGGACTACCGGATCGACGCGCTGCGCCTGGACGCCGTGCACGCGCTGCGTGACACCCGTGCGCTGCACTTCCTCGAAGAGCTCGCGGCGGCCGTGGACGGGCTCTCCGAGGAACTCGGCAGGCCGCTCTCGCTGATCGCCGAGTCCGACCTCAACGACCCGCGCCTGATCGCTCCGCGCGGGAGCGGCGGAAGCGGCGGCCTGGGTCTGCACGCGCAGTGGAACGACGACTTCCACCACTGTCTGCACACCGTTCTCACCGGTGAGTCCCAGGGCTACTACGCGGACTTCGCCGTGACGCCCCTTGCCGCGCTGGCCAGGACGCTGACCCACGGCTTCTTCCACGACGGCACGTACTCCAGTTTCCGCGGCCGCGGCCACGGGCGCCCCGTGGACCGCGCCCGCACCCCCGCGTACCGCCTGGTCGGCTACGCCCAGACGCACGACCAGGTCGGCAACCGCGCCCAGGGGGACCGGCTCTCGGCGACGCTGTCCCCGGGGCTGCTCGCGTGCGGGGCGGCCCTCACGCTCACCGCTCCGTTCACGCCGATGCTGTTCATGGGCGAGGAGTGGGCGGCGGGCACGCCCTGGCAGTTCTTCACCGACCACACGGACCAGGAGCTCGCGGAGGCGGTGCGCCGGGGAAGGAGACGGGAGTTCGCCGCCCACGGCTGGGCGGAGGACGACATCCCCGATCCGCAGGACCCGGCGACCCGGGCGCGTTCCTGCCTCGACTGGTCGGAGCCGCGCAGGGAGCCCCACGCGCGCGTGCTCGCCTGGTACCGCGACCTGATCGCGCTGCGCCGCGCCCGCCCCGACCTGACGGACCCCGATCTGGCGGCGGTGCGGGTCACGTACGACGAGGCCGCGCGCTGGTGCGTGGTGCGGCGCGGGGACCTGCGGATCGCCGTGAACCTGTCGGGGGCCGACGCCGTGGTCCTGACGGGGGCGCCGCACGCACGCGTCCTCGCGACGTGGCAGCCGGTCGAGGCGCCGGGGGCGGACGGGGCGCTGCGGCTGCCCGCGGAGTCGTGCGCGGTGCTGCTGGCTTCGGGGTGAGGGGGGCGGCGCCCCGGGGGCGGGGTCGTCGGGTCGCCGTCGGCCCTTGACCTGCACCGCACTTCACGTTCTAGCGTGCCTGACGCGGACCCTACGAGGAGGACGGTTTGATGGAGCAGCGGTACCTGGGACGGACCGGGCTGCGGGTGAGCGAGCTGTGCTTCGGCGCCATGATGTTCGGCGGGGGCGCGGACGAGGCGACGGCGCACCGCATGCTGGACGCGTTCACGGCGGCGGGCGGCACGTTCGTCGACACGGCCGACGCCTACGCCGGTGGCGTGTCGGAGGAGGTGCTCGGCCGCTGGCTCAAGGGCCGCCGCCGCGACGACCTGGTGATCGCGACCAAGGTGTTCCTGCCGATGGGCGAGGGCCCCAACGCGCGCGGCCTGAGTCGCAAGCACATCCTGTCGGCGGTGGACGCGAGCCTGCGCCGCCTCGGCACGGACTACATCGACCTGTACCAGACCCATGTGTGGGACGCCCGTACGCCGCTCACGGAGACGCTGTCCACGCTCGACGCTCTGGTGCGCGCCGGGAAGGTCCGCTACCTGGGCACGAGCAACGTCAGCCCGGCGCAGCTCCAGAGGGCCCTCGACCTGTCCCGGGCCCGCGCCTGGGAGCCGTACGTGTCCCTGCAACCGCGCTACAACCTGCTCGCCCGCGAGGTCGAGTGGGAGCTGCTTCCGCTCAGCGCGGCCGAAGGGGTCGGCGTCATTCCGTACAGCCCGCTCCAGGCGGGCTGGCTGTCGGGGAAGTTCCGGCGGGACCTGGCGGCGCCGCCCGCGGGGGCGCGGGGCAGCGGCGACTGGGAGACGCGGGCGACCGAGGAGACCTGGCGGGTCGTGGACGCGGTGGCCGCCGTCGCCGAGGAGAGCGGGCGCACGCCCGCGCAGGTGGCGCTGCGCTGGCTGCTCCAGCAGCAGGGGGTGACCGCGCCCATCGTGGGCGCGCGCTCGGTGGAGCAGCTGACCGACAACCTCGGCGCGGTGGGCTGGCGGCTGACGGCGGAGCAGGAGCGGCGCCTGACGGAGGCCAGCGCGCGGCCGCTGCCGTATCCGTACGACCTGCTCGCCCACTTCACGGACGAGCGGCCGCACGGCTGACGGACCGCATGGGTGCGCCGAACGCCCGGCTGTCGCATCGCCCGGGCGCGCCGCGCCGCCACCGCCCGGGCTCAGTCGACGATCGCCAGCTCGCGCGAGGTGGTGTTGAAGCGGCGGCCGCCGTCCTCCGTCACCGTGACGATGTCCTCGATGCGGACGCCGAAGCGGCCGGGCAGATAGATGCCGGGCTCCACGGAGAAGCACATGCCGGGGACGAGCGGCTGCTGTTCGCCCTCGATCATGTAGGGCGGCTCGTGCGTGGTGACGCCGATGCCGTGGCCGGTGCGGTGGATGAAGTACTCGCCGTACCCGGCCTCGGTGATGACCGCGCGGGCCACCCGGTCGACGTCCTGGCAGGCCATGCCGGGACGGACCGCGCGGCAGGCGGCCTCCTGGGCCTCGCGGACGACGTCGTGGACGCGCTGCTCCTCGGCGGACGGCTCGCCGACGTGCACCGTGCGGGAGGTGTCGGAGCCGTAACCGTGCCGCAGGCCGCCGAAGTCGAGGACGACCATGTCGCCCCGCTCGATGACGCGGTCGCCCGCCTCGTGGTGGGGGCTCGCGCCGTTGGGTCCGGAGCCGACGACCGTGAAGTCCACCTGCTCGTGCCCGCAGCGGCGCAGCAGGTCCGCGAGGTCACCGGCGACGTCGGTCTCCCTGCGGCCCGCGAACGGCACCTTCTTGATCTCCTCGTACGTGGCGTCGGCGGCGGCACCGGCCGCGGCGAGGCGCTCCAGCTCGGCCGCGTCCTTGACCGCGCGGAGCATCGGCAGGGCCTCGGTGAGCGCGGTGTAGGAACTGCCGGGCACCTGCCGCTGGAGGCCGAGGAGATGCAGGGCCCAGGCGTTGTCGCTGACGCCGTACCGGCCGCCCGCGGCGAGGAGCGGCGCGGTCACGGCGTAGGGGTCCACGCCGTCCGTCCAGTCCCGCAGGGTCAGCGCGGGCGCACCGGTCGCGCGCTCGGCGTCGGGAGCCTCCAGCGTCGGCACCACGAGGACCGGGTCCTGTCCCGCGGCCAGGACGAGGAGGGTCAGGCGTTCGGTGTCGGCGGGGACCCGGTAGCCGGTGAGCCACACGAGGTCGGGTCCGGGCGCGACGACGACGCCCGCGAGACCCGCGTCGGCGGCGGCGCGCGCGGCGCGGTCCATGCGGGCACGGTAGTCGTCGGCGGTGAACGGAGCCGGCGCGGGCGTGGTCATGAGGCCTCCTGAGCCTGGTGCGTGGGCATGGGGATCTCCCCCCGGCATCCTGCACGTCGGCCCCGTCCCGCGCGAGCGCGTATCGCCTACCTGTTCCGGTGCCACCGGACTTCCGGTGGCCGTTCCCCCCGATCAGGCCTTGATGCTTGGATGCGTTCCGGCCATCGACCGAGGAGCAGAGGGGCGTACGGCATGCTGGTACTCGCGCAGATCAGTGACCTCCACCTGGACGGGACGGCACGGGCCACGGAGCGCGCCGAGCGGGTCCTCGACCACCTGCGGGCGCTGCCAGGGCCCCTCGACGCCCTGCTGGTCACCGGTGACATCGCCGACCACGGCGAGGAGGCCGAGTACAAGGAGGCCGCGCGCCTGCTGTTCACCGACGCGCCCTGGCCGGTCCTGACCTGCCCGGGCAACCACGACGTGCGCGGCCCCTACCGCACGGCGCTGCTCGGCGAGAGCGAGCCCGCCGCTTCCGGGTCCCCCGGCGCCGAACCCGCCGCCCCGGAGGCCGCGATCAACCGCGCCCACCGCGTCGGCGGCGCCGAGATCCTGATGCTCGACTCCAGCCTGCCGGGCAGCGACGAGGGGCTGCTCGACGAGGAGACGTACGCCTGGCTCGAGGAGCAGCTCGCCCGGATCGCCCGCGGCGGTGACGACGTGCCGGTGCTGCTCTCCTTCCACCACCACCCCGTGCGGATGCACCATCCACGCCTGGACACCTGGCGGCTGCGGGAACCGGGGCCGCTCGCGGCGCTCGTGCAGCGGCACCCGGAGATCGTGGGCCTGATCATCGGGCACGCGCACACCCCGGCGGCCACCACCTTCGCCGGACGGCCGCTGATCGTCGGGCCCGGGGTGGTCTCGACGCTGCGTCTGCCGTGGGAGGGCGAGGGCCTGGTCGACCTCGCGCCGCCCCCCGGGCTCGCCTTCCACGTCCTGGACGACGAGCGGCGGCTGACCACGCACTTCCGCGTGGTCACGTGACGAGCCCCGGCTTGACCGTCACCGTCTCCTGCACTCCGGACGCGTGACGCACCGTCACCGCCACGTCCCGGCCCGGCCGTGCCGCCGCCACCGCCTTCGCCAGGTCACCGGCCGAGCGCACCCGCGTCCCGTCGAACACGAGCAGCACGTCACCCCGGACCAGGCCCGCCGCCAGGCCGGGGCCCGGCTGGTGCACGCCGGTGAGCCGGGCTCCGCCCCGGCCTGCGGCGTCGACGGCTTCGACGCCGATGGCGGGGCGGAGGGCGGGCGGCCGGGCGGGCGCGACGCCCTCGCTGGTGGCGGCCCCGCGTGCGGGGCCGGGCGCCGCGGCCCCCTGCACACCCTGCGCACCCGGCACGCCCTGCGCCCCCTGCACACCTTGCGCACTCGGCACGCCTCGCGCACCTTGTGCGCCGTGCGCACCGGGAACCCCCTGCGCGCCGGCCTGCTTCTGCATCTCCGCGAGTCTGCTCATGCTGATGACGGTGACCCCCACGGTGCCGAGGCCCACGCCCACGAGCACCAGGGCCGTCGCGCACACCACGCCGAGGAGGAACGTGCGGAGCCGTCTGCCCCGGCGTCTCACCGCGTGCGGTCGGGCATCCCTTCCGGACGCGCGGGCCCCAGGAGGGGTACGGGACGTGGCGGACGTGGCGGGTGATCGGCCGGGGCCCGGCTCGTGACCCGGCAGGGGCTTCGGACGCAACGCGGTCTGTTCCATGGCTCGCCTCCGGCCACAGCTCTACCCGCCGTGACCCCGCGCGACGATTCACGAAAGAGTGATGTCCAGGCGTGCGACGAACGTGTCGGCGGGCCCGGGGACCTCCCGGTGGACCACGCGGCCCCGGGCGCCGCCGAAACGTTCCTCAGTGACCGCCGCCGTGCCCCCCGTCGTGGCCGCCGTGCCCGCCGCCGTGTCCGCCGTGGTCGAACTTGAGCGCCTCCTTGGGCATCACGACGAACGGCCGCATCATGCCCATGTCCTCGTGCTCGAGGAGGTGGCAGTGGTACATGAAGCGGCCGTACGCGCCGTCGAACCTGCCGATGACGCGCAGCATCTGGCCTCCGGGCACACGGAAAACGTCCTTCCAGCCGCGTTCGTTCGGCGCCGTCGGTATCGGCGCCGGGTCGTGGGCGACCGGGGCCCCGGCGCGGGTGCCGCCGATCGTCACGTCGAATCCGGACGCGTCGTACGCGGCGCGGCCGAGGAGCTGGAAGTCGGCCAGGTGGACGTGCATCGGGTGGGTCACGTTCGGGTTCACCGCGAGGTTCAGGAAGCTCCACTGCTCGTACGCGCCCTCGGCGACGGTGAAGCCCAGGCCGTCGTTGAACGTACGGGCGATGCGCCGGTACGTCTTCGTCACCCCGTCCGGCCCGCGCACCTGGATGATGCCGTCGGCGGGGATCCGCACGGAGCCGGGGTCCTTCACCTCCACCATCTCCCACATCTCCGGGTGACCGCCGCCGCCCCTGGTCGCGGGCGGGGTCAGCACCACCAGGCGGTGGCCGTGCGGAACGCCGTGGCCGATCGCACGGAAGGATCCTGACAGGACCTCCGGCAGCCGGAAGGTCTCGGGCGCGCCGCCGCCCCGGCCCACCCGGAACTCCATGACGTGCGGATAGGCCACGTCGCCCGCCGGGTCGGGCACCCCGGGCGCCGCGTTCGGGCCCTTGTTCACCAGGCGGACCCGCTTGCCCGCGAGTTTGCGGAAGTCCACGAGCAGGTCGAAGCGCTCCGCGGACGCCACCGTCAGCGTGGGCATGGCCGCGTCGAAGTCGATGGGCACGGGCCGGGGCAGCAGCCCGCCGTCGCTGCCTATCTGGTGCAGCACGCCCGGCACGGGCTTGTTGTCCTCGTCGACGACGACCAACTCGTACGTACGGGCGTTGGAGGCGTTGACCAGGCGGAAGCGGTACCAGCCCGGCGCCACCTCCGCGTGCGGCCAGATGCGGCCGTTGACCGTGGTGTACGGGCCGGTGAAGGGCAGGGACACCGGCTTGCCCGTCTCCGCGTTCTTGGGGTCGACGATCGTGGTCTTGTGCAGGAGGCGGCCGGTGATGCGGCCCTCCTCGTCGGTGTCCAGGTTCCGGTCGGCGATCAGGAGCGGGATCTCGCGCGTGCCGGACGGGAGTTGGAGCGCGTCCTCCTCGTCGTCGCGGACGAGGTAGGTGCCGTAGAGGCCCGCGTAGACGTTCCACCGGGTGATGTTCATGGCGTGGTCGTGATACCACCAGTGGACGGCCTGGTGGTCGTTCGGGTACTCCGAGAGCTGGGCGTCGCCGTAGCCCACGGCGTTGTCCGTCCAGCCGTCGTTGCCGCCGCCCGTCTGCGCGCCGTGCACATGCGTCACCGTCCACGCGGGCAGCGCGGCCACGTCCTTGTTGGGCTCGACGCCGTCGCGGCCCGGGCGGGTGCTCGGCGGCGGTGTCGTGCGGGGCGCCTCGACGGCCGTGACGGGGAACTCGCTCTCCCTGGGCACGCGGTTGGTCCAGGCGATGCGTATGCGCTCGCCGCGCCGCACCTCGATGGTGGGGCCCGGCACACAGCCCTCGTACCCCCACATGAGGGTGGGCGGCAGCTGCGGGTGCATGCGCACCCAGGTCGGGCGGACGGCTATCTCGGTCTCCTCCCGCACGTCGCCGCCCGCGGGGCGCAGGACCGGAGGGACGGTCAGAGGCGCCACGTACGGCACGAGTTCGCGGACGCCTGTGCCTGCGTACGCTCCCGTGTCTGTGCCTGTGTCTGTGTCTGTGTCTGTGTCTGAATCTGCATAGGCGCCTGCGCCTGCGTCTGTGTCTGCGTATGGGCCTGCGTACGTGCCTGTGTGCGGGTCAGTACCGGTGTCTGTGTGCGGGTCGATGCGGACGTCGGTCATGGTCGAACACCCCCGTGTTCCCCTGCTTCCACTTTCCCCTGCAATACATCCTTCACCCGGAAAGACTCCCCGCTTCCCACCAGAGTTCCGTGAATGCCCTATTCCGGATAAATAGTGCATGGTGCCTCCGGTACGGGTGAGAGATCGGGGATTTCCGGTACACGCGCGGACACCCCCTCTAGGCTGCGGATCCGGTCACCGCCTGCCGTCGGCAGGTGACACCCCCCGTGACAGGAAGCAGGCCCATGAACCCGAT
Source organism: Streptomyces sp. NPDC017940 (assembly GCF_044328435.1). Lineage (NCBI taxonomy): Bacteria > Bacillati > Actinomycetota > Actinomycetes > Kitasatosporales > Streptomycetaceae > Streptomyces > Streptomyces sp. NPDC017940. The sequence goes on along the minus strand of NZ_JBIRHJ010000007.1, from coordinate 185,786 downwards.
GGACCCGCCGGAGCCGCCCGCCCCGGACCCCGACCCCGACGTCCCGTACGCGGTCGCCGCGCTGGCCGCGTACGAGGGCTCCAAGGCGCTCGCCGCCCGCGACGCCGCACACCGCGCGCACATCGAGCGGCTGCTGCTGGTGTGCGCCGACGCGTTGGACGCCTGCGGGCAACTGCTCGCGGACGGGACCCGGCGGGACCCGGCGGAGTACCACCACGGGATCGAACTCGTCGCCCGGCAGCTGGAATCGGCGCTCTCCGCGGAGGGCCTGGAGGTGTTCGGGCAGGCCGGGGAGCGCGCGGCCCCGGCCACCCACCGGATCGTGGAGATGCGCCCCGCACCGCCCGGCGTGGCGGACGACGAGGTCCTGGAGGTGGTGCGGCGCGGGTACCGCTACCAGGGGCAGGTGCTGCGCCCCGCCCGGGTCGTGGTCGCCTCCACCGCGGGCCCCGAGGAAGGCCAGCGCCCGGACCCGCACGGGCCGCCGGACAGCGCGGGGAGCACCCCCGGATGACGGTGACGTCTGTGGTGTCCGCGGCGTCCGCGCTCACGCGCCCTTGCGCGGCCCGGACCGCGCGGCCATCGTGACCGACGTGACCTCATTCATCCTGCCGCACGTACTGGTGGGCGACGGCGCGCACAAGGTCTTCGCCGTCCAGGGTGACGACTTCCACGAGCGGCTCCGGGGCTGTCGGGTGCCCGCGCTCGCCGTCACGGGCGCGCTCGACCCGGTGCTCTCGGCGGAGGTGATGCGGCAGACGTGGCTGACGTGGTTCGCGCGCGGCAAGCTAGTGGAGCTGCCGGGCGCCGGGCACTACGCGATGGACGAGGCGCCGCTGGACCTGATCCGCGCCGTCGAGGACTTCCTGCGGGCGGACGACGGCACGCCGGAGCCTGCACCGGCACGGCACGCCTCCTGACCCGGCGCCCACCCGCCATGCCCCTGCCCCTGCCTCTGCCCGGCGAAGAGCCGACGCCCGGCCAGGACTCCGCCGCCGCCCCCGCACGCGCCCCCGCCACCGTCCCCGTACCCGACGTACCCGACGTCTTCGACCCTCGTGTCTACGCCGATTCCGTCCCGTACGACCGCTACCGCACCCTGCGCGACCACCACCCGGTCGCCCGGCAGGCGGAGGCGGCCGTGCTCGGCTGGCCCGCCGGGCCCGGCTTCTGGGCGGTCACGCGGCACGCGGACGTGACGGCGGTACTCAAGGACGCGACGACGTTCTCCTCGTACCTGGGGGCCACCCAGATCCGCGACCCGGACCCGGCGGACCTGCCGTTCATCCGCCGCATGATGCTCAATCAGGACCCGCGCCCCGGCGCGCGCTCCCGCGCACACGGCGGGAACCCCTCCGGACACCACCGGCTGCGCACCCTGCTTGGCGGGGCGTTCACGCCCCGCCGTGTCGCCAGGTTCGCGGACCTCGCGCGCGAGCGCGCGAGGGAGCTGCTGACCGCCGCCGTCGCGCAGGCCCGCGCCGGGGACGGCACCTGCGACCTCGTCGCCGCGGTCACCGACGACTACGCGCTCCTGAACCTCGCGGATCTGCTGGGCGTCCCGGAGAGCGACCGCGGCCTGCTGCTGCACTGGACGCGGCGCGTCATCGGCTACCAGGACCCCGACGAGGCAGCGGAGGCGGGCGGGACGGTGCTCGGCCGGGACGGGCGGCCGGTGAACCCGCGGTCGCCCGCGATGCTGGCCGACATGCTCGCGTACGCGGGTCGCCTTGCCGCGCACAAGCGGCGCCACCCCGGTGACGACGTGATGACGGCACTGGCGACCACGCCCGGACTGACCACCGCCGAACTGGAGATGTCCTTCTTCCTCCTGACGGTCGCGGGCAACGACACGGTGCGCGGCGCGGCGCCCGGCGGCGCCCTCGCGCTCGCCGGGCACCCGGGTGAGCTGCGCGGGCTGCGGACGGGCGCGGCCCCGCTGCCCGGCGCCGTCGAGGAACTCCTGCGCTGGCACCCTCCGGTGCTGAGCTTCCGGCGGACGGCGGCCAGGGACACGGAACTGGGCGGGCGCCGGATCCGGCGCGGCGACAAGGTGGTGGTCTTCCACGCCGCGGCGAACCGGGACGAGCGGGTGTTCGCGGAGCCGGACCGGCTCGATCTGACGCGGACGCCGAACCCGCACGTGTCGTTCGGCGACGGCCCGCACCTGTGCCTGGGAGCACACTTCGCGCGCCTGCAACTCGGCATCTTCTACGAGGAGCTGCTGGCAGCGGCCCCCGTCCTGCGCCCCGCGGGGGCGCCGCGCCGCCTGGTCTCACACTTCATCAACGGCCTCAAGACACTGCCCGTGCGGCTTGCCGACTGAACGGCGTCAGCTGCCGTCCTCCGACAGGCGCAGCGAGATCGAGTTGATGCAGTACCGCTGGTCGGTGGGCGTCGGATAGCCCTCGCCCTCGAAGACATGGCCGAGGTGGGAGCCGCAGCGCGCGCAGCGGACCTCCGTGCGGACCATGCCGTGGGTGCGGTCCTCGATCAGCTCGACGGCGTCGGAGTCCTTCGGGTCGTAGAAGCTCGGCCAGCCGCAGTGGGACGCGAACTTCTCCTCGGAGGTGAAGAGGTCCGCTCCGCAGGCGCGGCAGGAGTAGACGCCCTTGGTGGTGGTGTCGGTGTACTCACCGCGGAACGCGGGCTCCGTGCCGGCCCGGCGCAGGACCTGGTACTCGGCGGGGGTCAGTTCCGCACGCCACTGCTCGTCGGGCTTCTCGACGTCGTACGACATGGGACATGTCCCCTTCCGGTGCGGTCCGGCCCCGGTGGGGGCCGGGGCGGCTCACTTCGACAGTTCGGCCAGGATCAGCGGGCCGAGGTCGGTGACGTCGCCCGCTCCCATGGTGAGAACGAGATCACCGGGCTCCGCCATTCCCGCGATCACCGCGGGCGCCGCCTCCTTGTCGTGCGCGGCGCGCACGTCGGCGCCCGCCGTGCGGGCGGCGGCGATGATGAGGTCGCTGGTCACGCCGGGGACCGGGTCCTCGCGGGCCGGGTAGATGTCGAGCACCACGGAGGCGTCGGCGAGGGCGAGGGCGGCGCCCATCTCCGTGCCGAGCTCCTGGGTGCGGGAGAACAGGTGCGGCTGGAAGAGCACCAGGAGGCGGGCGTGGCCCGCGCCCGCGGCCGCGGCGCGCATGGCTTCCAGGTCGGCGGTCATCTCCGTCGGGTGGTGCGCGTAGGAGTCGACGACCTGCACGCCCGCGGCCTCGCCCTTGAGCTGGAGGCGGCGCTTCACACCGGTGTACGAGGCCAGGGCCGGGGCCAGCTCGGCGGCCGGGACGCCGAGGGCCGCGCCCGCGGCGAGCGCGGCGACGGCGTTGTGGGCGTAGTGCCTGCCGGGCACGGAGACGGTGAAGCGCAGCTCGGTGCCGTCGACGACGGCGGTGACCTCGCTCTTGAGGCCCTGCGGCGTCACCGCGGTGATCCGCACATCGGCGTCGGCGGACTCGCCGTAGGTGACCACGCGCAGCTCGAGCCTGCTCTTGGCGACCCGCCGCGTGAGCTCTCGGGCGCCCTCCTGGTCGGCGGCGACGACCAGCGTCCCGCCGGGCACGATCCTGTCGGCGAAGGTCTGGAAGGACTCGTGGATCTCGTCCATCGAGGCGTAGTTGGCGTGGTGGTCCAGCTCCACGTTGAGGACGATCGCGACCTCGGGCGCGTACTTGTGGAAGCTGCGGTCGCTCTCGTCGGCCTCCGCCACGAAGATCTCGCCGGTGCCGTGGTCGGCGTTGGAGCCGGGCGCGTCCAGGTCGCCGCCGATCGCGTACGAGGGGTGCAGGCCGAGGGAGGCGAGGCTGACGGCGAGCATCGACGTGGTGGTGGTCTTGCCGTGGGTGCCCGCGACGGCGATCGGGCGCAGGCCGTCCATGAGGGAGGCGAGCGCGTCCGAGCGGTGCACCACGGGAATGCCGAGCTCCTCGGCGCGGGCCAGCTCCGGGTTGTCGGCGCGGATCGCGGAGGAGACGACGACGCAGGTCGCGTCGGCGGCGAGGTGGTCGGCCGCGTGCCCGATGTGGACGCGGGCGCCGAGGGCGCGCAGGGCGTTCGCGGTGGCGGAGTCCTTCGCGTCGCTGCCCGCGACCTTCGCGCCGCGCTGGGCGAGGATCTTGGCGATGCCCGACATTCCGGCGCCGCCGATGCCGATGAAGTGCGGTCGGTCCATGGCGGTGGGAAGGCCGGGGGCCATGTTTCTCTCCCGAGAGGGTGCGACGGTACGTACCGGGCCCACCCTAACCGGGTCTCCCCCGGTCGCCTCGGCCACCCACCGGGCCTGCCGCCCGCCCCGCGAGCCGCCCACCCGGCCCGCGTCCCCCGTCCTTCCCGCGTCCCATCCGTCCCGTGGCCGCCTTCTCGGCTGAGGCTCAAGCTTTTCGGCCTGGCGGCCTCGTCCTCAAACGCCGGACGGGCTGGATCGCTCCCGGCTGGACTGGATCTCCTCCGGCCGGACTACGAACTGTGTGCGAACAGCTTCAGGACCGGGACGCCCACCTTGTGTCGTGCCCGCGAGGCCCAGTCGCGGTGGAAGAACTCCTCCACGAGGTGGGGCTCGGTGAGCACGATGACCTCGTCCGCGCCCACCTCGTCGACCAGCTCCTGGAGGACGTCGAGGGGATGCCGCTCGATCAGCCGCCCCTCCGCCGAGCTGCCCGTCGCCCGCAGGGCCATCAGCGACACCTGGAGCGCCCGCTCCGCGGGGCCCACGGCGTCCTCGCCCTCGGGCACCTCACCCTCGCGGACCGCCTCGTCCAGCTCGCCGAGGGCCACGTCGTCGATGGCCCGAAGGAGTCGGTCCGCCTGGTCGCCGCGAGGCTGGAGCAGCACCTGGAAGGTGACCGGCTCGTCGCCGTGCAGGGTGCTGACGAACTCCACGTCGGCGGACGTGAGAGCCTTCTCGATCATCAATACGCTTGTGAACACGACAGGCGTCCGTCCTTCTCTTCCGTAGCCGCGCGGCCGGCACCTGCGGAAACCATCCTTCTCCCGCCCGGGCCGGGGTCGCGAGACTTAGTGTGCCCCGCGGAAGTGAAACGGAACGGGATATTCCGCTGATTGTCAGATGCGATTGTCAGATGCCCCGCCGGTCCTGTCGGCCGCCCCGCTGGTACCGCGTGTAGAGGAACCCGGCCTCTTCGAGCACGGACGTCAGTACGAATCGGTCGGGCACCGCGAGCCCGGGCCCGCCGGCGATGCGCTGGGCGCTCCCCGCCGCCAGGAGCGGCGCCACCGACAGGCACAGCTCGTCGAGCGCACCGGCCGCGACGAACTGACCGAGCAGCCGCGGCCCTCCCTCGGTGAGCAGCCGGGTCAGCCCCCGCGCGCCGAGCTCCCCGACGACCCGCCCGGGGTCCGCCCCCGCGCCCTCGCCGGCGATCACCACCTCCGCCCCGGCCCGCCGCGCCGCGTCCATCCGGTCGACGGGCGCGGCGGCGCCGGTCACCACGAGGGTGGGCGTGAGCGGGGCGGTGAACAGGGGCAGGGAGAAGTCCAGGTCGAGGCCGGCGCTCACGATCGCGATGGCGGGGGCCGCCGTCTGGCCCGCAGCCGCCCTGCGCGCCGCGAAGGCCTCGCGGGCCCTGGCCGGACGGTAGCCCTCCCGGCGTACCGTTTCCGCACCGACGACCACGGCGTCCGCGAGGGAGCGCAACGTACCGAAGATCCGCATGTCGGTGTCGCTGGACAGGGGCTGGGAGCGGCCGTCGTGCTGGGCCGCGCCGTCGAGGGACGAGACCATGTTGGCGCGCAGCCAGGCGGCGGGCCCGGCCGGTCCCGCCTCGGGGTAGGCGTAGGCGTCGGCGAGTTCGTCGAGGGACCACTCGCGGTCGTCCAGGGACCGTCCGCCCCGGTCCCGGGACGTCCCGTGGCCGCGCGGGGCCCCCTCGCGGCCCTCGGGCGCGGCGTCCGGAGCGCTCTCCGCCGAGGTCGGCGCGGGTGTGTGGTCGGTCACAGGGAACAGGCGTCGCATGCCGGGCAGTCTTACACGGCGCCGATACGGCTCTACAGTGGAGAACCGTGTCAGCCACCCCCCCTGCCGCCGGGCAGAGCACCGTACCCGAAGCGGTCCCCGCGTCCCTGAGCGCCCGCGAGCCGCAGGTGCCCGCGGACCGTCTCGTCGCCGAGATGGTGCCGCCGCCGCGGTTCGACTCGGCCCGCTTCGCCACCTATATACCGGACCCGGGACAGCCGAGCCAGGCCGAGGCCGTGCGCGTCCTCAGCGGCTTCGCGGAGGGGCTCGGCGGGGCGCACGCGACGGGCGCGGGCAAGCGGCGCTGGTTCGCGCGCGCGAAGCAGTCGGCGCCCGCCGGGCCGCGGGGCGTCTATCTCGACGGGGGCTACGGCGTCGGCAAGACCCACCTCCTCGCGTCCCTGTGGCACGCCACTCCCGCCGAGCCCGCGCTCAAGGCCTTCGGCACGTTCGTGGAGCTGACCAACCTCGTCGGCGCCCTCGGCTTCCAGCAGACCGTACGTACGCTCAGTGGGCACCGCCTGCTGTGCATCGACGAGTTCGAGCTGGACGACCCGGGCGACACCGTCCTGGTGTCGTCCCTGCTCGGCAAGCTCGTCGACGCGGGGGTGGCGCTCGCCGCGACCTCCAACACGCTGCCGGGCAAGCTGGGCGAGGGCCGGTTCGCCGCCGCCGACTTCCTGCGCGAGATCCAGGGGCTCTCGGCGCACTTCAAGGCCCTGCGCATCGACGGTGAGGACTATCGCCACCGCGGGCTTCCCGCGGCTCCGGCCCCGTACTCCGAGGAGCAGGTCACCAAGGCCGCGTACGCGACGCGGGGCGCGAGCCTCGACGGCTTCCCGCAGCTGCTCGGGCACCTGGCGCGCGTGCACCCCAGCCGTTACGGCGCCCTGACCGACGGCCTCACCGCCGTGTGCCTCACGGACGTCACGCCGGTGCCCGACCAGTCGACGGCGCTGCGCCTGGTCGTCCTGGCCGACCGTCTCTACGACCGTGAGGTGCCGGTGCTGGCCTCGGGTGTGCCGTTCGACGAGCTCTTCAGCGAGGAGATGCTGAACGGTGGTTACCGGAAGAAGTACTTCCGTGCCATCTCCCGCCTGACCGCGCTGGCACGCGACGCAAAGCCCCTGACAGCCCCCTGAACCCCGGCCCCGTCCCGGCCCCGGCCCGGGGGGCGCGCACTCTCCTCCACCTGCGGCCCCGCTCGGGCTGGCCGCGCAGTTCCCCGCGCCCCCAAGGGGGCACATGGTGCGCACCCTTTTCGGCTGCGGACCCGCTCGGGCTGATCGCGCAGTTCCCCGCGCCCCTGACGGGGCCCGCCACGCACCGCCAGGCCGAACGCGCCCCCAAAGGGGCGCGGGGAACTGCGCGACCAGCCACGACGCGCCCGCAGGCGAAAGACCCACCCCCGAGCCGTCCCCCGAAGGGGCACAAGGTGCGCACCTTCCTCGGGTGCGGATCCGCTAAGGCTGGTCGCGCAGTTCCCCGCGCCCCTGACGGGGCCCGCCACCCACCGCCCGGCCGAACGCGCCCCTGACGGGGCCCGACCGGACGCGCCCCGAAGGGGCGCGGGGAACTGCGCGACCAGCCACGACGCGCCCGCAGGCGAAAGGAACGCCCCGAACCGGGCCCGCGTTCAAACCCTCGTGCGAGGCAGCCCTGCGTGGTACACACATGCGACCAGTTCCTGTCCGCCAGCAGGAGGTTGCCATGCCCGACACCGACACGTCCGCGACCGACACGTCCGCGACCGGAACGTCCTCGACGGAGAGGCCCCCCGGCCAGCCGTCCGCCACAAGGCGCCAAGTACTCGCCCGCACGGGCGCGATCACCGCGTCCATCGCCTTCACCGGCACCCTCTCGGAACTCTTCACGGGCACCGCCACCGCGGCCACCCGCGGCACCGGCGGCTACGGCCCGCTCATACCCGACCCGGACGGCCTCCTCGATCTGCCGAAAGGTTTCCGCTATCGGGTCCTCTCCCGTGAGGGGGACGACCTGCGCTCGGGCGAGGGCAAGGTGCCGGGCGCGCACGACGGGATGGCCGCGTTCGCGGGCCGGCGCGGCGGTGTGCACCTGGTGCGCAACCACGAGAACCGCGCGACGGCGAAGCTCGGCGTCCCGACGGTCAAGGGCCTGACCTACGACCCGGCGGCCAAGGGCGGCTGCACGGCGCTCGCGCTCGACCGGCGCGGCCGGGTGGTGGACGAGCGGGTCGCCATCGCCGGTACCGCCGTCAACTGCGCGGGCGGCCCCACCCCCTGGGGCACCTGGCTGACCTGCGAGGAGACCGAGGACAAGGCCGGTACGAACGGCTACACCAAGGATCACGGCTTCGTCTTCGAGGTCGACCCCGTGGACCCGCGGCGCTCGGGGGCGATTCCGCTGACCGCCCTGGGCCGCTTCCAGCACGAGGCGGTCGCGGTCGACCCGTGGCGCGGCGTCGTCTACGAGACGGAGGACGCCTTCCAGCGGCCCTTCGGCCTGTTCTACCGCTTCCTGCCGGACAGGCCCGGGGGCGGCAGGGGCTCGCTGCGCGCGGGCGGCAGGCTCCAGGCGATGCGGGTGCCGGGCGTCGCGGACCTGTCCGCCGTACAGGAGCCGGGCACGTCGTTCGACCGCGTCACGTGGGCGGACGTACCGGACCCGCTGGCCGCCGAGACCCCCGTACGCCACCAGGACTTCGGCCCGAAGGGGATCACGCACGCGCAGAAGCTGGAGGGCTGCTACTGGGGCGGCCGCTGCGTGTACTTCGTCTCCAGCTACGCGCGCAGCGCGGAGGGCTCGGCCGCCGACCACTACGGCCAGGTGTGGCGGTACGACCCGGCGCGGCGCCGCCTCACGCTCGTGATCGTGTTCGGCCCCGGCACCGACGTCCAGCTGCCCGGCGAGTCTCCGGACAACATCTGCCTCGCCGCCGGCGGCGGCCTGATGGTGTGCGAGGACGGCGGCGGCATCCAGCACGTGTACGGCGTGACGCGCGGCGGCGAGGTCTACGCGATGGCGCGCAACGCGCAGAACACGGGCACACCCGACAAGCCGGAGTGGGGCGAGTTCGCGGGCGTCACCTTCTCGCCGGACGAGGACACGATGTACGTGAACTGCTACACGCCCGGTACGACGTTCGCGGTGACGGGGCCCTGGCGCAGGTAGCGTCCGTCCGCCGCCCCGTCACGGAACCTGCGTGCGGGGCGGCGGCTCAGCCTGCCGGGGCGAGCCGCCACAGGGAGGTGACCTCGGCGGCGCGAGCCGCGTGCAGGGGGTCCGAGGCGTCGCTCGCGCGGGGGTGGCGCGGCTTGGCGTCGAGCCGGTCGACGACCCGCAGACCGGCCGCGCGGAAGGCCTCGTCGAGCTCGTCGCGGGAGCGCAGACCGAGGTGTTCGGCGAGGTCGGAGAGGATCAGCCAGCCCTCTCCCTCCGGCTTGAGACGGTCGGCGAGCCCGGCGAGGAAGGCCCGCAGCATCGCGCTGTCGGGGTCGTACACGCCCTGCTCCACGGCGGAGGTCGGGCGCGCCGGGAGCCACGGCGGGTTGCACACGACCAGGTCGGCACGGCCCGCGGGATACAGAGCACCGCTGTCCGTGACCTCCACCCGGTCGCCGATGCCCAGCCGCGCCACGTTGTCGCGCGCGCACGCGAGGGCGCGGGGGCTGCTGTCGGTGGCGACGATCCGGCCGATGCCCCTGCGGGCGAGGACGGCGGCGAGCACGCCGGTCCCGGTGCCGAGGTCGAAGGCGGTGGCCGCCGCGGGGGCGCGGTGGGCCGCGGGGGGCAGCGGGGCAGCGGCGACGAGGTCCACGTACTCGCCCCGGACCGGCGAGAACACGCCGTAGTGCGGGTGGATGCGGCCGTCGACCGCCGGTACCGGTACGCCCTTGCGGCGCCACTCGTGGGCGCCGATCACCCCGAGGAGTTCGCGCAGCGACACGACGGTGCGCCGCCGCGGCGTGCCGTAGGCCTCCGTGCAGGCCGCCCGCACGTCGGGGGCGCGGCGCAGCGCGAGGCCGTGGTCGTCCTCCAGGACGACGAGCAGCATGCCGAGCACCCTGGCCCGGTGGCCGCGGGCCTGCCGGTGCCGGTGGAACGTCTCGGCAGGGGTGGCGCCGGGTTTCGGCGCGAGCCGGTCCAGGCGGCTGCCGAGGGCGCGCAGCAGCTGCCGGGCGCCCTGGTAGTCGCCGCGCCACAGCAGCGCGGTGCCCTCACAGACGAGGCGGTAGGCCACGGCGGCCTTCATGCGGTCGTCGGCGACGGTGACGCGACGGGACGCGGGCAGTCCGCTCTCGGAGTGCCAGTGGGCGGTGTACGTGAGGGGGGCGGGGGTGGCTTCCGTGTCGGCGTGGGCGTCTCGGGGGCCGTCCCCCGGGGCCGCCTTGTCCCCTCGCCTCGCCCGCCCCGGGGGACGGACGTCTTCGGACCATGTGATGTCGGGGGCGTCGGCGCTCCCGGTGGCATCGGCGCTGCTGGGGGCGTCGGCGCTGCCGGGAACGCCGGAGGTGTCGGCCTTGCCGGGGGTGTCGGGGGTGTCGGCGGGCTCGGACATCGACGGCTCGTCAACCTCTCGGTGGTCGCGGTGGGCGGGGCCCGGAGACGTGCGGCGACCGGGAAGCGCCTCAGGACGATTCCACAGCCGGTCCCCCCTGGCAAACCCGGCCCCACCGCGCCGGCGCGGGTCGGCGAGGCCGGCGGATCGTCACCGCTACGGCCCGCGCTCCGGCCCCCGGCCTGTCCGGTGTACGGGTGAGTTCGAGGACCCGCCTACCCCATTAATCCTATTTACCCATATATCTTCGCGGCGTGATCATTCGCGCACGGACCCGGAACACCCGTACCGCCCTGGCCCTCCTGGCCACGGCCACCCTCTCCCTGGCGGCCTGCACCGCGGCCCCCTCCCCCACGCCGCACCAGCGCCTCGCGGCCACCCCGAAGGACCGGACCGCGCCCGCCGGGCGTCAGGCGCCGACCCTGGCCCCCGGCCCGCAGGGCCTGACCCCGGTCTTCACCAGCGCGCCGCGCACCGAGCAGGCGTCCCGCGGCTCGGCGAGGGCGGCGCCCACCGTCGCCCTCACCTTCGACGCGGACATGACGGCCGACCAGGGCCCGCGTGCCGCGGCGGGCGAACACTTCGACAACCCGCCCCTCGTGGACGCCCTGCGCCACCTGAAGGTCCCCGCGACGTTCTTCATGACGGGCCGCTGGGCCGAGCAGTACCCGGCGCAGACCAGGGACATCGGCAGGGATCCCCTCTTCGAGGTCGCGAACCACTCGTACAGCCACTACGCCTTCACCCCCCGCTGCTACGGCCTGCCCACCGTCGCCCCCAACCGCATGCGCGCCGAGGTGGAGCGCACCTTCACCGCCTTGCGCGAGTCGGGCGTGGAGCGTCCGGTGCCGTACTTCCGCTTCCCCGGCGGCTGTCACGACCAGCGGGCGCTGCGGGAGCTCGCGCCCACCGGTGTGACGGCGGTGCAGTGGGACGTGGTGGGCGGCGACGCGTTCGCCAAGGACCCCGAGGCGGTGGCGCGGCAGGTCCTCCAGGGGGTGCGGCCGGGTTCGGTCGTCGTCCTGCACTGCACCCGCAGCGCCGCGCCCGCGACCGAGCACGCCGTCCGCATCATCGTCCCTGAACTGCGTAAGCGCGGCTTCCGCTTCGTCCGGGTGTCGGAGCAGATCGGCGCCGCGCGGGGGGCGTCCGACGCCCGGCGGGACGGGGTGGCGGCCGGGCCCCCTGCCGCCACCCCGAACTAGGCTGGCGGTCATGGCCGAGCTTCCGGACGACACCGCCGTCACTGACGCCACCGCTGAGACGGACGCCGTTGACGCTACCGCCGACGGTTACTGCCCGCCGGGGCCGCCGGGTCCGCCCGTCCCGCCTCCCGTGGCCGGCGGCCCGCCGTTCGCGGAGTGCGTGCTGTGCCGGAAGCCCACGGAGTACCCGGAGTCGTACCGGGGCGTCACCCTGTGTCCGGTCTGCGAGTGGCAGGAGGCGGAGCGCTCGGCGTGCTCGGGCTGACGTCGCGGGCGGACAGGGGCCGGTCCTCCGACCGCGAAGGTCACGCCCCCGGGCCGCCCCCGCCCCCTCGGCCGCCCGGCAGCCACCCCGCAGACCCGGCCGGCGCCCTGGCAGACTGGGCGCGTGACCAGCAACGTGCCCCGTTCCACCGCCTCCGGTGGCGTCCCGCAGGACGGTCCGGAGGAAGCCCCGCCGAACGCTCCCGGCAGCCGCCCCGCGCAGTCCGCGCCCGCTTCGGCCCACCCGCGCGACGACGCCCCTCAGTTCGTCCTGCCCCTGGTGGTCCGCATGGAGCGCGCGGCGCCCCCGGCCCGTACGGACGCTGTAGAGACGGCGGCCCGCGCGGTCCTCACGATCCTCAGTGACGAGCGGTCGCTCGGCGACGGCGTGTGGTCCCGGGCGATGCGGGACTGGCAGGACGCGCGCATCCGCAAGGTGGTGCGCAGGGCGCGCGGCGCGGAGTGGCGGCGTGCGGAGGCGCTCCCAGGCATCACGGTCACCGGCAAGTCGGCCGAGGTACGTGTCTTCCCGCCGGTGCCCCTGGACGGCTGGCCCAAGGACCTGGCCCGCCTCCAGGTCTCCGGCACCGAGCTCGACGACCCGGACCCCGTACCGGAACCCGACCCGGCGGCGCCCGTCCTCTGGCTGAACCCGCACGTCTCCATGTCGGCGGGCAAGACGATGGCCCAGGCGGGGCACGGCGCCCAACTGGCGTGGTGGGAGCTGTCCGCGTCGGACCGCACGGCCTGGCGCGATGCGGGCTTCGCCCTGTCCGTCCGCACCGCGTCCCCGTCCCGCTGGGCCGAACTGGTCCGCGCCGGACTGCCGTTGGTACGGGACGCGGGCTTCACGGAGATCGCCCCCGGGGAGACCGTCGTGGCCGAGGGAGGCAGCCACCTCTGCCCGCTCCCTCGGAAGGACCGCCCCTAAACCCCGGCCTCTTGCGAAATCCATAGCCTCCTCTGCATTTAAAGCACTCTCTACTTTTCGGTGAAGGGCGTGCTGTAGATGTGTGCTCGGACGCGGACGGAGGAGGACGGGCAGGGGCGGGGGCTGCGCGCCCGGCACAAGGCCGAGCGGCGGAGCCGGATCCTGGACGCGGCGCGGGAACTCCTGCGGGCGGAACCGGAGTCGGTGCTCAGCACGGAGCGGATCGCCGAGCGGGCACAGGTGGCCCCGGCGACCGTGTACAACCTGATCGGGCCGCGCGACAAGGTCTGGGAGGCGCTCGCCGCCGGGTTCACGGACGAACTCGACCGGCGTCTCGCGCTCCTCGGCACCGATGACCCGCGCGATGTCGTCGAGTCGACCGTCCGGCTGTTCGTCGACGATCCGGTCGTGTCGCGTCGCCTGGTGCGCGAGTGGGAGCAGAGCGGCCTGGTGCTCGACCGCAGTCCGCTCACCCAGCTCCGCCGGGCGCTGGCGGACGCCCGCGCCCGGGGCGTCCTGCACGCGGACGCCGACACGGACGCGCTGGCCTCCGTGGTGGGCGCCGGGTGCGTGGGTGCGCTGCACCAGTGGGTGGCCGCGCAAATCGACGACGAACGGTTCCTGGCACGCGCGCTGCTGGCGCTCGACGTCTCGCTGGCAGCGGCGGCCGCGGACTCCCACCGCGACCGGCTCCTCGCGCCGCTCCGCTCCCGGGGCGGCTCGGCATGACGCCCGACGGGTCCGTGCCGCCCCGGTCCCACCGCTTCACGGGCCGCGACGGGGTCCTGCTCACGGCGGACGTGTGGGGCGAGGCGTCCTCACCCCCGCTTCTCCTGCTGCACGGCGGGGGCCAGACACGGCACGCCTGGGGCAGGACCGGCCCCCGTCTGGCCGCGCTGGGGTGGCGGGTCGTGGCCCCGGACCTGCGCGGGCACGGCACCAGCGAGTGGTCGGCCGACGGTGCCTACGACCTCGGCCTGTTCGCCGACGACGTCCGGGCACTCGTCGACACGCTCGCCGGACCCGCCTGCCCGCCGGTGCTCGTCGGCGCCTCCCTCGGCGGCCTGGGTGCCCTGCTGGCCGCCGGGGAGGAACCGAGGGCGGCGGTGCGCGCCCTGGTGCTCGTCGACGTGGCCCACCGGCCCGATCCCCGCGGGGTGCGCCGGATCGTCGAGTTCATGCGGGGGCGGCCGGACGGTTTCGCGGGCGTCGAGGAGGCGGCGGAGGCGGTCTCGGCGTACCTGCCGCACCGGCCGCGTCCGGACGGGCCGCACCGGCCGCGTTCGGACGGGCCCGAGGGCACGCGGGGCCCGCAGGACCCGCAGGGTTCACCGAGCCCGCAGGGTTCACCGAGCCCGCAGGGTTCACCGAGCCCGCAGGGCGCAAGGGGCCCACAGGGCTCACCCGGTACGAAGGACTCTCAGGTCCCGCAGGGTTCAACGAACCCGCAGGACGCAAAGGGCCCACAGGGCTCACCCGGCACGCAGGGCTCTCAGGGCCCGCAGGGCCTGCGGAACAACCTGCGCCGCCGGGGCGACCGCTGGGTCTGGCACTGGGACCCCCGGCTGCTCGACAGCTTCGAGGGGCGCATGGACCCGCCCGGCATGGCGGACCGCCTCCTGGAGGCCGCCCGCCGCACCCCCGCACCCCTCCTGCTCGTCCGCGGCGCGATCAGCGACGTCGTACGCGACGACATCGCCCAGGAGTTGTGCGCGCACGTCCCCCACGCCCGCCGCGTCGAGGTACCCGGTGCGGGCCACATGGTGGCGGGCGACCGGAACGACCACTTCCTGGACGCCATCGCCCCGTTCCTGCCGGCGCCCTGAGCCCCGGCACGGCCCCGCCCGTCAGCCCCGCAGCGCCCCGTCCACGGGCCATGTCCGCAGGGTCTCGTCCAGGCGCTCGTACGCCTCGTCGAACCACTCGTCCGTGAGCGTGACGGTCGCTGTCACCGAGGTGCGGGACATCGTGTGGTCGGTGATCGTGACGTGGGCGAGCTCGCCGTCCGGGTCGAGTTCGACGGAGAGCTCCGGGTCGCGCCGGCCCGCGCGCCAGGTCCGGTCGTCGCCGCCGTCCAGGGCGTCGAGGGTCTCGCGCCACTCGGTGAGGTCCTCGGGCGACACCGATGTGGCCAGCGAACCCCGCACGAAGGCCGTGTCGACGAGGATCTCGCCGACGAGCACTTCGACGCCGGAACGCCCCGGCGTCGGGCGCTTCCCCGTGATGCGGACGGTCACGCTGTTGTCCTCGCCCTCCAGGCGGATCAGGTCGATCGACTCCTCTGACGCCATGGCCCCTCCCAAGTTCGCCGTGCTCGCCGCGTTCGCCGTATTCATCGCGTTCGTCGCGTTCGTCGCGTTCCCCGTGCACACCGCGACGCGCCCTGCACCGCTCGCGATGGCCTGTCCTGTGGACCCTAGACGACGGCACTGACAACGCCGCGATTCCGGGCCACCCCGCCCCCCGCATCGTCCGGCGTGACGCCCGTCACAGAACTTTCACTGTGCTGAACACCGCCCCCGCCCCTCCCGTACCTTCCGGTACCACCAAGCAGCCCGCCCCCCGGCCGGGTTGACGCTCGGGAGGCACCTTGCAGCGCATCAGGCACATCGGGCGCGTGAACGGCACCGCCCTGATCATCGCGGCCCTCGTCGTCACCGTCGGCGCGCTCGCCTTCCCGGTGTGGTCCTACGCCGACCGCTCCGGAACCGGCGAGGCCAACCTCGAAGCCGGGAGCGTCGCCACGCGTTGGGGGCCCCTGTCGGCCACCGACCGCGACTTCCTGGTGAAGGTGCGGCTCGCCGGGCTGTGGGAGATCCCCGCCGGGCAGCAGGCCGTGGAGCGCGCGCCCAGCAAGGCCGTGAAGGACGCGGGCGACCACCTCATCGTCGGCCACACCGACCTCGACCAGCGGGTGCGTGGCGTCTCCTCGCAGCTCGGCGTCGAGCTGCCGAACCAGCCGAGCGACCAGCAGCAGGGCTGGCTGCGGGAGCTGACGGCGGCGACCGGCGAGACGTACCAGCGCAAGTTCGCCAACCTGCTGCGCGTCGCCCACGGCAAGGTCTTCGCCCTCATCGCCCAGGTCCGCGACACCACCCGCAACTCGCTCGTGCGGCAGCTGGCGTCCGACGCCAACCAGACCGTCCTCGACCACATCACGATGCTCGAAGGCACCGGCTACGTCGACTTCGACGCCATCGCGAACGGCTCCGCCGCCACCTCCACCGCGAGCCCGACAGGCCCCCCGGCCCCCGGCCGCGACGCACCCCCCGCCCCCGCACCCGCCAGCCCGACCGGCAACGTCTCAGGCACCTCACGGCCCTCCCCCGGCCTCCCGGGCACCGTCGACACCAGCCGTCCGGAACCTCAAATGTAGCTCTGTAACCGCTGATCGAAGGGTTCGGGGCAGACTGCCGGGGTCATGACTCCCGCTACGGAACGGGCGGGGGCACCGACGGCAGCCACGGAGGGGGAACCATGACCGCACGGGGGACGACGGTACGGGGCACGGCGGGACGAAGCACGACTGAGCACACGCCTGAGCACATAACAGGGCACACGACTGGGCAGGGGGCGACGGCGCAGTCGGCGGGCGGGGGCGTGCAGCCGACGGGCCGGGGCGTGCAGCCGGCGGGCGGAGGCGTGCTGCTGGGGACCGGGATCGGGTGGCGGCCGGAGATCGCGGACGCCATCGAGCGCATGCCCGGCATCGACTGGGTCGAGGCGGTCGCCGAGAACGTCTGCCCCGGCCATCTGCCGGACTCGCTGCTGCGGTTGCGCGAGCGCGGCGTCACGGTCGTGCCGCACGGCGTCGCACTGGGGCTCGGCGGCGCGGACCGCCCGGACCCCGCGCGCCTCACCGCCCTCGCCGAGCGCGCGGAGGCACTCGGTTCGCCGCTGGTCACCGAGCACATCGCGTTCGTCAGGGCCGGGGGCGCGCTCACCGCGTCCAGGACCCTGGAGGCCGGGCATCTGCTTCCGGTGCCGCGCACCAGGGACGCGCTCGCCGTGCTCTGCGAGAACGTCCGCATGGCGCAGGACGCGCTGCCGGTGCCGCTCGCCGTCGAGAACATCGCCGCGCTGATCTCCTGGCCGGACGAGGAGCTGACGGAGGGGCAGTTCCTGTACGAGCTGGTGGAGCGGACCGGCGTACGGCTGCTCGTCGACGTCGCGAATCTGCACACCAACCACGTCAACCGGGGCGAGGACCCCGCCCGCGCCCTGTCCGAACTGCCGGTCGAGGCCATCGCGTACGTCCACGTGGCGGGCGGTTTCGAGCGGGACGGGGTCTGGCACGACAGCCACGCCCACCCGGTGCCGCAGCCCGTGCTCGACATCCTGGCCGACCTCGCCTCGCGCACGCGCCCGCCGGGCGTGCTCCTGGAGCGGGACGAGGACTTCCCCGACGGGGGCGAGCTGGAGCGGGAGCTGGACGCGATCCGGGACACGGTGGCGGGGGCGACGCGGCGCGCCGGGAAGGCGGCCGCCCCCGTCCCCGCCACGGCCTCCGCCGCCGGTGCCGCCACCGCCCCCGTGCCCGTGCCCGCCGCCACCCGTCAGCGGGTGGCGCTGTCCGAGGCCGCCCTGCTCTCCGCGCTCGTCGCGGGCACGCCCGCACCGGAGGGCTTCGACGGGTCCCGGCTGCGGGTGCAGAGCCGGGCGCTGAGCGCCAAGCGTGCGGACGTCGTGGCGAAGGTCGCCCCCGAACTGCCGCGGATCGTCGGACCGACGTACCGCGCGGACTTCGTCGCGTACGCCCGTTCCCGCCCCATGACGGGTGGCTACCGCGAGGACGCGCTGGACTTCGCCGCCCATCTGCTGCTCGGGGGGCACCCCGACAGCTCGGGGGAGCTGCGGACCTGGTGGCTGGAGCGCTCGGGTCCCAAGCCGCCGGGCAGCAGGTTGTTGACGCGCTGGTGGCGGACCCGAACCGCACGCCTCGCCCTGCGCCGGGCCGGGCGCGAGGCCGGGGCGCGGCTCGGGGGCTGAACCGCGGACGTGTCCTCGCGCGCGAGCGGGTGGGGTCCGCGCCCGCACTGCGGACCTGCCCGCGCCCGCACTGCGGACCTGCCAGCGCCCGCGCCGCGGACCCGTCCGCGCCCGCACTGTGGACCGCCGACCGTCCACATCGCGGAATCCCGGTGGCGGCGCCACAGCACCTTCACATAGAAATCCGGCATGTTCTGGGTTCCGTTGCTGCTCCTCGCCTGCGCCCTCACCCTGCTCACGTGCGGTCGGCTGTGCCTGGCGGCGGTGCGTGCCGCCGGTGAGGCCCGGGGGGCGCATCAGGGGCGGCAGCTCACGCTGTACGAGGCGGCGTTCCTGTCGGGCGGGCCCGGCCGGGTCGTCGACGTGGCGCTCCTCTCGATGGCGCGCAGGCGGCGGCTGCTGCTCGCGCACACCGGGTGGGCCACCGTCGTGGACCCGGTGGCCAAGGACGACATGGAGCGGTCCGTGCTGGGGGCGATCGGACCCGCGGGGCAGTCGCGGATAGCCCCGGTGCGCAGGGCCGCCGCGGCCGCCGACGCGGTGCGGGCGCTCGCGGACCGGCTCGTCGCTGCGGGCCTCGCCGTGCCGGACGGGGCCTGGACGGGCATCGCGGGCGCGGCGCGGCAGGTGCGGGCCGCGGCGGTCGCCGTGGTGGCCCTGGGGGCGTGCGCGACGCTGCTGCCCGCGCAGGGAGGCGCGGGACGGGCGCCGGTCGCGGTGTGGTTCGCGCTGCCGTTCCTCCTCACGCTGAGCTGTCTGGCCATCGCCCGGTTCGAGGTGCCGACCACGCGCTGGGCCTCTCCGGCGGGGCAGCGGCTGCTCGGGGCGCTGCCCTCGCGGGACGATCTGACGGCGGTGGCCGTCCGCGGGCTGCGCGCCCTGGAGGACCCGGGACTGCGCGCCGCGCTCTCCCACCGCGACCCGAACCTCGACGGGTACCGCGAGTCGCACCCCTGAGACCCGCCGAGGCCCCCTGAGGCCCATAGGGGTCTTTGCGCCGACATCCGCGAGCCGGTGCTTTACTTCGCCGACCGTCGAACTGAATATCCCTTTGCTGCGGTTTATCCGATTTTATGATCCGGGGGCCGCGGGGCCGCGCCGCGCGAAAGGGACGCAGAACAGCGATGAGAGCACCGAGAACCACCCCGCACGGACCCGTCGGTACAGTCGGACCCGTCCGATCCATCGGTTCCATCGGACCCGTCGGACCCGTCGGACCGGTCCGATCCATCGGATCCTTCGGCGTCATCGGCACTGTCGGAACTGTCGGATCCCTCGTCCTCGGCGCCCTCGCCGCGGCCCCCGCAACCGCCTCCCCCGCCCCCACAACCGCCTCTCCCGTGCCCAGAGCCCCTGCCGCCGGGTTCGGACCCGCGGCCGCCGCCGACCCCGCACCCGCCGTCGAGGCCCTCGGCACCGGTCTCGCCGCCCAGCGCGCCCACGCCGCGGGCATCCGCTTCGGTGCCTGCGCCGAGGCGGAGAACCTGCCGCCGTCCGTGCGCTGCGGCACGGTCACCGTCCCCCTCGACTACGCCCGCCCCGACGGCAAGCAGATCCGGCTCACCGTCAGCCGGGTCGCGGCCGGCCGGGAGGTGGACGGCGAGCGGGTCGACCGGCAGGGCGCCCTGGTCTTCAACCCGGGCGGTCCCGGGGCCTCCGGGATGTACTTCCCGATGGTCGGCCCGATGCCGGAGTGGAAGCGCCTCGCGGCGGCGTACGACCTCGTCGGCTACGCCCCGCGCGGTGTCGGCAGATCCGCCCCCCTGTCCTGCCAGGACCCCGAGCAGTTCACCAAGGCCCCCACCAACTCGCCGACCCACCCCGACGCCTCGTACAAGGCGGAACGCGTCGCGCGGGCGAAGGCGTACGCCCGCGGCTGCGCCCGGCACGCGGGCGCCGACCTGCGTCACTACACCACCGTGAACAACGCCCGTGACCTGGACGTGCTGCGTGCCGCCCTCGGTGAGCGGAAGCTGACGTTCATGGGGGCCTCGTACGGCACCTACTTCGGGGCCGTGTACGCGACGCTGTTCCCCGGGCACGTGCGCCGCATGGTCTTCGACTCGGCCGTCGACCCGGCCCCGGACCGGATCTGGTACGCCAACAACCTCGACCAGTCCCTGGCCTTCGAGCAGCGCTGGGCGGACTTCCGCGCCTGGGTCGCGAAGCACCACGGGACCTACCGTCTGGGCGCGACACCCCGGGCGGTGCAGCGGTCCTACGAGACGGTCCGCGAGCGGCTCACCCGCGAACCGGCGGGCGGCAAGGTCGGCTCGGCGCAGTTGCAGTCGGCGTTCCTGAAGGCCGCGTACTACGACGACTACTGGCCGATGCGGGCCACGGCCCTGTCGCGGTACCTGAAGGGCGACGCCAAGCCGCTCGTCGAGCAGGCCGCGCCGTACCCCGCGGCGGCCGCGGAGGAGGAGAACGGCAACGCCGTCTACACCGCCGTCCAGTGCAACGACGCCCCCTGGCCCACCGACTTCGCCGTCTGGGACCGCGACAACTCGCGGCTCGCCCTCCTCGCGCCCTTCGAGACCTGGGACAACGCCTGGATGAACCTACCGTGCGCGTACTGGTCCGAGCCGCGCCAGGAGCCCGTGGACGTGCGCGCCACCGCGGACGCCCTGCCGCCGACCCTGATCCTGGCCGCCGAGCGGGACGCGGCGACGCCGTACGCGGGCGCTCTGGAACTGCACCGAAGGCTCGCGGGATCGGTCCTGGTCACGGAGCGTGGCGCGGGCACGCACGGCGTCGGGGGCGGCCCCAACGCGTGCGTCAACGACCACCTGGAGGCGTATCTCCTGCGGGGACGGCTCCCCGAGGGGCGTGCGACGTGCGCCCCGCGCCCGGAGCCGCGACCGCTCGTGGGGCCGCGCGCGGCGGCGCGGCCCCACGTCGTGTGACACCTGGACCTTGCCCCTACAGGGCGCCGAGGCGCTCCAGCGGGAACGGCGGCTGCGCCAGCGGGCGCACCGCGAGCCGGGTCAGCGGCAGCGCGTTGTCGTCGCCCGCGGTGCGGTTGGCGTGCAGGACGCCGCAGTGGGTGCAGCGGTGGACGAGGACCCATTCGCCGTCGCCGCGCACGGAGATGGCGAGGGGTTCCATGCGGGCGCCGCAGTCCGCTTCCCGGTCGCCCGGGGTGTCGTCGAGGTGACGGCTCCACAGGCAGTTGGGGCAGTGGTTGCGGTGGTCGGTGCCGGGTGCGGTCATCGACACGTCGAGGCCGCACTGGAGGCAGCGGAAGGACTGGGCGCGTGCCTCAGTGCGCGCCCGCCGGGAGGTGTTGCGTGACCTGGAGGACATGGGAGAGGTGACTCCTGAGCGATGCGGAATGGAATGGGCTCGAGAGATTCCGCAGGGCCCTGGGCATACAACACCGGCTTTCCGTAAGGGGGTTTCCGACGAAAGGACGCGACCTCTCAGCAGAGGTTCGACCTCTCGATGAAACCCCCCGCGCGGCGGGCGCGGCAACCGAATATCGGCTCCCGGCTCAGGCCAGGCCCGCCACCAGGTCCGCCACGGACTTGCGGCGGCCGGTGTAGAACGGCACTTCCTCGCGGACGTGCATACGGGCCTCGGAGGCGCGCAGGTGCCGCATCAGGTCGACGATGCGGTACAGCTCGTCGGCCTCGAAGGCGAGCAGCCACTCGTAGTCGCCGAGGGAGAACGAGGCGACGGTGTTGGCGCGCACGTCGGGGTAGCCGCGGGCCATCTTGCCGTGGTCGGCGAGCATGCGGCGGCGGTCCTCGTCGGGCAGCAGGTACCACTCGTAGGAGCGTACGAAGGGGTACACCGAGACGTAGTTGCGGGGCGTCTCGTCGGCGAGGAACGCCGGGATGTGCGACTTGTTGAACTCGGCGGGGCGGTGCAGCGCCATGTTCGACCACACCGGGTCGAGGGCGCGGCCGAGCCTGGTGCGGCGGAAGAGGTTGTAGGCCTCCTGGAGCTCGTCGGCGGTCTCGGCGTGCCACCAGATCATGACGTCGGCGTCGGCGCGCAGACCGGACACGTCGTAGGTGCCGCGGACGGTGACGTCCCGGGCGGCGAGCTTGTCGAACAGCTCCTGGACCTCGTCCGCGTACCCGGTGCGGTCCTCGGGCAGGACGTCGCGGAGCTTGAAGACGGACCACAGCGTGTAGCGGATGACCTCGTTGAGGTCCTTCGCCTTCTTGCCGGCGTTCGGGATCTTGGCGGAAGCTTCGTCACTCATGGCCCTATTCTCCCGCGCCGCCGTGCAGGCTCTGCACCGGGTCGGCGGTGAGCCGGCGCACTCCGGAGAGGTCTCCCGCCAGCTGGTCGACGGCCGCGTGCGCTCCGGCGACGCAGGCCGGGATGCCCACTCCGTCGTACGCCGCTCCGCAGATCACGAGGCCCGGCATCCGCGCCACGTGCTCCCGGACGCGGGCCACGCGCGCGTGGTGGCCGACCGGGTACTGCGGCAGGCCCTCGTGCCAGCGGGTGACGGCCGACTCGACGGGGGCGGCGGCGAGGCCGGTGGCGGTGCGCAGGTCCTGCCGCGCGATGTCGACCAGCTCGGCGTCGGGGCGGCCGATGTCCTTCTCGTCGCCGTGGCGGCCCACGGAGGCGCGCAGCACGAACAGGTCCGGGTCCTGGTCGGCGATCCAGCCCCACTTCTGGGTGGCGAAGGTGGCGGCCTTGATGGTGCGTCCGTCCACGGGCGGCACCAGGAACCCGCTGCCCGCGGGCAGCGCGGCCGCGTCGGCACGCCGGTAGGCGAGGGTGATCAGGGCCATGGAGGCGTACTCGACGGCGCGCAGCTCGGCGGCGGCCGCGGGCACCTCGTGGTCGAGGAGCCGGGCGGCCGCGGGCGCGGGCAGCGCGAGGACGACGGCGTCGGCGCGCTCGATGTGTCCTTCGCCCCCGCCGCCGTGGCCGTTCCGGCCGCCGACCCGTACCTCCCAGCCCTCGGCGGTACGGCGCAGGCCGTGCACGGGGCTGTCGAGCACGATCCGCCCGCCGTGTGCCCGTACGGCGTCCGCGACGGCGAGCGGGAGGGTGCCGACGCCGCCGTCGATGCCCATGAACACCGGACCGGTCTGCTGGTGCTGTGCCGCGCGGGCCTGGAGGGCGCGGACGCCTTCGGTGAGGGAGGTGTGGCTGCGGGCGGCCTCGAAGAGCTGGGGTACGGCCGAGCGCATCGAGATGCGGTAGGCGTCGCCCGCGTACACCCCGCCGAGCAGGGGTTCCACCATCCGGTCGACGACCTCGCGGCCGACGCGCCGTGCGACGTACTCACCGACCGCGACGTCGTCGCCGACCTCCGTGGGCGGCAGCTCGCGGTCCTGTTCGATACGGCGGAGCCCGTCCTCGGAGAGGATGCCCGCGAGGGCGGCGGCGTCACCGGGTACGCCCATGACGGTGCCCTTGGGCAGGGGCCGCAGCGCGTCCCGGGTCCACAGGGCGGCACCCGCGGTGGCGGGCGGCTGCAACCGGTCGGCGAGGCCCACCGCACGTGCCAGGGCGACGGCCTCCGGCCTGCGGGCGAGCATCGACTCGGCGCCGAGGTCGACGCGGACGCCGGCGATCTCACCGGCGTGCAGCTTCCCGCCGAGCCGCGCGGAGGCCTCGTACAGGGTGACGCGCGCGCCGGTGCCGAGCAGGCGGTGCGCGGCGGCGAGTCCCGCGATGCCTCCGCCGATGACCACGACGTGCCCATGGCCCGTGCCGAGGCCGTTGTCCGTACCGGTGTGACCGTCCGCTGCGCGCATGCCCCCACTCTCTCAAACACCCCCGGCCCCTCCGGCACCCGGGCGAGTCCGCTCCGTGACCCCGCCGGGACCGGTTCGGGACCTCGGGGGTCGAACTCGCGGAGGCACCCCGGCGTCGTAGGAGCACCTTCACCACGACCCTCGGGGGTACGCCGATGCACACGTCAAGGACGCCTGGTACGTCCAGGGCACCCGGTACGCCCAGGACACCCGGTACGTCGAAACCCTCCGGCGGGCCGTGGCGCCGGTGGGCCACCGCGCCCGCCGCCCTGCTGCTCGCGCTCGTGCTCGCCGGGTGCGGTGGCGCGGGCGACGACGACACGGCCCGCGGCGGGAACGACAAAGGCGCGGCGGCACGCCAGGACACCGGGAAGAAAGCCGCCGGGCTCGACGGCGGGCAGGCGGACCGGGGGCGTGGTCGCGCCGGGGACACCGGTCCCGCCGGGGGGCGCGAGGGCGGCAGGGCGCGCGGGCCCGGGGGCGTCGCGCGGCCCGCGGACAGCCACGTCGTCCGCTCCGCGTCCCTGACGGTGCGCGTCAAGGACGTGCCGCGCGCCCTGGACCGGGCGCGCGCGGTGGCCGAGGGCGCGGGCGGCCTGGTGGGCGAGGAGTCCACGGACCGCGACCGGAACGGCGACGACCGCTCGCGCGTCGTCCTGCGGGTCCCGCAGGACCGCTACGGCCAGGTCCTCTCCGCACTCGCGGGCACGGGCCGCCTCGTCAGCCGCTCCGCGAGGGCGGAGGACGTCACCGAGCAGGTCGTGGACGTCGAGAGCCGGATCAGGACGCAGCGGGCGAGCGTGGCGCGGGTGCGGGCGCTGATGGACAGGGCCGCGAAGATCGGCGACATCGTGTCCCTGGAGGGCGAGCTGAGCAGCCGCCAGTCGGACCTGGAGTCCCTGCTCGCCCAGCAGGCCTCGCTGAAGGACCGCACCACGATGGCGACCATCACGCTCGCGCTCACCGAGACGCCGCGGTCGTCCGCGGCGGACGGCGGCGGTGACGGCACGTCCTTCACCGACGCGCTGTCCGGAGGGTGGGGCGCGTTCGTCACGGTCCTGAGGTGGGTGGCGGTCGCCCTGGCGGCGGCCCTGCCGTTCGCGGCGGTCGCGGCGCTGCTCGGGCTGCTGTGGCTGCGGGTGGCACGGCCCCGCATCGCGCGGCGGGGGGCCGCGGGGCCCGCGAGGTTCCAGGGGCCCGCGGCCGGGCCTCCCGCCGGGCCCGGCGGGCCGGAGGCCCCACGCGGCCCCGGAACCCCGGACACCCCAGCCGCGCCTGACGGTACGTGAGGTGCGCCCGGGCAGGACAGGGCTTCCGGTGCCGTGCCGGGGGGCGGCACCGGAAGCCCGTGCGACCTGCCCCGTAGCGTGTGCGTATGAGTGAACGACTGGTGATCATCGGAGGGGACGCTGCCGGGATGTCGGCCGCCTCCCAGGCGCGCAGGCTCAAGGACCCGCAGGAGCTGGAGATCGTGGCGTTCGAGCGGGGGAACTTCACCTCGTTCTCGGCCTGCGGCATCCCCTACTGGGTGGCCGGTGACGTGGCCGAGCGGGACGCGCTGGTCGCGCGGACGCCGCAGGAGCACCGAAAGCGCGACATCGACCTGCGGATGCGCACCGAGGTCCTGGAGATCGACCCGCGGGAGCGCCGGGTGCGCGCGCGGGACCTCGCGTCGGGCGCCGAGGAGTGGACGTCGTACGACAAGCTCGTGATCGCCACCGGCGCCCGGCCGCTGCGCCCGGACCTGCCCGGCATCGACGCGCCGGGCGTGCACGGCGTGCAGACCCTCGACGACGGCCAGGCGCTCCTGGACACGCTCGGTGACACGGAGGGGCGCAGGGCGGTGGTGGTCGGCGCCGGTTACATCGGCGTGGAGATGGCGGAGGCCCTGCTGCGGCGCGGCTACGAGGTCACGGTCGTCAACCGCGGCGAGGAGCCGATGGCCACCCTCGACCCGGACATGGGCCGCCTGGTGCACGAGGCGATGACCGGCATGGGCATCACGATGGTCAACGACACCGAGGTCACCGCGATCCGCACCGGGGACGACGGCAGGGCGCGCGCGGTGGCCGCGGGCGACGACGAGTTCCCCGCGGACGTGGTGGTGCTCGGCATGGGCGTGGTCCCCGAGACGGAGCTGGCCCGCGTCGCGGGGCTGCCGCTCGGTGACCACGGCGGGCTGCTCACGGACCTCTCGATGCGGGTGCGCGGCCCTGTCGCGGGCGGGGCGATCTGGGCGGGCGGCGACTGCGTGGAGGTCCTCGACCTGGTGTCGGGCCGCGAGCGGCACATCGCGCTCGGCACGCACGCCAACAAGCACGGGCAGGTCATCGGCTCGAACGTGGGCGGTGGCTACGCGACGTTCCCCGGTGTCGTCGGTACGGCCGTGAGCAAGGTGTGCGACCTGGAGATCGCCCGGACGGGCCTGCGGGAGAAGGACGCGCGCTCGGCGGGGTTGCAGTACGAGGCGGTGACCATCGAGTCGACGAGCCGCGCAGGATACTTCCCCGGAGCGGCCACGATGACGGTGAAGATGCTCGCCGAACGCCGCACGGGCCGTCTCCTCGGCACCCAGATCGTGGGCCGCGAGGGCGCGGGCAAGCGGGTCGACGTGGCGGCCGTCGCGCTCACCGCCCGGATGACGGTGGAGCAGATGACCGCCCTCGACCTGGGCTACGCGCCGCCGTTCTCGCCCGTGTGGGACCCGGTCCTGGTGGCCGCGCGCAAGGCGGTGGCGGCGGTACGGGCGGGCTCCGGCGCGTAGGGCCCCTCGGGGCCGGGGTCGGCGGGGCGCACAATACCCCGCGAGGGGCGGGTGGGCGCGCGCGAACCCAGCGGAAGGCGCCCGGGCGCGCGAACCCCGCGAGGGACGGGTGAGGCGCGGCGCCCGGAGTGCGGCCTGAACTGCCGTGCCCCCGGCCTCCCCGGCAGACACCGGGTGTGCAGGTCAGAACGCGCTTTCCCTCCGTCCCGGGGTTCCGGCGAGGCGGAGGGGAAGCGCTGCGGCGTGGCTGATTCCGGCCCCTTACGGACCCGCTGCCGGAGGCGTGCGGCGCGAGGGCGTACACCCCTATGCATGCACGTGTAAGCGCTCCGCTCACCCCCACACCCCATGTCACACCTCTCCATTGATCCCAGCTCTTTTCCGCCAGTTTTCACAGAATCAGCACAGGCCTCACCTTCTGCACGCACCATGTGACGCATCGGAGCGTGACGGACAGGACCGTCAGCTGAGCGAGGGAGCGTGACGGAGTGCGGATACTCGTCCTGGGCTCTACCGGATACCTGGGCGGGCACATCGCCGAGCGGCTGCGCGCCCTGCCGGGCACACAGGTGCTCACCGGCGGCCGTGCCCCTGACTCCGACGTGCGCTTCGACCTGGCCACCGACCCGCAGGGCGGCCTCGCGGACGCCCTCGCGGCGGTCGCACCGGACGCGGTCGTCAACTGCGCGGGGGTGGTCGGCGGCAGCGTCCTGACCCTCGCGGAGGTCAACGCCCGCGGCCCGGCCGCCCTGTGCGCGGCGATGCGGGCCGCCGCGCCGGGCGCGCGCCTGGTGCACCTGGGCTCCGCGGCCGAGTACGGGCCGTGCCGCGGCAGGGAGCGGACACCGGAGGACGCCCCGGCCCGGCCGCCGGCCCCGTACGGCGCGACCAAGCTCGCGGGGACCCTCGCCGTCACGGCGTCGGGCCTCGACGCGGTCGTCCTGCGGGTGACGAACCCGGTCGGCGCGGGCGCGACCTCCGCGGGCCTGCCGGGCAGGCTCGCCGCCGAGCTGCGGCACGCCACCGCGCACTCCCCGCACGGCACGATCCGCGTCGGCGACCTGTCGGTCCAGCGCGACTTCGTCGACGTGCGCGACGTGGCCCGCGCGGCGGCCCTGGCGGTGACGGCTCCCGGCCCGCTCCCCCCGGTGCTCAACATCGGCAGCGGCCGGGCGATACCGGTGCGCGACCTGGCGCACGGCCTGGTCCGCACGGCGGGCTTCCTCGGCCGCCTGGAGGAATCCCCCGGCTCCGGCCGCTCGGCGGCGGTCCCCTGGCAGTGCGCGGACATCACCGCGGCGGCCCGCGAACTGCGCTGGCACCCCGAGCACACCCTTGCGGAGTCGCTGACGGAGCTGTGGGAAGCGGCGGTGCTCGTACCGCTGTAGGCGCGTCCGGGTCCGGCGGGGGGTGCCCCCGCCCGGCCTCAGGAAGCGGTACGCGTGTGGACGTACTCCACGAGCCGGGTCAGTGCGTCCGGGTCGGTGGTGGGCAGCACGCCGTGGCCGAGGTTGAAGATGTGCCCGTCGAGGCCCGCCGCCGCGGCGAGCACGTCGTCGGCCTTCGCCTCGACCGCCTCGCGCGAGGCGAAGAGCACGGCCGGGTCGATGTTGCCCTGGAGCGCCCTGCCGGGCCCGACCCGCCGGGCGGCCTCGTCGAGCGGCACCCGCCAGTCCACGCCGACCACGTCGGCCCCGGCCTCGCCGAGGAGCCCGAGCAGTTCTCCGGTGCCGACGCCGAAGTGGATGCGCGGCACCCCGTACCCGGAGACGGCGTCGAAGACCTTGCGGGACGCGGGCATCACGGAGCGGCGGTAGTCGGCGGGGGCGAGCGCGCCGACCCAGGAGTCGAAGAGCTGCACGGCACTGGCGCCGGCCTCGATCTGCACCTTCAGGAAAGCGCCGGTGATCTCCGCGAGCCGGTCCACGAGGTCGGCCCACAGCTGCGGGTCGCCGTACATCATGGCCTTGGTGTGCTCGTGATTGCGGCTCGGACCGCCCTCGACGAGGTAGCTCGCCAGGGTGAAGGGGGCGCCCGCGAATCCGATGAGCGGCGTCTCGCCCAGCTCCCGGGTGAGCATGCCGATGGCCTCGGTGACGTACGGGACGTCCTCCGGCGTCAGGTCCCGCAGCCGCGCGAGGTCCGCGCGGGTGCGGACCGGCTGCTCCACGACGGGACCGACGCCCGGCTTGATGTCGAGGTCGATGCCGATGGCCTTGAGCGGTACGACGATGTCGCTGAAGTAGATCGCGGCGTCCACGCCGTGGCGGCGCACCGGCTGCAACGTGATCTCCGTGACCAGCTCCGGCATCATGCAGGACTCCAGCATGGCGGTGCCCGCACGGACCTTGCGGTACTCGGGCAGTGAGCGCCCTGCCTGCCGCATGAACCAGACCGGCGTGTGCGGCACGGGCTCGCGCCTGCACGCCTTCAGGAAGGCGGAGTCGTACGTCGCTGCGGTCTGCTGGCCGACGGCCTCGTCATTGACACTCACCCCCAAAGTCTCGCACGCCCCCACCCCCCCAAACCCCCGGGACCACCAATCCCCACCCGACACCCAAGCCCGACCCCCAAGAACGAACCGGCAGCGCAGCACCAGCCCGCCCGACACCCGAGAACGAACGCGCAGCGCACTCTCAGCCCGCCCGACACCCAAGAACGAACCGGCAGCTCAGCACCAGCCCGCCCGACACCCAAGAACGAACCCGCAGCGCACTCTCAACCCGCCCGGCACCCAAGAACGAACCCGCAGCGCAGCACCAGCCCGTCCGGCACCCAAGAACGAACCGGCAGCGCAGTATCAGCCCGTCCGGCGTTTGAGGACGAGCGCGCAGCGCGACAAACCCACCACCCACCCGAGGACGAACGCGCAGCGCACCACAAGCCCGTCCGGCGCTTGAGGACGAGCGCGCAGCGCGACAGCCCCCCACCCCGCCCCCCCCCAGAAAGTCTCACCCCCCACACCCCACCCCCACAGGGTCAAGGGAAGAGCGAAGCGCGCCCCGAAAGGGGCGCCTCCCTGCACGGAGGCGCCGTTCCCCTTAACCTTCCCCGCATGGCTGCGGCTCAAGAACAACGGTCGGACGGCGCCGACGAGATGGACGGCGCACAGGGGGTGGCGGACACCGGCCCGCCACCGTTTCGCGCTGCGGTCGACGCACTGCGCGGGGCACGGCTGCGGCCGCAGATCGAGATCGATCCGACCCCGCCCCCCAAACGCCTCGCCCCGTACGCGTACGCACTGGAGGCGGCCGTCGTCGAGGACGACGAGGACCTGGCGGACGGAAGGCTCGTGCTGCTGCACGATCCGGCGGGGCACGACGCCTGGAAGGGGACGTTCCGCCTGGTGACCCTGGTACGGGCGGAGCTGGAGCCGGAGATGGCGGCGGACCCGCTCCTTCCGGAGGTGTGCTGGTCCTGGCTGACCGGGGCGCTGGGGGCCAGGGGCCTGGCGTGCGGGGAGCCGAGCGGCACGGTGACGAGGGCGGGCTCGCACTACTTCGGCGGCCTCGCCGAGCGCCCGCCCGCCTCCCAGATCGAGATCCGCGCGTCGTGGACGCCGCGCGAGGCGGCCGGCGGGGTACCGGACACCGGGGCGCACCTGGTGGCGTGGTGCGACCTGCTGTGCCAGATCGCGGGACTGCCCCCGGCCGCGGCGGCCGACGGCTCCGTGGTGTCACTGCCGCAGCGACGCGGCCCACGCCCCGCGTAAGGACCCGGCACGCCCCACGCCCCGCGTGAAGACCCGGCACGCCCCACGCCCCGCGCACGCCCCGCCGCCGCACGGCACGCCCCACGCGCGGCACGCCGAGCCACGGCACGGCACGCCCCCCGCACGGCACGCCGTGCCCCGCGCACGGCACGGCAACGACGCGCGCCCCGCAGCAGGGCGCGGGCGCAAAGGTGACCCCCGCGGTTGACGCGGGGGCGCGAACGGCGCGCCGGGCGCGGAGCGATACGCCTGGTGAGAGGTTTTGATCGTCGGATGATCGATCACATGTCCGACTCGTCCGAATTGTTACTCACCAAATCGTGATCATTCCCTAAAGGCGGGTGGCTTTGGTGCCGAAGAGGTTTGTGACCTTGAAAAGCACGGTTCGTCCCGGCTTCATCCCCGCGCCGGTTCCGTTCCGCCACCCCAGGAGGCCTGGTGTCCGTTCTTCTCGAGCAGCCCGCAAGCCTGGTCGCCTACCGCCCGAACAAGCCGACCGCCATGGTCGTCGTGGCCGACCCCCGCGTCCGCTCCACCGTGACCCGCCACCTGTGGGCCCTCGGTGTACGTGACGTCATCGAGGCCTCGTCCATCGCGGAGGCTCGTCCCCGCATCGGCAACCCCCGCGACATCTGCGTCGCCGACGTCCATCTGCCCGACGGCTCCGGCCTGACCCTCCTGTCCGAGACCCGTGCCGCGGGCTGGCCCAACGGACTCGCGCTCTCCGCCGCCGATGACATCGGCGCCGTGCGCAACGCCCTCGCGGGCGGCGTCAAGGGCTACGTCGTCACCGGCACCCGAACCAATGTGGGGCTCCCCACCCGCCCCGGCGCCGCCCCCATCGGCTCCGCCGCCGCCCGTATGCACCGGCGCCCGCCGGGCACCCCGAGCCACCCGGGCGGCTACCGCGAGCTGTCGGGCCGCGAGGTGGAAGTGCTCCGCCTGGTGGCCGAGGGCCAGTCCAACAAGGCCATCGGAGTCTCGATGGGCCTGTCCGCGTTGACCGTAAAGAGCCACCTCGCCCGCATCGCACGCAAGCTCGGCACCGGCGACCGCGCGGGAATGGTCGCGGTGGCCCTGCGCACGGGCATCATCCACTGACTGATTCACACCCCCTCGCCGCCCGTCGACGTAACGTTCCGTCGACGGGCGCCGTGCGTTCACAGATACCCTTGACAGGTGACCGACGCCCAAGAGACCGCAGCAGACAGCTCACTGCGAACCACCGGAGGCGCTCCTCCGGACGAAGGCGTCGCCGGCGTCTCCGTCGAAGGGACACCCACCCCTCTCCTAGAACCGCGTGACGGCATTCCGCCCGTCGTGGCGGACCCTGATGCCCTCGCGCAGGTCATCGCGGCATTTGCCGCCGGTACGGGACCGGTGGCCGTGGACGCCGAGCGCGCCTCCGGCTACCGCTACGGACAGCGCGCGTATCTCGTCCAGCTCCGCCGCGAGGGCGCGGGCTCCGCACTGATCGACCCGGTCGCCTGCCCCGACCTCTCCGGGCTCGGCGAGGCGCTCGCCGGTGCCGAGTGGGTGCTGCACGCGGCGACCCAGGACCTGCCGTGCCTGCGGGAAATAGGCATGGTTCCGTCCGCCGTCTTCGACACCGAGCTCGCCGGGCGGCTCGCCGGGTTCCCCCGGGTCGGCCTCGGCGCGATGGTCGAGAGCGTCCTCGGCTACGTCCTGGAGAAGGGCCACTCCGCGGTCGACTGGTCCACCCGCCCGCTCCCCGAGCCCTGGCTCCGCTACGCCGCGCTCGACGTGGAGCTCCTCGTCGACCTGCGGGACGCCCTGGAGAAGGAGCTGGACCGGCAGGGCAAGCTGGAGTGGGCCCGCGAGGAGTTCGACGCGATCGCGTCCGCGCCGCCCGCGCCGCCCCGCAAGGACCCCTGGCGGCGTACGTCCGGCATGCACAAGGTGCGGCGCAGGCGGCAGATGGCCGTCGTACGGGAGCTGTGGACGGCCCGGGACCGGATCGCCCAGCGGCGGGACGTCTCCCCCGGCAAGGTCCTCAGTGACGGCGCGATCGTGGAGGCTGCCCTCGCCCTCCCCCCGAACGTGCACGCGCTGACCGCGCTGCCCGGCTTCGGGCACCGGATGGGACGGCGTCAGCTGGAGCAGTGGCAGACCGCGGTCGACCGCGCCAGGGCGCTGCCGGACGCGGAGCTGCCGCAGCCCGGGCAGGCGGTGGCGGGGCCGCCGCCGCCCCGGTCGTGGGCCGACCGGGATCCGGCCGCGGCGGCCCGGCTCTCCGCGGCGCGGGCGGCGGTGTCGGCGCTCGCCGAGCGCCTCGGCATGCCGCAGGAGAACCTGATCACCCCGGACACGGTCCGTCGTCTCTGCTGGGAGCCCCCCGCCGACCTCTCCGTCACCTCCGTCGCCTCCGCGCTTGCCGCCTACGGCGCCCGTCCGTGGCAGATCAGCCAGGTCGCACCGGCGCTGGCCACCGCCCTCGCGACGCCCGCGCCGTAGGCGGGGGCCCGGCCCGCCCGGGGGCCCTCAGATGTCGACCTCGCGGCTCTCCAGGCTCCCGGGCCGCGGGGACGCCGGTTTCGCCGGCTGTCGCGTCCTGCCCGCACCCCGCAGCCAGGTGAACGAGAAGAGGGCGGCCGCGGCCATGACGGCGGCCGCGCCGAGGGCCGCGTAGTCCATTCCGTGCGTGAAGGCGTCGCGGGCTGCCGCCGTGACGGCGGCAGCGGTCCCGTGGGGCAGCTCGGCCGCGGCGGCCGTCGCGCCGCCCAGCGTCTCCCGCACGGCTTCGGCCTGCGGCACGCCGGAGAGCGGCACGTCCGCCATGTCCCTGCTGTAGACCGCTGCCCCGATGGACCCGAGGACGGCCATCCCCAGCGCTCCACCGAGCTCCTGGCCCGATTCGAGGACGGCGGCGGCCGACCCCGCCCGCTCTGGCGGTGCCGCGCCGAGGGCGAGTTCGTTGGCGAGGGTCATGGCGGCGACCAGGCCCCCCGCGTAGAGGGAGGCGCCCGCGAGGGTGAACCAGAGCGCCGAATCGGCGCGCACCTGGGTCAGCCAGAGAAACCCGCAGGCCGACAGGACGAAGCCGCCGCCCATCACGTACGCGCGGTCCACGCGCCGTGCGAGCGCGGCCCCCGCCGGGGCCATGACGGCCACGCCCGCGGCGGGCACCAGGCTCCACAGTGCGGCCTCGAACGGGCTCAGGCCGAGGACGGACTGAAGGTACTGGGTGAGGAAGACCGCCATCCCCACGGTGGCGAACATCGCGAGGAGGTTGGCGAACACCGGGCCGCCGAAGGTGCGCCTGCCGAGCAGGGCGACGTCGATCATCGGCTGTGCGAGGTGCCTCTGGCGGCGTGTGAAGACGAGGCCGAGCAGGAGCCCCACGCCGATGGCGAGGGCGGGCAGCGGCTCGTACCCGTGCCGGGCCCACTCCTTGATGCCGTGGATGACCAGGAGCACAGCCCCGAGGGACAGCACCGAGCCGAACAGGTCGAAGCGCTCGCCTCCCGCCGTCTTGAACTCCGGCACCAGGAAGGGCACAAGGACGAGCAGCAGCACCATCGCGGGCAGGTTGATCAGGAAGACCGCGCCCCACCAGAAGTGCTCGAGCAGCAGGCCGCTGACCACCGGCCCCAGCGAGATGCCCGTGGTCATGACGGCGGTCCACAGGGTCACCGCCTTGCCGCGCTGCTGCGCGTCGTGGAAGAGGTTGCGGATCAGGGCGAGGGTCGAGGGCATCAGGGCGGCGCCGCCGAGCCCCAGCAGGGCGCGTACGGCGATGAGGAGGTCGGCGGTGTGCGCGTACGCGGCGGCGACCGAGGCCGCCCCGAAGAGCACCGCTCCGGCGAGCACCAGGGTGCGCCTGCCGATCCGGTCCCCGAGCGCACCCATCGTGATGAGCAGTCCGGCGAGGACGAAGCCGTACATGTCGAGGATCCACAGCTGCTGCGTGGCGCTGGGCTCCAGGTCCTGGCTGACGTAGGGAATCGCGAAGTACAGGACCGAGACGTCCATCGAGACCAGGAGCAGGGGCAGCATGAGGACGCCGAGGGCGGTCCATTCCTTGCGCCCCGCGCGGGGGCCGGGGGTGTTCTCCATGCGCGGCAGGGAACCGCGACCGTGGCGTACACGGCAAACAGGTGTCTAGTGCACCCTGCCCTGCCCGGCCCCTCAGCAGGCATTCTGTGGGCAAACGCACTCTCAGTGCACTAGTACAGTATGGCCATGGTCCTGGAACCGCCCTACCTCCGTATCGCCGGTGACATCCGTCGGCGCATCGCCTCCGGCGAACTCGCGCCCGGCGCCCGCGTCCCCTCCACCCGGCGCATCACCCAGGAGTGGGGCGTCGCGATGGCGACCGCGACGAAGGCGCTCGCCGCCCTGAACCGGGAAGGCCTGGTGCGGGCCGTGCCCGGCGTCGGCACCGTGGTCGCCGACGCCGGGCGGGAACGGCCCCCGGCTCCCCACCACGGCCTCACCCGGGACCGCGTCGTGCGCGCCGCGCTCGCTCTCGTCGACGCCGAAGGGCTCGCCGCGCTCTCCATGCGCCGGGTCGCGACCGACTTCGGCGTCTCCACCATGGCGCTCTACCGCCACGTCCCGAGCAGAAGCGAACTCGTACGGCTGATGTCGGAGGCCGTGTTCGACGGCGAGCCGCAGGGGCCGCGACCGTCCGGCTGGCGGGCGCGCCTCGAACGGGAGGCGCGGTGGCTGTGGGGGCTCTACCGGCGCCACCCCTGGCTGGCACGGACCATGGCCGGACTCACCCGGCCGATGGCCTCGCCCCACGCCATGCGGTACACCGAGCGGGTACTCGGCACCCTCAAGGGCCTCAGCCTGACGCCGGCCCAGACCATCCACATCCACCTCGCCCTCCTCGGCTACGCCCAGGGCGTCGCTGCGGCCGTCGAGCTGGAGTCGCAGGCGCGGCAGGACACCGGCATGACGCCCGAGGAGTGGATGGCCTCCAACGAACCACGCATGGTGACGGTCCAGACGGCCGGGGCCTATCCGCTCCTGTCGACGCTCTTCGAGCAGGAGGAGTTCGAACTCGAACTCGACGAGCTGTTCGCCTTCGGGCTCGCCCGGATGCTGGACGGAGTCACCGCACTCGTCGAGCGGTCCGGAGGCCAGGACCGCCGAGGACGCTCCGGCCCGTGTGACGTGTCCCTCTTTGGGGGGACCCTTGGCCATGTAGTTACCGACAAGTAGCATGACCCGAGGAAGCGCGCCGCAGGCGCACCGCACCCTGGAGGAGAGCCATCGTGCCTCGTACCGTCAGGGACGTCGTCTTCGTCGACGGCGTCCGCACCCCGTTCGGCAAGGCGGGCCCCAAGGGCATCTACCACGAGACCCGTGCCGACGACATGATCGTCAAGGCGATCCGGGAGCTCCTTCGCCGCAACCCGGCCCTGGACCCCGCGAAGATCGACGAGGTCGCGGTGGCCGCGACCACGCAGATCGGCGACCAGGGGCTCACCATCGGCCGCACGGCCGGCATCCTCGCCGGGCTGCCGCAGTCCGTGCCGGGCTACTCGGTGGACCGCATGTGCGCGGGCGCCCTGACGGCCGTCACCACCACCGCGGGCTCCATCGCCTTCGGCGCGTACGACGCCGTGATCGCCGGCGGTGTCGAGCACATGGGCCGCCACCCCATGGGTGAGGGCGTCGACCCCAACCCGCGCTTCGTGAGCGAGAAGCTGGTCGACGAGTCCGCCCTGTTCATGGGCATGACGGCGGAGAACCTGCACGACCGCTACCCCTCCATCACCAAGCGGCGCGCCGACGAGTACGCGGTGCGCTCGCAGGAGAAGGCCGCCAAGGCGTACGCCAACGGCAAGATCCAGCAGGACCTGGTGCCGGTCTCCGTACGCCGCACCAACGAGGAGGCGGGCGAGACCGGCTGGGGGCTCGCCACCCAGGACGAGCCCATGCGTCCGGGCACCACCCTGGAGAACCTCGCGGGCCTGAAGACGCCCTTCCGTACGCACGGCCGGGTCACGGCGGGCAACGCCGCGGGGCTCAACGACGGCGCCACCGCCTCCATCATCGCTTCCGAGGACTTCGCCCGCGAGAACGGCCTGCCCGTAAAGATGCGGCTCGTCTCGTACTCCTTCGCCGGGGTCGAGCCGGAGGTCATGGGCTACGGCCCCATCCCGGCCACCGAGAAGGCCCTCGCCCAGGCGGGCCTGAGCATCGACGACATCGGTCTCTTCGAGATCAACGAGGCCTTCGCCGTCCAGGTGCTCGCCTTCCTTGAGCACTACGGCATCGCCGACGACGACTCCCGCGTCAACCAGTACGGCGGGGCCATCGCCTTCGGCCACCCCCTCGCCTCCTCCGGTGTCCGTCTGATGACGCAGCTTGCGCGCCAGTTCGAGGAGCAGCCCGAGGTCCGCTACGGCCTGACCACCATGTGCGTGGGCTTCGGCATGGGCGCCACGGTCATCTGGGAGAACCCGCACCACAAGGACGCCGGAGGCGACAAGTGAGCACCACCACCGAGCTGCTGAAGGGCGCGGCCGAGCTGTTCCCCGACGAGGTCGTCACCCAGGCGCACGTGCGCCACCTCGACCTGCCCGCGGGCGCGGGGCGCTTCGCCCTCATCACCCTCGACAACGGCTTCGACCACACCAAGCCGACGACCTTCGGCCCGGGCTCGCTCGCGAACCTGGACGCCGCGATCGACCAGGTCGAGAAGGAGGCCGCCGAGGGCACGGTCGTCGGCGTCGGCATCACCGGCAAGCCGTTCATCTTCGCCGTCGGCGCCGACCTCAAGGGCGTCGAGATCCTCAAGCGGCACGAGGACGCGCTGGCCATCGGCAAGGGCGGCCACGACGTCTTCAAGCGGCTCGCCGGGCTCGCCGTGCCGACGTTCGCGTACTACAACGGCGCCGCCATGGGCGGTGGCGTCGAGGTCGGTCTGCACTGCACGTACCGCACCGTGTCGAAGGCACTGCCCGCCTTCTCCCTGCCCGAGGTCTTCCTCGGCCTCGTGCCCGGCTGGGGCGGCTGCACGCTCCTTCCGAACCTGATCGGCGCCGACCGCGCGGTTTCGGTCATCATCGAGAACTCGCTGAACCAGAACAAGCAGCTCAAGGGCAAGCAGGTCTTCGACCTCGGCATCGCGGACGCGCTGTTCGAGGGCGCGGACTTCCTGGAGCAGTCGCTGGTGTGGACGGCGTCCGTCCTGAAGGGCGACGTGAAGGTCGAGCGCCCGGAGATCGACCGCGGCGAGGCCTGGGACGCGGCGGTCGCCCGCGGCCGGGCCGTCGCGGACTCCAAGGTGCACGGCGCGGCCCCGGCCGCGTACCGCGCCCTGGACATCGTCGCCGCCGCGAAGGACGGCGACCTCCAGAAGGGCTTCGACGCCGAGGACACCGCGCTCGCGGACCTCATCATGAGCGGCGAACTGCGCAGCGGCATCTACGCGTTCAACCTCGTCCAGAAGCGCGCCAAGCGCCCCGCGGGCGCCCCGGACAAGAACCTGGCGCGGCCGGTCACCAAGGTCGGCGTCGTGGGCGCCGGTCTGATGGCCTCGCAGCTCGCCCTGCTCTTCCTGCGCCGCCTGGAGGTGCCGGTCGTCCTGACCGACATCGACCAGGAGCGCGTCGACAAGGGCGTCGGCTACGTCCACGCCGAGATCGACAAGCTGCTCCTCAAGGGCCGCGTCGGCCAGGACAAGGCCAACCGCCTGAAGGCACTCGTCTCCGGTGTCCTGGACAAGGCGGAGGGCTTCGCGGACGCGGACTTCGTCATCGAGGCCGTCTTCGAGGAGATCGGCGTCAAGCAGCAGGTGTTCGCGGAGGTGGAGGCGGTCGCCCCGGCGCACGCGATCTTCGCCACGAACACCTCGTCGCTGTCCGTCACGGAGATGGCGTCGAAGCTGAAGCACCCCGAGCGGGTCGTCGGCTTCCACTTCTTCAACCCGGTCGCGATCCTCCCCCTCCTGGAGATCGTGCGCGGCGAGCAGACCGACGACGCCTCGCTGGCCACGGCCTTCGGTGTCGCCAAGAAGCTGAAGAAGACCGCGGTCCTGGTGAAGGACGCCCCGGCGTTCGTCGTGAACCGCATCCTGACCCGCTTCATGGGCGAGATCCAGAACGTCATCGACGAGGGCACCCCGGTGCCGGTGGCCGAGAAGGCCGTCGAGCCGCTCGGCCTGCCGATGTCGCCCCTGGTGCTCCTGGAGCTGGTCGGCCCGGCCATCGGCCTGCACGTCTCCCAGACCCTCAACCGGGCCTTCCCCGACCGCTTCACGGTGTCCCCGAACCTGAAGTCCGTCGTCGATGCGGGCAAGCGCGGCTTCTACTTGCCCTCCGCCGGGACGGGCGCCGAGCCGGAGCTGGACCCGGAGGTCGCCGCGCTCCTGAAGCAGGGCGACTCGGTGCTCACCGAGGAGCAGGTGCGCGCCCGCGTCCTTGACGCCGTCGCCCAGGAGATCGGGCTCATGCTCGACGAGGGTGTCGTCGCCGAGGCGCAGGACATCGACCTGTGCCTGATCACCGGCGCGGGCTGGCCCTTCCACCTGGGCGGCGTCACGCCGTACCTGGACCGTGAGGGCGTCAGCGAGCGCGTCAACGGCAAGCGGTTCCTGGAGCCGGGCGTGGCGAGCGTGCCCGCGTAGGCGCCGCGGTGGGCTCGGGGTGCCCGGTGCGTCGTCCTAGGTGACGACGTACCGGGCACTTTCACGTGGACGTACCGGGCACTCCACGTACGGGTGACAACGCACGCGCACGTCAGACGGTGGCCGCCTGCTCCCAGGGCCTGAGGGCGAGGCCGGGCTCGTCCTTGCGGTAGGTGAGGCGCAGGGCTCCGGTACCGGGTACGAAGGTCGCGGCGACCACCCGGCCGTCGGCGTCCTTGGTGAGCGAGACCCGCGCGTCGATCGGCAGGGCGGGGCCCGACTCGGTCCACCAGGCGCCGGCCGACTCCAGTTCGGTCGGGTGGGCGGCGAAGGCGACACGGCCGCTCTCGGCGCGCTGGGCCAGCACGGTGCAGTCGTGGCCGTCGAGGTCGCAGCGCAGCGCGGACACCGGGCCCGGGCCCGCCGCCGCCAGGACGCGTACGGGCGCGTCGTCGGCGGAGCCACGCCACGCGCACAACCGCCCCGCCTCGTCCGTGAAGTAGAGCGTGGTGTGCTCGGCGGACGTGGCGAGGGCGCGCAGGGTGCCGGGGCGGGCGCGGACCGCGAGCGGGGCGCCGTCCAGGGCGGGGACGGCTCCGGGCGAGGCCTGGCGCCAGCGCAGGATGCCGTCGGGGGTGGTCGCGTACGCCGTGACGAGGCCCGACTCGCCCGTGACGGCGGCGACCGGTCCTTCCACGCCCTTGCCCTTGAGGTCGCGCCACGGCCCCCAGCCGCCCCGCTCCTTCTGGCCCCGCATGCTGAGGCCGCCGCCGCGGTTGGGGACGAAGACGTGGGCGCGGCCCTGGGCGTCGACGGTCACGGCGGGCACGCCGGTGCTCTCGCCCTTCTTGTTCGGGTGGCCGAGCGGGTTCCAGTCGAGGGCGGTGAGGTGCGGCTGGAAGTGCGTGGAGTGCACGAGGCCGGACTCGCCGGGGACGGTGGGGCGCCACGACACCAGGTGGGCGTACGCGTCGGTGCCCTGTCCCACGGCGAGGACGGGGTGCACGCGCTGCTCGCCCCCGACGGCGCGGGGGGCCGTCCAGGGGCCGCCCGGGCGCCGCTGGGTGCGGCAGACCACGGCGTCGCTCTCGCACGCGTACACGGCGAGCCTGCCGTCGCGTGCGCGTATGAGCCAGTCGCCGGTCACGGTGGGTGGGGGGAGGGCTTGGGGCATGCGGCGTTCCGGGGGCGGGGCCAGTGAGGTCGGGTCCCTGCAACTCTAATGGGCGCAGCGGGGGTGGGTGCACCAGGGCGTGCGAGGCTTGGCCACATGGAGACTGTGACCCTTGTCGTGGACGGTGCCAATGTCGTGGGTTCCGTGCCCGACGGGTGGTGGCGGGACCGGAGGGGGGCCGCGGAGCGGCTGCGGGACCGGCTCGTGCCGCTCGCCGCGTCCGGGCTGCCGCCCCTGCGTCCCGGTCCCCTCGATGTCGTCCTCGTGGTCGAGGGGCAGGCGCGGGGGGTCGATTCCGTCGAGGGGGTACGGGTGGACTCCGCGCCCGGCAGCGGCGACGACCGCATCGTGGAACTCGTGGCCGAGGCGCCCGGGCCCTGCGTGGTGGCCACGGCGGACCGTGAACTCCGGCGCCGGGTGGGGGCACTCGGAGCCGAGTGCGTGGGGCCCCGGGCGGTGCGGGGCTAGCCCCGCACCGGCACGGCGGGCCGGAAACGGACGGGCGGGCGGGGAACCCCGTGCCGCGGTAGCGGCGCGGGAACCCCCCACCCGCCCGGCAGGGTCAGAGCCGCTTCGCGCTGCGCAGAGCGGACGCGTAGTACCCGTTCCCGTCCAGACGGGACGTACCGCTCTTGTCGCCGATGGTCGGACCGTCGACCTCCTCGCGGCTGGAGATGAAGATCTTGTGCCCCTCGCCGTCGTGGCCGAGGAAGATCCCCACGTGGTCGAGCCGCTCCTTGGTGCGCGCGTCGAGCTTGAAGAAGACCAGGTCACCGGGCTGGACGACGTCGATGGTCTTCGGGCGGTCCTCCGGGGCGACGCCCTTGAGGGGTATGACGGGCGCACCGACCTTGCTGCGGGCCATGCCGTTGGCGGTACGGGGCAGACCGTCACCGGAGAGGTCGTTGGCCATCAGCGGGAACCGGGCCCGGTAGCCGAACACGGTCCGCACGAAGCCGGAGCAGTCGATGGCGCGCGCCCGCTTGGCCTCGGGCTGGATCGTCGTGCCGTCCCTGAAGGTGTACGGGATGCCGAGGTAGTCGAAGAAGTCGGACTGCTCCTCGCGCAGGTCGTTGCCCTCGCTGCCGTTGGGGTTCAGCGGCCCGAAGCTGGCGTCACCCGCGTAGGCGATGCCCTCGTCGTCCTTCTTGACCGGCGCCCCCTCCACGTACTGGAACGCGAAGGCGAAGAGGTCGTCCTCCTCGCTGCCGGCGTACTGCTTGAACCAGTCCTTGAACCACTTCTCCTTCTCGGCCCCCTGGCGCCAGTTCTCCGGCATCAGCCGCACCCAGTTGTCCGTGACGACCTTGGACTTGGTGTTGGTGGGCTCGGCGAAGGTACGGCTCGGCCCGGAGAGCGTCGCCGTGCGGGCGCCGTCCGTGAACGTGGCGAGGACCTTGCCGTCCTCGGTGCGCAGGACGGACCGGTCGGGGTTGCGAAGCCGCTCCCACTTCTGCTTGCCGTCGGCCTGCCCGGTGCCGTTGGTGAGGTCGGGCGTGTCGGTGACGGCCTGCACGGTGGGCGTCTTGTCCTGCTCGTCCTTGCGCAGTTCGACGGTCAGGTAGGTGCTGCCCGCGAGCAGGGCGAGAACGGTGACGGCGTGGAGTGCGGGGCGCTTCTTCTTGAGCGGCATGAGTGGCTCCGGAGTCAGGCGGACGGCATGAAGCCGAGGAGGATCCCGGCCGTGAGGACGACATAGGCCATGAGGGTCACCGAGCCCGTGGCGAGCAGGGTGGGGCCCTTGGGCTGGCGCACCAGCTGGTAGGCGATCAGACCCGGCACGATGAAGCCGAGGGTCTGGTTGCTGTACATGAGCGGGAACTCGATCGACAGGACGATCATCACGGTGGCCTGGAGCACCACACCGGTCAGGACGACGGCGGCGAACAGGCGCTTGCCGTAGAGGATGACGAAGCGCTGCATCAGCAGCACGCAGACGTAGGTCAGGACGGTGACCCCGACCACCATGGCGGCGCGCTGGAGGTCCTCGACGAGGGTCAGCGCCAGCCAGCCCGGCGTGATCATGCCGCCGGGCGACAGGTTCGTCGTCAGGTAGCAGACGAGCGAGAACAGCAGCCCGAGCGCGATGCCGACCGCGGCGATCTCGGGGGTGAGGACGGACGGGATCAACGCTGCTCTCCTGGGCTGTGCCACTGCTGGGTTTCATCCGCGGCGGGCGGGGCGGGCTGGACACGCGGCTCGAACAGGCCGCGCTGTGCGGGAGGTTGCTGCTGTGCGGACCGGCCCGACTGTGCAGACGGGTCCTGGTGTGCCTGTGGTTGCGTCTCGTGCGGTGCCTGGTACGTCTGGTGCTGCGCGTACGGGTCGTGCTGGGCGTGCTGGTTGTGCTGGCCGTAGGCGTCGTAGGAGCCCTGGTTGCCGTAGCCGCCGTGGTTCCCGTACGGAGCCTGGGCTCCCTGCCCCGCGTACGGGTCGTGGGCCGCGTACTGCCCCTGGTGCTGGCCCTGGCCTTGGTGCTGGCCCTGGTGCTGCCCCTGGCCCTGGTGCTGCTGGCCCTGGTACGCGCCCTGGTAGGAGCCCTGCGCCGCGTACGGGTCCTGCGCGGCGTGGGTGTGGGCGAACTGCGCCGGGATCTGGTGCGAGGCCGTGTTGTACCGGGTCTCGTACGCCTCCGGGTAGTGCTGGTACGGGTCGAGGTGCGGCTCGTACAGGTGGTGGCTGCCGGTCGTCTCGCCCGCCGACTCGCCCGCGGGGGCGGCCGGGGACGCCGGGTCCTCGCTCTCGTCGGCGGGGAGTTCGGCGAGGTGCTCCAGGAGCAGCTCGCCCTGGCCGTGGATGTTGCCGATGGCCACGAGCGAGGATTCGGCGCCGAGCTGCCCGATCAGCTCGTGCATGAACTCCTCCGGGTCGCGCTTGTCGCCGCCGAGGTCCACGGCGCGCGAACGCCACTCGGAGGGGATGGCGTCGATGGCGGACTTGGCGGGGTGGCCGATGACGAAGACCTTGTCCGGCTTGAGGTCCGGGATGATCTCGCCCATCTGGCCGTTGCGCTCGACGCGGTCGGGACGGCAGTTGATGACCACGTTCAGCGGGCGGTGGATGGCGCCGAGGTCCAGCAGCTGGTTGATGTTCATCAGCGTCGACTCGGGGTCGTTGGCCGCGAAGACGTTGGCGAAGCGGAGCTTCTT
Organism: Streptomyces sp. NPDC017940; assembly: GCF_044328435.1. NCBI lineage: Bacteria > Bacillati > Actinomycetota > Actinomycetes > Kitasatosporales > Streptomycetaceae > Streptomyces > Streptomyces sp. NPDC017940. The sequence goes on along the minus strand of NZ_JBIRHJ010000007.1, from coordinate 142,747 downwards.
GCCCTCCTCGGTGACGTACCGCTCGACGGAGAGCACACCGGGGTCCGGCGGGGCGTCGTACATGCCCTGGAGGGCGACGTCGCGGCCCACGCCGAGGAGCTCGGCGACCTTCAGGGCGATCGCCACGTTCTCCTTGAAGGTGAACCAGCTGAAGCCGCGCAGCTCCTCGTCGGACACCGTCTCCGGGTCGGCGTAGATCAGCTCGCAGTTCCGGGAGTCCGCCTCCTGCTTGAGGATGTCGAAGCGGTCCTTCTCGGCCGTCACGCAGATGCCGTTCTCCGGCATGGAGCGGGACAGCGAGCGCGCCACGTCGTCCAGGGTGGGGCCCATCTCGGCGAGGTGGTCCTCACGGACGTTGCAGAGCACGCCGATGGTGGAGCGGATCAGCTTGGACTGGTTGATCTCCTGGAGCGCGGGCATGACCGCCATGCACTCGATGACCAGCGCGTCCGGGTGGTACGCGGCGGCGCGCCGCACGATGCCTATCTGCTCCACCACGTTGGCGATGCCGAACTTCCGGTAGACCGGCTCCTCGGTGGCGTCGGGGTGGATGAAGCGGGCGGCGGTGCCGGTGGTCTTGGCGACCGTGGTGAGGTCGCCGCCGCGCAGCGCGCCGGCGCACAGGCGGGTGATGGAGCTCTTGCCGCGGATGCCGTTGACCAGCACCCGCGACGGTATGTGTTCCAGGTTGGTGAAGTGCCGCCGCTGCTCGATCACTCCCGCGATCAGCAGCACGGCACAGCACACCACCAGGACGGTGAAGAGGAAGAGCACGGCGGTTCAGTTCCTTCCGGCGAGACCGGCGCTCGCGCCATCCCGCTTGCGCTGCGCGCTGGACGGCAGCTGCTGCCTGATCAGTTCGAGGCTGCGGGTGACGGCTCCGACCTCGTCGTGGTGGACCGGGTACAGGACGGTCTTGCGGTCTCCGTCGGCCAGTGCCTCCGACTGGTCGGTGAGCTTGCGCAGCGGCCGCACCACGATGATGTGCAGCCAGCCGAGACAGGCCACGGCCGCCGTGGCCCCGAGCATGCCCGCGAGGACCGTGCGGTTCTGCAAGGTGTACTCGGGGATGGAGAGCGAGGACGCGGGCTGCCAGCTGACGACGGTCCAGCCCAACTGCTCGGCCACGCCGCCACCGGCGAACGGGGCCGCGGCGGCGATCTGGATGTCGTCGCCGTCGCGGTACAGGACGCCGCTGGGCCGCGGCTTGTTGCCGACCTTCTGGCTGGTGCCCTTCACGAGCCCGTCGAGGCGCCCGGTCGGCAGCCCCTGGAACTCACGGTAACCGGTGTTGCCGCCGACAATCTTACGGTCCTTGTCGACGACCCGCACCGAACCGAGGCCGGGACGCTTGAGCAGCGAGTTGAGGAACTCGATGCGGAACTCGCCCACCACGGCGGCGCCCTGGCGCCCGGACAGCTCGGCGGTGCCGATGATCACCGGCTCCTTGCCGTCCTCGTCGACCACCCGGACCAGCTGCGCGGACGGCTTGTCGCCGGCGCCGCGCGGGTCGCCGCCCGCCCTGGCGAGAACATCGCCCTTGCTGTCGAGGACGTACAGGGACCGGTAGCGCGAGTGCTGGTTCAGGGTGCTGTCGAGGACCTTCTCCATGTCCGACGGATCGGTCTTGGCGCCGATCAGCGAGGCCACCGAGGTGAGGTCGGCGTGGCCCTCGTTGAGCGCGCGGCGGACCCGGTCGGAGAGGGTGTCGGTGCGCTCGCGCTGGTCGTTGATCATCTGCTGCGGCACCTGGACGCTGCCACCGGCCCGGTTGAGCAGGAGCAGCAGCGGGCCCGCCCACAGGAGCAGCAGCACGCCGGCGACCGCGACCAGGGTCCTGCTGCCGAACCTGCTGCGCTTGACGGGGGCCTTCGCGGCCGGTTCGCCGAGGAGCTGGCGGCGCAGCCGCTCCAGGGCCGCGCCGATGCGAGCGGCCTCGCCGTGCTTGGGCACGGACACCGGGCGGTTGAGGTCGCCGCGGGTGAGCCTGCGGCTCTCCAGGAACAGGCCGATCAGCGGGCGCTGCACGGTGCGCAGGAGCCAGAAGACGGTCAGGCCGCCGATCAGGAGCAGCGCGCCGGCCGCGAGCAGGCCGAAGGCGGAGCTGGTGGTGCGCTTGGAGTCCTCGGCGACCGGGACCATGGCGACGACGCTGAGGCCGAGCCGGGTGGCCACGGTGGACTCGCCGGCCTCGGGCGCGGCGAGCGAGGCGTAGCCCGCGACGGCGCGCTCGCCGTCGTGGCGGTCGCCGATCAGGTGGCCGCTGACGCCGAGGTAGCCGCCGGAGCCCGGTTCCTTGGACAGGAGCGGGTGGCTGCGGGACTTCTTCGCCGCGGTCTCCGCGAACGCCTTGAGCTGGTTGTTGGAGGCCTTGACCTCGGCCTGTTCCTCGTCGGTGCTGACCTGCTCGGGCTCGGGGATGCCGTCGGTGCTGAGCACCTTGCCGTCCTCGCCGACGACGGCGATGGAGCGGAAGTTGCCGAGGCTGATGCCGGGGAAGCGCAGGCTGCTTGACGCTACGAGGAGCTGCTGGGGCTGGCCCTTCCAGGCCAGGACGGAGAAGGTGAGGAGTCGGGTCTCGCCGTTCTCCAGGCGCACCATGCGCGGGTCGAGTCCGTGGTCGCCGCTCAGCTTCGAGCGGTCGATCGCGGCCAGCGGCACGTTCTCACCGCGCGCGGCCATCAGCTTGCCGGAGCGGATCTCGACGACGGCGGTGCCCATCCACTTCTGGTAGACGCTGCCGATCTTGTCGAGTACGGCGTCCGCGGGCACCGGGTCGGCCGCGTTGAACAGGTCCGCGGTCCGGGTGAGGTCGGTGACGCTCTCGTCGATGGAGGCGCGCAGGGCGATGGCGCCGTCCTCGGCGAAGTGCTGCTGGGACGACTTGACGGCCTTGGGGACGGCCTCCTGGCCGACGCGGCCGAGGGTGAGGGCGGTGACGCCCGCCAGGGCAAGGAGCAGAACCGACAGCACGGCTATCGGGGGCCGGATGCCTCCGATGAGTGACATGTCGGTCCTTCGGCGGACCTTGTGCCGCCGCTTCGTGGGCGAAGCGGCCAAGGGGGTGCTCCTCTCCTGGAGTGACACGAAGTGACACTGGGGTGACGCGGGCAAGGGGTTGCGCGCCGTTGCGCGTTTTCGGCGCACGGGTGCGATCGGAATGTCATGACCCATGACGGGTCCGGATGGATGTACGAACGCGGCGAAGTGTGAGCTAGATCAAAGATCCACTTTGTTTGGGAGCGGCGAAGGTAGCCAGCCCTGCCGCCGGGTGTTCTCCAAAGGTTCTCAGTCCGGCAACTTCTCCAGGGCCTCGAGGCCGTCCTTGCCGCCGCCGCGGTTGAGCAGAGTACCTTCGGTGCGCTCGAAGGCCAGGCGGTAGCGGGCGCGCTGCTGGTCGCTGAGCTTGTCACCGTCGCGGAGCGCCTCGGCCACGGTGATCAGCCGGTTGTCCTGCACGGCGCCCTTGGGGAGCCGGCCGGACTCGTCGGGGTCCGGCGGGAGTTCGGTGAAGGTGGGCACGTACTTGGCGTCGACGTCCCACTTGCCGTCGCGCTTGTGGAACTCGAACCAGCCGATCACGCCCTCCTCGGTGAGGCCGCTCGGCGCGTCGTGCCGGGCGATCTGATTGCCGAGGCCGTACGCGATCCAGGTGCCGTCGACCTTCTCCATCGGCTGTACGACGTGCGCGTGGTGGCCGACGACGAGGTCGATGCCGGTCTCCTTGGCGATCCTGCGGCCGAGTTCGATCTGCTGGGCCGCGGCGTTGGGCTGGTGCTCCTTGCCCCAGTGGATGCTCAGGATCACCACCTCGGCACCGGCGGCGCGGGCCTTCTTCTCGGCGGCGGCGATCCGGTCGAAGTCGGTCAGATTGGCGAGCCAGGGCTTGTCCTTGGGGACCTCACGTCCGTTGAAGCCGAGCGCGAAGGCGATCTGACCGACTTTGACGCCCTTCACATTGGTGATGAGGGGCTTGTCCGCCTCTGCCTGGTTCCGTGCCGTTCCGGTGTGCCGCAGGCCCGCCTTGTCCAGGGCGTTCAGGGTGCGCGTGACGCCCTCGGGGCCGTGGTCGAGGCTGTGGTTGGAGACGCTGGAGCACTGGTCGTAGCCGACGCCCTTGACCGCCGTGGTGACCTGCGGCGGCACCACGAAGTCGGGGAAGCCCTGGAAGGGGCCGCCGGGCTCGCCCACCACCGGCTCGAAGTGACAGATGCCGAGGTCCGCCTTGCTGATGACCGGCTTGATGCCGGCCAGCATCGGGGCGAAGTCGATCCCCTGCTCGCCCTTGCCCGTCGCCTTCGCGTCCTTGCGCGCCTGCTCGGTGAGCTTGGGGTGGATCAGGATGTCGCCGGCCGCGGCGACGGTGAAGGCCGGGTCGCCGCCGTCGGCGGCCTTCCCGTCGTCGCCGAAGGGGCCGCAGGCGGTGGCCGCGAGCAGGACGAGCGAGGCGGCGCAGGCCGGTATGAGCCCGCGAGAAGGACGTGTCATCACGAGGCTATCTTTATACAACCATGACTCACCCTCCAATTCGGCCGATCACAAAAGCAAAGCGGCTCAGGGGTCTTGCCGTGCTTGCCGTCGTCACTGCGAGCGTGCTGAGTCTCACGCAGTGCAGCTCGTCGGACGACGGCTCCGAAGAGCGCTCCGCCTCCGGTTCGGTGTCGGCCCACGCGGGCCTCGAGGAGCGCGTCACCGCCTACACCTCGGGCTTCTCCGAGGAGAGCGGGTACCGCCGCCCCACGCGCGACGAGCGGCGTGCCGTCGCCGAAGGAGTGGCCCTCCTCCTGGACCGGCACCGCTCCCGCGCCGAACGCCGACTGGCCGATGTCGACTTCCGGATCCGCACCGTCACCGAACCGGGCACCGGGCGGCGCTACGCCGAGGTCTTCGACCGCTCCGACGACGCCGAGGCGCCCCGCGGCTGGGGCCGGGCGTACGTGGACCTCGACTCCCCGATCCGCTGGTCCGTGCAGGTGCCGCACCCGGTGGCCGACCGCAACACCGAGCATCTGGGCGCCGCGCTGCTCGGCCGCTCCCCCGGCGGCGTGCTCGTCATTGCTGGGGCACATCGCAAAGCCGGGCACGGTGACGAGGCGGACGTGGCGCACCGCCGGAAGAGTGTGTTCCACGCCATCTGCGACGAGTTGGCGAAGCGCGGGGTGCCCGGCATCCAGGTGCACGGCATGGCGGACGACTCCGCGCCCCGGTACGACGTGGTCGCCTCCACCGGGCGGGGCCGCGAGGCGGTGGCGGAGGGCAGGGACCTGGCGGACGCGCTGCGGCGGCGCGGCTACGAGGTGTGCCGTGCCTGGGCCCGTTCCTGCCCCTTGGAGGGGCGCCGCAACGTGCAGGGGCGTACCGCCTGGGCCGAGGAGACGGAGTTCCTGCACGTCGAGTTCGGGGCCGGGATCCGGGACAGCCGCGGGGGGCGGCGCGGGGCCGTGGCGGCGATGGGCGCGGTCACGCGCGACTGGCGGCGCATGTGACCCCCCGGGTGCCCCCGGTGCCCTGGAGGGCTGGGCGGGGCTTCCCTTTCGCGCCACGCCCGGGGCTTCGCCCCTGGACCCCCGTATCGGCGCTCCGCGCCTCGTCCTCAAACGCCGGACGGGCTGAGATTATCGCCGCACGCTGGAACTTTGCGGCACCGGCGACGTTTCAGCCCCTCCAGCGTTTGAGGAGCGGGGTCTGGAGCGCCCCCGCGAGGCCCCCAGCCTCACCCCACCCCCCGCGCGTACACCACCGCCCCGCCCACCACCCCCACCCGCTCGTACCCCCCACCCCTCAGCACCCGCCGAAGGCCCCACACGCGCCCCGCCCCGTACGGCTTCCCCCGGGAGTCGTCGACGACCACCGCGGGCGGGCGAGCCGCCAGTTCCGCGCGGAAAGTCCGCCAGGCACCGGGCACCGCGTACTCCTCCCCCACCCGGGGCCCGTCGCGGCCACCGCTGAAGTTGGTGAGCAGGCCCGCGCTCAGGTACCGGCTGGCCGGGGTGCGGTCGGCGAGCCAGTACGTCTCGGGGTGCATGCCCCAGACCAGGACGCGGTCGCCGGGCGCGGTGCGGCTCTGGAGAGCGGCGGCGAGGCGCTCGGCGTGCGCGAGGTCGGGGCGGGGCGCGAGCAGCCCCCAGGCCACGAACAGGAGGCAGACGCACGCGGAGGCGAGGACTGCCCTGACGGTGCGCTCCCGGGGCAGGATTTGCAGCGCGACTGTGCCCAGAAGGGCAAGCGGCGGCGTCAGCTGGAGGAAGTAGTGGCCGAAGAAGTGGAAGCCGAGCACGACCGCGCCCGCCGATGAGCCGGCCCACAGCCACAGGTCCGCCGCACCGGTCCTGGCGACGCGCAGCACCCGCACCACCGGCGGCAGGATCCCCGCACAGGCCGTCCCGAGCAGCAGGGTGTTCGCGAGGCCGCGGGCGAGCACGTGGAGTTCCGAGCCGGTGAAGGACGCATACGCGCCCGACCCCGTGACCGTCCAGAACACGAAGCCCGAGGGGTCGGTCAGCACGGCGGCCGCGAACACGGGCCCCACCACCCCGGCAGCGAGCCGCACCCCCTCGCGCCGCACCCCGCCAGGCCCCGGCCCGGCACCCCCCGCCCCCCACAGCAGCCACACCACCGGCACCAGCACCGCTCCCCCCGTCTGCTTGGCCAGGAACGCGCACGCCACCGCCGTCCCCGCGAGCCCGAAACGGCGCCTGTCCGCGCTCCACACGGCGGCCGCCGTGCCGGGCAGCATGAAGACCTCGAAGGTGGCGGCCTGCGCGTCCTCGGGGTTGAGGCCGACGGAGAGCAGGAGATACAGGACGCCGGCCGTGCGCCCCGCCCGGTCCCCCCAGCGGCGGCGGGCCAGGGAGGCGAGCAGCACGGCGGTGAGCAGGTGCGCGCCGATCGCGAGGATCCGTACGGACGTCAGCGACTCGTCCCCCGCCACCGCGAAGGCGGCCCGGTACAGCCACGGCACGAGCGGCGGCTTGCGGTCGACCACCGTCTCGTACAGCTCGCCCCCGTCCGCGAGGAGGCGGGCCTGGACGGCGAGATAGCCCTCGTCGGGGTTCCACAGCGGACCGGCGAAGGAGGGCAGGCGGGTGGCGCAGGCCAGCAGGGCGAGGGCGGGCAGCAGCCGGGTCCAGTACGTCCGGTGGCCGGGGGCGGTGCCAGTGGCTACACAGCGTGTGGACGCGAGGCGCTCGACGAGCATGGGGCGCACGCTAGCGGCCTCGCAGTTCCGGTCGAGGCGGGACTTACGGGGCCGGAGCGCCAGAAGGGGGTGTCACTCATCGTGATGGGTGGTCGTCGGTCGTCTTCTGTTGCCGTCCGAGCATGCTGTGCGAGCGCCCGTAGAGGAAGTAGACGACGACGCCCACGGCCATCCAGCCGGCGAAGCGGATCCAGGTCTCGGCGGGCAGGTTGAGCATCAGCCACAGCGAGGCGCACACGGACAGGATCGGCAGGAGCGGGACCAAGGGGGTGCGGAAGGAGCGGGGCAGGTCGGGCCGGGTCCTGCGCAGGATGACCACGCTGATCGCGACGATCACGAAAGCGAACAGGGTGCCGATGTTCACCAGCTCGGCGAGTTCGCTCAGCGGGGTGAACCCGGCCACGACGGCGATGATCACACCGAGGAGTACGGTCGGCCGGTGCGGGGTCCTGAAGCGCGGGTGGACGCGGGAGAAGAAGCGCGGAAGCAGCCCGTCGCGGCTCATGGCGAAGAAGACCCGGGTCTGGCCGAGCAGCAGGATCATGCAGACCGTGGTGAGGCCGACGGCGGCGCCGAAGCTGATGAAGCCCGCGAACCAGGGGTGCCCGGTGGCCTTGAAGGCGTCGGCGAGCGGGGCGTCCACGGAGAGCTTGCTGTAGTGCTGCATGCCGGTGACGACGATCGACACGGCCACGTAGAGCGTGGTGCAGATGAGCAGCGAGCCGAGGATGCCGCGCGGCATGTCCCGCTGCGGGTTCTTGGTCTCCTCGGCGGCGGTGGCGACGATGTCGAAGCCGATGAAGGCGAAGAAGACGACGGAGGCGGCGGTGAAGACGCCCATGACGCCGAAGTTGGCGGGGGCCCAGCCGAACATCATCTGGATCAGCGGGGAGTGCAGCCCGCCGCCCGCCTCCACGGGCTGGGAGTGCGGGATGAACGGGTCGTAGTTCTCGGACTTGACGAAGAAGGCGCCCGCGACGATCACGACGAGGACGACCACCACCTTGATCGCGACGACGAGCGAGGTGATCCGCGCGGACAGCTTCATGCCGAGGACGAGGATGCCGGTGAGGACCAGGACGAGGGCGGCGGCGAGGATGTCGAAGCCGAAGCCGTCGGCGCCGTCCCGCCCGCTGAGCACCTCGGGCAGCTGCCAGCCCGCGTTGTCGAGCAGCGAGGCGATGTACCCCGACCAGCCGACGGCGACCACCGCCGTGCCGAGGGCGAACTCCAGGACGAGGTCCCAGCCGATGATCCAGGCGGGCAGCTCGCCGAGGGACGCGTACGAGAACGTGTACGCGGACCCCGCCACGGGGAGCGTGGAGGCGAACTCGGCGTAGCAGAGCGCGGCGAGCGCGCAGACGACCCCGGCGACCACGAAGGCCAGGGCGACGGAGGGGCCCGCGTTGTTCTTGGCGACCGTGCCGGTGAGGACGAAGATGCCGGTGCCGATGATGACACCGACGCCGAAGACGGTCAGGTCCAGCGCGGACAAGGACTTCTTGAGCGCGTGCTCTGGCTCCTCGGTGTCGAGGATGGACTGCTCGACCTTCTTCGTCCGGAAGAGGGTGCTGCTCACGGGGTACCTCCCACGCTTGTCGTCCTCGACATGATCGAGAGGGGGCGCGGAGGTGATGCTTCGACGCGGGCGCATTCACGCGGATGGGCCGGTTTCACCACTCTTGACGGTGGCGGAACCGGCTCATCCGGATACGGTGCGTGACCCGGGCCGCTCCGGAGGCGGCGCCGACCCCGGGCCGTCCGGGACACGGGGCCGACCCGGGCCGTCCCGGACGCGGTGAGGGACCCCGGGGGCCGTCAGTCGCGCGCGGGCTCCACGGAGTCCACGCCGGCGCGCTCGAAGCGGCCGTCCAGCTTCGCGACCAGGCCGGTCACCTGGCGGGCGATGTCGGGGGCGGTGAGCCCGATCTCGGCCATGACCTCCTTGCGCGACGCGTGGTCGAGGAAGCGGGGCGGGATGCCGAAGTCGCGCAGCGGCACGTCGACGCCCGCGTCCCTGAGGGCCTGGGCGACGGCCGAGCCGACGCCGCCCGCGCGGGAGTTGTCCTCGACGGTGACCACGACGCGGTGCTGCTCGGCGAGCGGCGCCATCGCCTCGTCGACCGGCTTGACCCAGCGGGGGTCGACGACGGTCGTGGAGATGCCCTGCTTGTCGAGCAGTGCGGCGATCTCCAGGCACATCGGCGCGAGGGCGCCGACGGAGACCAGGAGCACGTCCGGCCGCTCGGCGTCGGCGCGGCGCAGCACGTCCATGCCGCCCACCGTGGCGACGGCCTTGACGGCGGGGCCGACGGCGCCCTTGGAGTAGCGCACGACGGTGGGCGCGTCGTCGACCTCGACGGCCTCGCGGAGCTGGAGGCGCACCTGGTCGGCGTCGCGGGGCGCGGCGATGCGCAGGGTGGGCACGCACTGGAGGATCGACATGTCCCACATGCCGTTGTGCGAGGCGCCGTCCGTGCCGGTGACACCGGCACGGTCGAGGACGAAGGTGACGCCGCACCTGTGCAGGGCCACGTCCATCAGGAGCTGGTCGAAGGCGCGGTTCAGGAAGGTGGCGTAGACGGCGAAGACGGGGTGCAGGCCGCCGGTGGCGAGGCCCGCGGCGCTGACCGCGGCGTGCTGTTCGGCGATGCCGACGTCGTAGACGCGGCCCGGGAACTCGTCGGCGAACTTCTTCAGGCCGACGGGCTGGAGCATCGCGGCGGTGATCGCGACGATGTCCTCGCGCTCCCGGCCGAGCTTGACCATCTCCTCGCCGAAGACCGACGTCCAGTCCATGCCGGAGGCGGCGATGGGAAGGCCGGTGTCGGGGTGGATGGGGCCGATGCCGTGGAAGTGGTCGGCCTCGTCCTCCTCCGCGGGCTGGTAGCCCCGGCCCTTCTCGGTGATGCAGTGCACGATGACCGGGCCGCCGAAGCGCTTGGCGCGCGTCAGGGCGGACTCCAGGGCCTCGATGTCGTGGCCGTCGATCGGGCCGACGTACTTGAGGCCGAGGTCCTCGAACATGCCCTGCGGCGCGATGAAGTCCTTCAGGCCCTTCTTGGCGCCGTGCAGCGTCTCGTACAGCGGCCTGCCGACGACCGGGGTGCGCTCCAGGATGTCCTTGCCGCGGGCCAGGAAGCGTTCGTAGCCGTCGGTGGTGCGCAGGGTCGCGAGGTGGTTGGCGAGGCCGCCGATCGTGGGGGCGTACGACCGCTCGTTGTCGTTGACGACGATGACCAGGGGGCGGTCCTTGGCGGCCGCGATGTTGTTCAGGGCCTCCCAGGCCATACCGCCGGTGAGCGCTCCGTCGCCGATGACGGCGACCACGTGGTCGTCCTTGCCGCGCACCTCGTTCGCCTTGGCGAGGCCGTCCGCCCAGCCGAGGACCGTGGAGGCGTGGCTGTTCTCGATCACGTCGTGGTCGGACTCGGCGCGCGCGGGGTAGCCGGAGAGGCCGCCCTTGGCGCGCAGGGCGGAGAAGTCCTTGCGGCCGGTGAGCAGCTTGTGCACGTAGGCCTGGTGTCCGGTGTCCCAGAGGACCCTGTCCTTGGGCGACTCGAAGACGCGGTGCAGGGCGATGGTCAGCTCGACGACGCCGAGGTTGGGGCCGAGGTGGCCGCCGGTCTTGGCGACCGCGTCGACGAGGAAGCCGCGGATCTCGGTCGCCAGCTCGTTGAGCTGTTCCGGGCCGAGCGGGTCCAGATCGCGCGGTCCCGTGATGCGGGTCAGCAGCGGCACCCGTGCCTCCTTGCAGTAGAGCGTGTAGCGCTGTTCGAGCATTGCCGGGCTTGTCGAGTCTAATGTTCCGCCGCTGACGGCGGAGTCCGGCCCTGAAGTCCGGCGTCACGCGTTCGGCCGTAAATAGACTGGTACGACTGGTCGGGGCGGGGCACACGCCGTACTCGATGCGAACACAAGTTCCTATCCGAGTCCGGCGGCGGACATGGCCGTGCCCGGCACCGGGGACCACCGGCACCGGGCACGGACCTGCGGGTTCAGGCGCGGCCCGCGGACTTCTGGGTGCGCCGGGAGACCGAGTCGATCACGACGGCGGCCAGGAGCACCGCGCCGGTGATCATGTACTGGATCTCGCTGGCCATGCCTTCCAGGTTCAGGCCCTGCTGGATCGACTGGATCACGAGCATGCCGAGCATGGCGGACCAGATCTTGCCGCGGCCGCCGAAGAGGCTGGTGCCGCCGATGACGGCCGCCGCGATCACGATCATCAGGGTGTTGCCGCTGCCGAGGCTCTTGGTCGCGCCGCCGGAGAGGCTCGCGATGAAGAGCCCGCCGAAGGCCGCGAGCATGCCGGAGATCGCGAACACGGTGATCCGCACCCGGTCGACGTTGATGCCCGCGCGGCGGGCCGCCTCCGCGTTGCCGCCGACCGCGAAGACCTGACGGCCGAAGGTGGTGCGCCGGGCCACGAAGTCCGCGACCACCAGGACGGCCAGGAAGAGCACCAGGGCGAGCGGCAGGCCGCGGGCGCCCTTGGGCTCGTTCAGGAAGTACGCGACGACGAGGGCGAGGACGGCGAGCACGCCGGTGCGAAGCAGGATCTCGCTGAGCGGGCGCGAGGGCAGCGCGGCGGCCCTGCGGCGGCGGGAGTCCAGGAGCTGGGAGCCCGCGTAGGCGAGCACCGCGACCACCGCGAGCCCGTACGCGGCGGCCTTGTCGGCGAAGAAGTGCGTGGTCAGGTCCTCCACGACGGAGCCGGTGGGCGTGTTGATGCTGCCCTCCTTGCCCATCATCCAGATCTGGAGGCCGCTCCAGCCGAGGAAGCCCGCCAAGGTGACCACGAAGGCCGGTACGCCGATCTTGGCGAAGAAGAAGCCGTGCAGGACGCCGATCACCGTGCCGCAGCCGATCGCCACGAACACCGACAGCCAGTCGCCCCAGCCGTGGTTGACGCTGAGCACCGCCCAGACGGCGGCGCCGACGCCCGCCACGGAGCCGACGGACAGGTCGATCTCGCCGAGGAGCAGCACGAAGACGATGCCGACGGACATGATGCCGACGCCGGAGGTGAACACCGCGATGTTGGCGAGGCTGCTCGCGGACAGGAACTTGTCGTTCTGGAGCTGGAAGACCAGGCCGATGACGATCAGGCCGACGACGACGGGCAGCGAGCCGAGCTCACCGCCGCGCACCTTGCGGACGAACTCCGTCCAGTACCCGGCGAAGCCCTGCTCGCGCACGAGCAGGCGGGGGTCGACGGCCGCGGCGGGGGCCGCGGACGGCTCGGCGTCCACGGCGGTGCCCGCGGCCGTGCGGGACTTCGTGGGCTCGGGGGTCTTGGCGAGGTCGCTCACTTCGCGTCCTCCTTCAGTGCCGTGGCCGTGCGCGCCCTGCGGCGGGTGACGGCGTTGTCCGTGGCGCCGGTGATCGCGGCGATGACTTCCTCGGGCGAGGTCCGTTCGACGTCGAAGACGCCGTTGTTGCGGCCGAGGCGAAGGACCGCGACGCGGTCTGCGACGGCCTGCACGTCGGCCATGTTGTGGCTGATGAGGATCACGCCGTGGCCGCGCTCGCGCAGCCGCTCCACCAGGTCGAGGACCTGCGCGGTCTGCTCGACGCCGAGGGCGGCGGTCGGCTCGTCGAGGATGACGACCTTCGGGTCGCCGACCAGGGCGCGGGCGATGGCGACGACCTGCCGCTGGCCGCCGGAGAGCGCGGCGACGGGGATGCGGACGCTCGGGATGCGGATGGACAGGGTGTCCAGGAGCTCCCGGGCGCGCTTCTCCATCTTGATCTCGTCGAGGACGGAGGCGCTCCTCAGCTCGCTGCCGAGGAAGAGGTTGGCGACGACGTCGAGGTTGTCGCAGAGCGCGAGGTCCTGGTAGACGGTGGCGACGCCGAGGTTCTGGGCGTCGTGCGGCCGGCTGATGTCGACCTTGGTGCCCTCCCACTCGATGGCGCCGTCGTCGATGGGGTGGACCCCGGAGATGGTCTTGACGAGGGTGGACTTTCCGGCGCCGTTGTCGCCAACGAGGGCGACCACCTCACCGGTGTGAATCTCGAGGTCTACGTCCGTGAGCGCCTGGACGGCACCGAACCGCTTGGAGACCCCGCGCAACGCCAGCACGGGCGTAGCGGACACGTGAATCATCTCCTTCGCCGCCTGGCCGGCGGGGATGGTGAAGAGCTGCGGGAGCAGGGGGGGGAGAACTGCGGGAGCAGGAAAAAAGCTGCGGGAGCAGGGGAAGGGCCGGGGAGCTGGGGCGGAGCGAGGTGGCCGGTGCCCGCCCTCCGGCCGCGGGGCGGGATGTGGCTCGGGCGGGCACCGGACCGCTGGGGAAGGTGTCTCGCGGCCCTCGCGCCGCGTCAACACCCCGGGAAGGGCGGGAACGGCACCCCGCGGGCACCGGAGAGCACCCCACGGGCACCGGAAAGCACCCCGCGGGCACCGGAGAGCACCTCGCCTGCACCGGAAAGCACTCCGCGATCACCGGGGGTTACTTGATCCCGGCCTCGTCGCAGGCCTTCTTGAACTGCTTGGTGCAGATCTCGTTGACCTTGTACACCTTGTCCTTGACGATGGTGCCCGCCACCTCGTCCTTGGTGATCGCCCGCGCGTCGTACAGCTTGGCGGGGATGCCCTTGTAGTCGCCGCTGAGCGAGTCGACCTTGCGGTCGGTGAGGTCGTCGATGTCCTTGCCCTTGAGGAGGCGGACCGCGATCTCGGCGGTGGTCTCGGCCTCCGGCTTGATCTGCTTGTAGATCGTGAAGGACTGGTCGCCGCTCAGCAGGCGCTGGAGGCCCGCGAGTTCGGCGTCCTGGCCGCCGACCGGGACGTCGATGCCGCGCTGCTTGAGGGCGGTGATGATGCCGCCCGCCATGCCGTCGTTGGCGGAGTAGACGCCGTCGATGCCGTCCTTGCCGAGCTTGTCGATGGCGGTGGCCATCTTCTTGTTGGCCTCGTCCGGGGACCAGTCCGGGATGTCCTGCTCGTACGCGATCTTCTTGACGTTCTTGTCGAGCACCGAGTGGGCGCCCTTCTTGAAGAAGGGGGCGTTCGGGTCGGTCGGCGAACCGTTGATCATGACAACGTTGGCGCTCTTGGCCTTCGAGCCGAGCGCCTTGACGAGGGCACCGCCCTGGAGGCGGCCGATCTTCTCGTTGTCATAGCTGACGTAGGCCGACAGCGGACCCTCGGCGAGCCGGTCGTACGCCACGACCTGCACGCCTTCCTTCTTGGCGCGCTCGACCCAGCCCTTGGTGGACTTGTAGTCCACGGAGTCCAGGATGATCACCTTGACGCCCTGCGTGATCAGGGCGTCGAACTGCTTCTTCTGCGTCTCGATGTCCTGCGCGGCGTTGTTGTACTTGACCTCGCAGTCGCCGCACAGCGACTCGATCTTCGACTCCATGATGGGGCGGTCGAAGGTCTCGTAGCGCGTGGTCTTGTTCTCCGGCAGCAGCAGGCCGATGGTCTTGCCGTCGCCGTCGCTGCCCTTGTCCTCGCCGTCTCCGGCCTCTCCGCACGCGGCCAAGGCCAGCGCCATGGAAACGGTGACGGTGCCTATGCCGACGCGGCGCGTCAATGCGTTCATTCGGGGGTGCCTCCCTGACGTGGCCGCGTCGTTGCGGCCGAGGTGGCTCGAAGTCAACTCGGCCACCCGACACGCGTCAAGGAGTAAATCCTTAACGAGATGACAACGGTGCCATGCGTTATCTAAGTGAAGGCGGGTGTGGCAGCCGGGAGACTCCCGTCCAAAAGGGTCGAATCCCCCATCTCGCTGAGCGCGAGCGCGAGCGCCCCGAGCACCTCGGCCCGGGAGCCAAGTGCCCCCGGGAGCACCGACAGTTGGCGCGCCGCGCTCGGGATCGCATACCGCCCCACCGACTCCCTGATCGGCCCGAGCACCAGCTCCCCGGCCTCCGCGAGGGCGCCGCCGAGGACCACCCTGCTGGGGTTGAGCAGGTTGCACAGGTTCGCGACACCGCTGCCGATGTGCCGGCCGACGTCGGCGATCACCCGGCGGCAGCCCGGGTCCCCGTCCCCGGCGAGGCCGACCACGCGCTCCATGGTCAGGTCGCCGCCGTGGCTGGAGTGCAGGAGCGGCAGGACGTAGCGGGCGGCGGCGAAGGTCTCCAGGCAGCCGCGGTTGCCGCAGCGGCAGACGGGCCCCGACTCGTCCAGGGTGATGTGCCCGATCTCCCCGGCCGTGCCGCCGGGGCCGCGGTAGATCCGGCCGCTGATCACGAGGCCGGCGCCGACACCGCTCGCCACCTTGATGTACGCGAGGTCCCTGACCCCGCGCCCGCTCCCCCACACCAGCTCGCCGAGCGCGCCGAGGTTGGCGTCGTTGTCGACGTGCACGGGCACCCCGAGCCGCTCGTTCATCTCCTCGGCGGGCTTGGTGCCCGTCCAGCCCGGCAGGATGGAGGTGGAGCCGAGCGTGCCGGACTCCACGTCGATGGGCCCGGGCACGCCGAGGCCGACGCCCGCGATCTTGGAGCGGTCCACTCCCGCGGCCTCGACCAGCCGTCCGACCAGGCGTTCCGCGCGGTCGAAGCCCTGGGCGGCGGAGGCGTCCACGTCCAGCGGCTCGGACTCCTCGGCGAGCACCTTGTGGGCCAGGTTGCCGAGGGCGACGCGCAGGTGCGTATGGCCGAAGTCGATGCCGATGACCATGCCTGCGTCACCGCTCAGGGAGACGCTGCGGGCCCGGCGGCCGCCCGCGGAGGTGGGGGTGACCTCGACGGTGCCGCCGTCCTTCAGCTCCCGGACGATGTTGGACACCGTCGCGGCGGACAGGCCCGTCGTCCTGGCGATCTCCGCCTGCGTGAGCGAACCGGCGAGCCGTACCGCGCGCACGACCCGCTCCAGATTTGCTCGGTGCAGTGACGACTGCGACCCCGGAGTCTCCATCGACTCATCCACTCCCGCCTATGGCGGACGGCATCGTCGCCGCCCGTACAAGTTGTGAACTCCAAGCTCTGCTGAACGGGTCGCCGCAGTCAAGTCCTTGACGGAAATCGAGGCGGTCCCGCCGCACATGCGAAACGCCCCGCGTACGGGGCGCTTCCTTGACATGATCGCGTTCGACTACTTGATCGGGCCCGCTGCCCGGCCGTGACCGTCGTTACTTGATCGTGGCCGCCGTGAGGCCGGACTGCACCTGCCGCTGGAAGGACAGGTAGACCACGAGCACCGGGATCATGGAGATGGTCATGCCCGCGTACAGGGCGGGCAGGTCGGTCTCGTAGTTCCCCTGGTTCATCAGGCTCACCAGGCCCTGGGCGAGCATGGAGCGGTCCTCGTCGCCGCCGCTCTGCTTCTGCATCAGGGTGAGGGGCAGGATGTACTGGTTCCACTGGCCCAGGACGTTGAAGATCCCCACGCTGATCAGGCCCGGTTTCGCCATCGGCACCATGATCTGGAAGAACACCCGGGTGTGCGAGGCGCCGTCGATCACGGCGGCCTCGTGCACGGCCGTGGGCAGCGTCCGGAAGAACGAGTGCAGATAGAACACGGTGAACGGCAGCGAGTACGCCACGTACACCAGGATCAGTCCCTGGTAGGTGTTGAGCATGCCGAGCCGGTCGACCATGAAGTACAGCGGCACCAGCGCCAGGAACACCGGGAACATCGATCCGGCGACGAAGAAGTAGTACACGAACCGGTTGCCGACGAAGTCGTAGCGGGCGAGGACGTAGGCCGCCATCGCGCCGAGCAGCATCGTCAGGGGCACCGAGACGACCATGACGATCAGGGTGTTGAGCAGATAGTCGCCGACGCCCTTCTCCCAGCCGCGCTGGAAGGCGTCGAAGGTCCACTCGGTCGGCCAGGTCCAGGCGCTGGACTTGATCTGGGAGTCGGTCTTGAAGTTGCCGAGCAGGATCCAGAACAGGGGCAGCACGATCATGACCGCCCACAGCACCAGGAAGCCGTGCGAGAAGGCGTTGAGCGTCCTGCCCTCCGTGCCGTCCCTGCCGGGGCCGCTGCCGCCGCCCCGCCGGTCCGGCACCTTGGCCTCGGTGAGCGGGGGTTGAGTCGCGGGAGCCGTCATCGCTCGCGCCTCCCTCAGTACTCGATGCGGTCACGGCGGCTGAGCCGCAGCGTGACGATGGACACGATCAGGGTGAGGAGCAGCATCACCACACCCATGGCGCAGGCGTACCCGCTCTTGCTGTACGTCTGGAAGTTGCGCATCAGGTACGTCGAGATGACCTCGCTGCTGTGGTCGGGGCCACCGCCGAAGTCCTGCGACGTGAGGGTGGAGATGAGCAGGAACGCGTCCATGGAGAGGATCGCCAGGAACACCCAGGCCGTCTGGATCGTCTCCCAGAGCAGCGGCAGCGTGACCCGGAAGAAGGTCTGGAAGCGCCCGGCGCCGTCGAGCAGCGCCGCTTCGTAGATGTCCCGGGGGATGGACTGCATGGCGGCGGAGAACAGCACCATGTAGAAGCCCGCCCCGGCCCAGACCATCACGAAGACGATGCACCAGAGCACCAGGTCGGGGTCGTTGAGCCACTCCGTGGGGCTGCTCCTGTCGCCGAGGCCGACGGCCTGGAGCGTGCCGTTGATCAGGCCGGAGTCGTCGCCGCGGTAGACCGCCTTGAAGAGGATGGCGAGGATGGCGATGGACAGGACCTGCGGGAAGAAGAAGACGATGCGGTAGAAGCCGGATCCCTTGACGCCGGACACTCCGCCGGCCCCGCCGCGGCCGCCGACATTCACCATGAAGGCGAAGAACAGCGAGAGCAGAATGGTCAGGGTCGGCACCAGAACGAGGAGCAGGGCATTGTGTTGCAGCGCCTTGACGAAGACGTCGTCGTCCGCGAGGTCCTTGTAGTTGTCGAGGCCGACGAAATGGAAGTTCTGGGACGCGCCGCTCCAGTCGGTGAAGGAGTAGCTGATGGTCTGGATGTAGGGCCAGATGACCAGCAATACGTAGAGCCCGACGGGAAGAATGAGGAATCCCGCGATGAACGGGTACTTTTTCCGATGCATGACACCCTGCTCCTGGCCTTGCCGTGGCCGGGCCGCGGCCGCGCCGCACCGCCGGCCGGCCCCTGGGCGGAGCCGGTCCCGGCCGCACCGCCCGGTCCCGGCCGGCGGATGACGACGACTAGTTCCGCTTCTTGTCGGGGTTCTTCGCGGCTTCCTTGTCGACTGCCTTCTGGCAGCGCTGGAGCCACTGCTTGGGCGTGATGCGCTTGGCCATCAGCTCACCGGTGGCGTTCTGGATCTCGACGTCCAGCTCGCCGTACCACTCCGAGTAGCGGAAGTTGAAGCGCTCGTCGACCGGACAGGCGTCGACGGCGGCGAGGGCCGTCTTGATGCCGGGGCGCAGCTCCACGCTCGCGTCGACGTACTCGGGCCCGAGCACCGACAGCGAACTGGCCTCCTTGGCGAAGGCGGTGGCGCCCTCCTTGGAGAGCATGCGGCGCAGGAACTCCAGGCCTCCGGGCACGTTCTTGGCCTTGGCGGGCACGATGAAGGGCTCGTCGGCGCCGGTGCGCACGGCGTGCAGCTTCATCTTGGAGCCGGGAAGGAGGGGCAGCGGCAGGAACGTCATCTCGAAGTCGTCGGGCGTCTGCTTGGCCTGCTCGTTCTCCAGCCAGGAGCCCGAGGGGATGAAGACCGCCTTGTACTCGTTCCACTTGGTCTGGGCCTCGGTGTGCTCCAGGGAGTTGGTGCCCGGCATGAGCAGGCCCTTCTCCACGATCTCGTACACCGCCTCGATGGCCTGCTCGGCGGCCGGGTTGCCGACGAAGGCCTTCTTGTCGAGGTTGTCGATCGCCTTCACGGCGTCCATGCCGCCGGTCTTGGCGATCAGGTCCATGATCACGATGTTCATGTAGTACGGGTACTTGCCCTGGTGGGCGAGGCCGCCGATGCCCTTGGACTTGGCGTCCTTCATGACGTCGAGGAGCTCGTCCCAGGTCTTCGGGACCTTCCAGCCGTGCTTCTTGAACAGCTTGTTGGAGTACCACAGGCCCCAGGCCGCGTAGACATAGAACAGCGCGTGGAACTTGCCGCCGAAGGTGCCCTGTTCGATGGTGCCCGGCAGCATGATGTCGCGGATCTTCTTGCTCGGGTCGTCGATGGACGGCGCGTCGAGCAGCTGCGTGAGGTCGGTCAGATGGCCTTCCTTGTGCAGGGTGTCCAGCTTCATCTTCTTGGAGCCGGAGTCGTCGACGACGTCCGGCGGGTTGCCCTTGTTGAAGCGGGGCTGGAGCTTGCCGGTGACGTCCTGCTCACCGCTGTGCGCGACCGTGCCGCCGTACTTCTTCTCGTACGAGGACTCCCAGACCTTGGCGTACGAGTCGCCGTAGCCGCCCTTGAAGATGAAGACGTCGAGGTCGTTGTCCTCGGCCACGCCGAAGGGGTTCTCCTTCGTCTTCTTGACCGTCTCGGCCTTGTCGTTGTCGTCGCCGCCGCCGGAGGCGCAGGCCGACAGGAAGCTCATGGTCGGTACGGAGATGATGCCGAGCGCGGCCGCGCGCTTGATCAGGTCGCGGCGGCCGACACCGCTCGCGTCGGGCCTGCCGGAGGTCCCAGGGGTGGATCCCATGCTCAAGTCCTCGCCTTCTTCCAGGACTCAGGCGGTGAACCGGATCCTCCCCGGCACCGCGGAGTTGTGAAGCTGGGGCCGTGCGATGGTGCGGGATGTGTCCGCCGACGGTGGAGCGAACCGGAACGGCCCCGCGGTCGGTCGTTCCGGGGGCTGGTCGATCCGGCGGTGCGGACGCCGACAGGTATAGTCCAGTTGAGGTCTGCCAAGCAAGATCGAATGCAGGTTTGGGCTGCGGTCTTTTCCGAGTTGAGACCTCGGGGAGCCGGGCGGCTTACCCGTTTCCGGCGTGACCCGGGTCCCGGAATAGTCCGTACCAATACGAAAGCGAACCGGGCCTTTTCGCGCACTTCGGCGCGCCCGCCTTTTCGGGGCACTTCGGCGAACTTCGCTCGCGGAAGCGCCGATTCGGGCACCATGAGCGGTATGCCGCCGACAATCAGTCACCGTGGCTGGTTCGACGCGGCGCATGGGGGGGCTCATGCTGCTGACCGACAACCCGATCCCGGACGCGGACGGGGACCGCTACGGATTCCGGGGACACGCCGACGTCCTCTGCACCGCCATCGCGACCACCGAGGACCTGCCACTGACCGTCGGGGTCTTCGGACCCTGGGGCACGGGCAAGTCGAGCTTCATGAAGGTCTGCCAGGACCTGCTCGGCAAGCGCGGCCTGCCGACCGTGTGGTTCAACCCGTGGAAGTACGACCAGAAGGACGAGATCTGGCACGCCCTGATCCAGAGCGTGCTCACCGAGATCGCCCAGAAGCTGGAGGAACGCCGCCTCACGGGGGACCTCGCCCTGCGCGAGCGGATGTCCGGCGCCCTGGAGACCGTCCGGCGCCTCAGCCGGGCGGCCGCCTGGCTCCTGGCCCGCCGGGCCGCCGCGCCGCTCACCGGCGGCTTCCTGACCGCCGACGACGTCACCGCCGCACAGGACGCGCTCACCGAACCGGGTACGGAAAAGTATCTGCACGTCAACCGCTTCGAGCAGGACTTCGCCGAGGTGGTCGGCGCCTACACCGACGGTGGCCGCCTCGTCCTGTTCGTCGACGACCTCGACCGCTGCACCCAGGACGCGGCGATCACCGTCCTGGACTCCCTCAAGCTGTTCCTCGGCGAGGCGTCCTGCGTGTTCGTCCTCGCCATGGACCAGCAGGTGGTCGCGGAGGCGGCCGCGCGGCGGATCAACGCCGAGCACCCGGACGAGGCCCGCGGCCGCCAGTACCTGGAAAAGCTCATCCACTTCCCCTACCACCTGCCCGGGGTCTCCTTCGAGGCCATCGTCCGCCACCTCCGGGGCAAGGTCACCGACTCGCACCTTTCGGGCTCGCACGAACTGTGGGAGCTGATCGAGGTCGCCTTCGAGGCCAATCCGCGCCGCGTCCGCCGCTTCGTCAACGGCCTGAACCTGACGGCGGTGACCCTGCGCCTCAACCCGGACGACCCGCCCTCGCCCAGACTCCTCCTGCACGCGGCCACCCTGCTCGCCCTGCGCATGAAGCACCCAGGCTTCTTCGCCGCGCTGCGGGCCGACCCGGCCCTCTGGCGGCGCTACGACGACGCCGAGTTCCACAAGTCGGACCTCAGCGGCCAGGACGTCGTCCTCTCCCATGAGAACCCGGGCGTGCGACGGCTGCTCGCGGCCGTCGCGCACCGCCGCGAGGGCTTCGCGTTCCCCGATCCGCCGACGCCGACCGAGATCAGGCTCCTCACCCAGGTCCTCACGGTGACCGGCGGTCTGACGAACGGCAGCGCGGCTCCTGTGCCGGGTTCCTCCGCGGGAGGGGCCGACGGGACTGTCGGAGAGGGGTCGGGCCTGTGATGGAGGACGGCGGGGGCGCGGGCGGGGTGGAGCGTGCGGACCGCACGGACGGCGCGAACGACATGGACCGCACGGACCGCACGGACGACCTGGAGCGTGACGTCCGGTACGCGGTGGGCCTCGATCTCGGGGACGGTGAGAGCTCGCTGTGCTGGCTGCCGACGGCCGGGCGCGGTCAGGCGCAGGTGCACACGCGCGGCACCGAGGGCGTCTCGATCGTCACCGCGCTCGGGCGGGTGCCGGAACAGGACCTCGGCCACCGCGTCGTCATCGGCGAGGACGCCGTACTCGCCAGGAACTGCGTGCACTTCAGCGTCAACTTCAAGAACCGCCACGGGCACACGGACCTCCAGGTGGTGCAGTTCGCCCAGGTGTTCCTCACGGAGTTCTTCGCCGCCCATCCCGAGGTGCGCGAGGACTGCGTCCTGTACGTCGGCCATCCCGCGGGCTGGGACCGGGCGTCCGTACGGACGTACCAGCGGCAGCTCGGCGCCGTCGAGGTGCCGGTGCGCCTGGTGGCGGAGTCCCAGTCGGCTCTCGTACACGTACGGGACCGCAGGGCGGAGCGCCGGGACACCAGTGGGCTCGACCGGGTCCTCGTCGTCGACGTGGGCTCCTCCACGACCGACTTCACCGCCGTGGAGGACCTGATCCCGAGGAACCTGCCGGTGGGCGCCGAGCTGGGCTGCCGCGAGATCGACGCCGCCCTCGCGGCGATCCTGCGCGCGGACTTCGCGGACACCCCCGAGTTCACCGAGGCCCTGGCCAGGGACGGCGGTCCCGACATGCTGCTGCTGGTCTGCCGCCGGGCCAAGGAGGCCCAGTTCACGCGCCAGGACCTGAAATTGCAGGACATGAAGGAAGGCTGTACCGACGAGCTGGTCGCCCTGGTCACCCTGAGCGTGGAACGCCTGCGCGGCGTCGACGTGCGCGAGCGCGTGGTGCGGGCGCCGGGCGGCTGGGCGGACCGGTTCGCCGCGACGCTCACGGAGGTGCGCGGGCATCTCGGGCCGCCGGGCCCCGACTTGGTGGTCCTCACCGGCGGCGGCTCCCGGATGCCCGTGGTGCGGGAGCTATGCGCCGCCGCGTTCCCCGAGGCCACCGTGGAGAACGACGAGGAGCCCTCCCTGTCGGTCACCCGGGGTCTTGCCAGCATCGGCCGGCACAGCGTGAACGTGGCCCGGTTCCGCCGCGACATCCTCGCGCTCGGGGACCACCCGGCGTTCGAGGAGGCCATCCGTGCCGGGCTGCTCACCGCGTTCGACCAGGCCAAGGCGACCCTCCTCGCGCACCTCCTGGAGCGCGCGGAGCGCGAGGACGCGGAGGGGGAGCAGAACCTCGACGCGCTCATCCGCGAACTCACCGGCATGGACAGGGTCCTGGCGGACCTGCGCCGCACGCTGGAGAAGTCGCTGATCCCCCTCGTGCTCGGCATCTGCCGCTCGTACGGCATCCGGGACGACCAGTTCACGCTGGACATCGCCCTGCCCGAGATCATCGGCACGACCATCAGCCGCCGCATCCGGGCGCTGTGGATCATGCTGCGGGGCTCCCAGTCGGTCCTCGCCACGGCCACGAGGGTGCCGCAGGTCGGCATGATGTTCCTCAAGCGGCTGCTGCGGGGCGGCGTGACCCCGGCGAAGGTGGGCGCGGCGGCGGCCACGGCGGCCGTCGTCGTCGCCCTGCCGAAGGGCGCCGAACTCGGCGCCCGCCGGCTCATCAGGACCACCCTGCACCACGCGGCCCTCGACCCCGCCGAGGTGAACCGCCTCGTCACCGATGTCGCCGAGCGGATCGCGGAGCAGATGGACCAGCGCGCGCAGGAGGTGGAGCGCTTCCTGGTCTGACGCTCCCGCAGCAGACATCAGGCGGCATGGACCGCACGTAACCGGGAGACCCACCTCGTGAGTTCAGTGAAGTGCCCAGGCTGCAACCCGTCGTGCGGATCGGGCTGAACGAGGAGGGTTGCCATCCCGCGGGCGGTGCGTTCTCTCGCCCAGGCATGGTCGAGGCCGGTGAAGTCGTCGTCGACCCAGACGGCGGGGGCATTGCCGAGCCAGGCGTCGACGTGGTCGCGCTTCCACAGGTACCCGTCGGGGTGGCTGGTGGTGATCTGCGGGCGCGGCAGGTCGACGTACGGCAGGGCAGGAAGGCCGAGTAGCGGACTGATGAGGGTGGCGGCGTCCTGGCGCCAGCTGGTGCACCAGACAGGGGTGACCAGGCCGGTGCGGATGACGTCCAAGAGCAGGCGGCCGTGGTCGGGGTGGAGCCAGACGGTGACCGGGTTGTCGGCGCTGCGGCCGGTCTGGACGACGTCATGGCGGGCATGGGTGGCCGGGGTCGAACCGTGCTCGTCGGGAAAGGGGATGAGGACCCCGTCGATGTCCAGGAGCAGGTAGGGCGGATGCATCGGTCCTCCAGGGGCCGGATGAACGCGGCTGTCAGAGCTTGCGGGCGCGGATCAGCAAAGTGGTGGGCCAGGGGACCGTGCGGGGATCGTGGAACTCGTAGGCAGAGGTGAGCCAGAAACCCGCTCGGCTGAGGTGCTTCTCCCAGCGGTCCGTGGAGAACTCCCACCGGGCGATGGGGAGCCGGGAGCGGTCGGGAAGGGTGACGAAGTCGCGGCGGGGCCGGTCGTCGCCGGAGGGGCTTCGGCCGCCGCGCTGCGGGTGGGGGACGGAGAAGGCGAGCACCCGGCCGGGCGTGAGGCGTTGCCCGATGGCCGGGAGCAGGAGCTCGGGGGCGGCGAGCCCTACGGCGCCGAAAACGGAGTAGACCGCGTCGAACTGCTCGTCGGAAGCGTGCAGATGGTGCAGAGCGTGCCCGGCGACGAAGGTGAGGTTGTTCAGCCGTCCGTAGTGGGAGCGGGCGCGACGGGCCTGGAGGCCGACCAGGTCGACGCCGGTGACGTGGGCGCCGTGCCGGGTGGCGAGGTGGGCGGCGTTGTGGCCGGGGCCGCAACCGAGGTCCAGAAGTCTCTTGCCGCGCAGATCGGGGCCGAGGACGTCGGCTCCGGGGCCTTGGCCAAGTCTCGTGGTCCACTCCATCCGGGCGGGTACGGAGAGAGGTTCGGCGAGTCCGGCAGCGGTGCGCTGGGCGGCGTGGGCGTGCCAGGGGGACGCCTGGGCGAGCACGTCAGATCTCCAGGAGGTGGAGGACGTCGGTGAGGTGGCGGCGGACGGCCTTGACGTAGGCGGGGTCGGTGGCCGGATCGTTGATCCAGCGGACGGACTGCTCCAAGAACCACTCGACGGCCCACATGCGATGCCAGCCAAGGGCCCAGTTCTCGGCGGTGAGCCCGCCGCGCGGGGTGAGAGCGTCCGGGGTGCCCCCGGCGGTGACGTACTGCTCCAGGAAGACGCGCAGGCGCACGGGGTGTGGGGGTTCGACGGTGCCGTGCCAGCTGGCGAGGTCGAGCAGGCCGGGGCCGGTGAAGGCGCGGGCGAGATCGAGCAGCCGCCAGCCGTGCTCCCCGATGTGGAGGCTGGTGGGATGGAACTCGGAGTGCACCCAGCCGAACGGCGCGAGTGTCGCTCCGGCCGAGCGGGCATCGGAGGCCCTTGCGATCCGGTCGAGCGCGTCCACGACATCGTCGGCGTCCTGCCACCGGTCGGCCTTGCGCAGCTGTCCGAGGTGCTCGAGGGCCAGGGCCGGGAGTGTGCGCAGCCGGTCCTGGTCGAGGACGGGCAAGGGCGGCGCCGTACGAGTTCCGTGCAGGATCACGGCCGCGGCGGCACCGTCGAGGTCGTCGGCCTCGCGGACGGACGGTCCGAGGTCCTCCATGAGCATGCCGAGCCACCCGTCCAGGACGGCGGAGGCGTGGACCTGGGGGACGGGAACGCCGAGGGTGTGGGCCAGGCGGAGGGCCTGGTCCTCGCTGTCGAAGGGCTTCTTGGCGTACTTGAAGATGGCGGTGGCACCGTCGGGGAAGGTCACGCGCTCGACGCCGGACATCGACCACACGCGTACCTCCTCCCGTACGGCGTCGGTCCGGCCGGTCGCGGTGAGCAGGTTGTCGAGGAGTTCTGCGCTGGGGTTCGTGATCATGTGGGGGCTCCGGGGAGGGGTGGTGGCGTCCGGGGCGGGCGGGAGGTGCGACCCGCCCCGGAGCCTGAGGGGGGTGGTGGTCACGCGGCGGGATGCACGCGGTGGGCGTAGACCTGCTCGATCCAACCCGCCTTGAAGGCGGCGAGATCGTCGCGGAAGGCGGCCATCGAGGCACCGTAGGGCGCGACCACCCCGCCGGACTGGTCCGGCACGGACTGGCAGCCGTGCACGAGCCGCCCGCCGAGCGCGGCGTGGGCCTTGATGGACTCGATCCGGCGGTGCTCGTTGAACCAGCCGCCGTGGTAGACCTCGTCGAGCACTCCGCCCGTCTCGTCGTCAAGGTCGAAGACGACGGAAGTGGCGGCGGGGAAGAACCAGCACGGGCCGACGTTGGAGATGTGCCCGTCCGGCTCGACCTTGTTGAGCGCCATGAGCGTGGCCGCCTCGCGCAGCATCCGCAGGTGGTCGCGGGTGATCTGCGGGAGTCCGAGGCCGACGAGGTGCTCGTCGCGGAAGAGGTGGGCGTAGACCTCGTACGCGGTGGCCAGGACGCGGGCCGCGTCAGAGGTCGACTCACCGTGCTGCTTGATGAAATCGAGCGCGAGCTGCTCGATCGCGCTCTCGGTCGTCTCGTCCACGTCCAGGAGCTGGGACTCGACCAGCTCCCAGTCGGCGACCAGCCAGGTGTTCGACTCGAAGCGGAAGAAGTACTCGGCCGGGTCGATGGTGAGGCGTCGGCCATCGACCTGAACGCCGGGCAGGCGGCTCCAGCGCGGGTCGAATGCCTCGGGCAGCTCGACCGTGATGGCCGTGACAGCTGTGATGTCGGTGGTGGTCACCGTGTCTCCGTCTCTGATCGACCGGGTCCGGACACAGGAATGCCCGAGCCCGGTGTGGGCGTACGGAACTTCGGGGTGCCGCCCGGACCAGGGGGAGCCTGGATCACGGTGCGCCGTTGCGGACGACTACTGGATAGTGAACCGGTGGTTACGCTCTGTCGGTACGGTAGAGAGCAGTTGGAGCGGTATACGTGGTTTACAGCTCCGGGATGGAGACAATCGTGGTGACGCAGAGAGTCCCGAACCTCCGGCTGCGCGAAGTCACCGACGCGATCGGTTGTACCTACGAAACCCTCGCCCGAGACGTACGGCGCATCGCCGCCGAGAACGGCGAGATCCTCCAGACCAACAAGTCGGCCATCTCCCACTGGGTGAACGGCACTCGTGCCCCGTCGGGCCGGGTAGGTCAGTACCTGGCCGAGGCACTGTCCCGCCGATCAGAGCGGACGATCACCCGGGCCGAGATCGGTCTTCAGGCCGCTGATGACGATGCGCCGGCGGAATCCGACCCGGTCCTCGCGGTCACAGACTTGGGCCGGGCCGACGTCGAGCGCCGCCGCTTCCTGTCTATCGCGGCCTTCACCACCGCTGGCGTCGCCATGCCGATCAGTTACGACCACGAGGCCACCGCCCGTATGCTCCGCGCTCGTACTGGCACGGCATTGGTCGGCGGAGAGGACATCGACGTCGTACGCCAGATCACCGCGGCCTTCAGCGCCGCCGACGAGCGCCTCGGTGGCGGACACGGCCTGACCACCGTCACCGCGTACCTCGCCGACACGGCCGCCCCGATGCTGCGTGGTCGCTTCACCAGCGAAGCGTTACGTGGATCCGCCTTCGGTGCGGTTGCCGAACTCGCCTATCTCGCCGGATGGAAACACCACGACCTCGGCCAGGAAGGTGCCGCCCAGCGCTATTACCAGGTCGGCTACAAACTTGCCTGCGAAGCCGACCCCCACGGCCATGCGGCCTGGATGATGCGCGCCCTCGCCCACCAGGCCCTGAAGATCAAGCAGCCGCACCATTGCGTCGACCTGATCGAAGGCGCCCTTGTGCGTGGTGCGGGACACGTGGACGCTGGAACAGAAGCTCTCCTACGCATCACGCACGCCCGCGCTTTCGCCGCAGTCGGCGACAAGGCACGAGCCGCACGTGCCCTGCTGGCAGCGGAGGACGCGCTGCTGCGCGAGACCGGAGACCAACCGACGTACTCCAGCGTCACCGGCCCGGTTTCCGGCACCGTCGCCAGTCACACGGCCAAGGCGCTGACGGAAATGCATGACTCCGTGGGAACCGAACGACAGCACCGGGACGCCCTCACCCGCTGGGACCCCGTGAAGTACAAGCGCGTCCATGTCCTTACGTACGCTGATCTTGGCGACAGCCTCGCCGCCCAGACCCGCGCCGACGAAGCCGTCGCCGCCTGGACCCAGGCCCTGGTGCTCATGGAGGGCATGACCTCCGACCGCACACGCAAGGCGATCACCTCGATCCGCTCCATCCTTGCGGTCTACCGGCGCCGTCGCGTTCCCGGCGCCGCTGATCTCGCTCGCCGCGCCCACGAGGCCCTCGCCTAGCACGTCCCCCAACCTGTACAACGAGGGGGACACTTGTGACTCAGCAGCTTGACGACCAGCCGTAGCCCCCTGATCGATAGCCTTGCTGGTCGCCGCAGTCATCGTCCACGACAAGGACGCCCACCGCGTCGTCCTCCTCCAGCGCAGCGAGAACGCGAAGTTCGCCCAAGGGATGTGGGACCTGCCCGTCGGCAAAAGCGAACGGGGCGAACCCATCACGCAAACCGCTGTCCGCGAGCTCTACGAGGAGACCGGCCTCACGGTGAAGCCCGAGTCCCTCAAGGTCGCCCACATCATCCACGGCGCCTGGGGCGTCGAAGCCCCGGGCGGCTTCCTCACCGTCGTCTTCGCCGCCCACGAATGGACCGGCGAACCCGAGAACCGCGAACCCCGCAAGCACTCCCAGGTCCGCTGGGTCGACGCCGACGCCATCCCCGACGCTTTTGTCGACACGACTGCCAGTGCTTTGCACCACTACCTGAACGAGGGGGTAGACGTTTCGTTGGATGGTTGGCCTTAGTGCTCGTCCTGTACCAGGCGACGCGGCAATCCCGTTAAATGAAGCGCTTCCTGGTCTGATCTGTCCTGCTCCTCCCAGGACCTCCCGGGGGCCTTCCCGGGTTCTCCCGAGGACCGCCCAGGGACTCCCTTCAACCCCCTTGACACCGCAGCCCACTTAAAGCCCTACTGGACCCGGCGCAACCACTGACAACGTTGTCCGGATCGTGCTTGGAGGGGACTCAGGGGATGGGACACAGACCTCGACACGGAGGCCGAGGGGCGACAGGGTATCGGGGCGGCGGGCGCGGCGGGAGTGGGTGGCGTCGTGCGCCGGCCGCCGTCGGGTTCACCGCGCTCGCGGTGCTCGCGGCCTCGCAGGGCGTCGCCGTGGCCGGGCCCGAGCGGACTCCGGAGGCGGAGCGGGCGTTCAGCTCCTCGTTCGAGCAGGGCGACGCGCAGCCCGACTGGCTGAGCACGGTCGAGACGGGGCCCGACGGCAGGAAGCGGGCGGGCGGCGTCAACGGCGGCTTCAGCTCCGGGATTCCGGGCGGCGTGAACGACCGCGTGGTGGACGTGCGGGCCAGCGGTGAGAACGCCGGTGCCGGGGAGACCAAGGAGAAGCTGGTCGACGGCGAGCAGTCGACCAAGTGGCTGACCTTCAAGTCGACCGGCTGGGTGGAGTTCGAACTGGACGCGCCCGCGAAGGTGGTGCGGTACGCGCTCACCTCCGCCAACGACCACCCGGAGCGCGACCCCAAGGACTGGAGGTTGCAGGGGTCGAGCGACGGCGAGGACTGGAAGGACCTCGACAGCCGTACGGGGGAGAAGTTCGCCAGCCCCTTCACGACGAAGAAGTACGAGTTCGAGAACGCGGCGGCGTACAAGCACTACCGCCTGGAGATCACCGCCAACAACGGCGCGGGCGACGCCCTGCAACTCGCCGACGTGCAGCTCTCCATAGGCGGCAGCGACACCCCCGCCCCGCCCGACGACATGCTGAGCCTCGTCGACCGCGGCCCCGCCGGGTCCCCGACCGCCAAGGCGCGCGCCGGGTTCTCCGGCAGGCAGGCGCTGCGGTACGCGGGCACGCACACCGCCGAGAAGCGCGGCTACTCGTACAACAAGGTCTTCGACGTGGATGTCGAGGTGCGCAGGGACACGGAGCTGTCGTACCGCGTGTTCCCGTCCATGGCGGACGGCGACCTCGACTACGACGCCACGAACGTCGCGGTCGACCTGGCCTTCACGGACGGCACCTATCTGAGTGACCTCAAGGCCACCGACCAGCACGGCTTCCCGCTGACTCCGCGCGGGCAGGGCGACGCGAAGGTGCTGTACGTCAACCAGTGGAACGACGTCGTCGGGCGCATCGGGGAGGTCGCCGCGGGCAGGACGGTGGACCGCGTCCTCATCGGCTACGACTCCCCCAAGGGCCCGGCGAAGTTCCGGGGCTGGCTGGACGACGTGTCGCTGAAGGAGACCCCGCCCGCGAAGCCGAAGGCCCGCCCCTCCGACTATGCCTCGACCACGCGCGGCACGCACTCCAGCGGCGGCTTCTCGCGCGGCAACACCTTCCCGGCGACGGCCGTCCCGCACGGCTTCAACTTCTGGACGCCGGTGACCAACGCGGGCTCCGTGAGCTGGCTGTACGACTACCACCGCGGCAACAACGACGACAACCTTCCCACCGTGCAGGCGTTCAGCGCGAGCCACGAGCCGAGCCCGTGGATGGGCGACCGGCAGACCTTCCAGGTGATGCCGTCGGCGGCGAAGGGCACCCCGGAGGCGGACCGCGCCGAGCGGGCGCTGGCGTTCCGGCACGAGAAGGAGACGGCGAAGCCGCACTACTACGGCGTGACGTTCGAGAACGGGCTGAAGGCCGAGATGACGCCGACCGATCACGCGGCGATGTTCAAGTTCACCTATCCCGGTGACGACGCGAGCATGATCTTCGACAACATCGAGGTCACGGGCAACACCAAGCACAATGTCGGCCTGACCCTCGACAAGGAGAAGGGGGTCGTGACCGGGTACTCCGACGTCAAGTCGGGCCTGTCCACAGGTGCGACGCGGATGTTCGTGTACGGCACCTTCGACCGCCCGGTCACCGACGGCGGCAAGCTGAAGGGCGGCGGCACCACCGACGCCACCGGCTATCTGCGCTTCTCGCCCGGCAAGGACCGCAGTGTCTCGCTGCGCCTGGCGACCTCACTGATCAGTGTCGACCAGGCGAAGGCCAACCTGGACCAGGAGATACCGTCCGGCACGTCCTTCGGCAGGGTCAAGGAGCGGGCGCAGGACAAGTGGGACGACATCCTCGGCCGAGTGGAGGTGGAGGGCGCGAGCGAGGGCCAGAAGACGTCCCTGTACTCCAGCCTGTACCGCCTCTATCTCTACCCCAACTCGGGCTTCGAGAAGGTCGGCACGGAGTACAAGTACGCCTCGCCCTTCTCCGCGCAGACCGGACCCGACACCCCCACCCACACCGGCGCGAAGATCGTCGAGGGCAAGCCGTACGTCAACAACGGCTTCTGGGACACCTACCGCACGACGTGGCCCGCGTACTCGCTGCTCACGCCGAAGAAGGCGGGCGAGTTGGTGGACGGCTTCGTGCAGCACTACAAGGACGGCGGCTGGACGTCGCGCTGGTCCTCGCCCGGCTACGCGGACCTGATGACCGGCACGTCATCGGACGTGGCGTTCGCCGACGCCTACGTGAAGGGCGTCAAGGGCTTCGACGCGAAGGCGGCGTACGACGCGGCGGTCAAGAACGCGACGGTCGCGCCCGACAAGTCGGGGTACGGCCGCAAGGGCATGGGCACGTCGCCGTTCCTCGGCTACACGCCGTCCGAGACGCACGAGGGCCTGTCGTGGGCGCTCGAGGGGTACCTCAACGACTACGGCATAGCGAAGATGGGCGAGGCCCTCTACAGGAAGACGGGCAAGAAGCGCTACAAGGAAGAGGCCTCCTACTTCCTGAACCGCGCCCGTGACTACGTCAACCTCTTCGACTCCAAGGCCGGGTTCTTCCAGGGCAAGAACAAGAAGGGCGACTGGCGCGTCCCCGCGGAGAAGTTCGACCCGCGCATATGGGGCCACGACTACACCGAGACCAACGCGTGGGGCTACGCCTTCACCGCCCCGCAGGACTCCCGCGGCCTCGCCAATCTGTACGGGGGCCGCAAAGGTCTCGCGAAGAAGCTCGACACGTACTTCGCGACACCGGAGACCGCGTCGCCCGAGTTCGCCGGTTCCTACAACGGTGTCATCCACGAGATGACGGAGGCCCGTGACGTACGCATGGGCATGTACGGGCACTCCAACCAGGTCGCGCACCACGCCGCGTACATGTACGACGCGGCCGGGCAGCCCGCCAAGACGCAGGAGAAGGTCCGCGAGGTCCTCTCCCGCCTCTACACCGGCAGCGAGATCGGCCAGGGCTACCACGGCGACGAGGACAACGGCGAGCAGTCCGCCTGGTACCTGTTCTCCTCCCTCGGGCTCTACCCGCTGGTCATGGGCAGCGGGGAGTACGCGATCGGGTCGCCGCAGTTCAAGAAGATGACCGTGCACCTGGACAACGGGCGCGACCTGGTCGTCAAGGCCCCCAGGAACAGCGCGAAGAACGTCTACGTGCAGGGGTTGAAGGTCAACGGCAAGCGGTGGAACTCCACCGCCCTGCCGCACCGTGCCATCGCCGAGGGCGGCGTCCTGGAGTTCGACATGGGGCCGAAGCCGTCCGCCTGGGCGACCGGCAAGGGGGCCCAGCCGGTGTCCGTGACGGACGACGACAAGGTCCCCTCGCCGCGCAAGGACGCCCTCCGGGTGGAGGGCGAACTCTTCGACGACTCCTCCGCGACCAGCGCGAACGCCGCCTCGGTCGTCCTGCCCGTGCAGGCCCGCACCAAGGCCGTGCAGTACACGCTCACGTCGGCGGACAAGGCGTCCGCGCCGCGCGGGTGGGTGCTCCAGGGCTCCCGTGACGGGGAGGAGTGGTCCACCCTCGACAAGCGGTCCGGTCAGTCCTTCGCCTGGGACAAGCAGACTCGGCCCTTTACCGTGGGCAAGCCCGGCTCCTACAAGAAGTACCGCCTGGTGTTCACCGGCGGTCGGGCCACCCTGTCGGAGGTGGAGTTGCTCCACTGACGTGGGTGAACTCGGCCCACACGACCTTTCCCGGGTCGCGTGGCTCGACGCCCCACTTGTCGGCGAGCGCCGACACCAGTAGCAGGCCGCGCCCCGACTCGCCCACTCCCCCCTTGGCGAGCCGGGGCCGGCCGTCCCCGCTGTCGTGCACCTCCACACGGACTGCGGTTCCGGCCTTGCCGATGCGCAGCAAGTAGCCGCGGCCCGGGGGGACTCCGTGCAGGAGGGCGTTCGTCGTCAGCTCGCTGACACACAGGACGACCGCGTCGGCGGCCTCGCCCTGGACCCCCCAGATGGCCAGGGCCATGCCCGCGAAGGCCCTGGCGTCGGGGACGGAGCGGCGCACCCGGGGGTAGAACCGGGAGAAGAGGGGCGCCGGGGGCGCCGGGGGCGTGGGGGAAGTTTCCTCGTTCACGTGACGAGGGTCACAGTGCGTTGCCATCATGGTGCAGTGAGTGAGGTCGTACAGCTTGGCTGTACGGGCCCACTTCGGTGAACGTACGAGTTCCAGGGGGAGTTGTACCGCATGAGCGGCGCGAGGCGGCGACGAAACGCATCGGCGATGAAGATGGTGGGGGCGCTGCTTGCCCTCCACCGGGAGGTGGCGGGGTTCACCCAGAAGACTCTGGCTGAGCGCATCGTCACCAGTGAGGACCACGTCGCGTCCATCGAGCAGGGTCGGCGGCCCCTGAAGATGGACCTCGCGGTGCAGTTGGACCAGTTGCTGGCGACTGGCGGGACTCTGGCGACTGCGGTCGAGAACATGCCGGAGGTGGACCTCGTTCCGCGATGGGCCGAGGAATACATGGACCTGGAGCGCGAGGCACTCGCGTTGTCTTGGTACGACAATCAAGTCCTGCCAGGACTGCTTCAGACGCCAGACTACGCACGAGCGGTGTTCCACAACGAGGTTCCGGTGCTTAGCGATGACGAGATCGCACTGCGTACCGCCGCACGCATGGAGCGCCAGGAGATTCTGCAACGCAAGGAACCGCCGACAGTCAGCTTCGTCATCTCGGAGGCGACATTGCTGGACCGTCTCGGCGGGACTGAGGTCCACAGGGCGCAGTTGCGCCACCTCCGCGAGGCGGCGGTTCTGCCGGGCGTCACCCTCCAGGTGATGCCAGTCGGTCGCAGCTTCCACGCTGGGCTGTCCGGCCCGTTCACTTTGATCGAGACCCCCGAGCACCAGCGACTCGGCTACACCGAAGCCCAGCGCGGCAGCCAGCTAATCGCCGCTCCTGACGACGTGTCCATTCTGGAGCGCAAGTATGCGATGCTGCGGACACAGGCCCTCAACCCCGAGGAGACCAGGGCCCTGTTGGACCGTCTGCTAGGAGAGCAATGAGCACCGCATTGCAGTGGTTTAAGTCTAGCTACAGCAGCGAACAGGGCGGCCAGTGCCTCGAAGTCGCATATCGGCGGATCAAGTCCAGCTACAGCACCGAACAGGGTGGCGCCTGTCTGGAGATAGCCGCAGCCCCGTCGGCCATCCACATCCGGGACTCCAAGAACCCGCGCGGAGCGCACCTCACCGTCAGCCCCGACGCCTGGGCGGCCTTCCTCGCGCTGCCGCGCACCTGAACCCCCAGATGCGCTACTACCTCTACCTCTCCACCGCCAAGGTGGACATGCTGTACGGGCAGATCCCGCCCAAGCTGCTCAAGCGCCTCGCCGTCGAGGCCAAGGTCGACCTGAAGGTGCTCAGCCTCGCCGTACAGTCGCCGCGTACCGAAGTAAGCACGTACGACCGACTCGACCTCGTGGAGTCGTACCTGGAGCGGGAGTCCGACGTCGGCTGGATGACGGAACCCACCGCCTGGTTCCGGGGCGACCTCGCCCTGCGCATCGCCGGGTACGGCGAGGTGAACAAGCCGACCCTGATGACGGGCCGCGACGGCGACACCGTGGTCGCGCTCATCGGCTCCGCCCACCACCTGGTGGGCTACGAGGCGCCGCCGGAAATGGGCCGCATCGGCTTCTCGGGACTGCCGTCGCTCTTCCGGCTGCTCCAGGACACCCCGCCGGAGTGGGAGAGCCAGTTCAACGTACGCTCGCTCGGCGGCCGGATGCCGAGCCGGGGAAGCGTGGCGCACGAGGTGCTGCACGCCGCCGAGACGCTGACGGTGCCGCCGGTGTACTGCGAGTTCCTGGCGCGGCGGTTGCTGCGTTCCACCGTGACGCGGGAGGACGGCGAGGAGCTGACGATCGTCGTCGGGACACCGCTGTACGTGGCGATGTCGGACCAGGTGGACGAGGGCGAGGGGGCCTGAGTGGAGCGGGCGGCGTCCATCTCCGACGTGATGCGCCTGCGCATGGCGGGCGACGTCGCGGGCCTCTGCCGGGCCACGCGGTCGGAGAACCACGACGCCGCCGTGTACGCCACCGCGATGCTGGGCGCCGCCGTACGCACACCGGCGGTCGTGGGGACGCTGCACCTCTGTGCCACGCGGGAGGGCGAGCGGCTCCCCGGTCTGCACTGGCACGCCCTCGCGTCCCTGGGCAGGCTGCGCGTGGAGACGGCCGTGCCCCTGCTTCTTCGTACCCTGGCCGAGTCGGACCACAACCACCGGCAACTGGACGAGGTGGCGTGCGAGGCCCTGCTGGCCATCGGTGGCCCGGCGGTCGTCCGCGGTCTCGTGGACCTGTGCGAGCGGTTGCCGCACGGCCGGGGATACTGGACGGTACGGGTGCTCGACGCCCTGGCCGCACTGCGGGCACCGGAAGCCGTGACGCCCCTCCTGGCCATGCTGTGGGGATATCTGCCCGAGCTGGCGGAACGCGCCGTGCGCACGCTCGGCGCGATCGGGGACCCCCGGGCCGCCTCCGCCCTGCTCGTCCTCGCGCACTCCCCGGCCTCGGACACGCACCTGCGCCGCGCCGCCGTCGAGGCGTTGCACGCGCTGCCCGCCGCCGGGTGGCCGCCCCCGCACCGCTACCCGGCCGCCGAGGAACTCCTCCACACCGCCCAGCGCGACCCGGACCCCGAAACGGCCCGCCTCGCCACGGCCCTGCTCGCCCGGACCGAGGACGGCCGGTCCCACCTGTGGGACGTGCTGCGCGGGGTGGCGGACCCCTCCGGCACCGGCTGCCCGCCCCACGCCGTGGCGGCGGTCTGCGCGCACATCGCGGCGGAGCCCGGCCTCTTCGCCGTACCGGAGCCCGGCGAACACCACGCCCTGCTCACGCGCCATCTGCGCGAGGCGGCGGCACCGCCCGTACGCCGGGCCGCCGCCCGGGCACTCGCGGCGTACGCGGGGGCCGGGGCGGCCGGTGCGCTGGTGGCGGCGCTGGGCGACGCGCACATCGGCGACACCGTGGCGGACCTCGTCGCCGCGCTGCCGGAGCCGGTGCTGTCCGTACTGGTGCTGCCCGCGCTGGCGGACCTGCTCGCGCGCCCCGAGGAAGCCGTCGCCCGGCGGCGCGGCGCGGCACGCGTGCTGGGCCTCGCCGGACGCACGGACGCGGCCCCGGTGCTCCTGTCGGCCCTGACGGACGACACGACGCTGGTCGGGGTTCGCGTGTCCGCCGCCGACGCGCTGGCCGCCCTGCGGCACACGGCCGCCGCCCCGCCCCTCGCGGCCCTGGCCACGGACGAGGAGCAGCCCGGCACCCTCCGGGCGCACGCCGTGCGGGCCCTCGGTTCGCTCGGTGTGCCGGACACGCTGCCGGTGGTGCTCGCCTGCGCGCGGTCGCCGCACGAGGCGGTGCGGGGGCGGGCGGTCGTGGCCCTGGGCGCGTTCCCGGAGCCGGAGACCGCCCGCGCGCTCGGGAAGTTCGTCACGCCCGGCGCAGACCCGGACCTCGCGCGCGCCGCCGTGCGGGCGCTGCGGGACATCGGCGGCCCGGCGCTGCCGGTCCTCGTCCGGCTCGCCCCCGGAGCGGACCGCCTGCCCGAGGACGTCGGCCACCGGCTCGTCGATGCGCTCGCCGCCCGCCCCGAGGCGGAGGCGACCGGGGCGCTGCTCGGGCTCGCCACGGCGCCGCCGCCGGGCTTGCGGGACGGGGAGACGTACGCGACCTCCGGTGAGCGCCGGCTGTCCCGATCGACCCCGGCCAGGGAGGCGGCGTCCCTCGCCCTCATCGAACGCGGATCGGCGCGGGACCTCACCCCCCTGACGGCAGTCCTGGGCCCCGACACCTGGTTCCGCGCCCACGAGCCCGCCGTCCAGGCCCTGTTGCGGATCGGCACCGAAGAGGCGTACGAACACGTACTGGCGTTCTGCTACGGCACGAAGCACTTCTACCCCTGGCACGTCGACGCCCTGGACGCCGTCGCCACAGCTCGCGGAATCCGGCTCGGTCCCTAGCCGGGCGGCCGCCCTCGGCCCGACGCGCCCCGGGCCCGGACCCACCCGTCATCACTTCGAGTGCCGGTACCGTCGTACGCAGGACCACGGCGCGTACCCGCGTCCACACTCGCACCCATGGGAGCAGTGATGACCACACCCGGGCAGGGGCGGGCCACCGAGGAGACCTGGATGTTCCCGCCGACGGACGGCTGGACCTTCGACCAGGTCAAGCACTTGGAGCTGCCCTTCGACTGGGAACTCGTGGACGGAGTGGTCGTGGTTCGTGGGCAGACCAGGTTCTGGCACAACCGGGTGCGGGACGGCATCGCGGACGCGTTGAAGGCAGCTCGCGCCGAGCCGTACTCCGTGGTCCTCGAGCAGTGCGTCATGGTGGGCGACCAGAACGTCCCGAAGCCCGACGTGATCGTGTTCGACCCCCGGGGACTCGACTTCTTCGAGGTCGAGTGCGTACCGGTCGACCGGGTCTCCCTGGTCGTCGAGGTGGTCTCTCCCGGCTCACGGCAGGACGACCGGGTCCGCAAGCCCGCGCTGTTCGCCGAGGCGAGAGTGGCGTGCTACTGGCGCGTGGAACTGGAGAGGGACAACCGCCTCGCCGTGCACGAGTACTGGCGGCACGCCGAGACCCGGGCATACATCCCCGCCCCCCTGCACCCCGTGCACCACGAGAAGTTGAGCACCGAGCTGCCCTTCCCCGTGGAGATCGATCTCGCGGCGCTGCTGGAGTTCTGAGGGGGCTCTGGGGAAGCCCTGAGGGAGCTCTGGGGCGCGACGGCACGAGTGCCGTGTCTCGACAGCGCGGCGGATCCCTGCCTAAAATCCCCGCCAGCATCGCGTGCCGGTCACCGTCCGGGTGAGGCATGGAGGTGTGGGAGATGCCCTCGGAGGCATTCCTTGGCAGTACAGCTC
This sequence comes from Streptomyces sp. NPDC017940, assembly GCF_044328435.1. NCBI lineage: Bacteria > Bacillati > Actinomycetota > Actinomycetes > Kitasatosporales > Streptomycetaceae > Streptomyces > Streptomyces sp. NPDC017940. The sequence continues at coordinate 104,865 of NZ_JBIRHJ010000007.1, read as the reverse complement.
AACCACACGATCGTCCACGCCCGGGACAACCGGGAGTCCGCCGCCTTCTTCGCGGACCTGCTGGGACTCGTAGTCGGTACCGAATGGGGGCCGTTCGTCGCGGTCGAACTGGACAACGGCGTCACGCTCGACTTCGCCACCGTCCCCGAAGCCGACATCGCGCCGCAGCACTACGCCTTCCTCGTGTCCGAGGAGGAGTTCGACGCGGCGTACGAGAAGATCACGGCGCGTGGCACCGAGCACTGGGCCGACCCGCACGGCAAGCAGCCCGGTGCCATCAACCGCAATGACGGCGGCAAGGGGGTCTACTTCACCGACCCCGCGGGCCACTACATGGAGCTGATCACGGTGCCGTACGGCGGCCGGCCGCAGCGGTAGGACGTACGGCCGCCCCAGGGCGCGCGGGCGGGTTGCACTCCCCCCACAGGTAGTGCAACCCCCCGGCTCCTCGCCCTCCCATCCCTCACAAAAGGGCGAGGGGATCGACGGGGACTCCGAGGAGTCCGTTGCCGAGCGTAGGCGCGGTCGAGCCCGTACCGGTATGTTCCCGCGGCCAAGCGCTGTGCCGCCGCGGGGGGCGATCCGGGCACGGAGCCTGGCCGCCTACCTGCGCCTGGCGCGCACCGTCAGGACGATGCACACCACGACGACCACCGCGAGCAGCACGATCAGCCACGCAGGCATGGAACCTCCGCCTCCGCTCCCACCCCCGCCCCCACGCGCGCGAGCGAGATCGACCATGCCCTCGGCCAGTGATGAACCTTTACCGTTCCCCATCGAAACCACTCTTCCTCTCTGCGGTTACGCACACCGGCAAGAGTCCCCTCGCGTCGTCCCGGCTGCCGCTCACAGTTCGCCGCGCGTGACCTTCCGCCGGGCCAGATAGCTGACTCCCCAGATGGCGGCGAAGAGCGCCACCAGGCCGAGGCCCGCCGGTTTCCCGGCGAGAACCAGGGCCAGGCCGACGCCCGCGCCGCACACCAGGAGCACCGTGGCGAGCGTGAAGAGCAGGGAGGACGTCTTCTTTCTCCCGAAGTAGTCATCCTGCATGTCGTTCGCTCCTCCGCTTGCTGGGTTTCGCCGCCGGGCCCCGCGGTCGCGGTCAGCCGACGGCGGAGTTGAAGGTGTTGGAAGCCACTTGCCCGGCGGCCCACGCTCCGGAGAAGCACACGGCCTGGCCCCCGACGGCCGACGCCCCGGCCGTCGCCACGGACCCGCCCAGCATGACGGACTCGCACGCCAGACCGAAGCCGGCGCCCGCCACGAACCCGACGACGTCACCCCAGAGCCCCTTGGTGTCGCCCTGGAGCAGCTTCGCTCCGGCGCCTATGAGGTCACCGGCGGCTCCCAGGCTGTCCCACGGCGCGAGGCCGCTCGGGTCGATCCGGTTGACCGGGTCGCCCTCCGCGTACAGGTACGGGTTCTTCTCCTGGCCCGAGGGGTCGGGCTGGGTGAAGCGGCCGATGTTCGGGTCGTAGTAGCGCGCCGCGAAGTGGTACAGGCCCGTCGGGTCCTGGTAGCCGCCCGCGAAGCGGTAGGGCTGGGAGACCTTCTCCGAGGTCGCCGCGCGTTCCACGCCGCGGGGGCTGTAGCTGTAGGTGTTGACCTTGGTGCCCGCTTCGTCGGCGAGCGCGACGACCGAACCGAGCGCGTCGGTGAGGTAGTAGTACGACTTGCCCCCGGTCGTCATGGAGTTCAGCGTGCCCCCGGGCTCCCGGTTGAATCCCGTGTCCACACCGGCAGTGCTCTTCGCCGAAAGGCCCAGCGGCCCGTTGTGGAAGAACGTGTCCCCGAGCCGGATGCGCTCGCTCTGGTCGGTGGAGCCGTACTGGCCGTCGTAGGTCTTGCCGCCGACGGTCAGGGACGTCAACTGGCTGAAGTCCGACCAGTTCTCCTTGGTGCGCGTGGCCTCCGGCGTCGACGCCCCGGCGGTCTCGTTCCCGGACGCGTCGTAGGACCAGTTGGTGGAGTCCCCGTTCTTCGCGGTGATCTCCTGGGCGTCGTTGACGGTGTACGTGGTGCCGCGCGGGCAGCCCTGCTCCACGCCCTGCGAGGTGAGGTTCCCCGCCTGGTCGTAGCAGTACTGCCAGGAGGAGTTGACCGTGTCGCCCTTCTCCTCCTTGGCGTAGGAGAAGCGGCCCGCGCTGTCGTAGGTGTAGCTGGTCCTCAGACCGGCGACCGCGTCCGTACGGGTGCGGATCTTCGTGCTGTCCTTGCCCGCCTTCTTGTAGTCGTAGGTCAGCTCGACCAGCGTGCCCTTGGGCGAGGTGGCCTTGATCTTCTCGGGGCGGCTCGCCTTGTCCGGCGTCACCGTCTGCACCGTGCCGCCGGGGTAGGTGGTCTTCGTGCGGATGTCGTTGCTGTCGTACTCGTACGTGGTGGTCTTCCCCGTCGGGTCCTTCAGCTTCTCCAGCTTGTTGACCTTGTTCCAGGTGTAGTCGGTGACCCCGGCCGGGTCCTCGTAGGTGTCCACGTTGCCCGCGGGCGTGTACGTCAGCCTGGTCTGCGAGCCGTTCTGGAGCGTGCGGACCGTCTCGCGGGACAGCGGATCGAAGGCGTACTTGATCACGCCGGTGCCGTCCGAGCGCTGCGTCATGTTGCCGTCGCCGTCGTAGGAGTACGCCACCGTGGCCTGCGGCGAGGACACCTTCGTGATCCGGTCGCGCTCGTCGTAGGTGTACACCGACTTGATGCCGCGCCCGTCCGTGACCGCCGCCGGGCGGCCCAGGGCGTCATAGGTGTACATGGTGGGCTTGAGCGGGGCGGGCGGGGTCGCCTTGGTGAGGTTGCCCTTGTCGTCGTAACGGAAGGACGTGGACACCGACTTGGTGTCGCTCATCGTGGTCGTCGCCTTGCAGCGCTGGCCCTCGAAGCCGCCGCAGTCGGGGGTGGCACCGTTGTAGTCGAAGGTGCGCTTGCCACCACCCGTGCCGGTGACCGCGACGGACTTGGTGTTGCCCGCCGTGTCGTAGGTGAAGTCGGTCTTCTCCTCGTCCGCGCTGGTGAAGGACTTCGGCAGGTCCGTGCCCGCGATCGTCTGGTAACCGGTCAGGGAGGCCGTAGCACCGGTGGGCAGTTTGGCGGAGGTCGGGTTGTTGCGGGCGTCCCAGCCGTAGGCGGTGACGTTGCCGCCGCTGCCGCCCACACCCATCGCGTCGGTCGCCGTGTCGACGTTGTGGTTCGCGTCGAACGTGCGCGAGCGCGAGTGGCCGAAGGCGTCCGTCACCTTCGTGACCCCGCCGTCGCCGTTGTGCTCGTACTTCGTCACGTGCTGCTCGGGGTCCGTGACCGTCGTCGTCCCGGCGGACGCGTGGCTGTCGGCGGAGTACTTGTAGGTGTACGTGGGGCCGGTGTGACCGTCGCCACCCGTCTGAGTGGCGCGCAGCATGGAGGTGACGCGGTTCTCGGCGTCGTAGGTGAAGGCGGTGACCCGGCCCTCCGGGGTGGTGATCTTGGTCAGGCGGCCGGCGGAGTCGTAGCCGAAGCGGGTCGCCTTGCCCTCGGTGTCCGTCGTCTTCGCCAGATCACCGTCCTCGTTGAGGTCGAGGACGGCTGTGCGGCCGGTGTGGTCCTTGGCCTGCCACTGGTTGCCGTACGTCTTGACCAGGTCGATCCAGCGCCCGGAGCGGGTCTCGGTCAGCTTGAAGCCCTTGTGCTCCTCGCCCTTGTCGTGCTGGTCGACGGTGATGGTGCCCTTGTTCTTGTCGGTGACCTTGGTCAGGGTGCCGTTGGCGTCGTAGGTGTCCTTCACGCCCGACTTGCGGCTCGTGAGGGTGTAGGTGCCGTCGGCGTTCTTCTTCAGGTCCTTGGAGTAGCCCTTGGGCGTGGTGAGGGTGCCGTCGGCCTTCTTCGCGAAGCGCACCGCGTCGCCCGTGGCGTCGTACACCACCACCTCGTTCGTGAACACGTGCAGATAGCGCTCGTACTCCTGCCACCACCGCTGCGACACCTTCCCCGAGGGCGCGTCCAGCGAGTTGTACGTACGGGCGAGGCGCAGCTTCTGGCCGACCCCGGCGACGTCGAAGTCCGTCGCCGCCAGCATCAGGTTGCCGTTGGACAGGTTGATCCGCGCCACCAGGGAGTCGGTGACACGGAAGTCGGACATCTCGTGCCAGGGCACGGCCCCCTGCCCCTCAGGCACGTAGACGCGGCTGCCGGCGCGGGACTTCAGCGCCCCGGCGGCCTCGCCGGTCCGGGCCCGCTGCTTCTGCTCGGCCCGCCACGCCGCCTGCTCCGGCGTGGGCTCCGCCTCCGCGACCGGGGCCACGGGTTCGGTCCCCCCGACCTTCACCGGCGGAACGGCGAAGGGCTCCTTGGGCTTGCCCCACACGGACGACGGCCCCGGGTCGGGAGCCGCGGGGGCCGCGAGGGCCGCCGTTCCCGACGCGGCGAGCGACAGCGCCGCCACCGCCGCCACCATGCCGTAGCGGGTCGATCTGCGGGCACGCCGAAAAGGCGTGCCCGAGGCACGTCTGGACATGTCTTCCCCCACAAGAAGAGACATCACAGCGACCACGGCGGTCACTGGAGGCGCACACGTTGCCACAGCCCCTTCACAAACCGGTGTGCCGTGCCCCCGAATTTGCACACCATGCACACTGAAACAGGTCAAGTACGGGCACGGTCGCGGGGGCCCGAAGGGTGACGCACAGCGGCCTCCTCCTCGCCGTTTTCCACCCGCTGTCCTGGTCGTTCGGTGCCAGGCACCGCGACGCGCCTCCCCCCGGGGACGAGAACATGCACGGGGCAACTACGCACCGCACAAACGGAATGGCGCAAACGCACGCCATCCGATGCGGGCGCAAACACCAGCGAAGCCGTCGAGTCAATCCCCCAGTTCTCGGGATACCGGCGGCCCACCGGCTCCTGCGACCTTTGTGGCACGAACCACTACAGCGGGAGGACCAGGACATGAGGCGATGGACGGCCGGACGCGTGGCGGGACCGGTGCTCACGGTCGTACTCGGCGTGGGCGCACTTACGGGCACGGGCGCCCCGGCTTCGGCGAAGGGGGCGGCGGCGGGGACAACGGGGGGCGCCGCCGCCTCCGGCTATCTGAACCTGCACCAGTGCGCGTACTACGCGAGCTCCCTCGACGACCACTTCAGCACCTTCGTGACGCCGAGCGCCGACAACCGGTACACCACCGGCACCAAGCGCGCGAGCACCGCCGACACCACCGCCACCTGCGGCCCCGGCAACGGCAATCACGTACCGATCCCGGTCCTGCACGGCGTCAAGGCGCTGAACCTCGGCAGCGGCCGCTACCTCAACCTCCAGCAGTGCGACTACTACCGGGTCGCCAGCACCGACCGCTTCACCACGCTGGTGACGCCGAGCGGCGACGGCAGGTACTCCACGGGCACGAAGGTCTCCAACACCCCGGAGACGAGCCCCACCTGCGGGCCCGGCAACGGCAGCCACGTACCCAACCCGGGGCTCTCGGGCGCCGAGGCCCTCGACCTCAACGCGGGCCGCTACCTCAATCTGCACCAGTGCGTGTACTACTCGGAGCGGCTCAAGAGCCACCTCACGAGTGTGGTGACGGCACCCGACGCCCGCTACTCGACCGGGACGAACGTCTCCGGCACCGCCGACACCAGGCCCGTCTGCGGCCCCGGCAACGGTGACTACGTCCAGATCCCGATCCTGTCGGGCGTCAAGAGCGTGGCGCTCGGCTGACGGGCGGGAAAAGACCGAGGGCCGCACCCCTGCCCCGGGGTGCGGCCCTCATCAGCTGTGTGGCGTCGCCTACTTGCGGATCAGCGAACGCAGCACGTACTGCATGATGCCGCCGTTGCGGTAGTAGTCCGCCTCACCGGGGGTGTCGATGCGGACGACCGCGTCGAACTCACGGCGCACATTATCGGCTTCGCCGGGGGCCGTGTCGGTGGTGACGTTGACGGTGCTCGGCGTGGTGCCGTTGTTCAGCTCCTCGACGCCGGTGAAGGAGAAGGTCTCCTCGCCGGTCAGACCGAGGGACTCGGCGGTCGCGCCCTCGGGGAACTGGAGCGGCAGGACGCCCATGCCGATGAGGTTCGAGCGGTGGATGCGCTCGTAGGACTCGGCGATGACGGCCTTGACGCCGAGGAGCGCGGTGCCCTTGGCGGCCCAGTCGCGGGACGATCCCGAGCCGTACTCCTTGCCGGCCAGGATGACCAGCGGGGTGCCCTGCTCGATGTAGTTGCGCGAGGCGTCGTAGATGAAGGAGACCGGGGCGTCCTCCTTCGTGAAGTCGCGGGTGTAGCCGCCCTCGGTGCCCGGCGCGATCTGGTTGCGCAGGCGGATGTTGGCGAACGTACCGCGGATCATGACCTCGTGGTTGCCGCGGCGCGAGCCGTAGCTGTTGAAGTCGCGGCGGGCGACGCCGTGCTCCGTGAGGTACTGCCCCGCCGGGGTGTCGGCCTTGATGGCACCGGCCGGGGAGATGTGGTCGGTGGTGACCGAGTCGCCCAGCTTGGCGAGGACACGGGCGCCCGTGATGTCGGAGACCGGGGTGGTCTCCATCGTCATGCCCTCGAAGTACGGGGGCTTGCGGACGTAGGTGGACTCGCTGTCCCACTCGAAGGTGTCGCCGGTCGGGATCGGCAGGGCCTGCCACTGGGCGTCGCCCGCGAACACGTCGGAGTAGGACTTGTTGAACATGTCCTCGCCGATGGAGTTGGCGACGACGTCGTTGACCTCGGCCTCGCTCGGCCAGATGTCCTTGAGGTGGACCGGGTTGCCGTCCTGGTCGATGCCGAGCGCCTCGGTGGTGATGTCCACCTTCATCGAACCCGCGATGGCGTACGCGACGACCAGCGGCGGGGACGCCAGGTAGTTCATCTTGACGTCGGGGTTGATGCGGCCCTCGAAGTTCCGGTTGCCGGAGAGGACGGACGTCACGGCCAGGTCGTGGTCGTTGACGGCCTTGGAGACCTCCTCGGGCAGCGGGCCCGAGTTGCCGATGCAGGTGGTGCAGCCGTAACCGACGAGGTTGAAGCCGACCTTGTCCAGGTACGGGGTCAGACCCGCCTTGTCGAAGTAGTCGGTGACGACCTTCGAGCCCGGGGCGAGGGTGGTCTTGACCCACGGCTTGCGGGTCAGGCCCTTCTCGACGGCCTTCTTCGCGACGAGCGCGGCGGCGACCATCACGTACGGGTTCGAGGTGTTGGTGCAGGAGGTGATGGCCGCGACCGTCACCGCACCGTGGTCGATCTCGTACGTCGAGCCGTCGGGGGCGGTCACGGTGACCGGGTTCGACGGGGCGCCGTTCGGCGCGACCGCCGGGGCGTCGGAGGCCGGGAAGGACTCCTTGCCCGCCTCGTCCACGCCGTCGACGTAGTTGCGGACGTCCGTCGCGAACTGCTCGGCGGCGTTGGCGAGGACGATGCGGTCCTGCGGGCGCTTGGGGCCGGCGATCGACGGCACGACCGTCGACAGGTCGAGCTCCAGCTTCTCGGAGAAGTCGGGCTCGGCGGCCGGGTCCAGCCACAGGCCCTGCTCCTTGGCGTACGCCTCGACGAGTGCGACCTGCTGCTCGTCGCGGCCGGTCAGGCGCAGGTACTTCAGGGTCTCGTCGTCGATCGGGAAGATCGCGGCGGTGGAGCCGAACTCCGGCGACATGTTGCCGATGGTGGCGCGGTTGGCGAGGCTCGTGGCGGCGACGCCCTCGCCGTAGAACTCGACGAACTTGCCGACGACGCCGTGCTTGCGCAGCATCTCGGTGATCGTGAGCACCAGGTCGGTGGCGGTCGTGCCCGGCTTCAGCTCGCCGGTCAGCTTGAAGCCGACGACGCGCGGGATCAGCATGGAGACCGGCTGGCCGAGCATCGCGGCCTCGGCCTCGATGCCGCCGACGCCCCAGCCGAGCACGCCGAGGCCGTTGACCATCGTGGTGTGCGAGTCGGTGCCGACGAGGGTGTCGGGGTAGGCCTGGCCGCCCCGGACCATGACCGTGCGGGCCAGGTGCTCGATGTTGACCTGGTGGACGATGCCGGTGCCGGGCGGGACGACCTTGAACTCGTCGAAGGCGGTCTGGCCCCAGCGCAGGAACTGGTAGCGCTCCTTGTTGCGGCCGTACTCCAGCTCCACGTTCTGCGTGAAGGCGTCGTTCGTGCCGAACTTGTCGGCGATCACCGAGTGGTCGATGACCAGCTCGGCCGGGGCCAGCGGATTGATCTTCGCCGGGTCGCCGCCCAGCTCCTTCACGGCCTCACGCATCGTGGCGAGGTCCACGACGCAGGGGACGCCGGTGAAGTCCTGCATGATCACGCGGGCCGGCGTGAACTGGATCTCCTGGCTCGGCTTGGCCTGGGAGTCCCAGTTGCCGAGCGCGCGGATGTGGTCGGCGGTGATGTTCGCGCCGTCCTCGGTGCGGAGCAGGTTCTCCAGGAGAACCTTCAGGCTGTAGGGAAGGCGTGCGGAGCCCTCGACCTTGTCCAGCTTGAAGATCTCGTACGACTCGTCGCCCACGCGCAGCGTGCTGCGGGCGTCGAAGCTGTTCGCCGACACGACAGTCTCCTTCATATGTGTGCGCGTTCCACCGCATCCTGCCGTCACGCCTTCCGGCCGATCCGCTAAGGTAAGGCTAAGTTAGGTAGCCCTTACCGCCGGACTGGCGATGCGTGCGGCCGCGGTGCGCCTCGGCAGATATCTCGATGTCGAGATAACTCTAGTACATCCCCGCGCGTAGCGACGAGGCGCGCCTGTGCTGTGCGCCATATCGCCATACCCTTGCGCCCGCCTCCACCCGTCCGTCCGCCCCCGCCCCTCCAGCATGCGCCGCGCCGGAGCGGGCGGCGAGCCGCTGGATGGCCGAATGGGTGCGGTCCGGACGTGCGGGGCGTTCCCCTGGGCCGCACAGTGGTGCAGGGCGAGGCGGCGCGGACCGCAGGTGAACTCGCGTGCACGCTGCGGCGCCTGAGGCCCACTCGGGTCGAACGGGCGGGTCGGGAGGCCGAACTCGTGGACCGGAACCAGTCACTCCACCAATGGCCTACCCCAGCGCGTGCGTCATCTCATATCTGAGATAACCTGCGCCTATGGCAGACGACTACCTCGTACGCATCGGCAAGCTCATCCGTGACGCCCGGCAGCACCGTGGCTGGACCCAGTCGCAGCTGGCCGAGGCGCTCAACACCAGCCAGAGCGCCGTCAATCGCATCGAGCGCGGAAACCAGAACATCAGCCTTGAGATGATCGCCCGTATCGGCGAGGCGCTCGACAGTGAGATCGTCTCGCTCGGTTACGCGGGCCCGATGCATCTGCGGGTCGTCGGCAACCGCCGCCTCTCCGGCTCCATCGACGTCAAGACGAGCAAGAACGCGTGCGTGGCGCTGCTCTGCGCGACGCTGCTCAACAAGGGCCGCACCGTGCTGCGGCGGGTCGCCCGCATCGAGGAGGTCTACCGCCTCCTGGAGGTGCTCAACTCCATCGGTGTGCGCACCCGCTGGATCAACGACGGCGTCGACCTGGAGATCGTGCCGCCCGCGCGGCTCGACATGGACGCCATGGACGCGGAGGCCGCCCGCCGCACCCGCTCGATCATCATGTTCCTCGGCCCGCTCCTGCACCGCATGGACCACTTCCGGCTGCCGTACGCGGGCGGCTGCGACCTCGGCACCCGCACGATCGAGCCGCACATGATCGCGCTGCGCCGCTTCGGCCTGGACATCGCCGCCACCGAGGGCCTCTACCACGCGGAGGTCGCCAGGGACGTCACGCCCGACCGCCCGATCGTGCTGACCGAGCGCGGCGACACGGTCACCGAGAACGCCCTGCTCGCCGCCGCCCGCAGCGCGGGCACCACCGTCATCCGCAACGCGTCCTCCAACTACATGGTCCAGGACCTGTGCTTCTTCCTGGAGGCGCTCGGCGTCGAGGTCGAGGGCATCGGCACCACGACCCTGACCGTGCACGGCGTGCCGACCATCGACGTGGACGTGGACTACTCGCCGTCCGAGGACCCGGTCGAGGCGATGAGCCTGCTGGCGGCCGCCGTCGTCACCGAGTCCGAACTGACGGTCAGGCGGGTGCCGATCGAGTTCCTGGAGATCGAGCTGGCGGTCCTGGAGGAGATGGGCCTCGACCACGACCGCTCGGCGGAGTACGCGGCGGACAACGGCCGCACCCGCCTCATCGACCTCACCGTGCGGCCCTCCAAGCTGGAGGCGCCCATCGACAAGATCCACCCGATGCCGTTCCCCGGCCTGAACATCGACAACGTCCCGTTCTTCGCGGCGATCGCCGCGGCCGCCCAGGGCAAGACCCTCATCCACGACTGGGTCTACGACAACCGCGCGATCTACCTCACCGACCTCAACCGCCTCGGCGGCCGCCTCCAGCTCCTGGACCCGCACCGCGTCCTGGTCGAGGGCCCGACCCGCTGGCGCGCCGCCGAGATGATGTGCCCGCCCGCGCTGCGCCCCGCCGTGGTCGTCCTGCTCGCCATGATGGCGGCCGAGGGCACCTCCGTGCTGCGCAACGTCTACGTGATCAATCGCGGGTACGAGGACCTGGCGGAGCGGCTCAACTCGGTGGGGGCGCAGATCGAGACGTTCCGGGACATCTAGGGCCGGAGCGTCTTGGGTGCGGAGCGTCTTGGGTTCACGGCAGCACCGCGAAGCCGTCCAGTTCCACCAGGCACTCCTCGTCCCACAGCCGCACCGCGCCGATCACCGCCATCGCGGGGTAGTCGCGGCCCGCGAGGTCCTTCCAGACGCGGCCCAGTTCCCGGGCGTGGGCGCGGTAGTCGGCGACGTCGGTGGCGTAGACGGTGACGCGGGCGAGGTCGGCGGGGGTGCCGCCGGCCGCGTGGAGGGCCGTGAGGAGGTTGGTCAGGGCCTTCTCGAACTGCTCGGGCAGGGTGGTGCCGACCACCTTGCCCTCGGCGTCAAGGGCGGTCTGCCCGGCGAGGAAGACCAGGCGGCCGCCGGTGGCGACGACGGCGTGCGAGAAGCCGGCCGGCGGGGAGAGGTCGGCGGGGTTGAGACGGTCGAGGCTCATGCGGTGGGGGTCCCCTTCTGCTGCGGCTGCGGGGGGCGGGCCCCGTACAGCTCCTTGGCGATGACGGTCCGTTGGACCTCGCTCGCGCCCTCGTAGATGCGCGGTGCCCGCACCTCGCGGTAGAGGTGCTCCAGGAGGTGCCCGTGCAGGAGGCCGCGGGCGCCGTGCAGCTGGACCGCGGTGTCGACCACGAACTGGGCGGTCTCCGTGGCGAAGAGCTTCGCCATCGCCGCGCGTCCGGCGATGTCCGGCTCGCCGCGGTCGTACGCCGCCGCGGCCGCGTACACGAGAAGGCGTGCCGCCTCCGTGCGCGTCGCCATCTCCGCCACCTGGTGGGACACCGCCTGGAGGTCCTTCAGCTTGCCGCCGAAGGCGTCCCGGGCCGCCGTGTGGGCGAGGGTGGCGTCCAGGGCGGCCTGCGCCATGCCGACGGCGAACGCGCCGACGCTCGGACGGAAGCGGTTGAGGGTCGTCATGGCGACCCGGAACCCGCGGTCGACCTCGCCGAGCACGTCGTCGGCGCCGACGCGGACGCCGTCGAAGGACAGCGTGCCGATCGGATGCGGCGAGAGCATCGCGAGGGGGGCGCCGGTGAGGCCCGCGCGGTCGGCAGGGACCAGGAAAGCGGTGACGCCGCGGGCGCCCGCGTCCGGTGCGGTGCGGGCGAAGACGGTGTAGAAGTCGGCCTCCGGGGCGTTCGAGATCCAGGACTTCTCGCCCGTCAGGCGCCAGGCCGAAGGACCGTCGGGGGCGGCGCCCAGGGCCAGGGCGGCGGCGTCGGACCCGGCTCCCGGCTCGGACAGGGCGAAGGCCGCGACCGCGCGGCCCGCCCCCACGGCGGGCAGCCAGCGCTCGCGCTGCGCGGGGGTGCCGTACGCGTGCACGGGGTGCCCGCCGAGGCCCTGGAGGGCGAGGGCGGTCTCGGCCTCCGTACAGACCCGGGCGAGGGACTCGCGCATCAGGCACAGATCGAGGGCGCCGGAGGTGAACAGGCCCTCCAGGAGGCCGAGTTCGCCGAGCGCGGCGACCAGCGGCCGGTTCACCCGGCCGGGCGCGCCGGCCGCCGCACCCCCGCCCTCCCCCTCCGGCTTCTCCACCAGGGGCAGCAGCCGTTCCGCGGCCTGCTCCCGCAGTCGGGCACAGCGGGCGGTCTGTTCAGGATCGAGCGAGAATGCCGTCATCCCGGGCCTCTCCCCTCGCGCGGGTTTATCGCGCACCGTTGACTGTCGTCACCATCACGATACGCTCGTTGGGCCGGCCATCACCACGCCCGACCGGCCCGTACGCCCGACCGGCGAGGGGGCGAAGCACCATGGAGCGTTCAGGCCACGTCGACACCTTCGCGCGCGAGCATCTCCCGCCCCCCGAACAGTGGCCCGTGCTGCTGCGCGACCGGCCAGAGCTGCGCTGTCCCGACCGCCTGAACTGCGGCGTCGAACTGCTCGACCGCTCGGCGAGCCGGTTCGGCGCGGACCGTCCCGCGTTCCGCGCGGGCGACGGCACCGTATGGACGTACGGCGGGCTCCAGGAGCGGGTCGACCGCATCGCGCACGTGCTGACCGGCGCACTCGGCGTCGTCCCCGGCAACCGGGTGCTGCTGCGCGGCGCCACCTCCCCGTGGCTCGCCGCCTGCTGGCTCGCGGTGATGAAGGCGGGGGCGGTCGCGGTGACCGTCCTGGACCGGCAGCGCACCCAGGAGCTGGCCACGATCTGCGAGATCGCGCAGGTCTCGCACGCGCTGTGCGACGTCCGCGCGGTCGACGACCTGACCAAGGCCGGGGTGCCGGGGCTGCGTGTGACGACGTACGGCGGCGAGGGCCCCGACGACCTGCTCGCCCGTACGGCGGCAGCGCCGTTGTCAGCGTACGAGGCCGTGGACACGGCGGCCGACGACGTGGCGCTCATCGCGTTCACCTCGGGTACGACGGGCCGCCCCAAGGGCTGTATGCACTTCCACCGGGACGTGCTCGCGATCGCGGACACCTTCGGGCGCCACGTCCTCAAGGCCGGTCCCGACGACGTGTTCGCGGGCAGTCCCCCGCTGGGCTTCACCTTCGGCCTCGGCGGCCTGGTCGTCTTTCCCTTGCGGGTGGGCGCGTCCTCGCTCCTCCTGGAGCAGGCGGGGCCCAAACAGCTGCTGCCCGCGATCGCCGAACACCGCGTGAGCGTGCTGTTCACGGCACCGACGGCGTACCGCGCCATGCTGGAGGCGCTGGAGGACTCCGCGTCCCCCCAGGACATGTCCTCGCTGCGGCGCTGCGTCTCCGCGGGCGAGAACCTGCCCGCCGCGACCTGGCGGGCCTGGCACGAGCGCACGGGCCTGCGCGTCATCAACGGCATCGGCGCGACGGAGCTGCTCCACATCTTCATCTCCGCGGCCGACGACGCGATCCGCCCCGGCACGACGGGCCTGCCCGTGCCCGGCTGGCACGCGCGCGTGGTCGACGACCGCGGCACGCCGGTACCGGACGGCGAGCCCGGTCTGCTCGCGGTGCGCGGGCCCATCGGCTGCCGGTACCTCGCCGACCCGCGGCAGCGGGAGTACGTCCGCCACGGCTGGAACATCACCGGCGACACCTATGTACGGGACGCCGACGGCTACTTCCGTTACGTGGCGCGCGCGGACGACATGATCATATCGGCGGGGTACAACATCGCGGGCCCGGAGGTCGAGGAGGCCCTGCTCCGCCATCCGGACGTGGTGGAGACGGCCGTCGTGGGCCGCCCCGACGAGCGGCGCGGGCAGGTGGTGGTGGCGTACGTGGTGCTGCGCGCGGGCGCGGTGGCGGACGCCGAGCGGCTGCGGGAGTTCGTCAAGGCGGAGCTGGTGCCGTACAAGTGCCCGCGCGAGGTGGTGTTCCTCGCCGCGCTGCCGCGGACGGCGACGGGCAAGCTACAGCGGTTCCGGCTGCGGGAGCCGGGGCCCGCGGGCGGGGCCTAGAGTGATCACGTGTCCGAGCAGCACCCGCAGCACACTCCCAGGTCCCTGATCGTCAGCTTCTACGGCGCGTACGGACGGGCCGCGCCCGGTCCCGTCGCGGTCGCCGAACTGGTTCGCCTCCTCGCCCCGGTGGGCGTGGACGCGCCGTCCGTGCGCTCGTCGGTGTCGCGGCTGAAGCGCAGGGGGCTGCTGGTTCCCGCGCGTACGGAGACGGGCGGGGCGGGGTACGCCCTCTCCGCCGACGCCCGCCAGCTCCTGGAGGACGGCGACCGCCGCATCTACGCGCCGCGCGACGACCGGTCCGACTCCGGCTGGGTCATCGCCGTCTTCTCGGTCCCCGAGGCCGAGCGCAGCAAGCGGCACGTGCTGCGCTCCCGCCTCGCGGGCCTCGGCTTCGGCGCGGCGGCGCCCGGCGTGTGGATCGCCCCCGCCCACCTCCACGAGGAGACCCGCCACACCCTGACCCGCCTGCGCCTCACCCCCTACGTCGACCTGTTCCGCGGCACCCACCTCGGCTTCACGCCCACCGCCGAGGCCGTGGCCCGCTGGTGGGACCTCGCCTCCCTCGCCAAGCAGCACGAGACCTTCCTCGACCGCCACGAACCGGTCCTGCGCGCCTGGCAGTCCCGCCCCGACACCCCACCCGAGGAGGCCTACCGGGACCACCTCCTGGCCCTCGACTCCTGGCGCCACCTCCCCTACGCCGACCCGGGCCTACCCGCGGAGCTCCTGCCGGAGGGGTGGCCGGGGAGCAGGGCGGCGGAGGTGTTCCGGGGGTTGGACGGGCGGCTGCGGGGGGCGGGGGCCCAGTTCGTGGCGGGGTCTTGACCGTGGTGCAGCCGTTCGGCGGTCAGAACGAGGACCTGACGGGAATGGGGGTGCCGGAGCAGTACGCCGCGGCCCTGCCAGGCGTGCCTGGCGGGGCTTCGCCAGGTCATGGGGTCAGGGAGAGGCGGGGCTTCGGGGCGTCCGTGCGGCCTGTCTGGGGGCGGCGGCTGCCCGCGCGGTACTGGACGGGCCAGGAGACGCCGGGGCCCGTGTAGTTCTGTTCGGCTGCCGCGTGCAGGGTCCAGTTCGGGTCGTAGAGGTGGGGGCGGGCGAGGGCGCAGAGGTCGGTGCGGCCCGCGAGGAGCAGGGAGTTGACGTCGTCCCAGGAGGAGATGGCGCCGACGGCGATGACGGGGATGCCCGTCTCGTTGCGGATGCGGTCGGCGAACGGGGTCTGGTAGGAGCGGCCGTAGGCGGGGCGTTCGCCGGGGACGACCTGGCCGGTGGAGACGTCGACGGCGTCGGCGCCGTGCGCGGCGAACGCGCGGGCCACGGCGACCGCGTCGTCCGCCGTGGTGCCGCCCCGCGCCCAGTCCGTGGCGGAGACGCGGACGGTCATGGGGCGCGAGGCCGGCCAGACCTCGCGTACCGCGTCGAAGACCTCGAGGGGGAAGCGGAGGCGCGCCTCGAGCGAGCCGCCGTAGGCGTCCGTGCGGTGGTTGGTGAGCGGGGAGAGGAAGGAGGAGAGGAGGTAGCCGTGGGCGCAGTGGAGTTCGAGGAGGTCGAAGCCGCAGTCGGCGGCGCGGCGGGCCGCGGTGGTGAACTCCTCGCGGATCGCGGACAGACCGGCCGCGTCCAGTTCCTCGGGGGTCTGGCTCAGGGGGCCGTACGGAAGGGGGGACGGGGCGAGGAGCGGCCAGTTGGCGGCGGGCAGCGGCTCGTCGATGCCCTCCCACATCAGTTTCGTGGAGCCCTTGCGCCCGGAGTGGCCGAGCTGGACACCGAGGGCCGTGCCGGGCGCCTGGGTGTGGGCGAAGTCGACGATCCGGGTCCAGGCGGCGGCCTGCGCGTCGGTGTACAGGCCCGCGCAGCCCGGCGTGATCCGGCCGCGCTCGCTCACGCACACCATCTCCGTCATGACGAGGCCCGCCCCGCCGAGTGCCCGCGCCCCCAGGTGGACCAGGTGGAAGTCGCCGGGCACACCGTCCACGGCGGAGTACATGTCCATGGGGGAGACGACGACGCGGTTGCGCAGTTCGAGGTCGCGGAGGCGGAAGGGCGTGAACATGGGCGGGGTGCCGGGCGGACAGCCGAAGTCCCGCTCCACGGCCGCGGTGAAGCACGCGTCGCGCAGGCGCAGGTTGTCGTGCGTGACGCGGCGGCTGCGGGTGAGCAGGTTGAACGCGAACTGCCGGGGCTGCTGGTCCAGGTACAGCGGCAGTTCCTCGAACCACTGGAGGCTGGCGCGGGCGGCACGCTGCGTGGAGGCGACCACGGGGCGGCGCTCGGCCTCGTACGCGGTGAGGGCCGCGGCCAGGTCACCGTGCTCGTGCAGGCAGGCGACGAGGGCGAGGGCGTCCTCCACGGCGAGCTTGGTGCCGGAGCCGATGGAGAAGTGCGCGGTGTGGGCGGCGTCGCCGAGCAGGACGATGTTGCCGTGCGACCAGTGGTCGTTGACGACCGTGCGGAAGGTGAGCCAGGAGGAGTTGTTAGAGCGCAGCGGGCGGCCGCCGAGGGTGTCCGCGAAGAGCTTGGCGCAGCGTTCGACGGACTGGGCGGCGTCCAGGTCGGGGAACCCGGCCGCCCGCCACACCTCCTCGCGCATCTCGACGATGACCGTGGACGCGCCGGGTGCCGTGTCCGTCGCCGCCTCGTAGGGGTAGCCGTGCAGCTGCATCACGCCGTGCCCGGTCTCGGCGATCTCGAAGCGGAAGGCGTCGAGGGCGAAGTCGGCGGCGAGCCAGATGTAGCGGCAGCGGTGCGTGGTGAGGGCGGGGCGGAAGACGTCGGCGTGCGCGCCGCGGGTCGCGCTGTGCACGCCGTCCGCGGCGATCACCAGGTCGTACTCCGTGGCGAGCGCGGCGGCGGGCGGCGCCTCGGTACGGAAGCGGAGGTCGACGCCCAGGTCGCGGCAGCGCTCGTGCAGGACGGCGAGCAGGGTGCGCCGCCCGAGCGCGGCGAAGCCGTGGCCGCCGGAGGTGTGGCGGGTGCCGCGGTGCACGATGTCGATGTCGTCCCAGCGGACGAACTCCCTGCGCAGCGCCGCGTACACCACCGGGTCGGCGTGCTCGATGCCGCCGAGGGTCTCGTCGGAGAGGACCACGCCGAAGCCGAAGGTGTCCTCGGGGGCGTTCCGCTCCCAGACGGTGACCTCGCGCTCCGGGGCGAGCCGCTTGAGCAGGGCGGCCGCGTACAGGCCGCCGGGGCCGCCCCCGATGACGGCGACGCGGCGGGCCGCCCGCCCCGCGCCCCGCTCCCCCGGGGCCACCGCGGTCACCGCCCCCGCCACTGCGGCGGCCGCTTCCCGGTGAACGCCGCGTGGAACTCGGCGTAGTCCTCGCCGTTCATCAGGAGTGCCTGGGTGGCCGCGTCCATCTCGACGGCGGCCGCGAGCGGCATGTCGAGTTCGGCGGTGAGCAGCGCCTTCGTCTGGGCGTACGCGAGGGCGGGGCCCTCGGCGAGGCGGCGGGCCAGGGCGGCCGCGGACCCGGCGGCCCTGCCCTCGTCCGTCAGCTCGCTGATCAGGCCGATCCGTTCGGCCTCGGGTGCCCGCACCGGCTCCCCCAGCATCAGCAGTCGCGTGGCGTGGCCGAGCCCGACGACGCGCGGCAGCAGATAGGCGGCGCCCATGTCACCGCCGGAGAGCCCGACCTTGGTGAACAGGAACGCGAACCGGGCCGAGGGGTCGGCGACCCGGAAGTCCGCGGCGAGCGCGAGCACCGCGCCCGCGCCCGCGGCCACCCCGTGCACCGCGGCCACCACCGGGAACGGGCACTCGCGCAGGGCCCGCACGACCTGGCCCGTCATGCGGTTGAAGTCGAGCAGCTGCGCGGTGTCCATGGCGAGCGTCGCGCCGATGATCTCGTCCACGTCACCGCCGGAGCAGAAGCCGCGCCCCTCGCCGCCGAGGACGAGCGCCCGCACGGACCGCTCCCGGGACAGTTCGGCGAGCAGGTCGCGCAGGTCGGCGTACGCGCCGAAGGTGAGCGCGTTCAGCTTCTCGGGGCGGGCGAGGGTGACGGTCGCGACGCCGTCGTCGACCGCCAGGTTCAGATGGCGCCACTCGGGGGTGCGGGCGGTGGATCCGGTGAAGGGACTCATGACGTGCGGCCTCCTCGGACGGGGGCGGCGGAGCCGGCGGTGACGGGCGTCTCGGGACGACAGGGTGACGGGACGACGTAATGACGGGATGACGGGATGACGGGATGACGGGATGACAAGGGAGTGCCCGTCACGTCCCGTTTCTGTCCCTCTTCCCTCCGAAGTTATCACCCATCGATGACTGTCGTCATGAGTACGCGATATAGCGAGGGGTATACGTCCTTCATCAGAGGCATACGTCCTCTCATTTCCCGGCATGGGCCGCCGAACCGGCCGACGGTGGTCCCTGTCGCCGCTCCGCTTAGGATTCGTACGGTTGAAGACAGGACCGCACAAAGGCCGCCTGCTCGGACCACCCGCACCTCGAACGGACCCGCTTTGGCCG
The DNA here is from genome assembly GCF_044328435.1 of Streptomyces sp. NPDC017940. NCBI lineage: Bacteria > Bacillati > Actinomycetota > Actinomycetes > Kitasatosporales > Streptomycetaceae > Streptomyces > Streptomyces sp. NPDC017940. The sequence goes on along the minus strand of NZ_JBIRHJ010000007.1, from coordinate 86,464 downwards.
ACGATCACTCCCCCGCCTCGTGGCGCATCGCCCTGCCGCACACCACGGCAGCGGTGCCGATCGCACGTGCCCTGGTCCGCACGGCCCTCACGGACATCGGCTCCACCGCGGACACCGACACCGCGGAGCTGCTCACGGCGGAGCTGGTCGCCAACGCCGTCGAGCACACGGCGGGCCGCGACCCGATAGAGCTAGTCATCGAGCTGCTTCCGACGCTCTGCCAGGTCGAGGTGCGCGACTCCAGCCCCGTACCGCCGTACGAACTGACCGATCCGTCGGCGGACTCCGCGCCCGACCCCTGGCAGGAGCACGGGCGCGGCCTGCTCCTGATCCGCACCCTCAGCTCGTCGTGCGGGCACCGCCCCACCGCGTCCGGCAAGGCCGTCTGGTTCACCCTCTCGGCGCCCGCGGACCGCTGAGCGGGGCCGCCGCGGACTCCCGCGTGCGCCCGAGCCGCGAGTGCCCGCGCCCGTACAGCGCGTACACCCCGGCCCCCACCGCCAGGAACACGGCGAACTGCGTCCAGGTGGACCACCCCGTACCCCAGATCAGGTAGAGGCAGAAGCCCACGCCGGCGAGCGGGCTCAGCGGGTACAGCGGCACCCTGAACGTCCGTTCGAGCCCCGGGTGCGCACGGCGCAGTGCCAGTACCGCCACATTGACCACGGCCATGATCGCGAGCGTGCCGATGGTGGTCAGGCCGACGACCACGTCCAGGGACGAGAAGGCGGCGGGGACGGCCACGGCGGCGGCCACGATCCAGGTGCCCGCGGCGGGCGTCGCGGTCCGCGGCGACACCCGTTCGAAGACGCGCGGCATCAGGCCGTCCCGGGACATCGACATCAGGATGCGGGTCTGGCCGTACATGACCGCGAGCACCACGGAAGCGATGGCCACGACCGCGCCGAAGGCGATGACGCCGCCGCCCACGGCGGACCCGGTGACCTGGTCGACGATCAGCGAGAGCGCCGCGGGCCTGGCGGCGACCTCGTCCGCGCCGAGCGCGCCGACGGCCGCGAGCGCCACGGCGACGTACAGCAGGGTCACCACGCCGATGCAGATCAGGATGGCGAGGGGGATGTTCCTGCGCGGCTCGCGCACCTCCTCGCCCGCCGTCGTCACCGCGTCGAAGCCGATGAACGAGAAGAACGCGAGCGAGGCGCCCGCCGTGACGCCGGAGACCCCGGCGCCCGCGAACGGCGTGAGGTTGCCGTCCCGGAACGCCGTGAAGGCGATGGCCAGGAACAGCAGCAGGACGCCGATCTTCAGGACCGCCATCGCGGCGGTGGCCCGCGCGCTCTCGCGCACCCCGCGGACGAGGAGCACGGCGGCGAGGGCGATCACCACGACGGCGGGGAGGTTGACGGCGCCGCCGTCGCCCGGGCCCGCGGACAGGGCGGCGGGCAGCCGCCATCCGGTGAGGCTGTCGAGCAGCTCGTTCAGGTACTGGCTCCAGCCGACCGCGACGGCCGACACCGAGACCCCGTACTCGAGCAGCAGGCACCAGCCGACCAGGAACGCGGTGCGCTCGCCGAGCGTCGCGTACGCGAACGAGTACGAGCTGCCCGACACGGGGATCGCGCCGCCCAGCTCCGCGAACGAGAACGCGGTGAAGACGCAGGTCACGGCCGCCAGGACATAGGACACCGCGACCGCGGGCCCGGCTTCGGCGACGCTGTCGGACAGGCCGACGAAGATGCCGGTGCCGACGATCGCGCCGACACCGAAGCAGACGAGCTGGAACAGGCCCATCGTGCGCTCGAGGCCGTGCCCCTCCAGGTCCGCGCCGGACTCGGCGACGAGGAGGTCCGGGGACTTGAGACGCCGTCCCGGCCGGGAGGCGGCAGGCGGGCGGTTGGGGCCCATGGGGTGGTACTCGATTCTGGTGCGGTGGTGCGGTGGTGCGGGTATCGCGTTCTGTGCGGGTATCGCGTTTTGTGCGGGCGGTGCGGCTCGTGCGGGTGGTGCGTTTCGTGCGGGTGAGGCTACCCGGGGGGTGCGGGAGGCGCGGGTCGGGAGGCGCGGGCCGGGGGGTCCTCAGGTGAGCGTCGCCACCAGGACCGCCTTGATCGTGTGCATCCGATTCTCCGCCTCGTCGAAGACGACCGAGCACTCCGACTCGAAGACCTCGTCGGTCACCTCCAGCGACGAAAGGCCGTGCCGCTCGCAGACCTCGCGTCCGACCTGCGTGGACAGGTCGTGGAAGGCGGGCAGGCAGTGCAGGAACTTCACCTCGGGGTTGCCGGTGGCGCGCAGCACGTCCATCGTCACCGCGTACGGCGCGAGGTCAGCGACCCGCTCGTCCCAGACGCCGGCGGGCTCCCCCATCGACACCCAGACGTCGGTGGCGACGAAGTCGGCGCCCACGACGCCCTCGGAGATGTCCTCGGTGAGCGTGATCCGCGCACCGCTGGCCTCGGCGAGCGTCCGGGCGCGGGCCACGACGGCCTCCGCGGGCCAGTACGCTCGGGGCGCCACGATCCGCACGTCCATGCCGAGCAGGGCGCCGGTGACCAGGTAGGAGTTGCCCATGTTCAGACGGGCGTCACCGAGGTAGGCATAGGCGATGCGCTCCAGGGGCTCGGCGCAGTGCTCGGTCATGGTCAGGACGTCGGCGAGCATCTGGGTGGGGTGCCAGGCGTCGGTCAGGCCGTTGTAGACGGGCACGCCCGCGTGGGCGGCGAGCGACTCGACGGTGGCCTGGGCGTCGCCGCGGAACTGGATGGCGTCGTACATCCGGCCGAGCACCCGGGCGGTGTCCCGCACGGACTCCTTCTTGCCGATGTGCGCCCCGCTGGGGTCGATGTACGTCGTGGAGGCACCCTGGTCGGCGGCGGCCACCTCGAAGGCGCACCGGGTGCGGGTCGACGCCTTCTCGAAGATCAGCGCGATGTTCCGCCCGCTCAGGCGCCGTGTCTCCGCCCCGGCCCGCTTGGCCGCCTTCAGTTCCGCGGCCAGGGCCAGCAGGCCGCGGAACTCGTCGGCCGTGAAGTCCAGCTCCTTGAGGAAGTGGCGGCCGGTGAGGCCGGTGGTGGCAGTCGCCATGGGGCGCTCCTGAGGTACACATGCGGAGAGGCGGGCGGGGGAACCCTTGAAAGTCTATACGACCTTTCACATTTATATGCAGACCCCGTGCCGTCAGCCGTGCGGCCCCGCCTCAGCCCCCCACCGGCCCCCGCTCCACCGGACAGCTCATGCACCGCGGGCCGCCCCGGCCGCGGCCCAGCTCGCTGCCGAGGATCTCGATCACTTCGAGGCCCTGCTTGCGCAGATACGTGTTGGTGGTCGCGTTCCGCTCGTAGGCCACGACCACGCCCGGCTCGACCGCGAGCACGTTGCAGCCGTCGTCCCACTGCTCGCGCTCGGCGGCGTGCACGTCCTGGGTGGCCGTGAGGACCCGGATGCCGCCGAGGCCGAGCGCGGCGGCGATGGCGCGGTGCATGTGCTCCGGCGGATGGTCGGTGACCTTCAGCTCGCGCTCGTCGACACCCGGCTCGATGGTGTACGAGCGGAGCATGCCGAGGCCCGCGTACTGCGTGAACGTGTCGCCGTCGACCATCGTCATGACCGTGTCCAGGTGCATGAAGGCCCGGCGCTTGGGCATGTCGAGCGCCACGATCGAGGTCGCGGACCCGGCGGCGAACAGCTTGTGCGCCAGCATCTCGACGGCCTGCGGGGTGGTGCGCTCGCTCATGCCGATGAGCACCGCGCCGTTGCCGAGGACCAGGACGTCACCGCCCTCGATGGTGGAGGGGTAGTCGGACTGGCCCTGCGACCAGAGGTGGAAGCCCTGGCCGTGGAAGAGCGGGTGGTACTGGTAGATCGCCTCGAAGTGGACGGTCTCGCGCTGCCGGGCCGGCCAGCGCATCGCGTTGATGGACACGCCGTCGTAGATCCACGCGGAGGTGTCCCGTGTGAACAGGTGGTTGGGCAGCGGCCGGAGCAGGAAGTCGTCCATGTCCATGCAGTGGAAGCGCACGGACGTCGGCTCCGGGTGCCGGTCCAGGTACTCCCGCTTCGTCATGCCGCCGATCAGCGCCTCGGCCAGCTCCGCCGACGGCAGCGGCTCGAAGGAGGCCCGCAGGTGGTCGGTGGCCAGCGGGCCGTACTCCTTCTCGTCGAAGACGCGGTCCAGGACGAGGAGCCGGGCCGCGGGTACGTCCAGTGCCTCGGTCAGCAGGTCGCCGAAGAGGTGCACCGTGACGCCGCGGTCGCGCAGCACGTCGGCGAAGCCGTCGTGTTCCTGCCTCGCCCTGCGCACCCACAGGAGGTCGTCGAAGAGCAGCGCGTCCTTGTTGGTGGGTGTGAGCCGTTTCAGCTCCAGATCGGGGCGGTGCAGTATGACGCGGCGCAGCCGCCCGGCCTCGGAGTCGACGTGGAATGCCATGCCACCATCCTCACCTGCCCGGCGCCCCCGCACGCGTCGAACTACGACAAGTGACGCCCGGCACGTGCCGGGGCCGCCGTCCCTCCCGCCGGGACAGGGTCCCGGGGGCGGGCGGCCACGTACACGTCACAGCCGCGGGTCCACCGGCTCCGACTCGAGCGCGAGGACCGCGAACACGGCCTCGTGCACCCGCCACAGCGGCTCGCCGTCCGCGAGCCGGTCGAGGGCTTCGAGGCCGAGTGCGTACTCCCGGACGGCGAGCGAGCGCTTGTGGCCGAGGGAGCGGTCGCGGAGCCTCGCCAGGTTCTCCGGACGGGTGTACTCCGGGCCGTAGACGATCCGCAGGTACTCGCGGCCCCGGCACTTGATGCCGGGCTGTACGAGCCGTCCCCTGCCGTCGCGCGCCAGCGCGCCCGCGGGCTTGACGACCATGCCCTCGCCGCCGCGCCCCGTCATCTCCAGCCACCAGTCGACACCCGCCCGCACCGACTCCTCGTCGCCGGTGTCGACGTACAGGCGGCGCGTGGTGCGCAGCAGGCCCGTGCCGTCGTGCTCCACCATGCGGTCGAGCAGTGCCAGTTGCTCGTCGTGGGGCAGCGCGGCGAGGCTCCTGCCCCGGGCGGCCAGGATCTGGAACGGCGCGAGGTGCACGCCGTCGAGACCGTCGGTCGGCCAGCAGTAGCGGCGGTAGGCGTCGGTGAAGGAGGACGCGTCCGCGGCGCGTTGCCGCTGCTTGTCGAGCAGGTCCTGGATGCCGACGCCGCCGACGCCCCGCGCGGCGGCTGCCTCCAGGGCGGCGAGCGCGCCGGGGAAGACCGCGCGGGCCGCGGCGCCCACGGCGGCGTACTGCGTGCGCAGCAGGCCCCCCGCCTTCAGGGACCACGGCATCAGCTCGGCGTCGAGCAGCAGCCAGTCGGTCGCGAGGTCCCTCCACAGCCCGGCCGCGCCGACGGCCGCCCGTACCCGGGCGAGCACCTCGTCGGTGAGCGCGGCGTCGTCGAGGAAGGGGCGCCCCGTGCGGGTGTAGAGCGCGCCCGTGGGGCCGTCGACGCCGAAGCGGGCGCGGGCCGCGTCCGCGTCCTTGCACACCAGGACCACCGCGCGGGAGCCCATGTGCTTCTCCTCGCACACGACGCGCCCGACGCCGTCCGCCCGGTACTGCGCGAAGGCCTCCTCCGGGTGCTCCAAGTAGCCTTCGCGCCGCGAGGTGGCCGTCGGCGCCATCGTGGGCGGCAGGTACGGCACCAGGCGCGGGTCGGCGGCGAAGCGGCTCATGACCTCGAGGGCCGCCGCCGCGTTCTCCTCGCGGACGGTGACGCGTCCCGCGTGCCGGGTCTCCACGACGCGGCGGCCGTGCACGTCACCGAGGTCGAGGGGGCGGCCGTCGTGGCCGCCGGGCGCGTCCGTGCGCAGCGGCTTCGCGGGTTCGTACCAGACCCGCTCCGCGGGGACGTCGACGAGCTCGCGCTCCGGCCAGCGCAGCGCGGTGAGTCTGCCGCCGAAGACCGCGCCGGTGTCCAGGCAGATGGTGTTGTTCAGCCAGGTCGCCGTGGGCACCGGTGTGTGGCCGTAGACGACGGCGGCCCTGCCGCGGTAGTCCTCCGCCCACGGGTAGCGCACGGGGAGGCCGAACTCGTCGGTCTCGCCGGTGGTGTCGCCGTACAGGGCGTGCGAGCGCACCCGGCCCGAGGTGCGGCCGTGGTACTTCTCCGGCAGACCCGCGTGGCACACCACCAGCTTGCCGCCGTCCAGGACGTAGTGGCTGACGAGGCCGTCCACGAACTCCCGCACCCGGGCCCGGAAGTCGGGGTCGCGGGCGTCCTCCGCCTGAAGCTGCGCGATCGTCTCGGCGAGGCCGTGGGTGTGCTGCACGCCCCGGCCCCTCAGATAGCGGCCGAGCTTGTTCTCGTGGTTGCCGGGTACGCACAGGGCGGTGCCGTTCGCGACCATGCTCATGACGCGGCGCAGGACGCCGGGGCTGTCCGGGCCGCGGTCGACGAGGTCGCCGACGAACACGGCGGTGCGGCCCTCGGGGTGCGCGCCGTCGACGTAGCCGAGCTTGCCGAGCAGGGTCTCCAGCTCGCTCGCGCAGCCGTGGATGTCGCCGACGATGTCGAAGGGGCCACTGAGGTGTCTGAGGTCGTTGTAGCGCCGCTCGGTGACGATCTCGGCGCGGTCGATCTCCGCGACGCCCCGCAGGACGTGCACCTTGCGGAAGCCCTCGCGCTCCAGGTGCTTGACGGAGCGGCGCAGCTCGCGCTGGTGGCGCTGGATGACGCGGCGCGGCAGTCCGGCGCGGTCGGCGCGCGCGGCGTTCCGCTCCGCGCACACCTCCTCGGGGACGTCCAGCACGATGGCGAGGGGCAGCACGTCGTGCCGCTTGGCCAGCTCGATGAGCTGCTTGCGGCTGTCGGACTGCACGTTGGTGGCGTCGACGACGGTACGGCGGCCTGCGGCCAGCCGCTTGCCCGCGATGTAGTGCAGTACGTCGAAGGCGTCGCCGCTCGCGCTCTGGTCGTTCTCGTCGTCGGCGACCAGGCCCCGGCAGAAGTCGCTGGAGAGCACCTCGGTGGGCGCGAAGTGCCGCCGGGCGAAGGTGGACTTGCCCGATCCGGTGGCGCCGACGAGCACGACGAGGGAGAGGTCGGTGACGGCGAGGCGGATTCTTTCCATCGTCATGCGGCCTGCGCTCCCTTTCCGGTTCCGGTTCCGGTTCCGTTTTCGTTTCCGTTTCCGGTGCTCTCGTCCGTGCGTGTCGCGCCGTCGTCCGTGCGTGTCGCACCGCCGTCCGTGCGCGGCGACTCGTCGTCCGTGCGGGTGAAGACCGCCATCTGTGTCGGCGGGCCCACCTCGGGGTCGTCGGGGCCCACGGGGGCGAACTCCACCGTGTACGCGTGCCGCCGGGCGACCCCGTCCGCCCAGGCGCGGAACTCCTCGCGGGTCCACTCGAAGCGGTGGTCGCCGTGGCGGACGTGGCCTGCCGGGAGGGACTCCCAGCGGACGTTGTACTCGACGTTCGGCGTCGTCACGAGGACGGTGCGCGGACGCGCCGAGCCGAACACCGCGTACTCCAGGGCGGGAAGGCGCTCCGGGTCGACGTGCTCGACGACCTCGCTGAGCACCGCAGCGTCGTACCCCTTGAGGCGTTTGTCGGTGTACGCGAGCGAGCCCTGGAGGAGTGCCACGCGGTCCGCCTGGCGCTCGCCCAGGTGCTCCAGCTTCAGCCGCCGGGCGGCGACGGTCAGGGCGCGCATCGACACGTCGACACCCACGATCCGGGTGTACCGCGTGTCCTTGAGGAGCGCCTGCACCAACTGGCCCTGGCCGCAGCCGAGGTCGAGCACGCGGGTGGCGCCCGTCGCGCCGAGTGCGGCGAGGATCGTCTCGCGGCGCCGCACGGCGAGCGGCACCGGCGGTTCCTCTTCCGGGCCGTCGTCGGCGACGGCGTTGTCGATCTCGTCGACGTCCGTGTCGTCGGCGTCGGCGAGCCTGACCAGTTCGAGTCGCTCGGTGGCCGCACGCGTCAGGGACCAGCGGCGCGCGAGGTAGCGGCTGGTGATCAGGCGCTGCTCGGGGTGGTCCGCGAGCCAGCCCGAGCCGGCGCGGAGCAGCTTGTCGACCTCGTCGGCCGAGACCCAGTAGTGCTTGGCGTCGTCGAGCACCGGAAGGAGTACGTACAGGTGGCGCAGGGCGGCGCCGAGGGTCAGCACGCCGTCCGGCACCTCGATGACCAGGCGCACGTACCGCGAGTCGCCCCAGTCGGGGAAGCGCGCGTCGAGCGGTACGGGATCGGCCGTGACCGTCCAGCCCAGCGGCTCGAACAGCGCCCGCACCAGCTCGGGGCCGCCGCGCGCGGGCAGCGCGGGCACCTCCACGCGCAGCGGCAGCGGCTGTCCGGCCCGCTCGGGCAGGGCCTTGCAGACACCGCGCAGCGCGCTGGAGAACACTCCGCCCAGGGCGACGGCAAGCAGCGAGGACGCCGCGTACGGCCGGTCGTTCACGTACTGCGCGAGCGCCGCGTCCGGGGCGCCGCCGCGACCCCTGCCCCCACCGCCCCCGCCGCGCCGTACCAGCGCCACGGGGTCGACTTCGAGGAGGAGCGCGGCCGTGCAGCGCTCCTCGGTCGCCTCGGGGTAGAAGACGTGCGCCTGCCCGTAGGACGTGGTGAACGCCTGCGCCTTGTCGGGATGCTTGTGCAGCAGGAACCCGAGGTCGGTGGCGGGGCGTTCGGCGGAGCCTGTGGTGGTGAGGGTCAGAAACACCTGCACAAACGTACAGCGAAGCCCCCCGGGCCGCACCCAGGATTTTCCGGCTCCGGCGGGCAGGACCGCAGGTCGCGGGCGGTTGCCGGGTGCGGCGGCGGCGTCCACCCACGGCCCGGGCCGGGCCGGGCTCGCCCGGGTGGGAGCGGCTCCCCCGGGCCGGGCCGGCTCGCCCGGGTCAGGCCAGTTGCGACTGCACCTGTGCCGAGATCAGTTCGAGGTGGTCCAGGTCGGCCAGGTCCAGGCACTGGAGGTAGACGCGGCTCGCACCGATCTCCGCGTACCGGCCGATCTTGTCGACGACCTCGGCCGGGGAGCCCGCGAGGCCGTTGGCCTTCAGCTCCTCCACATCGCGGCCGATGACCGCCGCGCGCCGGGCGACCTCGGCGTCGTCCTTGCCGACGCACGCCACAAGGGCGCTGGAGTACACCAGGTCGTCGGGCTTGCGCCCGGCCTGCTCGGCCGCGGCCCGCACCCGGCCGAACTGCCGCTCGCTGTCCTCGATCGAGGCGAACGGGATGTTGAACTCGTCCGCGTACTGCGCGGTGAGGCGGGGTGTGCGCGTCGCGCCGTGGCCGCCGATCAGGACCGGCACCTTGGTCTGCGCGGGCTTGGGCAGCGCGGGCGATTCGGTGAGCTGGTAGTGGGTGCCCTCGTACGAGAACGTGCGGCCGGGCTCCGTCGCCCACAGGCCGGTGACGATCGCCAGCTGCTCCTCCAGGCGCGCGAACTTCGCCTTCGGGAACGGGATGCCGTACGCCTTGTGCTCCTCCTCGAACCAGCCCGCTCCGAGTCCGAGCTCCACCCGGCCGCCGGACATCTGGTCGACCTGGGCCACCTGGATGGCGAGCACGCCCGGCAGCCGGAAGGTACCGGCCGTCATGAGCGTCCCGAGCCGGATGCGCTTCGTCTCGCGTGCGAGGCCCGCCAGCGTGATCCAGGCGTCCGTGGGTCCCGGCAGGCCGTCGGCCGAACCCATGCGCAGATAGTGGTCGGAGCGGAAGAAGGCGTCGAAGCCCAGGTCCTCGGTGGCCTTGGCGACGGTGAGCAGCGTGTCATAGGTGGCCCCCTGCTGGGGCTCGGTGAAGATGCGAAGGTCCATGGGTCCATCCTGCACGCTCGAACGCCCGTGGACGTTCTCCGGCCCGGGCGGGCGCCGCCGCCCCGGTCGGGTGGGAACCGTGCGTACGGCGGCGGGGGCGCGGGCGTCCCGGTGATCGTGCCGCGCGGGGGATCGTGGGCCGGGGTGCGCCTCCCGCGGGGGCGGGGTACGGGTCGAGGGGGCGACGTGTCGCGGCGGCGGAAGGGTGAGCGGGCGCACAACGGCGGACGGGCGCGCAACAGCGAAGGCGCGCGGAACGGCCGAGGGGCCCGGAACGGCGAAGGCGCACGCAACGGCCGATGGGCGCGCAACAGCGAAGGCGCACGCAACGCCCGAGGGGCCCAGAACGGCGAAGGCACGCGGAACGGTCGCGGGTAGGGCTGGCGGCGCCCGCGGGGGGGCGAGGGTGGTGGTCCGGCTCAGCAGACGGGGCGGGTCCCCGAGGGCTCGGGGGTGTCGCGCGCCCGTGCGGCGAGTCTGCGGAGCATCTCCAGGACGCGGTCCCTGGCCTCGTCCGCCGCGTCGATGGCCTCCATGCACTGCCAGTACACCCCCTCGTCCTCGGCGCCCATCGCCACCGTGACCAGGGCGATGCCCACTTCACCGAGGAGCACGCCGAGGCGGAGGAGGGTGTCGTGGGCATCGCCTATCGTCGTGAGCTTCGCCGCCCGTATCTCCTGGGGCGTCGGCGGGGGGTGGCTCAGGACCGCGCAGCCCCGGCCGCTCAGCTCGCTGAGGCCGAGGGCCTCGCCCCGTAACTCCGGGGGGCCCGCGACCGCGAGGCGGCTGCCGATCGCCTGCGCCAGAGCCTGGGATTGCCACACCTCCGCCACCAGGGAGGCGGACTCCCGACTTCGCGCCAGGGCGCACCTGCTCGCCTCGATGAGTCGCATCGCATCCATGCGCCGTCCCCATTCATTCCGCGCCCACACACAGCACGTGCAACCGAACTCCCCTAACCACTACCCACAGTGAGCGCCTTCAGGACGAAAAGCCAGAGGAAGCCTGAAATCTGTGGACAAAAATTCGCCAATGGACAATGCATTGACTTCGGAGAGTGACGAAGAGGTGTCTTTGGGGGGCTTTCGGCATGTCCAACGGGTGGTGACGGCGCAGGACTTGAGGGGCGGGGGTGCGCACCGAGTGCGCCGTGAATGCCGGGGGCTCAGCACCGGTTGCGCCCTGGAGCGGCCGAACGGTGCGGTCGAGCGGTGCGGTCGAGCGGTGCGGCTGGGCGGTGCGGTCGAGCGGTGCGGCCGTCATGCGGTGGAGCCGCCGGGACCCACGGGGTGGGACGGGAGCGGGGCTAGGGCACGGGGAAGCGGTGCTCGTTCCGGTCGATCTTCGCCGCGAGCGCCGTGAGCGGGTCGATGCCGAGCCTGCCGCAGAACTGGAGCAGATAGGCGAGGACGTCGGCGACCTCGTCGGTCACGCGGTGCGCCGACTCCGGGTCTTCCATGATGCGCGCCGACTCCTCCGGGGTCAGCCACTGGAAGATCTCCACGAGTTCGGCGGCCTCCACGCTGAGCGCGGCGGCCAGGTTCTTGGGCGTGTGATAGCGCTCCCAGTCGCGCGCGGCCGCGAACTCGGCCAGCCTGCGTTGCAGTCCCGCTACGTCATGATCTGTCACGGCCCCCAGTCAACTACATCCCGGCGGGCCCGGGCCGCCCCAGGTCCACCACGGTCACGCCGTCCGCCGTCGCGGCCCAGGCGGCGTCGGCCACGGCACCGATCAGGCGCAGGTGGCCGCGGGCGCACATACGGGCCGCGAGGTCGGCGATGGCCCGCTTCTGGCGCTGGTCCAGACAGCGGTCGAAGCCGTCGGCGAGGACCGTGAGGCTCTGGTAGGCCTCGGGGACCTCCGCCGCCGGGTCGACCTCGAGGACCCGGGGGCCGGTGAGCAGGACCAGGGCGAGGGCCAGATAGCGCAGTTCGCCGTCGCCGAGGCGGCCCATGGAGGTGCGTACGCCGTCACCGCGGTCGAGCAGTGCCCGCAGGGCGCCGTCCCGCGTCTCCTCGGCGCGTACGTCGGCGACGGGCCCCGCGCACCCGGCGCGCAGCGCGGTCACGAGCTGGGCGTGCCGGGTGCCGCACTCGGTACGGGTGCGCCACAGGACCTCCGCGAGGTTGTCGCAGCCCCCGAGGAGGCGGCCGGTGCCGACGAGTCCCGGCGGCACGGGCTCGCGCATGCGGGTGGGGTGGGGGTCGCAGGCGAACACCGAGCGCAGGGCGACGACGACCTGTTCGGCGGCGGCGAGCACCAGGCGCTGGCCGTCGGTCTTGCCCGCGACGCGCAGCGGCAGCAGGGCCGTGCCGAGGCGGTCGTCGGGCAGGGGCGCGCGAGTGACGGGCGCGGCGCCCGCGGTGTGCCAGGCCGCCTGGACGGCGCGGCGGCCGGGGTCGCGCAGGGCCGTCTCCAGGAGGGTGAGTCCGTCGCGCGTCAACCGCTCGCCCGCGATGCGCAGTTCCGGTTCGGCCTGGACGGCCACGTCGAGGCGTACGGGGCCAGCGGGGCCGTCGACCGTGCAGCCGATGCGGAAGCCGCGGCGGGCCTGGCCGTCGGCGCGCGCCCGCTCGGGCACACAGCGGGCGGGCTGCGGGAAGACGTCGATCAGTTCGGCGCCCGCACCGAGCAGCGCCAACGCCTCGTACGCCCGGAGCGCGCTGGTCTTCCCGCTGCCGCTCGGCCCCGCGAACAGAGTGAGCGGACCGAGCGGGAACGCGGCACGCCGATGTCCCTCGAAGGCGGAGAGACGCAGCTCGGTGACGCGGGGCCTGGCGCGGGCCGTCCGCTCCTGCGCGGGCGCCCGGCGGGAGTGCACACTCATGACCGGACGTTATGACCGCCGTCGCAGCCGAACCGTTCCGTCCGCAGGACCTTCGCACGATCGAGGGATCACGCCCCGAAGTCCCACGTGGCGGGGTGGGGTGGGCTAGATCACCCGAGCGCGGAGAGCGCCGGTCAGATGCCGGTCGCCGCCTCCACGAGGCCCTGGACCTCCGTGTCGGGCGGTGACAGGAGGAAGACGTTCTTCTCCACGCGGTGCATGCCGCAGCCGAGGCCGAAGACCACGCCGCTGCTGAAGTCCAGGACGCGTTTGGCGACTTCGGTCTCGGCGCCGGACAGGTCGAGCAGGACCGGAGTCTGCGCCATGAGGTACTCGGCGACGTCGCGGGCGTCCGCGAAGATGTTCACGCGCGTGACGATGAAGCGCCGGCGCGCCTCCGTCTCCGCGTCGGGCAGGGCGTCGTGTCCCGGCCACGACGGCCACTCGTTGCGGCCGCGCAGCGGTACTACCTGGGCGAGCCCCTCCCACTGTTCGTCGGTGGCTTCGTGGCTGGTCACAGAGCAACCCCGTCCTGGCTCGTCCTCAACGTCTGCACCCGGCAATTCTTACGCAAGTCACCCGATCGGCCCAACCACGACACGGTCGCATGGCACGTGTCACATGTGCGGGCGGCGCGACAACACCCCGACAACACCCGGGAACCCGCCGCCCCGCCCGCACGACCACCTGCCCGTGCCGGGTGTCCGCAGCCCCGTACCGCCAAACCAGTCACGGGAGCCTCGATGGCAGACGAGCGTCCAACCACCGCGCGTACGGCGGGTTCCGACCGCGCACCGTCAGGTGTGCGGTGGTGGCGGCCGCCGCCCGCGCTGCTCGGCTTCGTCGTGCTGCTCGTCGTCGTCTTCGCCGTCGCCCACCGGGTCGGCTCGGCGGTGGGGCCGGTCGCGCCGGGCATGCGGTCGTCGGACCCCAGCGGCGACACGGGCCGCGAGGGCGGCACCGGTGACGGCGGGGGGCACGGCGGTCCGCACGGCGGGCACGGCCGGTGACCGCCGGGTCCACGGCCCCGGCGGCGGCCCCCGCGACCGGCGGCGGCACGACCACCGACCTGCTCGTCGGCGGCATGACCTGCGCGGCCTGTGTGAACCGGGTCGAGAAGAAGCTGGGCAGGCTCCCCGGGGTCAGCGCCACCGTGAACCTCGCCACCGGGCGGGCCCGCGTGCGCCACCCCCCGGGCACCGCACCGGACGCGCTCGTCGACGCCGTCGTACGGGCCGGGTACACCGCAGAACTGTCGCCGCCGGCCATGGAGGCCGAACTGTCGCCGCCGGCCGTGGAGACCGAACTGCCGCCGCCGACCCTGGAACCGGAACGAGTGACGCCGGTCGACGCGTCGCCCACGTACGCCGTAGGTGGCACCGAAGGCGCACAGGACTCGCGTGCCGCGAGGGAGCGGCGTGCCGAGCGGCACCGGCTCCTTGTCACCGCCGCGCTCTCGCTGCCCGTGCTCGTCCTGTCCATGGTGCCCGCCTGGCAGTTCCGCAACTGGCAGTGGCTGTGCTTCGTGCTCACGGCGCCGGTGGCGGTGTGGAGCGCGTGGCCGTTCCACCGGCGGGCGCTGCGCGGCCTGCGGCACGCCGCCGCGACCATGGACACGCTGGTGTCGCTCGGTGTCGCCGCCTCCTTCTCGTGGTCGGTGTACGCCCTGTTCCTCGGCGGTGCGGGCGAGCCGGGGATGCGGATGCCGTTCGAATTACTGCCCGCCGCGGGCGGTGGCGCCCACCACGTGTACCTGGAGGCGGCGGTCGGGGTGCCCCTCTCCGTGCTCGCGGGACGCTTCCTGGAGTCACGGGCGCGGCACGGCACGGGCGCGGCGCTGCGCTCCCTCGCCTCGCTCGCCGTCAAGGACGTCGCGGTGCGGGACGCGGACGGCACGGAGCGGCGGATCCCGGCCGGGCGGCTGCGGGTGGGGCAGGAGTTCGTGGTGCGGCCCGGGGAGCGGGTGGCCACCGACGGCGTGGTGGTGTCGGGGACGTCCGCGCTCGACCTGTCGCTCGTCACCGGTGAGAGTGAGCCGGTGGCGGCGGGGCCCGGTGCGGAGGTCGTCGGTGCCGCCGTGAACGCGGGCGGGCTCCTCACGGTCCGCGCGACGGCGGTGGGCGCCGGCACGCGACTCGCCCGCATCACGCGCATGGTGACGGACGCCCAGGCGGGCAAGGCGCGCGCCCAGCGGCTCGCGGACGCCGCGGCGGGCGTCTTCGTCCCCGTGGTCCTGACGCTGGCCGTGACCGTCCTCGGGTTCTGGCTCGGCGCGGGCGCCGCACCCGAGGCCGCGGTCACCGCGGCCGTGGCGGTCCTCGTCGTCGCCTGCCCCTGCGCGCTCGGCCTCGCGACGCCCACCGCGCTGCTCGCCGCCACCGGGCGCGGCGCCCGGCTCGGTGTGCTGATCGGCGGGCCGCGCGCCCTGGAGACGCTGCGCGCCGTCGACACCGTCGTGCTCGACAAGACCGGCACGCTGACGACGGGCCGTATGACCGTCACCGACGTCACCGCCGCACCGGGCGGCCTCGGCCGCGACGGGGTGCTGCGGCTCGCCGGGGCCGTCGAGGGCGGCTCCGAGCACCCGCTGGGGCGCGCCGTGCTCGCGTACGCCCGACAGGAGCTGTCGGAGGGGGAGTTGCCGCGGGTCACCGACTTCCGCGCGACGCCCGGGCAGGGTGTGCGCGGGGTGGTCGAGGGGCGCGAGGTGGAGGTGTGCACGCCGGGCGCCGACCCGGGTGGCGCGCTGCCCGAGGCGCTCGGCCGCGCCCTCGCCGAGGCCGAGTCGGCGGCGCGGACCGTGGTCCTCGTACGGGTGGACGGCGTCGTCGAGGCCGTCCTCGCCGTGGGCGACGTGCTGCGGCCCGGGAGCTACCGCGCCGTGGACCGGCTGCGGCGCCTCGGCGTGCGCCCGGTGCTCGCCACCGGGGACCGCCCCGCGGTCGCGCACGCCGTGGCCGCCGATCTTGGCATCGACGAGGTGCACGCGCGCTGCACACCGCGGGACAAGGCCGACCTGGTCGGGCGGCTGCGGGCCGGGGGCCGCCGGGTCGCGGTGCTCGGCGACGGCGTGAACGACGCGGCGGCGCTCGCCCGCGCCGATCTGGGCATCGCCATGGGCCGCGGCAGCGACGCCGCGATCGGCGCGGCCGATGTGACGCTCACCGCCGGTGACATCACCACCGCCGCCGTAGCGGTCCGGCTCGCCCGCCGCACCATGGCCACCATCCGCACCAACCTGGTCTGGGCGTTCGGCTACAACGCGCTCGCCGTACCACTCGCCGCGGTCGGCCGCATCGGGCCGATGACGGCGGCCGTGGCGATGTCGTTCAGCTCCCTGCTCGTGGTCGGGAACAGCCTGCGGCTGCGTACGTGGGAACCGGCACGGGTTGCGACGGGACGCGGACGGGCGGGCGCCGGGGGTGGGGGGCGGTGAGCGGGGTGGAGCCGGTGGGGGTGGTGGGTGTGGGCGGTGTGCGTCGCGGGGCCGGGGGTGATGTCGGGGTCGGTCCCGGGGTCGGTCCCGGGGTCGGGGCCGAGGCCGGGGTCGGGGCCAACCCCGGGGCCGAAGTCCTCTCCGGAACCAGCGCTGCTCCCGGAGTCCGCGGCACTGATGTCGGACTCGGTGCTGGTACCGGCGCTGTGTTCGCGTGGGCTCGGCGCGCTCTGCCCGGCGTGGTCGCGCCCGTGTTCGCCTGTGCCGTGGCGCTCGCCGGTCTCTCCGCCTGGGTCGCCGCCGGGGCCGCGGGCGGGCCCGCGCGGGTCGCGGTCGGTGACGGTCGGGTGTTCCTGCCGTACGGCGGCAAGGCGGAGACGGCGGCCTTCTTCCGGATCACCAACAGCGGGGAGTCCGGCGACACCCTGCTGTCCGTGGGCTCGCCCGTGGCCGACGACGTGATGCTGAGCCGGACCGTGGAGCGGGCGGGGAACGTGGAGTCGATGCGGATGGTCGACTCCGCGGCGGTGCCCGCGCGGTCCGTGCTGCGGATGGCCCCCGAGGGCCTGGACGTGATGCTGCGCCCCCGGCGGCCCCTGCGGGTCGGCGACGAGGTGCCCTTCGTGCTGCGCTTCCGGCACGCCGGGGACGTACGGGTGCGGGCGGTGGTGGTCAGGCCCGGCAGCTGAGCCGCCGCGGATCCGCCGCAGGGGTACGGGAACTCCCCGCGCCCCCCGTGCGACTACTGGCGCGCGGGGAGCCGCCGGACGGGCGGCCCCGGAAGAGGTGCGGGGAAGCGGATGGGTGGGCTCGACGTACGTATGCGGGGCGTGACCTGCGGGCACGGGCGCCTGGTCGCCGTCGACGGCGTGGACCTCGACATCGCCGCCGGGGAGCGACTCGCCCTCACCGGGACGAACGGCTCCGGCAAGTCGACCCTGCTGCGGGCCGTCCTCGGACTGCACCGGCCGCACCGGGGCACCGTCCTGGTCGGCGGCCGCGGTACGGCGTCGGCGGCGGACCGGGCGTGGCGCCGCCGGGCCTGCGCCTGGGTGCCGCAGAAGCCGGCGGCCGGGCGGTTCCCGCTGCTCGCGGGCGAACTCCTCGACTCCGCGGGCGCGCCCGAGCAGGCGGCCGCCGCGGCCCGCGACCTCGGCGTGGGCGAGCTGCGGCGCCAGCCCCTCGACACGCTGTCCGGCGGCCAGTTGCAACGTGTGTACCTGGCCCGCGCCATCGGGTGCGTGGCCGCGGGGGCGGGCGTACTGCTCGCCGACGAGCCCACCGCCGCCCTCGACTTCGCGGGCCAGGAGGAGGCCGCGGCGGCCCTCACGGCACTGCCGGTCACGCTCGTCGTCGTCACCCACGACCGTGCCCTCGCCGCCCGCTGCGACCGGGTCGTGGACATGGCGGCGGGGCGGCTGCGGGAGGTGACGCCGTGACGTACCCGGACCCTTCCGCGCCCGGACCCGACGCCGTGACTCCCCCTCCGGAGGACCCCCGATGACCCTCGCCACCGCCGATGTCGGCGCGCTGCTGCACCTCGTGCCGGTGCAGCGGGCCGGGTGGGCGCTGCTGCTCGCCGCCGTGGGGCTCCCGATCGTCGGGGTCGTGATCGTGGGGCTCGACATCATGCCGGTGCGGTTCGCGATGATGCACGTCGCGCTGCTCGGCATCGCCGTCGGGCTGCTCACCGGCCTGGACCCGATGCTGTGCGCCCTGGTGGCCTGCGCGCTCGCCGGAGCCGGCGTGGCCCCGCTCGCCCGGTCCCCCGCCGGTCTCTCGGGCGCGATGGGGCTCCTGATGAGCATGGCCATCGCGGCGGCCCTGCTCGTCCTGTCCGTGTCCGGGGTGAACGCCTCCGGTGCGTTCGCGCTGCTGTGGGGGTCGATCCTGTCCGTGGGCAGCGCCGACCTCGTGGTGGTCGGGGTGCTCGCCGTGGTCGTCCCGGCGCTGTTCTGGTGGCGCCGCCGCGACCTGGCGCTGCTCCTGCACGACCGCGAACTGGCCCAGTGCTCCGGCGTCCCCGTCGGCGTGCTCACCCTCGTCCTGCTCGTCCTCGTCGCCGTGGCCGTGGCAGGTGCGATCAAGCTGACCGGGGCGCTGCTCGTGGACGCGCTCACCCTGCTGCCCGCGCTCGCCGCGCGCCGCCTCGGCAACCGGCTCACCACCATCGCGCTGTGGGCCGTGGCCATCGGCGTCACCGTGAACGTCACGGGTTTCCTCGTCGCCCTCTGGCTGGACTGGCCGCCCGGCCCCGTCCTCGTCCTGACCGCGGGGGCCGTCGTCCTCGCCGTCCATCTCATTCCCGAACGGAGCATCACCTCATGGCGCGCACCGGCGTCCCCACCCCTCCCCTCCGCCCCACCTCCCGCGTCTCCTCCCGCGTCTCCGCCCGCGTCCCGCTGATCGCGCTGAGCGCCGCGCTCGCGCTGACGGCCGCGGGCTGCTCCGACGACTCCGGTGGCGGATCCGGCGGATCCGGTGGCTCCGGTGGCTCCGGCGGCAAGAAGGACGGGCCTGTCGTCGTCGCCACCACCACGTGGGAGGGCGCGTTCGCGAAGGCGGCGGGCGCGAAGGACGTCACGGTCCTGGTCCCGGCCTCCACGCAGCACGCGCCGGACTACGACCCGAAGCCGTCCGACCTCGCGGCGGTCTCCGAGGCGGACTTCGTGCTGTACGCGCCGTTCGAGCCGTACGCGGGGAAGATCAAGGACGCGGCGGGCTCGAAGGCCGACCTGGTGCAGGTGGACCTGGACAACGACGCCGCCAAGGTGCGGCGCGAAGTGGCCCGCCTCGGCGAGCTGTTCGGCACCGAGGGCGCGGCGGCGAGCTGGCGCAGGACCTTCGACCGCGAGTACGCGCGGCTGTCCGCGGACCTCAAGGCGTCCTGGCCCGGCGGGAAGAGCCCGGCCGTCGTCAGCCAGGTGTTCACCACGTGGTCGGCACGCATGGCGGGCGCGCGGACCGTCGGCACGTACGGCCCCGAGGCCGTGACCGCGTCCCAGCTCGCCGCCCTGTCCGCGAAGAAGCCCGCGCTCGTCCTGGACAACGCGCACATGTCCACCGGCAAGGTCCTGCCGGACTCCGGCGCCGAGCAGGTGGGGATCGTCAACTATCCCGGCGAGGACATGGATCTGCTGCCGGTGTACCGGGGGGCGGCGGAGCAGCTGAAGAAGGCGATGAAGAGCGCCTGAGCACCCGCAAGTCGGCCCGGCCCGGGCCTGGTCCGGCATCGGCTGCGCCCGGTGGTGGCCGCCGTACGCTCCTCGGGGGGCGTACGGCGGCCAGGGCTCAGGCGCGGGCGGCGCGTTCGCGCAGGGCCGTGCGGTCCGGTTTGCCCGCGGGGGTCAGGGGCAGTTCGGGGACGAGCAGGAGCCGTTCGGGGTGCTTGGCGCGTTCGAGGCCGCGGACGGTGAGGTGGCGGCCCAGGTCGTCGAGGGTGGGTGCCCCCGTGCCCGCGGCGTGGGCGGACGGCACCACGCAGGCAGCGAGGCGCTCCCCCATCAGCGGGTCGGGTACGCCCACGCACACCACGTCCCGTACCGACGGGTGCGCGCTCAGCTCGCGTTCGACCTCCGCCGGGCTGATGTTCGCGCCGCCCCGTATCACCACGTCCTTGTGCCGTCCCACGACGTGCAGCACGCCGTGCTCGTCCAGGAGACCGAGGTCGCCGGTGCGCACCCAGCCGTCGGGGGTGCGGTAGCGGGCGTCCAGTTCGGGGGCGCCCACGTAGCAGAGCGGGGTCATGGGGCCGCGCGCGACGATCTCGCCGACCGTGCCCGCGGGCAGGGGCTCGTGGGTGGTGGGGTCGGCCACCCGGATGTCGGCGACGCGGGGGTCCGGGCGGCCCGCGACGATGCCCTGCCCCGCGGAGCCGCCGCCCGGCCCGTCACCCGGCCCGACGGCAAGGGGGTCGGGTTCTCCCAGTCCCGTATGGCAGTTGACGCCGTCCGCGGAGCCGTACAGGTTCACCACGGCGCAGCCGAACGCGCGGTGCGCCTCGGCGGCCGTGGCGGCGTCGAGGGGGGCGCCGCCGAGGACCAGGGCCGTCGGGGCGGGCAGCTTCCCGGCCTGCGGGTGTCCCTCCCGCCGCTCCTGTTCCAGGAGGTCCAGGACCATGCGGGCCATCGTCGGTACGCCGAGGACGTGGGTGGGCTCGTGCTCCCGGAGGGCGTCGACCGCCGCCCGCGGGGTGAAGTGGTCGAGCAGTACGAGGGTGCCGCCGTGCCGGGCGAGGGCTACGGCCGTGCCGTTGGATCCGAAGGCGGAGGCCAGCGGCACGAGGAAGAGGCAGCGCGGCGGGGTGGCCGGGTCCGGCATCAGCGAGGCGAGGAAGTTGCCGCGGCCGCCGGCCAGGGCGTTGTGCGAGTACGCGACCATCTTCGGCTCCGCCTCGGACCCCGAGGAGACGAGGATGCGGGCCGCGCCGTCCGGGTCCGGCCGTGCGGCCACGAACGCCGTCGGGTCGCTGCGCCGCAGCAACTCGGCGAAGGGGACGGCCCCTTCGGGGGCCGGGCCCGGGCCCGCCGCTATGACGTGGCGGAGGGCCGGGGCCGCCGACGGGGCGGGCCCGGCCACCGAGGCCATCAGCTCCGCCGCGGGCCGGGCACCGCGGTGCTCCGTGGCGGCGACGACCGCCACCGCTCCGGCCCGGCGCAGCAGGCTCGCGGCCTCCGCCGCCCCCCGGCCCACCGGGAACGGCAGCGCGACCGCGCCGACCGCGGCGACCGCCAGATCGGCGATCACGGCGTTGCGGCCGTTGGGCAGCTGCACGCCGACCACGTCTTCGGCCCCGACGCCGAGCTCTCTGAGCCCGACGGCCAGACATCGCACCTTGCGGTCGAGCGCCGTGTAGCAGAGCTTTCCCTTGCCGTCGACGACCGCGGTGCGATGCAGGTCGCTGATCTGCCGCGCCCGGAACAGGCTGTACAGGTCGAGGTCGGGACAGGTGCCGTCGAGCGCCCACGAACGACGCAGGGCGGCGGGAAGCAGGTCGGGGAGGGGCTGGGCCATGCGGGGCTCCTGGCGGTGGGGTGGGGTGGACTGAGGTGGGCTGGGCTGGGGTGCTGCGGGATTCGGACACTGGTGACGGCGCCGTTGCCGGGGGCGAGGGGGGCGCCGGGAGGTGGGCGCCGTCCGGGGCGCGCCCTCGGCTGGGCGGTGCGGGGTGGAGGCGGGTTCGCGGGTGTGTTGGGTGATCGAGGTTGGGTGGGCGGTGGTCGATGCCGGGTGGCCGAGGTTCCGTTAGTGGTCGGCGGCAGGTGACCGGTGCCGGTAGTCGGTACCCCCGGGGGGGCGGTGCCGGGTGGCCGGTGTTCCGGTGGTGGTCGGTGGCAGGTGGACGCCGGTTGCCGGTTGCCGGACGGTGCCAGGCGGCCCGTGTGCGGGTGGTGGCGGTGTCAGGTGAAGGTCCAGGGGGTCGGGACCTTCGGTGCGCCGAGTGCGTCGCGGCCGATGGTTCCCGCGAAGCGCGCGTCGCCGTGCAGGGACGCGAGATCCGTGGTGACGGCCGTCGCCGTCAGACCGTGCGTGCCGAGCAGGCGCAGCGCGTCCGCCGTGGGCAGACCGGTCAGGTCGTACGCCGCCGCGGCGGCCGCGCACCGGTCCGCCGGTGCCACCCAGCCGTCCGCCGTGCGCAGCGGGCGGCGGAACCCCGCGGGGCGCCGGGGCCCGCCGCCGCGGGCCGCGCGGCGCAGGGCGGGCGCGGTGAGCGCGTCGGCGGCGCCGAGCAGGGAGGAGTCCACGCGTACGCCGCGGCCCCCGTTCCGCTCGCGCAGCAGCAGCCCCGCGAGGACGGCCTCCGCGCCGAGCAGGCCGCCGAGTACGTCGAGCAGGGTCATCAGGGAGGGCGCGGGCGGCTCGTCGGCGGGACGCACCGCCGCGCCGACGCCGGTGCGGGCCTGCACCATGAAGTCCGTACCGATGGGAGCGGGGTCCAGGCGACCGGCCCAGCCGCTGGTGTACGCGTACACGATGCCGGGGTTGACGGCCGACAGGTCGGCCGCGTCGAGGCCGAGTTGCGCGGCCTTGCCCGGTGCCCAGTTGTGCAGGAACACGTCCGCCTCCGCGACCAGTCCGCGAAGGCGGCGGCGCCCGGAGGGGGCCTTGATGTCGGCCTCGACGGCGCGCTTGCCCCGGTTGAGGGCCAGCCAGCGGGCCGAGACGCCGCCGCAGGCGGGCGGCATGCCCCGGAGCGGGTCGCCGCCCGGGGGCTCGACGCGTACGACGTCGGCGCCGAGGAGCCGCAACAGATGGGCGGCGAGCGGCGCCTGGATGCGGCGGCCCGCCTCCAGGACGGTGACGCCGGCCAGCGGGTGGCCGGGCGTGGCCGGGTGGGAGCGGGGGCGGCCCGCGGGGACGGCGGCGGGGCCGAGCCGGGACAGCGACCAGGGGGCGGCGGCGTCGTGCTCCGCGGCGCGCTCGGCGAGGGTGCGCAGCGCGCACACCTCCGTGCCGGAGGCCGCGGCGGCTTCCAGGAGGCGCGGCCAGCGGTGGCCGCGGGTGGCGGCGTGCAGCGCGTCGGGGAAGGGCGCGCAGGCGGTCGCGTACCGGAACTGGAAGGGGCGCCACCCCGCGCGTATCGCCTCTGCGGGGGCGCCCAGGGCCCGCCAGAACGCGGCCCAGGCGCCGGGGTCGAGGGTCTCCAGCTCGAAGAGGGTGCCGTCGGCGGAGGTGAACGGGGGCCCGCCGGGGGCGAGTTCGGTGGCTTCGTCCTCGTCGGCGCCGGTGGCGGCGAAGTACTGGGAGACGGAGAGGAGTCCGGCGCGGGTGGCGCTGACGGTCACGCCGGGCCCGGCGGTTCCGGTGCCGCTCGTGGCGGGGTCGCCGCCGCGGGCCCGGGCGAAGAGTTGCGCCAGTAGGCCCTGCACGGCGAGGACGCTCGCGGCGGTGGCGGTGTAGTCGGCGGCGAGGCCCCGCGGGGTGCCGTCGCGGCGGCCGTGCACGGCCATCACGCCGGTGGCCGCCTGCGCGGTGGCCTCGTCCTGGACTCCCCCGTGCCCGGGGGTCGTGTCGTACGCCGCAGTGGCTTCGGTACGTACCGGGCCCGCCGGATCCGCCCAGCGCACGTCCGCTGTGACCGGCCCGAACCCGGCGCCGTCGAGGGTGAGGTGACCGCCGGACAGTCCGTACGGACCCGCCGCTCCGTCGGCGCCCGCACCCTCGCGGGGCGTGGCGCCGAGCAGCCGCAGGTGTTCGGCGGCCGGCCACGTCAGCTCCGGCGGCCCGGCGACATCGCAGCGGAGCGCGTCCAGGGGGCGGGCGGCGGCCTGTGCGGTGGTGAGGGCTGGTGACGTCATGTCGGTGGTGTCTCCTCTCCCCACGCGGGGCAGCCCCCGCCGGGGTCGTTCCGAACGGGAACCCGGGGCCGTCGGCAGCCGACCAGTTCCGTGCAGAGACAGTCGGGCGCCCGGGCCCGCGGGTTCCCGGCGAGAGGGAGGAACTGGTGGAAGTGGTGGATGTGGTGGGTGGGGTGGGTGCAGTGGGTGCGCTGGATGCGCTGGGCGGGGCGCGGGGAGCTGTGGGGGCGGTGGGAGCAGTGGCGAAGTCGGGCGGGCGGGAGGACGGTGCGGGGGGCTTGGGGTGCGGGAGCGTGGGAGGGGGGTGCGGCTGTGCCTCCGGGTGCGGCTCCGGCTGCGGCACCGGCACCAGCGGGGACGGAGGCGGTAGCGGTGGCGGGGGCGGCAGGGGGGTGTGCGGGGCCCTGGGAGACGGTCTCGGTGTTGAGCGGCTTCGGGGGCGGGTGGCTGCGTTTGTGCGTGATCACGTCATGCCGTGCGAGGGCGTTCTGGACGCGGGTGGGCCTGAGGCCGATGCCGTGCTTCGGGAGGTGCAGGAGCGGGCCCGGCGGGCGGGGCTGTGGGCGTTGCCGCTGCCCGCCGAACTGGGTGGGCAGGGGCTCGGCCTGGTCCAGTACGCCGCGTACGCGGAGGCGGAGGGTGCCAGCGACCACGGGCCCGCCGCGCTCGGCTCCGCGCCCCTCCTCGACGTCCTGATGCTGCGCGGGCACGGCACCCCGCGCGTCCGCGAGGAATGGCTGCCCCGCCTGGTCACGGGCGACCTCCGCACCTGTTACGCCATGACCGAGCCCGACGTACCCGGCACGGACCCCGTCCTCACCACGACCCGCGCCGTCGCACGCCCGGACGGGAGCTGGCGCCTCACCGGCCGCAAGTGGTTCACCTCCGGCGCGTCCCGCGCCGATCTCGTGACCGTGCTCGCCCGCACCGACGGCGCGCCGCCGGACCGCGGCGGCCTGTCCCTCTTCCTGGTCCCCACATCGGCGCCCGGTTTCCGCGTCGTACGCGAACTGCCCGTCCTGGGGGCGGCCGGCGCGGGCGGGCAGTGGGAGATCGCGTTCGAGGACGTCCACGTGCCCGGCGATCAGCTCGTGGGCGAGCGCGGTGCCGCGCTCGCCGTCGCCGGGGAACGGCTCCAGCTCGGCCGGACGTTGCGGTGTCTGCGCTGGCTGGGGCAGGCGCAGCGGGCATTCGACCTGATGGCCGCCCGCGCGGCGACCCGCACCGGGTCCCGCGGCCCGCTCGCGGCCCACCAACTCGTGCAGGCCCATGTCTTCGAGTCGCTGCTCGCGCTGCGTACGGCGCGTCCGCTGGTGCACGAGGCGGTGGCGCTGCTCGCCGCGGGAGCCGACGCCCACGTCGAGGTGGGCCTCGCCAAGGTCGCGGCGGCACGCACCCTCCAGCAGGTCGTGGACGCCGCGATCCAGGTGCACGGTGCCGCCGGGCTCGGCCCCGACACCGTGCTGCCCGCGCTGCTGCGTACGGGGCGGGCTGCCCGCATCCTCGACGGTCCCGACGAGTTGCACATCACCTCGGTGGCTCGGCGGGTGCTGCGCGGGTACGTCTGACGCCCCCGCGCCTCCCGTCCCCGGCACGCCCCCGCGTACCTGCGCGTCATACGTCGCGCAGGTCCACCAGGCCCGTCAGGGCGGCGAGGCCGAGGGCCAGGAAGAAGTCGCCCCAGACGAGTTCGTGCCGGACGGCGGTCCCGGTCGTGGCGTCGTGGCACCCGTCGAGCAACATGCCGGACGGTGGCCGCCTGTTGCCGCTGCCGCCGCTGCCGTCGCTGCCGCTCAGGTGCGCGGTGACCAGGCGGCGGAGGACGGCTACCGCCCGGCGCCCGCAGTCCTCGCCGCCGGGCAGGGACGCGAGCTTGAGCAGGGCGACGGCGGTGATGGCCGCGGCGGAGGTGTCCACCGGGCCGCCGGGGTGTGCCTCGTCGGCGGGCGGGACGAGGGGTGCCCCGGCGCGTGTTGTTGATTCGGGCGTTATTGCTTCGGGCGTGGCCCCTGCGGGCGGTGAGGTGGTGTCGAGGGGTGCTCCCAAGCGTCTCGCTGCCGCGCGTAGTTGTGCGTGGTCCTCGGTGGTCCCGGTGGTCCTGTCGGCCCCGGCGGTCGAGGCGGCCCCACCGTTCCCGGCAGCCTCAGCGCTCCCGGCAACCCCGGCGGACGAGGCGGTCCCGGTGGTCGGGGCGGTTCCGGCGGCGCCCCCTGGCAGCGTCAGCGCGTCCGCGACGGCGAGCAGGAGCCAGGCCCGGCCGCGGCTCCAGCCCGGGGGCGGGTCCGTGAGCGGATGCCAGCCGGTGCGGGGGTCGTGCCGCCAGGCTGTCGCGCGCAGCGGTGCCGGGGCTGGCGCTTCGTCCTGCCCAGGCACGGGCTCGTCGGCCCCGGACCCGGCCCCGGCCCCGGTCCCGAGGCAGAGGTCCAAGTGCCGGTACAGATGGGACATCGCCGCCTTGCCGCCGTGCGGGCCCGCCGACGCGAGGAGCGGGACCAGACCCGGTACGGCGTCCGCGCGGGCCAGTTCGCGGGGGCCGCCGAATGCCGCGCCCCAGGGGACGAGGCCCAGTTCCGGGTCGTACGCGGTGAGGCAGGTGCGCGCCGCGTGGTCGCGGAGCCGCCTCGCGGGTGCGGAGTCCGGGGCGAGTGCGGTGCCGTACCAGAGGATCAGACCGCGCGTCGCGGTGTCGGCGCCGGTCCAGTCGGTGAGCCGGGCCGTGCATGCCTCGGCTGCGGTCCTGTCTGTTGCCGAGCCGGTGTGCCGGGCTCGCAGCCACAGCAGTCCCGCCCAGAAGCCGCCGGTCCAGGAGCCTCGACGGGTCGTCGTCCACCTACCGGTGGCCGGATCGGCGGACAGTGGGAACCGTGCCCCCACCTCGCCCAGGCCGACGGTGACCCGCCCGAGCACGGCCCCCAACGCCGCCCCGCTCCACCCGTCGTCCACTCCCTCCACTCCGTTCACTCCGTCCTCACTGACTCCGCACGCCGTAGATGTCCTCGGCGCCCTGTTGGGCGCGCCGTTCCCCGCGTCCCCGCATCCCTACGTCCCTTGCGGGGCGCCCCGTCAGGGGCGCGGGGAACGGCGCGCTCAGCCACAGAAAACCCGCAGACGCGTCTGCCGAATACCCCGCAACCGCGACTGCGGCTCGTCGGTGGCTGGCCGCGCCGTTCCCCGCGCCCCTAACGGGGCACGACACGCCCCGCCCCAGAAAACCCGCAGGCGCGACTGCCGCATACCCCGCACACGCGACCGCGGCTCGTCGGTGGCTGGCCGCGCCGTTCCCCGCGCCCCTAACGGGGCACGACACGCCCCGCCCCAGAAAACCCGCAGACGCGACTGCCGCATACCCCGCAACCGCGACCGCGGCTCGTCGGTGGCTGGCCGCGCCGTTCCCCGCGCCCCTGACGGGGCACGACACGCTCCGCCCCGGGAAACCCGCAGGGGCGACTGCGGCTCGCCCCGCCTGGGGGCGCGGGCAACCGGTACGCGCCCCCGCCCCCTAACCGCCCCGCACCCCACCGCCCCCGCCCGGCAGCCGCCCCCGCTCCCGTACCGCCCAACCCAGTCCCACCGCGCCCGCCGCAGCGAACTCCGTCGCCACCAGGGTCCACCCCCACCCGTAGTGGCCCGCCGTCGCGAGCAGGCCGAACAAGGGCGGGCCCGTGGCGAAGCCGGTGAAGAAGCCTGCCGAGACCAGGGCGGAGTCCCGGCCCGCGCGGCGGGGGGCGGCGCGCCGCATGACCAGGACCATGGACACCGCGTTGGCCGACACCGCGAACACCCCCACCGCCACCGCCCCGAACCACACCAGCGGCCCCGCCGCAGCAGCCCCGGCGAGCAGCAGCGCCGCACCCACCGCGCCCACCGCGAGCCCGCCCGGCAGCCACTCCGCGCGTCCGGGTGTGGCCGCCCTCGACCAGGCCACCCTGCCCGCCACCCCGGCCACCCCGAGCACCGCGACCAACGCACCCGCCGCACCGGGCCCCAGATCCAGACGATGGACCCCGTACAGCGCCAGGTACGTGTTCACGGACGCGATACCGCAGCCCAGGAACAGGGAGAAGACCGTCAGCCAGGCGATGGCGCCCCGCGGGACCACGGCGGCCGCGGGCCCGGCGCCGGTCCGTGCGGGCGGGTCCGCCCGTGGGTCCGGGGGCAGCGATCGCAGCGCCCACACCGCGGTCACCACCGCCGCGCCCGCCGCCGTCCACACCGCGCCCCGCCAGCCGATCCCTGCTGCGAGGGCCGCGAGCGGCAGGCCCGCGGCGAACGCGCCCAGTTGGACGCCGGACTGCTTCACACCGGTGACCGCGCCCCGGCGCGCGGGTTCCACCGCGGCCAGGATCGCCTTGTTCGTCGCCGGGTTGGCGAGCGCCTGCGGCAACCCGCCCAGGGCGACCGCCGCCAGCAGGAGGCCCGCCCCGGGAGCCGCACCGATCAGCGCGAGTGCCACGGCCGACAGGAACAGCAGCGCGGCCAGGGCGCGGCGCGGGCCCACCCGGTCGACGATGCCGCCGCCCGCCGGTGAGAGGACCGCCGCGGTGCCGAAGCCGATCGTCGTGGTCAGGCCGAGGACGGTGGGTGAGATATCCAACTCGTCCACCAGGCGGGGGCCGAGCGCCCCCAGGAGGAACAACTGGAGCATGGAGAAGGCCATGGCGCAGGTGAGGAGGGCGGTGGGCACCCGGGCGCCCGCCCCGGGCCCGGCTCCAGGCCCGGCCTCGGCTCCAGGCCCGGCCTCGGTTCCTGCTCCTGCTCCTGCCCCGGCTCCGGCTCCGGCGCCGGTCCTGCCGCCCCCTGCACGCTCCGGATCCATGCGCCCGCCCCCGCTCTGTCCCGTACGCCTGCGTCACCCCGTACGCACGCATACGTCCCGTACGGCCGAACAGGCCGTCGCAGAAGTCGGATCCGTGCCCCGGCTGGTTCCCGGTGGTCTTCGTGACCCGGGCCACACCCCCGCGTCGACCTCGGAACATTACGGACCCAGCCGCTGGCACCGCGGGTCGGATGCAAAGATGAGGCCGCCATGACTGGGGGCCGAAGCTGTCGCGCGGTACGGGCTGCGGTGTTCGCGGCCTCCTGCGTGCTGCTCGCGGCCACCGGCCACGCGCTCATGTCGAGTACGCCGCTGCCCTGGTGGGCGCTGCCCGGCGCGGCCGTCACCACCTTCGCGGGCGCCTGGCTCCTTGCCGGGCGCGAACGGGGCGTCCTCGTCGTCACCTGCGCGTCCGTCGTGGCCCAGGCGGCGCTGCACACCTGGTTCTCGCTGGCCCAGGCCCTGCACCAGACGCCGTCCGGCGGTGCGTCGCTCGCCCAGCAGTGGGCGCGTCATCTGCTCTGCGGGGCGGCGGGTTCGGGGACCGTGCCGGAGGCGGACGCGGTGCGCGCCGTCACCGACGCGGGGTTCGCGGACCGGCTGGCAGGGCCGCCGCCCGGGCACACCCAGCACTCCATGGGCATGCAGGAGACGCTCGCACCGGGTACCTCCGGTGGCGGGTCCGGGGCGGGCTCGCACGCGCTCGGCGCCCATGACATGGCGGGCATGCACGCGGGCCATGACATGGGCGGCATGTCCCCCTTCGGCATGCTCGCCGCGCACCTGCTCGCCGCGCTCCTGTGCGGTCTGTGGCTCGCGTACGGCGAACGTGCCGCGTTCCGCGTGGGCCGTGCCGTCGCCGGCTGGATCGCCGCGCCCCTGCGGCTCGCGCTGCGACTTCCGCCGCCCCCGCACCGGCCGCGCCCGCGTCCGCGCCGTGACTTCGGCGCCCGCGATCCGCGGCGTCTGCTGCTCGTGTACGCCATCACGTCCAGGGGTCCGCCCCTCGGGGTCGCTGGCGGCTGACGGGAACCCCTGTCGGCCGGCAGCCGGTTCCTCCCCGGCCCGCCACGGCACCGCACGGCGCTCGCACGGCACGGTACGGCTCCTCTCACCAGCACCCGCACACGGCACGGCGCCGCAGGGCCCGCGCCCTGTGCTGCCGTGCCCTGCCGCCGCTCCGCGCCCTGCCGTGCGCCCGCGCGCCGGGACCGCCACGGCCCGTACGGCCCGTCGTGGGGCGCGACCGCCCTCGACGCCGCCGGGCCGAACGACACCGCACCGGCCACGCCCGCGCGCGGCCGGATCCCGAGCTCCTCCGGATTCCAGAAGGACACCAGGCGATGACTCCTGCCCTGACGGCACCTCCTGCCCAGAAGACGACGAAGGCTGCGACACCCGCAGGCCCCGTGATGCCCGCAGCCCCCGTGATGCCCGCGTCACCCGCTAAGCCCGTGCCGCCCGCGTCACCCGCGTCACCCGCGACGCCTGCAACGCCCGCAACGCCCGCGACACCGCTTGAAGCTGTGTCCGGCGCCCCGGTACGCACCCGCCGTACCGACGCCGCCGACGAACCCGTGACGCGGCTCGCCCTCGCCGCCCGTGACGGCGACCCCGAGGCCGTGGAGCGCTTCGTACGCGCTCTGCACCGCGACGTGCTTCGCTATGTGGCGCACCTCAGCGCCGACCCGCAGGCCGCCGACGATCTCGCGCAGGACACGTTCCTGCGGGCGCTCGGCAGCCTGCACCGGTTCGAGGGGCGGTCGTCGGCGCGGACCTGGCTGCTGTCCATCGCGCGGCGCACCGTCGTCGACAGCCTGCGGCACGCCGCCGCGCGGCCCCGGCTGTCGGACCGCGACGACTGGCAGACCGCCGCCGAGCAGGCGCAGCCGCGGGGGTTGCCCGGCTTCGACGACGGCATCGCGCTCGCCGAACTCCTCGACGCGATACCGGCCGAGCGGCGGGAGGCGTTCGTGCTCACGCAGTTGCTTCGGCAGCCGTACGCGGAGGCGGCCGCTGCGATCGGGTGCCCCGTCGGTACGGTGCGCTCCCGCGTGGCGCGGGCGCGGGCCACCCTCATCAAGGCCCTGGCCGCGGCCTGATCCGCCCCTGAGGGGCGCGGGGAACTGCGCGGCCAGCCGCGAAATGCCCGCAGCCGCGTCTGCGGGGTTCTCGGCAGACGCGTCCGCGGCCCGTCGCGCGCCGAGCGCGCAGTTCCCCGCGCCCCCAGGGAGAGCGCCACACCGCCCGAGGAGGCGCCCCGTAAGGGGCGCGGGGAACTGCGCGGCCAGCCGCGAAATGCCCGCAGACGCGTCTGCGGGGTTCTCGGCAGACGCGTCCGCGGCCCGTCGCGCGCTGGGCGCGCAGTTCCCCGCGCCCCCAGGAAGGGCGCCGCACCGCCCACCACGGGGTGCCCCGCAAGGGGCGCGGGGAACTGCGCGGCCAGCCACGAAAAAGCCGCAGACGCGTCTGCGGGGTGCTCGGCAGACGCGTCCGCGGCTTGTCGCGTGCTGAGCGCGCAGTTCCTCGCGCCCCTAGGGGAGGGGACGTTACCGGCGCTACACGGTGCCGTAGCGGTGGAAGCCTTGGCCGGTTTTGCGGCCGGCGTGGCCGGCGGCGACCAAATCGCGCAGCTGCCCGCAGGGCTGGAAACGTTCGTCCCCGGTGCACTCGAGGAGGACGTACAGGGTGTCGACGATGGTGTCGAGGCCGATGAGGTCACCGGTGGCGAGCGGGCCCATGGTGTGTCCGAAGCAGTCCTGGAAGATCCGGTCGACGGTGGCCGCGTCCGCGGTGCCCTGCTGCACCACGGTCGCCGCCTCGTTGATCGTGAGCATCAGGACCCGGTTGGAGACGAAGCCGGGCGCGTCCGAGACGACGATGCCCGTCTTGCCGATGCCCGCGAGCAGGGCGAGAGCGGTGTCCAGGGTCTCGTCCGCGGTCCGCGGGCCCCGGATCACCTCCACCGCCTCCTTCAGCGGCGCCGGATTCATGAAGTGCATGCCGAGCACCTGCCGCGGCCTGCCCGTCTGCGCGGCGAGCCGCCCCACCGGGATCGCCGAGGTCACCGTGGCGAACACGGCGTCGCCCCGGCAGGCGTCGTCCAGCTCCCTGAACACCTTCTCCTTCAACGGGATGCGCTCCGGCGCGCATTCCAGCACGAACCGCGCGTCGGCAAGATCCCGCGGACTCCGCGCCCAGGTGACCGCGTCCAGAGCCGCGTCCATCGCCACGGCCGCGGGCTGCTTGCGGAACATCCTGGCCAGGCGGATGCCGTCGCGGAGCCGGGCCGGTGCCGTGGCGAGTGCCGACTCCTCGGGGTCGACCACGATCACCCGGTGTCCGGCCTCGGCGAGACACTGGGCTATGCCGGTGCCCATCGTGCCCGCGCCGACGACACCGACCACACTGGCCCCACCGGCCCCACCGAAGGCGCCGGAAGCACCGGCCGCATCAGTCGCAGCTGCTGCCGCGGGTGCGCTGTTCGGCTCGTTCATCTGCTGATTCCTGTCCTGTTCTCGTCGAGAGGCCTTCACGCGGTGACCACCCGCACGGGGTGCTTGCGGACGGGCGGCGGGTCGTCCGGGTCGATCGCCAGGACCACCCGCTCACCGGTGTCCTCCACGACGGCGAAGCCGCTGAACCGCAGGGTCACCAGCATCTGCCGGTTGACGTCGGTGGGGACGAACTCGGCGACCGGGCGGCGGCCCGCGGCCAGGGACTCGGCGACGATGTGGTCGATGAGGACGGCCCCGGCGCCCCGGGACATCACCCGGCAGGACATCAGGAGCAGTTCGAGCACCGTCGCCCCGTCGCGGAGCGCGGTGACCGCGAGGCCGATGGTGCCGTACGAGCCGAAGCGGTCCTCGAGGCCCGCCACGATCACCTCGTACCCGGGGTCCGCGCACAGCCGCCGCAGCTCCTCCAGGTCGAAGGTGCGGCCCGTGGTGTTGAGCTGGTGCGTGCGCACCGTCAGCTCGTGCGCCCGCGCGAGGTCCGCCCCGGTCGCCCGGCGGACCGTGAGCACCAGGTCGAGGGAGGCGAGGAACTCCGCGGGCGGCCCGGTGTGCTCGGTCTCCGCGTCCTTGCGGCGGCGCTCGGTGCGGTACAGGCGGCGGCGCTGCGCCGACTCGTCCGTGACGAACTCCGGCGAGAACTCCTCGTACGCCTCCAGCTCGCCCACCACATCGGCGGCGTAGCACCGTACGGCGGGCAGCGCGGCGGCCACTTCGGCCCGCTCCACCGCGTCGTTGTCGATGAAGGCGACGGTGTCGAGCCCGATGTTCAGCTCGGCGGCGATCCGTTCGACGGCCGCCGACTTGGCGCCCCAGCCCACCTCCAGGACGGTGAACAGGTCGTCGAGCCCCCGCGCCGCCAGATGACCCGCGGCGATGTGGTGCTCGCCGCGGCTGGCCACGGCGAGCAGGATGCCGCGCCGGTCCAGGGTGTGCAGGGCCTTCACCGCGGCCTCGAAGGGGACCGGCTCGTCGCCTTCGAGGACGACGCCGTCCCACAAGGTGTCGTCGAGGTCCCACACCAGGCACTTCACCTTCTGCTGCGGCACCTTCCGCCGCGCGGCCTCCTGCGCCACCTTCTGCTGCGGCACTTCCTGCCGTGTCGGCTTCTGCGGTGTCGTCTCCCGCCGCGTCGTCTCCTGCTGCGGCGCCTTCTGCTGCGGCGTCTTCTGCTGCGGCGCCTTTTGGTGCGTCATCGTACCTCCCCGTTCCCTCGGGCTCCCCCAGGCCGCTGCCCGGTCTCCGGCACGGGCCGCGGGGCCCGGCGGTGGCCGTGGGCGCGCAGCAGGTGGTCGGCTATGTGCAGCTCCGCCACCTGCGCCGAACCCTCGATGATCTCCATGATCTTGGCGTCCCGGTAGAAGCGGCCCACCGTGCTGTCCGGGGCGCAGCCCGCCGCGCCGAGGACCTGGACCGCGCTCCCGGCCACCGATGACGCCGCGGCGGCCGCCGCGTACTTGGCGGCGACGGTCTCCGCGATGGCGTCGGGTTCGCCGCGCTCCCGCAGCCGCGCGGCCCGCAGGCACAGTTCGCGCGCGGCCCTGCTGTCCACCACCGCGCGGGCGAGCAGCGAGCGCACCTGCTGGTGCTCGGCGAGCGCGACGCCGCCCTGGGTGCGCCGCACGGCGTGCCCGGCGGCCTCGTGCAGACAGGCCTCGGCCATGCCGACACAGCCCCAGGCGACCGTGAACCTGCCGTGGTCGAGTGCCCCGGCCACCACGTGCGACAGACCGAACCCGGCCGGGGCCACCGCGTTCGCCCGCGGCACCCGTACCCCGTCGAACCGCACGTGCGCCACCTGCGCCGCCCGCATGCCGAGCTGGCCGCGCACCGGCTCCCGTACGACACCGGGGCGGTCCCCCTCCACGAGCACCGCGACCGGGCGTCCGCCCGCGGTGCCGGACGCCCCGAGCACCAGGAACACGTCCGCGATCTCACCGAAGGTGATCCAGCGCTTCTCGCCGGTCACGGTGAGCTCATCGCCGTGCTCGTCGACGGCGGTGCCGACCGCCGCCAGGTCGCTGCCCGCCGCCGTCTCCGTGGCGGCGAAGGCGGCGATCGACTCGCCCCGCGCGAGGCCCGGCAGCCACCGCCCCCGCTGCTCAGCGGTGCCCCAGCGCAGCAGGGCCGCCGCCACCATGCCCTGTACGGTGACCAGGCCGCGCAGCGACGAGCACACCCCGCCCAACCGGGCGCACAGCTCCCCGAGTTGAGCGGGCGACGCGCCGAGCCCGCCGTACTCCCGCGGCAGCTCCGGCGCGAGCAGCCCGGCCCCCGCCACCGCGAGCCTGACCTCGGCGGGCAGCTCTCCCCGTGCGTCCCAGGCGGCGGCGTCCTCGCGCAGGGATCCGGCGAGGTCCGCGCCCAGGGTGTCCAAGGTGTCCGACGTGTCCAGGGTGTCCGGGGCGGCGGCGGGCGGGCGCGTGGTGCTGCTCACGCCGGTGCGCCGCGGTGCGCGGTCTTGGCCAGGACGAAGTCGCGCAGCCTGCCGAGGGAGCGGAAGTTGTCCAGGTCGAGGTCCTCGACCTGGACCTCGATGCCGTACTGCCGCTCGACGAAGGTCACCAGCTCCATCGCGAACAGGGAGTTCACGAGGCCCATCGTGAAGTAGTCGTCGTCCGGCGCCAGTTCCTGGCCGAGGTTCGCGGTGAGGAACTCGCTCAGCTCCTTGGTCACGACCGGCCCGGTGAGCGCGTCGGCGTTGTTCGGTGTTCCCATGCGGTCTCCCTTGAGTCCCTTCAGTCCCGGGGTTGCGGTCACAGGTAGTGGGTCTGCGTGGGGGTGCCCTCGCCGGTCTCCACGAGCAGCAGGCTCCACGCGGCGACCGGGCTCGCGCTCAGGAGCACCGCCCGTTCGCCGTCGTGGAGGCCGCCGCGTTCCCGTTCGGTGTGCAGGTTCAGCAGGACGTCGTTCGGGCCGAGGTGCCCGTACTGCCGGAGGTTGTCGTAGCAGGATGGAGCGATCTTGATGTCGAGGGCCTCCTCGGTGAAGCGGAAGGCGCCCGTGGACAGGTTGTGGCTGAGGTGGCAGTCGATGTCCTGGGGCCGCAGGCCGTTGCGCTGGAGGAGGCGCCGGTACAGGTCGCGCAGCCGGTTGCGGGTCTCCACGGCGAGCCGGAAGGAGTAGCCGGGGATGTCCCGGCACTCCTCGCGCCACTCGTCGGTGGGCCGGTCCCGGAAGTCGACGCGGAAGAGGTCCCAGTGGTCGCCGTTGGTCTCCTGGACGATGTCGAGGATCCGTACGGGCCCGCTCCGGGAGACGATCGCCGCCGCGCCGCCGTCGCCGCTCACGGTCACCGGGTGCCGGTAGCGCAGCGGTGCCGGCGGTTTGCTGCCGTGCGCCACCAGGACGTGGTCCAGGTCGGGGTCGGCCGCGAGCAGTCCGCGGGCGGCGAGCAGCGCCGGTGTCAGGGAGACGCAGCCGAGGCCGCCCACGGAGAACGTCACCGCCCGCGGGGCGCCGATGAGCGCCTGCAACCGGGTGGCCGCGGACGTCATCAGGGTCTCGGGCGCGCGGGCGTCGATGAGGACGATCGCGCCGAGATCGTCCGCGGCGAGCCGCGCGCCGGCCAGTGCCCGCTGGGCGGCGCGGGCCGCGAGGTCGAACGCGGTCAGCGAGTCGTCGGCGCGGACCTCGTCGATGCCGAGCTGCGCGCAGGTCTCCCGTTCCGCGGCGCCGAGCCGGTCGAGTCCCGGCAGTTCGGCGACGCGCAGCACGCTCTCGGGCTGGTGGCAGGCGACCGCCTTGAGGGCGGCGGCCGTGGCCATTCAGCTGCCCCCGTCGGCGGCGGTGGGGGTACCTGTGGGGGTGCCGGTGGAGACACCGGTGGCCGCTTCGGCGGAGGCAGAGGCGGGGGCTGAGGCGGACGCGGCGGGGTCCGTGGGCACCTCGGCGGAGGCGGACGCGGAGGCGGTGCCGGTGGGGCCTGTCGCGTACTCGGCGAACGCCTCGACGAGGTGGTCGGCGAAGGCCTCCATGTCCGCGGAGGCGATCGACCCGCGGTGCACCACGCCCAGTTCGAGCACCCCGCCCCGCACATGGGTCTCGACGACGATCGGCACCTGGCCGAGCAGCGAGTCGGGCAGGGTCACCAGGGTCATCGGGCGGGGCCTGATCGAGGCGCCGCCCAGCTTGGTGAGGCCGTCGTTGCCGCTGGCCACGTGCTCGACGAGGACCTGCGGCTCCGGCAGCGCGCGGATCACGTCGACCTCGGGGCCGGCCGGGCTGAGGTGGCGCAGGACGCCGTAGCCGATGCCGTCGTTGGGCACGGACCGCAGCGCCGCCGCGGCGACGGGCAGGGTCTGCGCGGCACTGGCGCCCGGTTCGACGCGCAGGTAGGACGGGAACATGTGGGTGAACCAGCCCATCGACTCGGTCCGGTCGCCGTTCCACAGCGCGTTCGGCGCGGAGCCCATGCCGACGGTGCTCAGGAAGGCCCCCGGCTCGCCGCGCCACCGCGACCAGGCAACGGCGACGGCGGCCAGGGCCGCGTGCTGGCCCGCGGGGCCGTTCTCGGTGAGCTGCGCCCCGACCAGACCCGCGTCGAGAGTGCGGCGCACCAGGCCTGCCGGTGCGCCGTCGGCGGCGTTCTCGGGCACGGGTCGCGCGTCGGCCGCGGCGCCCAGGATGCCCTTCCAGTACGGGAGTTCGCCCGCGACCTCGTCGGAGGTGGCCATGGCGCGCAGCAGATGGGTCCACTCCCGCCAGGCGGCCTTGCGCGGTCCGGTCGGTGCCCGGCCCGCGAGTGCGGCGTCGAGGTCCTCCATCAGCGGCACCAGGGAGGTGGAGTCGGAGACGAAGTGGTGGACGACCATGAGGACGACGCCCGGCAGGTCGGCGCCGCGGTCGTAGAACCTGGCCCGCAGGAGGGGGCCGCGGTCGAGGTCGACGGCGGCGACGAGCTCGTCCAGGTCGGCGGTGAGCCAGGCGTGCAGCTGCTCCTCGTCGAGCGGCGGCAGGACCTTGGCGTCGACGACCCGGGCGCTCTCGCGCTCCACGCAGTCGATGCGCCAGCCGAGGCTGTTGCGCCGGAAGCGGTAGCGCAGCGGCTCCTGGACCTCGACGAGGCGCGCGAACGCCGCCCGCACCGCGTCGGCGCGGATGCCGGGGGCCGTCTCCAGGATCAGGGGGGTGACGAAGTCCTTCGCGCCGTCCGGCGAGTCGGTGAGCAGGGCGTGCACCAGTGGGGCGGGCGGTACGGGCTCGTCGGGCACCGTCACCGCGGCGGTCACGGGCGTGCCCGCGGCGGCTCCCGCGAGGGTGCCCGGGGCCGGGGTCGTGGTACCGGCCGCGGCGGCTCCGGTGGGGGGCCGCGGCACGGTACCCGCGGCTGCGGCCGTCCCCGCGGCGAGGACCGCGAGTCCGCGCAGGGTCGGGTGGCTGAGGACGTCGTGCGGGGTGAGGGGCAGTCCGGCGCGGGTGGCGCGGGACGCGATGCCCACGCTCAGGAGCGAGTCGCCGCCGATACGGAAGAAGTTGTCGCCCGGCGCCACCCGGTCGACGCCGAGGAGTTCGGCCCATATCCCGCCGAGGACGCGCTCCGCCTCGCGCACGGCGTCGTCGACGACCGCCGCCGACGTCACGGCGGTCGTGACCGCCGTCATCTCCGCGGGCACCCCCACCGTCGTGTCCCCCACCGTCGTGTCCCTCGTCGTCCGCGCCGACATGTACGCCCCCGTCTCCCCAGACATCTGCGCCGACATCCGTGCCGCCGCCTCCCCCGGCAGCCGCGCCGCCGTCCGCCCCACCGTCTCCCCCGGCCTCCGCGCCGTCGTCTCGTGCCTCGTGTCGCGGTCGGGCATCTCCCTCTTCCTCATCCGGTTGCGGTCGAGCTTTCCGTTGCTCGTCCTCGGCAGGTCCTCGTGGTGCAGTACGCGGCCGGGGACCATGTGGTCCGGCAGGTCCCGGGCCGCCCACGCGGTCAGCTCGGCCTCGTCGGGCGCGTCCGTGCCCGCGACGTGGGCCACCAGGAGCGGCGCCCCCGAGGGCTGCCGCTCGGCGAGGACGAGCGCCGCGCGCACCCCCGGGTGCGCCATCAGGACCCGCTCGATCTCGGCGGGTTCCACCCGGTGGCCGCGCAGTTCGAGCTGGTCGTCGGTGCGCCCCCGGAAGGCGAGGGTGCCGTCCGGGCGGAGGGCGGCGAGGTCCCCGGTGCGGTACATCCGGGCGCCCGGCTCGTCCGCGAAGGGGTCGGCGACGTACCGCGACGCGGTCAGGCCCGGCCTGCCGTGGTAGCCGCGGCCCGTCGCCGTGCCGCCGAGGTACACCTCGCCCTGCGCGCCGCGCGCCACTGGCCGCCCCGCGGTGTCGAGGAGGTACACGCGGGTGTGGGGCAGGGGCCGCCCGATGTCCGGCAGCGAGTCGTCCACCCCGGCACCGGACCGTGCGCCGCCCGTATCCGTGGCACCGGCAACCGCGCCGGCGGTGTCCGCGTCGTCGGCCACGGCCACCCTGCCCCCCGTGGAGCAGACCGCGCACTCCGTCGGCCCGTAGATGTTGAGCAGCGTGAACGGCGTCCGCTGCGGCGGCCTGACCCGCAGCACGTCGCCGCCGGTGACGAGGAACCGCAGGGCGAGCCCCGGCACCTCGGGGAGTTCGGTGAGCAGCAGCTCGGTGAGCGCTGTCGGGAGCCCGGCCACGGTGACCCGGTGCTCGGCGAGCGCCCCGAGGAGCGCCTCGGGGGTCTGGAGGAGCTCCGGTACGAAGCAGAGCGTCGCCCCGTGGAGGAGGGCCGTCATGACTTCGAGGACCGCCAGGTCGAAACCGGGCGCGGCCATCTGGGCGATGCGGTCCTCGGGCGTGAGGGCCGCCTCGTCGCCGAGCCAGTGCAGCAGGTTGAGCAGGCCCCGGTGCTCGACCTCGCAGCCGTGCGGGTGGCCGGTGGAGCCCGAGGTGTGCGAGACGTAGGCGAGGTGGGCGGCGCCCGCCCGCTGCGGCGGCGCGGTGTCGTCGTACGCGGGGTCGTCGGCCGCGGCGGTGAGGGGGACGACGGGGAAGGACGTGTCGTGCGCCGTCATGCCCTCGCCTAGGACCAGGACGGGTGCGGTGATGCCGGACAGGATGCTGCGCAGGCGTCCGGCGGGGAGCTTCGGGTCGAGCGTGGCGATCGCGCCGCCCGCCTTGAGGACGCCCAGCCAGCCGACCACGAGTTCGGCGGAGCGGTCCGCGAGCACCGGTACGGCGGTGTCGGGGCCGACGCCGTGCGCGAGGAGCCGGTGCGCGAGGCGGTTCGCCCGCCGGTCGAGCTCCGCGTAGGTGTGCTCGCCGGCGGCGTCGACGACGGCGACCTCGTCGGGGCGCAGCGCCGCGTGCTCCTGGAAGACCTCGGTGACCAGGCGGGTCCCCCCGGGCCGGTCGCGCCGCTCGCCGACGAGGACGGAACGGCCGCCCGGCGCGGGGTCCGTGAGCAGCTGGGCGAGGGGCCGGTCCGGCGTGCTCATCGCGGCGGCGGCGACCTCCTGGAAGAGGTCGACGAGCCGGTGCGCGGTGGTGTCGTCGAAGAGGTCGACGGCGTACTCCAGGTATCCGGCCATCGGGCCGCCGTCCTGGTCGTACAGGCCGAAGGTGAGGTCGAACTTGGAGGTGCCGGGGGCGACGCCGGAGACCCCGGAGAGGTCGTCGCCGAGGCTCTCGGGGGTGAGGCCCGCGAGGTCGAGGGAGGCGGCGACGGTGTTCTGGTGGGTGTAGCAGACCGTGAACACCGGGTGCCGTGACGGATCGCGGTGGTCCGTGTCGGCGACGATCTTCGCGAACGGGATCTCCTCGTGGTCGAGGACCCCGGTCGCGGTGGTCGCGCACCGGGCCACCAGGTCCCGGAACCCGAGGTCCGGGTCGATCCTCGTACGGAACGGGAG
Source organism: Streptomyces sp. NPDC017940 (assembly GCF_044328435.1). Classification (NCBI taxonomy): domain Bacteria; kingdom Bacillati; phylum Actinomycetota; class Actinomycetes; order Kitasatosporales; family Streptomycetaceae; genus Streptomyces; species Streptomyces sp. NPDC017940. Next base: position 46,967 of record NZ_JBIRHJ010000007.1, on the reverse strand, counting down.
CAGGTTGTTGAAGTAGCCGATCAGGCCGTGGGTGGCGGGGTTGAACCGGCCGGTGGTCGCGGCGCCCACCACGACGTCCCGCTGTCCGGCCCACAGGTGCAGGACGGTGTCGACCACGGCGAGCATGGTGACGAAGCTGGTCGTGCTCTCGCCGACGCTGAACTCGCGTATCCGGCCCGCCAGTTCCTGATCGAGGGCGAACTTCACCCAGGCGCCGCGGTAGGACTGCGCCGCCGGGCGCGGGCGGTCGGTCGGCAGTTCGGGTGCGGCGAGGCCGCTCAGCTGTCCGCGCCAGTACGCGAGGCCGCGTTCGGTCCGCTCGGCGTCCAGCCAGGTGCGCTGCCAGGCCGCGAAGTCCGCGTACTGCACGGGCAGTTCGGGCAGCTGGGCGGTGCGGCCCGTGCGGCGGGCGGTGTAGCAGGCGGACAGCTCGCCGTAGAACACGGCCGGGGCCCAGCCGTCGAAGACGATGTGGTGCCAGGTGTGCAGGACGACGTGGTCCCGCGCGCCGACCTTGACGACGACGGTGCGGAAGAGCGGCCCGCCGCCCAGGTCGAACGGCTCGGTGGCCTCCGCGGTCATGGCGCGCGAGAGCTCCGCGACGCGCTCGGCGTCCGGGAGGGCGGCGAGGTCGAGGAAGGTGAGGCGCGGCTCGCTCACGTCGGCGAGGGCGTAGGGCCTGCCGTCGTTGTCCAGGATGCGGGTGCGCAGCACCTCGTGCCGGTCCACGACGTCGCGCACCGCGCCGCGGAACGCGGCCAGGTCGAAGTCGCCGACGTAGCGCGTGTTGGTGGGGATGTTGTAGAGCGGGGTGCCCGGCTGCAACCGGTCCAGGTACCACAGCTGCTCCTGGTTGAAGGAGAGCGGCAGCGGCCCCGGGCGGGGGACCGGCGTGATCGTCCAGTCGTCCTGCTCCTGCCCGGTCGAGCGCAGGGCGTCGACGCGTGCGGCGAGAGAGCGCAGCGTGGGGTGCTGGTGCAGGTCGGCGAAGGTGAGGTGGACGCCGAAGTGGGTCTCGGCCTCGCGCAGCACGGTGATCCCGGCGATCGACGTGCCGCCCAGCTCGAAGTAGTGGGAGTCGGGCCGGACCTCGTCGGCCTTGAGGACCCGCGCCCAGATGTCCGCCAACTGCTTCTCGGTGTCGGCGCCGCCGTGTCCGCCGGCGGCCCGCTGCGCCTGGGGGTACGGCGGCTCCGGGGCCGTGGCGGGTGTGCCGTTCGCCGTCGTGAGCAGCGGCGCGCCCGGTGGCCTGCACCAGCAGGACACCTCGTCGGCGTCGAAGGGGTATGTGGGCAGCTCGATGCGGTGCACCCGGTCACCGGCGTAGTAACGGCTCCAGTCGATGTCGACGCCGTACGAGTAGAGCGTGCCGAGCGCGCCGAGCACGCCCTCGCGGGAGGGGTCCGCGAAGAGGCGTACGAGGGGCAGTTCGGGGGCGACGCGGGAGATCTCCCTGGCCAGGGTGCCGTCGGCACTCATCTCCAGCAGGACGGCGCCCTCGTCGGCGAGGCTGCGCACCGCGCGGCGGAGCCCGGCCTCGTCGACCTGGCCGGTCAGGGGGGCGCCTGCCGCTGCCTCGCGGGCCTCGTCCGCGGTCGCCGGGTTCTGGATGCCGCGTACGACGAGGTTGCCGATGCCGGAACCGACGAGCCGGGCCTCGGTCAGGCCGAGGGAGCGCGCGAGGCGGTACGCCGCGTGCTGGCGGGCGAGGAGGCGGGCGCCAGGGGTGTCGGCGGCTTCGGCTCCGGCCTCGGTGTCGGCTCCGGCACCGGTTTCGGCACCGGTTTCGGCACCGGCTGCGGATTCGGCTTCGGATTCGGCTTCGGTGAGTTGGGGGAAGGCCGTGACGAGGGGTGTCCAGGTCTCGTCGCCCAGGTCGGCGTCGCCGGAGAAGAGCAGCACGAGGGGCGCGGGAGCGGGGGTTTCGTGCTCGGCGGGGCGTGCCGTGCGCAGCAGGTCCGCGAGTTCCCCGGTGTCGTGCGCGGTGCCCGCCCAGCGGTGGCGGTGGTCGTCGCGGCCCCGGTTCAGGGCGTGCGCCACCTGCGGGAGCGGGTGTCCGGTCCGGTCGAGGAAGGCGGCGACGCGCTCGGCGTAGGCGGCCAGCGCCTGCGGGGACATCGCGGAGAGGGTGACCAGTTCGGCGCCGGCCTCCGCGGCCCGCGGTGTTGCCACGGCCGGGGCGGGCGGCTCCTCGACGACGGCGTGCACATTGGTGCCCGTCAGGCCGAACGAGCTGAGGCCCGCGCGGCGCGTGCCGTTCCCGGTGGCCTGCCAGGGCGTGGCCCGCGCGTCGACCCGGACGGGTCCGGTGAAGTCGATGAGCGGGTTGGGCGTCTCGAAGTTGGGGTTGGGGTAGCGGGTGCCGTGCCGCAGCCCGGCCAGGACCTTGAAGAGTCCCGCGACACCGGCGGCGTGGTTGAGGTGGCCGATGTTGCCCTTGATGCCGCTGATGCCGGTCACGGCAGCGCTGCTCCCGGGGGCGTCGCCGGGGCCGGTCGGGGCGCCGGGGCCGGTCCCGGAGTCGAGGCCCGCGTCGGCGAAGGCCTGGCGCAGGCCCTCCGCCTCGATGACGTCGCCGAGCCGGGTGCCCGAGCCGTGGCACTCGATGTGGTCGAGCCGGGGCGTGCCCGCCTGCCGCCAGGCCTCGACGATCACTTCGGCCTGGCCGCGGGCGCTGGGCGCGCTCATGCTGGTGGCGCGGAACCCGTTGTGGTTCAGGGCGATGCCCGTCAGGACGCCGTGGATGTGGTCCCCGTCGGCGAGCGCGTCGGACAGCCGCTTGAGGACGACGAGCCCGCCGCCCTCGCCGCCGGTGGAGCCGTCCGCGCGGGCGTCGAAGGGTCGGCAGACGCCGTCGGGGGACTCGAGGCCGAGCATCGGCACCCGGTCCTGCTCGGGGATCATCACGGGGTAGAGGCTGAGGCCGCCCGCCAGCGCCAGGTCGGCCTGCCCGCTCCGCAGGTTCTCCACGGCGACGGCGATCGCGGTGAGGCTGCTGCTGCACGCGGTGTCCACGACGAGCGAGGGCCCGGCGAGGTCGAAGAGGTAGGCGACGCGCGCGGCGACGGCGGACGGGTGCGCGCCGAGGAGCTGCTGCGGGTCGTCGCCGGTGTACAGGGTCGCGTAGTGCGGCTCGGGGGCGCTCAGGACGACGGCGGTGCGGGAGCCCTTCAGATCGCCCGGCGCGTAGCAGGCGTTCTCGAAGGCCTGGTGGGCGAGTTGCGCGGCCATGCGCTGGTGCGGGTCCATCAGCTCGGCCTCGCGCAGCGACAGGCCGAAGAACCGGTGGTCGAACAGGTCGATCCGGCTCAGGTAACCCATCTTGAGGTAGTCGATGTCCGCGGGCGCCCCGGCGTAGTGCACCCGTTCCTTGTCGGGCTCCCGGATGCTGTTCCGGCCTTCGAGCAGGTTCTGGTGCAGGGTGTCCAGGTCGGCGGCGTCGGGCAGGGCCAGGGCCACCCCGATGATCGCCACGGCCTCCGGGCCGGGATGGCTCGGGTGTGTCATAGCTCGAACCCCATTTCGTCAGTGGTGTCACCGGCGGTCGCGTCGTCGACCAGGCCGGCCATCGCCTCGATCGTGGTGTGCTCGAAGAGCGTGCTCAGCGGCAGTCTGTGGCCGCCGAGGTCTGTCAGGCGGCTGCTCAGCGCGAGGAGGGAGAGGGAGGTACCGCCCGCCTCGAAGAACTTCTCGTGCACCCCGATGTCGTCCCGGTCGAGCAACTCCGCCCAGATCCCGGCGACCGCGCGTTCGGTGGCGGTACGCGGCGCACCCCCGACGGCCCCGGCCCGCTCCCCCGGGCCGCGCGGATCGGGCAGGGCCCGGCGGTCGACCTTGCCGTTCCCGGTGAGCGGCAACGCGTCGAGCCGCACGAAGACGGAGGGCACCAGGTACGGGGGGAGGCGCCGCGCCAGGTGGGCACGCAGGCTCTCGGTTTCGGCGGGGCCGAGGGGTTCGGCGGGGCCGAGGGATCCGGCGGAGCTGAGCGGCTCGGCGGAGGCGGGGGGCTCGGCGGCACCGGAAGCCCCGGCGGAGCCGAGACCCCCGGGCCCCCCACCCCCCGTCGGCACCACATACGCCACCAGCCGTCTCCCCCCTGCCCCGCCGGGGCTCTCCCGTGCGACCACCGCCGCTCGTGCCACGGCGGGATGCGTCACCAGGGCCGTCTCCACCTCGCCGGGCTCCACCCGGTGTCCGCGGATCTTCACCTGGTCGTCGGCGCGTGCCTTGAAAATGAGGTCACCGTCCTTCGTCCACGCCACCACGTCCCCCGTCCGGTACATGCGCTCCGCGGGCCCGCCGCCGAACGGGCAGGCCACGAACCGCTCGGCGGTGAGCGCGGGCCGGTGCGCGTAGCCGCGTGCGAGGCCCGGTCCCGCGAGGTACAGCTCGCCCTCCACACCGGTCGGCACGGGCCGCAGCCGGTCGTCGAGTACGTACACGCGGGTGTTGTCCATGGGCCGCCCCACCGGAACCTCCGCGCCGACCCGGTCGGCGGCGGTGACGCGGTGCGCGGTGGCGAAGACGGTCGCCTCGGTCGGCCCGTAGGCGTTGGTCACCGCGGTCGCGGGACAGGCCCGCAGCACGCGCGCCACCGCGTCCGCGGGCACCGGCTCACCGCCGGTCAGCACCTCCCGTACACCGGCGAAGCTCTCCGGGCGGGCGTCGGCGAGCACGGCGAAGAGCCCCGCCGACATGCACAGCGCGGTCACCCGCTGCTCGACGACGACGGCGGCGAGCGTGTCGACGTCGAGGGCGCCGGGCGGCGCCACCACGATCCGGCCGCCGTTCAGGAGCGGCACCCACAGCTCGTAGCCGGAGATGTCGAACGTCGGCGCCGAGTGCAGCAGCACCCGGTCCTGCGCGCCGCCGGGCCACCGCCGGTCGGCGGCGAGGGCGACGACGGCCCGATGGCTCACCCCCGCGCCCTTGGGCACACCCGTCGAGCCGGAGGTGTGGATGACGTACGCGAGCTGGTCGGGCCGCGCGGCGGCACGGTCCGGGCCGTCCACGCGGACGCCGGGGGCCGGGCCCGGGGCCGCGTCCGGGCCGGTGTCCAGGTCCACGTCCGGGCGGGCGTCCGGGCCCGCGTCCAGGTCGTCGACGAGCAGCCGCGGGCAGTCGCCCGCGGGCAGGCAGGCCGCCACCGCCGACGTCGTGAGCAGCAGCGCGGGACGCACGTCGCGCTCCATGGACTCCAGGCGTTCGGCCGGGTGGTCGTGGGCCAGCGGCACATACACGCCGCCCGCCTTCAGGACGGCGAGGACGGCCACGACGTACGCGGACGACCTCGGCAGGGCCACGGCGACGGGTGACTCCGGGCCCACGCCCCGGTGCGCGAGGCGGCGGGCGAGCCGGTCGGTGCGGGCGTCGAGGTCCCGGTAGGTCAGCGTCCGCGTGCCGCTGACCACCGCGACGGCGTCGGGTGTCGCGGCGGCCTGCCGCGCGAAGAGGGCGGGCACCGTCAGGTCCGGTACGGGCACGGCCGTGTCGTTGACGTCGTCAAGCAGCCGTCGCCGCTCGGCGGGCAGCAGCGCGTCCACGCCGTCGACGCGGGTCAGCGGTCCGGTCGCCAACTCCTCGACGAGGCGTACGAAGCGCTCCGCGAGGTGCTCCGCGGTGTCGCGGTCGAACAGGTCGGTGGCGTACTCGATCAGTCCGGTGAGCCCTTGTCCGCCCCACTGGGAGGACTCCCCTGCCTGGAAGAGCAGGTCGAACTTGGCGGTGCCGGTGACGACGGTCTCGGGCGCGGCCTTGAGTCCGGGCAGTTCGAGGACGTCGGCGGCGCCCTGCTGCCAGGAGAACGCCACCTGGAACAGCGGGTGGTGGGCGGTGGAGCGCTCCGGGTTCAAGGACTCCACGAGCCGCTCGAACGGCACGTCCTGGTGGTCGTACGCCGCCACCGCCTTGCCCCGCACCTGCCGTACGACGGACGCGAACGACGGGTTGCCCGACAGATCGGCCCGCAGCACCCACGTGTTCACGAAGAACCCCACGAGGTCCGCGAGTCCCTCGTCCGTGCGCCCCGCGATGGAGGACCCGACCGTCACGTCGTCGCCGCCGCTCATCAGCCGCAGCAGCACCACGAGCGCGGACTGGAGCACCATCGGCACCGTGGCCCCCTGGGCGCGCGCCACCTCCCGCACCGCCGCGTGGACCTCGGGTCCGACGACGAACTCGACGGTGTCGCCCCGGTGCGTGGCGACGGGTGGCCGCGGCCGGTCCAGGGGCAGCCGCGAGGGCTGCGGGACGTCCGCCAACTCCGTACGCCAGTACGTCAGCTGCGTCGCCAGGAGGCTGGCCGGGTCGTCCTCATCCCCGAGGAGCTCGCGCTGCCACAGCGCGTAGTCCGCGTACTGCACCGCCAGCTCGTCCCACGCGGGCGGGCCGCCGCGCGTCCGGGCGGCGTAGGCGGTGCTCAGGTCGCGGGCCAGCGGTGCCATGGACTCGCCGTCGGCGGCGATGTGGTGCAGGACGAGGACGAGGACGTGCTCGTCCGGGGCGCACCGCAGCAGGCAGGCCCGCACCGGTATCCGCGTGGACAGGTCGAAGGGGCGGGCGGCCTCCCGGGACACCTCGGCGGTCACCTCGTCCGGCGCCACCTCCCGCACCGGCACGTCCAGGGCGACGTCCTCGGCGGGCACCACCACCTGGGCCACCGCGCCCAGGGCGTCCGGCACGAACAGGGTGCGCAGGCTCTCGTGCCGGGTCACCACGTCCCGCAGCGCCGCCCTCAGGGCGTCCGTGTCCAGGGTGCCGCTGAGCCGTACGGCGAACGGAAGGTGGTAGGTCGGCAGCGGCTCCAGCTCGTCGAGGAACTTCAGGCGGTGCTGGGCGAACGACAGAGGTACCCGCTGCGGCCGCCGTTCGGCCCGCCGCAGCACCGGACGGGACGACCGCACCCCCATGCCCAGGCTTTCCGCCAGCCCGGCCACCGTCGCCGCCTCGAACACCACCCGTACGGGAACCTCCACGCCCAACTCGGCGCGCATGCGGTTCACCAGGCGCGTCGCCAGGAGCGAATGGCCGCCCAGGTCGAAGAAGTTGTCGTCGATGCCGACCGTGTCGACACCGAGGACCCCGGCGAACAGGGCGGCGAGGGCGGCCTCTTGGGGATTCCGGGGGCCGCGGAAGGCCGTGGCCGTGGTGAGGTCGGGCGCGGGCAGGGCCTGGTGGTCGAGCTTGCCGTTCGACGAGAGCGGCAGCCGGGGCAGGGGGACGCAGGCGGTGGGGATCATGTACTCGGGCAGCCGCTCGGCCAGATGGGCGCGCAGCTGCGCGGGGTCGGGTCCGGGGTGGCCGTCGGCGGGGACGAAGTAGGCGGCCAGATAGGGGGTGGCGGCGCCGTCGCTCCTGGTGAGGACGGCGGCCTGGGTGATGTGGGGGTGGGTGGTGAGGGCGGCCTCGATCTCGGCGGGTTCGATGCGGAAGCCGCGGATCTTGATCTGGTTGTCGGTGCGGCCCAGGTAGTGGAGGTGGCCGTCGGGGGTGAGGCGGGCCAGGTCCCCGGTGCGGTACATCCGGGCTCCGGGAGGCCCGTAGGGGTCGGGCAGGAAGCGGGTGACGGTGCTGGCGGGCTGGTGGTGGTAGCCGCGGCCGACGCCGGTTCCGGCCAGGTACAGCTCGCCGACCGTGCCCGCGGGCAGGGGCGTCAGACCCGGGCTGAGGATGTAGGCGCGCAGGCCCGGCAGGGGGCGTCCGATGGGCACACCGGTGGTGTAGGGCTGCTCGGGGTGGAGGCGGTGGGCGGTGGCGTAGAAGGTCTCACTGGGTCCGTAGCCGTTGATGATGCGGGCCTCGGGCCAGCGGGACCGGATCTTCGCGACCAGGGCCGGGGTGAGGGCCTCACCGGCGAACACCAGGGACGTGGGCCGTACCCGGTCGCCGAGCTGGTCGACGAGTTCGGCGAAGGCCGAGGGGACGGTGCTGATGACGTCGACGTCCCAGCTGTCCCGCTCGGCGAGGGCCAGCACGTCGCGGACCATCTCCAGGGTCGCGCCGGTGGTGAGGGTGGCGAACACCTCGAAGGTGGCGACGTCGAAGCCGATGGAGGTACTGGTCAGCATCCGCCGTCCCGGCGCGAGACCGGCCTGCTCGGCCAGGGCCTGAAGGGCGCTGGTGAGGCCCTGGTGGGTGATGCCGACGCCCTTGGGCACGCCGGTGGAGCCGGAGGTGTAGACGACGTAGGCGAGGTGTCCGGGGCGGGCGGCCGACCGTGCGGGGGCTTCGCCGCCGTGCGGATCCTGGGGCTGGAGGTCGATGTCGTCCAGGTCGACAGCGGGGGTGCCGGTGGGCGTGCCGATGGTGGGGGTGCCAGTGGGGGTCCCGGTCGCGGCCAGGAGGAGGGTGGGGGTGTCGGTGGGCGGCAGGAGGGTGCGGGTCTCGGTGTCGGTGAGGATCAGGTGGGGGCGGGCGCCGTGCAGGATGTGGTGCAGGCGCGTTCCCGCGTGCGCGGGATCGACGGGCAGATAGGCGCCACCGGCCTTCAGCACCCCGAGCAGCGCCACCACCAGCTCCGCCGTACGCGGCAGCACCACCGCCACCACGCTCTCCGGGCCCACCCCGCGCCCGGCCAGGTCCCCCGCGAGCCGCTCCGCCCGCGCGTCCAGCTCCCCGTACGACAACCGCCGCGCACCGCACACCACCGCCACCGCGTCCGGAGCCTCCGCCACCCGCCGCGCGAACACCTCACCCACCGTCACCCCGGCACCGGGCACCGACGACGCCGCCGCGTCGACACCACGCCGCAGCACCGCGTCCCGCTCGCCGGGGCCCAGTACGTCCACGCGGCCGACCAGGAGCCCCGGGTCCGCGGCGATCCGGTCGAGTACGCGCAGGAACCGGTCGGCGATCCCTTGCGTCGCGCCGCGGTCGAGTACGTTCCGCTGGTGCTGCAACGTCACCCGCAGATGGGGGTCGGCGGCGGCCATCACGGTCAGCGGGTAGTGCGAGCCCGACAGCGGGCGGATGCCGGTGACCTCGATGCCCGCGGCGGCGCCCGCCGCGCCGAGCCCGGCGCGGTCCACCGGGTAGGACTCGAAGGCGACGAGGGTGTCGAACAGGACGCCCGTGCCGGTGGCCTGGTGGATCTCGGTCAGGCCGTGGTGGTGATGGTCGAGGAGGGCCGCCTGGCGGGCCTGGAGCGTGGTGAGGACCTCGGTGAGGCTGTCGGCGGGCGCACAGCGCACCCGTACGGGCAGGGTGTTGATGAACATGCCGGTCATCGCGTCCACGTCGGGCACCGCGGCCGGGCGACCCGAGACCGTCGCGCCGAAGACCACGTCCTGGCGCCCGGTGAGCGCCCCGAGCAGCAGCGCCCAGGCACCCTGCACCACGGTGTTCAGCGTGACGCCCAACTCGGCCGCGCGCAGCGACAGTTCGTGGGCCGTGTCCGCGGTGAGCGGCACCTCGACCTGCCCGAAGCCCCGGGAGTCGTCCGGCCGCGGCGGTGACTGCGGATCCGGCCGCGGCGGTGTCGTCGCGGGGACGGCCGGGGCGAGCAGCGTCGGTTCGGTCACGCCCGCGAGTTCCCCGGCCCAGGCCCGGGCCGCCGCCTGTCGGTCCTGCGCGGAGAGCCACACCAGGAAGTCCCGGTACTCGGGCACCCTCGGCAGCGCCGACGCGTCCCCGCCGGTGCCGTAGAGCCGCATCAGGTCCTGTACGAGCAGCGGCAGGGACCAGCCGTCGAACAGCAGGTGGTGGGCGGTGAGCACCAGCTCGTGGCGGTCGGCGGAGAGCCGCGCGAGCGCCATGCGCAGCAGGGGCGGTTCCGCCGGGTCGAAGGGGTGCCGCAGGTCGTCGGCCACCAGCGCCTCGAACGCTTCCGGCGTCCGGGTGAGGTCGACGTCGCGCCACGGCAGCCGTACCCCGGCGACCACCACCTGCACCGGGTCCCCCTCGGCGCTCGGCGCGAAGGCGGCCCGCAGGTTGGCGTGCCGGTCCAGGAGCGCCTGCCCGGCCGCCCGCATCCGGGTGGCGTCCACGGGGCCGCGCAGATGGAGGACGAACTGGACGTGGTAGGCGTCCGGTTCGCCGTCGGACAGCATGGCGTGGAACAGCAGGCCCGACTGGAGGGCGGTGAGCGGCCACACGTCGGTGAGTCCCGGGTAGCGGCGCTCCCACGCGTCGATGTCCCGCCGGCCCACCGGGACCAGCGGCACGTCCGAGGGGGTGAGCCCGCCCGCGCCCGGGGCGCCGGTGTGCCGGGCGACACCGTCGAGGGCGGCGGCCCACAGGTCCGCGAGTTCGCGCACGAGGGCGCGGGGGACGGCTCCGGTGGCGTACTCGAACTCCGCGTCCAGGCAGGGCCCTTCCCCGGTGTCGACGACCATCGAGTTGATCTGCACCGCGGCCAGGGCGGGCATGCCGGGGTCCATCTCGGCGAGCGGCCAGCGCACGCCCCGCACCTGGTCGAAGCCGAGGCCCCGGAGGTGTTCCGGCATGTCGGTCGCGGTGAAGCGGCCCAGGTAGTTGAAGCCGATCTGGCCGGTGTCGTACGGGCGCAGGGCGGCGGCGGTGTCCGGGTTCAGCTCCCGCAGCAGGCCGTAGCCGATGCCGCCGTCGGGCACGGCGCGCAGCTGTTCCTTGACGGCCTTGACGGCGCGGCCCGCCGCGGCGCCCCCGGCGAAGGCCTCCGCGATGTCGCATCCGGTCACGTCGAGGCGGACCGGGAACATGCTGGTGAACCAGCCCACCGTGCGCGACAGGTCCGCGCCGGGGACGGCGGCTTCCTCGCGCCCGTGCCCTTCGAGGCCGAGCAGGAGTGCGGGCTCGTCGACGCCGCGGGCGCCGCGCAGGCGGGCGACGGCCAGGGCGAGCCCGGCCAGGAGCCCGTCGTTGACCCCGCAGCGGTAGGCCGCGGGTACGGCCGTGAGCAGGGCCTCGGTGAGGTGCGCGGGCAGTCGCAGGCGCACGGTGTCCACGGTGGACCGGACGTCGACCGCGGGGTCCAGGCGCCGGGTGCCGATGACCGGGTCCGGTCCCGCCACGATCGCCAGCCACCGCGGCAGCTCGGCCGCCCTGCTGTCCGACGCCGCCTCCGCGACGAGGGCGTGCGCCCACCGCCGGAAGGACGTGCCCACCGCGGGCAGCTGCGGCGCCCGGCCCGCGCGCACGTCGGCCCAGGCCGCGGCGAGGTCCGGCAGCAACACGCGCCAGGACACTCCGTCGACCACCAGGTGGTGCACCACCACGAGCAGTCGCCCCGCCCGCGCGCCGCTGGCGCCCCTGTCCGCGGATTCCGCCGCCGGGCCGTCCGACGCCGGGTGCCCGGCCGCCGCGCCGTCGCCCTGCCCCGCGTCGAACCACACGAACTGCGCCATCACCCCCGCCCGCGGATCGAGGCGGGCCACCGCCGCGTCCCGTTCCGCCTCGGCGGCCCGTAGCCACGCCTCGCCCCAGGGGTCGCCGCTCCCCGCGTCGCGCGGCGGCCCCGGGCACGCCACGCGGTGCAGCAGGGCGGCCGTGTCCACCGAGCCCGGCGCGCCGACGAGCAGGCCCTCCCCGGGTGTCCCGTCGGCGGGCGCGCCACCATCGGTGCCGCTCACCAGGCGTGCCCGCAGCACATCGTGGCGGTCGACGACCGCGTTCAGCGTGGCCAGCAGCCCGGCCCTGTCGATGCCCTCGGGCAGTTCGAGCAGCATCGACATGGAGAACCGTCCCGCGCTGCCGCCGCGCCCGCGTATGTGGCGGGCGATGGGCGTCAGGGGCAGCGCCCCCGTACCGCCGCCGTCCAGCTCCCGCAGGGCCGTGCCCGTGCCGGGGGGCCGCGGGGCACCCGCGACGCGGGCGAGCCCGGCGACCGTACGGTGCTCGAAGACCTGGCGCGGGCTGACCTCGACGCCGTGCGCGCGGGCGCGGGAGACCACCTGGATGGAGCGGATGCTGTCGCCGCCCGCGGCGAAGAAGTCGTCGTCGACGCCGACGCGGTCGAGGCCTAGCACCTCGGCGTACACGTCGGCCAGGACCCGCTCGGCGGGGGATCCCGGCGCCCGGTAGGCGCCCGCCGCGGACCCGGGCCGCGGCAGCGCCGCCCGGTCCAGCTTGCCGTTCGGTGTCAGCGGCAGCCGGTCCAGCATCACGTACGCCGCCGGGACCATGAACTCGGGCAGCCGCTCCGCGGCGAACGCGCGCAGCTCCCGCGCCGAGACGCCCACGCCGAAGTCGATGTCGCCGACGCCCGCGATGCCGCCCCCCGTGACCGGGACGACGTACGCGACGAGCTGCTTGCCGCCGCCGCGCTCCTCGTGGGCGGCCACCACGGTTTGCGCCACCCCTGGGTGCGCCGTCAGCGCGGCCTCCACCTCGCCCGGCTCGATGCGGAACCCGCGCACCTTCACCTGCGCGTCCGCACGGCCCTGGTAGACGAGGCGGCCCTCGGGCGTCCACGCCACGAGGTCGCCGGTGCGGTACATGCGCTCCCCGGACCTGTCCCCGTAGGGGCAGGCCACGAACCGTTCCGAGGTCAGGGCGGCCCGGCCGAGGTAGCCGCGGGCGAGGCGGTCCCCTGCGACGTACAGCTCGCCGGGCACCCGCGGCGGCACCGGGCGCAGCGCCGCGTCGAGGACGTACAGGCGGGTGTTGTCCAGCGGGCGGCCGATCGGCACGGTCCCACCGGCGTCGGCGGGCTCGCGCATCGGGTGCACGGACACGGCCACGGTCGCCTCGGTGGGCCCGTAGGCGTCGACGACCGCGATCCCCGGGCAGGCCGCGAGGACCCGCCGCACCGCCGCCGCCGGCACCACGTCGCCGCCCGACCAGACCTCGCGGACACCGGCGAACGCCTCGGGCAGCTCCTCGGCCACCACTCGGAAGAGTCCGGCGGTGACCAGGAGCCCGGTCACCCGGTGCGCGGCCACGGCGTCGGCGAGGGCCGCCGCGTCCAGGGGCCCGGTCGGGGCCACGACGACGGTGCCGCCGCGGAGCAGGGGCACCCACACCTCGTAGGTGGACGCGTCGAAGGCCTGGGTCGAGTGCATCAGGACCCGCTCGTGGCCGCCGCCCGCGAAACAGCGGTCCAGGGCGAGGCGCACCACTCCCGCGTGGGTGACGCCGACGCCCTTGGGGGTGCCGGTGGAGCCGGAGGTGTGCATGACGTACGCCAGGTGCCGCGGCGACAGCGGCACCGCGCGCCCGCCGTCCGCACCCGCACCCGCACCGGCACCGGCACCGGCACCGGCACCGGCACCGGCACGCTCCTCCTCCGCCGGGCCCTGCGGCGCCTCCTCCTCCGCCGGGCCCCGAGGCACTTCCTCCTCCCCCGGCGCCCCCCGCTCCAACTCCTCCATGAACAGCAGAGGCGCCCCGCCCGCGGGAAGCGCCGCCGCGTGCTCGGCGTCGGTCAGGACGCACACCGGGTCCGCGTCGGCGAGGACGAGGCCGACGCGGGCGCTCGGGTACCGCGGGTCGATCGGCACATAGCCCGCCCCCGCCTTGAGGACGCCGAGGAGCGCGACGACCAGTTCGGCCGAGCGTGGCAGCGCGACGCCCACCAGCGCGTCCGGCCCGGCGCCGTGCCGCAGTACCAGCTGCCGGGCGACGCGGTCGGCACGCGCGTCCAGCTCCGCATACGTCACTTCCTCCGCGCCGCACACGACCGCCACCGCGTCCGGTGTCCGCGCGACCCGCCGTGCGAAGAGCGCGGGCACCGTCACGTCCGGCGTCGGCACGTCCGGGGCGTGGAACCCGCGGAGGATCCGGTCCCGCTCCCCCGGTTCCAGTACGTCGACCTCGTCGACGCGCAGCCGCGGGTCGCCCGCCAGCTGCCGCACGAGCCGTACGTAGCGGGCGGCGAGGGCCTGCGCCGTACCGCGGTCGAACACGTCGGTGGCGTACTCGACCCCGCCGACCACCCCGCGCCCCGGCGTCTCGGCCAGCGCGAACACGAGGTCGAACTTCGCGGTCCTGGTCGGGACGAGGGCGAAGGCCGACCGCAGCCCGGGCACCTCGAACGCCTCGTGCTCCGTGGTCCGCCAGCCGAACATGACCTGGAACAGCGGGTGGTGGGCAGTGGAGCGCTCCGGGTTCAAGGACTCCACGAGCCGCTCGAACGGCACGTCCTGATGGTCGTACGCCGCCACCGCCTTGCCCCGCACCTGCCGTACGACGGACGCGAACGACGGGTTGCCCGACAGATCGGCCCGCAGCACCCACGTATTGACGAAGAACCCCACGAGGTCCGCGAGTTCCTCGTCCGTGCGCCCGGCGATCGGCACGCCCACGGTGACGTCGTCGCCGCCGCCCATCAGCCGCAGCAGCACCACGAGCGCGGACTGGAGCACCATCGGCACCGTGGCCCCCTGGGCGCGCGCCGTCCTCTCGACGGCGGCCAGGAGCCCGGGCTCGATGACGAACTCGACGGTGTCGCCGCGGTGCGTGGCGACGGGTGGCCGCGGCCGGTCCAGGGGCAGCCGCAGGGGCTGCGGGACGTCCGCCAACTCCGTACGCCAGTACGCCAGCTGGGCCGCGAGCAGGCTGTCCGGGTCGTCCTCCTCCCCAAGGAGTTCGCGCTGCCACAGCGCGTAGTCCGCGTACTGCACCGCGAGCGGCCGGTCCCACCGGGGCGCCTCGCCCCGCAGGCGCGCCGCGTACGCCGTGGCCAGGTCGCGGGCCAGCGGTCCCATCGACTCGCCGTCGGCGGCGATGTGGTGCATCAGGAGCACCAGTACGTGCTCGTCGGGGGCGGACCGCAGCAGACGGGCCCGCACCGGTGTCTCCGCCGCCAGGTCGAACGGGTGGGCGACCTCCCGTGCCACCTCGGCCGTCACCTCGTCCGGCGCCACGTCCCGCACCGGCACGTCCAGGGCGACGTCCTCGGCGGCAAGGACGATCTGCGCGGGCACCCCGGCGCCGTCCGCGACGAACAGCGTCCGCAGGCTCTCGTGCCGCACCACCACGTCCCGCAGCGCCGCCGCGAGGGCGTCCGCCGCGAGTTCCCCCTTCAGGGGCAGCGCGTAGGAGAGGTTGTACGTGGCCGAGGGGCCCTCGTACCGGTGCAGGAACCACAGGCGGCGCTGCGCGAAGGACAGCGGCACCCGCTCCGGACGCGCCCCCGCCGCCCGCAGCGCCGGACGCGACGAGCGTGCCCCCGCCCCCAGTCGCTCCGCGAGCCCGGCCACCGTCGCCGCCTCGAACACCACCCGTACGGGTACCTCCACGCCCAGCTCCGCACGCACCCGGTTCACCAGGCGCGTCACGAGCAGCGAATGCCCGCCGAGGTCGAAGAAGCTGTCGTCGACGCCGACCTCGCCGACGCCGAGTACGTCCGCGAACAGGGCCGCGAGCGCCGTCTCCTGCGGGGTGCGCGGTGCCCGGAAGGGTGCCGCGGCGGCCACGTCGGGGGCGGGCAGGGCGCGCCGGTCCAGCTTTCCGTTCGGGTTCAGCGGCACCTCGTCCAGGGTGACGACCACCGAGGGGACCATGTACTCGGGCAGCCGCTCGGCGACGAAGGCACGCAGTTCGGCCGAGGTGGGCGGGGCGTCGCTGTCGGTGGAGTCCGTCGCAGGCACCACATAGCCCACCAGGCGCCGGTCGCCGTCGCGGACGTCGCTGACGACGACGGCCTGCGCCACCCCGGCGTGGGCGCGCAGGGCCGCCTGCACCTCGCCGGGTTCGATGCGGAAGCCGCGGATCTTGACCTGGTCGTCGGCGCGCCCGTGGTGCACGAGGTGGCCGTCGGCGTTCCAGGTGACGACGTCGCCGGTGCGGTACATGCGCTCCCCGGGCGTGTCCCCGTACGGGCAGGCCACGAAGCGTCCCGCGGTCAGGCCGGGGCGGCCGAGGTAGCCGCGCGCGAGGGCGGCTCCGGCCACGTACAGCTCGCCCGCGACCCCGGCGGGCACCGGCCGCAGCAGGGCGTCCAGGACGTACACGCGGGTGCCCGCGATCGGGCGGCCGATGGGCGGGGTGCGGCCGTCGGCGGTCAGCGGATCGGAGAACGTCACGATCGCCGTGGTCTCCGTCGGCCCGTAGGCGTTGACCAGGTCCCGGCCCCGCGCCCACCCGGTCACCAGCTCCGGCGTCGCCGCGTCCCCGCCCACCGCGAGGCAGGTCACGCCCGGGAGCGACCCGGGCGGCAGCGCCCCGAGGACCGCGGGCGGCAGGAAGACATGGGTGACCCGCCGCTCGGCGACGGTCTCGATCAGCGGCCGCCCCGGGACGAGGCGCTCCCGCGGGGCGAGCACCAGCGTGGCGTCCGTGAACAGCGCCATGCACACCTCGTACACCGACACGTCGAAGCTCGGCGACGCGAACTGGAGCACACGGTGGGCACCGGTGAGGCCGAGCCGTGCCCGCTGCGTCGCCACCAGGTCGGCGACACCGAAGTGCGTGACGGCCACGCCCTTGGGGCGGCCGGTGGAACCGGACGTGTAGATCACGTAGGCGGTGTTCGCCAGGGACGGGGGGCGGCCGCCGCGGGCGTCGCGGGCGTCGCGGGCGTCAGCGGCCACGGGGGCGTGGTCGGGGCGCGCGGGGTCGAGGCGGGCGAGGTCGGGGCGCGCGGGGTCGGTGGTCGTGGCGGGGAGGTCGTCCGGTGCGTCCGTGCGCAGCACGGGTACCGGCCCCGCGGGCAGGCTCGCGGCGGTCGCGGCGTCCGCGACGACGAGCAGGGCGCCGGAGTCCGCCAGCATGTAGGCGATCCGGTCCGCCGGGTACGCGGAGTCCACCGGCAGATAGGTGCCCCCTGCCTTCATCACCGCGAGCATCGCGACGACCAGGTCCGGCGAGCGCGGCAGCGACACCGCCACGACGGTCTCCGTGCCCACCCCGCGCCGGATCAGCTCCCGCGCGAGGCGGTGCGCACGGGCGTCCAGTTCGCGGTACGTCAACGACTCGTCGCCGCACACCAGCGTCACCACGTCGGGCACCGCGGCAACCCGCTCCGCGAACAGCCCGGGAATCGTGCCCCGGGTGACCGGCACGGCCGTGTCGTTGCCGTCGACGAGCAGCGCCTGCCGCTCGGCGCGGCCGAGCAGATCGAGACGGCTGACGGTCACAGGGGCGTTGGCGGCCACCTGCTCGACGATCCGGGCGAGCCGCGCGGCGACACCTTCCGCCGTGGCCCGGGCGACGAGGTGGGTGCGGTACTGGAGGGCGAGGCGGGGGCGGGGGCCGGTGGTGGCGGCGAGGGTGAGGGGGTAGTGGGTGCGGGCGTCCGGGCGGATGCCGGTGACGGTGAGGCGCGGGGCCTGGCCGGTGGCCGGGTCGGGGGTGTCGCCCGCGTACGGGTGGGCCGCCGAGTCCGCCGAACCGGCTGCGTACGCGGAGTCGGCTGCGTACCCCGAGTCGGCCGCGTACGCCGAGTCAGCTACGTACCCCGAGTCGGCCGCGTACGGCTCGGACGTCACCAACGTGTCGAAGAGATCGCTCGATCCGATCGCGCGATGGATGTCGGCGAGGCCGCAGTAGTGGTTGAGGAGTTCCGCCTGCCGGTCCCGCATCCGGTGCGCCAGGTCGGCCACGGTGTCCGTGGGGGCGAGGCGTACCCGTACGGGGAGCGTGTTGACGAAGAGCCCGGCCATCGCGTCCACCCCGGGCACCGCGTCCGGGCGCCCCGGCACGGTCACGCCGAACACCACGTCCCGCCGCCCGGTGAGGCCGCCGAGCAGCAGGGCCCAGGCGGCCTGGACGAGGGTGTCCGGTGTGACGCCGTACCGGGCGGCGCGGTGGGAGAGGTCGCGGAGCGTGTGCGCGGGGAGGGGGACTTCGACGACTTCGGCTTCCGCCTCGTCGGCGGCGCCCGCTCCGTCGGCGGCGTCGGCCCTGTCGGCGGCATCTGCCACGTCGGAAACGTCGGCGCCGGCAGGGGCTTTGGCGGGAGTGGCAGGGACGATGACGGGGGTGGCGGAAGTGGCAGGGGCATCGGGACTGCCTGGAGTGGCGGAGGCGTCGGGACTGCCTGGAGTGGCGGAGGCGTCGGGACTGCCGGGAGTGGCGGGGGCATCGGGGCTGCCGGGAGTGGCGGGGGTGATGGCGGGGACGAGCAGGGTCGGTTCCTCGAACCCCGTCAACTCCTCGGCCCACACCCGCGCCGCCGCCTCCCGGTCCTGGCCCGAGAGCCACACCGCGAAGTCGCGGAACTCCGGCCCCGAGGGCACCGCGGAGCCGTCGCCGCCCGCTTCGTAGAGGCGCAGCAGCTCGCGGATCAGCACGGGCAGCGACCGGCCGTCGAACAGCACGTGGTGGGCGGTGAGGACCAGCTCGTACCGCTCGGCGCCGACCCGCATCAACGCCATCCGCAGCAGGGGCGGAACGCGCAGGTCGAAGGGCGCTCGCAGCTCGGCGGCGCGGAACTCCCGGGCCACCGCCCCCTCGGCCCGCCCCGCCTCCTCCGCTCCCCCGGCCGACCCAACTCCCCCAGCGGACCCAGACGACCCCGCTGGCCCCGCTGCCCCCGCTGCCCCCAGATCAAGCTCGCGCCACGGCAGTTCGACCCCCGCCACCACGGCCTGCACCAGGTCCCCGTCGGCGCCCGCCACGAAGGCGGCGCGCAGATTGGCGTGCCGGTCCAGGAGTGCCTGTCCGGCCGCCCGCATGCGTGCGGCGTCCACGTGTCCCCGCAGGTGGACGACGAACTGCATGCGGTAGGGGTCCCGGGAGGTGCCGCTCCCGTGCTCCGGTGTGCCGTCCAGGAGCGCGTGGAAGAGCAGGCCCGATTGCAGGGGCGTCAGCGGCCACACCTCCACGAATCCCGGGCAGGCCCGCTCCCAGGCCTCGATCTCGTGGGCGCTCGCCGGTACCAGCGACACGCCCACGGCGCCGATCCGCCGGCCGGGGTCGGCGACCACCTGCCGGACGACGCGTACGTACTGCTCCGCCAGTGACTCCGCCGCCCCCCGCGCGGCGGAGTCACCGGTGTACCGGAGCCTGCCGGTCACCCCCTGACCGGCGGCCCCGACGGGCGGCAGCGAGAGTTCGTACGGCAACTCCGGGACCGCGTACGCACCCTGGTCGGCGTCCCGCACCCGCTCCACCAGCGCGGCGAAGGACGCATCGCCCCCGGTCCCCCCAGCGAGCCGGTGCCCGAGCACCGTGAACGCCGCTCGCAGGACGACGGGCACGGTGGCACCGCGGGAACGGGCCAGTTCCCGGACGGAGTCGAGGAGTTCGCGGTCGAGCCGGAAGTCGATCTCCCCCGCGGCGGAAGACGCACCGGAAGACGCACCGGAAGACACATCGGAAGACAAAGAGGTCACCGGGATCTGCTCCTATTCGTCACGCGGAGCAGACCCGACGGGCCCACCCTCCTCACCTCGCGCAATTCCCAGGGTGCCGAGTCGCTCCCCCTTCAAGTCCCCTTCAAGAGCCGCTCGACGCCAGCGACCGTAACACCGGTCCACCGGTCGCAGAAGTGCCCTGACCAGTGCGCGAAAAGCAACGGATCACCGTTCTCAGCAGGCTCGTCCGGACCTGCGCCGCACCCGTCCCCAACGGTGGCGGCCAACGGATCCCGGCCACGCCGAGACCTTTCTCAACGCCCCCCGTAATGCGGCGAAACCGCAGGCCGGACGTCCTGCCGACATGACAGGAAACAAGCCGATCATTTCTCCGGCCGCGGGCGCCCTCAGAAGGCGTACCTGACCCGCAGCCACGGCGCGTGGGCGGTGAGCAGTTCCTTGATCCGCGTCAGGGACCGCTGCTTGACTTCCAGGGCATACCGCACATTCAGGGCGCCGTTCTGGGAGCGCTTGGTCTCCTGCGCGTCCGGCTGCCACAGCACGTCCTCGGCGCGGGGGTGCCAGCCCAGGTTGACCTCGTGGAGCGCCTGGTTGTGCGTGAGCATGATGATCTCGGCGGCGGCCTGCTCCTTGACGCGGGCGGGCAGCACGTCGTCGAGGTGGATGAGCAGGTCGGTCCAGTCCCGCTGCCACCCGGGGCGCAGCACGACGGGCGAGAGGTTGAAGTGGACCTCGTACCCGGCGTCGAGGAAGTCGGCGGCCGCGGCGATGCGCTCGGGGACCGGGCTCGTGCGGATGTCGAGGAGCCGGGCGTCGGCGGCGGGCATGACGGAGAAGCGCACCCGGGTGCGTCCCCGCGGGTCGAGCGCGAGCAGATCGGGGTTGACGAACTTGGTCGCGAAGGAGGCCTTGGCGGTCGGCAGGCCGCGGAACGCGGCGACGAGGTCGGCCGTGTTGTCGCAGACCAGGGCGTCGACGGAGCAGTCGCCGTTCTCACCGATGTCGTAGACCCACGCTTCGGGGTCGCACTGGTTGGGTGTGGTCTTGGGGCCCTGGGCCCGTACGTGGCGCCGGATGTGGGCGACGATCGCCTCGATGTTGGTGAACAGGGTGATGGGGTTGGCGTAGCCCTTGCGGCGGGGGACGTAGCAGTAGGCGCAGGCCATCGCGCACCCGTTGGAGGGGCCCGGCGCGATCCAGTCGGCGGACCTGCCGTTGGGGCGCGTTACGAGACCCTGCTTGACCCCGAGGACGAGCGTCTCGGTCTTGATGCGGACCCAGCGGGCGATGTTGCCGTCGTTGCCGTGCAGGGACGGGATGCGCCAGTGCCCGGCGACCTCGGTGACGCGCACGCCGGGCAGCCTGGCCATGATCTGCTGCCCGCGCGGGGAGTCGAGGGCCGCGGGCTCCGCGTACACCTCCCGCACGTCGAGCATCCGGCGCGCCCGCGGGCTGTCACGGAACGCCCCGTGCGGGACCGGCGCCGCCGGGGTGTCCGTGTCCGCCCACCCGAAGAGCGCCTGCTGCTCCGGCTCACCGGGGTCGGGCCCCACAGCTCCTGCCGCCGGCCCCGCCGACCCGTCCACGTGCCGTTCCTTTCCGCACCGCGGAACGTTCCCCCGCGGACCGTCCCACGGACCGTTTCCTCCCGGGCCCGCCGCGTACCGCCGGGCTTCACTTCGCCGGGTCGTGTCCCCAATTCATGAGGGAATACCGCCACCGGGTCTCGGTGATGTCACCGGAGGGCCGCTGCTTGACATGCCGATGCACATAACCGACGACCTTCCGCATGTGCGCGATGTCGTCGTCGGTGAGATCGGCCTTCTTCTTCTCCAGCAATTCGACGATGCGCCGCCCCGAGGCGTGCCCCACGCTCTCACCGCCGTCGGATTGTCCCACGCTTTTCGATTCGTCCGTGGCCAGCCACTTCTTGAGGCGAGCCGGTGTCATGTTGATGGCGTCACCGAATTCGTCGACGGTGTCCCGGCGCTCCTTGTCGCTCTCCCCGCTCACGAACCGCCGCCGCCCTTCTTGCGCAGGGCCTGCGGTTTGTGGACGGCATTGCGGCCGGACGCGTCGCTCTCCACCTCGTACTGCGGTTCGTCCTTCGAGGCGTCGACGGAACGGCCCGCCACCTCGGTGCGCTTTGTGATCTTCTTCTTCACTTTCCCGGGAACGGTCTGCCCATGACTGCGCCAGGTGACCTCGTCACCCTTGCTGAGCTTCTTGCCCTTGGCCACGATGTACACGCTCCCTCGGTGCGGCGACCTCTCGACGGCCGACCCTCCTCACTGTCCCCCTCCCGTCGGCCCGTCGCACATCGAACTGCCCCATGCCGGGAAACGTGCAGGTCAGAGCGTGTCACCGTACGGCGCGTGCCGACCCCACGACGTTGCGGTGGATCTCCAGGGCGGCGCGGGGCCGGTTGAGGGTGCAGTAGTGGAGGCCGGGGGCGCCCTCGGCCAGGAGGCGGTCGGCCATGGCGGTGGCGAACTCGACACCGATGCGGCGGCCCTCGGCGGGGTTGTCGCGGGCGGCCTCCAGGCGGTGGGCGAGGTCCTCGGGGAACGCCGCGTCGCTCAGTGCGGCGAAGCGGCTGATCTGGCGGACATCGGTGGCGGGCATGATCTCCGGGATGATCCGGGTCTCGCAGTCGGCCGCGGCGACGCGGTCGCGCAGCCGCAGGTAGTCCCTTGCCGGTGTCGCGGGCGCTGAGCTCGCCGCCCAGGGCCCTGGCGCGTTCCGTCATGCCCGTGATGCCGCTGCCCCGGGTGCTGCCGCCACCGGAGCCTCGACGTGCGGGTCGTCTCGCACGGCGACCGGCCCGTGCTGCCCCCGAAGATCTCCCTAGCGGCCTACCGCATCGTCCAGGAGTCCCTCACCAACATCACCCGGCACGCGCAGGCGTCGAGCGCCACCATCGAGGTCGGGTACGGCGCCGGTGAGCTGAGCGTGCGGGTCGAGGATGACGGTCAGGGATATTGTGCCCGAGTACGTCGTGCAACTCGCGGGCGATGCGCAGCCGTTCCTCGGTGGCGGACTGCCGGGCCCGCACGTCGCGCTCGCGTTCCGCGGCGAGTGCGCGCTGTTCGGCCTCGGCCTGGTACGCCTGCCGGGCGCGCATGGCGTGGCTGAAGGCGATGACGCTCAGGAACCAGCCGCTGAGGAGCGCGATGGACATGTTGTCGACGTTGCGCTTCTGCTCGGAGACGCTGAACTCGCCGTAGGCGATGACGAGCATGATGAGGACGGCGAGCGCGACGACGGCCGTCAACTGCCCGGACCTGGCGACGGCGTAGAGGGCGACCATGAACACCAGGGCGGGGGTGGGCCCGTTGATGCCGCTGGTCTGGTAGTAGACCAGGGTCACCGCGAGCGCGAGGACGGCGACCGACACCGGCCACCGCTCCCGGAACCCGAGCCCGAGCCATCCGACCCCGGCCGACGCGCACCCGGCGAGCGCGGCGACCGCGCCGCCCGCCGTGCTGCCGAACACCACGACGGCCAACTCGACGAGCAGAAAGGCACCGACCAACCCCATGGTGCGGTCGATCCGGAACGACAGGGGCGGCACGGCGGCTAAGGAGGGCATGCCCTCCAGGGTACGAGCCGCCGGTCAGCCGGTCAGGAGCCCCAGGGCTGATCCCCGGCTCCTCGGCTCCCAGGTCCCTCCGTTCCTCGGCACCTCCGCTCCCCAGTTCCTCGGCTCCTCAGTGCGTGGCGGCCGGGGACATGCAACCGGTCTCCGGATAGTGGCCGTTGGTGTCGGCCCACACCCGGTCCGCGCTGACGGCTCCGGTGACGCAGGCGGTCCGGCCGATCCAGATGCCGTAGGAGCTGCCAGGGACCTTGTCGGCCCCGGTGCCGACCAGCAGGTCCTCCACCGAGAAGTGGGCGGGCGCGGCGAGCTTCGCGAGTACGGGCCGTACCTCCGCGGGGCTGATCCTGCCGCTTCGGCGCAGTTCGTCGAGGGCCCGCTCGACCTCGGCGGCCTTGCGCCCGGCCCGCTTCCCGTCCTCAAGGCTCATCCTGCCGGGGTGACGGGTGCGGTTGTTGTCGGCGTGGTGCGGTGGCGCGTCGGACCGTGCGTCCCGGCCGGGTGCGGTGGTGTCGCGCGAACGGGAGGAGTCGTCGCCGTTGAGGTTGGAGAACACATCGTCCGCGCTCTTCCCGCAGCCTGCCAGAGCGAACACGGCGACGGCTACGACAGCTGTTCGTTTCCCCATAGGCATGATCCGATGCTCCTTGCCCGGTGCTGAGGGTTCATGAGTACCCGTACTCATCTTCTTCGACGGCGTCGGCGTCGGCGGCGGCGGCGGCATGGGCATCGTCGGCGGCGGCGTCGGGCGCGGGCAGGGGCCCCACTGGCTGCGGGGCCCCCGCCCGCGCGGCACGACAGGTCCTGTATTACAGGCCCATGCCGTTCATGGTGCGCTCCAGGGAGTCCGCGTAGAGGCGGGCGCCCCCGATCTTCGGGTGGAACGACTGGGCCGACAGGCCGAACTTCTCCAGGATCGGGTAGTCCGACATCGGGTTGTCGGAGTCCACCAGCGTCTTGACGATGCCGTGGACGGTCTCCGGGTCACCGCAGATCGCCTTGCCCGCGAAGTTGCTCGTCGGGTTGGAGAACCAGGCCTTGATGCCCAGCTTGCCGGCGTCGTCGGCCGCGCCCTGCATCTCCGCGGTGAGGGTGTTGGCGACGCTGTTCAGCCAGTCCGCGGAGCTGGCCGACAGGCCGATCTGGAACATGGGGATCGAGACGCTCAGGCACTCGCCGCGCTTCTCGATGAGCGGCGGGTAGCCCATGAGCGCGATCTTCGCGTTCGGGGCCTTCGCGTGGATCTCCTTCAGGGTCTTGACGATGTCCGGCCGGACGATCTCCTTGATGACGCCGACAGCGGCCTGCTCCAGGGGCTGGCCGATGAACTTGCGGTCACGGCCGCCGACGGAGCTGTCGACGTCGCCCTCCTCGAAGGTCTTGTTCTTGCAGTTGCCGTCGTTGACGGCCATCAGACACTTCTGGATGATCTTGGAGAAGCGAGCGTCGTTGCCCCCGATGGAGATGGTGACCAGGGAGGTGTTCTGATCCAGGTACCCCTGGTCGATCTGGGGTGCCTCACCGCCGTTGGACTGCCTCTCACCGGCGTGCATCACGTTGTACGTGCGGGCGCCCGAGCAGGCGATCAGGTGGTAGTCCATGGCCGAGCCGCGGCTGTCGGCCAGGACGCCGACGGACTTGGCACGGCCCGGGATGGTGGCCTGCCTCGACCATGCCTGGGTGGAGCGGTGGCAGGCGTTGCGGGTGTCCTTGTTCTGCTCGTCGAGGTAGTTGGTCTCCGGGTAGTAGTCCCGGTTGCCCTCGGAAGCGCCCTCGCCGGAGGAGTAGGAGTCGCCCATGGCGACCACGAAGTCCTTCGGCTTGCCCGACAGCGGCTGGAAGGCCACCGAGTCCCACGCGATGTCCTCGTCACCGCTGCCGTCCTCGGTGTCGGTGTCGAGGGTCACCGACGGGGTGCCGGTGAAGTTGAAGACACCCAGGTCGACCCACTTGTTCTTACGGATCCGCTGCGGATGCACGCGGACCGGGCTGGTGGAGTCGGTGCCACCGATCCTGTAGGTGGCCTGACGGGTGTGCGCGCCGTGGTCCGGCATGTGCGCGAACACACGCATCCAGCCCCGCTTGGAACTGCTGAGCGTCCACTTGCCGCTGACGTGGAGCCGCTTGCCGTCGGCGGTGGCGAGCCAGCGGGTGTGGCCCATCCAGAAGTGGTTGCCGTTGCCCGCGCCGATCTGATGCAGGTCGACCTTGGAGGGGTACTTCCCGCCCTCACCGGCGAAGGTGAACTTGAAGGAACCGTCGGAAGCGGTGGCACAGGTCCGTCCGGAGTTCCCGGCCGGGACCGTACCGTTGGGGAGGTTGTCGACGATCATGGAACCCGACGGCAGACCGATGTTGCAGTTCGGCGGGTAGGAGTTCTCGTCGGGCTGCTCGGGGTAGGTGTCGTCGAAGCGGTGGACGGGGTTGCCGCACCTGGCTTCCGTGGTGCAGTTCTTCCACTGCACCGGCTGGTTCCACCAGCACTTGAGGTAGAGCGGGTTGTCGTCGTGGGGGTCGCCGGGCAGCGCGCACGGCCCCTTGCCGTCGTCGTTGGAGGCGCCTTCACCGATCTTCGAGGGCACACAGTCGTTCTGGGGGCCGCAGAAGGTGTGCAGCGGCGGCTTCGCCGACGTGCGGGCGTCGTTGCTGTTCCACCAGGCCGCCCGGTAGCCGGCCTGCATGTCACCGGGCTTGAACATCGCGGCGATCGGGCGGGCGGCCCAGCCGATCACCTTCTCCTCGTACGGCCAGTCCTGCGGGTGTGCCGCGTGGCTGTAGTCGTCCTTGCCGTTGGCCGCTTCGAGGAAGGGTGTCCTGTTCTCCTTCCACAGCGGGTTGGCGGGGTTGTTCGTCCAGCCCACGCCCCACTTGCCGTTCTTGGGGGCGGACTTGGGGTAGTAACCGGCGTTGTACGCCCACAGGGCGTAGAACCAGTTCTCGATGTACTTCGGGTGGCCGTCGTTGATGACGAGGCCGTCCTTGCGGGTGTCGTTCCACTTCCCGATGAGGATGTTGACACCGGCCGCGATGTTCGCGGCGTAGTCCAGGGCCACGGCCTCCTGCTGGACCGTGGTCAGGGGCTTCTCGTCCTTCTTCTCCTTGCCGTGCACGCGCATGCCGTCGGTGACCTGCGTGACGCCGTAGCCGCAGTCGGCCTCGGCGAAGTTCACCGCCCACGGGTCGGTCTGCTGGCCGTCGGATGCGTACTCGACGCCGTAGAAGTTGCCGATCAGCGAGTTCGCCGTGACACCGGGCACCGCGAGCCGGGTGGCCTGCCACATGTTGGACTCCTGCGCGGTGATGCCGAGCATCACCTGCGCGGGCACGTGCCAGTCATCGCCGGAGCCGCCCGCGAGCGGGGTCAGCGGGAACAGCGACTGCGGGGCGTACGCCGCCATGCCGGTGTTCTTCCAGTTCGCCGGGCGCGTCGCGCTCTTGTTGAGCTTGCCGACGACGGTCTGGTCCACGGCCCACTCGACCTGGCGCGGAGTGGGCTGGAACGCCTGCTTCTTCGGGTCGTTGCGCGGCACCGAGCAGTACCGGTCGGCCTCGACCGTGTCGTTCCCGGGCGCTCGCTGCGGACCCGACTTCGCGCCCCTCTTCGAGCCGGGCTCCAAGCCCTTCTTAGCCCCCTGCTTCGGGGCTGTCCCGGCGCCCTGCGCGAGGAGGACCGGGCTGGTCTGCGTGCCCTGCCTCAGCTGCTTCTGCCCTCCGACGCGGTCCCCGGCCGGAGGCGCGTCCAGGACGGCCGTCTCACGGGTGTCGGCGACGGTCACCGTGGTACGGACCGTGCGGGCGTCCAGGGCCTCGTCCGGGCGGATCCGCGAGTCCTTGCCGTCCGCCCACCGCGACGACACGAACGCCTCGCCCTCGCTGGAGACACGGGCGTCCTTGTCCACACCGCCGACGTTGTGCAGTACGCCGGCCGCGCGCGAGGTGGTCTCGGCCTTGCCGGTGATGTGGACCTCGCCGTCGGGCGTGGCGGTGAGGTCGAAGTCGGTGAGCTTGCCGCGGGCGAGGCCGGTGGGCTTCGTCGTGGCGTCGTGCTTGCCGATCTGTCCCGCGCTGACGCGGGAGACCGTGGCCGTGGGCTCGGCGGCGCCCCGGCCCTTGCCGGACGCCGGATCGGGATCGATGAAGACGACACCGCCGTCGGCGTCGGCCTTCAGCTGGAACGGCCGTGACTTCGCCTCCGCGACCGCGCGGACCTTGCCGCCCTTCACCGTCACGAGCTGCTTGCCCGCGGCGGCGACGATGCCGTTGCGGGTGGGGACGGCGGACGTGACCTGGCCGACGAGCGTCTGCTTGGCGCCGACCTCGCCGGTCCCGGCGTCGACGGTCACCAGACGGGTCTGGGTCTTCTTCGTCCGGTCGTCCGTCAGCGCGGTGAACACGGCCTCGCGCCGTGGCCGCAGCCCGGGGAGAAGTAGCCGAGGGTGGCCTGGAACGGCAGCTTCGTGACCTGACCGCTCGCCAGGTTCAGTACGGCCGTGAACGCGCCGCGCGCCATCAGGTCCGGCTTGTTCGTGAACGTACGCGGGGCGTAGGCGACGGCCGCGTACTTGCCGGACTCCGTCACGCACGCGTTGCCGATCCACGTGTCGGTGTCGAAGCCGGGTTCGGACAGCGAGGCGGCCGTCCGCCACGCGTAGCCGTCCTTCGCGTCGGCGACCATGACGTGGAAACCGGTGCTGTCACCGGACGTGGTGAAGGTCCGGTCGGCCGACTTCTTGTAGTCCGCGCCGAGCACCTGGCTGCGCTGCTTGGCGGGAACGGCACTGGGCTGGACACCGGGCTTCGCCCCGGAGTCGCGGGCGGCGGGCTGTGACCAGCCCGACGTGGCGCCCGGCGGGGGCGCGGCCGCGTATGCCTGGGTGGTGGCGACGCCGGCGGACAGGGACAGTGCGAGCACTCCCGTGACCGGCATGCGCGCATACCTCAGTATGTCGCGTCTCAACTCATCTTCCTTTACGGGTGGTTCATGCCCCCGCAGGTGCGCGGGCATGGCGGCGCAACGGCCCGCCCGCCCCCGTGCGGAAACCCACCGCGGGAGAGAAGGAAGTGAGACAGGCCGGGGTGCGCTGATCTGCGTATGAAGGTCGGGTACGGGTATTCCGCACGCTCCGGACGCCTGGTGCGTCCTGCTCGCCAGCTGGTGCCGAAGACCTGCCGAAGACCCGGACACCGCTCGATCCGGCGTGGGTGGCCCGGCTCGGAGGTCGAACGCGCTGCGGACCCCCTCGGACTGCGGCCCGATTTGTGTTCGCTAACGGCGGGCGGACGTCTCTCACTTCCGGAGTCGGTGGATGCGGAGATCAACATGCAAGCCGCCGACCCCCGGCGCAAGGAGCACAGGGACGGCGCGATCGTGTGCTGGCGCGAAAAGATCAGGTGGACATGACACATCCGGAGCGCCGATCCGGACCGGACGGAGCTGACGCCGTCTGTGAAGGTCCCGTGAACCGGAAGCCAGGAACTCCACATTCCGGATAGACCCGGAGTGGCTGAAACTTGCCCACAGGACGGGGATCTAGCCCTGCTGGACGCAGCGGGATCGGGACAAGGGCGGATCGAGGGCGGCATGCGGGCGGGCCGAGGGCGGAAGCCCGTCGAGAGACACGCCCGGCGCCGTCCGGCACCGCCCGGCCTTGCCCGGAACGCCCTGGAAGCAAACGGGACACAGTCTCTAGTACGTAAACAAGTCACTTCCGCAAAAGCGGACGCATACGTTCACCCTTCCGCTTCGCGACGCATACACGCCTCTCACGCAGACACCACAAAGCCTACGCTCACGCCAGGGTCATTCCGGCATGGAGCACCTTCGAGCCAGCCCCCGGCCACGTTCCCAATTAGCAGCGGCGAAAGATTCACAAGTTGCCTATAGTCATCGAGCGCTGACACCGGCGGGAGGTGCGGGAGTCCGCTACCGGTCGCAGTGGCTCGGCAACCACCGGGCCGCCGCCGGCACAGGGCGGGGCCGCCGTCGGCTCGGCGCAGGGAAAGGCGGCCGAATAGAGCTGTCACTGCCGCGCTGCCAAACACCAAGTACGACCCTTTACCAATTATTGGGAACTTTCTAGCAGAAAGTGATGGTTCAGCATGTCCAGGTCGTTCCGTTTCAGAAGCATGATGGTCGTCGCCGCGAGCTTGGTCTCCGCTGTGGCCGTAGCACCCCAGGCTGTCGCCACGGACGCTCCCGCAGCGCACGTGTCGAAGGGCTCCCCCATGGCGTACGTGGCGAAGAACGCCGACCGGACGACGCTGGCCACCGCACAGGCCGACCCCCAGGCCGTCGCCGCGGCCGCAAATGTCTGCGGGGCGGGTTACTCGCTGCTCAAGGCGATCCCCCTCCCCCTCGGCACCGAGCCCGACATGCGTCTGGGCACGCTGTTCGCCTACGGGAACGGTGGCAAGGGCTGCGCGATCCTCGACAACAACGCGGGCGGCAAGCAGTACATGTACCTGAAGGTGTGCAAGACCGCGGGCGGCAGCTGCGACACCGACTCCGGCAACTTCACCGACTACGCGGGCCCGGTCCGCGTCTCGAGCTTCGCCTGCGCCCCGGTGACGGCCAAGATGGCCAAGACCTCCAGCAGCACGCCGTACATCAACTACAAGTCGGACTACGTTTTTCCGTGCGGATAGGCTGCGGACAGGCCCGCGGACAGGCCTGCGCCGGGTGTGACGGCGCCGCGAAGGCGGCCGCCGGGAACACCCGCCGGGAGACCGTCGGTCATTCGGCGGCATCCGCGCCGTAGCCGCGAGCGAGGTCGGGCAGGCCGTGGTCGTAGCCATGTCCGACCGGACGCGGTCGCCACGCCCCTGCCCCGGCGGTAAAGCCGGTGGACGGGCCGGGAGCTGCGGACGGTGATCCAGCGGGTCTCGGTGAAGGCGTCGATGTTGGCCTCGCCGCCGAAGCGCGCGCCGGGGCCGGACCAGCCGACGCCGCCGAAGGGGATGCGGGCGTCGTCGTTGGTGGTCTGGTCGCCGCGGGCCGCCCCCTCGCCGACCTTGCGCTGCTGATCGCACAGATGCCAATGGGAACTAGCAATGTCTTGCGCCGTCCGGTGATTGCCCGTCGAGCCAGTGGCAGTTGAACGCCGCCGCTCGAAGCCGTGCACCTTGATCGCCTTTTGAGCGGCGCCTAGGCTCCCATGCTCATGGAGATGGGGGAGCCGGGCCGCGGTCGCAGGCCGTGGCGCGACCGGCTGGGCAGGCATCGTACGATCGCGGCCCTGCTGGCCGGGATGGCGGGGCTGGCTCTTGTGGGCACGGTGCTCGTCGTCCTGCCGGGTGTGGTGGTCGACCACGATCTCGCCGGCGCGAGCGTCGCCGCGCCGGACCGGCTCAAAGCGGTGAACGACGTCCGTACGACACTTCTACAGGCCGTGGGCGGCATGGTCGTGCTGTTCGGCGCGTACGCCACCTGGAGGCAACTGCGAGTCAGTCAGGCCACGTTGCGCGCCACCCAGGAGGGCTACGTCACCGACCGGTTCAGCACGGCCGTCGATCAGCTCGGCAGCGACAAGCTGGAAACACGCATCGGCGGGCTCCACGCGCTGTGGCGAATCGCGGAGCACTCCGCCCGCGACCGCGAGGCCATCATTTCCCTTCAGGCCGCTTACCTGCGTACGCACCTGCCCTGGCCGCCCGCCGGACCGGAAGCGCCAGCGGCGGACGTGCCCATCAACGACGTCGCGCCGCTGGAGGTCCGTGCCGCTGACGCCCAGGTGGCGCTGACCGGGCTCGGCGTGTTGTTGCTGCAACCCCGGGAGCAGTCCTGGGTCAACCTCAGCGTCACGGACCTGCGCCGGGCCGACTGCGACGGACTGTGGCTGCATGAGGTCAACCTCGACCGGTCCTGTATGGAGGCGGCGGGCCTGTACCACGCCAACCTGACGCAGGCGTCTCTCGTCTCGGCCAACCTGCGTCACGCCGACCTCAAGACCGCGATCCTGCGCCGGGCCCGCTGCGTTCTGGCTGACCTGCGGGGCGCCCGGCTGGTCGAAACCGACTTGCGTGACGCGGATTTCACCGAGGCCGACCTGCGCGAAGCGAACCTGCGTAAGGCCGACGCGGGCGGCACTGTTTTTCGCAGTGCCGATCTGCGCCTGGCCGATTTGCGTGGCTCGAACTTGAGCACGGCCGACCTTCTCCAGGCACGTCTGACCGGCGCGCTGGCCAGCGCGCGTACTCGGTGGCCAGCCGGTTACGACCAACTGGCCGCCGGCGTCGTGGTCACCGAGGATCCCGGCCCCGAACCTCCGCCACTGCTCCAGCCTCCAGGGATAACGACGCAGCACCCGCCCCTGCGGTCCATGCCGTGACCGAGGGGCCCGCTGCACGCGGGAAGACCTGGCCGACCAACTCCTCCTCTGTGGGGTCCGTGTAGCGGGCGATGGTCTCCGCGCCCAGAGGGTGAGGTGGAGAAAGGCTCGGAGCTCTCGACTCATCAGAACAACGTCCGGCCTCTGCTCACTAGAGTCAGGGGCCTTGGAGAGTCGAGAGGGAGCTTCGTGACCTTAGCTGTGGGTATCTTCGATCTGTTCACCTATGGGATACCAGGAGCACTGCATCTATCTTTGATCATTCACGTGCTCGCACGCCTACAGATCATCGATCTCACCAGTCTGGCCTCAGCGCCGTCGGCACTACTAGTAGTCGGAGTGGGCGTTGCCAGTTACCTGTTGGGGCATCTCGCCTATCCGCTGAGTGCCCTCCTGGACAAAGTGGCACCGCGTTGGAATTGGAGTGTCGAGGACGCTCGTCTCGATTTCGTGGCCAGAGTGCCCGAGTCCCGGGACAGAGCCTTCGTGCGCACTGATGTATCTCTGCTGTTGGCTGCGGTGGAACTGCACAACAAGGAGGCAGCCGGCGAGATCACTCGGCTTCAAGGTGTCGCGTTGATGCTGCGCAACTCAGCTCTCGCCCTGGTGTTCGCGCTCGTGGTCGCGGTGATCGAGCTCAGTGTGGGACCCGATCGTGTGCTGGCAGGAAGCTGTGCGGCACTGCTACTGGTGAGCCTGACTGCCGCAGTCAGACACGGGCGCCGTGTGCGGCACTGGGACCGCCTGAAGACGTTGGAGATCTGCTTCTGGATCCCAGATATCGACGACAGACTCGGCTCCAACCGCCGGTGATCACAGGCGCGCCCCGCAGGCTTGACGTGGGGGCTCCACGACTGGTTGGTCGTGGAGCCCCCACGCCAGGGAGTGCTCCAACCTCAGAGTCCAGGCTGTGGATCGAATGTGCTGGTCACAGCCACTCGTTGATTGCCGCGACAAGGACGGTCGCCTCGTAGCGGACCGCCGACTTGTCGTACCGCGTGGCTACGGCCCGGTGCCTCTTGAGGCGGTTGGTACCGCACTCGACCGCGTGCCGCTCACGGTAGTCAATCGGGGCGAACTTCGGCGGCCGACCGTGGTCGGCATCCGCGGTGACCTGACCGTCCAGCCGGGCGCGGCGGTCCCCGAGACGCCGATCTGGTCCGACACCGGCCGCCGGCCGGTGTCCGGTATCCGCAGCCCCCGGCGCCGGTGGCGGACCTGTCCGCAGCCGTCGGCCGGGGTGCCTTCGAGACGGTGACCTGGCGGGAGGGCTCGCGCGGTCCGATGACCTTCCGCCTCCTCGGGGTGCCGGTCCGGCCGGCCGGAGTGCGTCCGCGCCGACTGGCCCGGGCGGTCGCGGTGACCGGGCACGGCCGCTGGGACGGCGTCCTGCCCCGGGCGCATCTGCTGGCCGAATGGCCCGACGGCGAGGACGCCCCGACCCGCTTCTCACTGCCCGACCTGCCCGCCGATACCCCGCTCGCCGGCCTGGTCCGGCTGGCGAAGATCCGCTGGCGCATCGAGCACGACTACCGCGAGCGCAAACACGGCCTGGGCCTGGCCACTTCGAGGGCCGCTCGTGGACCGGCTGGCACCACCACGTCACCCCTCGACCGCCGCCCACGCCTTCCGCCTTCCTGACCGAACAGCGTCTGACCCCAAAAGCCCCCACGCCGACCTCACCCGACCCTCTACCAGGTCCTCGACAGTCTCCAGGAGCGTCGTCGATGACGGCGCTCTGGACCGGGGTGAGGTCATTGTCCTGGCCGGTGCCCGCGTCGAGGCGAGCGCCCAGGCGATCGGCCCGGTCTTGATCTGCGCGGGTCCGGTGCGTACGAGTCCGGTCGTATCATCGGCTCCGGCTGTCGGACCGATTTCGGCACGGAGGTCACCCTCAGCTTGCTAGTACTCCAGCCGTAGAACGTGACTTGGCGCAAGGCGACGCCGGTCTGTGGGGCTCGGTCTGACGGCAGTGGCGGGCTACCGGAATACGGGCTCGTGCCCCATACGAGATCTGACAAGCTCCGCTTGTGAACCGATCCATGGTGACTTGGCGCAAGCTCGCGCTCAACGACTGGCAAGCAGTGCACTCCTGGGCCAGCCTTGAGGAGGCTTGTCGCTACCAGCCTTGGGGGCCCAACACCGAGGACCAGACGCGCGCGTTCGTGCAAACTGCCGTCGAAGCCTGGTCTCACGCCCATCAGCAGCGATTCGTCTACATTGCTCGCTTCGAGAACGAACCCGTCGGCATGGGTGAGTTGCGCATTCGTAGCCGTCGCCATCGTCAGGGCGAAATCGCCTACATCGTGCACCCGAGGGCCTGGGGACGTGGCGTGGGCACGGCGATCGGACAAGGACTTCTGTCGCGCGGGTTCGGGGAATTGGGACTCCACCGGATCTACGCGACCTGCGATCCCCGCAATCGCGCGTCGTCTCGGTTGCTGGGCAAGCTCGGTATGACGTACGAGGGGCAGCATCGGCATACCACGTTGATCCGGGACGGCTGGCGGGACTCCGAGATGTTCAGCATCCTGGAAGCGGAATGGCGGTCGAGCGCCAGCGATAGATTGTGATCTTGCTGGTGGGTGCCTCTTCGGGCAAGGGTGCGGCCATCGTTGATCATCGGTGCGTGAAGACAACCGGAGTAGGCAGGTCGGCACCTACTCCTACACGTTTGATGGGGCCGGGTGCCGCTTCGTCAGCGACAACGGCACCGAGGTCGATGTCGACTTCGCCCCCGACGGGAGCGAAATCTTCGACCTCTGGCGGCTGCGCCGGCACGCGCTGAGCCTGGAGTAGTCGGCTCCGCGCGAGCGGAGGTGGAGGGGCGTCGCCGAGGCCGCCACGCCGCCCCCCGAGGTCGGCTCCACGCGAGCGGCGGAGGTGTGCTCCGCGACCGGTACGCCGATCCGCGCCCAAGCTCTTACAGCGCATGAGGCCCGCCTCTCCCTCATCCAGTTACCCGCGAGGGGAGGCGGCTCTCATATGCCTAATGCCGCATCAGAGTGTGTGCCGAGCGTGCGTCATACGTGCGTCACGTGCGTCGCTCGTGCGTCAAGATTTCGCCCGTAACGCACACAACGCCCATAATGCACACTTGACGAAACCGCAGGTCAGCGGCCCTTCTCAGCGGGCTCCAGGATCGCCACGCACTCCACATGATGCGTCATCGGAAAAAGATCAAAAGCCCGAAGCATCCGCACCCGGTACCCCCCCTCCCGGAAGTACCCCAAGTCCCGCGCCAGCGCGGCGGGATCGCAGGCCACGTAGGCGATGCGGCGGGCTCCGAGGCCCGACAGGTGGCGGACCGTCTGTTTGCCGGCGCCCGCTCGGGGCGGGTCGAGGACGATGATGTCGACCTCAGTGATGCCCGTGCGCGGCAGGACCGACTCGACCTTGCCCTGTTCGACGCGGACGCGGTCGAACGCGGCGAGGTTGTGGCGCGCGTCCTCCACCGCCCGCTTGCCGGACTCGATGCCGAGTACGGCACCCTCCTCGCCCACGCGGTCCGCGATCGCCCCCGCGAAGAGGCCGACGCCGCAGTACAGGTCGAGCGCCGTCTCGCCCTTGCGCGGGAACAGGCCCTGCATGACCGCCGTCACCAGGGTGTCCGCCGCCTTGGGGTGGACCTGCCAGAAGCCGCCGTTGCCCACGCGGTACGTGCGGCCGTCGGCGCGTTCGCGCACGAAGGGGCGGCCGTGGACGCGGTGCACCCCGCCGTCCTTCTCCTCCACCCTGAGGACGGAGACCGGCTTGTCCAGCTCGACCAGGGGAAGGCGCGCCCCGGGACGGGGAGCGAGAACCACCTGGCGGTCCTGCGAACCCGTCGCCGCGATCGCGTCCACCGACTCCATGCCCGACCAGTCGCGCTGCTCGATGCCCAGTTCGGAGACGCCCTCCGCCGCGATCATGCAGTGGTCGATCGGCTGCACCTCGTGCGAGCGGTGGCGGCGCAGGCCCGCCCTGCCGGTCTCCGGGTCCACCGCGTACTGGACGCGCGTCCGCCAGGACGGCACCTCACCGGCGGGCAGCTTGTCGCCGTCGGCCGGCATCACCGTGCCGTCCCACCCGGCCTCCTCGGGCGTGAGCCCGGCGAGCCGCTGCAACTGCTCGGTGATCACTTCGCCCTTGAGGCGGCGCTGCGCCCCCGGCTTCGCATGCTGCCAGTCGCAGCCGCCGCAGCGGCCGGGGCCGGCGTACGGGCAGGGGGCCTGCACGCGGTCCTTCGACGCGTCGAGGACCGTCACGGCGTCGGCACGCAGGAAACGGGACGTCTCGTCGCCCTCCGTCACCCGCGCCACCACCCGCTCGCCGGGGAGCGTGTGCCGTACGAAGAGGACCTGCCCCTCCGCCGTCCGGGCGACGCAGTGGCCGCCGTGTGCGACCGGCCCCACCTCGACCTCGTACTCCTGGCCCACCAGCGAGTTCTTCGGTTCAGCCTGCATGGCGGGGTGACTCCACAACGTAAGAGGGGGCAGGAGCCGCCTTCCGGCCGAAGCGGCCGGGCGGCACCGGGACGACAGCCCACCAGTCTACGTGGACACGCCCCCGCCCTCGTCCACGCGT
The DNA here is from genome assembly GCF_044328435.1 of Streptomyces sp. NPDC017940. Lineage (NCBI taxonomy): Bacteria > Bacillati > Actinomycetota > Actinomycetes > Kitasatosporales > Streptomycetaceae > Streptomyces > Streptomyces sp. NPDC017940. The sequence goes on along the minus strand of NZ_JBIRHJ010000007.1, from coordinate 11,301 downwards.
CCGGCCGGGTCGGAGCGCGGGCAGCACCCGGCACCCGGTACCCGGCACCTGCCCGCCGCCCTCACTCCCCCACGAGCTCGCCGGCCCGCTACTCCGCTACCTCGCTGACCCGCTACCCCGCTACCCCTTCTTGCTGCTCTCCCTCTCCTTCTCCTTCTCCTTCGCCCGCCTCTCGACGGGCCCCCTGCGCACCGAACCCGGCGCGTTCCACTCCTGGCGCCTGCGCGCCCGCCGCTTCGCGGCCTCGGAGGACTCCAGCTGGTAGGGGACGGAGGTGACCATCACGCCGGGGGTGAAGAGGAGGCGGCCCTTGAGGCGCAGCGCGCTCTGGTTGTGGAGCAGGTGCTCGTACCAGTGGCCCACCACGTACTCGGGGATGATCACGCTGACCGCGTCGCGCGGGCTCTCCCGGCGCAGCGACTTCACGTACTCGATGACGGGCCGTGTGACCTCGCGGTAGGGCGAGTCGAGGACCTTCAGGGGCACGCTGATGTTGCGCCGCTCCCACTCGTCGCGCAGCGCCTTGGTCTCGTCGGGGTCGACGTTGACGCTCAGGGCCTCCAGGGTGTCGGTGCGCATCAGCTTGGCGTACGCGAGGGCCCGGAGCGTGGGCTTGTGGATCTTGGAGACCAGGACGATGGAGTGGACGCGGGACGGGCGGACGTCGTCGTCGGAGGGGCCCTCGGGGGCGACGATCTCCTCGGCCACCCGGTCGTAGTGGCGGCGGATCGCGCTCATCGTCGCGTAGAAGATGCACATGCCGAGCAGCGCCACCCACGCGCCGTGCGTGAACTTGGTGACGAGTACGACGACCAGGACCAGGCCGGTGAAGAAGGCGCCGAAGGCGTTGATGGCGCGGGAGCGGAGCATGTGGCGCCGCTTGCCCTGGTCGCGCTCCCCCGCCAGGTGGCGGTTCCAGTGCCGGACCATGCCGATCTGGCTGAGCGTGAAGGAGACGAAGACGCCGACGATGTAGAGCTGGATGAGGCGGGTGGAGTCCGCGCCGTAGATCCAGACGAGCAGCGCCGCGGCGCCCGCGAGGAGCACGATGCCGTTGGAGAACGCGAGGCGGTCGCCGCGGGTGTGCAGCTGGCGCGGCAGGTAACGGTCCTGCGCGAGGATCGAGCCGAGCAGCGGGAAGCCGTTGTACGCGGTGTTCGCGGCGAGGAAGAGGACGAGCGCGGTGGCGGCCGCGAGGACGATGAACAGGAAGCTGCCGTTGCCGAAGACGGCCTCGGCGACCTGGGAGATCACCGGGTTCTGCACGTAGTCGCCGCCGACGGGGACTCCGTTCTCCAGGAGGTCCTTGGCGGGCTTCTCGGCCATGTGGACGTTGGTCGCCATGGCGAGGGCGATGATGCCGCAGAACATGGTGACCGCGAGGGCGCCCATCAGGGCGAGTGTGGAGGCGGCGTTCCTGGACTTCGGCTTGCGGAAGGCGGGCACGCCGTTGCTGATGGCCTCCACGCCGGTGAGCGCGGCGCAGCCGGAGGAGAACGCGCGCAGGAGCAGGAAGACCATGGCGAAGCCCGCGAGGCCCTCGTGCTCGGCGTTGATCTCGAAGTCGGCGGTCGGGGCCTTCATGGTGTCGTCGAGGACGAAGCCCCGGAAGGAGCCCCACGCCATCATGATGAAGACGCCCGCCACGAAGACGTACGTCGGGATCGCGAAGAGCTTGCCGGACTCCTTGACGCCGCGCAGGTTCATCAGCGTCAGGAGGACGATGACGGCGATCGCGCACAGGACCTTGTGCTCGACGACGAAGGGGACCGCCGAGCCGAGGTTCTCGATGCCCGAGGAGATCGACACGGCGACGGTCAGGACGTAGTCGACGAGCAGGGCGCTCGCGACGGTCAGGCCCGCCTTGGGGCCGAGGTTGGTGTTCGCGACCTCGTAGTCGCCGCCGCCGCTCGGGTACGCGTGCACGTTCTGGCGGTACGACGCCACGACGGTGAACATCAGCACGACCACCGCGACGGCGATCCAGGGGCTGAAGTGGTAGGCCGACACGCCCGCGACGGACAGGACGAGCAGCACCTCGCCGGGCGCGTACGCGACGGAGGACAGCGGGTCGGACGCGAACACGGGGAGAGCGATGCGCTTCGGCAGGAGTGTTTCTCCGAGCCGGTCGCTGCGCAGTGCGCGCCCGATGAGGATCCGTTTGGGCACGTCGGTCAGTTTGGACACGCAGAGGATCGTAAGCGTTCACCGGGGGCGCCGCCCACCCAGTACCCCGAGTGTTGGGCATATGGAAATACCGGCCGGGCGACGAAGGGGCGGGACCGGAGTCGTGACCCCGGCCCCGCCCCGCCCTCAGTGCCCTTGCCGCGTCACCGGTCGCGGGTGGTCGGGGCTCCACCGCCGAGCAGCGCACCGGGTCGACCGGAGCCCCCGGCCCCGCTTGCGGTCCCGGCGGCGGAGTCCCCGGCGCCGCTTCCGGTCCCGGCGGCGCCCTCGTACCCGTACCCGCGCACCAGCCGCTCCCCGGCCCGCCGCACCGCCTTGGAGGGCCACCAGGCCGCGTCGCCGAGCAGCAGCAGCGCCGCCGGCAGGATCATGACACGGATCACAAAGGCGTCGACCAGAACGGCGACCGCGAGCACGAAGCCCATCTGCTTCATCTCCAGGATGTGCAGCATCACGAAGCTCGCGAAGACGGTGACCATGACGAGCGCCGCGCTCGTGACGACCTTGGCGGACGACGCGATCCCGTCGAGCACGGCCTGCCGCGTGGGTACGCCGTTCAGCGCGGCCTCACGGATCCGGCTGACGACGAACACCTGGTAGTCCATCGAGAGCCCGAAGAGGATCACGAAGAGGAACAGCGGCACCCGCGAGGAGACGCCGTGCAGGGAGACGAAGGACAGCAGGTCCTCCGCCCACTCCCCCTGGAAGACGAGCACGAGCAGCCCGAGCGCGGACGCGGCGGAGAGCAGGTTGAGCCCGACGCCCAGCAGCGCGAGGACGACGGAGCGGAACGCGTACACCGTCATGGCGAAGGTCATCAGCAGCAGGAAGCCGAGGACGAGCGGCAGCTTCTCGTTCTGGTGCGCCACGTAGTCGGTGCCGCGCGGGACCTCGCCGGTGACGGCCGTCTCGACGCCGGGGAGCCTGCCGACCGTCGCGGGGATGTGGCCGCCGCGGAGGCGGTCGAGTGAGGCCTCCGCCTCCTCCGAGTACGTGGGGTGCGCGGCGTTCAGCTCCAGGGTGGTGGTCCTGCGGTCGGCGGAGGCCCGGATCAGGGGCCCGCCCGCGGGGTCGGAGAAGAGCGGGTCGGACCCCGCCCTGCGGTCCAGGTCGCGCAGGGCCCGCCGCACCCCGGTCGCCTGCGAGGCCTCGGCCCGCACCACGACCAGGTGCCGGACGCGCAGCTCGGGGAAGGCGTCGAGCAGCCTGTCGTACGCCTGCATCGCGGGGATCTCACGGGAGAAGCTGTCGCGCGCCGGGTTCTTCAGGTTCATGTCCAGCGCGGGCAGGGCGAGCGCCACGAGGGCGAGGACCGCGACGCACAGGGTGCCGAGCGGGTGCTTGCGGGCGGGCGAGAGCAGGGCACTCCAGAGGCGGCCCCCCGGCCCCTTCTCTCCGTACGTGACGGGCGCGCCGTTTCCGTCGTGCGCGGCGCGTGCGCCCTTTGCTTCGTACGGGATGGGCGCGCCGTTCTCGTCGTACGCGCCGGACGTGCCATTCCCGGCGTACGCCGCGGGCGCACCGTACGACCGAACGCGCCCGCCCCGAGCCAGACGCCTGGCCGCGCGGCGCTCCGTGCGGCGGCCGAGCCCCACGAGCAGTGCGGGCAGCACCGTGACCGAGCTGAGCACCGCCACGGCGACGACCAGGATGGTGCCGGTCGCGAGGGAGTCGAAGATGACGTCACCGGCGAGGAACAGCGCGGTGGTGGAGACGATCACGGCGAGCCCGGAGACGACGATCGCGCGCCCCGCGGTCGCCGCGGCGGCCTCCACCAGGGCTTCCGAGGTGAGGCGGCCCCCCGCGCGGGCCCGCTCCTCGCGTTCGCGCTTGAGGTAGAAGAGCGTGTAGTCCACGCCCACGGCCATGCCGATGAGCAGGATCATGCTCATCCCCACGCCGGTGTCGGGCAGCAGGTGCGAGGCCACCGTCGCCAGGCCCATGGTCGCCACGATCGAGGTGACGGCGAGCAGCAGCGGCACGCCCACCATGACGACGGAGCCGAACACCACGGCCAGCGTGATCAGCGTGACGGGCAGCGTGATCGCCTCGGAGAACCGCAGGTCCTCGTCGCGCTGGTCGTCGACACCCTTGCTCACGGAGGCGTCGCCGGTCTCCTCGATCACCAGGCCCGGATGCGCCTTCGCCGCCTTCGCGGTCTGCGCCCGGAGTGGCGGGACGTGCTCCTGGTCCTCCTGCTCGGAGCCGTGCAGCTCCACCTGGATCCGCAGCACGCGGCCGTCGGCGGAGCGCACCGGGGACGCCACCGACGCGACCTCGGGCAGGGCCTTCATCCGGGCGGTGACGTCCCGCACCGCGGCGTCGGCCGCCGCCTCGCCGAGGCGGCCGGACGCGGCCCGGATCAGCACGTGCTCGGTGGACCGCGGCTGGAGGCCGCCCTCGGTGGCCAGGGCTTCGGCCCGGCCGGCCTCGCCGACACGGAAGTCCTCCGCCGTCGCGCTGTTCATGCCGGTGGCGATCCCGCCGCCCAGGCAGAGCGCCACGAAGACGAACCAGCCGATGACCGCCCGCCACGGGTGCAGCGCACTCCACCGGGCCACCCGCACCGTGACCGATCGCCGCCCTCTCCTCATGTCCATCCCCCTCGTCATGTACGACCCCCGTACTTCATGTGTAAGCGCAGACTTACAGGTGCATGTAAGTGGAGACTGACAGGTGAAGGCTGAATGCGTCAACTGTCATGTTCGAGCGGGGCCGCGGGCCGCGGGGAGGGTTTGACAGTGCTTCATGACGTGCGTAAGCCTTGGCTGACAGGTATCGGAGCGGCACAGAGGCGGGCCATGAACAGCGAAGAGCTGCTTGCCTTCCTCGCCGCGGTCGGGCACGCCCAGCGCCTGCGGATCATCAAGGAACTCGCCACCGGCACGCTGTACGTCAGCGAACTCGCGCGCCGCCTCGGCGTCTCACGGCCGCTGCTCTACATGCACCTGGACCGCCTCGAGAAGGCGGGTCTGGTGGTCGGACGACTGGAGCTCTCCGACGACGGCAAGGCCCTCAAGTACTTCGAACTCGCACCGTTTGACGTGCAATTGAACGTGGATACGATTCTGGCTGCCGCCCGGCAGGACGGGGCGAGCGAGACCGGACCGGCCGGTCAGGACACATGAACCGGACAGGCCGACCGAACCGGACACGCAGCTGGACCGGACAGGCCGGATCGACCGGACCGGCCGAATCGACCCCACGGGCCGGAACGACCCGACAGCACTCATCCGAGGAGACGCACCCATGAGCGACGCGATCATCCCGATCGCCTTCTTTGTGATCCTTGCCGGTGCGATCGTCTCCGTCGCGTACTTCCAGACGCAGCGCAGCCGCGAGCGCGACCGCGAGTACGCGGCCGCGATGGAGGCCTACCGCCAGGCGCTCGAGGCCTCCCGGTCCGAGTCCGACGCGGTGCGCGGCCAGCTCATCGAGCTGAACGTACGGGTCAAGTCCATGGAAAGCATGCTGCGCGCCGTGGAGTGAGGGACCCGACCGGGCGCAGGCCACCGCGCGAAAGCCGTTAACGTGGACTGGAACAGACTCGGGCACTACCGGACAACAGCCGGGGACGAGAGTCATCAGCAGGGCATCTACGCAGGTCACCAGAGCCATGAGGAGCGCGGGGTAACGACGTGCACATCGTCATCATGGGCTGCGGGAGAGTCGGTTCCGCTCTCGCGCAGACCCTGGAACAGCAGGGGCACACGGTCGCCGTCGTCGACCAGGACCCCACCGCATTCCGCCGTCTGGGCTCCGGTTTCGGCGGCCGCCGTGTGACCGGTGTCGGCTTCGACCAGGACACCCTGCGCGAGGCGGGCATCGAGGACGCCGGGGCCTTCGCCGCCGTCTCCAGCGGCGACAACTCGAACATCATCGCCGCCCGCGTGGCCCGCGAGATGTTCGGCATCGAGAACGTCGCGGCCCGTATCTACGACCCGCGCCGCGCCGAGGTCTACCAGCGCCTCGGCATCCCCACGGTCGCGACGGTCCGCTGGACCGCGGACCAGATGCTGCGCCGGCTGCTGCCCTCCGGGTCCGAGCCCCTGTGGCGCGACCCGACCGGTGGCGTGCAGCTCGCCGAGGTGCACGCTGCGGAGTCCTGGATCGGCCAGAAGATCAGCCGCCTCCAGGAGGAGACCGGCGTGCGCGTCGCGTTCCTCACCCGGCTCGGCGAGGCGGTCCTGCCGACCTCGCAGACGGTGCTCCAGGAAGGCGATCTGGTGCATGCGATGATGCGCACCGACGAGGTGGAGAAGGTCGAGGCGGCCTTCGCCGAAGGCCCCGAGGAGGGCGGTCACTGATGAGGGTCGCCATTGCCGGAGCGGGCGCGGTGGGCCGCTCCATCGCCGGTGAGCTCCTGGAGAACGGCCACGAGGTCCTTCTCGTCGACAAGGCGCCGACGGCCATCTCCGTCGAGCGCGTCCCGCAGGCCGAGTGGCTGCTCGCCGACGCCTGCGAGATCACCTCCCTCGACGAGGCCGCGCTCCAGCGCTGCAACGTCGTCATCGCCGCGACCGGGGACGACAAGGTCAACCTCGTCGTCTCCCTGCTCGCGAAGACCGAGTACGGCGTCCCCCGTGTCGTCGCCCGCGTCAACAACCCGAAGAACGAGTGGCTCTTCAACGAGTCCTGGGGCGTCGACGTCGCGGTGTCCACGCCGCGGCTGATGTCCGCGCTCGTCGAGGAGGCCGTCAGCGTCGGCGACCTGGTCCGGCTGCTGCGCTTCAGCCACGGCGACGCCAACCTCGTCGAGCTGACGCTGCCGCCGGAGTCCACCCTCGCGGGCACCCGCGTCGGCGACGTCCAGTGGCCCGAGGACACCTCCCTGGTCACCATCATCCGCGGCACGCGCGTCCTCGCGCCGACCGCGGAGGACTCCCTCGAAGCGGGCGACGAGCTTCTCTTCGTCGCCGCGCAGGCGCGTGAGGAGCAGCTGGAGGACCTGCTGTCCGCGCGTCACTAGCCGCAGGCTCTGCGCAGGTGGGGGGCGCCCGGAACCTTCCGAGCGCCCCCCACGTGTGTACGCGTTGTCGGCCCTGCGGGCCTCGTCCTCAAACGCCGGACGGGCTCAGCTTGCCGCAGCCTTGCGCTCCTTCTCGGCGGCCTCCGCCGCCTCCATCTCCGCGAACACGTCGATCGGCGGCGGCGCCTTCGCCAGGAAGATCCAGGTGAAGTAGACCGCGAGGACCATCGGGGGCAGCTTCAGGGCGATCAGGACCCAGCCGAGCTGCTCGGTGTCCGCCCACCAGTACAGCGGGAAGAGGATGGCGTACTTGGCGAGGAAGACCAGGCCCCAGGCCAGGGACGCCTTGGTGTACGCCTTCTTGCGGCCGGGGTTGCGGGTGCGCCAGGAGAGGTTCTCGCGGAAGACCGGGCCGAGGAGCAGCCCGAGCAGCGGGTAGCCCACGAGCGCGGAGAGGAAGAAGGCCGCGCCGAGGCCCGTGCCGTAGATCATGCCGGGCAGGTAGAAGTCCTTGGCGTTGCCCGTGAACATCGCGAAGGCCACGCCGAACGCGACGCCGAAGACACCGCTGAAGGCGTGCTTGACGGTGTCCCGGCGCACCAGGCGGACCACGACGAGGACCAGCGCCACGGCCAGGGCCGCGATCGCCGACATGTGCAGGTCCTTGTTGATCGTGTAGATCAGCACGAACAGCAGGCCGGGGACCATCGTCTCGACCGCGCCGCGGATGCCGCCGAAGGCGTCGAACAGCGCGGCCTGGGTGAGCGCCCTGGTGTCGGGGTCGCCGCCCCCGTCGTCGTGAGCGGGCCTGACGTACCCGGCCTGCGCGGTCTGCGCGGTCTGCTGCGCGTCGAGCGCGTCCTGCGGGCGGTCGCCCACGGTCTGGTCGGTCGGCTTGTCGACTGACGTCACCGGTTACTCCCGTCCGAGCGGTCTGAGTTCGTACTTCGGGTTGAAGAGCACTCTGCGGCCGCGGTCTATGGAGATCCGGCCGGAGGCGATCAAGCGGCGCCCCGGCTCGATGCCGACGATGGAACGCCGACCCAACCACACCACGTCGAGCGCGGCCGAGCCGTCGAACAGCTCCGCCTCCAGGGCGGGGACACCGGCCCTGGGCCGCAGGGTGACCGTGCGCAACGTACCAGTAACCGTCACTATCTGACGGTCCTGGCAGTCGCCGATGCGGGTGCATCCGGTCGTCTCGGCGTCCTCGCGCAGTTCCTGGGACTCCAAGTCCTGCTGGGAGGTCGACAGGCGGTCGAGCATGCGCCGGAAGCGGCCCGTCGGCTTGCCGGATCCGGGGGCAGAACCAGGAACAGCACTCATACCCGAAGCGTACCGGTGGCCGCCGACACCCCCGCAATGGGTGAGCTCACCTAGGGGATGTACCCGCTCCCCACCGCGCGAAGCCCCGTCGCCCGGGAGGGGAAGGCCCCGTCACCGCTCCGAACCGGCTACGGCGCGAAGCCGGTCACCGCTCGAAGCGGTAGCCCATCCCCGGCTCCGTGATGAAGTGCCGCGGGTGCGCCGGGTCCGCCTCCAGCTTGCGGCGGAGCTGGGCCATGTAGACGCGCAGGTAGTTCGTCTCGGTCCCGTACGAGGGACCCCAGACCTCCTGGAGGAGCTGCTTCTGGCTGACGAGGCGGCCCGCGTTGCGCACCAGGACCTCCAGGAGGTGCCACTCCGTGGGGGTCAGGCGTACGTCACGGCCGTTGCGGTTCACCTTCTTCGCGGCCAGGTCGACCGTGAAGTCGTCGGTGTCCACCGTCACGTCGTCCTCACCGGCCCCGGTGGGCTCCGCGCGGCGGACGGCCGCACGCAGCCGCGCCAGGAGTTCGTCCATGCCGAAGGGCTTGGTCACGTAGTCGTCGGCACCGGCGTCCAGGGCCTCGACCTTCTCGTCGGAGCTGTGCCGCGCCGACAGGACCAGGATGGGCACGCGCGTCCAGCCCCGCAGCCCCTTGATCACTTCCACGCCGTCCATGTCGGGCAGACCGAGGTCGAGCACGATCACGTCGGGGTGGCGGGCGGCGGCGAGTTGCAGGGCGGTCGCGCCGTCCGGTGCCGCGTCCACGTCGTACTTGCGTGCCTTCAGGTTGATCACGAGGGCACGTACGATCTGCGGCTCGTCGTCGACCACGAGCACCCGGGTCATTCCTGCCTGCCTTTCGGGCTTGTCAGCGCCGCTCGCGCGGCTTGTGTGCCAGCGGTGGTCACGGGGCGACCGGCCGTGGTCACGAGATCATCTGTACGGGGCGGTCGGGTACGGCGGCCCTCGGGCCGGTCGCGGCCTTGAGGGTCAGGACCATCGTGAGGCCGCCGCCCGGAGTGTCCTCCGCGTCGAGGGTGCCGCGCATCGATTCCACGAAGCCGCGGGCCACCGCGAGGCCGAGGCCGACCCCGCTGCCGCGCGGAGCGTCACCGTAACGCTGGAAGGGCTCGAAGATCCGCTCCTTGGCGTCGTCGGGGACGCCGGGCCCCCGGTCGACCACCCGCAGTTCCACGCGGTCGCCGAGCGCGCTGGCCGAGACGAGAACGGGTTCGTTCTCGGGAGCGTACTTGACGGCGTTCTCCACGATGTTGGCGACGGCGCGCTCCAGGAGGCCCTTGTCGACGGCGACCATCGGCAGGTCCTCGGGCACGTCGAGGTCGACGCTGCCGTCGGGGACGCCGCCGAGCGCCATCGGCACCACCTCGTCCAGGTCGATCCCCCGGATCAGCGGGGTGACCGTACCGGTCTGGAGGCGGGACATGTCCAGGAGGTTGCCGACGAGGTGGTCGAGGCGGTCGGCGCCCGCCTCGATGCCTTCGAGGAGCTCGGCCTGGTCCTCCACGGACCACTCGACGTCCTCGGAGCGCAGGCTGGTCACGGCCGCCTTGATGCCGGCGAGCGGGGTGCGCAGGTCGTGGCTGACGGCGGCGAGCAGGGCGGTGCGGATGCGGTTGCCCTCGGCGAGCGTCCGGGCCCGGTCGGCCTCGCTCTTCAGGCGCTGGCGGTCCAGGACGACGGCTGCCTGGGCGGCGAACGCGGCGAGCACGCGGCGGTCCTCGGCGGGCAGGACACGGCCGGTCAGCGCCAGCGCCATGTGGTCGCCGACCGGGACGTCCACGTCGGCGTCCTCGGGGCGGCCGACGTGCGGCCGGGCGCCGACGCTGCCGGCGCAGGTCCACGGGGTCACGTCGCTCTCGCGCTCCAGGAGGGCCACTCCCTCCATGGCGAACGTCTCGCGCACGGTCTCCAGGAGCGACTCCAGGCTGTTCTCGCCGCGCAGCACGCTGCCCGCGAGGTGCGCGAGGATCTCGGACTCGGCGCGCAGGCGCGCGGCCTGGTGGGTGCGGCGGGCGGCGAGGTCCACCACGGAGGCCACGGAGATCGCCACGGACACGAAGACGACGATCGCGACGATGTTCTTGGCGTCGGAGATCGTCCACTGGTGCAGTGGCGGGGTGAAGTAGTAGTTCAGGAGCAGCGAGCCGAACGCGGCCGACGCGAGCGCGGGGACGAGGCCGCCGAGCAGCGCCGCCGCGACGGTGAGGGTCAGGAAGAGCAGCATGTCGTTGGCGAGACCGAGGTCCGCGTCGACGTGCGTGAGCAGCAGCGTGAGCAGGGCGGGGCCGACGACACCGACCAGCCAGCCCCAGATGATCCGGGACCGGCCGAGCCGTGCGCCGCGCGCCACGGGCAGCCCACGCCCCTTGGCGACCTCGCCGTGCGTGACGATGTGGACGTCCAGGTCGGGGCCCGACTCGCGGGCGACGGTGGCGCCGACGCCGGGGCCGAAGACGTACTGCCAGGACTTGCGCCGTGAGGAGCCGAGGACGATCTGGGTGGCGTTGACGCCGCGGGCGAATTCGAGGAGGGCGGCGGGAATGTCGTCGCCTATGACGTGGTGAAACGTTCCGCCCAGGTCCTCGACGAGGGTGCGCTGGACGGCCAGCTCTTTCGGCGACGCCGCGGTGAGGCCGTCGCTGCGGGCGATGTAGACGGCGAGGATCTCGCTGCCCGAGCCCTTGGCGGCCATGCGGGCGGCCCTGCGGATGAGGGTGCGGCCCTCGGGTCCGCCGGTGAGGCCGACGACGATGCGCTCGCGGGCCTGCCAGGTGGAGCGGATGCCGTGCTCGCCCCGGTACTGCTGCAAGTACTC
>NZ_JBIRHJ010000006.1:598602-636748 GCF_044328435.1 Streptomyces sp. NPDC017940 | reverse complement strand
GGCACGCTGTTGAGTTCTCAAGGAACGGACGCTTCCTTTGTACTCACCCGAGAGACTCTCTCAGGCTTTCCTCCGGGCGCTTCCCTTCGGTGTTTTTTCTGTTCTTGCGTTTCCAACTCTACCAGATCCGTTTTCCGTTCCGTTCCCGGTTCGGATTTCAATTCCGGTGGCCGTTGGGGGCCTTTGCCTTTCGGCGGTTCCGACTTTATCAGAAGTTTTCGGCCGGTCTGACCGGCTCAACTTTCCGAGTGATCGGGAGTGGCCTCTGAATTGATGTAATTCAAGAAGCAGGCAGATATTAACTGCCGCCGCTGGAGCTGTCCAGCTCTAGGCAACTGTTCGAATCTACCTCCCCGGATCCGTCGTGTCAACGACTTTTCTGGGGCGACGAGGAGACTAGCAGGTCAGAGGCGACGTGCGCACATCACGCAGCGGTGGGGACCGTGGCGCTGCGCTCGGCCTCGTCGACGTCGCCGATCTCGCCCGCGCGTGCGGCCCTGCCCCCGAGGACGTACACGTACGCGAGGAATGCCAGCTCAGCGATGACGCCTATGCCGATGCGGGCCCAGGTGGGCAGGCTTGAGGGGGTCACGAAGCCCTCTATGGCTCCGGAGATCAGCAGAACGAGGGCCAGCCCGATCGCCATGCCCAGAGCGGCGCGGCCCTCTTCGGCCATCGCTGTGCGCCGCGTGCGCGGGCCCGGGTCTATGAGCGTCCAGCCGAGGCGCAGGCCCGTGCCGGCCGCTACGAAGACAGCGGTCAGTTCCAGGAGGCCGTGCGGCAGGACGAGCCCCAGGAAGGTGTCCAAGCGGCCCGCGGAGGACATCAGGCCGATGCCGACGCCGAGGTTCAGCATGTTCTGGAAGAGGATCCAGATGACAGGGAAGCAGAGGAAGGCACCCAGGACCAGGCACATCGCCGCCGCCTGGGCGTTGTTCGTCCACACCTGGGCGGCGAACGACGCGGCCGGGTTGCTGGAGTAGTACGTCTCGTACTCGCCCCCGGGGCGGGTGAGATCGCGCAGTTCGGAGGGGGCCGCTATGGAGGACTGGACTTCCGGGTGCGTGCCTATCCACCAGCCGAGCACGGCGGCCAGGACCGCGGACAGCAGCGCCGTCGGCACCCACCAGTGACGGGAGCGGTAGACCGCCGCGGGGAAACCGTGCGTCAGGAAGCGCGTCGCGTCTCTCCACGAGGCACGGCGCGTTCCCGTCACGGCGCTGCGCGCGCGTGCCACCAGCTGAGTGAGCCGACCGGTCAGCTGGGGGTCCGGGGCGCTGGACTGGATCAGCGAGAGGTGTGTGGCCGTGCGCTGGTAGAGGGCGACCAGTTCGTCGGCCTCCGGCCCGGTGAGGCGGCGCTGGCGGCGCAGCAGGGCGTCGAGGCGGTCCCATTCGGCCCGGTGGGCGGTCACGAAGACGTCGAGGTCCATCGGGTCGGCTGCTCCTCGGCTTCTCGTCCTGCTGCTTCTCGTACTGCCTGCTGCTTCTCGTATCGCTACTTCTCGTACTGCTTACTGCTTCTCGTATCGCCGCCGCGGTGACGCTGCTGCCGCGGTGACGCGATCCGGGGTCACTTTGGGCACGATCCATAGTCAGCTTGGCAGACTGGCGGTTCCGGGGCGGCTATGAGGATGGGCGGCGGGCGTGAACGATCTGGTGACAGGCGAGGCGGTGGCGCTCGAGCTGCGTCCCGCGAAGCTGCCGAGCCGTGCCCTTGCCGTGCTCATCGACATGGTCGTCGCCTGGTCTGCCTACCTGGCCGTGACGCTCGGTCTCCTCGCCGCGGCGGGATCGCTCGACGACGCGGCCGTCGCGGCGATCGCGGTGTCGACGTTCGTCCTGGTCCTCGTCGGTGTGCCGATCGCGGTGGAGACGCTCAGCCAGGGACGTTCGCTCGGGAAGCTGGCGTGCGGGCTGCGGGTGGTGCGGGACGACGGCGGGCCGATCCGGTTCCGGCACGCGCTGGTGCGCGGGGCCGTCGGGGTCGTCGAGATCCTGATGACGTTCGGGGTCGTCGCCTGCATCGCGTCCCTGGTGTCGGCGCGCGGGCGACGGCTCGGGGACGTGTTCGCGGGAACGCTCGTCGTTCGGGAACGGGTGCCGACGAGCCGGACCGAGCACGTGCCCGCGCCGCCGCCGTGGCTGGTGGGGCGGTTCACCGAACTGGACCTGTCCGCGGTCCCGGACGCGCTGTGGCTGGCCGTACGCCAGTACCTGACGCGGATGGGGCAGCTGGATCCCCAGGTCGGCTGGGCGATGGCGGAGCGGCTCGCGAGCGACCTGGTGGCACGGACCGGCGCCCCCGCGCCGGAGGGCGTGCCCCCGGCCGCCTTCCTCGCCGCGGTCGTGCAGGAACGACAGGCCCGCGAGGCACGGCGGGCGTTCGGCACCGCGGGCGCGCCCGGCCTCGCGGCCGGTTCCGACTTCTCGGCCGCTCCCGGCCCCACCGGGTTTCCAAGGCCCACGAACGCCTTCGAGGCCCCGCCCGCTCCCGGCGTCTCCCCGGCGGCGCCCCCTCCGTCTCGTACGCCCCCCACGTCCCCGCAGCCTTACGCACCCCCAGCGCCGCAAGAAGCGCAAGCACCTCAGGTACCGCAAGCACCGCAAGCACCTCAGGCACCCGAGTCCCCCGCCCGCCCCGCGACGGGGTTCGTGCCGCCCGCCTAGACCTGTCGCGGCGAGCGTCAGGCGAAGACCGACGGCGGTGACTCGAGGTTCTCCAACTCGATGCCGGGGGCCGCGAGGACGACGTCGCCGGTGAGGTGGACGGCGTGCTGCTCCCCCGTGTCCAGGGCGGTGACCTGGTATGCGTCCACGGTCAGCGGGCCGTTGTCAGTGGCGTGTGCTTCTCTCTTCAGCAGGGCCCAGGACTGGTCGAGAGTGCGGGGGGCGAGGACGGGGTCCGTGAAGGCGACCAGGCGTACGCGTGTCGCGGGGGCAGCGGGGGCGAGCCGCAGCAGCCGTGCCGTGGCGACGAGGAAGGCGGGGGACATGCCGGTGAACGCGTGGGCGGGAGCGCTGTTCTCGGTGGCGTGCGCGCCGGAGGCGTCGGTGCGGACCCAGGTCACGCCGTCGAGGGCGGCCGCGCGCACCTGCCAGTCGCCGGCGTGCAGTTCCAGACGGAGGGGGCGGCCGAGTTCGTCGAGGGCCAGATCGACGGAGCCCTGGTGATCGCCCGAGGGGGCGGTGCGCCGGGCGACATAGCGCCAGCCGGAGGGGCCGGGGGCGCACTGGAAGTGTTCCTCACCGAGGGGGGTGTGATCGTGCGGATCGTGCAGCGAATATCGGCCGCGGGGCATGGTGCGTGGTCCTTGTCGGGGGACGGGGCGTAGGGCCGCCGGAGCCGGGGCCGCTACGGAGGCAGGCCCCCGCCGAGGTGGGCGAGGGCCTGCTGGGGCGTACTGCCGGGCGGCCTGCTGCTCCCTGACCGGGAGCCGGCGACGGGGACGGACGGGTCCGTCACCGTTGCCGGTGCCGCTGTCGGATCAGTAGCGGATCAGTAGCGGTAGTGGTCCGGCTTGAAGGGACCCTCGACCTCGACGCCGATGTACGAGGCCTGCTCGGGGCGGAGCTTCGTCAGCTTCACGCCGAGGGAGTCCAGGTGGAGGCGGGCGACCTTCTCGTCGAGGTGCTTGGGCAGCACGTAGACGCCGATCGGGTACTCCTCCTGCTTGGTGAACAGCTCGATCTGGGCCAGCGTCTGGTCCGCGAAGGAGTTGGACATCACGAAGGAGGGGTGACCGGTAGCGTTGCCCAGGTTCAGCAGGCGGCCCTCGGACAGGACGATGAGGACCTTGCCCTCGGGGAACTTCCAGGTGTGGACCTGCGGCTTGACCTCGTCCTTGACGATGCCGGGGATGGCGGCGAGGCCGGCCATGTCGATCTCGTTGTCGAAGTGGCCGATGTTGCCCACGATCGCCTGGTGCTTCATCTTGGCCATGTCCGAGGCCATGATGATGTCCTTGTTGCCGGTCGTAGTGATGAAAATGTCGGCCGTCTCGACGACCTCGTCGAGCGTGGTGACCTGGTAGCCGTCCATCGCCGCCTGTAGGGCGCAGATCGGGTCGATCTCGGTGACGATCACGCGGGCGCCCTGGCCGCGCAGGGACTCCGCGCAGCCCTTGCCCACGTCGCCGTAGCCGCAGATGACCGCGGTCTTGCCGCCGATGAGGACGTCGGTGGCGCGGTTGATGCCGTCGACCAGCGAGTGGCGGCAGCCGTACTTGTTGTCGAACTTCGACTTGGTGACGGCGTCGTTGACGTTGATCGCCGGGAACAGGAGGGTGCCGTCGCGCTGCATCTCGTACAGACGGTGGACGCCGGTCGTGGTCTCCTCGGTGACACCGCGGATCTCCGAGGAGACCTGGGTCCACTTCTGCGGGTTCTCGGCCAGCGTGCGGTGCAGGACCTGGAGGATGACGCGGTGCTCGTCGTTCTCGGCGGTCTCGACGGCGGGGACCTTGCCGTCCTTCTCGTACTGGACGCCGAGGTGGACGAGCATGGTGGCGTCGCCGCCGTCGTCCAGGATCATGTTCGGGCCGCCGGTCGGCGAGTTCGGCCAGGTCAGGGCCTGCTCGGTGCACCACCAGTACTCTTCGAGGGTCTCGCCCTTCCAGGCGAAGACCGGGATGCCCTGGGGGTTGTCCGGGGTGCCGTTCGGACCGACGGCGATGGCCGCGGCGGCGTGGTCCTGGGTCGAGAAGATGTTGCAGGAGACCCAGCGGACCTCGGCGCCGAGGGCGACCAGGGTCTCGATGAGGACGGCGGTCTGCACGGTCATGTGCAGCGAGCCCATGATGCGGGCGCCGGCCAGGGGCTGGCTGGCGGCGAATTCCTTGCGGATCGCCATCAGGCCGGGCATCTCGTGCTCGGCGAGGGTGATCTCCTTGCGGCCGAAGTCGGCGAGGGAGAGGTCGGCGACCTTGAAGTCTTGGCCGTTGACGGCAGTCATTGAGAGCTGCTCCTCGTGGTAGATCGAGGGTGGGCATGGCTGACCTGCGGCGTCGGGGCACAGAGCGGCACCGGCGCGCGCAGTGCAGTCCGTCGGAGGCCCTCTCTCCCTCGGCCGGTTCAGGTGCGAACCGCCCGACCGCCATCAGCAGCGACGTCTGGCACTGTCACGAATCTACACCGATTGGCCCAGTGAGCCCCAGCCCACCCGGTGCGAGTGTGGCCGGATCGACGTCGGCGCGGAGGTCAGTGGGTGTCGCCCTGCGGGCCGCCGGGGGTCTTCGCCGGGTTGGTGCCCGCCGCTGCCGCCGCCTCGCTGTATATGTCCGGCTCGAGGTAGATGACGCGGGCGATGGGGACCGCCTCGCGGATGCGGGCCTCCGCGGCGTTGATGGCGTCGGCGATCTCCCTGGCCGTGTCGTCGTGCTGGACGGCGATCTTGGCGGCGACGAGGAGTTCCTCGGGGCCGAGGTGGAGCGTACGCATGTGGATCACGCCGGTGACGGTGTCGCCGTCGACGAGGGCGTGCTCGATCCTGGCGACCTCTTCGGTGCCCGCGGACTCGCCGAGCAGCAGCGACTTGGTCTCGGCGGCGAGCACGATCGCGATGGCGATGAGCAGCACACCGATGCACAGCGTGCCGATGCCGTCCCACACGCCGTCGCCGGTGGCGAGCGCGAGGCCGACACCGCCGAGCGCCAGGACCAGGCCGACGAGCGCGCCGAGGTCCTCGAGGAGCACGACCGGCAGCTCCGGCGCCTTCGCCCGGCGCACGAACTGCGTCCAGGTGAGCTTGCCGCGCAGGGCGTTGGACTCCTTGATGGCCGTGCGGAAGGAGAAGGACTCCGCGATGATCGCGAAGACCAGCACACCGACCGGCCAGTACCAGTGCTCGATCTCGTGCGGGTGCTTGATCTTCTCGTAGCCCTCGTAGATGGCGAACATGCCGCCGACGGAGAACAGCACGATGGAGACCAGGAACGCGTAGATGTAGCGCTCGCGGCCGTAGCCGAAGGGGTGCTGCGGGGTCGCCTCGCGCTGTGCCTTCTTGCCGCCGACGAGCAGCAGCCCCTGGTTGCCGGAGTCGGCGAGCGAGTGCACGCTCTCCGCGAGCATCGACGACGAGCCACTGAAGAGGAACGCCACGAACTTCGCCACCGCGATCGCGAGGTTGGCGGCCAGTGCCGCCACGATCGCCTTTGTTCCGCCTGACGCACTCATGTGTGCCCGAATTCCCTTCGCCTGCGTGATTACTACTCGTTGCGCGGACTACTCGTCACGCGCCACTGTCGCCGCGCACGACCACCGCCGCGCACGACTACCCGTAACGCGCCACTACCCGCTGCGCGCGGCCCGGCACCTGATGGCCCGGCCTGTGCGGTGGGTCATTGTTGCAGTACGGGACGCGTGGGGTGGTTCAAGCCACCACAGTGGCGCGGAAGACCGTGCCGGTGCCGGACACTTCGGCCTTTTCACCCGCGGGGACGAACACGGACTGTCCGGGCGACAGGGCGATGTCGCCCGCGCGCGCCGTGCCCGCGGTACAGAGCAGGATCTGCGGGGTCCCGGCGGTGAGGTCGTGGGCGGCGGCGCCCTCGGTCAGGACGAAGCGGGAGAGACGGAACTCGTCGGTCGGGGTGTCGTAGACCTCCTCGCCGCCCGGGGTGCCCGCCGCGGCAGCGGCCGGTGTCGCGACGGGGCGCAGGACACCGGGGTCGGTGGCCTCGAAGCGGACGATGCGCAGGAGTTCGGGTACGTCGACGTGCTTGGGCGTCAGGCCGCAGCGCAGCACGTTGTCCGAGTTGGCCATGATCTCCACGCCGAGGCCGTCGAGGTAGGCGTGCGGGACGCCTGCGCCGAGGAACAGGGCCTCGCCGGGCTGGAGCCGGACGTGGTTGAGGAGCATCGCGGCGATGACGCCGGGGTCGCCGGGGTAGTCGCGGGCGATGGCGGCGTACGGGGCGTAGACGCCGCCGATGCGCTCGGCGGCGGCCGCGGCCGCCGCGACCGTCTTCGCCATGTCGTCGGGGTCGGCGGTGAGCACGGCCGTGAGGACCTCGCGCAGCGCGCTCTCTTCGGGCTTGGCGTGCAGCAGGTCGACGTACGGCACGAGGGAGTCGACGCCGAGGCCCGAGAGCAGTTCGGCGGCGTCGTCGGGGGCGCGGAAGCCGCACAGCCCGTCGAAGGGCGTGAGCGCGCAGATCAGCTCGGGCTTGTGGTTGGCGTCCTTGTAGTTGCGGTGCGGGGCGTCGACGGGGACGCCGCGGCGCTGCTCGTCCTCGTACCCGTCCGCCGCTTCCTCGCGGTTGGGGTGCACCTGGAGGGAGAGCGGGGCGCCCGCGGCGAGGATCTTCAGGAGGAAGGGGAGGCGCGGGCCGAACTTGGCGACGGCGCGCGGGCCCAGCTCGCGCGCCGGGTCCTCGTCGATCACTTCGTCGAGCGGGCCGCGCTCGGTGCGCGAGGGTGCGCCCGGGTGGGCGCCCATCCACATCTCGGCCTGCGGCTCGCCGGTCGGCTCGGTGCCGAGCAGCTCCGGGATGGCGGTGGTGGAGCCCCAGGCGTAGGGGCGGACGGTGTTGGTGAGGCGGTCCACGGAGAGGGTCTCCCTTACGGATGCGTGCGGGTGCGCGGGGTCGGGCGCGGGGCGGGGGGTGCCACGCCGGTGCCGGTGGGCGTGGCGCCAACGGTGACCGCAGCCGGGCCTGGCCCGGTGGCCAGGCCTTGGCCACGGGTGCCCACGCCGGTGCCGGTGCCGGTGCCTACGCCGGTGCCGGTGCCGGTGCCCACGCAAGTGGCCGCGACGAAGCCGGTGCCGAGGCGCAGACCCGTAGCCGCACGCGTACTTGCGCCCGTACTCGTACCCGTACGTGTACTTGCCCCCGTACTCGTACCCGTACCGACACCACCGCGCTGACGGCCCCGAACCGCCCGGGCCCACCGACGCCGCGCCGCCCCGTGGCCTGCCCCCGTGCCGCCGGGCGGTGGCACGGTCATGATCCGTCTCCGGAGGCGAGCGTCAGGTAAACGGCGGTGAAATCCGTGATGGCGATCAGTTCGGCGAGGCGCTCCAGGTCGCTGCCGTCCGCGGGTTCCAGCTCGCTGAGCGCGACGTCGTGGCTGTGGACGAGCTCGCGCACCGCGGGTGCCGCGGTGAGCCCGCCGAGGTCGGCGGGCTGTTCGCGGAGCAGGACCGCGCGGGGGCGCAGCAGGGGCGGTTCCTCGACGCGGTCGCGGAAGAAGTCGTCGCTGTCGGCGGCGCCCGACGGGCCGCCCGCGAGCAGCGCGGCATGCGCGGCCAGCGCCTCCGGCAGCTCAGCGGTGAGCGCGGGGTGCCCCGCGAGCTCGGCGAGCGCGGCGGCGAAGCGGCGGCCCGCCGTGCCCGCTGCGTGGCCCTCGGTCCAGATCAGGGGCAGGGACTCGGAGAGCTCGGCGGCGAGGGTCTTCGCGGGGTTGCTGTACGTCGCGATGGCGGGGCCGCAGCGCTCGGCGACGGCATCCAGGCGGTCGGCGACCTTGTGCAGCGTGTCCGCGGGGGCGGCGACCAGGCCGGTGCGGTCGAGGAGGACGAGCAGCGGGGTGAGCAGCGCCCACAGGGTGCCGGGGGCGGCCGCGGGGGCTTCCGGCGCGTCGTTGTGCGGGGAGGTCGGAGGGCCGCTGTCGTCCGGCACGCGATGGGCCGCGCCCACCGTGACGGGGCCCTGCGGGGTCGCGGATCCCGGCGGGGACGCGGGGTCCCCCTGGGCGGGGGCGGCGGAGTCGTCGCGCGCGAGGAGGCGGCTGTCCGCCTCGCCGTACGGCGTCGCGGGCGCGGTCCCTCCGTACGCGGCCACACCCGGCGCCACCGCCATCGGGACGGCGAGGCCGTGCGAACCGGCCACGCCTTCGGTGAGGGGGGAGCGGGCCGGTGCGACCGCGACGACGGTGCAGCCGCGGCGGTAGGCCTGCTCGGCGAGGAGCGTCAGGCCTGGTTCCGTGCCGTCGGGGGTGACGATGAGCAGCAGGTCGACGGGGCCCGTCCAGCCCGGCAGCGCCCAGCGCAGGGCGCCGGCCGCGGGCGCCACGCCGGTGGGGGCGAGGCGGACGACGGGGCAGCCGGTGCCCGCGAGGGCGCCGACGATGTCGGCGACGCCGGTGGCCGCGGTGCCGGGGCCCGCGATCAGGACGGCGCGGGGGCGGCCGTCGGGCTCCAGCTCCGTGAGGCCGGACTCCGTGGCGTGCCGTACCGCGGTCCGTACGCGGGCGCCTGCTTCGGCGGCGCCGCGCAGCAGATCGTGCAGGTCGGCTCGGGCCAGGGCCTCGGGGGCGTCGAGGAGCGACTCGTCGAGCATGGGGGCGGCCTCCGATCGCCGTGCGCGGCAGGGGTGTCCCTTCCAGGGTGCCCCTTCTCAGCTCGTCATCCGGGGCGGCGGGCCTCGTCGACCAGGAGGACGGGGATGTCGTCGCGGACCGGGTAGGCCAGGCCGCAGTCGGTGCCCTCTGCCGTGCAGATCAGCTCGGTGTCCGTCTCCTTGAGGGGGGCGTGGCAGGCCGGGCAGGCGAGGATCTCCAGGAGGCCGGCTTCGAGCGGCATGTGCGGGTCCCTTCGGGGTGGGGCGGACGGGGGTGTGGCCTGGTCAGCGTACCGCTGGGGGCAGGGGCGGGCCCCGGGGGAGGCCGGGCCGCGCCCCTGCCTCCCCCAGGTCCCGGGGGCTCAGCCCCTGATGATCTTCAAGGCCTCGTCGCGTACGCGGTGCATCGTGGGTTCGTCGCGGGCCTCGACGTTGAGGCGGAGGAGGGGCTCGGTGTTGGAGGCGCGGACGTTGAACCACCAGTCGGCGGCGGTGACGGTCAGGCCGTCGAGTTCGTCGATGGTGACGCCGTCCTGGGTCTCGTACGCGGTCCTGATGGCGGCGAGACGCGCCGTCTGGTCGTCCACCGTGGAGTTGATCTCGCCGGAGCCGGCGTAGCGGTCGTACTGCGCGACGAGGGCGGACAGCGGGCCGTCCTGGCCGCCGAGAGCCGCGAGCACGTGCAGGGCGGCCAGCATGCCCGTGTCCGCGTTCCAGAAGTCCCGGAAGTAGTAGTGCGCGGAGTGCTCGCCTCCGAAGATGGCGCCGGTCTTGGCCATCTCCTCCTTGATGAAGGAGTGGCCCACGCGCGTGCGCACGGGCGTGCCGCCGTTCTCGCGGACGACCTCGGGGACCGACCAGGAGGTGATCAGGTTGTGGATGACCGTGCCCGAGCCGCCGTGCTTGGCGAGCTCGCGGGCCGCGACCAGGGCGGTGATCGCGGACGGGGAGACCGGGGCGCCGTCCCCGTCGACGACGAAGCAGCGGTCGGCGTCGCCGTCGAAGGCGATGCCGAGGTCGGCGCCCTCGGCGCGCACGCGCTCCTGGAGGTCGACGATGTTCGCCGGGTCGAGCGGGTTGGCCTCGTGGTTGGGGAAGGTGCCGTCGAGCTCGAAGTACATCGGTACGAGGGTGAGGGGCAGGCCCTCGAAGACGGTGGGGACGGTGTGGCCGCCCATGCCGTTGCCCGCGTCGACGACGACCTTCAGGGGGCGGCTGGCGGTGAGGTCCACGAGGCCCCGCAGATGCGCCGCGTAGTCCTTGAGGGTGTCGCGGCTCGTCAGCGTGCCGGGGGTCGCCGCGGGCTCGGGGGCGCCCTCCTCGGACCAGCGCTCCACCAGGGCGCGGATGTCCGCGAGGCCGGTGTCCTGGCCGACCGGGGCGGCACCGGCGCGGCACATCTTGATGCCGTTGTACTGGGCGGGGTTGTGCGACGCCGTGAACATGGCGCCCGGCAGGTCCAGCGCGCCGGAGGCGTAGTAGAGCTGGTCCGTCGAGCAGAGGCCGATCTCCGTGACGTCGACGCCGAGGGCCGCCGCGCCGCGCGCGAAGGCGCGGGACAGGCCGGGCGACGAGGGCCGCATGTCGTGTCCGACGACGATCGCGTCCGCGCCCGTGACCCGGACGAAGGCGGCGCCGAACAGCTCCGCGAGCGACTCGTCCCACTGGTCCGGGACCACCCCGCGCACGTCGTACGCCTTCACGAGCTGGGACAGATCAGCAGTCACGGCCAACCCTCTCTGCAAGGTTCTGGGAGCTCGGCAAGCCCTCGTCGGTGGCAACAAACTACCCGGAACGCCGCGAAGGAAGCGGACTCAGGGCAGCATCCACCCGAGCACCGCCGTGCTCTGGCCGACGACGACGAGGCACATCACCAGGAGCAGCCCGACGCTCCAGGGCAGGACCTTGCGCAGCAGGTCGCCCTCCTTGCCGGCGAGCCCGACCGCCGCGCAGGCGATGGTCAGGTTCTGCGGGGAGATCATCTTTCCGAGGACACCGCCCGAGCTGTTGGCAGCGGCGAGCAGCTCGGGCGAGAGCCCCGACTGCTCGGCGGCGGTCACCTGGAGGGAGCCGAACAGGGCGTTGGCGGAGGTGTCGGACCCGGTGACGGCGACGCCGAACCAGCCGAGCACCGGCGACAGGAAGGCCAGGCCGGAACCCGCGTCGGCCACGAGGTGCCCGATGGTGGCGGCCTGTCCCGAGAGGTTCATCACGTACGCGAGCGCCAGGACGCTGGTCACGGTGAGGATCGCGAACCGCAGCTCGCGCACGGTCGCCGCCCACTCCCGCGCCGCCACGCGCGCGTGGACGCCGAGTACGGCCGCCGTGCCGGCACCGGCGAGCAGGACGAGGGTGCCGCCGGTGGACACCAGCGGCAGCGCGAGGACGTTGCCGCCGACCGGGTCGCCCGCGGGGTCGCCGACGTCCAGGAAGGGCCAGTCGACGGTGCGCGTGGCCCGGGCGAGGAAGTCCTTGACGGGCGGGATCTGGGCGATGGAGAAGATCACGACGATCAGGGCGTACGGGGTGTAGGCGCGCACGACGTCCGCGCGCGGGTCGTCGTGGTCCAGGTCGTCGCTGCGGGCGCCGGTGAGGACCGCGGCGCGCACCGGCTCGGCGGCGGGTCTGCGGGCGCCCGGCACTGCGACGAGCGCCCCCGCGCCCGCCAAGGCGGCGGCGATGTCGGCCAGTTGCGCGGAGACGTAGTTGGACGCCGCGAACTGCGCGGCCGCGAAGGCGAGTCCGCACACCGCGGCGGGCACCCAGGTCTCCCTGAGCCCGCGCGCGCCGTCCACCAGGGCGACGAGGAGCAGCGGCACGACGAGGGCGAGCAGTGGCGTCTGGCGGCCCACCACGGTGGCCACGGTGTCCAGCGGCAGGCCTGTGACCTGGGCGAGTGTCACCACGGGGGTGCCCATCGCGCCGAAGGCCACCGGCGCGGTGTTGGCGACGAGGGCGACGACCGCGGCGCGTACCGGGTCGAAGCCGAGCGCCACCAGCATCACCGAGCAGATCGCGACCGGCGCACCGAAGCCCGCGAGGGCTTCCAGGAGCGCGCCGAAGCAGAAGGCGATGACGAGCGCCTGGATGCGCGGGTCGTCGGAGAGCCGCCCGAAGGAGCGGCGCAGGATGTCGAAGTGCCGGGTGCGGACGGTCATCCGGTACACCCACAGGGCGTTGACGACGATCCACAGGATGGGGAAGAGCCCGAAGACGGCGCCCTGCGCGGCGCTGGACGCGGTCTGACCGAGCGGCATGCCGTACCCGAGCCAGGCCACGGCGGCGGCGACGCCGAGGCCGATGAGCCCGGCGCGGTGGGCCTTCATGCGGACGGCGCCGAGGAGGACCAGGGCGGTCAGGAGGGGCAGGGTCGCGACCAGCGCGGACAGGCCGAGCGAGTCGCCCACGGGCTCCAGTTCCTGCACGAACACGGGCGCCTCCACGGACGATCCGCCGATCATGAATGGCGAAATCGTCGTGGCACGGCACATGGGCGTCAACGCCCTTGGCGGAAAACCCGTGCAGAGGGGCTCGGGGAGGGCCCCGGCCTCAGTTGTCCGGTGAGCGCAGCACCCGCAGGTGGCCGCGGCGCGCGACCTCCATCGGGTCGGCCCCGCGGGGCCCGCTGCCGCCGGCCTCCGCGGCCCGCTCCTGCGGACGCGCCGCCTCCCGCACCGCGTTGGCGAGCGCTTCGAGGTCGTCGCCGCTGGGGCGGGCGGGTCCCGAGCCGTCGGCGAGGCGCACGACTTCCCAGCCGCGCGGCGCGGTGAGGCGCTCGGAGTGCTCGGCGCACAGGTCGTAGCAGTGGGGTTCGGCGTAGGTGGCGAGGGGGCCGAGGACCGCGGTCGAGTCGGCGTAGACGTACGTCAGCGTCGCGACGGCGGGACGGCCGCAAGCGGTGCGCGAACAGCGACGTACAGGGCTCACGACGTTGGACGGTACCGCACTCTTGAGCGGGCCGCGACGACTCTCCCCGAGGTCACTCCCCCGTGTCGTGCTGTGGTACCGCGCCCGACGGCATCCGTGGACGCGCCCGCTGACCTGCGTGGACGCAAGAGGCCAGTGGGTCGTGCGGTGTTGGGCCCGATCACTACATGGTGCAAATCCTGCCAATCGAAGCGAGCTCGGCGGTCCCGGAGAGATACACAATCGAGCCCAAGCTTGGCCGGAATGGTCAGGAAGCGACATGCCACGCTCCGTACGGAAAGGGCGATCTCGGGGACTACGCTTCCCCAGTGATGGAAGACCCCGTACCGCCCCGCCCCACCGAGCCGGGGCCCCGCCGGCGCGACCGCCACGGCAGGGGCATGCGCGGCCCCGTCGCGCCTCCCCAGGTGCCGCTCTCGGCGAGCCGCGCGGAGGCGTTCACGGACCTGGTGCAGGACTCCGTGGAGCGTCTCGAGCGGCGCTGGCCGCAGCTCACCGAGATCGACTTCCTGGTGCTCGACGTGCCGCCCACCGTGTCCCGTGACGCGGGTGCCGCCGCCGACGCCGGTGACGAGGGGTGGGAGACCGACGCCGTGCCGCTCGGCGGCACGATCACGCCCTCCGACGGCAGGCCGGCCCGGGTCGTCATCTACCGGCGGCCCGTCGAGATCCGCACCAAGGGGCGGGACGAGCGGGCCGCGCTGGTCCACGAAGTGGTCGTGGAGCAGGTGGCGGAGCTGCTCGGGCTCTCGCCGGAGTCGGTGGATCCGCGCTACGGCGAGGAGTAGGGCGGCCGCCTCCTATCCGGTTGTCCGGGCCGCACGTCCGGAGCCCCGCCGCACCGGCCGGACCTCACTTCTGGAGTACCGCCAGGTCCTGCTTCGCCGTCGGCACCGACACCGTCCCCCTGTCGTCCGGCAGGGTCTGGACCGTGAACATGGGGATGCCGTTCTCGGGCAGCTCCAGCGTGCGGGCGGCGTGCACCGGGCCGCCGGACTCCGGCTCCAGGGTGAGGGCGTAGGACCCCTCGAGGCCGGACGGCACCGGCGGGTCGACACCGAGCGTCGTGCCGCCCTCGACCGTGTACGACTTGGTGACGGGCTCCCCCGCCTCCGAGCCGGCCGAGGCCGTGACCTTGACGCGGGCCGTCTCCCCGGGGGCGACGAGGGAGAGCGTGGAGCCCTTGGCGCGGTTGTCGGGCGAGGTGGCGCGGTCGCCGACCGGGGCGGTCGCGGGGATGAAGGCCGTCTCCTGCTTGTCGCCCTTGCCGCGGGTCACGCGCAGCGCGGCGACCACGGGGGCCGCCTCGTCGGTGGCGGTGGGCGTGAGGAGCAGCGAACCCGCCTCGCCCTTGGTGACGTCGCCCAGGTCGACGGCGGCCGTCATACCGGCCTTCACGTGCAGTGTCTCGTGCCCGGCCGGGGTGATCGGGCCCGTCGGGGAGGCCAGCTGGACCTTCAGGTCGGCGTCGGCCTCACCGGGCGCGAAGGCCACCAGGCGCGCGGACGTGGCGTCCTCGGGGATGCCGGGCAGGACCAGGCGGGGGGCGGGGTCGGTGGCGGCGGGCAGCCAGTCGCCGCCGAGTTCGTCGTCCGCGGAGTGCACGGCGGCGGCCACGCGTCCGCTGCGCGCGACGACATGCGTCGTGACGTCGGTGTACGGCTTGCCCGCGAGCGTGGAGAGCAGCACCGGGACGCTGGAGTGCGGCTGGATCTGGATGGACTGGCCGACGTCGGCCTTGATGGCGCCGTCACTGCCGTACAGCTCGACGTCGACGACCGCCGCCGCGTCGTCCGGGTTGATGAGGTGCATGTAGTCGCTGCGGCCCTTGGCGGTGCTGGTGCCGGGGAACCAGAACTCGGTGTCCGGGGCGACGCAGTGGGCCCCCTGGAGGCCGCGGCCCGCGCCGGCGGTGACCGTCGTGGTCTGCTGCACGGACCAGCCCGGCGCGAGGGCGCCGTCGGCGCCGCCGACGAGCGCGGGCGCCTCCGCCCCCGACTCCTCCCCGGTGACGGGCTTGCCCGGTGACTTCTGGGTCAGGAACGGCTTGACGTCCTCCGCCCGCCCCTGGTCGCCCTGGTGCGCGTCCGTCAGCGCCTTGGGGGCGGGGCGCAGCACGGCCGAACCGCCGCCCGCGGCGCCCTCCGAAGCGGGCGTGAAGGCCGTGTACTCCGTCTCGGCGAGGTCCGAGGTGCTGGGCTCGGGGCACAGCAGACTGGTGCGCTCCACGGGGAGCCGCTTGGCGGTCTTCGCGGGGCCCGCCTCCTCGGAGCCGGTGACCGAGGCGAAGCCGGTGAGGGCGGCGAGGGCCGCCGCCACGGCGATCAGGGACACGGTGCTGCGGTTCACTGCCGGCTCCCGTCGGGGTGCTCGCTGTCGGTGCCGTGCGGGGGGCGCGGCGGCGTCGGCGGGGTCTCTTGGGCGTGGGTGGCGTCGCCGGGGGCGTAGGCGGCGTCGCCGGGGGTGTACGTGGCTTCACCGGGGGCGGCGTGGGTGTTGCCGGGGGCGGCGTGGGCGTCGCCGGGGGCGGCGGCGGCGCCCTGCCCGTACGCCTGGCCCTCGTACGGCTGGCCGTAGCCCCGCTGGTCGCCGCCGTACATCCCTCCGTAGGCGTACGGGTCGTACTGGCCGCTGTGCGCGGGGCCGCCCGGGTCCGCTTGGTACGGGTCGGCTTGGTACGGGTCCGCTTGGTACGGGTCGGCTTGGTACGGCTGCTCGTAGGAGCCGTACTCGCCTTCCCGGTGGCCCTGGCCGTCCCGGTAGGGCTGGCCGTCCCGGTAGGGCTGGTCGGTGCCGTACGCGGCGTGGTCGGCGCCGGTCGGTGCGGTCTGCCACGCCTCGTGCCCGGGGGTGTGCTGGGCGGGGACGGCGCCGAGGCCTGGCTCGTGAGCGCCCCCGTGCGCCCCGTACACCCCGTACGCCCCGTTCTCATTGGGTTGGCCCGGCGCCCCGGCCCCGCCCACCTGCGTGGCCTGTTCGCTCTGGGCCCGCAGCCTGCGGGCCCTGCGGCCCTCGCCCGCGACGGCCTGGGCGGGCACCGGGTGCTCCTCGGGCAGGTCGTCGTCGACGTCGCGGCGCCGCCCCGGCAGGGCGAGGACCACCAGGACCACGGCGAGCGCGCCCTGCGCCCACAGCCAGCCCGTGTGCGCGACCGACCGCTCGTACGTGACGTCGAGGTGGCCGCCGGACGCGGGCAGCTCGAAGCCCTGGGCCCAGCCGTCCACGGTGGTGCGGGTCAGCGCGTGGCCGTCCAGGGTGGCCGTCCAGCCCGCGTCGGCCGCGTCGGCCAGGCGCAGGACACGGCCCTCGTCGCCGTCGGGGAGCGAGGTGTGCAGCTCGACCGGGCCTGCGGCGACCGGCTCGGGGTCACCGGACCTCGGCACCATGGCGGCCCGCGCGACCTGGCGGTCCACGCGCCACAGGGCGCTGCCGTCCTCCTGGCTGAGCCGGGTCAGGCCGGGGGTCGAGTCGAGGGTGCGGCTCAGCCCGCGCGCGGCTCCGTCGCGGACCAGGACGTAGCGCACCGCGTAGCCGCCGAGCTGGTCGGCCTGGTCGGCGCCGGAGCCGGCGAGGAGGCGGGCGACGATCCGGTCGAGCCGCCGGTGGGTGCCCTTGGCCGCGGCGATCTCGGCGTCGCCGAGGCGGGCGCCGGAGCCGCGGACGAGGGTGTACGCCACCTCAGCGGGCGACGCGCCGTCCAGGACGAGGGTGCGGGCCTGGTCCTCGGTGCCGCTCTCCTCGGCGACGAAGGCGGGCACCTGCACCGGGTCGCGCCGCTCCAGGGGCCCGTCGGCCCCGGCGATCATCCACCCGCCGGCCGCGGCCAGCGGGCCCACGGCCGCGGCGAGGGCGATGAGCGCGGCCACCGGCTGCCGCCAGCCGAAGCTCTGCTCGGCCACGCGCGCGCGGGCACCGTCCGCGCCGAGCGCGGCGGCCGCGAGGAGCGCGATGCCGTACGCGAGCGTGGCCGGTCCCGCCCACACCGAGCGGTTCGACAGGACGGCGAAGAGCAGGGCGACGAGGGCGGCCGCCCACGCCGTGCGCACCGCCGTCTGCCGCTCGCCGCGCAGCAGCGCGCCGAGCGCGGCGAGGACGATGCCGGCGAGGAGCGGACCGCTGACCGTGCCGG
Organism: Streptomyces sp. NPDC017940; assembly: GCF_044328435.1. Lineage (NCBI taxonomy): Bacteria > Bacillati > Actinomycetota > Actinomycetes > Kitasatosporales > Streptomycetaceae > Streptomyces > Streptomyces sp. NPDC017940. Next base: position 619,412 of record NZ_JBIRHJ010000006.1, on the reverse strand, counting down.
GGCCGCCGGGACTGGAACCGAGCAGGTCGAGCGGGGACGCGGAGCCCTTGCCGTACTCGAGTCCGGCCTCCCTGAAGAAGCCGAGGGGCAGCAGGGAGAGCGACCAGGGCGCGAGGAGCAGCAGCGGGGTGCCGAGCGCGGCAAGGACCCGCAGGCCGTACGCGGTGATGTCGGCGCGCCGCACCGCGAGCAGGGCGAGGCCGAGGACCAGGGCGATGGGCCACACGATCGGCGTGAAGGCGGTGGTGACGGTCAGGAGCAGCGCGTACGCCCAGGTGGCGCGCCAGCTGCCGCGGGCGCCCTCCGGCGCGGCGAGGCCGCTCGCCGCGACACCCGCGCGCGCGATGAGCGGCAGCAGGACGGCGAGGACGGCGGTGCCGATGTGTCCGCCCGCGAGCGCGCCCGTGGCGGCGGGCAGGAACGCGTACGCGACGGACGCCCACGCGCGCAGCAGCCGGGACTCCACGAGCGGCCGGGAGGCGAAGTAGGCGGCGATGCCGGCGAGCGGCACGGAGCCGACAAGGAGCACCGTGACGGCCAGTCCGGCGGAGCCGAGGAGCAGGGAGGACAGGAAGGCGACGAGCGCCACGTACGGCGGTGCCGCCTCGGTGCCTCCGATGCCCACCGGATGCCAGCCGTCCAGATAACGCGACCAGAGCGCGGAGGCGTCGGCGGGCGCCGGGAGCAGGGCGCCGCCCGCGAGCGCGCCGCCGCCGAGCAGGGCGCGGCAGGCGATGAGGGAGATCAGAAGCAGGAGCAGGAAGAGCAGGGGTCCCGGCTTGCGGGCGATGCGCTTCAGGCGGGCGAACTGCTCGATCTCCAGGAAGTCGGCGTCGTCGCCGCCGGGGCCCGACTCGACGGCGCCGTGCCGGCCCGCGGCGGACGCCTCGGTGTCGGAGTCGCCGACGAGATGGGCAGCGAACTGCTCCGCCGTGGCGCGGACGGTGGCGCCGGGCGGCGGGAACAGGGGCCGCATCTCGCTCGCGTCGAGTGCGGGCCTGCCGCGCTTCTTGCGTCCCGCGAGGATCCGCTCGGGCCGCAGCAGCGTGCTGAAGAGCCCTGCGACTTCGTCGAGTGCCTGTCCCGGGGCCTTGCCGACGAGGTAGGCGAGTGTGCGCAGGACCGTGCCGAGCACGAGTCTGACGAGGACCCAGGGCAGGACGGCGGTGCGGGAGTTGACCAGGAGGGTGTACGCGGCGCCCGCCTTGTCGACGCGGTGCGGTGAGGAGGCGGTGCGGCCGACGCAGTCGACGGTGCGGCGCTCGCGCGACGCGGCCTCGGCGTGCCGGACGACGGCGTCGGGGGCGACCAGGACGCGATACCCCTCCGCGTGCGCGCGCCAGCACAGGTCGACGTCGTCGCGCATGAGGGGCAGCCGCCGGTCGAAGCCGCCGAGCCGCTCGAAGGCCTCGCGCCGGATCAGCATGCCCGCCGTGGACACGGAGAGCACGGGGCGCACGTGGTCGTGCTGGCCCTGGTCCTGCTCGCGCCGGTCGAGGCCGGTCCAGCGGCGGCCGGAGTGGGCGATGGAGACGCCGACTTCGAGCAGCTGCCTGCGGTCGTACCAGCCGCGGAGCTTGGGGCCGACGATGGCGATGTCCTGGGGGTCCTGGCCGAGTTCCCGCTCGTTCTCGACGGCGCGCAGGAGTTCGGCGAGGGCGCCGGGCTCGGGCGCGCAGTCGTCGTGCAGGAGCCACAGCCACTGCTCGGGCTCGCCGTGCGGCAGTTCCGGCAGGTCGTACGTCTCGTCGCGCCAGGTGCGGCTGACCGGGTCCCAGCCGCTGGGGCGCTTGAGGTACGGCAGGTCGTCCGGGGTGAGCACGGCCGCCGTGCGGACGGCTTCGTCGACGGCGGTGCCGAAGCCGGAGCGGCGGGCGAGGTGCAGCACGCGGTCCTGGCCGAGGGCTTCGGTGAGCAGGTGCGCGGAGTCGTCCGCGCTGCCGGTGTCGGCCGCGACCGCGTTCTGTACGGGGCGGTCCTGGCCGAGGAGTCCGGCGACGGCGTCGGGCAGCCAGCGGGCACCGTCGTGGGAGACGAGCACGGCGGTCACGACGTGCCGTGGGAACTCGGGCGGGTTCCCGGAATCGAACCCGGCCGCGCGGGACGGGTCGAACCCGGCGGCAGCGCCTTCGTGGCCTGCCGGGTGGCTGTGCACGGACATCGAGGTACGGGCCCCGGTTCGCTGGACTGCGGTGGACGCCGGCGCTCCGTGAGGAGGGTGTGGCGTCTCGGACGGGGCCCCACACTAACGGCTGGCACCACAACAGCCCGCCGCCTGTGGATAACCCTTGGGCGACGGGCTGTTCTCGGTGCGGTGCTGCGGGGGACGTGGGCGTTCGCGGGCCGGCCGTATGGTTTCTGACCGGCCGGTCCGCCGGCCGGGGGTCAGACCGCCGCTTTCTTCAGGCGGCGGCGCTCACGCTCCGACAGACCGCCCCAGATGCCGAAGCGTTCGTCGTTCGCGAGAGCGTATTCAAGACATTCGGAGCGGACCTCGCAGGCGAGGCAGACCTTCTTCGCCTCGCGGGTGGAGCCGCCCTTCTCGGGAAAGAAGGACTCGGGGTCGGTCTGGGCGCACAGTGCGCGCTCCTGCCAGCCGAGTTCCTCGTCCGCGTCCTCGACCAGCAGTTCCTGAACCAGCTCGGTCATGTGCGCCCCTCGTCTGTCTTCGCGTCCCCGTGATGCTGCCGTTACCGATGTCGGCTGAACGACACGAGTGAAATTACAAGTGCGCCGATCCGGGCCAGTCAAGCCGAGATCTGCTATTGGGCCCCTTATTCACTCTGCGGAACCAAGGCTTTGCGGAAAGTGTTCAAATCTACCTAAACCATGACACCGGTCGGCGACCCATCCGGCGCATGCTTCGCGATGAGCTCTCCATGACAGGGACGCCACGACACTCACTCCCGTTGCATCGGACGAAACCGAAGCGAACCGGATCACATTCGGATCACAGGATCACAACGGTGGTCGACCGCCGGTTGACGCGCCGGTTGACGCGCCCGCGAGCGCCGGGTCATGCGGCTTGTGTCCCGGAAGGCGCTGCACAAACCTTTCAGCGGGCGGGGCAACCGGATGAGGTGAAACATGGTCCGCATTTCGGACATGTAGTTGACACCAGGGGTGTGAACCGCTGTCCTGGTGGGCATGCTCGCGAAATTGGCGCTTTCCGCGACCCGCCCCGGCGGGTCTTCCGGTGCTGCCCCCGCGCGCGGTCTGTGCAGCTGTCTCTGTACGTGCGCCTGTCCCAGCTGTTGAGGCGACCCGCCTCCGGCTGCTGAGCCGCACCGCATCTCCTCCTCGAGCCCCTTCCGCAGGGCCCCGGCGGTCCTCCAGAGCGCCTCGACCGCCCTCCGCGAGGCTCCGTACACCCCTTTCCTGCGACACCCCAGCACTCACAGGTTGAGGAACCACCGCACCATGAACAGCGACAGCGACCTCCAGATCGCCGGCGACATCCTCGAGGTTCCGCACCTCCTCCAGCCCGCGCGCGAGCACCCCGTCACCGTGGCCGAGTTCGCCGGTCTGGCCCGCGCCATCGCCGCCGACCGCTCCCAGTGGGAGCACCTCGTCCAGTACGACGCCACCAGCCGCTGGTACCACCGCCTGCGCAGCGGCCCCGGCTACGAGGTGTGGCTCCTGTCATGGGTGCCCGGCCAGGGCAGCGGGCGGCACGACCACGGGCGCTCCAGCGGTGTCCTCACCGTGCTTCGTGGCGAGTTGACGGAGCGTACGGACCGGGGCACGCGGGCGCTCGACGCCGGCGCGCAGCGCGTCTTCGCGCCGGGGTACGTCCACGAGGTCGTCAACGACGCCCTCGAACCGGCCGTGAGCCTGCACGTGTACTACCCCGGCCTGACCGAGATGCCGATGCACACCGCCCGCTGCGAGGCGCGCGCGCCGCAGGATCCCGTGACCGCCTGACACGATGTCGTACCCGCCTGCGATGCTGGGCGCATGCGCATTGTGGTTCTGGCAGGCGGCATCGGCGGCGCCCGTTTCCTCCGTGGCCTCAAGAAGGCCGCGCCCGACGCGGCGATCACGGTCATCGGCAACACCGGTGACGACATCCACCTGTTCGGCCTGAAGGTCTGCCCCGACCTCGACACGGTGATGTACACGCTGGGGGGCGGCATCAACGAGCACCAGGGCTGGGGGCGGGCCGACGAGACCTTCAAGGTCAAGGAGGAGCTCGCGGCGTACGGCGTCGGACCCGGCTGGTTCGGGCTCGGCGACCGGGACTTCGCCACGCACATCGTGCGCACGCAGATGCTCGCGGCCGGATATCCGCTGAGCGCCGTCACCGAGGCGCTGTGCGAGCGCTGGCAGCCCGGTGTGCGGCTCATCCCCATGTCCGACGACCGCGTCGAGACGCATGTCGCCGTCGAGGTCGACGGCGAGCGCAAGGCCGTGCACTTCCAGGAGTACTGGGTGCGGCTGCGCGCCTCCGTGGACGCGCACGCGATCGTGCCCGTCGGCGCCGAGCAGGCCAAGCCCGCGCCCGGCGTCCTCGAGGCCATCGCCGACGCGGACATCGTGCTCTTCCCGCCGTCCAACCCCGTGGTGAGCGTCGGCACGATCCTCGCCGTGCCCGGCATCCGCGAGGCCATCGCCGACGCCGGGGTGCCCGTCGTCGGCCTCTCCCCCATCGTCGGCGACGCTCCCGTGCGCGGCATGGCCGACAAGGTCCTCGCCGCCGTGGGCGTCGAGACCACGGCCGCCGCCGTCGCCGAGCACTACGGCAGCGGCCTCCTCGACGGCTGGCTCGTCGACACGGTCGACGCGACCACCGTCGAACGCGTCGAGTCGGCCGGCATCCGGTGCCGGGCCATCCCCCTCCTGATGACGGACGACGACAGCACGGCGGCGATGGCGCGCGAAGCGCTGAAGCTGGCGGAGGAGGTCCGGACGTGAGCGGGCGCGACGGGGCGCCTCCGGCGCAGGGGGCCGGGTTGCCCTCGGCACAGGGCTCTGCCGGGGCTTCGGCGGCGGGCGCCGGTGGGGGGCCGCGGGGGCAGGGCCCCGGCGGGGGCTCGTACGCAGGAGGTCCTGCGGTTCCTCAGGTACAGGGGGTGGCGGCCGGGGGGTCTTCCGTGCAGGAAGGTGCGGTGCCTTCGGCGCACGATGCCGTGGGGCCCTCGGGGCGGGGGGCCGGGGGGTCTTCCGTGCAGGAAGCTGCGGTGCCCTCCGCACACGACACCGCAGCGCCCTCGGCCCGGGAAGCCGGAATGCCCTCCGCCCAGGAAACCGCGGCACCCTCCGCACACGATGCCGCGGTGCCTCCGGCGGCTGGCGCGTTTCGGGTGTGGGCGGTCGGGGGGATCCCCGAGGTGCGGGGCGGGGACGATGTCGCGAAGTTGATCGCCGCGGCCGAGCCGGAGCTCGCCGACGGCGATGTCGTGCTCGTCACCTCGAAGATCGTCAGCAAGGCCGAGGGCCGCGTCGTCGCCGCGACCGACCGGGAGGCGGCGATCGACGCGGAGACCGTGCGCGTCGTGGCCCGGCGCGGCTCCCTGCGCATCGTCGAGAACCGCCAGGGGCTCGTCATGGCCGCAGCCGGCGTCGACGCCTCCAACACCCCCGCGGGGACCGTGCTGCTGCTGCCTGAGGACCCCGACGCGTCCGCCCGCGCCGTCCGGCAGGGACTCAAGGACGCGCTCGGCGTGGACGTCGGCGTGCTCGTCACCGACACCTTCGGCCGCCCCTGGCGGGCCGGTCTCACGGATGTCGCCATCGGTGCCGCGGGCGTGCGCGTCCTCGACGACCTGCGTGGCGGCAAGGACGCGTACGGCAATCCCCTCAGCGCCACGGTGGTCGCCACCGCCGACGAGCTCGCCGCCGCCGGCGACCTGGTCAAGGGGAAGGCCGCGGGGCTGCCGGTCGCCGTGGTGCGGGGGCTCCCCCATGTCCTGGTGGGCACCTACACCAGCCCGGAGGGCACCGCGGACAGTCCGGGTGCCGACGCCGCCGGGGACCGGGGGGCGCGTGCCCTCGTGCGTGACGCCCGGGACGACATGTTCCGGCTCGGCACCTCCGAGGCGGTGCGTGAGGCGCTGTCCCTGCGGCGGACCGTGCGCGAGTTCACCGACGAGCCCGTAGACCCCGGCGCCGTCCGGCGTGCCGTCGCCGCCGCCGTCACCGCGCCCGCGCCGCACCACACCACGCCCTGGCGCTTCGTCCTCCTGGAGTCCGCCGCCTCCCGTACCGAACTGCTCGACGCCATGCGGGACGCGTGGGTCGCCGATCTGCGCCGGGACGGCAAGTCCGAGGAGTCCATCGCCCGCCGGGTGCGCCGCGGCGACGTCCTGCGGAACGCGCCCTACCTCGCCGTGCCCTGTCTCGTCATGGACGGTTCCCATGCGTACGGGGACACGCGGCGGGACGGCGCCGAGCGGGAGATGTTCGTCGTCGCCGCCGGGGCCGGGGTGCAGAACTTCCTCGTGGCCCTCGCCGGGGAGCGGCTCGGTTCCGCGTGGGTCTCGTCGACGATGTTCTGCCGGGATGTGGTGCGGGACGTTCTCGGGCTGCCGCCGGAGTGGGACCCGATGGGGGCCGTGGCCGTCGGACACCCGGCTACCGCTCCGGTGGCGCGGGCCGGGCGGGCGGTGGAGGACTTCTTGGTGGTGCGGTAGGGGGTGCCGGGCTGAGGGGCTCTCCGCGGAGCGGGTGCGGGCGGGAAGGCTTTCGCCAGTACGGGTTGGCAGGGTGCCGGGGGGCGGCCCGGACGTCTCACAGGAGGCCGATGTCCGTCCTCGGCATCCGCGGCTTGCGGCGCGGGGGGACCTGGCCGCTGAGGAGGATCAGGCGGGCCGCCCGGTGGCGCTGGCCCTCGTAGGGGGCGAGGAGTTCCAGCATGCGGGCGTCGTCCGCGGTGCGGTCGCCGTCGAGGGCGTAGCCGACGATGCCGGGGAGGTGGAGGTCGCCGACCGTCACCTCGTCGCAGGCGCCGTTGCTGCGCTGGACCGTCTCCGCGGAGGTCCAGGGGCCGATGCCGGGGATCACTTCCAGGCGGGCCCGTGCCGCCACCGGGTCCATCGCCGCCGCCTCCTCCAGGCGCGCCGCCACCCCGACCGCCCGCAGGATCGTCGACGCGCGCTTGTTGTCCACGCCCGCCTTGTGCCACTCCCAGGACGGGATCAGGGACCACGTGCGCGGCTCGGGCATCACATGCATCCTGGCCTGCGGCGGGGTCGGTCCGGGTGCGGGTTCGCCGTACTTGCGGACCAGCAGGCGCCAGGCCCGGTACGCCTCGTCCGCGGTGACCTTCTGCTCCAGGATCGACGGGATCAGGGATTCCATGACCAGGCCCGTACGGGTCAGGCGCAGGCCGTTGCGGCGGCGCCAGGTGTGCGCGACCAGGCGGTGCCGGGGGGCGAAGTCCTCCGGTGTGTCGGTGGCGCCGAGGAGCTGCGGGAGGCGGTCGAGGAGCCAGTCCGCGCCCGCTCCCCAGGCCTCCGCCTCCGCCGTGCCCGCGCGCAGGGCGACGCGGAGGGTGGCGGGGCCCGCCGGGGTACGGGTGGCTCGCCAGATCGAGCCGTCGGGGGTGGTGCGGAAGGTGGGGTCCGCGGGGCCCCTTCGCAGGGGGCCGAGGGTGATTCCCAGGTCCACCGGGGCCTGGGGGGTCCAGGTGCGGCGGGTTCCGATGGTGGTGCGCGGGGTGGGGGTGCCTCGGTGGGTCGTGGTTCCGCCGCCGCGCACGGTGGTGCGGGTGGGGCGGGGGGCGAAACGGGAGGACACCTCGTCGAGGGTACGGGTTGCTGCCGCGCGGGGCGCCCCCTGCATCCACCGGAGCGCTCCGTACACGGGCGCCCCTTCCCGAACCAGGGGCGCTACGCCCCCTGGGCCCCGGCCCCTTGTCGGCGCTCCGCGCCTCGTCCTCAAACGCCGGACGGGCTGAGGGCGGGCTCCTCGCGGCCCCGGTGCGGAGGTGAAGGGCGGGCGGGGAGGGCGCCGCGCGGCGCCGGTTCGGTGGCGGCGTGCACGCCCGGGTGAGCCCGCACAGGGGCCTTCGGCCCGGATGCGGGCGCTGAACTGAAGGGCGGGCGGGGAAGACGCCGCGCAGCGGCGGCTCGTTGCGACGTGCCCGCCGGGCGAGCCCGCCAAAGAGACCCCGCCCCCGGGCGCGAAGGGCGGGCGGGTGGGGGAAAGCGCCGCGCAGCGGCGATTCGTTGCGGCATACACGCCGGGCAAGCCCGCCCGGGAGACCCCACCCCCGGGCGTAAAGGGCGGGCGGGTGGGGGAAGACGCCGCGCAGCGGCGATTCGTTGCGGCATACACGCCGGGCAAGCCCGCCCAGGGGACCCCGCCCCCGGGCGCGAAGGGCGGGCGGGGGAAGACGCCGCGCAGCGGCAGATCGTGGCGACGTGCACGCCGGGCAAGCCCGCCAAGGGGACCCCGCCCCCAGGCGTAAAGGGCGGGTGGGTGGGGGAAAGCGCCGCGCAGCGGTGATTCGTTGCGGCGTACACGCCGGGTGAGGCCGCCCAGGGGACCCCACCCGGGGCGTGTGAAGGGCGGGTGGGTGGGGGAAAGAGGGTGCCTGTCCTGGAGGGCGGTGACCCGGTTACTGGTCGGAGGAGAAGCGGACTGCCCCCGCCGGCAGCCTGGCTTCGCACCACACCCGCGCCCCCGCCCGCAACTCGTTGTCCGCACCGACACGCGCACCGTCGCCCACCACCGCGTCGGTGAGGACCGAGCGGGCGCCCACGGAGGCCCGGGCCCCGATGAGGGAGTCGGTGATGACGGCGCCGGGTTCGATGACGGCGCCGGACAGGACCGTGCTGCCCACCAGGCGGGCGCCCTCGCCGACCACGGCGTCCTCGCCGACCACCGTGCCGCCGGTGAGCTTGGCGTCGGACGCGACGTGGGCGGAGGGCAGGACGAGGCGGTCGCCGCAGCGACCGGGGACCGCGGGGGACGGGGCGCGGCCGAGGACCAGGTCGGCGGAGCCGCGGACGAAGGCCTGGGGGGTGCCGAGGTCCAGCCAGTAGGTCGAGTCGACCATGCCCTGGAGGTGGGCGCCGGAGGCGAGGAGGTCCGGGAACGTCTCGCGCTCCACGGATACGGGGCGACCCGCGGGGATGGTGTCGATGACCGAGCGGCGGAACACGTACGCGCCCGCGTTGATCTGGTCGGTGACGATCTCCTGGGGCGTCTGGGGCTTCTCCAGGAACGCGGTGACGCGGCCGGTCGGGTCGGTGGGGACCAGGCCGTACGCGCGGGGGTCGGACACCTTCGTCAGATGGAGGGAGACCTCCGCGTCGACGCGCTCGTGCTCGGCGACCAGGGCGCGGATGTCCAGGCCGGTGAGGATGTCGCCGTTGAAGATCAGGACCGGGTCCTCGGGGCCCGAGCGCAGGCGCGGGGCGACGTTGCGGATGGCGCCGCCGGTGCCGAGGGGCTCGTCCTCCGTGACGTACTCGATGTGCAGGCCGAGCGCCGAGCCGTCGCCGAAGTAGGGCTCGAAGACCTCCGCCAGATAGGAGGTGGCCAGGACGATGTGGTCGACTCCCGCCGCCCGCGCGCGGGCCAGCTGGTGGGTGAGGAACGGGACGCCTGCCGCCGGGACCATCGGCTTGGGCGTGTTCACCGTGAGCGGCCGCAGCCGGGTGCCCTTGCCGCCGACCAGGAGGATCGCTTCTGTCACCTGTCGTCTCTGCTTCCTGCTGGGGCCGGCCGAGGTGGTGTTCCGGCCGGCCAGTTTATGCAGACGTATGAGCGGACCGCGCGGGGCGGCCGACCTCAGCGGCCCTGGTAGCGGGCCGAAGCGGACCGAGCTGTTCCGAGCTTCTTGTACAGGCGGCGACCGGGGCACTCGGTACGGAACCCGTCTCGGTGGCCGGAGATCACATTGAGTTTGACGGTGCTGCCCTTCTTGTACAGATTGCCGCCGCCCGACTTCAAGTAGGTCTTGCCGCGTGGATCGGCCCCGAACAGGCCGAGCTTCCACGCGGTGAGCTTCGCCACGGCGGTCACCGCGGCCTTGGGCGGGATGGCGGTGGTGAACGATCCGATGACGGCGATGCCCATGCTGTCGCTGTTGAAACCGAGAGTGTGCGCGCCGAGGACCGCCTTGGCCACACCCCCCGCACGGCCTTCGTAGATGTTCCCGCACTTGTCGACGGCGAAGTTGTAGCCGAAGTCACGCCACCCGCTGCTCTTGACGTGGTAGCGGTAGATACTGCGCAGGACGGAGGGCGACTGCGAGCAGCGGTAGTTGTTGCCGGTGGCGCTGTGGTGCATGAAAGCGGCCTTGACGGTCCTGGTGTACGCGAAGTCCCGCTCGCGCAGACTCTCGTCGGCGCCCCAGCCGCGACGCGTGACGATGCGCGGGCGCGGGCCGATGTACGGCTTGGCCCGGGCGGCGTCGGCGCCGTAGGTGTCCGCCAGGTACGCCTCCGTCGCGGCCTTGTCGAGCGCGGGGATGACCGCGGCGCCCATCGGGGCGAGGTCGGCGTTCACCGCGGCCGCGGCCGCGGCCTCGGCGGTCATCAGGGACGTACCGGCGGCGTCCACGGCCTCCGCCGGGGTGCCCTGTGCCGCGGTGTCGCTCTCGGCACTCTCGGTGCTCTCGGCACTCTCGGTGCTCTCGGTGCTCTCGGTGCTCTCGGTGCTCTCGGCGCTCAGCAGGACGCCGTCCGCCGGGGCGTCGGCGGGCGGCGCCGGGTCCTCACCGGGGTCGACGAGTTCCAGGCGCAGGCCGGTGGGCAGGTCGACGTTCTTGTCCACGGGCAGCGCGTGCGCCCCGTACGAGGGCAGCGCGCGCCCGGTGTCCGTGCGCACCCGCACCTCCACACCGTCGGAGTCCCCCACCCACAGCGGTGCCGTCGAGCCGCGGACCCGGCCCGAGTCGCGCTCGGCCGTGCCGGGGTCGGCCGCGTGCTCGTGGTTGTGGGTCTCGACCTCCTGCCAGGGGGACCAGGCGGTGGTGCCGGTGGCGCGGGTACGGACCTGGACACGCCCCTGGAGTTCGACGTCCGGGTCGTCCCAGACGACACCCACCAGGGAGAACGGCTGGACGGCGCGCCGGGTGAGCCCCTGTTCGGGCGGCGCGGCCCCGCCCCCGCCCGCCCGGTCGCGGCCGAGCGGCTCCAGGGGCAGCGACCGGGTACTGCCGGGCAGGGGGTCGGCCGCGGGCCGGGTGACGGCCGCGGAACCGGACGGCGTCAGGGCGAGGGGCAGGGCGAGCGCCGCGGCACAGGTGACACCGATCGAAGAAGAGAGGAATCCACGCATACGACTGATAGTTGGCATACCGGTACATAACTGTCCATCGGGAAAGCCCCGCGGCTGACGGCCCGTCGGCCGCCCCGCGGCCGAACCGGCGGGCCCAACTGAGCAGCGCGCAGCGGCGGCACGCCGCCGCCCGCGTACCCTTGCGGCCGTGAACGCCAACGACCGCACCCCTGCCGACCTGCTGCGATCCGCGCTCGCCGCGGACCCGGGCCGCCCGCTCGTCACGTACTACGACGACGCCACCGGCGAGCGCGTCGAATTGTCCGTGGCCACCTTCGCCAATTGGGTGGCCAAGACCGCCAACCTGCTCCAGGGCGATCTCTCCGCCGAGCCCGGTGACCGGCTCGCGCTGCTCCTGCCCGCGCACTGGCAGACCGCGGTGTGGCTGCTCGCCTGCTCCTCGGTGGGTGTCGTCGCGGACGTCGGCGGCGACCCGGCGGCGGTTGACCTCGTCGTCAGCGGACCCGACCCCGAGAGCCTGGCAGCGGCGCGCGGCTGCTCCGGCGAGCGGGTCGCCCTCGCCCTGCGCCCCCTCGGCGGCCGCTTCCCCCAGGCCCCGGAGGGCTTCGCCGACTACGCCGTGGAGGTGCCGGGCCAGGGCGACCGGTTCGCCCCGTACGCGCCCGTGGACCCGGACGGCACCGCGCTCGCTGTCGCGGGCTTCGAGCTGACCGGCGCCGAGCTGGTGGAGCGGGCCCGCGCCGACGCCGCCGACCTCGGCCTCGCCCCCGGCTCCCGGCTCCTGTCCGCGCGCCCGTACGACACCTGGGACGGCCTGAGCGCGGGCCTGTACGCGCCGCTGGCCGCGGGCGGTTCGGTGGTCCTGTGCCGCCATCTGGACCGCCTCGCCGACGACGGCCTGGAGAAGCGCCTGGAGAGCGAGCGGGTCACGGCGACCGCCCGCTAGCGCTCTCGCCCGCCGTCCCCCGTTCGGCCCAGCGGAGCCCCTGGCCCGCAGGCCCCCCGGCGCGCGGCGGTCCATGGTCGTAGGAGCGAGCAGAGCGAGCTGTGCTCCGACCCGACCAGCCGTGAGGGGTGGACCGCCACGTGACCGACACCGCGCGCACGCCGTCCGAGCCGGGCGACCGCCCGGCCTCGGACACGCCCTGCGCGGCCGCGGACGCGCAGGACGGGTCCGCGGACGCGCGGGGCGGCACCGCGTACGCGCCGGGCGCGGGCGCGAGCCCCACGGGGGTCGGCGCGCGTCGCCGCAGGCTGCGCTGGCTGCGGTACGCGGCGGTGGTGACCGCCGTGCTCGTGCTCGCCGCGGGCGGCCTCGGCTGGGCCGCGTACACCAAGCTCCAGGGGAACATCACCAAGGACACCGGCGCGGCCGCCGAGCTGGCCCGCTACGAGAAGGAGCGGCCGACACCGCTGGTGCACGACGCGCAGAACATCCTGCTCATCGGCTCCGACTCGCGCTCGGGCCCCGGCAACCGCAAGTACGGCCGCGATCCCGGCACCCAGCGCTCGGACACCACGATCCTGCTGCACCTGGCCGCCGACCGGCAGAGCGCGACCGCGGTGTCGCTGCCGCGCGACCTGATGGTGGACATCCCCGGCTGCCGCCGCCCCGACGGCTCCCGCACCCGTGCCCAATTCGCGCAGTTCAACTGGGCGTTCGAATTCGGCGGTACGGCCTGCACGATCCGTACGGTGGAGAAGCTCACCGACATCCGCGTCGACCACCACATGGTGGTGGACTTCGCCGGGTTCAAGGGCATGGTGGACGCCGTCGACGGGGTCCGGGTCTGCCTGAAGGAGCCCATGGAGGACGCCGCCGCCAAAGTCCGGCTCCCCGCGGGGCCGCAGACCCTCGACGGCGAGCAGGCCCTCGGCTACGTCCGCGCCCGCAAGTCGCTCGGCAACGGCAGCGACACCGACCGCATGGACCGGCAGCAGGAGTTCCTCGCCGCGCTCGTCAACAAGGTGCGCAGCAATGATGTCCTGCTGAATCCGGCGAAGCTCTATCCCGTTCTCGACGCGGCCACCTCGTCCCTGACGACGGACCCCGGACTCGCGAGTCTGCGCGGTCTGTACGAACTGGTGCGCGGGGTGCGCACCATCCCCACAGAACGGGTGCAGTTCCTCACCGTGCCGCGGCGTTCCTACACCTATGACGCGAATCGCGACGAGTTGGTCGAACCCGCCGCCGACGCGCTGTTCACCCGGCTGCGCAGGGACGAACCGGTCGAGGTGGTGCGCGCGGCCGCCGCGGCGCACCGCGAGGCCGCGGCCGCCGACCCGTACGGGGACGGCTCCGAAGGCACGTACGAAGAAGGGGAGTCGGGTGCCGCGGACGGGGGCGGCGAATCCGGCGACGGCTCGGGGGCGGACTCGGGGTACGGCACGGACGAGAAGCCCGACGACCCCACCCACGTGCCGAGCCCGGCCCCGACATTCCGGGGGAACACGGCCGACCGGTCCTCCTGCAAGTAGAACGGGCATCTCCGGGGAAGGCCGCTTCTCGGCCGCTTCCCAAAGAAATTGGGTGGATTGCCCAGTTGTAGGGCCCCGGAGGGGCAGTGGAATTTGTCACCGGCGTCGTTGGACGCTGAACTGGGCGGATAGTGTGAGCCGATCCGGTGTTCCGGCCTACCCGGCCGCACACCGCTGTACGACTGACCGAGCGCCTTCTTGAGGGGGGAAAGGCGCCGCGTTGCCCTGACGGAGGACGCAAACAACCGTGGACGCGCAAGGCCGTGGGCCCCACAGGGGAGAGCGAAGCGACTTCCGTGAGAGGGCGGTGGCGGGTGACGGGCGGGCTGAGGACATCGACCCCGCGGACCAGTGGGTGCTCAACCCGCAGACCGGCGACTACGAACTGCGACTGAGTCCCTCCGCGGGGCAGTCGGCGCCGACCGCGGTACCCGGCCCCCGTGGCGGTGCCGCGTCCCGCCCCGGCGCGAACGGCGCGGGGCGACCGGGCGGCAGGCGCGGTCGCGAGGCGGACCCCGGGCAGGGGCGCGAGCGCGGTGGCGGCACGCGGGGCCGTGAGCAGGGTGGTGGCACCCGGGGCCGTGAGCAGGCCGGTGGCACCCGAGGTCGCGAGCAGAGCGGCGGCACCCGGGGTCGCGAGCAAGCCGGTGGCACCCGAGGTCGCGAGCAGAGCGGCGGCACCCGGGGTCGCGAGCAGAGTGGCGGCAGTCGCGAGCAGAGCGGCGGCCGGGAGCACGGCGGCGGTCGGGAGCAGGTGCCCGGGCAGCGCCGGCGGAGGGCCGCGCCGCCGGAGGCCACGGCGGGCGGGCGGCGCAAGCAGCGCCCCAAGAAGAAGACCACCGGCAAGCGGGTCGCCGTCTGGACGGGCGGCACGATGGCGTTCGTGGTCGTCGCCGCGGCCGTGGGCGGCTATCTGTACTACCAGCACCTCAACGGCAACATCACGTCCGTGTCCGACGACGGCGCGGGCACCGGCGGGTTCAGCAAGGACCGCGCCATCAACATCCTGCTGGTCGGTACGGACAAGCGCAGCGGCCAGGGCAACGCGGGCTACGGCGACGAGGGCAGCGCCGGACACGCGGACACCACGCTTTTGCTGCACGTCTCCGAGGACCGCTCCAACGCGACCGCGCTGAGCATCCCGCGCGACATGATCACCGACATCCCGGACTGCCCCACCAAGCAGGACGACGGCTCCACCAAGGTCATCCCGGGCTCGCAGAACGTCCGCTTCAACGAGAGCCTCGGCCAGAACGACCGCACGCCCAGCTGCACGATGCGTACGGTCACCGAGATCACCGGCATAAAGCTCGACCACTTCATGGTGGCCGACTTCAACGCGGTCAAGACGCTGTCCAGCGCGGTCGACGGCGTGGACGTGTGCCTCGCCAAGGACATCGACGACCCCAAGTCGCATCTGAAGCTGCCCAAGGGCAAGCACACGATCGAGGGCGAGGACGCGCTCGCGTTCGTGCGCACCCGGCACACCGTCGGCAACGGCGGCGACCTGAGCCGGATCGAGCTCCAGCAGCAGTTCCTCAGCTCGCTGATGCGCAAGCTCAAGTCCGGGGGCACGCTGACCAGCCCGAAGAAGATGATAAGTCTGGCGGAGGCGGGCACGAAGGCGCTCACCGTCGACTCCAAGATCGGCGACATAATGAAACTCCGTGACCTCGGCATGGAGCTCGGCAAGCTCGACATGAAGAACCTGACCTTCGCGACCATGCCCGTGGTCGACAACCCCGCCGAGAAGACGCCCGTCACGGTCGTCCCGAAGCAGCCGCAGGCCGACGAGCTGTTCTCGATGATGCGCGAGGACGTGTCGCTGACCGAGGTGAAGAAGAAGGAGAAGAAGGAGAAGGCCGCGGTGGCGGCCCGGCTCAAGGGTCCCAAGTCCGACCCCGCCGACGTACGCGTCGACATCTACAACGGCAGCGGCAAGACGGGCGCCGCTCAGGCGACTCTCAGCTGGTTGCAGAACAATGAAGGCGTGACGAAGTCCAGCCAGCAGGGGAATGCGCCGCAGAACCTGGGCAAGACGTCTCTGGAGTACGGTGCCGACCAGGCCGACCAGGCCCGGCGGCTCGCCGAACTCATGGGGCTGCCCGGGGCCGCGCTGAAGCAGGGCAAGAGCGAGAAGAACGACCAGGGGCTGCCCGCGATGGTGCTGACCCTTGGTGCGGACTTCAAGGGCGCGGGGGTGCCCATCACCGCTCCGTCGAAGGCGCCGGACGGCATCCAGAAGGTCGAGGCCGACAAATCCGTGTGCGCCAAGTGACCTGAGACAGTTGTTTCACGTCTCATATGACGCCCCGCGTGGCGGCGGGCCGGTGACCGCCGCCACGCGGGGCGGCGGCAGTGCGCCGCACGTCACCGCGGGGCGACCGCACTTGGCAAGCAGGGCGGGGAGGGGACAGGGATGGGGCAGAGCAGTGTCCGCGGGGAGGGGGCGCCCGCCGCGAGGACCGGCGGTGGGGCAGCCGGTGCCGCCAAGGCCGGGGGTGGGGCTGCCGGTGCCGCCAAAGCAGGCGGCAAGGCACCCGCTGCCGCCAAAGCAGGCGGTACGGCACCCGCTGCCGCCAAAGCCGGGGGTACGGTACCCGGTGCCGCCAAGACCCGGGAAGGGACAGCAGGTGCCGCCAAGGCCCGGGACGGGGCACCCCCCGGCAGACCCGGCAAGCCTCGTGCAGGCGGCGCCGTGGGGTCTGTCGGCAAGGGGGGCAAGGCGGGGCCGCCGGGGAAGGGCGGGGACGGTGGTGGGGGTGACGGCGGGCCACCGCGGCGGCGCAAGCGGCGGATACTGCGCTGGTCGGCGACGGTCCTCTCGGTCCTGATACTCGGCACGGCCGCCGCCGGATACCTCTACTACCAGCACCTGAACGACAACCTGGAGACGGACGCCCTGAACCTGGGGGAGCACCGCGCGCCCGAGCCCACCCCCAACTCCGCGGGTCAGACGCCCCTGAACATCCTCCTGATCGGCTCCGACGCCCGCGACTCCAAGGAGAACCGGAAGCTCGGCGGCGCCAAGGACACCTTCGGCGGACCGCCCCTCGCGGACGTACAGATGCTCCTGCACCTCTCGGCCGACCGCACCAACATGTCCGTCATCAGCATGCCGCGCGACACCCTGCTGACCATCCCCAAGTGCACGGACCCGGACGACGGCAAGGTCTACAAGGAGACCGGGCCGCGCATGATGACGAACGAGTCCCTGGGCCGCGGGGGGCCCGGCTGCACGGTCGCCACCTGGGAGAAGCTGACCAACATCCACATCAACCACTTCATGATGGTCGACTTCTCCGGTGTGGTGTCGATGGCCGACGCGATCGGCGGCGTACCCGTCTGCGTGGACAGGAACATCCACTCGCGCACCAGCGGGGGCAAGGGATCGGGCCTGAAGCTGGAGAAGGGCACCACGAACATCAAGGGCGAGCAGGCCCTCCAGTGGCTGCGCACCCGCTACGGCTTCGAGGACGGCAGCGACATAGCCCGCGCCAAGGCCCAGCACATGTACATGAATTCGCTGGTCCGCACGCTCCGCGAGAACACCGGTCTGACCAGCCCCAACCGGCTCCGCAAGCTCGCCGAGAACGCGACGCGCGCCCTGAAGGTCGACCCGGGCCTCGGCACCGTCATGAAGCTCTACGGCCTCGGCAACGAGCTGAAGAAGGTGTCACCGGAGCGCACCACGATGACGACGATGCCGTTCGAGTACTCCGGTTCCCGGGTGGTGCCCAAGCCCGGTGACGCCGAGCAGCTCTTCCGTCTCGTACGGGACGACATCGCCCTGGACGGCAAGGACGAGCGCAAGCCGGCGAAGGAGAAGCTGTCGGACGACCCGGCGGCGCCGGACGACCGGATCGCGCTCCAGGTCCGCAACGGCACCCGCACGGCCACCGAGCCCCCGGTCAGCCGTCGCGCGAGCGCCGTCGCCGAGCTGCTCGCCGAGAAGGGCTTCACGAAGGCGGCCCCCGACCCCGCGTCGGCACTGACCGAGGCCAGGACCGTGATCCGCTATCCGAGCCTGGAGCTGGAGGGCGACGCCCAGCGCGTCGCCAAGTCCCTCGGACTTCCGCTGAGCGCGGTGAAGAAGTCCACGGACGTCTCCGGCATCACGCTCGTCGTCGGCTCCGACTGGCGCGAGGGCGCCGAGCCGAAGAAGGCGAAGAAGGCGGACGACAGCACGCCCGAGTCCGCGGACGCCCTGAACGGCTCCGAGTCCAAGGCCTGCATGAAGGTGGACCCGAACTTCACCTGGTAGCCGGGCGGCACCCAGGGGGCCGGGTTCAGGCCTCCTGGGTCTTACCCATGACCGCCGGGCGCCGCGAGGCGATGACCTTCCTCGCCAGCGAGCGCGGGCTGGTGAGGAAGCCCCAGCCCCACGACATGTGCATCGTCGCGAGCGCCACCGGGATCCGCAGCCGCGCCTTCAGGGGCAGCCCCTTGCCCGCGGGGACGGAGCCCGCGGCGATCGCGGCGAGATAGCCGCCGGGCACGACGAAGCCGAGCGGCGTCACCAGGGCGCCGACGACCACGCCCGCGGCTATCGTGCAGACGGCGACCGGCGGCGCGAGGTAGCGCAGGTTGATCGAGCCCTGGTGGTAGCGGGCCACGACGTGGCGCCAGCGGCCGTAGTCCTTGTACTGCTTGGCGAGCGCCCTCACGCTCGGTCGCGGGCGGTAGGAGACCTTCAGCTCCGGCGAGAACCAGATGAGGCCCCCGGCCTCCCTGATGCGGAAGTTCAGCTCCCAGTCCTGGGCTCGGATGAACTCCTCGTTGTACCCGCCCTGCTGTTCGAGGGCCTCGCGCCGGAACACGCCCAGGTAGACCGTCTCGGCCTGCTGTGCGGCGCCGCCGGTGTGGAAGGCGGCGTTGCCCACGCCGATCTTCGACGTCATGGCGGCGGCGACCGCGCGCTCCCAGTCGTTCTGGCCCTCGGCGTGCATGATGCCGCCGACGTTCATCGCGCCGGTCTCCTCGAGGAGGCGGACCGCGGTCGTGATGTAACCCGGCGAGAGTGCGGCGTGGCCGTCGACGCGTACCACGATCGGGTGACGTGAGGCCTTGATCGCGGCGTTCAGGGCAGCCGGTGTGCGGCCCGAGGGGTTGGGCACCGTGTGCACCCGGGAGTCCTCCGCGACCAGCGCGGCAGCGATCTCGTCCGTGCGGTCGGTGGAGGGGCCGAGCGCGACGACGACCTCCATCTCGCCCGCGTACTCCTGCCCGAGGATCGCGTGCACGGCTTCACGCAGGTGCCGCTCCTCGTTCAGAACCGGCATGATCACGGATACGGCGGGGGGATGCACGTCGGACTTCAACTGTGCGGCGTCCTTTTCATCGCTCGGCCGGGGGTCCAGGGCTGTCCCCCGGGGAAATGCAGCACCGGGCGTCACGTTACCGCGAACGGGGGACATGGGCGCGCGCCGTCCGGGTCCTGCGCCGGTGCGCAGATCGTATGGACCTACGGTTCTGGGGTGCCCCGCCCAGGACGACGACCGCGGAGGTGTCCTCGCACGTGCCCACGCCGCCCCGCCACCCCGCCGCACCGCCGCGTCCCGCGCGCCCGCCCCGGCCGCCGGGACCGCCGGTGGCGCGGGTGGTCCGGGTGCGGCGGCCGCGCTGGGCCTCGCGGGCGGTGACGGCGCTGTCCGTGGGGGTGCTCGCCGCCGCCGGCATCGGGCACTCCGTCGTCAACGGCCTGGAGACGGGCATCGGCCGCGTCGACGCCTTCAAGGACATGAAGAACAGGCCCAAGCCGGGCAACGGCATGAACGTCCTGCTCGTGGGCACCGACGGCCGCGAGAAGATCAGCCGCGAGGAGCGCGACAAGTACCGCCTCGGCGGGGCTCCCTGCCACTGCACGGACACGATCATGATCGTGCACATCTCGGAGGACCGGGACCGGGCGAGCGTCGTCAGCCTCCCCCGGGACAGCTACGCCGAGATGCCCGAGCACGTCGACCGGAACTCCCGCAAGCACCACAGGGCGCACCCCGTGAAGCTGAACGCGGCGTACGCGGAGGGCGGCCCGAATCTGACCGTGCGCACGGTCGAGCACATGACGAAGGTGAAGATCGACCACTATCTGGAGGTCGACTTCACCAGCTTCATGAAGACCGTGGACGTGCTCGGCGGTGTCGAGATCTGCACCTCCCGCCCCCTGAAGGACCACAACACCGGCCTCGACCTGGCCGTCGGCACCCATGAGCTGAACGGCGGCCAGGCCTTGCAGTACGTGCGCTCGCGGTACGTCGACGCCGCCGCCGACCTGGGCCGGGTGCAGCGCCAGCAGCGCTTCCTCGCGGCGCTCATCGCGAAGACGACGAGCAGCGGCGTACTGCTGAATCCGGTCAAGTTCCGTGACGTCGCCGGGACCCTCCTGGAGTCCGTGCGGGCCGACGAGGGCTTCGGGACGACGGAGATGCTCACCCTCGGGCGGGCGATGCGGAACTTCTCGCCGTCGTCCTCGGAGTTCACGACCGTGCCGATCGGCACGATGAGCTACCGGGTGCCGGGGCTCGGCTCGACCCTCAAGTGGGACGGCGCGAAGTCCCGGAAGCTGTTCCAGGCACTGCGGGACGACAAGCCGCTCGCCGGGCAGCGCGCCAAGCGCAAGGCCGTGGCCGTGCCGGTGTCGCCGCAGCAGATCCGGGTGCAGGTGGACAACGGTACGGCGACGCCGGACCTCGGCACGCGGGTCGACGGGGCGCTGCGCGCCGCCGGGTTCCGTACGACGGGGACGCCGGGCCCGGTCGGGCTCGCACCCGGGGTGCCGCCCGCCGCCCGCACCGTGGTCGCCTTCGACCCCCGCTGGGACCGCTCGGCGAAGTCCCTGGCGACGGCGCTGCCCGGCTGCGCGATGCGCCCTGTCCCCGGGCTCGGCCCGGTCCTCAAGGTCATCGCCGGTACGGATTTCCGCTCCGTGCGGTCGGTGCGGGCCGAAGACGCCTTCCAGGGCGAGTTCGGTGCGGTTACTGGGGACCAGGTGGCGTGCCCCTGACTTCGTCCGGGGGGATGGTGCGCCCCCGTCGGGGGCGCGGGGAACTGCGCGCTCAGCGCGCGACAGGCCGCAGACGCGTCTGCCGAGGGCCGCGCAGACGCGTCTGCGGCTTGTTCGCGGCTGGCCGCGCAGTTCC
>NZ_JBIRHJ010000006.1:422125-598592 GCF_044328435.1 Streptomyces sp. NPDC017940 | reverse complement strand
GGCGGGGGGGGGGGGGGGCCGGGCCGGGGGGGGGGGGGGGGGGGGCGGGGGGGGGGCGCGCCCCCCCCGCCCCGGGGGGGCCCCCACCCCCCGGTCGCCGAAGCCCCGCGCCGCACGGTCAGCGCGACAGCAAGTGACGTGCCCCGCAAGGGGCGCGGGGAACGGCGCGCTCAGCGGACGACAAGCCGCAGACGCATCTGCCGAGGACCACGCAGACGCGTCTGCGGCTCATACGTGGCTGGCCGCGCCGTTCCCCGCGCCCCTGACGGGGCGCACCTCAGTCGTCGAAGCCCTCCGCGGCGCGGGACTCGCGGAGGTCCTTGATGGCGCGCCTCCTCGCGAGGCGATGGGTGCGGCGGATCTGGGCCTCCTGGCTGCGCCGCCGGTCGCGGTCGGACTCGGGGATCACCGGCGGTACGAGACGGGGCTTGCCGTCGGCGTCGACGGCGGCGAAGACCAGGTAGGCCGACCCGACCTGCTGGGCGGGCGTCGACTCGTTCCAGCGCTCGGCGAGCACCCGCACGCCGACCTCCATGGAGGTCCGCCCCGTCCAGTTGACCTGGGCCTTCACATGCACCAGGTCGCCCACGCGGACCGGCTCTAGGAAGGCCATCTCGTCCATGGACGCGGTCACCGCGGGCCCGCCGGAGTGGCGCCCGGCGACGGCTCCCGCCGCGTCGTCCACCAGTTTCATGATCACGCCACCGTGCACCGTCCCGAGGAGGTTGGTGTCGGCGTGCGTCATGATGTGGCTCAAAGTGGTGCGGGACGCCGAGGTCGGCTTGCCCGGAATCGCCGATTCCGTGCCGGGGGCCAGGTCTGTCATGCCCTCCACCTTATGTCGCTCCCCGCCCGAACCCCCGTCCGGGACTTTGCATCAGCTCTGCAACAGCACTGACCCGAAACAATGCCCTCCCTGTGAGGCCCAGGGTGCGGCACTGCACACTAAGCCACATGAGCGATTGGCCAGACGCGCGGAACAGCAACGGCGACCGCCACGGGTACGGCAGCGGCAGCGCACAGCCCGAGGGCGCCCGCTCGATGCGCCATGTCCAGCGCGGCGGCCCCTCCGCCCCCGGACACCCCGGCTCGGTACCGCGCCAGGGGGGCCGCTCCTCGTACGACGACGACGTCTACGACGACCTGTACCGCGACCAGCGCGCCCAGGACCCCTACGCCCGCCCCGACGGCCAGGGCGGCCAGGGACACGGCCAGGACGGTTACGACAGCGGCTACAACACCGGCCAGGTCTACGGCACCCCCGGCGGCCCGGGCGGCCCCCAGGGCCCGCCCGCACCGCCGCGCCGCCCCAGACCGCCGGTCAACTGGAGGAAGCGCATCACCTGGGGCCTGGTGACCTTCCTCGCGCTGCTGCTCGTGGTGTCCGTCAGCACGTACTTCTGGGCGGACTCCAAGCTCAAGCGCGAGGTCGACCTGTCGAAGGTCATCGAGCGGCCCGAGGGCGGCAAGGGCACGAACTACCTGATCGTGGGCTCCGACAGCCGCGAGGGCATGTCCGACGAGGAGAAGAAGAAGCTCCACACCGGCTCCGCCGACGGCAAGCGCACGGACTCGATGATGATCCTGCACGTCGCGGACGACGGCGGGAACACGATGGTCTCGCTGCCCCGTGACTCCAACGTCACGATCCCCTCCTTCAAGGGCGCGGACTCCGGCAAGCTCTACCCCGGCACCGGCCGCCAGACGAAGCTGAACGCCGCGTACTCCGAGGACGGCCCCGAGCTGCTCGTACGGACCGTCGAGGCCAACACGGGCCTGCGCATCGACCACTACGCCGAGATCGGCTTCGGCGGCTTCGCCAAGATCGTGGACGCGGTCGGCGGCGTGGAGATGAACATCCCGAAGGCCTTCAGGGACAAGAAGTCGGGCGCCGACTTCGAGGCGGGCAAGCAGACCCTGAACGGCGAGGAGGCCCTGGCCTTCGTCCGTACCCGGTACGCCTTCGCGGGCAGCGACCTGGACCGCACCAAGAACCAGCAGAAGTTCCTCGCGGCGCTCGCGAGCCAGGCGGCGACGCCCGGGACGGTCATGAACCCGTTCAAGCTGTACCCGACGATGGGTGCGGGCCTGGACACGCTGATCGTCGACAAGGACATGGACCTGCTGGACGTGGCGTCGATGTTCTGGGCCATGAAGGGCGTCACCGGCGGTGACGGCAAGTCCATGAACATGCCGATCTCCGGCTCCGTCGGCGGCAACCTCGTCTGGGACAAGGCCAAGGTCAAGCAGCTGGTGTCGCAGCTCAACAACGACGAGAAGGTGACGGTGTCCGGCACTCCGTAGCCCGGCACCCGGGCACCCCGGCCCCTCGGCGGCCCCCGCTCCCGCGTACCGACGCGGGGGCCGGGGCCGCCGTCGTTCCGTGCGGAGGCGGCGCGTACCCCGAACGCACCGTCCATCGCGAAGCCGCGCGGACGGCGTGTCACGGTGGTTCGACGACCACCGAGAAGTGCCACCACGACCCGTGGAGCCCTGCCATGGCGGACTTGCAGGACGAACTCGGCTCCCCCGCCGAAGCCGGGGAGAACGACGACGGGCACGTCGCGCCCCCGCCCCCGGGCGGCGGACCCGCACCCGAGCCCTCGGGCCCAGGGCCGGAACCCGACCCGCGGGACGGCCCCGAGCGGGCCCGTGCCCTGCTCGCCGGGCACCCCGTGGCCGACGGCTACAGCGGACTGCCCAGCGCGCTGCGCGAACTGCCCTGGTACGACCTGGAGTTGGGCGACACCGGCCTGGAGACCGACCTGCCGCGGCTGCGGGCGGGCTGGGTCGGCGCGCAGTTCTGGTCGCTCCAGGTGCCGGAGCCGCAGCCCGAGGGCGATCGTTCCGTCAGTTCCGTGCTCGAACAGATCGACCTCGTCAAACACGTCGTCGCCCGCTACTCGGGAGGGCTGCGGGTGGCCCGCGACGCCTCCGAGACCACCGACGCCCGCAACTGCGGCCGCATCGCCACCCTGATCGGCCCGGCCAGCGCCCGCGCGATCGGGGACTCGCTCGGCGCCCTGCGCTCGCTGCACGCGCTCGGCCTCAGCTCGCTCACGCTGGCCGGCACGTCGTGGGCGGGCGAGGACGGGCTCTCCGCCTTCGGTGAGGAGGTGGTGCGGGAGATGAACCGGCTCGGGGTCCTCGCCGACCTGTCCGGCGCCTCCCCGGCCACCGCGCGCCGGGTGCTCGCCATCTCCAAGGCACCGGCGCTGTGGACCCGCTCCGGGGCGCGCGCCCTGCGGGAGCACCCGGCCAATCTGGACGACGGGCTCCTCGCGGCCGTGGGCGAGACGAAGGGCCTGTGCCTGGTGCCGCTCTCGGCGGACCGGACGGGGCCGACGCTCGGCGACGTCGCGGACCACCTGGAGCACGTACGCCGGATCGCCGGGCCCGAGTGCGTCGGCGTCTCCGGGATGTACGACACGAGCTGCGCGCACCCCGGGGAGCTGGCCGACGCGTCCCGCTATCCGCGCCTGGTCGCCGAGCTGCTCGGCCGGGGCTGGCCCGAGTCCGATGTCACGGCGCTCACCTGGGGCAACGTACAGCGTGTGCTGCGGGGCGCGGACTTCACCGCGCGGGCGGCACGGGAGCGGCGCGGGGCCTCGACGGCGACGATCGCGCGCCTGGACGGCTGAGGCCGGGCGCCGCGCGGGCGCGGGGCCCGACGGCCCGGCACAGCCGCCCCGGTTCGGCCGAACCGGTTCAGCCACCCCGGTTCAGTGGCCTCGGTTCAGCCGCATCGGTTCAACCGACCCGGCACAGGCAGAACGGATGTCCCGCCGGGTCGGCGTACACCCGCCAGTCCCGCTTGCCGCCGTCGTCGTCCAGGTCGAGCGCGCGGGCGCCGAGGGCGAGCACGCGCTCCTGCGCGGCGTCCATCTCGGCCCAGGTCGAACCGCCGTCGAGGTCCAGGTGGACATGCTGGGCGTTGACGTCGGAGCGGGGCCACTCGGGCGGGGTGTAGTCACCGACGCGCTGGAAGGAGACCTTCACGCGTCCCGGCGCGTTCAGGTCGACCCACTCGCCGTCACCCTCCGCGTCGTGGACGGTGCCGCCGATGACCGCGGCGTAGAACTCGGCGAGCAGGCGGGGGTCGGGACAGTCGAGGACGACACTGCGCAGGGGGGCGACGGGGGTGGTCATGACCTCTCCTCACATGGGCTTCTCTTCAGCAACCTCTCCAGTTGCCCGGGTACCCCGTGCCGGCCCCGTACCGACACGCCGAATCCCGAAGCCCTGCCGCTGGGGCCTCTGGCGCCTCCGAGGACGCTCGGGCCGCTGGGGCCACTAGGCGGCCGGGCGCCCCATCGCCCGGTAGACCCACCCCGCGGCACGCCACCGCTCCGGGTCGAGGGCGTTGCGGCCGTCCAGGACGACGCGGCGGCCGACCGCAGCGCCGAGCGCCTCGGGGTCGAGCTCGCGGAACTCGCGCCACTCCGTGAGGTGCAGGACGACGTCGGCGCCGCGCACGGCCTCCTCGGCGGTCTCGGCGTACCCGAGGGTCGGGAAGAGGCGGCGGGCGTTGGCCATGCCCTTGGGGTCGTAGACGGTGACCTGGCCGCCCTGGAGGTGGATCTGTCCGGCGACGTTGAGGGCGGGCGAGTCGCGCACGTCGTCGGAGTCGGGCTTGAACGCGGCGCCGAGCACCGCGACCCGCTTGCCGAGGAACGAGCCGCCGCCGACGGCCTCGCGGGCCAGCTCCACCATGTGCCCGCGGCGCCGCATGTTGATCGAGTCGACCTCGCGCAGGAAGGTCAGGGCCTGGTCGGCGCCCAGCTCACCGGCGCGGGCCATGAACGCCCGGATGTCCTTGGGCAGGCAGCCGCCGCCGAAGCCGATGCCGGCGCGCAGGAACTTGGCGCCGATGCGGTCGTCGTACCCGAGGGCCTCCGCCAGCTTCACCACGTCGCCGCCCGCGGCCTCGCACACCTCGGCCATGGCGTTGATGAAGGAGATCTTCGTGGCCAGGAAGGAGTTCGCGGAGGTCTTGACCAGTTCGGCGGTCGGGAAGTCGGTGACGACGAAGGGCGAGCCCTCGGCGACCGGGGTCGCGTACACCTCGCGCAGCACCTTCTCGGCGTGCTCGCCGCGCACGCCGACCACGATCCGGTCGGGGTGCAGGGTGTCGTCGACGGCGAAGCCCTCGCGCAGGAACTCCGGGTTCCAGGCCAGTTCGACCGCCTCCCCCGCGGGCGCCAGCTCGGCGATCCTCGCGGCGATCCGGTCGGCGCTGCCCACCGGCACCGTCGACTTGCCGACCACCAGGGCGGGCCCGGTGAGGTGGACGGCGAGGGACTCCATGGCGGCGTCGACGTAGCTCATGTCGCAGGCGTACTCGCCGTGCTTCTGCGGGGTGTTCACGCACACGAAGTGCACGTCCCCGAAGTCGGCCACCTCGGCGAAGTCCATGGTGAAGCGCAGCCGGCCGGTGGACCCCTCGATGCCGGCGACGTGCTTGCGCAGCAGTTCCGCGAGGCCCGGTTCGTACATCGGCACCTCGCCGCGGCGAAGCAGCTCGATCTTCTCCGGCACCACGTCGAGGCCGAGGACCTCGAAGCCGAGCTCGGCCATGGCCGCTGCGTGGGTGGCGCCGAGATAACCGGTGCCGATCACGGTGATCCTGAGGGCCATGCGGTGCTCCAGTGCATCGGGGTTTCCCGCGGGCGTCGCCGCGCGCGGCTGCCGAGCATAGTCCGGGCATGAGCGGGGCTCTCACCGGGCACGTCTTCCGCTGTCGGCAAACTCACGTATCCCATCCGTGAGCGGGCACCCTAAAATTGGGGTTACTTAACGGTAATTAGCGTCCTCAGCGTGCTTGGAGCGTGAGATACCTTGGCCGGATCGGCTGATTTCGACCTGTACCGCCCGTCCGAGGAGCACGACATGCTCCGGGACGCGATCCGTTCCCTCGCGGAGGCGAAGATCGCGCCGTTCGCGGCCGCGGTGGACGAGGAGGCCCGTTTCCCGCAGGAGGCCCTCGACGCCCTGGTCTCCTCGGACCTGCACGCGGTCCACGTCCCCGAGAGCTACGGCGGCACGGGCGCGGACGCCCTCGCGACCGTCATCGTGATCGAGGAGGTCGCCCGGGTGTGCGCGTCCTCGTCCCTCATCCCGGCCGTGAACAAGCTCGGTTCGCTGCCGGTCATCCTCTCCGGCTCCGAGGAGCTGAAGAAGAAGTACATGACGCCGCTGGCGAAGGGCGACGCCATGTTCTCGTACTGCCTCTCCGAGCCGGACGCGGGCTCGGACGCGGCGGGCATGAAGACCAGGGCGGTCCGCGAGGGCGACTCCTACGTCCTGAACGGCGTGAAGCGCTGGATCACCAACGCGGGCGTCTCGGAGTACTACACGGTGATGGCCGTCACCGACCCCGAGAAGCGCTCCAAGGGCATCTCGGCGTTCGTCGTCGAGAAGTCCGACGAGGGCGTGTCCTTCGGCGCGCCGGAGAAGAAGCTCGGCATCAAGGGCTCCCCCACCCGCGAGGTCTACCTCGACAACGTCCGCATCCCCGCCGACCGCATGATCGGCGCGGAGGGCACGGGCTTCGCCACGGCGATGAAGACCCTGGACCACACCCGCATCACCATCGCGGCCCAGGCCCTCGGCATCGCGCAGGGCGCCCTCGACTACGCCAAGGGGTACGTCAAGGAGCGCAAGCAGTTCGGCAAGCCGATCGCCGACTTCCAGGGCATCCAGTTCATGCTCGCCGACATGGCCATGAAGATCGAGGCGGCGCGGCAGCTGACGTACGCGGCGGCGGCGAAGTCCGAGCGCGTCACCGCCGGAGGCGCGGAAGGCGACCTCACCTTCCAGGGCGCGGCCGCCAAGTGCTTCGCGTCGGACGTCGCCATGGAGGTCACCACGGACGCCGTGCAGCTCCTCGGCGGCTACGGCTACACCCGGGACTACCCGGTCGAGCGGATGATGCGCGACGCGAAGATCACGCAGATCTACGAGGGCACGAACCAGGTCCAGCGGATCGTGATGGCGCGGAACCTGCCGTAAGAGGTTCTTCGCGAGTGCTTCTTCGCGGGTGGTTCTTCGCGGGTCAGCGGCCATTTCGGATGGCTCGCGGGCTGCGAGCGGCTCCCGTTCCGTGACGACGACAGCCCCGGCCCGTTTCTGGCCGGGGCTGTTTCGTTGCTTCGGTCCGTCGGGCAGACAAGGTCCGGTGCGGCACGGTTCGGGGAGCACGTCACCAGAGCTACAGACAGGAATGTGGGCCTCTCCAGGTAGAAGCCGTGGGACACGTCTCCGCCCCGACCCAGCCGTTCCGCAGCGGAGTGGACCAGCAGCGCCAGGCGCGTACTGTCGCGGTCCGACCCGGAGGCGAACCGGGGCGCGTACTCCGCCAGTCGTCGGCCGAGCCATTCCGCCGCTTCCCTCGGCTCCTCCCAGGTACCGCGCACCAGCTTCGCGGGCTTGATCAGCCAGTGGGCCGTTTCCAGCGGTGGCAGATCCGTGGTCGGGAACTCCGCCTTTACTTCCCTGTACCGCTGGACAAGCTCCGGCTTGTCGGCCGGAGGTGGATCAGGGTGCGGGGGCCGTCTCAGCGCCTCGTCATCGAACCGTTGCTTGGAGCCGGTCCACAGGTAGCCGTGGTGGTGCAACTGTCGTCCCGTTCAGTGCAGGAAGAAGGAGGGCACCCGGCCGACCCTGCCTCCCGGGGGTGAGCCAGGGCCGGGGGCGTCAGGGATGACCGTCAGGCGGACAGGCCGAAGCGGGCCGGGTCGATACCGGCCGCGTCCAACTCGGCAGTGGTGAAGCGCAACGGCTCCGCACCGGGGCGCTTGCTGTCGCCCAGCGCCCACGCGTGGGGGCCGATCTTCGCCAACGTGGCGCAGGACTCGCCGTCGGGATGCGTGTTGCCCCCGCACGCCTTGAGGAACGTGACACCGTCGATGGGCAGGCTGTACAGGTCGGTTTCGGGCATGGGTGTGCCTTCCTGTGTGGTCAGTGCTGGGGCGGACTTAGAGGCGGTACTGATCCGTTTTCGACACGTACAAGACACCGCCAACCTTCGGGACTTTCCGGCTGTTGTTCTTCGGTTCGGTCGGCATGAGTACATTCTCGGACCGTCACCGAGGAACCTCTAGCCCGTTTCCTGTTGCCTCAAGAAGTCGTCCCGGAGCCCTGCAACGAAGTACCTCATTTCCTCGCCCGTGACGGCCGCGCCCTCGAAGCCATCGAACTTGTTCACGTACAGCTCGACGTCCCTGGCTTCGGTGGTGGTGATCTCAGCGTGAGGGATCTCCATAATTGCCAGGCTGGTGTCGAAGAGAACGAAAGAGGAACTGGGCAGGTCAGCCACCGGTGCCGACAGGGGAAGCACCCCGATACTCACATTCGGCATTCTCGACATGGTGATGAGCTTGTCCAGCTGCGCTGCCAGCATCGAGGGGCGAACGATTTTCCATCTCAGCACGGACTCAGTGATCACGAACCGAAAGGTTCGGTCGGTGTCGTGCAAGACCTCTTGCCGGAGCAGGCGTGCACCCATCATCTTCTCTAGGACGCCTTGCGTGTAGCCGTGTCTACCAAGGATGACGCGGGCGTATTCGGGGGTCTGGAGCAGGCCAGGAATGCATGACGGCTGAAAGAGCCGCATGAGGGTCGTTTGCGCCTCTATCGCCCGGATCTCGTCCTGGTGCTTGTGAAGCCCGGTACGCCGCAGGATGCGCCACGCCGTCGCCTCCGTGGCGGCCTTACGGGCAGCTTCGGTGAGTCGGGCCTTGACCTCCTCCGAGACCTCCAAGGCAGTGAGGATGCGCTCCACGTCTATCAGGCTCGGCGCAAGCGCTTCGTTCTCAATCTTGCTGAGCTTGCTCGGAGACATGACAGCACTACGGGCGACCGCCTTGGCCTGCTTTCCGCTGGCTTCTCGCAGTTCCCGTAGCGCCCGACCGATATTGATGTTGTTCACGCCGGCTTGTGCTGTTCCCACCAGTCGCGGAACGGTACAGCCTTACTCAAGGCTGCGTCTCGACGCTCTAGCCATTCCTGTGCCTGCTCGTCGGGGAAAAGTTCTGCACCTAGGAACTCTCCGCCATCGCCGTACCGCATAGTCACGATCGTGCGTTCGTCGAAGGCCCAGAAGTCCGGCACACCCTCAAGCGGGTTCGGCTGTTCGGTGGTGTCCAGGATGAAGAACTCTTCCCCGGCTTCCTGGTTCCGGACGTAACCCCAACCGAGTTCGAACCGGAGGTAGTCACTCAAGGGGCGAGCCAGGATGTGCACGCGGTACAGGCGCTTACCGGCATGTGTGGCATCTCGTACGGTCGTGACCCAACCGGCTGACTTGTACTCTTCCGGCTGCGGCCTACCGGCCAAGAATGCGTGGTAAGCGTCGACCCCACCCGACTTGCTGTAGTCGTCCAGGGTCTCAAGCCGGAACGCTTCTCGCTGAAACTCCGTGAAGAGCTTTCCGAACTCGTCAGGCGAGATGTTCACGGGCCACCCTCAGAATCAGCGACATAGGGATACGCACGGCGGTTTCGTTGTTCGGTAGCTGCATGGTGGTGAGCGCTTCCTCGTCATCCACCTTGAAGCCCTGCACCAAGACGCTCCCCGTGCCCTCTACCGCCCACACGGTCGGGCACGGCCCCTCGTCGCACTCGCTTGCGAGCTGGTTGAGCTTCACTGGCTGACCCCCTGCGCAGGTTGGTGTCCTGTTCGATCCTCGCGATGCCGTGACAGACGGGTCAAGGTGGCCCGGTTGAGAGAACAGGAAACCAGGCACGGCTGCGGCATGCCGCAGCCGTGAGGCGTGGCGGGAGCGGGCCCTTCAGTGGTCGAGTTGCTCCAGGGTGGCGATGGAGGGGCCGCGTCGGGATCGCAGGTCGCGGGCGACGTCCTCGGCGGTGCCCAGGACGCGTACCGCGTTCTGCCACGTCAGTTTGGCGAGGTCGGTGCGGGACCAGCCGCGGTCGAGGAGTTCGGCGATCAGGTTCGGGTAGCCCGCCACGTCGTCGAGGCCGTCCGGTGTGAACGCCGTGCCGTCGTAGTCGCCGCCGATGCCGATGTGGTCGACGCCCGCGACCTCGCGCATGTGGTCGAGGTGGTCGGCGACCGTGGCGGCGGTGGCGACCGGGCGCGGCCGTGACTCCTCGAAGGCGGCGTGCACCTTCATCGCCTCGGGGGTGGTATCGAGGTGGTGGAAGCCGTGGGCGCGCATGTTCTCGTCGGCGGCCAGGGTCCAGTCGGCCGCCGCCCGCAGGACGAACTTCGGTACGAAGGTCGCCATGGCCACGCCGCCGTTCGCGGGGAGGCGCTCCAGGACGTCGTCCGGGATGTTGCGTGGGTGGTCGCACACCGCGCGGGCGGAGGAGTGGGAGAAGACCACCGGCGCGACCGAGGTGTCCAGGGCCGCCCGCATCGTCGTGGCCGCCACGTGGGAGAGGTCCACGAGCATGCCGAGGCGGTTCATCTCCCGTACCACTTCGTGGCCGAACGGCGAGAGCCCGCCGACGCCGGGCTCGTCCGTGGCCGAGTCGGCCCAGGCGATGTTGTCGTTGTGCGTGAGCGTCATGTAGCGCACGCCGAGCTCGTACAGGGCCCGCAGCGTGGCCAGGGAGTTGTTGATCGAGTGGCCGCCCTCGGCACCCATCAGGGAGGCGATGCGGCCCTCGCCCCGGGCCGCCTCCATGTCGGCGGCGGTCAGCGCGGCGCGCAGGTCCCCGGGGTGGCGGGCCAGCAACCGCCGTACGCAGTCGATCTGTTCGAGCGTGGCGCTGACGGCGGTGTCGCCCGCCATGTCCGCGCGGACGTACACCGACCAGAACTGCGCGCCGACCCCGCCGGTCCGCAGCCGCGCGATGTCCGTGTGCAGCCGGCCCCTCTGGTCGGCGGCGATGTCGAGCAGGTCGATGTCGTACCCGGCCTTCTCGCGCAGCGCCCACGGCAGGTCGTTGTGACC
This sequence comes from Streptomyces sp. NPDC017940, assembly GCF_044328435.1. Taxonomy (NCBI): domain Bacteria; kingdom Bacillati; phylum Actinomycetota; class Actinomycetes; order Kitasatosporales; family Streptomycetaceae; genus Streptomyces; species Streptomyces sp. NPDC017940. Next base: position 587,671 of record NZ_JBIRHJ010000006.1, on the reverse strand, counting down.
GTCGACGACGGGGAACTCGGCGAGCAGGGCGCGGGCTCGGGCCAGGGAGTCGGGCAGCTTCGTCATGCGCTCACTGTCCCGAACCGAAGCCGAAACCGGAACCGGCACCCTCGGCCTTGGCGCGCAGGCGCTTGCCCTTCTCCGTCGCCTGGTCGTTCAGGTCCTGCTGGAACTCCCGCATCCGGGCGGCGAGTTCCTCGTCGTGCGCGGCCAGCATGCGGATGGCGAGCAGCCCCGCGTTGCGGGCGCCGCCCACCGACACCGTGGCGACGGGCACACCCGCGGGCATCTGCACGATGGACAGGAGGCTGTCCATGCCGTCGAGGTACTTCAGGGGTACGGGGACGCCGATCACCGGCAGCGTGGTGACCGAGGCGAGCATGCCGGGCAGGTGGGCGGCGCCGCCCGCGCCCGCGACGATCGCCTTGAGCCCGCGGTCCGCGGCCTGCTCGCCGTACGCGACCATCTCGCGCGGCATGCGGTGCGCGGAGACCACGTCGACCTCGTAGGGAACCTCGAACTCGGCCAGGGCCTTGGCGGCCGCCTCCATCACGGGCCAGTCGGAGTCGGATCCCATGACGATGCCGACGACGGGGGAGGTGCTGCTCATTCGGTGATCGTCCCTCTGAGGTAGCCGGCCGCGTGACGGGCGCGCTCGAGCACGTCGTCAAGGTCGTCGCCGTAGGTGTTGACGTGGCCGACCTTGCGTCCGGGCTTCACGTCCTTGCCGTACATGTGGATCTTCAGCTGCGGGTCGCGTGCCATGCAGTGCAGGTACGCGGCGTACATGTCGGGGTAGTCGCCGCCCAGGACGTTGGCCATGACCGTCCACCGCGCCCGCGGGCGCGGGTCGCCGAGCGGCAGGTCGAGGACGGCGCGTACGTGGTTGGCGAACTGGGAGGTGACCGCGCCGTCCTGGCTCCAGTGGCCGGAATTGTGCGGCCGCATGGCGAGCTCGTTGACCAGGACACGGCCGTCGGCGGTCTCGAACAGCTCGACGGCGAGGTGCCCGACGACGCCCAGTTCCTCGGCCACGCGCAGCGCGAGCTCCTGGGCGTGGCCCGCGAGGCCCTCGGCGAGGCCGGGCGCGGGCGCGATCACCGTGTCGCAGACGCCGTCGACCTGGCGGGACTCCACGACCGGGTACGCCACCGCCTGCCCGTGCGGGGAGCGGACGACGTTGGCCGCCAGCTCCCGTACGAAGGGGACCTTCTCCTCGGCGAGGACCGGCACGCCCGCGCGGAACGGCTCGGCGGCCTCCGCCGCGGAGCGCACCACCCACACGCCCTTGCCGTCGTACCCGCCGCGCACGGTCTTGAGGACGACGGGGAAGCCGTCACCCTCCGTATCGCCTGCGGCCGCGGCGCCCTCGGCCGCGAAGGCGGCCACGTCGGCCGGGTCCCGCACGATCCGATGGCGGGGGCAGGGCACCCCGAGCGCGTCGAGCCGCGCGCGCATCACGCCCTTGTCCTGGGCGTGCACCAACGCGTCGGGCCCCGGGCGCACGGGGATGCCGTCCGCCTCCAGGGCCCGTAGATGCTCGGTGGGTACATGTTCGTGATCGAAAGTGATCACGTCGCAGCCCCGCGCGAAGTCACGCAGCGTGTCCAGGTCGCGATAGTCGCCGATGACGACGTCGCCGACGACCTGCGCCGCGGAATCCTGCGGGGTGTCACTGAGGAGCTTGAACCTGATGCCGAGCGGGATGCCCGCCTCGTGTGTCATACGAGCGAGCTGCCCCCCGCCGACCATGCCGACTACCGGGAACGTCACACCCACAGGGTATCGGCCATCCGGTACGGGACCGATTCCCCGCCCCGCCATCCGGCCCCGGCGCGGGTGCGGCCGGGCCGTGCACCGGTGTCACGGGGGTGTCACGGAGTTCCCCGCGCCCGCGAGCGCCCACGGGGACCGCTGGTTAGCATGGCTGGGTTGACGCGAGCGAAACGACGGATCCCGGGCAGCTACCGATTCACATCGACGCACCACACACCGCTCGATATCGATCATCGATCCCGTCGACGGGACCATACGAAATCGACGGGGGCTGGGGCGACCACACATGACGGAACGCGGCGCACTGAGGGTGCGATTCGACCAAGTCGCGCGCGAAGTAGCCAAGTTCGGAGCCGTGGGGGCGGTCGGGACGCTGGTGAACTTCGCCGTGTTCAACCTGGTCCGCCACGTCACCGACCTGCCGGTGGTGCGCGCGAGCGTCATCGCCACGGCGGTCGCCATCTGCTGCAACTACCTGGGGTTCCGGTACTTCACCTACCGTGACCGCGACAAGAGCGGCCGCACCCGGGAACTCACGCTGTTCCTGCTGTTCAGCGCGGTCGGCCTGGTGATCGAGAACGGCGTTCTGTACGTGGCGACGTACGGCTTCGGCTGGGACAGCAGCTTGCAGTCCAACGTCTTCAAGTTCCTCGGCATGGCCATCGCCACGCTTTTCCGCTTCTGGTCCTACCGCACCTGGGTGTTCCGCGCGCTGCCCGCGCGGGAGGCCGTGGCCCATGCGGAATCGTTCCTGGACGGTGGCGGCGACGGGGGCGGGGGTGGCGAGGGGCGCGGCGACGACGGGCCCGGGCAGGACGCCGTCCGGCCGCGGCGGGCCGCCTGAGGAAGGGCCTTCGCGGGGGCCCGGCGCGGGCTCAGCGCACCGTCTCCTGGTCCGCGCCCCGGTGGTTCCGGTCGCCTTCGTGGTCCCGGTCGCCGTCCTGGTCCCGGTCGTCACGGTCGTCCCGGTACGAGGGTGCACGCGACAGGAACAGGCCGAACACCGGGGGCTTCGCCTGGAGCATCTCCAGGCGCCCGCCGTCCGCCTCGGCCAGGTCCCTGGCCACGGCGAGGCCGATGCCCGTCGAGTTGCGGCCGGAGATGGCCCGCTCGAAGATCCGCGCGCCCAGGTCGGCGGGGACGCCGGGGCCGCTGTCGGTGACCTCCACGACGGCCTGGTTGCCGATGACACGGGTGCGCAGGGCGACGGTGCCGCCGCCGTGCATCAGGGAGTTCTCGATCAGCGCGGCCAGGACCTGGGCGACCGCGCCCGGGGTGCCCACGGCGTGCAGATGCCGCTTGCCGGAGCTGACGATGGCGCGGCCCGCGCTGCGGTAGGCGGGGCGCCACTCCTCGAGCTGCTGCTTGATCACCTCGTCCAGGTCGAAGGTGACCGCGGAGCCCGTGCTCGGGTCGCGGGAATTGGTGAGCAGCCGCTGCACGACGTCCGTGAGCCGCTCGACCTGGGCGAGCGCGACCGTGGCCTCCTCCTTCACCGTGTCGAGGTCGTCGGTGAGGGTGATCTCCTCCAGGCGCATGGACAGGGCGGTCAGCGGGGTGCGCAGCTGGTGGGAGGCGTCGGCGGCGAGGCGCCGCTCCGCGGTCAGCATGCGGGCGATGCGTTCGGCGCTGCCGTCGAGGACGTCGGCCACGCGGTCCAGCTCGGGGACGCCGTAGCGGCGGTGGCGGGGGCGGGGGTCGCCGGAGCCGAGGCGTTCGGCGGTCTCCGCGAGGTCGGTGAGGGGGGAGGTGAGGCGGTTGGCCTGGCGTACGGCGAGCAGGACCGCCGCGACGATCGCGAGCAGGGCGACGCCGCCGATGATCAGGAGGGTGCGGCCGACCTCCTGGGTGACCGCGGTGCGGGGCTCCTCGACGGTGACCTTCTCGCCCTCGCCGCCGTCCCGGGTGGCGCGGATCACGTCGCCGGTGGGGCGGGTGCCCACCTCGATGGCGGGGCGGCCGGGGATCTCGATGCGGGCGTAGCGCTCGGTGTCTACCTGCTTGCGCAGGACGTCCCCGCTGACGCGCTCGTCGCTGAGCAGCCTGCTGTCGACGATGCCGACCAGGCGGAGCGCCTCGGAGTCCACGCGCTCCTGGGCGCTGTTGCTGATCGTGCGGGTCTCGACGATCACCAGGGAGACGCCGAAGACGGCGATCACCACGAGGACTACGGCTAGGGTCGAGTTGATCAGGCGGCGACGCATAAGCCCTCCGGCCGGGCAGGGTGACGGACCCGACCAGTGTCCCCCCACCCGGGCCCCTCCCGGGCCCACCCCTCCCGGCCAGGCGCGACACCGCCGCCCGCCCGGCACTGTCCCGCCCCTGCGCGGCCCCGCCTCGTGCGGCACCGTCCGGCTCCTGCGCCCCGGAATCCCCCACCCGCCCGCCCGTGCTGCCGGTCCGGTGCGGCACCGCCCCACCTCCTGCGTGACCCGGCCCCGCACGGCACCCGTCCCGCCCGCCCGCTCCGGCCCCACAAGGCACTGTCCCGCCCCTGCCCGGCCCGGCCCGGCGGGGCACCGTCCCGCCCCTGCGCGGCTCGGCGCGGCACCCGTCCCGCCCGCTCGCTCCGGCCCCACAAGGCACCGTCCCGCCCGGCCCGGTCTCGGGCGGTACCGTCCCGCTCCTGCCCGGCCTGGCACCGTCTCGCCCCTGCCCGGCCCGGCACCGCCCCACCTCCTGCGCGACCCGGCCCCGCACGGCACCGCCCCGCCCGGCCCGGTCTCGGGCGGTACCCCGCTCCTGCCCGTCCCTGCCTCGTGCGGCACCGTCCGGCTCCTGCGCGCCGGAATCCCCCACCCACCCGCCCGTGCTGCCGGTCCGGTGCGCTCACCGGCTCGTGCTGCCCGGCCCCGGGGGCACCCTGCGGCGAATACGGCAACCGTCCCACCGCTGCGCGGCGGGTTCCCCCACCCACCCGCCCGTGCTCCGGGTCCGGGGCCCCCGCGCTCGTGCTGCCCGGCACCGGGACACCCGGCGGCGAACACAACAACCGTCCCACCGCTCCGCGGCGGGTTCCCCCACCCACCCGCCCGTACTCCGGGTCCGGGGCCCCCGGCAGGAACAGGTCGGAGGCCGTCGGCGTGGGCGCTGGTTGGCGCGTGGCGCGGAGCGCTCGGGCTGGGCAGCGCGGGCCGCTCGGGGGCAGCAGGGGGGCGGGAGCGCCGGGACGCCAGGAGCGTGGGGGACGCTGGTCACGGTCACGTTCCCGGCAACGGGTGGGTGGGTGGGGAGCCCGCCGCGCAGCGGCAAAGACACAAGCCCCTACCGGCGCGGGAGACGAGAGACGGCAGCCAGTGGCGGGCACACCACCGAAGACGGCGGTCACGGCGGGCGTGTGGGAAACCTCCCGCGCAGCGGCGGAAACACAGACCCCCACCGGCGGGAGACAGGAGACCGCAGCCAGCGGGGGGCACGCCACCAGAGACGGCGGTCACGGGCCGGCATGTGGGAAACCCGCCGCGCAAGCGGCGGAGACACAAGCCCCTACCGGCGCGGGAGACGAGAGACGGCAGCCAGTGGCGGGCACACCAACGAAGACAACGATCACGGGCGGGTGGGTGGGGAACCCGCCGCGCAGCGGCGACGACACAAACCCCCTCCGGACGGGAGACAAAAGACCGCAGCCAGCGGCGGGCACGCCCAGGACGACAGCCACGGGCGGGCGGGTGGGAAACCCGCCGCGCAGCGGCGGAAACACAGACCCCCACGGCGGGAGACAGGAGACCGCAGCCAGCAGGGGGCACGCCGCCAGAGACGGCGGTCACGGGCGGGCGGGTGGGGAACCCGCCGCGCAGCGGCGGAGACACAAGCCCCTACCGGCGCGGGAGACAAGAGACGGCAGCCAGTGGCGGGCACGCCCAGGACGACGGTCACGGCCGGGCGGGTGGGGAACCTGCCGCGCAGCGGCGGAGTCGGATGCCGCCCAGCGACGGAGGGCCAGGGGCGGAGCCCAGTGGCGCGGACCAAGTGCGGTACCCGTTGGCGCGACCCGACAGGCCAGCACAAGCCGACAGGCGAGCCCGAGGGACGGGCAGGCCGCAGGCCAACGGGCGAGCCGGGGGTCGACGGGCGAGCCGGCGCCCCGGTGGGCCGAGAGGGCCAACCCCCGGCGAAGCGCGGATCAGCCCCACCCCACCCCCGGCGGGGCGCGAGTCAACCCGACCCCGAGCGGGGCGCCGGTCAGCCCGGGGTCGGGCGAGGCGCGGGTCAGCCCTGCCCCCGGCGAGGCACGGCCCAACCCCACCCCCAGCGAACCGCGGGCCAACCCCACCCCCGGCAGGGCGCAGACCCACCCAACCCCAGCGAACCGCACCGCCCAACGCCCCCCAGCCCCCCACCAGCCCCTAACTCTTCTCGAAGCGGAACCCCACCCCCCGCACCGTGGCGATGTACCGCGGATTGGCCGCGTCGTCGCCGAGCTTCTTGCGCAGCCAGGAGATGTGCATGTCGAGGGTCTTGGTGGAGGACCACCAGGTCGTGTCCCAGACCTCGCGCATGAGCTGGTCCCGGGTCACGACGCGGCCCGCGTCGCGTACGAGGACCCGCAGCAGGTCGAACTCCTTGGCCGTGAGCTGGAGCTCCTCCTCGCCCATCCAGGCCCGGTGCGACTCCACGTCGATCCGCACGCCGTGCGTGGCGGGCGGCTGGGGGGGCTCGGTGGCGCCGCGCCGCAGCAGGGCCCGTACGCGGGCGAGGAGTTCGGCGAGGCGGAACGGCTTGGTCACGTAGTCGTCGGCACCGGCGTCGAGCCCGACCACCGTGTCCACCTCGTCGGCGCGGGCGGTCAGGATGAGGATCGGCACCGTGTGACCCTCGGCACGCAGCCGGCGCGCGACCTCGAGGCCGTCCATGCCGGGCAGGCCGAGGTCGAGCACGACGAGGTCCACGCTGCCCTGAAGTCCGGCGTCGAGGGCGGTGGGACCGTCCTCGCGCACTTCGACCTCGTAGCCCTCGCGGCGCAGTGCGCGGGCCAGCGGCTCCGAGATGGACGCGTCGTCCTCGGCGAGCAGTACACGGGTCATGGGGTGATGGTAGTCCGCACCGAACCTGCGCAGGAGGCTGATCGCCACGCGATCCGCACCCCCCGGCCGCGCAGGCCACCGCACCCCGCCACCGCGCGCCCCGGGAATGCGATCCCTCTCACCCGAGCGGTGCGATCCTCGGAAGTACCCTGCGTACACCTTGGAATGTGCGAGATTGGTTCCATCGTCACCTGTGATCCATGTCTCAAGTCCTTCCAAATGCCGCTCTGTCGTGGCGTATGGTGGCGAGACGCCTGTAGCACTACTCAAGGACCTTTGGCCCGCTATTGCGCGCCAGGGGTCTTTTCTGTGTGTGGGTCGGTGCGCGTTCACCGGCCTTGAACGGAATGACCTGTGGTCGGGCCCCGCACGCGAAGTCGCGTCCCGGGGTGTGGATCTCGGAGTCGTCGTCCCCGGTGCCCCACGGACTTCGTGGCACCGATCCCTCTTCAGGCGTGAGGGCAGGACGGCCGGCGCCGGTGCCGACCGCCCCCCACCGGGCGTGCCCGCGGCCCCGCGCCGTCGGACGCGTCCCGAACCACGAGGATCGACCCATGGCGTCCAGCCTGACGAAGGACTCGGCCAGCACTCCTGGTTCCGAGAAGACCTTCTTCGGCCACCCCCGCGGCCTGGCCACTCTCTTCATGACCGAGATGTGGGAGCGCTTCAGCTTCTACGGCATGAAGGCCCTGCTCCCCCTGTACCTGGTCGCGCCCGGCGGCATGAACATGAACGCCGCGACCGCCACGGCGATCTTCTCGATCTACATGGCGATGGTGTACCTGCTCGCCATGCCGGGCGGCTGGTTCGCCGACCGCGTGTGGGGCCCGCGCAAGACGATCACGATCGCCGCCCTGGTGATCATGGCAGGTCACATCACCCTGGCGCTGCCCGGCCAGGGGGTGTTCTTCGTCGGCCTCGTCCTGGTGGCGATCGGCTCCGGCCTCCTGAAGGCCAACATCTCCACGATGGTCGGCCACCTCTACGACGGCCCGGACGACCCGCGCCGCGACGGTGGCTTCACGGTCTTCTACATCGGCATCAACCTGGGTGCCTTCTTCGCCCCGCTGGCCATCGGCACCGTGGGCGAGAAGGTCAACTGGCACCTGGGCTTCGCCCTCGCCGCGTTCGGCATGGCCCTCGGCCTGATCCAGTTCCTGCTCGGCAGCCGCCACCTGAGCGAGCGCAGCAGCGTCGTACCGAAGCCGGTGGAGAAGCCGGTCCTGATGGCTCTGCTGCGCAAGGCCATGCTGTGGATCATCGCCGCCGCGGTCTTCTACGGCGTCACGATCGCCACCGGCGTCTACACCCTGAACTGGGCCATCGTCCCGATCACGGTCGCCGGCCTGGTCATCCCGATCTGGGTGCTCGCCCGCATCAAGCGGGACAAGGAGCTCGACCAGGTCGAGCAGTCCAGGATGACGGCCTACATCTGGTTCTTCGTGGCCGCCGCCGTCTTCTGGATGATCTACGACCAGGGTGCCTCCACGGTGGCCCTGTTCGGCAAGAACTCCACCGACACCTCGATCCTCGGCTTCGACTTCCCGGTCTCCTGGTACCAGTCGGTCAACCCGGTCCTGATCATGGCTCTGGCGCCGGTCGTCGCCGTCCTGTGGCTGGCGCTGAACCGCCGCGACAAGGAGCCGACCACGGTCGTGAAGTTCGCCGTCGGCCTGATCATCACCGGCGCCTCGTTCTTCGTCTTCCTGCTCCCGCTGACCATGGCGGGTGACGGCGAGAAGGTCGGCGCGTACTGGATGGTCGCGATCTATTTCATGCACACCGTCGGTGAGCTGTGCGTCTCCCCGGTCGGTCTGTCGGTCACCACGAAGATGGCGCCGGCGAAGTACGCCTCGCAGATGCTCGGTGTCTGGTTCCTCGCCGTGACCGCCGGTGACTGCACGACCGGCCTGCTGTCCACCGCGGGCGTCGACCTGAACAAGACCGGCGTGGTCGCCATGGAGGCCACCCTCGCCGTCGTCGCGGGCATCTCGGTCTTCATGTACCGCAAGAAGGTCAAGGCACTCATGGGCGACGTCAACTGACACCCCCCGCCCGAGCACGATCTCGTACGGTCCGTACGAACTGAGGGCCGCCGCACCACCCGGTGCGGTGGCCCTTGGCGTTTCACCGGGCACGGCTCCGGCGCCCGGTGGACCATCGCCGCATGACCGTACGCCGCGCGCTGCTGACCCTGACCCTGTGCGGAACGCTCTTCTCCGCGGGCGCCGCCACCCCGCCCTCCGTCGCCGCGCCCTCGGCCGCCGTCACCGCGGCGTCCACGGCCACCGCCCCCGCCCCCGCCCCGGCGGGCCGGGTACTCGCCTACGGCCCGCATCCGCGCCAGACGGTGACCGTGTACGGGCCGCAGGGCGGCAGGCGTCCGGCGCTCGTCGTCCTGCACGGCGGCTCGTGGGCGCGGGACACCGACTGGAGCGGCTGGTCGCGGTGGTTCGCGGCCCGCGGCTTCACCGTGTACGACACGGACTACCGGCTCTCGTCGGACGCGGTGTGGTCCGCGCAGCGCGCCGACGTCCTCGCGGCCCTGCGGTGGATCGCCCGGCGCGAGGGCCCCGGCGCCGCGCGCCCCCTCCTGCTCGGCTCGTCGGCGGGCGGTCACCTGGCGGTGAGCGTGGGCGCGTACGGGGAGGGCCGCGCGTACACCCGCGGGGTCGTCGCCCTGTCCCCCGTGGCGTCACCCCTCCGGGCCCTGCGGGACGGGACCCGGCCGGAGGCGAGCGACGCCCAGCGGGCGCTCGCCCGGGCGGCGAGACGTCTCGCCGGGTGCGACCCGGGGCGGGCGGGGCGGGGGGACCCGGGCATCGCGGCGCGGCGCGCCCCCGGCCGGGCGGGGCAGGGGGACCCGGGCATCGCGGCGCCGCGCGACCCCGGCCAAGCAGGGCAGGAAGACCCGGGCATCGCGGCGCCGCGCGACCCCGGCCGGGCGGGGGCGGGCTGTCGGGGGCGGTGGGGCGACATGTCGGCCGCCTCGCACGCCTCGGGCGCGCGCGACGCCCCCCTGTACCTCGTCCACTCCGCCGGTGACTTCGTACCGCCCGCGCACTCCGCCGAACTCGCCGCCGCCCAGGCCGACGCCGGTCTGCGGGACGTGACCGCCCGGACGCTGCCCGGTTCCGCGCACGGCGGCCCGCTCCTGCGGGCGCCGGGCCTCGCGGACGACGTCCTCAGGTGGCTGCGGGCACACTAGGGCACGCGCAGCCACCTGTCCCGGCCCTCTGCGAGGAGTACCGGGGCGTCAGGTGTCGCGGCGCCACCTCGGGAGGAACGTGAAGACCGCGCCGCCGAGCAGGATCGCCGTGCCCGCGACGAGGCTGAGCGCCCGCAGGCCCCCGTTGTCGTCGGCGCCGGTGTCCGCGAGGCCGCCGCCCGACGCCGCGGCACCGCCCGCCGCCCCGGACGCGGAGCCGCCCGCCGCGCCGCCCCCGGCACTGCCACCGCTGCCACCGCTGCCACCGCTGCCACCGCTGCCACCGCTGGCGGACGAGCCGCCGGAGGCGCCGCCCGGTTGCGCCGACGTGTCGAGTTCCAGGGAGACCAGGGTCTTGGCCGGGGTGCAGGTCGTGGTCGTACCGAGGGCCTGCACGGTCAGGATGCCGGGCGACAGCGTCGACCTGCCGTCGGCGCCGGGCTTGTACGTGCCCTTGAGGTCGGGGACGGTGATCGGGGCACCGGACTTGATCGGTTCCTTGTTCGCGGGGCCCTGCACCGTCACCGTGCCCTGGTCGGCACCGCCGAGCCGTACCTCCATCGAGGGGACGACGGAGTTAGCGGGGATGTCGGCCGGGCTGTCCATCACCGACTTCTTGAACCGTACGGTGAGACCGTAACTCCCGCCGCTCCTCCTGGCGTTGATCTGCACCGGCGAGGTGGCTTCCTTGTCGCCGATCGGTGTCTTGCACCGGTAGGGGACCTGGACTTCCCTGCCGGTGAAGTCGCTCTGGTCGCCACCGCCACCGGAACTCCCACCGGAGGCGCTGCTCCCGGAACTCCCGCCGGAAGCCGTGCCGCCGGAGCTCCCACCCGAGTCGCTGCCGCCCGAGTCGCTGCCGCCGGACGCGGTACCTCCCGACGTGCTGCCCCCGGACGTCGTCGTCCCGCCCGAACTCCCGCCGCCCGTGGTCACCTTGATGGTCACCGCCGCCTTCACGGCCTCCTCCGGCCTGCACTTGGTGTCGGTGGAGATCGGCTTGTCGACGTTGATGGCGTAGGCGTCCGGCGTGAGCGTCACCTCGCCCGGTTCCGTCAGCTTCAGAGTGCCCTTCATGTCGGACAGGACCATCGCGCCGCCCTTAGGGATGGGCGGGTTGGTCCGCGTCCCCTCCACTCTCAGGTCGCTTCCCGCGTGCCGCGAGTCCTGAACGTCCTCCGCGTCGTCCACGTCCTCCTCATGGTTCTCCTTTCGTCGTACGGCTGTTGCGGCCTTGGTCGGACGGTGCGGAGAGCTGTGGTGCGGGGGTGCCCGGGTCGGTGTCCGGGCTGAACCAGGGCAGGGACGAGGGGCGCGCGGCGGGGCGCGCGGCTTCCGCTCCCACGCCGCGCTTCGCGCCCGCGCGCTTCTCGCCCGCGCGCTTCTCGCCCTCGTGCCGCTCGGTCACGGCCGTCCGGGGCAGGCGGAGCTTGGGCAGGCGTACGGTCAGGGCGCGGATGCGGTCGGTGCGGTGGCGGCCCTGGGGGCGGCGGCCGCGGCCGCGGTGGGGGCGCAGCCGGTCGACGACCGCCATGCCGATGCGGAAGACGGCGGCGGGTACGACGAGGCAGAGCAGCACCCAGAAGAGGGTGACGCCCCAGGGGCGGCCCACGCCCCAGGGCTGCTCGGCGAGGACCTTGTCGCCGAACCGCAGCGAGACGAGGTAGTCGCCGTGCGCGCCCGCGGACAGTTCGACGGGCAGTTCGATCCTGGCTTTCTTGCCCGGCGCGATGGTGCCGCGCCACTGCTGCTCCTCCCACTGCGGGGCGAACACGCCGTGGGAGGTACCGACGTGGAAGACCGGGTCCTTGACCGGGGCGGAGCCGACGTTGCCGACGGTGAAGGCGAGTGTGCGTGCCGGCGGGGCGCCGAACCAGGTGAGGAGGCCGCTGGAGCCGTCGAGCCGGGTGTCGGTCAGCACGGCGAGCCTGCCGCCCGCGCGCCGCTCGGGCAGCGGCTGCACCGGGTGCCCCGCGACCTTGAACTCCACGTCCGCGGCGGCCTTCGCGCCGGTCACCGTGGCGACGTGCACGACGCACGGGCAGGGCTGCGGGGGTTCGGCGACGGGCAGCTCCTTGCGGAAGGCACCGTCACCGTCGGTGGTGACGGCACGCCCGTGGGAGTTGGCACAGGAGTTGGTACCGCCCGGCACCCCGACACCGGGTTCCGCCTGCCCACAGACCAGCACCATCAGCAGGGCCCCACCCCGCCACCCCACCCCTTGGACGGTGACCGAACCTCCCGCACCGGCCTGGGGGGTGGAGAGGGTGACGGTGGGTTTGTCGGCGGGGGGCGCGGCTGGGCTGCGGGGAGCCGGAGGTGCGGCGAGGGCACCGCGCGGATTGTCGGCAGCGCGGGCGACCGGCGACGCGGCGAAGGCGCTGCCGAGCAGGGCGGCGAAGAGGGTGACGGCGACCGGGGCGTGCTCACGCCCGCGGCGGCGGGGCCGTGGTCGCCGGGCGCGCGGCCCGAGGCTGCGAGCCGCAGACCAGCACTCCCGCCTCCCCGCATCGCCCACCGCACCCCGCAGGACCACGGCGGACCCGCCGCGCACCACACCCCGTACGGCATGCGCGGACCCACCGCCCGCCACACCCCCCACGGCCACCGCGAAGCCGCCACCAACCGCACCCCGCGCACCCTCACCGTTCACAGCTGGCCTCCGCCCGTCGACGCCGACGTACCGCGACTACGCCTCCCGCGGTGAGCGCGAGTGCGCCCGCCGCGCCTCCTCCGACCGCGGGCCACGGCACGAAGCGGGCGGAGGCGTCCCCGTGCTCGCGCACCCCGCCCGCCGCGGTCACCGTGAGCCGCACGTCCACCGAGTCGAGGGCCGGGAGCGAAGCCCAGGGTTCGGTGAGGGAGATCCGCCGTCCGGGTGCCAGCTGGAGGGGCAGCTTCCGTGCCTTGCGGTCGAGCAGTTCGCCGAACAGCCCGTCGGCCCGTACCGCGAGCCGGGGTTCCAGGACGGTGTTGCCGCGGTTGACCAGGTCGTACGAGACCCGCCCCGCCGCCGCGTCGAGCCGCACCCGCGCACAACGCATGCGCCCCGTACCTCCCCCACGTCACCGGCATCGGCGGCTTCCGCACCCGTACCAGGTCTCCTCACATGTCAGCGGGACCGCGCCGCCTGGTTCCGCCGGGTCAGCCACAGCACTCCGGCCGCGCCAGCGAGTAGCACGGTGCCGCCGAGGGTGCCGAGCGCGAGGGCGGAGTCGGCGGGACCGGTCTGCGGGAGTTCGCCGCCGCCCGACCCGGCACCCCGGGACCCCGTGGAGGCGTCACCGGTGCCGGAGCCCGCGCCGGTGTCACCGGAACCGTCACCCGAACCACCGCCGCCCGAGCCCTTGACGTCGAGCGTCAGGGACGGCCCGGGGTTGTTCGCGGGCGTGCACGTCGTGGTGGTGCCGAGGGCCTTGATGGTCAGGACTCCGGCCGTGAAGGTGGCCTCGCCCGACTTCTTCGGTGTGTACGTACCCGACAGGTCACTGATCTTGATGGGGGTGTTGGCCGGGATCGCCGCCGCGTTGGTGGGCCCGGAGACCGGGACCGTCCCGCTCTCCGCGCCACCGAGCTTGATCAGCGCGCTGGGCTTCATCGCGCCTTTGCCGAGCTCGACGGGGCTTGAGGAGACGCCCTTCCGGAAGGACATGGTGAGCTTGTAGCCGCTGCCGCTCTTGACGCTCTTGATGTCGATCGGGGAGACCGCCCCCTTGTTGCCGATGGGCGTCTTGCACTGGTAGTCCACGTCCTGGACCTCGGCCTGTGCGACAGGTGCGGCAAGGAGCAGAGCCGATCCGGCCAGAGCCGTGGCGAGGACGAGCGCGGCCGTCTGTTTCTGGTACGACACCTCGTTTTCCCCTCATGCCGTGGTGCGGGCGAGTCCCGTGCCGCACATGCACTTTTACTGACGGCACATCAGATTGGGCGCTCAAGGTACGCCCGTGACCTTGTAGAGGGAAGACAGAGGGCGCGCCGGATCTGTGGTGATCCGGCGCGCCCGAAACCCGCCCGGTACGCGGGCAAAATCCAGCCCGTCCGGCGCTTGAGGACAAGCGCGCAGCGCGGCGCTTTCACCTCCGCCAGGACACGAGCAGACGAGGAGGGGGGTTCCAGCCCGTCCGGCGCTTGAGGACAAGCGCGCAGCGCGGTGCTTTCACTCAGCCAACACACAAGCGGCCGAGGAGGAGGTTCCAGCCCGTCCGGCGTTTGAGGACGAGCGCGCAGCGCGACCAACGCCCACCCCACCCCCGGAGGGGAAAGGCGAACCCCCTCCCACCCCAGCCGGAGAGGCAAAAGCGGCCCGGCCCCCCAAACTAACCGGGGGCGCCCAATTCCGCCCAGACAGTCTTACCCTCGGAATCGGACGCCCGCACAACACCCCAGTCGAGACAGAGCCGCTGCACGATAAACATCCCGTGCCCCCCGGGCCGCCCCGCCCGATGCGGGGTCCGGGGAGCGGGCTGACCGGCGCCACGGTCGGCGACCTCGATGCGCAGGACCTTGCCGTCACTGGAGAGCCGGAGCTCGTCGGGCCCCTCCGCGTGCAGGCACGCGTTGGTGACCAGCTCGGAGACGACGAGCAGCACATCCTCGGCGGCGGCACGCCGATCGGCGCCCGACGCGGGCAGCCAGCCCCAGGCGCGCAGCGCCTCCCGGGTGAAGTCGCGTGCGAGCGGCACGACGCCGCTCTCCCCGTTCAGGCTCAGTCTGCGGGCCTGACGGACCCCGGACTCCGGGGCGGTCGCGGGCACGGGAGCAGCCGCGACCGCGGCCTCCGGCTCCGGGCCGCGGTCGCCCGGCGAGCAAGGCCGGGTGGTGCTCATCAGCACTTCACCTCACCGACAAGAGGACTGGACAAGTGACGAGGGTGCGAGGTCCCGGCGGACCCCCGCCCGCGGGCTGCCTCCTGGCCGCTTACCGATCTGACTAATACTTGCTGACTGACTGAACTGACGTACTGCTGACTTGCTGCTTGCGGACCACTCGACGGGACTCACGGGGATGAGCCCACACCGAGCCGACACCGAGCCGACGCCGATACCGAGGCCGAAGGGGATCGACGCCAAGTCGGGCCGACGCCGAATCGACGCCGGGGCGACGACAGATCCAGTTTGTCTCCTGCCCGACAGTTCCGAGGGAACACCCATGGATTTCGGTAGGAACCGTGTGACGCCGGTAACGCATTGATCACGCAGCGACAACTGACGCGTAACACTACGCGCCGCACACGGAGAGTCACCCGACTCAGTCGGCCAGCGCCGCTTCGAGCGTCTCGTGGACGGTGAAGACGGCGTCGGCGCCGGTGATCTCGAAGACCCGCGCCACCACCGGCAGCATCCCGGCCAGATGGACACCACCTCCGGAGGCCTCGGCCTTGAGCCGGGCCCCGAGGAGCACGTTCAGCCCCGTCGAGTCGCAGAACTCGAGCCGCGAGCAGTCGACCACGAGGCGTGTGAAGCCGTCGTCGACGCAGGCCTCCAGCGGCTCGCGCAACAAATCGGCGGTGTGGTGATCCAACTCACCCGCCGGAGTCACGACGGCGCTGTGGCCCTCTTTCCGGACTTCGACCAGAAGCCGGCCCTTGTGTGCGCTGCCGACCGTCCCGCGGTCCATGCCGTCACTCTCTTCCCGCTCTTCCCGACAAGTCGTGGGCTGTTCCTTGCGCGCTGTGAGACGCGATGACGCCCCTGAACACTACGCCCTCCTTGCGCCTTGGGGTACCCGAACATCCTCCAGAATTCGGACATTTAGGAACGGAACGCACTTGCGACTCCGGCGCGGAAGCGGGTAGGGGTAGAAGGGACACCAATCGACACGGACGGCCATGGAGGCGCCGCACACCGCAGTGCACGTAGTGGCATCGGCAGCCATATGCCGAGAACGATGGAGGAGACCATGTCACCCCGGCTCGACGAATCGCATACTGACCAGGCGACGTCGACACTCCCGCCGCACCGTACGAACCCCACGGACCGCACGGACCGCACGGACCGCACCGAGACCGAGATCACAACGATTCCGGCGCCCTCGGCTCCCGCCGACGAGGCCGCGCCGATCGCGACGACCGCCGTGCGTCCGTCCGCCGTCATCGGCGAACCGCACGAGAGCCTGCCCGGGCTCCCCGAGATTCCCCCCTACGACGAGGTGGGGGCGCTGGACGCGCGCGCCCTCTCCAAGACGCTCTTCGAGCGGCTCGAATCCCTCGAAGAGGGCACGTACGAGTACGCGTACGTCCGCAACACCCTCGTCGAACTGAATCTGGCCCTGGTCAAGTTCGCCGCCTCCCGGTTCCGCTCCCGCAGCGAGCCGATGGAGGACATCATCCAGGTCGGCACCATCGGCCTGATCAAGGCGATCGACCGGTTCGAACTGAGCCGCGGGGTGGAGTTCCCCACCTTCGCGATGCCGACGATCGTCGGCGAGATCAAGCGCTTCTTCCGCGACACCTCCTGGTCGGTGCGGGTGCCGCGCCGACTCCAGGAGCTCCGCCTCGACCTCGCCAAGGCGGGCGACGAGCTCGCGCAGCAGTTCGACCGCGCGCCGACGGTGGCCGAACTCGCCGAGCGCCTCGGCATCTCGAACGACGAGGTCATCGAGGGTATGGCGGCGTCGAACGCCTACACCGCGAGCTCGCTGGACGCGCAGCCGGAGGAGGACGACTCCGAGGGCGCCCTCGCCGACCGCATCGGCTACGAGGACCACGGCCTGGAGGGCATCGAGTACGTCGAGTCCCTGAAGCCGCTCATCGCCGAACTGCCCGCCCGGGACCGCAAGATCCTCTCGCTGCGCTTCGTCGCCAACATGACGCAGTCGGAGATCGGCGAGGAACTCGGCATCTCCCAGATGCACGTGTCCCGTCTGCTGTCCCGCACCCTCATGCGCCTTCGCAAGGGGCTGACCCTGGAGGAGTAGGGCGCCGCCTCACGTTCCTGTTCTGTCGGATGCCCAGGCGCTCCGCGAGCAAACGGTCCGGACGGCACGTCGTTGTGGGGCCGTCCCCTGTGGGCGGCCCCAGACGTGTGTCCGGGCCCGCCTCACCCCTCCCCCACCTCGCACCAGACGGTCTTGCTGTCGGCGCCCTGCTCCACGCCCCACCGCAGCGACACCGCGTCGACCAGGGCAAGACCGCGCCCGGTCTCGTCCCCGCTCCCGGCGTTCCGCAGCACCGGCCAGGCCCGGGGGTCGGGATCGGTGACGGCCACCCGGGTCCGCCCGTCCCCCGCCCTCGTCAGCCGGACGGTCACCGGCGTCCCCTCACCGAGGTGCCGGATCACGTTGCTGAGCAGCTCACTGACGCAGAGCTGTACGTCGGGACGCCCCCGCAGCACGCGCCGCAGCTCGGGCACCGCCTTGGGGGCAGCGAGGAGGGCCACCTCGAAGGTGGGGGCGGGGTGCGGGTCCTGATCGTGCATGGGGGGACGCCTTCTTCCGTGCGCTCTGTGACGTTCTGGTCACACAGTGGCGTCCGAGTGACGTAGCGTGACAGGGGTTTGGGTTCCACAGTGCGAGGCGTGGAAGGCGGTCAGCTGTGGCAGCGCGCAAGGACATCGACGGTTCGGCGAGCGTTCCCGCGTTCTACGGCAAGGAGCTGCGCTGGAAACGGGAGAGTGCGGGCCGCACGCTCCAGGAGACCGTGGAGGGCAGTTACTTCGGGGCGACGTATTTGAGCGAGATCGAGCGGGGGCAGCGGAGGATTCCGCTGGAACTGGCCCGCCACGTGGACCGGTTCCTCGCGACCGACGGGTTCTTCGAACGACGCTGCGAGGACGTGCACAAGGCGCGGAGGAGCAAGCACGCCGAGTACTTCGCCCACGTCGTGGAGCTGGAGGCGCACGCGAAGGAGATCGAGGAGTGGAACCCCACGCTGATCCCGGGTCCCCTCCAACTGGAGCCGTACATCCGGGCAGTTGTCCATGCCGCGCACCCTCGTGAGGCCGAGGAGTCGGTCAAGGCCAAGGTCGAGGACCGGCGGGAACGGGCTTGGCTCTTCGAAGACGCGAAGGGTCCCGACTGCTGGCTCGTGATGCACGAGTCGATCCTTCGGCAACCGATCATCGGCGATGCCGAGATGGCGGAGCAGCTGGCCCACATCGTCACTGTCACCCAGCGTCGGCGCGTCATCCCACAGATCCTCCCGTGGAACGGCAGGGCGCACCCCTTCATGATGGGCGCGACCTGGCTCATGACCTTTGCCGACTCGCCGCCGCTCATGTACACGGAGGGCATGTACAGCGGGCAGCTCATCGATGAACCGGAACTCGTGGCGCAGTACACGAGCGCGTACGGTCGACTCAGAGCCGCGGCACTGCCGCCGGAGGACTCACTGAGGATGATCAAGAAGGCAGCGGAGGACTACGGAAATGGCACGTACGAGCGCTGACCTGGGTATCACTGCCTGGCACAAGAGCAGCTACAGCAACGGTTCCGAAGGGCTCTGCCTGGAGGTCGCCACCGACCTCCCCGGCACCGTCCCCGTCCGGGACTCCAAGGTCCCGGACGGCCCCGCCCTGCTCATCGGCGCCACAGCGTGGACACCCTTCATCGCCGCCGTCGCTGCGGGCGGCCCGGCCTCCTGAGGAAGGCAACCCGTGCCCCTGGAAGGTGAGAACTGGCGCCGCTTCTTCGATGCCTTCGAGCGGGAGGCGTGGCGGTTCGAGGCGCAGCCCACTTACACCATGCCCAAGGAGCAGGAGAACGTCGCCCGCTTCCTGCGGGGCGAGGCCAAGCCCGCCGACCACAACGCCCGCTGGCACGAACGAGTCCGCGGATACGTCCAGTCGGGCAGACGCATCGGCCGCGTCCGCGTCGTGCGTCGACCGCTGACCGACTACCAGCGGTATCAGTTCGCGTGGGGCATCCCGGGCAACATCGCGGCCGGGGAGGACATCCGGGTCCTGGACGTGACGCGAGACGGCCACGGCTTGCCGCTCACCGGGCGTGACTGGTGGCTGTTCGACGGGTTGCGCGTCGCGCACCTGAACTTCCGGCCGGACGGTACGCAGATCGATCGTGAGGTGTACGAGGACGACCCCGCCCCCTATGTGCAGTGGCAGCGCACAGCCCTGGAACAGGCCGTGCCTTTCGAGGAGTACGTGGCGGACCTTTCCGCAGGGTGAGGACGGCCGTGCCCTGCCCGCACAGTTCTATGCGACTACGTGACTGAACCGCAGGTCGCCCTTGTGTCGGGTTGAGGACTCTCCGTAACTTGCTGACACACAGACCGGAGGGGCCTCGATGGACGAACTGCGGATGGTGGCCGGCGGGCCGTGCAAGAGCGATGACGACGACAAGTGCGGGAATGGCGACTGCCCGACCGTGTACGCGACGCCGGAACCGGGGATGCTGGCGATCCAGGGTTACGACGTGTCCCACCCGACGCCGGATGGCGAGTCGGTCGTCATGATTCCGGAAGCGATCCTGAAGGAGGCGGCCCGTGCCCGTGGGTGGTTCTAGCCCTGTACTCCTCGACGGCGACGCATGGCAGGCGTACTTCCGAGATTTCGAGCGTTCCGCCTTTCGGCTCGAAGTGCACCAGACGTACACCATGCCCGCCGAGGCCGAGACGGTTCGCGGCTTTCTGGCCGGAGCCCGGAAACCCGACGGATTCAACGCACCGTGGCATCGGACGGTCGGTGACCGTACGGCGGCCGGGCGGACGATGACGCGGGCCAAGCTCGTGCGTCGACCGCTCACGCCGTACAGCCGGTATCTGTTCGAGTGGTGCATTCCCGGAAATGTCGCGGCCGGGGAGGACTACCACATAGTCGATGTGACCGACCGCGAGGTTTCCGGACTTCCGGAGCAGGACTTCTGGATGTTCGACGAGTCGACGGTCGTACACCTCAACTACCGTTCCGACGGCTCGCAGATCAGCCGTGAACTGATCCAGGACCCGGACTTGGGGAAATATCTCGCGTGGCGAGATCTCGCTCTGGAAAGCGCCGTACCGTTCAGTGCCTATCGCACCTGACGAGCAAGCACGGGAGCGGAAGGATCTGGCGGAGGCCCTTCGGGGTCTTCGCCGCGCTGCCGGTCTCAGCGGTGAACGTCTGGCGCTCCGCTGCAACATGAGCCAGACGAAGATCAGCCGGATCGAGACCGGCCGCGCGCTGCCCTCGGTGATCGACGTCGAGCGGATCCTCAAGGCACTTGCTGTGCCCGACCAGGTCTCCGACGAGCTCATACAGCTGGCCCGCAGGGCGAATGTCGTTTACGCGTCATGGCGGGCGTACGCGCGCATGGGCCTCTACCACAAGCAAGCCGAACTGAAGGCTCTCGAGTCTTCCTCGCGAGTGATGCGGCACTTCCTGCCCGCCGTTCCCACAGGACTCCTGCACGTCCGCGAGTACGCCGTCGAGACGCTGTCACCCACGGTGGACGGCGATCCGGCCAGGGACGTTCGCAGGGCCGTACAGGCGCGCATGGACCGCCAGGTCGTCCTGGACGACACATCACGATCGTTTCAGTTCCTGTTGACCGAGCAAGCCGTCAAGTGGCGACGGGCGAGCGCCGGAACGATGGCGGCGCAGTGTGCGCACATGGCGCAGGTCAACAGGAAGAGCAACGTCGAAATCGGAGTGGTCCCGCAAAGAGTGCAGGTTCCCGGTACACCGATGAACATCTTCGTCGTCTACGACGACCGTCTTGTCACGGTCGAACTCTTCTCCGGCGAAGTTGTATTGCGCGACCCGAGAGACGTGAACCAACACCTGAACCTGTTCGATCTGTTCTGGTCCCACGCCCTTACCGGACAGAACGCGTCAGCATTTCTTACCGAGGCCGCCGAAGACTTTATGCGTCAACGTACCTAGCGCTGCACATCGCCCCGTCCGAGCGCAATGATGGTGCCACGGCCGGCCATGGCCGTACCCAGCCGAGCAGGAAGAAGGTGCGGCAATGCACAACGGAACCGACCTGTACAGCCTCCCCCTTTCCGACACCGTCGTTTTCAGCAAAGCGTGCGGTGGCAACACGCACCCGGACGGTGAGTCGTGCGTGACCCTGGCGAGGATCGGAGAGGACATCTGGGCCGTGGGGGACAGCAAGCGGCCCGGCGGCGCGGCGTTGCGCTTCAGTACGGCGGAGCTGGACGCGGCCGGTATCGACCCGGCGAGGTTCGGGCTCTCCGCCTGATTCTCGCGTTCCTCGCGCCCGGTACTTCCCCCCCCCGGTCTCCGCTCTCGCCTCGGCGGGGGTGGAGGCCGGTCGAACGCGGACTCCCGCCTCGGCGGAGGCGGAGGCCGGTCGCACCCGGACTCCCACCCCGTACTCCCCAAAGGGGACGGCAATTGCATCACCACGGCTACCTGTGGACCGGACCCAAGCAGCACTTCGACGACGAGGCCCTCCGGCGGCCTCCGCCCCCGCACGCGCCCCCGGAGGGCAGTCGCCCCGAGCTGGTCCGACGCCACCGGGAGGTGAAGGCGGAGTTCCCCGTCGTGGACCTGCCGCCGGCCGCCGAGCGGAATCGTGAGCGCCTCGCGCTACTCGCCGAGTGCGCCGTCGTGAGGCTCGGCTGGGGCGGCGACGTCTCCCTCGGCTGCTATCTCGAAAGGCCCACGTTCCTGTCCCTGGCCCTGGTGTGCTGTTCCCCGAATCGCACCATGCCGCAACTCGACTGCCCCGCGCAGACGGTCCGACGTCACCAGTGATCGTCTGAATGCCCTGGCCCGCCATGAGTGATCCATCGAATGGAGCAGGTGCCCGTGACAGCAGATACGCCCGAAGGCCGCGCGAAGACATGGGAGGAGCTTCACCAGGAGGGTATGGGCCCGACTCAGGAAGCCTTCCTGAACCTGGTCAGGCAGACCAAGGAGACCAAGCACTACTGCCCGGACGTGATCTGGGGGAGCCTACAGACCCCCGAGTACGTGCGAGCGATGCTCACCCTTGTCGTCGACTTCCTGGAGTCGCCACGGGACATCGAGGCGGGCGTCAGGGCCCGCACCGCGCGTGCCGAACTGTTCGGCAAGGACGGACGGACGTACAGGACCCTGTTGGGCGAGCAGTCCCTTCGCTCCAACATCGGCGGCTTCGACGTCATGCGGGGGCAACTCGAACGCGTCCTCGCATCGTTCGCACTGCCAGGAGTGACGCTCGGCATCATCCCCGGCCGCGCCCCGCTCCATGTCTTCCCCGGCAACAGCTTCGGGATCTTCGACGGGGCGCGCGTAGAGGTCGAGCTGTTCGGAGATGCCCCCGTGTGCACCGACGTCGTCCAGATCCAGCGCTACGAGAAGGCCTTCAGCCTCCTGGAGCGGTCCGCGGTCTACGGGGAGGACGCGAAAGCCCTGGTGCGCGCCGAACTCGCGGCCTTGGGGGCGTCGTCCTGAGCCGTCCGACCTCCCACGGCTACGAGATGCCGCGGGAGGCCACCACCGGCTTCGCCGGCCGGCGGGCACTCAGCCCGGCACCCCCATCCGCTGCGTCCCCACCACCGACAACAACCGCAGCGCCTCCCCCGAAGGGGTACCGGGCGTCGCCGTGTAGAAGAAGACGCGTTGGTCGCGGTCGGTGATGTCCAGAACGTCGCAGTTGACGGCCACGGGGCCCACCAGGGGGTGGTGGAAGGTCTTGCAGAGGGTGGGGCGGGGGGAGATCTCGTGGGTGGCCCAGAGGTGGGCGAAGTCCTCGCTGGAGGTGCGGAGTTCGCGTACCAGGTCCTGCACCTCCGCGTCGTCGGGGTAGCGGGCCGCCGTCGCGCGCAGGTGCTGGGCCGCGGTGCGGGCGAAGGCCTCCGCGTCCGAGACGCCGTACAGTCGGCGGCCGTCCCGGTGGGGGCCGAGGAAGGCGCGCCGGACGAGGTTGCGGTCCCGGCGCGACAGGCCCGAGAAGTCTTCCGTCAGGGCGGCGGCCAGCGCGTTCCAGGCGATGACCTCGTACGTCGCCGACACCACGAGCGCCGCCGCGTCCGGCAGCCGCTCGATGAGGTCGACGATGCTCCCGCGCACCTCCCGGGAGGGGCCGGGCGGAGGTCCCGGCGGGGCTCCGGCGAGGTGGTGGAGGTGGTCGCGTTCGGCGTCCGACAGGCGCAGGGCGCGCGCGAGCTGGGCGAGCACCTCGCGGGACGGGTGCGGGGCGCGGCCCTGCTCCAGGCGCGCGTAGTACTCGGTCGAGATGTACGCCAGCTGCGCCACCTCCTCGCGGCGCAGCCCCGGCGTACGGCGGCGCGGCCCCACGGGCAGGCCCACGTCGGCGGGCGTGACGCGCTCGCGCCTGCCGCGCAGGAAGCCCGCCAGTTCTTGTCGGTTCATCCGACCAGTGTGCGCCGGTCACGCGCCTGCCAACCAGGTACTGCCAGTGCCTGGACCACACCGGGGAGCGGGCCCAGGCTCCTCCGCATGAACGACACCACATCGCTCCTGCCCGGCACCCGCCTCCTCGACGGCAAGGTCGCCCTCATCACCGGTGCCGGCCGCGGCATCGGCGCCGCGGCGGCACGCCTCTTCGCCCGCGAGGGCGCCCGCGTCCTGCTCGCCGCCCGCACGGAGGAGCAGTTGCGGAGGGTGCGGGACGCCGTCCGGGCGGACGGCGGCACCGCGGACCACGTCGTGTGCGACCTCGCCGACGCCGACAGCGTCAGGGGCGCCGTCGACCGGGCCGTGGAGCTGTACGGACGGCTCGACGTCGCCTTCAACAACGGTGCGACGGGCCAGCCGCCCGGCCCCATGGACCAGCTGTCGGAAGCCGACTTCGACCGCGTCTGCGCCGTGAACCTGAAGGGCCCGTGGCTGGCCATGAACGCCGAGGTCGCCGCCATCCGCCGCACGGCGGGCCGCGGCGCCCTCGTCAACACCTCCAGCGTCGGCAGCCTCCTCGCCAACCCCGCGCTGCCCGCGTACGGAGCCACGAAGCGGGCGGTCAACAGCCTCACCGCGTCCGCCGCCGCCACCTACGGCCCCGAGGGCATCCGCGTCAACGCCGTCGCCCCCGGAACCACCCTCACCGAGATGCTCCGCGCGTGGGACGACGAGTCCCCCGGCACCATCGACCGCCTCAACGCCCAGACCCCGCTGGGCCGCGCCGCCGACCCGGAGGAGATCGCCCAGGCCGCCGCCTGGCTCCTCAGCGACCGCTCCTCGTACGTCACCGGCACGGTCCTGCGGGTCGACGGCGGCATGTGGGCCTGAGCCCGCGGTACTTCTGGGGCGGGGCAGCTCAGTCCGTACGGGCGCCCCTGCGCCATACCTCCGCCACCAGCGGGACCCCCGGCCGGTACGCCAGGTGCACATGGCTCGGGGCGTCCAGGAGCACCAGGTCGGCGCGCGCCCCCGGGGAGAGGCGGCCCACGTCCGTGCGGCGCAGGGCCGCCGCGCCGCCCGCCGTGGCGGACCAGAGCGCCTCGTCCGGGGTCATGCCCATGTCCCGTACGGCGAGCGCGATGCAGAACGGGACCGAGGACGTGAAGGACGAGCCCGGGTTGCAGTCCGTGGACAGCGCCACCGTCGCGCCCGCGTCCAGGAGGCGGCGGGCGTCCGGCCACTCGGCGCGGGTGGAGAACTCGGCGCCGGGCAGGAGGGTCGCCACCGTGCCGCTGTTCGCTAGGGCGTCGACGTCGGCGTCGGTGAGGTGCGTGCAGTGGTCGGCCGAGGCCGCGTCCAGCTCCACGGCCAGCTGGACGCCGGGGCCGTGGGAGAGCTGGTTGGCGTGGACGCGGGGGTGCAGGCCCTTCGCCTTGCCCGCCGTCAGGATCGCCCGCGCCTGGTCGCCGTCGAACGCGCCCTTCTCGCAGAACACGTCCACCCAGCGGGCGTGCGGCGCGCACGCCTCCAGCATCTCGCCGGTGACCAGTTCCACGTACGCCGCCGGGTCGTCGGCGAAGTCCGGTGACACGATGTGGGCGCCGAGGAACGTCACCTCGTCGGTGTGGCGGGACGCGATGCGCAGGGCGCGGGCCTCGTCCTGTGTCGTCAGGCCGTAGCCCGACTTCGTCTCGAACGTGGTGGTGCCCTGGCGCAGGGCCTCCCGGAGGTAGCGGGTGACGTTCGCCTCCAGCTCGGCGTCCGTGGCCGCTCGGGTCGCCGCGACCGTGGTGCGGATGCCGCCCGCCTCGTAGGGGCGGCCCTCCATGCGGGCGTTGAACTCCTTGGTGCGGTCGCCCGCGAAGAGCAGGTGGCTGTGGGAGTCGACGAAGCCGGGGATGGCCGCGCGGCCCTTCGCGTCGTACGTCTCGTCCGCCGCGGGGGCCTTGGCGGTGGGGCCCGCCCAGGCGAGCGTCTCGCCCTCCAGGACGAGGGCCGCGTTCTCGATGAGGCCGAGGGGGCCCTCTCCCAGGGCGGGGTCGTTGGTGACCAGGGTGGCGATGTTGGTGATGGTGGTGGTGGTCTTCGTCATGGTCCTGTCCGGGGGGTGGGGTGCGGGTCGGGGGCCTTGCCGGGGGCTCCCCGCTGTATGCATCAGCGCGCTCCGCGCGCGGGCACCCCTTCCCGAAACTGGGGCTCCGCCCCAGACCCCGTATCGGCGCTCCGCGCCTCGTCCTCAAACGCCGGACGGGCTGGATCCGTGCCGGTCGGGTGGTGACTTCACCGCACCGGCGAGAGTTTTTGAGCCCGTCCGGCGATTGAGGACGAGGCCGCAGGCCGACAACGGGGTCCGGGGCGGAGCCCCGGTTTCGGAGAAGGGGCGGGACCGGGGCGCCCCGCGCGGGTCAGCGCAATGCCGCCACCGCCTCCCCCAGCGCCGCCCCCACGTCGGGGACCGCCGTGTGCGTGCCGTCGCGCACGACGTGGCGGCCGCCCACGACGGTGTGCCGCACATCCGCGGCGGAGGCGGCGAAGACGGCCGCCTCCGCGCCGAGGCGGGGCAGGGCGCCCGCGGTGCGGACGGAGTCGAGGGCGATGGTGGTGAGGTCGGCGAGGGCGCCGGGTTCGAGGGTGCCCGCGTCGGGCCAGCCGAGGGCGGCGTGGCCGTCGGCGGAGGCGGCCCGCAGGAGGGCGGCGGCGGTCCAGTGCCCGCGGGTGTGGGACCGCAGGCGCTCGTCGAGCTCCATGGCGCGGGCCTCTTCGAGGAGGTCGATGACGGCGTGGCTGTCGCTGCCGAGGGACAGCGGGCTGCCGGCGCGCTGGAGGGCGGGCGCGGGCCCGATGCCGTCGGCTAGGTCCCGTTCGGTGGTGGGGCACATGCAGGTGCCGGTGCCGGAGCCGCCGATGAGGGCGATGTCCTCGTCGGTGAGGTGGGTGTTGTGCACGCCGGTCGTGCGGGGGCCGAGGACGCCGTGGTCGGCGAGCAGCCGGGTGGGGGTGCGGCCATGGGCGGCGACGCAGGCCTCGTTCTCGGCCTTCTGCTCGGAGAGGTGGACGTGCAGCGGGGCGCCCCGTACGGAGGCCCACTCGACGACGGCCGCCAGTTGCCGCGCGGGGACGGCCCGTACGGAGTGCACGGCCGCGCCGACGCGGGCGTGGGCGCGGTCCTTGAGCAGCGACACCCGCTCGGCCCACGCCTGCGTCGTGCCGTCGGAGAAGCGCAGCTGGTGGCGGTTGGGGGCCACGCCCCGGGAGGCGTCGATGAGGCCCGCGGCCACGTACGCCGTGTCGAGCAGGGTGATGCGGATGCCCGCGTCGGCGGCGGCGGCGATCAGCGCCTCGCCCATGGCGTTGGGGTCGGCGTAGGGGGTGCCGCCGGGCGCGTGGTGCAGGTAGTGGAACTCGCCGACGGCCGTGATCCCGGCCAGGGCCATCTCCGCGTACACGGCTCTGGCCAGGGCGTGGTACGACTCGGGAGTGAGCCGGTCGGCGACCTGGTACATGACCTCGCGCCACGTCCAGAACGTGCCGCTGCCGACCTGGACGGTCGAGCGCAGCGCGCGGTGGAAGGCGTGCGAGTGGGCGTTGGCGAGGCCCGGCAGGGTCAGGCCGCGCAGCACCGTCGCGCCGGGCGGCGGGACCTCGACGCCGCGCCGGACGGCGGCGATCCGGCCGCCGGTGTCGATGTCGAGGGCGACCCCGGGCTCGACGACCGGGTCCAGCCAGGCGTGTTCCATCCAGTACGTCGACTTCGGCGTCGGCTCGGTCATCGGCACGCGAGGCCTTCCAGTACGTCCGCGAGGGCGTGCACCCCGGCCAGGCAGTCGTCCTCTTCGGCGTGCTCGGCGGGCGAGTGCGAGACGCCCGTGGGGTTGCGTACGAACAGCATGGCGGTCGGGACCGACTCGGACAAAATACCCGCGTCGTGTCCCGCGCCCGTGCCGAGTACCGGGAGCGCGCGGCCGGTGCGCTCGCGCAGGACCCTGCCCAGTTCGTCGCGCAGCGCGTGCTGGAACTCGACGACGGGCGTGCAGGACTCCTGGACGACGTCCACGTCGATGCCGTGCCGGTCGCCGTACTCGCGGGCCGCCTTCTCGATCGCCGTCACCACCGTGTCCAGGGTGTCCTGGTCGGCGGCCCGTGAGTCCAGCCAGCCGCGGACCAGGGACGGGATGGCGTTGACGCCGTTCGGCTCGACGGCGATCTTGCCGAAGGTGGCGAGCGCGCCCGCCAGCTCCGCCTCGCGGCGGGCGGCGAGGACCGTCTCGGCGTACGACAGCATCGGGTCCCTGCGGTCCACGAGGCGGGTGGTGCCCGCGTGGTTGGCCTCGCCGCGGAAGTCGAAGCGCCAGCGGCCGTGCGGCCAGATCGCGCCGGCGATGCCCACCGGGTCGCCGGACAGGTCCAGGGACCGGCCCTGCTCCACATGCAGTTCGACGAACGCGCCGACGAGGGCCAGGCGCTCGGGGTCGGGGCCGATGGCCGCCGGGTCGTACCCGGCCCGCTCCATCGCCTGCGGGAGGGTGACGCCGTCCGCGTCCCGCAGCTCGTACGCCGCTTCGCGGGTCAGCTTGCCCGCGGTGAGGCGGGAGCCAACGCAGGCCAGGCCGAAGCGGGCGCCCTCCTCGTCACCGAAGTTGGTGAGGGCGAGGGGCTTGGTGAACTCGGCGCCGCGGGCCCTGAGTTCGTCCAGGGCGGCGAAGGCGGACACCACTCCGAGGGGGCCGTCGAAGGCGCCGCCGTCGGGGACGGAGTCCAGGTGGGAACCGGTGACGACGGCGTCCCCCGCGGCCGGGTCGCCGAGCCACGCCCACTGGTTGCCGTTGCGGTCGGTCTCGTACGTCAGGCCGCGGGACTCCGCCTGCTCCTGGAACCAGGTCCGGCAGTCGGCGTCCGCGCCCGTCCAGGCGTGGCGGCGGTAGCCGCCGGACTCGGCGTCGCGCCCGACGGGGCGCAGGTCGCGCCACATCTGCGTGAAGGTCGTGCGGGGCGCGGGCGACTGCGCCGCTGTGGCTGGGCGCGCGGTTCCGCGGGCCTTCTCGGGGCGCTTCACTCGCCCTCCCGCATCGGCACCCGCACGCCGCGCTCGGACGCGACCGCGTCCGCGGACTCGTACCCGGCGTCGACGTGCCGGACGACCCCCATCCCGGGGTCGTTGGTGAGCACGCGCCGCACCTTCTCGCCCGCGAGCTTCGTGCCGTCGGCGACCGAGACCTGGCCCGCGTGGATCGAGCGGCCCATGCCGACGCCCCCGCCGTGGTGCAGGGAGACCCAGCTCGCTCCGGACGCCACGTTCACCATGGCGTTGAGCAGCGGCCAGTCGGCGATCGCGTCGGAGCCGTCGAGCATGGCCTCGGTCTCGCGGTACGGGGAGGCGACGGAGCCGCAGTCCAGGTGGTCGCGGCCGATGGCGAGGGGGGCCTGGAGCTCGCCGGAGGCGACCATGTCGTTGAAGCGCTCGCCCGCGCGGTCCCGCTCTCCGTAGCCGAGCCAGCAGATGCGGGCGGGCAGGCCCTGGAAGTGGACGCGCTCGCCGGCCATCTTGATCCAGCGGTGGAGCGACTCGTTCTCGGGGAAGAGGTCGAGGATCGCCCTGTCCGTCTTGTGGATGTCGGAGGCCTCGCCGGACAGGGCCGCCCAGCGGAAGGGGCCCTTGCCCTCGCAGAAGAGGGGGCGGATGTAGGCGGGCACGAAGCCGGGGAAGGCGAAGGCCCGGTCGTATCCGGCGAGTTGGGCCTCGCCGCGGAGGGAGTTGCCGTAGTCGAAGACCTCGGCGCCCGCGTCCATGAAGCCGACCATGGCCTCGACGTGCCGGGCCATGGACTCGCGGGCGCGGGTGGTGAAGCCCGCCGGGTCCTTGGCGGCGTACGCGGCCATGTCGTCGAAGTCGACGCCCGACGGCAGATACGCGAGCGGGTCGTGGGCGGAGGTCTGGTCCGTCACGATGTCGACGGGGGCGCCCTCGGCGAGCATGCGCGGGAGCAGGTCGGCTGCGTTGCCGAGGAGGCCGATGGAGAGCGGGCGGCGGGCGTCGCGGGCCTCGACGGCGAGCTGGAGGGCGTGCTCCGGGGAGTCGGCCTTCACGTCCAGGTACTTGTGCTCGATGCGGCGCTCGATGGCGCGCGGGTCGACGTCGATACAGATCGCGACGCCGTCGTTCATCGTCACGGCGAGCGGCTGGGCGCCGCCCATGCCGCCGAGCCCGGCGGTGAGGGTGATCGTTCCGGCGAGGGTGCCGCCGAACCTCTTCGCCGCGACGGCCGCGAAGGTCTCGTACGTGCCCTGGAGGATGCCCTGGGTGCCGATGTAGATCCAGGAACCGGCGGTCATCTGGCCGTACATGGTGAGGCCGAGCGCTTCGA
The DNA here is from genome assembly GCF_044328435.1 of Streptomyces sp. NPDC017940. Classification (NCBI taxonomy): domain Bacteria; kingdom Bacillati; phylum Actinomycetota; class Actinomycetes; order Kitasatosporales; family Streptomycetaceae; genus Streptomyces; species Streptomyces sp. NPDC017940. The sequence goes on along the minus strand of NZ_JBIRHJ010000006.1, from coordinate 558,057 downwards.
GGCGGCGGAACTCCTCCCAGTTCGCCCAGTCGCCGACCAGGTTGGAGTTGGCGATGAGCACGCGCGGCGCCCACTCGTGGGTCTGCATGACGCCGACGGGGCGGCCGGACTGGACGAGCATCGTCTCGTCCTGCTTGAGGGTCCTCAGCGTGCGCACCATCGCGTCGAAGGAGCGCCAGTCGCGGGCCGCCTTGCCGGTGCCGCCGTAGACGACGAGCTTGTCGGGGTGCTCGGCGACCTCCGGGTCGAGGTTGTTCTGGAGCATGCGCAGGGCCGCTTCCTGCTGCCATCCCAGGGCGCTCAGTGCAGTGCCGCGCGGGGCCCGTACGGGGCGGGGTCCTGACATGGGGTGCCTCCTCGCATGCTGTCCTGCTGTGACGTTGTTATTCACATCCTGCTGCTGTGAATAGAACTAGTCAATAGCGTCACGGGGCAGCGGTCGCCGCGTCCGGGTGATTGTCTGGATCACATGGGTCCAGACAACTCCGCTCCGCCCGCCACCACCCCCTCCGCTCGGCCCGCCACGGCCCCCTCCGCTCGGCCCGCCAAGGCCCCCGCCACTCCCCCCACCGCGCCCACCGACCCCGCCGCCCGCCGCGACCAGGCCGTGCGCGCCGCCGTCGAGCAGGGCCTCGTCGGCCCCGACCTGCCGCTCGCCGGGCTGCTCGACGTGACCGGGGTACGGGCCTCGGCCGCCGCGCTCCGTACCGCCTTCGACGAGGTCACCGCGCCCGGCACCCCCGTCCTGCACGCCTTCGCGGTGAAGGCGGCCCCGCTGGTCCCCGTGCTGCGGCTCCTTTCCGCCGCCGGGGTGGGCGCCGAGGTGGCGAGCCCCGGCGAGCTGGCCCTGGCCCGCGCCGCGGGTGTTCCTCCGACGCACACCGTCCTCGACTCCCCCGCCAAGACCCCGGCCGAACTGCGCGAGGCCCTCGCGCTCGGCATCGCCGTCAACGCCGACAACGCGCAGGAACTCGCCCGCATCGACGCGCTCGTGCGCTCCGCGCCCACTCGCTCGCCCCTCGGTATACGGGTGAACCCGCAGGTCGGCGGTGGTGCCATCGAGGCACTCTCGACGGCGACCGCCACCTCCAAGTTCGGGGTGCCGCTGCGGGACGAGGGCGCGCGGGAGTGGCTGGTGCGCGCGTACCTGGACCGTCCGTGGCTGACCCGGCTGCACACGCACTCCGGTTCGCAGGGCATGCCCCTGGAGCTGATGGCGGGCGGTGTCGCGGCCACGTACGCGCTCGCCGAGGAGATCAACGACCGCGCGGGGCGGCGCCAGATCGACACCCTCGACCTCGGCGGCGGGCTCCCCGTCAACTTCGCGTCGGACGAGGAGACACCGACCCACGCCGACTACGCGCGGCTGCTCCGGCGCGAGGTGCCCGAACTCCTCGACGGACGCTACGGCCTGGTCACCGAGTTCGGCCGGTCGCTGCTCGCCAAGCACGGGACGCTGCTCGCCCGCGTCGAGTACGTGAAGTCGGCGGGCGGCCGGGGCATCGCGCTGACGCACGCGGGCGTGCAGGTGGCGACGCGCACGGTGTACGTGCCCGAGTCCTGGCCCCTCAGGATCGCCGCGTACGACGCCGAGGGGCGCCCCAAGCCCGGTCCCGCCGTCCGCCAGGACATCGCGGGCCCTGCGTGCTTCGCCGGTGACCTGCTGGCGAGGGACCGCGAGCTGCCGCCCCTGCAACAGGGCGACTACGTGGCCGTCCTGGACACCGGCGCCTACTGCTTCGCCCACCACTACTCGTACAACAGCCTGGTCAGGCCCGGCATCCACGGCTTCGTGGCCGACCCGCGGGAGGCGGGGGGCGCGGTGCGGTTCGGGGTGGTGCGGGAGCCGCAGAGCGTGGCGGAGGTCGTCGCCGAGGCGGGCGGCGGGGTGCGGGACGCGCTGCGCGAGCTCTGAGGTTGCTCAACTCCGGCTTCGGCGGCGCCCGGGGCGGGCAGAAGGCCATCCCCAGCCGGAAGCGGCTCACCGTCACCCTCGGGGGAGGCTCCTGTGACGACGTCAGGAACGAGTGGCACCACCGCACCACCGGCCGCCGAGGATCCGGGCCTGCGGCGCGTGCTCGGCCCCAGACTGCTCATCCTCTTCGTGATCGGCGACATCCTCGGCACCGGCATCTACGCCACCACGGGCAAGGTCGCGGGAAAGGTCGGCGGCGCGCTGTGGGTGCCGTTCGCGATCGGGTTCGTCGTGGCGATCCTGACGGCGGCGTCGTACGTGGAACTCGTCGGCAAGTACCCGAAGGCGGCGGGCGCGGCCCTCTACACGCAGAAGGCGTTCAAGGTCCCCTTCCTCACCTTCATCGTCGCGTTCATGGTGATGGCCTCCGGGCTCTCGTCGGCGAGCGCCGCCGCCCGTGCCTTCAGCGGCGACTATCTGGCCGAGCTGACCGGTGACGCGCTGCCCCCGACCCTGGTGGCCATCGCGTTCATCCTGCTGCTCGCGGCGCTGAACCTGCGCGGGGTCTCGGAGTCCGTGAAGACCAACGTCGTCCTCACGGTGGTCGAGCTGACCGGCCTGCTGATCATCCTCGCGATCGGCGCGTGGGCGGTGTTCAGCGGGGACGGGGAGCCCGCGAGGCTCACCGAGTTCGAGGCGTCCGGCACCGGGTACGCCCTGATGACCGGCGTGCTCGGGGCCACGGCCCTCGGATTCTTCGCCTTCGTGGGCTTCGAGGACTCCGTCAACATGGCCGAGGAGACCAAGGACCCGACGCGGACGTTCCCCAAGGCGATCTTCATCGGGGTCGCCGTCACCGGCACCATCTACGTCCTGGTGGCCCTGGTGTCCTCGCTCCTCGTCGACCACGGGACCCTGGCCGGCTCCAGCGGCCCCCTCCTGGAGGTGGTGAAGGCCGGTGGCGTCGACTTTCCGCACAAACTCTTCGCGCTCATCGCCCTGTTCGCGGTCACCAACTCGGCCCTCATCAACATCATGATGGCCTCCCGCCTCTGCTACGGCATGGCCAACGAGCGCATCCTGCCGCGCGCGATGAGCCGTGTCCTGCCGCGCCGCCGCACGCCGATCGTCGGCATCGTCTTCGTCTCGCTGCTCGCCGTCGGCCTGGTCTCCACCGGTGAGATCGAGGGCCTCGGCGACACCACGGCGTTCCTGCTCCTGTGCGTGTTCGCCGTCGTCAACGTCGCGGTCCTCGTCCTGCGCCGCGACCCCGTCGACCACCACCACTTCCGCACCCCCACCGTCCTCCCGGTCCTCGGCGCCGTCACCGCCCTCACCCTGGCCAGCCCCCTGGCCGACCGCCCGGCGGACGTCTACATCCGCGCGGGGGTGCTCGTCCTGATCGGCATCGGCCTGTGGGCGGTGAACAAGGTGGTGCTGCGGAGGCAGACTGCGTCCGGCGCTTGAGGACGAGCGCGCGGCGCGATCGACGCCCCCCCTTCCGGCCGGAGGAACACCTACTCCACGAAGAGCCCCCGCTCCGCCGCTCCCACATCGAACTCCTCCAGGCGGGCCTGGGCATCCGGAAGCCCGTCGCACAGGGCTTCGAGCAGGACACGGCCGAGGAGCATGGGGGCGCAGGCCGTGTCGAAGGCCAGTCCGGTGCCGACGGCGGCGGGCAGGAGCAGGTCGGAGTGGGCGGCCACCGGGGCGAACGCGGAGTCCGCGACGGTGACCACGGTCAGGCCCGCCGCCCTGGCGTACTCCAGGGCGGCGACGACCTCCCGCGGATGGCGGGGCAGCGCGAAGCACAGCAGGGCCGTCGCCCCGGCGCGCACCGCGGCGTCGACGCGGTCGGCCAGCATGGTGCCGCCCTCGTCGAGGAGGCGTACGTCGGGGTGGACCTTGGCGGCGAAGTACGAGAACCCGTACGCCTGGGAGGCCGCGGCCCGCAGGCCGAGCACGGGCAGCGGCCGGGAGGCGGCGAGCAGATGCCCCGCGCGCTCCACGGGCGCCGGGTCGGCGAGCAGGTCCGCCAGGTGCCGCAGGTTCTCGATCTCCGCCTCGACCGCCTGCTGGTACTCGTTCAGGTCGCCGCCGTCGCCCGCCTCCGCGGGGGTCACCTCGCGCAGGTGCCGCCGCAGCGCCGGATAGCCGTCGAAGCCGAGCGCGACGGCGAAGCGGGTGACGGAGGGCTGGCTGACGCCGGCCAGTTCGGCGAGCTCGACGCTGGAGAGGAAGGGCGCGTCGGCGGCGCGCCGCACCATGCAGTGCGCGATGCGCCGCTGCGTCGGTGTCAGTCGGTGCCCCTCGAAGAGCACCTGAAGCCGCGCCGCGGGACTGTCACTCATGCCGTACTCCTCATGCCGTCTCCCCCGCGGGGCCGCTCCCCGGTCCGCCCGCCGCACGACCGCCGACGCACACCGGGGCACCGACAATCCATTCAGGCGCCAATGACTCCGCATAACGATATACAGCCCCGCGAGGGCAGTCGCGCAGCGGCGTCGGCCGGCCGGACGACGAACAGCACCCCGTGGCCGGGGTGACCGGCCACGGGGTGCTGCCGCGCGTGCAGAGAGAGGGCACTCGGGAACGACGGACGCCCAGGGAACACGGACGCCCGGGGAACACGGACGCCCGGGGAAAACGGGGAAGGCGGACGTCACACGGGCCCGGCCGCCCGCTCCCTCCTCACTCGGCGGACAGATGGGGGAACGTGTTCAGTTCGAACACGTTCAGCGAGTTCGCGCTGGTCTCATAGGTGCCCTCGGTCAGCAGCTCACGCGTCCCGCGATCCGCCGCGGTGTAGGCCGCCTGCGCCAGCGCGGTGCCCACGCTGATCCGGCGGACGCCCGTCGCCTTCAATTCGGCGACGGTGGGTCCGCCCGGCCAGGCCATGACGCTGATCGGCAGCGGTGCCTCGGCCACCAGGCGGGTCAGGGTTCCGGGATCGAGGAGCAGCGGCACGAACAGCACGTCGGCGCCCGCCTCGGCGTAGGCCTTGGCGCGGTCGAGGACGAGGTCGAAGCGTTCGTCCGCCTCGCCCACCTGCGCCATGTACACATCGGTACGGGCGTTGATCACGAGGTCGGGCACACCGGCCGCGGCGGCCGCCTCCCGGACGGCAGCGATCCGCTCGGCCTGCGCGGGCGGGGTGATCAGCGGTGCGCCGTCCGCGCCCGGGGCGTCCTCCAGGTTGACGCCCACAGCGCCCGCGGCCGCGACCGCCGTGACGGTCAGGGCCGCGTCCTCGGGGGTCGGGCCGTATCCGCCCTCGATGTCGGCGGTGACCGGGATCTGCACGGCGGTGGCGATCCGGCCGACCGCGGCGACCATCTCGTCCCGGGTCAGCCGCTGGCCGTCGGGGCGGCCCAGGGACCAGGAGACACCGGCGCTGGTGGAGCCGACGGCGGCTGCGCCGGCGCGTTCCATCACGACGGCGCTACAGGCGTCCCAGGCGTTGGGCAGCACGAGCAGCTCACCCTCGGCGTGGAACGAACGGAACAGTGTGGCCTTGGTGTTGAGGGGGTTCACCATGCTGGGACGCCTCGGCAATCGTACGGTCGGTGTGCGGATGCGAAAGGGTACGGATACGGGTACGGGAAGGGTGTGTGGTTCGGGCCGGAGTGGGATGCGGTTCAGGCCGGGGCGTCGGCGTCCGTCGAAAGCGCCGTGTCCTTCTGCTCCTCCAGTTCGCCGAGCCTGTCGCGGAGCGCGCCCTGGAAGAGTGCGAACGCGTCGCTGCCGAGCACGAGCCGCAGCGGGGCCCGCTCCCGGTCGGCCAGGTCCGCGACGGCGCGGGCGACCTTGCGCGGGTCGCCGGGTACCGGGAGGACGCCGTGCTCGAACGCCTGGCGCAGTTGCCCGGCCGGTGTGTCGGCGTACTCCGGGAGCGCCGGGGCCAGTTCCCCGCTGCGGCCGGCGAAGTCGGTGCGGACGGCCCCGGGTTCGACCAGCGTGACCTGGACACCGAACGGCTCGACCTCGGCACGCAGGGCCTCGAAGAACCCTTCCACGCCCCACTTGGTGGCGTGATAGACGCTCAGGTGCGGCACGGAGACAAGGCCGCCCACGCTGGAGATCTGTACGAACCGGCCGCCTCCCTGGGCTCGCAGCCGCGGCAACACGGCGCGGGCCAGCCGGATCGGGCCGAGCAGATTGGTGGCGAGCTGCCGCTCGATCTGCTCGTCCGTGACTTCCTCGGCGGCGCCGAACAGGCCGTATCCGGCGTTGCTGACCACTACGTCGATCCGTCCGAAGGTGGCGTGAGCCCGTTCCACCGCCCGCGTGACACCCTCGGGGTCGGTGGTGTCCAGGGTGAGCGGCAGCAACCTGTCACCCGCGGCCTCGACGAGCGGGGCCAGCGCCTCGGGCGCACGGACCGTGGCCGCGACCCGCTCGCCGCGCTCCAGCAGGATCTCGGTCAGGGCGCGCCCGATGCCGGTCGACGTGCCCGTGATCAACCATGTGCGGTCCGGCATCCTCGGAGCCTCCTGTGCGTCGCCGTCTGCCTGACTGGCAGCCGCAGGGTGCGGTGTGTTCGCAGGAAATATGAACGCTCGATCGTGCTTTTTCAGCTTATCAGTCACCGCAGTGCCGACTGTCGTCGTGGCGCGCGCAGCGCACGGAACAGGATCGAGGGCCGCCGCAGCGTACGCGGTCCGGTCCGCATGTTCACCACGTCGAGGAAGCTCCGGTGCACCTTCATGTCGGTGATGCAGCCGTCGATCAGCCGGTCCCGGAGGTAGAGCTGGGCCCGCTGCCCCACCGTCAGCTTCCCGGCGACGTGCGGCAGGAAGAGATCCTGCTGGGCGGATGTCTCCCAGGCGTTGTCGACGACGGCGGCGATCCGCTTGAAGTAGGCGCCGGCCGGCCGGTCCAGGTCCGGAGCGGAGCGCAGCCACTGGCCGAGCGCCTCGGCGTGCAGCGCCGCCGTGGTCATGCCCTGGCCGTAGACCGGGTTGAACGAGGCCACGGCGTCGCCCGACACGACGAGTCCGGCCGGGAAGTCGTCGCCGAGGAGGTGGAAGTCCCGGCGGACACTGGCCGGGAAGCGGTACACCGCCACCTCCCCGATCGGCTCGCACGCGCGCACGAGTTCCCGCATCGGCTCCACGTCCGCCATGCAGCGCGCCACGAACTCGTCGTAGCAGCGGCTCGGCCGGTCATCGGCGAAGCCCGTCGTCAGCGCGATCCACCGGCCGTTCTCGACGGGGCTGAGGGAGCTGGCCCCCGGGCGCCCGGAGCGCAGCGTCCGGGTGGAGTGCGCGGCCCGGACACCGGCGAGACGCTGCCCCGGCTCACGGCGGAACAGACAGGTCGCGTAGCCGATGTCCGAGCCCACGCGGCGGCGGGGCGGCTCCTGGAAACCGCTCTCCCGCAGCCAGTCGCCGAGTCGGCTCGACCGTCCGGTGGCGTCGACGACGAGATCGGCGGCGATCCGTTCCCCCGGCCCGCCGGGGGTCCCCGCGCCGCCGCCGTCCACCCGTGCGATCCGCACCCCGTCCACCCGGGACCCGGTGAGGGTGAGCCCGGTCGCCTTCGCCCGCACGGACCGCACCCGCCCCGACCTGAGCACGTGGCGGCGCAGATGCCACTCCAGGAAGGGGCGGGTCATGCTCAGCATGTCGTCACCCGGCACCGCCACCCGGCGCAGCCCGTCGGCGTACCAGCCGCCGTCCCGCTCGAAGTCGAGCAGTTCCGCGCCGTGACCGATCATCGCGTCGAACAGTCCGGGAAAGAGGTCTCCCAGAATCTGCCGGCCGCGGCCGAGCAGGATGTGGGCGTGCGCGCTCTGCGGCACACCGCGCCGCTGCCGCGGCTGATCCACCGCGACGTCGTCGGGTTCAAGCACCATCACTTCCTCGGCGTGGTCCGCCAGCACCCGGGCCGCGACCAGGCCCGCCATACCGCCACCGAGAACCAAAGCTGTACGCATAACGATAACGACTCCCTGGGTCATCCCGGCCGTACGTACGTACCGGGAATTGGGTGTCTCCCCCCGTCCCCTAGGTGTTCGTGCTGACGTGCGGGACCCGTCCCGTTCCCGGCCCCGCACGTGCTTCCCCTCTCAGTGCTCCACGGGCTGCCGGGCACCCTGCGGCCCGCACCGCAGCGCCCGGTCGACCAACTCCCCCGCCACCCCCGTGTAGTGCGCCGGGTCGAGCAGCTCCGCCAGCTGTTCCCCGGTGAGGGTCCCGGCGACCTCCGGAGCCTGGGCGAGCACCTCGGCGAAGGGGCGTCGCTCCGCCGCGGCCCGCAGCGCGGCGCGGCTCACCACGTCCTTGGCCCGCACCTTGCCGAGCTTCGGGGCCAGCACCACCGCGAGCCGTTCGGAGACGACGAGTCCGCCGGTCAGATCCAGGTTGTCCCGCATCCGGTCCGGGAACACCCGTAGCCCTTCGAGCAGTTCACGGGCGGTCTCGGCGGCGCCCCCGGTCAGGCGCAGACAGTCGCGCAGCGGCAGCCACTCGGCGTGCCACGCGCCGGCCGACCTCTCGTCCTCGCAGAGCATCGCCTGGGCGAGCACCGAGGCAAGGGCGGGAACCTGGAGCGCGGCGGCGCGCACCAGGGTGGCCAGCGCCGGGTTGCGCTTGTGCGGCATGGCCGACGACGCCCCCCGGCCGGCCGCGGCCGGTTCGGCCAGCTCGGCCGTCTCGGTGCGCGACAGGCTCTGCACATCCACCGCGATCTTACCCAACACGCCCGTGGTGAGGGCGAGTTCGGCGGCGAGCGCGGTCACCGGGGTGCGCTCGGTGTGCCAGGGCAGCACCGGCTCGGCCAGGCCGGTCTCGCGGGCGTACTCGGCGGGCAGCCGCCGCGCGAACAGCTCCGCGGCGAACGCCTCCGGGCCGCCCGCGCCGTCGAGGCGGGCGTACTCGGCGTACCCGGCCAGGGTGCCGGCCGCGCCACCGAGCTGGACGGGCAGCCGCTCGGCCCGCAACGCCCGCAGCCGGTCCGCGGCCTGGACCACGCCCCGGAGCCAGCCCGCCGCCTTGAGCCCGAAGGTGACGGGGACGGCGTGCAGGGCGAGGGTGCGTCCCGGCATGACGGTGTCGCGGTGGGCGGCGGCGAGTCCCCGCAGGGCCACCGCCGCGCCGTCGAGGTCGTCGATGAGCGGCCCCAGCGTCCGGTGGGCCACCAGCATCGCCGCGGTGTCCATGATGTCCTGGCTGGTGGACCCGCGGTGCACATACTCCGCGGCCGCCGCGTCCTTGGCGGCCACCACCTCGGTGAACGCCCGGACCAGCGCCACCACGGGGTTGGCCGCGCCGCGCGCCTGCCGGGCGAGCGCGACCGGGTCCAGGTGCTCGGCCCGGGCCAGCTCGGTGATCGTCCGGGCGGCCCGCTCGGGGACGACCCCGAGTGCCGCCTGCGCCCGTACCAGCGCGGCCTCGGCGTCGAGGAGCGCCTGCAACCAGGCCTCGTCGGTGGTCGCTGCCGCCGCCGCGGTGCCCGCCGACACCGGGCTGAGCAGCCCCGCGTCCAGGCCGGTGGCCGGGGGCCGGTCACGAGCGGTCCCGGTCACGGCACCACCACCTCCGCGGTCTCGACGCTCACATCGCCCACCTCGCCGAGCGCGAGCAGACCGCGGGCCATGGCGTCGGCGTCGGCCAGCGTCACGGAGTTCACCCCGGGGCGGATGCCCGCCGCCGTCGCCCAGTGGACGGACTCGGTGGGCACGCCGTAGGCGAACCTCCTCGGGTGGGGCACGCCCCCGGCGTCCAGGAGGTGGAAGGGGCGCGGGGTCACGGCGAGGCCGCCGGTCTCGTACCGCACGCCGTCGGCGCCGGTCAGCACATGCGGACGGCACCGGCCCTGCTCAAGCAGCGAGGTCAACAGCGGATCGGCGGTGGTGCGCAGGTCGACGGCCGGCAGCCGGGCGTCGACCAGCACGTTCGCCGTGCGCCGGGAGCCGGGCACCCGTGCGGACTCCAGGACGAACACCCCCTCCTCGGCATGTGCGCGGGCAGTCGTGTCCGGGCCGAGCACCTCCAGGACCCCCGCCTCGATGAGTGCGACAGCCTCCTCGATGCGCCGGGCGGGCGGGCCGATCGAGAGGAACGCGTTCAGCGGCGTGTACCAGCCGTCGAGATCGTCGCGGTGGGACGCGCCCGCGAGTCCGCTGTGGTCCACCAGCAGGCGCACCTCGTTGCGCACGTCGCGCAGCACGTCCAGGGCGGCCTTCAACGGGCCGTCCACGTTGCCCGCGAGGGCCGCGTCCACGTCCGCGCGCAGATGGCCGAGGAGCCAGTCCTTGAATTCCTCCGGCGAGGCGAAGGACAGTCCGTCGAAGGGCCGGGCGAGGCGTTCCCAGTCCCAGCGCTCGTCCGGTCCGATCCCGGCCGCGGCCAGCAGACGCTCCTCCTCCGCGCTCCCGGCGGCAGCGGCCGGATAGGCCGCCCGCAGCCGCTCGGCCTCATCGGCGCGGCCGCGGGCGGTGAGCAGGGTCGCGTAGTAGACGGTCTCGACCTCCTTGGCGACCAGCGGCCAGATCGCCGCGCGGAAGTCGAGGCCGCCCCGGGTCTCGGCCCGCGCCCGCAGGTCGGCGAGGGTCTTGGGGGTCAGCAGGAAGGGGATGTGCCTGCCGTGCGGGCCCTTCTGGTTCTCGCCGCGCGCGTGGAACGGCAGCCCCCGGCGGGATCCGGCGCTCAGCCTCGGCTCCAGACCCGAGGGGACGTAGACGAGCTTCCCCTCGCGTCTTCGGTACGTGCCGCCCCTGCCCTCGGTGAACAGTGCCATGTAGTCGAAGAAGTTCAGACCGAGCCCGAGCAGGGCGACCCGGTCGTCGGAACGCACGCCCGACAGATCCACGTCCGCCGGGTTGGCGGGAGGGATGTAGCGCAGGCCGTGCCGGTCGGCGAAGACCGAGAGCCGCGCCTCGCGGGTGGTGGAGCGCAGCGGCAGATGGCCCTGGGCCATCACGACGGCGTGCAGTCCGGTCAGGACGACGCCGTTCTCCAGGCGCACCCACTGGGTGCCCCCGGGGCTCTCGTCCCGCAGGGCCACCGCTCTGGTCCGGTGCGCGACGACGGTCACCTGTCGTGGGGCGGTGTTCCGCACGCGCCGGAACACCCACCTCAGGTAGTAGCCGCAGAAGGCGCGGGTGGGGTAGGAGTCGGGGGTCAGGGCACGGGCTTCGGCGAGCACGGACTCCGGGTAGTCGGGGCCGTCCTCGTCCTCCAGGCCGAGAGCGAGGAAACGCGCCCACTCGTACAGGCTGGGGCCCCGCACGAGCGGTCCCGCCATCTCCACGCTCTCGTCGGTGAACACGGTGGTCTGGGAGGCCACGGTGTTGGTGAGCAGCCGCCGGGGCTGGGTGGTGCGCCAGACCCGCCCGGCGCCGGACGGGAACGGGTCGACGACGTGCACGGTCACCTCGGTACCGGGTGCGACCTCCTCCGCGTTGGCACAGATCCGTTCGAGTACCGCGAGCCCGCGGGGGCCCGCGCCGATCAGGCAGACGTCTAACCGTCGGGTGTTCATGGGTCGCTCTCCACTGGGTTGGGGGGTGTCGGGGTCTCCCCGGTGGTCCTCTGCCGTGGCGCGGGCCGTTCGGGTGTCACGTATGCAGGGCCGGGACGGTCAGTAACGGCTCCGCCGCTGCGCGACCGGCGTCCCGCGGGCCGCCGTCGGTGGCACCGGGCACCGCGGTCGCGGTGTCGCGTGCCCGGGGGTCGAGCCGCTCGCGGCCCTCGATGCCACGGGCGAGGGCGGATCGAAGGGTGGCCACGGCCGTGTCCCGCTCCGCCCCGCCCGGGCCGAGGCGGTCGAGGACGGCCAGGACCTCGCCCAGGTCGGCCGCCAGACCGGCGAGGACCGTGTGCACGGCCTCGGCGTTGCTGCCGAGGATGTCCGTCCACAGCCCGACGTCGCCCGCGGCGATCCGGGTGGTGTCCCGCAGTCCCTTCCCCGCCAACTGGAGCTGGGCCGGTCCTGCGTCCTTGAGGCGGGCGGCCAGCAGGCTGGACACCAGGTGCGGGGTGTGCGAGACGAGGGCCACCGCGCGGTCGTGCTCGGCGTGGTCCATCAGGAGCGGCCGGGCCCCGCACAGCCGCACCAGCTGCCGCGTGTGCCACAGGGCGGCGTCCCCCGACTGCCGGGAGGGGGTCAGTACCCAGGGCCGGTCGTGGAAGAGGTCGCCACGGGCCGCCGTCGGACCGGACCGTTCACTGCCGGCGATCGGGTGTCCGCCGACGAACCGGGTCAGGTCGCAGCCGGTCGCGGTCATCTCCCGGTGCGGTCCTGCCTTGACGCTCGCCACGTCGGTGTAGCTCTCGGCCAGATCCCGGCCCTGCCACTCCGCGAGCGCGTCCGCCGTACTGCTCGGCGGTACCGCGAGCACGGCCAACTGCACCGGTTCGGGCGGCAGTCCGGCGATTCCCGCGCCAATCGCCTCCGCGGTCCTCGCCGCCTCCGCGACCCGGTCCACGAGGTAGGTCGTCACGCCCCGGGACCGCAGGGCGAGGGCCACCGAGGTGCCGATCATGCCGGTACCGACCACCGCGGCGGTGCGCAACACGGTCCTCTCCCGCGGGTCGGCGGTCAGGAGCGCCATAGCGCCGGGCAGTACTCGGGGTCGGAGTAGTCGGGCTTGCCGTCGGCGGTACGACGGACCAGCCCATCGTGGTTGTACGACACCCACGAGCCGTCCGAACGGCGGAAGTCCTGGTAGCGGTTGGCGCCGTCCTGCAAGTGCAGGGAGACGGCCCGCCGCGGGCGGTCCGCGAGGTTGGCGCCGCTGCCGTGGTAGGTGCGGCAGTGGTGGAAGCTCATGTGGCCGCGCGGGATGTTCATCGGGACCTTGCGGACCTCGGCGTTGTTGAACGCGGCGTTCTCCTCCAGCATCTCCTCGAGCTCGTCCCGGTTGCGCTCGGCGAAGTGCAGCGACGTCTGGTCGTTGGCCGAGGTCTCCTTCCAGCGGTGACTGCCGTCCACCATCGTGATGGTGCCGAGGGATTCGTCGCAGTCGTGGAACGGGATGAACGCCGTCAGCATGTTCTCGGACGTGCAGGTGGCCCAGTAGTGCCGGTCGAAGTGCCACGGCACGACGTTGCTCTGCTCCTCGGGCCGCGGCGGCTTGAGGATGAGGGTGGACTGGAAGATCCGTATCTCCTCGGCCTCGGCGAGCCTCGCTGCCACGGCCCCGATCAGCGGCTTGCGCAGGATGCGGCCGATGGTGTCGTCCTCGTAGTGGATGTAGTCGTTGTGCCGCTGCACGGGTCCGGCCGACGGCTCCCAGTAGGCGAGCTTGGGCGGGCGGGCCGGCAGGGTGCGGTCACGGTGGCCGTCGTAGAAGCGCTCACTGGCCTCGACGAGCGCTTCCGTCTCCTCGTCGGTGAGGAGCTTCTTCGAGAGGTACCAGCCGTGATCCAGGTAGTGGTCGATCTCGGTCTCGGTGGGCAGCAGTGCGCGTTCCGCTTCGGTGAGCGCGAAGCGGCTCGGTTCCTGATGGATCACAGTTCTGCTCCAGGGTGGGGAAGGTGCCGGTCAGACCGGGGCGGTTTCCTCGCGGGCGACCGCTTCGTAGAGGGCCTTGATGTTGCCGCTGCCGAACGTGCGGGCACCGTGCCGGTCGATGACCTCCCAGAAGTACGTCTGGCGCACGTGCATGGAGCGGGTGAAGATCTGGAACACCTGGCCCCAGTGGTCGCGGTCGACCAGGACATTGGTCCGGCGCAGGTCGTCCAGGCGCACGTCGGTGCGGCCGAGGCGCTGCTCGAGTTCGTCGTAGTAGCCCGAGGGGGTCTCGAGGAACCGCACGCCGCGGTTCTGCAACGTCTCCACGGTGGCGATGATGTCGTCGCTGAGCAGCGCGAGGTGCTGCACTCCGGCGCCGCCGTGACGGGCGAGGAAGTCGTCGATCTGGCCGGGGCGACGGCCCGCCACCGGCTGGATCAGGGTGAAGGTGACCTTCCCCGAGGGGCTCTGGACCACCTTCGAGTCCATGGCCTGCTCGCCGACCTCGATGAACTCCTCGAAGATCTGGGAGAAGCCGAAGACCTTCTCGTAGAAGGCGACGGTCTCGTTCAGCTCCCCGGCGGGCAGGCACACCGCCGCGTGGTCCACGACGCTGATCAGTGCCTCGGGCCCGTCGGGGTCGGCGGCGAACATGTCCATCACGCCGGGCAGGAACTCGGCCCGGTCGCCCTCGCGCTGCACGAACGTGTGGGTGATGTCGCCGAAGCCCGCCACCGTGCCGGTGGTGACCTCGGTGGCGCCGCGGGCGTGGACGGCGGGTGCCGTGACGGAGACGGCGCCCGCCCGCACCGCTTCGGCGTGGGCCCCGGCCGCGTCGCTCACCTCGAAGGCGATGCCGGCGACTCCGTCACCGTGCCGGCTGACGTAGTCGGCGACCGGGTGGTCGGCGGTCAGCGCGGAGGTGAGCACGATCCAGGTGCCGCCCTGGCTCAGCAGCAGCGAACGGCGGCCGTCGAGCCCGGTCTCCGGGCCCGCCTGGCCCGCGAGGCGGAACCCGAAGGCGGTGCACAGGGAGAACGCCCATTGCTGGGCATCTCCCACATAGAACTCGACATGGTCGATGCCGTCGATGTTCACAAGAAGTCCTTTCGCGTCACTGGTCTTCTGCTCCGGTCATGGCGTCGTGCCTGGTCGTGGGGTCATCGCCCACGCTTGCTGCGGGTGCGGGCCCGGCCGAGCAGCAGGCTCACGTTGTGCCCGCCGAACGCGAAGGAGTTCGAGAGCACGGCCTCGGTCCCGCTCGGCCGGGCGGCGCCGCGCACATGGTCCAGTTCGCAGTCGGGGGCCACGTCCTGGAGGTTGTGTGTGGGCGGCAGCTGCCCGGTGCTGAGGGCGAGCGCGCACACGGCCGCCTCCACGGCTCCGGCGCCGCCCAGCAGGTGACCGGTCATCGACTTCGTACCGCTGACCGCGGGGCCGCCGTCCGTGCCGAAGACGGTGCGCACGGCACGGGCCTCGGCGATGTCACCCAGTTTGGTGGCGGTGCCGTGCGCGTTGACGTAGCCGATGTCCTCGGGGGCGAGGCCGGCGCAGGCCAGGGCGGACCGCATGCTCTGCACCGCGCCCTCGCCGTCCGGCCGCGGCGCGGTCGGCTTGTACGCGTCGGTGGAGACGCCCCAGCCGAGCAGGTCCGCGTAGCCGGCGGCGCCGCGGGCGTCGGCGACGTCGGTGCGCTCCACGACGAGCACTCCGGCGCCTTCCGCGAGGACGAAGCCGTTGCGCCCCGTGTCGAACGGGCGGCTGGCGGCCGTCGGATCCTCCCACCCGCGCGCGAGGGCCCTGGCGTGCTTGAAGGCCAGGGCGGATGTCGGGTTGAGCGGTGCCTCGGCGCCTCCGCAGATCACCACGTCGGCCTCGCCGTGGCGGATCAGCCGGGCGGCCTCGACGACCGCGTGCGCACCGGCCGAGCAGGCGGTGGCCATCGCCGAACTCCAGCCACGGATGCCGTACTTGATGGCGACCCGGGCCGCCGCCATGTTCGGCAGCATGCCGGGCAGCAGATAGGGGCTGACCGCCGTGGGGCCCCGGTCGCGCCGCTCGTGCGCCTGCTCCTCGTACGTGGTGAGGCCGCCGGCGCCGCTGGAGAGCACCACGGCCACCCTGGTCGGGTCGACGTCGCTGCCGATGGCGAGGCCGGAGTCGGCGATGGCGTCCGCGGCGGCGGCCAGCGCCATCAGCGCGTACCGGTCGACCATCCGCTCCCCGGGCGGGAGCACCTCGGCCGGGTCCAGGTCCGGGGCGATGCCCGCCACGTCCAGGGTGCCGAACAGGGGATGTGCCGCGGGAGGCGTGGTGAGCCCCGACTTCCCGCTGCACAGCGCGTCGAACATCTCGGCGGCGCCCCGGCCCAGGGAAGTGAACGTCCCCAGGCCGGTGACGGTGGCGCCGTGCCGGACGGCGGTCGTGCTCATGAGGCGAGCACCGACTCCCCGGCCCCGAACCGCTCGCCCGCGAGGAACCGCTCGCGGAGCAGGACCTTGCGCACCTTTCCGGTGGGGCCGAGCGGAATGAGTTCCGGGTCGACCACGACGACCCGGTCCACGGTGGCGGCCACGTGGTCCTCCAGGGCTGCCAGGACCTGAGCGGTGCGGTCGGTCTCGATGTCGGCCTTGTCCGCCGGGATCAGCAGCACCGTGGTGGTGACGCTCTCGCCCTCCCGTACGGCGACGACCGTGCACTCCCGGATGTCGTCGCAGGCGGCGAGGACGCGTTCCTCGCTCATGGCGGAGAACAGCTTTTGGCCGTCGGGGAGTTCCACGGCGTCCACGGCGCGGTCCACGTGGTAGAACCAGCCGTCCTCGTCGCGGTAGACGAGGTCCCCGGTGAGGAAGAAGCCGTTCCTGCGGGTCCGGTAGGTGGTCACCGAGTCGTTCCAGTAGCCAAGGGAGAGCGTCGGCGCGTTGATGCCGAGCTGGCCCACCTCACCCGGGCCGAGCGGCTCGCAGTCGTCGTCGAGGACGGCCACCGTGGAGAAGGCGTGCGGACGCCCGATGCACCGGCCGTAGCGGTCCGTGGTGGGGGTGTGGGTGATGAAGAACTGCGAGTGGCCCATCTCGGTGGAACCGAGGCCGTCCACGAAGTGCGAGCCCTTGGTCCGCTTGATGCCCTGCGGGGTCAGCGACATGCGGCTGCCCACCGCGACCAGGCGCCGGATGTGCGCCTCGTGGGCGCAGTCACCGGTGTTCCACCAGACGCTGATCGAGTCGAGGTCCCACTGGGACAGGTCCTCGCCCGCGAGCTCCGACCAGGTGGCCGCGAAGCCGAGCACGCTCTGCGGCTTCCAGCGCTCGATGGCCTGGAGGACGCCGGAGCCGCTCTGTTCGGAGAGCACGGCCAGCTCGACCCGATTGGTCAGGGCGAGGTTCACCGCGATCACCATGGCCGCGTGCGCGGTCGGCAGGGCGGCGAGCATACGGTCGAGGCCCTGGGCCTTGGGCAGGGTCAGGCGGTGCCGGATGGAGGCGAAGAGGGCGTGGTGGGAGTGGGCGACGGCCTTCGGCAGTCCGGTCGTGCCCGAGGAGTGCGTGATGACCACGGGCTCGTCGGCGTGGTGCCGGTAGACCGGCGGGGCCTTCGCCGGATCCCCCTTGCCGAGGTCGGCCACGTCGGCGAGCAGGGGCGTGTCGAGCCCGTGCGGGGCCAGCTCGGCGCGGTGCGCCTCGTCGGTGAGCACTCCGGTGGCCCGCAGCCTGCGGATGTACTCGGCCGCCGTCGCCCCCGCCACCCGTGCGTTGATCAGGGCCGGGATCGCGCCGATGCGGGCCAGGGCGAGATAGCTGAGGACCATGTCGGCGCCGGTGCTGACGAAGACCGCCACACAGTCGCGCGGGGCGACGCCGATGGCGTGCAGGGAGGCGGCGCGTGCCGCCACCCGCTGGTCCAGTTCGTGCAGGGTGAGCGGCTGCCAGGCGGGATGGCCCTCGACGTCCGTGTCGAACGTCAGGGCCGGGCGGTCGAGGCCCGTCCCGCGGCCGGCCAGGGAGGTCAGCACGTTGCCTATGCCGAGTTCCTGGTCGGCCGCCAGTTGGGCGCGGTCGTTGGTGCGTTTCATCCGGGCGACTCCTCGTGTGCCGGGTTCGGTGGCGTGAAGAGCCGAATTCAGCCGGAGTGGGCGGCGGCGGCGGACGCGGAGGCGCGCTTGACGACCTCGTCGACGAGGCCGGAGATCGTGAGCAGCGCGAGGCTCTCCATCTCGTCCTCCTCGAAGCGAACGCCGTAGGTGTCCTCTATCTGGATCGCGATCTCGGCCACGGAAAGAGACTCCAGATCCAGCCCGGAAGGGCCGAGAGGGCTGTCGGGGGATACCTCGGACACGTCATAGTTCATGGTCGACAGGGCGTCGAGGATGAACTTCGTGACCTCGTCCTTCTGCATGTGCTTGACTCCGATCTCATGGGGCGTCAGCCGGGTTCGGACCCGGTCTCGGTTACGGTGCTGTGGTCTGCGGTGGACGGTGACGCACGGCGCGTGGCGCGTTCCCTGGCGGTGCGGGGCGCGGCGGAGCTGCTCGGCGTCGAGCCGTCCGAGGTGGGGATGTCGCACGCTGCGAGCGGCCGGCCGCTGCTGAACGGGGCGGGCCTGGGAACGCAGGTGAGTGTCAGTCACGGCCGGGGCACGGCCGCGGTCGCGCTATGCGGATCTCCTCGTGTCCACCTGGGCGTCGATGTGGAGACGGTCCGGCCGTTGGCGGCCCGGGCCCTGGCGCACAGTTACCTGGCGGCTGCCGAGGCGCAGTGGCTGGACGGTCTCGCCGCGGCCGAACGCAGCCGGGCGTTCCTGTGGTTGTGGACGCAGAAGGAGGCGGTGGGCAAGGCGCTCGGGCTCGGACTGCGCGCGGGCGGGATGAGTCGCCCGATGCCCCTGCCCGCGGTGTGGCCGCCGCCCGACGGCGGTCCGCGCGCGCCGGTCGCGCTGCCGGGTGACGCCGCCACGGCCTGTACGGCGGTCTTCGTGGGTGGTGGCAGGCACGTGGTGGGTGTGGCCGTGCGGGGCGTGGCCGGCAGCGGGCTGTTCGAGCGGCTGTCGGTCCGCGTACGGCATCGGCCCGCGGTCGTCGGTTGACGTCGGCCGGGTCATCGCGCCACCTGTGCCCGGGCCGCGGCGCGCAGCGCGTCGGCGCTGCGCAGCGGCTTGCCGGTGGGGGTGCGGGGGATCGCTGGGAGTACGGTCAGGCGGCGGGGGCGTTTGTACGCCGCGAGGCGGACCGCGGCCGCACGGCTGAGCTCCTCGCCGGTGACCATCGTGTCGGTCACGGCCACATAGGCCTCGATGCCGGAGCCCTGCACCACGACGGCCTCACGGACCCCCGGCAGCCTGCTGAGGAGTTCCTCGACCTCGGTGAGGTCGACCTTGAGTCCCCCGACCGACACCTGTTGGTCGAGACGGCCGTGCACGGTCAGCAGCCCGGTAGCCGGGTCCAGGGTCCCGGCGTCCTTGGTGCGCAGCCGGCCGTCGACGTAACGCGTCGGGTCGGCGCGGCCGACGTAGGGACTGGCGGGCAGCCGCAGCAGGATCTCGCCGTCCGCGATCTCGACGGTCATGCCGGGGGCCGGGGTGAGGCCGGGCCGGGTGGTGCCGAGGAGGTCCGTGGCGATCATCCCGGCCTCGGTCATGCCGTACATGCCGCCGAGCGGGACACCGTACCGGGACGTGAAGAACTCCCACGTCTTCGCCTTGACGGTCTCACCGCCCGTGATCATGCCGGTGAGCTGCGGCAGTCGGGGCGGTGACTGCACCGTGGCGAGGAGCGCCGCCTGCGAGGGAACACCGAGCAGGGTGGTCGGTGCGGGATCTGCCGCCACCGCGCCGTGGACGGAGTCCGCGGTGTGACTGCTCGGCAGGGTCAGGGGAATGCGGTTGTGCAGACCGTACAGAAGTCCACCGACGAGGCCGAGCACATGGATAACCGAGGCGAGGACAACAATACGCTCGCCGTTCTTCGGATAGGCACTCAACATCCCATAGCGTTCCACTTCCGCCATGAGGCTCTCCGCGGTCCGCCCGATCACTTTCGAAGGGCCGGTGGATCCGGAACTGAGTTGTAACAGCACATGTTCCGTGTGTGCCGATTCACCACTCTCCCGGGCAGTGATCACGGAATCCGTTTCGAAATAGCCGCGCAGTCTTCCACGAATCTCGCGATCGGGCGTGACAACGACCTGCGGATTAATTCTCTCGATCGCCGCGTCGGCCTCGCTGCTGGTGAGCCGATGGTCGACGAGAGCGCACTGGGCCGCGCCGCGCCAGCCGGCGAGCAGTGTGGCAACCAGTGTCAGAGAAGGGGGAAGCCGCAGGACGGCGACGCCTCCGGGGGTCAGTCCCGCGGACCTGAGCTCCTGCTGGCGCCGCTGCACCTCCGCCCGCAGTTCCCCCCTGGTCACGACGGCGCCCAATGTCAGCACCGCTTCGTGGTCCGGACCGGAGAGCAGAAACTCGTCGACCCATTCGCCATTCACAAGAATTACTCCCCGTTGGAGGTGCGCAGCGATTCTCCATCACTTACGGACGATCACTGAGAGCTAACCTTGTCTCCATCACAGCAGACCCGCAGGAGCGGCACAAGTGAAATCTTGTGGCAGATCTATGGCACGAGGAATCCTCTAGCGGAGGTTTATGTTTCGGGCAGCACCGATCAACCTCCCCGCTTATTCCGAAAATAAAGCAGGGCGGATTGATTTGCGGATGTCATTCAGCGCGTGGACAGACCACTCCGGCGCGGCTCAGCGAGCCGACCCCGGAGGCACCCATGAGCGCCATGGCCTCCTCGACCTCTTCCACGAGGCCTCCCAGGACCAGGGACGCGCCCTCGTCCCCCGATTCGGCGAGACCCCACAGCACGGGTCTGCCGAGCAGAGCGGCGTCGGCGCCGAGGCACAGCGCCTTGACGACGTCGGTGCCGTACCGGACCGAGCCGTCGACGAACACCTGGATCCGGCCGTCGAGGGCGTCGGCGACCTCGGCCAGGGCGGCGAAGGCGGGTTGGGCGAAGTCCAGTTGACGTCCGCCGTGATTGGACACGATCACGGCGTGGACACCGTGGTCGGCCGCGAGCAGCGCGTCCTCGGCCGTGAGGATGCCCTTCAGTACGAGGGGCAGCGAGGTCCGCTCGCGCAGCCAGGCGAGGTCGGACCAGCCGATGGAGGCGTCGAACTGCTCGCGCGCGTGGCGGGCGACAGCCGACTCACCCGCCTGTCCGCCGTACGAGGTGGACATGAGCGTCTCGTCGATGTTGACGGCCCGGATGCCGTCCGGGATGGCGAAGCCGTTGCGCACGTCTTTCGGGCGCCGGGCCATCCGCGGCGCGTCCACGGTGAGGACCAGGGCACGGAATTCCGCTTCCTCCGCGCGCCGGACCAGGTCGAGGAGCGCATCGCGCCGGCGCAGCCAGTAGAGCTGCAACCACAGCGGCCCGGTGGCGGCCGCGGCGATGTCCGCCAGCGTGCGGCTGGCGAACATGCTCACCGTCAGCGGCACCCCGGCCTTCCCCGCGGCACGGGCCGCGGCCACCTCACCCTCGGGATGGACCAGTTGGTGATAGGCCATGGGAGCGATGCCCACGGGTGCGCGGACCTGGTCCCCGAGCAGCGTGGTGCCGGTGTCCACCCGGGACACGTCCCTCAGGACGCGCGGGCGGAGTCTGATGCGGTCGAGCGTGTGGCGGTTGGCCGAGATCATCGACTCCGTGCCACTGCCTCCCGCGATGAAATCCCACACATGACTGGACAGGCGGGCACGTGCCGCCTGTTCGAACTCGTGTAACGCCGGACGACTCACGAGGTACCCCCGTCGCGCTCCCTGTGGTCGATCGCTCGTAAGATAGCATCTCAACCATACGACCGTGCGGATACTGAACGGTCGTGCGGAAATTTCTGTGGCCGCGGCTCGGCGACCACCACCGCCAGAACCCGGGGATGTGACATGGGAGCCGACAACACCGCAGCCAGCAAGGTCAGGAAGCGTACGGACGGCCGTATCGCGCGAGGCAACCAGACCCGGCAGGTGATCCTGCGCCACGCCGTCGACGTGGCCTCCGTGCGCGGTCTGGAAGGCCTGTCGCTCGGTCAGCTCGCCGACGAGCTGGAGCTGAGCAAGAGCGGCGTCTTCTCCCTGTTCGGGTCCAAGGAAGAGCTCCAGCGCGCGACCGTGCGCGCCGCGATCGCGATCTTCCTGAGCCGTGTCGTGATCCCCTCCCGCCGGGGCCCCGACGGGGTCGCGAAGATCCGGCACCTGTGCGAGAGGTGGCTCGAGTACTCACGGACCCGCGTCTTCCCCGGCGGCTGCTTCTTCTACTCCGTCTCCGTGGAGCTGGACGCCCGCCCCGGGCCCGTCCGCGACGAGGTCGCCGCGGCCCGGGCCAACTGGCGCGGCTTCATCGAGCAGTTGATCGAGGACGCGCGCGAGGCAGGCCAGATCCGTCCGGAGACCGACAGGCGCCAGTTGGCGTTCGAGCTGACCGCCTTCATGGAGACCGCCAACGGCGAATCCCTGCTCAGCGGGGACGACAGCGCCTACGGCCACGCCTCGAACGCGATCCTGAACCGGCTGCGCAGCGCCGCCACCGACCCCGAGTTGCTGCCCGACGTCCCCTGACCGAGCTGGAGACCGTGTTTCCCATGGCACTCGATTCCCTCGATCCACAGGTGCAAGCCCTCCGAGCCCAGAGCGCCGCGCACGGCGCCCGCCCCCTCTACACCATGAGCCTGGAGGAAGCACGGGAGGCCGACCTGGCCTCGATCCGCGCGGGCTCGGGGACGCCCGAAGCGGTCCACGAGGTCACCGACCTGGTGATTCCGGGACCGGACGGACCACTTCCCGCCCGGGTCTACCGGCCCGCGGCCGACGGCCCGCTGCCGGTCCTCGTCTATCTCTTCGGCGGCGGCTGGACGCTCGGCACCATCGACACCTGCGACGCGATCTGCCGCACCCTCACCAACGCCGTCGGATGCGTCACGGTGTCGGTGGGCTACCGACTCGCTCCCGAGCACCGGTTCCCGGCGGCCGTCGAGGACTCCTACGCCGGCCTTGCCTGGGTGGCCGCGCAGTCCGGCAGGCCCGGACCGCTGCACGCGGCCGACCCCAACCGGATCGCCGTCGGCGGCGACAGCGCCGGGGGCAACCTGTCCGCCGCGGTGACCCTGCTGGCCCGGGACCGGCAGGGCCCGCGTCCGGTGGCCCAGCTGCTCGTCTACCCCAACACCGACCGCGACGCCGACACGCCGTCCCGGCGGGAGAACACGGATCCGGCGTTCTTCAACGACAAGTCCGTCACCTGGTACTGGGACCACTATCTCGACAGGCCCGAGGACGGCCGCGACCCGCTCGCCTCGCCGCTGCGGGCCAAGGACCTCAGCGGTCTCCCGCCGGCCCTGGTCATCACCGCCGAACACGACCCCCTGCGCGACGAGGGCGAGCAGTACGCCGCGCGCCTGCGGGACGAGGGCGTGCCCGTGACGCTGACCCGCTACCCCGGCATGATCCACGGCTTCTTCGCGATGGCCGGGACCCTGGACGCCGGTCGCCGGGCCCAGGAGGAGGCGGCCGCGTTCCTGCGCGGCGCCTTCACCACCGCGCCGTCAGCCCCACCGGCCACCCTGGCCGCACCCGCCACACCAGTCACCCTGGCCGCACCGGCCCCGGACCCGGTGCTCCAGGGGCTGCACGCCAGCCTCACCGACCCCGTCCTCGACGCGATGAACTTCCTCAACGAAGTCGTCTCGCGTTTCCCCGAAGCCCTGTCCTTCGCCCCCGGCCGCCCCTGGGAGGGCGACTTCGAGCCCGAGGACCTCTCCCGTCATCTGCGCGCCTACACCGACTACCTGGAGCGGGAGCTGGGGTGGTCGCGGGACCGGGTGCGCACCCAGCTCTTCCAGTACGGGCGCACCAACGGCGTCATCCACGAGCTGATCGCCCGCGCCCTGCACAACGACGAGGGCATCGACGTACCCGCCGAAGCGGTCGTAGTCACCACCGGCGCCCAGGAGGCCATGCTGCTCGTCCTGCGTGCCCTGTTCGCCGCGCCCGAGGACACCCTGCTGATCAGCACACCGGCCTACGTCGGCATCACCGGCGCCGCCCGGCTCCTGGACCTCAGGATCCACGCGGTGCCGGAGGGCCCCGAGGGGCCGGAGCCCGACGCGGTGGCGGCCGCAGCGGCGGCGGTGCGCGCGGCGGGCGGGCGGCCGAGGGCGCTGTATCTCGTGCCGGACTTCGCCAACCCGTCCGGGACGAGCATGCCCCTGGACCGGCGCCGCCAACTCCTCGACGTGGCCGCGCGGGAGGACGTGCTGCTGCTCGAGGACAATCCGTACGGGTTCTTCTCCCGCACCGGCGGCACTCCACCGACGCTCAAGGCGCTCGGTGGCCGCCGTGTGGTCTATCTGGGCTCGTTCTCCAAGACGGCGCTGCCCGCGGCCCGGGTCGGCTATGTGGTGGCCGACCAGGAGGTACTCGCGCCCGACGGCTCCCGAGGTCTGCTCGCCGACGGCCTCTCGAAGATCAAGAGCATGACCACGGTCAACACCTCGGCCATCAGCCAGGCCGTCATCGGCGGCATCCTGGTCGAGTCGGGCTGTCGGCTGCGGGAGGCGAACACCGCCGCCACCGACCACTACGCGGCGAACATGAACACCCTCCTCGACGCCCTGGAGAGGTCCTTCCCGGCCGCCGGGCGCGACCGCCTCGGCCTGTCCTGGAACCGGCCCGACGGCGGCTTCTTCCTGGTCCTCAACGTGCCGTTCATCGCCGACGTCAAAGCCCTGGAGCGCTCGGCGCGTGACTTCGGTGTGCTGTGGACACCGATGGACAGCTTCTTCCTCGACGGCGGCGGGAGCCGTCAACTGAGGCTGTCGTGCAGCGCGTTGGACCCGGAGCGGATCCAGGAGGGCGTCCGGCGCCTCGCCGCGTTCATCCACGCCCAGTCCTCGGCTCCGGACGCCTGACCACGCCCACTCGGGATTCCGGAACATGCCCACTCGGGGTTCCGGAACACGCCCGCTCGGGGCTCCGGAACACGCCCGGGGCCCGGTGCGCCACCGCGCACCGGGCCCCGAAGCAGACGGAGGCGCGGTCTAGTCCCCCATCGCGTGCACCCCTCCGTCCACGTGCACCACCTCACCGGTGGTCCTGGGAAACCAGTCGGACAGGAGGGCCACCACGGCGCGTCCGGTCGGCTCGGGATCGGTCACGTCCCAACCGAGTGGGGCCCGTTCGGCCCAGATGTCCCGGAACCTGGAGAAGCCGGGGATGGACGTGGCCGCCATCGTCCGGATCGGCCCCGCCGCCACCAGGTTGCAGCGGATCCCCCGGGGGCCCACATCGCGCGCGAGGTAGCGGGACGTCGACTCCAGCGCCGCCTTGGCCACGCCCATCCAGTCGTACGCGGGCCAGGCCACCGTCGAGTCGAAGGTCAGCCCCACCACCGAGCCGCCGCGCGGGCCGAACAGCGGAAGGCAGCTTCGCGTCAGCGACTTCAGCGAGTACGCCGACACCTCGACCGCCGTCGCGACGGAGGACCAGGGCGTGTCGAGGAACGTACCGCCGAGCGCGTCCGGGGGCGCGAAGGCGATGGAGTGCACGATGCCGTCGAGCCCGTCGGTGTGCTCGCCGATCCGCTCGGGCAGCCGCGCCAGGTGCTCCTCGTCGGTCACGTCCAGTTCGATCACCGGGGCGGGCTTGGGCAGCCGCCTGGCGACGCGCTCCACCAGGCTGAGGCGTCCGAAGCCGGTGAGCAGCACCTCGGCGCCCTCCTCCTGGGCGAGGCGGGCCGTGTGGAAGGCGATCGAGGAGTCGAGGAGTACGCCGGTGACCAGCACCCGCCGGCCCGCGAGCAGCCCGCTCACCGACCGGCCACCGAGGTCTCGGCCGGGCCGCTCTGCGCGGCCGTCACGAAGTCCAGCGTGCCCTGGACCACGCCGGGATCGTCCAGGATCCTGCGGTGGCCGAGCCCCTGGGTGACGACCAGGCGCGCCTGGTCGCCGAAGACCTCGGCCATCCGCCGTGCCTGGTCCACGCCCGCCATCCGGTCCCCCTCGTCGTGGAAGATCAGGATCGGCGCTGTGATGCCTTCGGGCTCGTGCGTGGTGGAGAAACGCCGCCAGATGTCCTTCTCGCCGGGGAAGATACGGCTCTCTATCCGCTGCCGCAGCTCCTGGCGCAGCCGTGGCCGCAGGGCGAGCTGTCCGCTGAACTGGTCGAAGAGGAAGGTGAACTCGCCCACCTGGCTGATCGCGACGAGACGCCGCGCCGAGACCCCGGACCGGAGCGCGAGCACGGCGGCCATGACACCGACCGAGTGGCTGATGACGGCCTCGAACTCGCCGTGCTCGGCGGCCAGATGGGCGATGACGTCACGGAAGGCGAGCACATGGGTGGTGCCGCCGGTCGCGTCGCCGTGGGCGGGCGCGTCGTAGGCGACGGGGCTGTACCCCGCGTCGAGCAGCCCCGGCACGAAGCGCGCGAAGCAGGTGCCGCGCGACTGCCAGCCGTGGGCGAGCAGCACCGGCCGCTCCCCACTGCCCCAGCGGTAGGTGACGACCGTCTCGCCGCCCACGCGGACCTTCTCGACGTGCGCCTGGTCGATCAGCAGGCGTTCCTCGTCGCGGACGGTGACGCGTTTGAGCGGGAGCCGGAAGATCCGGTACGCCGCTTCGCCCGCCAGCCAGGGGCTCACGGCGCAGAGGGTGTTCAGAGCCTTGCCGGTCAGAGCCGTGGCCTGGTCCATGGTCATCCTGTCCGTGTCGTCATCGTCGTCATCGTCACCGTCGTCACCGTCTGCACCGTCTGCACCGTCGCGGCTGCATCAGCGGGCTTTGCGCTCGGCCTTGCGCCGCGCCGTGCGGGCCACGGTGAAGGTGAGTTCGGCCAATTCGTCCCGCTGCCAGCCGAGCGCGCCGGCCGGGCTCATGCCGTCGCCCTCGTTGTTGTGCGCGAGCTCCACCGAGTACAGGTCGACGGTGCCGCGCCGCAGCAGCCGCTCGCGCAACGCGTCCCTGGGCACGTCGGTGAGGTGGTGGTGGGAGACGGTCAGCGGCCCGTAGTCGCACGTCCACTCCGGTTGCTGGAGATGCAGCACCTGCGTCTGCCGGTCCGCCGCCACCGCGGTCCGGGTCTCGCGGTACGTACGGATGACGGAGTGGCCGCCGTCGATCAGCCGGAAGACGCTGACGTTGCCGGCCGGGCGCCTGCCGTACTGCACCGCCTGTTGCACCAGGGTCGGCACGATGTCGGGTACGAGGGCGTTGGCGCCGTCACCGACGAAGGCCAGGACGTTGTCGTCCCGGGTCAGGGCGACCGCGGGCACCGCCTGGAGGGCGTCGCCCATCAGGGCCCGGCCGTACCAGCCGGAGAATCCGGGCCCGGTGCGCGGCAGGTTCCGTACGGCCGAGATGCCGCCGCGGCCCACGTCGTACAGACCGGTGTAGGTGTAGCCGTGCCGGGTGATCAACTCGGTCAGCAGGTCACCCAGTTGGTGGAAGAAGTAGTTCGGGCTCATGGGCCGCAGCGGCAGTTGGTGCAACACGTCGGAGGCGCTGTCCCGGGTGGCGGCGATGGCCGCGCGGCGGTCCGCCACCACCTCGGGGTCGACCGCGAGGCCGTTGTGCAGGGCCCGCAGGAAGCCGCGGGCGTCGGCGACCACCGGGTGGTCGGTGAACGGCGCCATGTGCTCCGGGGTGTGCGTGACCTGGACGATCCGCAACTGGCGCGCCAGGTCGCGCGGTGTGAACGGCGTGGACAGCTCGGCGATCTTGCTCTTGAGCATGAACAGCGCCTGTTCCGCCCTGCCGCGCAGCCGCCCCTCGTGGTGCAGGAAGGCGTGCACCCGCGCCGAGCAGCCCATCATGCCGAGGGTGCCCAGGTACTCGGGCACGTGGGCACCCTCGTGGTAGCGGCTCACCGTGCCGGGTCGGGTCAGCGAGTCGGCGAGCGCGATGCCGGCCGTCCGCGCGAGGCCGTAGGTGAGCGCGCGCTCCTCCGCGTCCAGCCTGCCGCACTGCCACAGCAGCCTGGCGGGCTCCTCGTTGACCATGCGCAGCACCGGCTCGATGGCGCTCTCGGTGACCTGGGCGCGGGCGGCCGGGGCGGGGGCCGGTGCGGGCCCGGTGCCGGTGGCGGGCGTGTCCAGGACGGCCGCGGTGGCCAGCAGGACGACCGGGCCCTCGTCGGCGTCGTAGGCCTGCTGCGCGGCGACGAGGTCCTCGGCCAGGCGGCCGGGATCGTCCAGGTGGAAGGTGTGCAGGCCGCGGGCCCGGAACACCTCGCGGGCGTCCTCGCCCTGGTGGACGGTGCCCTGGAAGGGGAACCAGCCGCCCGGGTCGGGGTCGGCGCAGACGATGAAGCCGCGGGCGTGCGTCTCGCGCAGATTGGCCAGCGTGCCCTTGAACTCGTCCACCATGCCGTTGGTGACGACCATGAGGAACGGCGCCTCGTCCAGTTGCCAGCGCGCCATCGCCCCGCAGGCCAGGCCGTGCTCGCTCGGGCCGCGCAGGACCGGGTTCCCGGACCGCTCCGCGGTCCGCTCCAGCTCGCCGATCAGCCCGGTCACGATGGAACCGGTGTAGTAGTGCAGTCCCCAGGTGTCCTCGGCGCGGGCGGTGAGGAAGGAGTGCAGCCACTGGGCCAGCACGCGCCGGGGCGCGGACCCGGCGCGGATGACCTGCGCGACGTGCCGGAACTGGGTCTGGTCCGCGAAGGCGCAGATGACGTCCGCCGCGAGGAGCCACGGCTCCTCGGGCAGTTGCTTGAGCGCGTACGACCGGGCGAGCCTGACCGGCGACCGGTCGAGTTCGTCGTAGACGTGCACGGTGTACGCCGACAGGTCGGCCGACACCTCCGCGGGAAGCGAGTCGAGGAACTCCTCCAGTGCCGCGTCCATGGTGTCCGCGAGCGGGTCGGTGCTCAGCCCGGCCGCCCGCGCGTCCACCAGGAGCAGCGCGAGCGTGGCGGTCGTGGCACCCGTGGCCGCCGCACGCAGGGCGGCAGCGGCCTCGGGGAGCGTGCCGACCGTCACGACCGTGGTCTCGTCGCCCTCCAGCGTGCGGGCCAGGAAGCGGTGCGCGCGGCGGGCGACCTCCTGGTAGAGGTCCGGCCAGCCGTCACCGTGTCCCGGGCCGTCGCCCGCGTCACTCAGCGCGGTGCGCACGGTGGCGTGGAACTCCGGCCGGGAGCCGACACTGAGCACGAGCAGCCGGTCCGCCGCGGCGGCGGCCCGTGCGGGCGCCGCGCCGATCGCGGGCGCGCTCATCGTGCCGCCCCCGCCGCCGCGCCGCCCCGTGCGGCCGGTACGGCCTCGATGACGTGTTCGGCGCGGTCGGACTGCAACGGGGCGGGATGCACGGCCCGGACCGTGAAGCCGGCGGCGTCGAGCAGGCCCCGGTACTCCTCCTCGGATCGGTCCCAGCCCTCCATCATCACCAGCATCAGCAGGTCGACGAGGCGGCCCTGGGCGGCCTGCCGGGAGAGCGTCGCGCCCTCGGACACCGGCCTCTCCAGTCGTTCGAGGACGAGCAGCCTGCCGTGCTCGGGCATGGCCTCGCGGACCCGGCGCAGGATCTGCACGGCCCGGTCGTCGTTCCAGTTGTGCAGCACCCGGGAGAGCGTGTAGACGTCGCCGCCCGGGGGCAGGGCGTCGAAGAAGCTGCCCGCGGTGAAGTCGGTCCGGTCGGCCAGACCCAGCGTGCCCAGTCGCTCCCTGGCCCCTTCGAGGGCCTCCGGCAGCTCGGTCAGGACCCCGCGCATCCCGGGGTGCCGGGGCAGCACCTTGGCGAGCAGGCTGCCGTCGCCGCCGCCCACGTCCACGAGGGTGCCGACGCCCGTGAGGTCCACGCTGTTCAGCGCGGCGGGCACCGGCGCGGTGCCCATCGCCGCGGTGAACACGGCGGCCGTCTCCGGGTCGCTGTCGAGGTAGTCGTAGAACGGCATGCCGTACAGCGAGTCGAACGCCGGCTGTCCGGTGCGCAGGGTGTGGGTGATCTCGCCGAAGGAGTGGTACACCTCCTCGCCGAACATGATCGCGGCCGATCGGCTCGACCGTACGGTGTCGGTGCACAGCAGCCGTCCGGCCGGCGTGAGCGCGAAGACTCCCGGCTCGGGTTCGACGAAGAGGCCGACGGCGGCCAGGACGCGCAGCAGACGGCGGACCGCGCGGGTGTCGGCGCCGGCCGCGGCGGCGAGGTCGCCGGCCGGGCGGGGCCCGTCGGCGAGCAGGTCCGGGATGCCCGACTTGGCCAGCGCGTAGCAGCCCTGGGCCAGCCAGCCCCCGGTCAGGATGCTCGCGAGGGTCATCCGGTCACGTATGGAGGGAGCGGTGTGCGTCCGCTCGGGGGTCGTCGTCATGCCGCACCGTTCCTCAGCTCGGGCCGGGCCAGATGGGCGCCGACGGCGCGCACCGCCTCGGCGGCGGCGATGGCGTGACCGCGCCGGTTGGCGTGCCTGCCGTCGGCGCTCAGCAGGTTGTCCGCGTCACCGACCGGGTGGTCGAACAGATCGATGTGCAGCGTGCCCAGGTCGCGGGCGATCACCGAGGTGGCGTCGGACAGGGCCCGCAGGCGCCGCGCGAACCGCTCCCGGACGGCGGGCGGCAGCTGTGGTGAACGCGAACTGTCGATCATGCTTACGGTGATCACCGTGCTGCCGCGGTCCTGCAACGCGCCGACGATGGCCCGTATCTCGGACGCGACCCGGTGCTCGTCGAATCGGGCGACCAGGGTGTCGTACCCACCACAGGCGACGAGCGCGAGGTCCGGCTCGAACGCCAGCGCCTTGTCCAGTTGGGTCGACCGGACCAGGGCGGCGCGGGTGTTGCGCCTTCCCAGGTTACGGAAGACGAGGTCGCCCGCGTGCTGTCGCAGGGCGTCGGCGAGCCTGTCGACCCAGGGCTCGTCGAGGTAGCCCGGCACGGCATCGCCGAGCCCCTCCACCACGCTGTCCCCCAGTGCCACGAACCGCCGCCAGGGGTGGCCGGAGAGGAGCTCCCCCTCCCCTTCCTTGAGGCAGTACGGATCGAGGCGCTCGGCCATGTCCGCCCTGCCCGGCTCATCCGGCTTGTGGCGAAGTTCGCTCTCGTTGCGCGTCACGTGTGCGGCCTTCCCTTCTCACGTGGGTGCGAGATGGCCGCCCGCTCCGACAAGGAGCACGACCGTGCATATTGTTTACCACACTGAAGGGCATATTAATACGACCGACCGTGCTAATATCTAGCGGATCAGCTACATCGCACGCATCGCACCTGCGCCGCCACCCGGGCAGCTCACCCCCCGAAAGCCGCCCCCCAGGAGCGAAGGGTTCCGACATGCCCCTACCTGCTCAGCCCGCTCCGTCCGCCGCGTCCCGTGCGCCCGCGGGCCGGACGGCCCTCCTGGTGAGCCTCTCCGCCGCCGCGATGGTCGTGTCCATGATGCAGACGCTGCTCGTGCCGATCCTCGGTCTGATCCAGACCTCGCTGCACAGCTCGGCCTCCGCCGTGAGCTGGGTCAACACGGCCACACTGCTGTCGGCGGCCGTCTTCACCCCGCTGCTCAGCCGCCTCGGTGACCAACACGGCCAAAAACGCGTCCTCGTGGCGGTGATCGTCGTCCTGCTGGCCGGTTCGCTCCTCGCGGCCCTGACGCAGTCGCTGCCGCTGCTCATCGTGGCCCGTGTGCTCCAGGGCAGCGCCACGGCGATCTTCCCGCTCGCCCTGGCCATCCTGCGCAGGGAGGTTCCCTCGGAACGACTCGCCGGCGCCATGGCCCTGGTCAGCGGAATGCTGGGGATCGGCAGCGGGCTGGCCCTCGTGCTCTCGGGTCTGCTGACCCAGGGCGCCGACGCCGACTACCGGCGGGTGTTCTGGCTCTCGGTCGGCCTCGCCGCCGTCGTCCTGGTCGCGTCGGTGCTCTGGGTGCCGGCGGACCGTGACGGCCCGGGTGGCCGTACCGACCTGCTCGGCGCGCTCACCTTCAGCGCCTCCCTGGCGCTCCTGCTGCTGCCCGTCTCCCAGGGGCGGGAGTGGGGCTGGGCGTCGGGCCGCACACTCGGCTGCTTCGCCGCGGCGGTGCTCGCGGCGGTCGCCTGGTGGATGGTCGAGAAGCGGGTGCGCGAGCCCATGATCGACCTGCCGACGTTCGTCCTGCGTCCGGTGCTGAGCACCAACGTGGCCGGACTGCTCGTCGGGTTCGTGATGTTCGCCCAGTTCATCGCGCTGTCCTTCCTCGCCCAGATCCCCGCGTCGGTGGCCGGGTACGGGTTCGGCGCCTCCGCGTTGCGGGCCGCGGTCCAGTACCTGCTGCCGGGTACGGCCTTCGCGCTCGTGGCCGCCCCGCTCGGCGGCATCCTCGTCAAGCGCTACGGGCCGCGACTGGTCCTGGGGCTGAGCGGGGTGCTCGGCGCCCTCGGCTCCACCTGGCTGGCCGTGGCCCACGACACGACCGCCTCGGTGATCGCCGCCAGCGCCGTCAACGGCACCGCGATCAGCTTCGCCTACGCGGCGATGCCCGCCCTCATCGTCAGCGGGGTCCCGCCGGAGAAGACCGGCATCGCCAACGGCATCAACTCGATCTCCCGCTCCGGCGGCAGCGCGATCGGCAGCGCGGTGATCACAACGCTGATGACGGCCAAGACCCTCGAAGGACTGCCGGCAGGGGTGCCCGCCCTGCCCGCCGAGAGCCAGTTCACCCTCACCTTCGTCTTCGGCATCGCGGCCTGGCTCCTCGTCGTCCTGGTCAGCGCCGTCGGCCTCCCCCGCGGCTCCACCGCACCGCCCGTGCTCGCCCACCCCTCCGCGAACGGCGGCCGGGCCCGCCTGGACAGGGCGGGCCACTGAAGCCGATACCGCCACGTCAGCCGATGCCGCCGCGGCCGGGGTCCGCACCCGCGAAGGGGCAGTGGCGATCTTCCGCCTGGCAGACTGGTAGCCCTGAGCACCGAAGAGCCCACCGCCACGCCTCCGTCCACACGGTGCCGGGGCACGGGCCCTTCCCCGCTCACACACCGGTCCCACACCGTGGTCGCCGACCACACGTCCCTGCACCAGGAGGACGCCCACCATGTCTCGGCCCGACGGCAGAATCGAACGGGGCAACAGAACCCGGCAGTTGGTGCTGCGCCGCACTGTGGACATCGCCTCCGTCGAGGGGCTCGAGGCGCTGTCCACCGGACGGCTCGCCACCGAACTCGACCTGAGCAAGAGCGGGGTGTTCGCCCTGTTCGGCTCCAAGCAGGAGCTGCAACTGGCCACCGTGCGCGAGGCCGCCCGCATCTTCACCGAGCAGGTCGTACTCCCCGCCCTCGCGACCCCGGCGGGCGTCGGCCGGGTGTGGCAGCTCTGCGAGCTCTGGCTGGAGTACTCGCGCGGCCGGGTCTTCCCTGGTGGCTGCTTCTTCTACGAGGTCATCGCCGAGTTCGACGCCCGCTCCGGCCCGGTGCACGACGCCGTCGTGCGCTCCCAGCGCGACTGGACGGCCCATGTGGAGAGCACCGTCAAGGAGGCCCGCACCGTCGGCGAACTGCTCCCCGACACGGACCCCGGTCAGCTCGCCTTCGAGCTCGTCGCGTTGATGGAGACGGCCAACATGATCTCCGTACTGCACGATGACGACGACACCCCCTACCGTCGGGCCCGCGCGGGCATCGGAACGCGGCTGCGCGCCACAGCGGTGGATCCCAGGCTGGTACCCCCGTCCTGAAGAGGCCGTCGCCCCCGTTCTGAAGCGTCGGATATGGGCCAAGCTGAGAAAAGCGACGAACTAACTGTGCACGACCGTTCGGATAGTTTTATACTCGGCTCATGACAACAACCGGAACGGACTTCGTCGAGCTCGATCGGATCGCCGTCCTCGAAGCCGTGCGCGTCGTGGATCTGGCGAAGGACGACGACTGGCAGCGTGACACCCCCTGCGTGGGCTGGGACCTGCGCAAGCTCGTGGCACACATGGCCGCGCAGCACCGCGGTTTCACGGCGGCCGCGCACGGCGCGGGGCAGGAGGCCGCGCACTGGCGCGAACCGGAGGACGTGAGCGAACCGGCCCGGGTGCACCGGGAGGCCGCGACGGAGGTTCTGGACGCCTTCGCCGAACCGGGCGTCACGGAGCGGGAGTTCGTCCTCCCGGATCTCGGCCGGACCTTCCCCGGTCTCCAGGCGATCGCCTTCCACTTCATCGACTACGTGGTGCACGCCTGGGACGTCGCGGTCACGCTCGGGGTGGACCTGCGCCTGAGCGACGAGGTCCGGGGTGCCGCCCTCGTGGTCGCCCGCCTGGTACCGGCGGACCCCGAGTACCGCGCACCGGGCTCCGCCTTCGGCCCCGCCCTCGCGGTACCGGACGGCTCCGCACCCTTGGAGGAGGCGCTGCGGCTGCTGGGCCGGTCACCGAAGTGACGCTTCCCCGGGACCGCCCTGACCTGGGGGTGGGGGGTTCGGCCCAGGCCACAATGGGGGGTTAGCCCCAGTGTGGGGCGGGGCGGGGGCTGCGTACCGTACGGCCTATGGAAGCCCCTCATGACGCCGAACTCAAGAAGGAACTCGACGCCGCCTTGCACGCGCGCAAGGACCTCGGCGAAGAGTACGAGTCCGCTCTGGTCGACTCCTTCCTGGAAAAGGTCGAGCAGCGCCTGGACGGCACGATCGACCGGCGCATGCGCCGGCACATGGCGGAGCAACAGATGGTCGTGGCGCGTGGTGCCCGCACTCCCGACAGCGGGGTGGATTCCTGGGGCGAGCGGTTCGGCTTCGGGATCGTCTCGCTGATCCTCGCGATCCCGCTGTCCGCGATCGGTGTGGTCAACGCGGGGCTCTCGGGTCTGTTCGTCACCTGGTTCGGCATCGTCGGCGTCAACGCGGTGCATGCCGCCCGGGGCGCGGGAATCCTCTCCCTCCTCCGCCCCCGCGACCGCAAGTCCCCCACCTGGGACGACTGACCCGATCTCGCCCCCGACTCCCCCGCACCGCCCCTTCCGGGGCTCGTCCGCGAGGTCCCGGTCCGCCGGGTGGCGCGGCCCTCAGCCCCGCAGAGCGGGCGCGGGGACCGCCGACACCTACGGAGGGGGAAACCCCCGGAGGGCGGGACGGCGGCGGTCCCCGCGAGGGGCGCGGGCCGGGTCAGGGCCGGGCATCCGCGTCCAGGGCGCCGGGGAGGTCCGGGAGCCGCTCCGGAAGTTCCTGACGCCGACACCCGCAACGCTCCCAGGCGAGTGTTAAGCCGGTACTGCGCGGACGTGTCACCTTCGTACCGCTTCCGCGAAGTTCCTGCCCGGACCCCCGCGCCCGCGAAGTCCGGGCTTGAACCGACGCCCCCCTACGGGACCCCCCGGGGCCGGGGCAGCGTCAGCGCCCCGCCTGCGGGGCCCCGCCCTGCTGCGCGGCCAGGAACGCCAGCAGGTCCTGGCGGCTCACCACCCCGGTGGGCTTGCCCTCGACCAGGACGATCGCCGCGTCGGCGCCGCCGAGAACGGACATCAGGTCCCCCACGGGCTCCCCGGAGCCGACCTGCGGCAGCGGGTCTGACATGTGCTTCTCGAGGGGGTCGCCGAGCGAGGCCCGCTGGGCGAAGAGGGCGTCGAGCAGCTCCCGCTCCACGACGGAGCCGATGACCTCGGCGGCCATGACGTCGGGGTGCCCGGCGCCCGGCTTCACGATGGGCATCTGCGAGACCCCGTACTCACGAAGGACCTCGATGGCCTCGCCGACGGTCTCCTCGGGGTGCATGTGGACCAGGGACGGCAGCTCGCCGCCCTCCTTGCGGCGCAGCACGTCACCGACGCGCGGCTGGTCACCGGCCTCCTCCAGGAAGCCGTAGTCGTTCATCCACTCGTCGCTGAAGATCTTGCTCATGTAGCCGCGGCCGGAGTCCGGCAGCAGGACGACGACCACGTCGTCGGGCCCGAGCCCCTCGGCCACCCGCAGGGCCGCGACGACCGCCATGCCGCAGGACCCGCCGACGAGCAGCCCCTCCTCCTTGGCGAGGCGGCGGGTCATCTGGAAGGAGTCCTTGTCCGAGACCGCGACGATGTCGTCCGTGATGTTCCGGTCGTAGGCCGTCGGCCAGAAATCCTCACCGACGCCCTCGACGAGGTACGGCCGCCCCGAGCCCCCGGAGTACACCGACCCCTCCGGGTCGGCCCCGACCACGGTGACCTTGCCGCCGGAGATCTCCTTCAGGTACCCGCCGGTCCCGGAGATCGTGCCGCCGGTGCCGATGCCGGTGACGAAGTGGGTGATCCTGCCCTCCGTCTGCGCCCACAGCTCGGGGCCGGTGGAGTGATAGTGCGACAGGGGATTGTTGGGGTTGGAGTACTGATCCGGCTTCCAGGCGTCGGGGATCTCCCGTACGAGCCGGTCGGAGACGTTGTAGTACGAGTCCGGGTGCTCGGGGTCGACGGCGGTCGGACAGACGACCACCTCGGCGCCGTACGCGCGCAGCACATTGATCTTGTCCGTGGACACCTTGTCCGGGCAGACGAAGACGCACTTGTAGCCCTTCTGCTGGGCCACGATGGCAAGGCCGACGCCGGTGTTGCCGCTGGTCGGCTCGACGATCGTGCCGCCGGGGACGAGCGCGCCGCTCTCCTCGGCGGCTTCGATCATGCGCAGCGCGATGCGGTCCTTCACGGAGCCGCCCGGGTTGAAGTACTCGACCTTGGCAAGGACCGTGGCCTTCAGGCCCTTGGTCACGTTGTTGAGCCGCACCAGCGGGGTGTTGCCGACGAGGCTGATCATCGAGTCGTGGAAATGCACCGTTGTCTCCGTGTCTCCGGGCTGCGATGTCGTGGATGTCCCGGGAAGGGACGTCGTACGAGATATATGGGTGCGGTCAGACTACGGCTCCATCTCGTCGGTTCACCTCCCGTTGCGATTGGCCGCCCCGTCCGACGGGGCAATGAGTGGGTGTACGGGGCGTACGCCGGATGTGCGCCCCGATGTCGGCTCAGGACGACGATGTACGGCTCAGGACGACGATGTACGGCTCAGGACGACTTTGCTGAGGTGACCACGGGGTGTCGAGGGCGAGGGTGGCGCGGCGCATCGCCGCGGGCGCGGCGTACGGCGGCGGGAGCATCGGGCTGCTCGGCGCGGCCACGGTAGGGCTCGTCCTCGCCGAGGTGCAGCTGGCCAAGCGGTCGGTCGGCAACGGCGGGTTCGGGGCACCGCCACGGGCGGACGGGCGCTACGGCACGCCGCTCGCGGACCGCTCGGGTGACGGCGAGCCGCTGCGGTTCGCGGTGCTCGGGGACTCCACGGCCGCGGGGCAGGGCGTGCGCCGGGTGCAGCAGACCCCGGCGGCGCTGCTCGCCTCCGGGCTCGCCGCGGTGGCGGAGCGGCCGGTGGACGTGCGGGTGGTGGCGCTGCCCGGGGCGATGTCGGACGACCTGGAGCGGCAGGTGTCGCTGGTCCTGTCCGACGAGACAGGCTGGGTGCCCGATGTGTGCGTGGTGATGATCGGGGCGAACGACGTCACGCACCGGATGCCCCCGACGCGGTCGGTGCGGATGCTGTCCGCGGCGGTGCGCAGGCTGCGGACCGCCGGGGCGGAGGTGGTGGTCGGGACGTGTCCCGACCTCGGCACCATCGAGCCCGTCTACCAGCCGCTGCGGTGGCTCGCCCGGCGCGTCTCGCGGCAGCTCGCCGCCGCCCAGACGATCGGCGTGGTCGAGCAGGGCGGCCGTACGGTGTCGCTCGGCGACCTGCTCGCGCCCGAGTTCCTCGCGAACCCCCGGGAGCTGTTCGGACCCGACAACTACCACCCCTCGGCGGAGGGGTACGCCACCGCGGCGATGGCCCTGCTGCCCACGCTGTGCGCGGCGCTCGGCCTGTGGCCGGAGGAAGAGCGTCCGGATGTCTCCCGGCGCGAGGGGTTCCTGCCCGTGGCCCGGGCGGCGGCCCAGGCGGCGGCGGAGGGCGGCACGGAGGTCACCGGCGCCATGCCCACGGGCCCCAGGGGGCCGTGGGCCCTGCTCAAGCGCCGCCGCCGTCGCCGCATCCAGGAACCGAACCCGTCACCGATCAGCTGACCCCCGCCGGGGGGAGCCCCGGCTGGGGGGGAGCCCCGTCAGGGGGGGAGCCCCGCCTGGGGGGAGCCCCGCAAGGGGCGCGGGGAACTGCGCGGCCAGCCCCCACACACCCGCAGACGCGTCTGCTCACCGACCCGGCAGACGCGTCTGCCGCTTTTCCTGGGTTGCGCGCGCAGTTCCCCGCGCCCCTGACGGGGCCCCGCGCACAGTTCCCCGCACCCCGACGGGGGGCACCCCGCGCAATCCCCCGCCCCCGACGGGGCACCCCGCACCCCCGACGGGGGCACCCGGGGGCGACCCCCCGAGCCCCTGCCCTGAGCATCCGCTTAGAAATGCGGTCCGCGTCACAGCCCCCACCCGATGACCCACCCCATTACGGGCAGGTAACTTCCAGGGAGTCCCGCCCTGCCGAGGGCGCCCCCGCCAGTAGGAGCCCGTGATGCCCGAAGCCGTGATCGTCTCCGCCGCCCGTTCCCCCATCGGCCGTGCGGGCAAGGGCTCCCTGAAGGAGCTGCGCCCGGACGACCTGACCGCCACGATCATCCAGGCAGCCCTGGCGAAGGTGCCGGAGCTCGACCCGGGGGACATCGACGACCTGATGCTCGGCTGCGGCCTGCCCGGCGGCGAGCAGGGCCACAACCTCGGCCGGATCGTGGCCGTGCAGATGGGCATGGACCACCTCCCGGGCTGCACCGTCACGCGCTACTGCTCCTCGTCGTTGCAGACGTCCCGCATGGCCCTGCACGCCATCAAGGCGGGCGAGGGCGACGTCTTCATCTCGGCCGGCGTCGAGATGGTCTCGCGCTTCGGCAAGGGGTCGAGCGACGGCCTGCCCGACACCCACAACCCCCTGTTCGCCGACGCCGAGGCCCGCACCGCCGCCGTGGCCGGGTCCGAGGGCGCCGACTGGCACGACCCGCGCGAGGACGGCTCGCTGCCCGACCCGTACATCGCGATGGGCCAGACCGCCGAGAACCTCGCCCGCCTGAAGGGCATCACCCGCCAGGACATGGACGAGTTCGGCGTCCGCTCGCAGAACCTCGCCGAGGAAGCCCTCAAGAACGGCTTCTGGGAGCGCGAGATCACCCCGGTCACCACCCCCGACGGCACCGTCGTCAGCAAGGACGACGGCCCCCGCGCGGGCGTCACGCTGGAGGGCGTCGCGGGCCTCAAGCCCGTCTTCCGCCCCGACGGCCTGGTCACCGCGGGCAACTGCTGCCCCCTCAACGACGGCGCCGCCGCCCTGGTGATCATGAGCGACACCAAGGCCCGCGAGCTCGGCCTGACCCCGCTGGCCCGGATCGTCTCTACCGGCGTCTCCGGGCTCTCCCCGGAGATCATGGGATACGGCCCGGTCGAGGCCAGCAAGCAGGCGCTGAAGCGGGCCGGGCTCACCATCGACGACATCGACCTCGCCGAGATCAACGAGGCCTTCGCCGCCCAGGTGATCCCCTCCTACCGGGACCTCGGCATCCCGCTGGAGAAGCTGAACGTCAACGGCGGCGCGATCGCCGTCGGCCACCCCTTCGGCATGACCGGCGCCCGCATCACGGGCACGCTGATCAACGGCCTCCAGTTCCACGACAAGCAGTTCGGTCTCGAGACGATGTGCGTCGGCGGTGGTCAGGGCATGGCGATGGTCATCGAGCGCCTGAGCTGACCCGACCGTGCCCCACCCGGCACCCTGAGTGGCCGTCCGTCTCACACCTCGGGACACGACGGCCGCTCAGGTCCCGCCGCTCGTTCGTGACCCAATCTCCCCCAGGATGTGACAATCTCCGGGAGGCCTGGCATATGACCAGGTCAGCGCGGTTCGACGGCCGGACACCGGGCCGAAAGTCCTGTCCGGTTCGTGACGTAATGCACTGACAGCGGGATGGTGCAGGCTTCAAGCTGATGTAGGAAGTCGGGGGTCGACTTGAAACCGGGAGTACGTCAGTGAGCGCCATGCATCTTGCCTTGCTGCTCTCCGCGGCCGCTGCCACGGCCGCGGGCGCCGCCGCCCTGCACTCCGTGCGGGGCCTGCGGAAGCAGATCACCGACCTGCGCACCGAACTCGCCGAGAGCCGGGGCGCGGTGGCCGGCCACGCCTCCGTACCCGCCGCCCGCACCGCGGTGGACACCGAGGAGATACGCACGGCGGTCGCCGAGGCCCTCGCCGAGGAGCGGGAGCGCGAGCTGGCCGAGGCGCGCGCGTTCTGGGCCGCCCAGGAGGCGCGGGACATCGCCGACGCGCCCTCGCTCCTGAGCGGGCTGCCCGACGGCATGGCGGACGAGCTGTTCCTGCCGCGCCAGGCGGACCTCGTGGGCCTGGAGTCCGACAGCCTGGAGCCGGTCGTCGAGCCGTTCACCGACCAGGGCGGTGTCCTGGACGAGTTCGCAGCGGACTCCCCCGAGCTGGCCGCGGCCCGCCGCCGCCACCCCTCCCACCCCGACTTCGTCCCCGTGCAGAGCACCGGGCACGGCGACCACGAGCGCACCGTGGCCTGCCTGGAGGAGCTGGCCGACGCCCGCACCGCGCTCGCCGACGTCCGCCCGGGCCCGCTCGGCACCCTGGACGTCTACGTCTTCGCGGACGGCACCACGCTGTGCATGACCCCGGGCCACCGCGAGACCGCGGAGCTCCTCGCCGCCGCCCTGCGCGACGGCAAGGCACCGGTCCTGCTCGGCGGCTCCGGCATCTCGGGCGCGTACGCACTGACGTTCGCGTGCGGCAGCGAGAACGTCTACATACTGGCCGACCGAGTCATCGCCTCGGTCTAACGGGTCGGCGCCCCGGCCCAGCGGGTCAGCACCCTGGTCCAGCGGGTCAGCACCCTGGTCCAGCGGGTCGGCGCCCCGGCCCGGCGGGTCAGACCCCGGCCCGCCCCACCGCCTCCTCCACCAGGCGCACCGCCTCCGCCAGGTCGCTCTCGTCGCGCAGGACGACCGCCAAGTCCCGCCCCGCGACGGTGATCTGGTCGGCGGCGGCGAACATGCCCGCGTCGGGCATCCGGTGCGGTTCCGCTCCCGGGGCCTCCCGCTCCTGCGCACGCACCGCCAGATCCCTGGCGAGGGCCAGCGCTTCGGCCGCCGCGCCGCGTTGCAGCCGGGACTGCGGGGCGGCGCGCAGCCGGTCCGCGAAACGGTCAACTGCCGTGATCAAAGGCGTCGTATCGAGCACTGTGCGACCCTACGCGCCGAGCCGGGACTGTTGCCAACAGCCGAACGCTCAGGCACGGTGTCGTGAAGGACGGACCACATCGAACGCGTCCGGAGGCGCCGATGTCCCAAGTCTTCTCCCAGGAGACCCACCGCAATCTGCTCGCTCGCATCCCCCATTGCACAGGTCGAGAAGTGTCCGACTGGCTCCGCACCGTCGACGAGGGCCCCTCTCTCTTCCGCTTCGAGGAGAAGGTCAGCTGGCTCCGCGGCGAACACGACCTCGCGTACGGCCACGCCAAAGCGATCATCCACGAGTACGACCTCCGTCGTGCCGCACGCAAGCTGCTCTGACCCCGACCCCTGTTCCCCCGCAGCTCGGACCTGCCTCAGCGACGGCGAAGGGCCCGCGGAACGGTTTCCGCGGGCCCTTCGGCCGTGTTCCGGGACGTCAGCCGCCCGGGGCGGCCGTCAGTCGTTGCCCTGGAGGATCGCGATGATCCGCAGGAACTCCATGTAGATCCACACCAGCGTCATCGTGAGGCCGAAGGCGGCGAGCCAGGCCTCCTCGCGCGGGGCGCCGTACGCGATGCCGTCCTCGACCTGCTTGAAGTCCAGGGCCAGGAAGCAGGCACCGAGCAGGATGCCGATGATGCCGAACATGATGCCGAGGCCACCGCTGCGGAAGCCCAGACCGTCACCGCCGCCGAAGGCCGCGAACAGCAGGTTCACGCCCATCAGCAGGATGAAGCCGAGGGCGGCCGCCATCACGAAGCCGTAGAAGCGGCGGTTGACGCGGATCCAGCCCGCCTTGTACGCCACGAGGACGCCGAGGAAGACGGCCATCGTGCCGAGCACCGCCTGCATGGCGGCGCCGCTCGCGATGCGGTTGTCGACGACGCTGGAGACGACGCCGAGGAAGACACCCTCGAGGGCGGCGTACGCCAGGATCAGCGGCGGCGAGGCCTTGCGCTTGAAGGCCTGCACGAAGCCGAGGATCATCGCGATCAGACCGGCGCCGATGGCGATGCCGTACGACTTGCTGATGTTGGCGTCGTCCACCGGGAGCAGGGCCCAGGCGAGCGCCGCCGTCACGACGAGCGTGCCGAGCGTGGTGGCCGTACGCATGACGACGTCGTCCATCGTCATGCGGCCGGTGGTCACCGGGGTCTGCGGCGGGGCGCCCTGCGGGGCCTGCTGGGCGTAGGGGTTGTTGGCGTAGGGGTTGGTGGGGGCCTGCTGGCCCGCGCCCGCGTACGGGTTGCCCTGCGCGTACGGATTGGCCTGCTGCGTCCCGACGGCGGCTCCCCCGGCCTGCGGCTGCGCGTTGAAGCCCGCGTGGCCGTTGTCGCGGCTGAACCCCCGTCGCGAGAAG
Organism: Streptomyces sp. NPDC017940; assembly: GCF_044328435.1. Taxonomy (NCBI): domain Bacteria; kingdom Bacillati; phylum Actinomycetota; class Actinomycetes; order Kitasatosporales; family Streptomycetaceae; genus Streptomyces; species Streptomyces sp. NPDC017940. The sequence goes on along the minus strand of NZ_JBIRHJ010000006.1, from coordinate 516,169 downwards.
ACCGGGTTACTGCTCCTCATCTCACTCCTCCATGGCCACCGTGCGCGGCTTTGGTACAAGAGTAATGGGCTGGCAAAGATCCGGCCCTAGTGCTCAGGGAGGATCTTTCCCCATCTGTGGAAATAACGCGCGCCGCGGCTCCTGTGTTCCTTCCCGGCTCAGGCGTCGCGGGGGAACGGGATCCCGGTGTAGCCCTCCGCGAAGTCGGTCGCGGCCGCCCGGCAGCCGGTGATCCGGTCGAGGCGGGCACGGCGCAGCCGGTCGTCGAAGGGGCTCGCGTCGGGGTGGCGGTGCAGCAGGTCCGTCATCGTGTACGAGAAGTGCTCGGCCTGCCAGACGCGGCGCAGGCAGTCCGCCGAGTAGGCGTCGATGCCCGCCGGGTCGCCCGTGTCGCGGTGCGCGACGAGGGCACGGGCGAGGGTGACGACGTCGCCGACGGCGAGGTTGAGGCCCTTGGCGCCGGTGGGCGGCACGATGTGGGCGGCGTCCCCGGCGAGGAAGAGCCGGCCGTGCCGCATCGGCTCGTGGACGTAGGAGCGCATCGGGGTGACGGCCTTGGCCGTGATCGCCCCGCGCGCGAGCCGCCGGCCGCCGTCGGTCTCCACCCGCCTCTCCAGCTCGTCCCAGATGTCCGCGTCGCCCCAGGAGGCGGCGTCGGTGCCCGGGGGCACCTGGAGGTAGAGGCGGGAGACGGGTGCGCCGCCGGTCCCGCCGCCCGCCGGGCGCATGCTCAGCAGGGCGAAGCCGCGGTCGTGGCGGGCGTACACCAGCTCGTGGTGCGAGGGCGGCACATCGGCGAGTATCCCCAGCCAGGCGTAGGGCCAGGAGCGCTCGTAGGTCCGGGTGAGCGCGGGCGGTACCGCGGCGCGCGAGACCCCCCAGTAGCCGTCGCACCCGGCGACGTAGGAACACTCCAGGACCTCGTCGCGGCCCCCGTGGCGGTAGCGCACCCGGGGCCGGTCGGTGTCGGCGTCCTCGACGGCCAGGGCGCGGGCGCCGAAGAGCAGCGGGCCGCCGGTGCGCAGCCGCAGGGCGATCAGGTCCTTGCACACCTCGGTCTGGGCGTGGACGTACACCGACCGGCCGCCGGTGAGCGCGGAGAGGTCGACGCGGTGCCTGCGCCGGTCGAAGCGCAGCTCGATGCCGGTGTGCCGCAGGCCCTCGCGGTCCATGCGGGCCCCCGCGCCGGCCGCGCGCAGGGCGTCGGCCGTCCCCTGCTCCAGGATCCCGGCGCGCTGGCGCCGCTCCACGTGGGCGCGGTCGCGGCTCTCCAGGACGACGGACTCGATGCCCTCCGCGTCCAGGAGACGGGCGAGCAGCAGGCCCGCGGGCCCGGCTCCGACGATCGCGACAGTCGTCCGCATTCACGGGAGTGTCGAGCCGCTCCGGGCGGGTGTCAACGGGGCGCCCGCGCGCGGACGCGGTTGTCAGTGGCTGCTGCCATGCTGAGAAAGCCGTACGAACACCAGGGTCCTGGCGCCGAGCCCGGGCCCGGCACGGACCTCGGCCCGCCCCCGCCCCGGCGCGGCGGCCCCGGCCGCCAACCCCCGAAGGGCAGGGCAGACCATGCTTTCCACCGACTTCGTCCCGGGCGTTCCGAACTGGCTGGACCTGGGTGCTCCGGACACCGACGCGGCGGTGTCCTTCTACACCGCCGCCTTCGGCTGGCACCACCAGCCGGCGGGACCCGACGGCGGGTACGGATTCTTCCTCCAGGACGACAAGGCCGTGGCCGGGATCGGTTCGCTGACCGAGGAGGGCGCGTCCGCCGCCTGGACGCTGTACTTCCACACGCCGGACGCGGACGCCACCGCCAAGGCCGTCGAGCAGGCGGGCGGCAGCGTCCGGGTGCCGCCGGGCGATGTGTTCGGCTTCGGGCGCATGGCGCAGTTCACCGACCCGGCGGGCGCGGACTTCGCCGTCTGGCAGCCCGCCGACATCAGGGGCGTACAACTGGTGAACGCACCCATCTCACTGACCTGGACCGAGCTGTACACCACGGACGCCGACGCGGCGAAGGCGTTCTACCGCGCGGTGTTCTCCTGGCAGTGCACGGACGTCCCGATGAGCCCCGAGCTGACGTACACCGTGCTGACCCCGGCGGGCGGCGGCGAGGAGCACAGCCACGGCGGTCTCCTCGCGCTGCCCGAGGAGAATCTGGCGGAGGGCTCGCGGCCGGAGTGGCATCCCTACTTCGAGGTGGCCGACTGCGACGCGGTGTACGTGAAGGTCGTGGAGGCCGGGGGCACGGCCCTCATCCCGCCCTCCGACGCCGAGGGCATCGGCCGGTTCGCCATGCTGTCCGACCCCTGGGGCGCACCCTTCGCGATCATCAAGAGCGCTGCTCCCGAGGGGAGTTGAGCCACCACGGGTTGAATGGTCGATGAACGGCCCGTCGGGGGAAACCATGGGAGAACAGGGCGGCGGAGGTGCCCGGAACCGGACTTGAACCGGTACGCCCGCTAGGGGCAGCGAGGTTTAAGCTCGCCGTGTCTGCATTCCACCATCCGGGCAGGCCGTGGGCTCCGCATCAAGGCTTCGACCCTATCGGGAGGCATCCCCCGAACAGCGGCAGAACAGCCCGACGTTGTCTTATTTTATTGACGTCTGAGGGAGCATCAGCACCTGGTACGCGCCGGTGGTACATGCCATGGGCCATACCGACCGGGCCCCTCGCAGGTGAGGGAATTGACGGGATTTAGCCGTCCCGGGCGAGACGTCCGCGCGTGGGGGGCGAATCGGGTCGGGTCCCGGGTCCGGGGCCCACCCCCTACTTCGCGCAGGGCGGCGCCTCATCCCCAGGTATGACATGGACCCACCGAGTCCGACCCGAGTCGCCCCCAGGAACCGGAACAGCGGCTGACTCCACGGGGCTCTTCCCCGGCGACGATGGAGTACGTCCCCCACTCGTCGTCCCGACAGGAGCACCGTCCCGTGACCACCACCACTTCCTTCGCCGCCCGGGCCACCACCGTGGCCGCGCGTGCCACGGATCTGTCCAAGGTCTACGGTCAGGGCGAGACGCAGGTCGTCGCGCTCGACCAGGTCTCCGTCGACTTCGGGCAGGGCGAGTTCACCGCGATCATGGGCCCCTCGGGGTCCGGCAAGTCCACGCTGATGCACTGCGTGGCGGGCCTGGACAGCTTCAGCGGCGGCTCCGTGCGCATCGGCGAGACCGAGCTGTCCAGCCTCAAGGACAAGCAGCTCACCAAGCTCCGCCGGGACAAGATCGGCTTCATCTTCCAGGCGTTCAACCTGCTGCCCACGCTGACCGCCCTGGAGAACATCACGCTCCCCATGGACATCGCGGGCCGCAAGCCCGACAAGCAGTGGCTGGAGCAGGTCATCTCCATGGTGGGCCTCGCGGGCCGCCTCTCGCACCGGCCCACCGAGCTGTCCGGCGGCCAGCAGCAGCGCGTCGCCGTGGCCCGTGCCCTCGCATCCCGGCCGGAGATCATCTTCGGTGACGAACCGACCGGGAACCTGGACTCGCGCTCGGGCGCCGAGGTCCTCGGCTTCCTGCGCAACTCGGTGCGGGAGCTGGGCCAGACCGTCGTGATGGTCACCCACGACCCGGTGGCCGCCTCGTACGCCGACCGCGTGATCTTCCTCGCCGACGGGCGGATCGTGGACGAGATGCACCAGCCGACGGCTGAGGGGGTCCTCGACCGGATGAAGGACTTCGACGCGAAGGGCCGGACCAGCTAGCGCCGGTCGGCCCGTGGCGGGCGGCAGCCCCTGCTCCCTCTGCGGCCCCTTCCCCCGCGGCCCCTGCTCCCTCTGCGGCCCCTTCCCCCTGCGGCTCCTGCTTCCCTGCGGCTCCCGCTTCCCCGCGGCTCCCGCGCCGCTTCGGCCTCGCGGCCGCCCTTTGCGCCCCTTCGGGGCATCCGGGCTGTTCTTGGACGTGGCGGTTGGTTGTGGCCGGTCGCGCCGTTCCCCGCGCCCCTTCGGTGCGCCGACGCCGTTCCCCGCGCCCCTTCGGGGGTGCTGACCTCACCCTGGACTGACACCCATGTTCCGTACCGCCCTGCGCAACGTGCTTGCGCACAAGGCCAGGCTGTTGATGACCGTGCTCGCCGTCATGCTCGGCGTCGCGTTCGTCTCCGGCACCCTGGTCTTCACCGACACCTTCGGCTCCGCCTACAAGAACAAGTCGGCCAAGAGCTTCGACCACGTCTCGGTCGCCATCAAGCCGGACGGCGGCTCCGACGACGGCGAGGGCAAGCGGCCGCCGCTGACGGACCGGCTGCTCGCCAAGGCGAAGAAGCTGCCCGGCGCCGAGTCCGCGCTCGGCAGCGTCTCCGGCTTCACCGCGCTCGCCGACAAGGACGGCAAGCTGGTCGGCGGCGAGTGGGGCACCACCGGCGCCAACTTCTTCCCGGGCAAGAACGGCAAGGACCCGCGCTACGACTTCACCGACGGCACCGCCCCCACGTCGGCCCGCGACATCGCCCTGGACAGCCGCACCGCCGACCGCACGGGCTACGAGGTGGGCGACACGGTCCGCTACTCCACCGACGGACCGGTGCGCACCGCCAAGGTCAGCGGCGTCTTCGACACCGACGACGGCAGCGTGATCGCGGGCGGCAGCCTGGTCGTGTTCGACAACGACACGGCGCGCAAGGCCCTCGGCAAGAAGAACATGGCGTACGACGAGATCGACGTGAAGGCCGCGGCGGGCACCTCGGAGAACGCCCTGAAGGCGTCCGTCGAGAAGATCCTGCCCAAGGACGCCGAGGCGGAGACCGGTACCGAGCTCAAGGACGAGCAGGACCGCATGATCGAGCAGAACACCAGCTCGATGAGCCAGGTGCTGCTGATCTTCGCCGGCATCGCCCTGTTCGTCGGCATCTTCATCATCGCCAACACCTTCACGATGCTGGTCGCCCAGCGCACCAAGGAACTCGCCCTGATGCGCGCCGTCGGCGCCTCCCGCCGCCAGGTCACCCGCTCCGTGCTCATCGAGGCGTTCCTCGTCGGCCTCGTCGCCGCCGTCGCGGGCTTCGCGCTCGGCATCGGCGTGGCCGTCGGCCTGGAGTCCCTGATGAACGCGGGCGGCGCCTCGCTGCCCGACGGGCCCCTCGTCATCGGCCCGACGACGATCGTCACGGCACTGCTCATCGGCGTGGTCGTGACCATGCTCGCCGCCTGGCTGCCGGGGCGCAGGGCCGCGAAGATCCCGCCGGTCGCCGCGATGAACAGCGTGCACGCCACGCCCACGACGCGCGGCCTGGTCGTCCGCAACACCATCGGCTCGCTGGTCGTGGCCCTCGGCGTGGTCATGATGTTCATGAAGGACAACTACGTGAAGTCCGGGGGCGCCGCGGTGATCCTCGTCGGCGTCATCGTCCTGACGCCGCTGCTCTCCCGCCCCTTCATCGCCGCCGCGGGACCGCTCCTGAAGCCGTTCGGCGTCACCGGCAAGCTGGCCCGTCTGAACTCGGTCCGCAACCCGCGCCGCACCGCCTCCACCGCGTCGGCCCTGATGATCGGTCTGACCCTCATCACCGCCATGACCGTCGTCGCCGTCTCCATGGGCAACGCCATCAACAAGATGGCGACCGACTCCCTGAAGGCCGACTACGCCCTGTCCATGGCGAACTTCCAGCCCCTGACCCCCGAGGTCCACGACACGCTGGCGAAGCTGCCCGAGGTGGAGGCCAGCTCCGCGCTGCGCACCGAGTACGGCGAGGCCGACGGCCGCTCCACCCAGATCACCGGCGTCGACCCGAAGTCCTTCGACGAGCTCGTCCACCTCGACTTCACCAGCGGCTCCATGGCCGGACTCCAGGGCAGGACGACCCTGATCGACAAGGAACTCGCCGACAAGAAGGGCCTCGATGCGGGCGACACCGTCCCGGTGAGGTTCGACGAGGACGACAAGACCGTGCGGCTGAAGGTCGTCGGCGTCTACCAGCAGAACGAGATGATCAACGGTCTGTTCACGCCGACCTCCAACGTCACTCCGCACATGTCGAAGGTCGCCGACCAGCAGGTCCTCCTGAAGATGAAGGGCGGCACCTCCGAGAAGGCCGAGGACGCCGTCGTGAAGGCGCTCGGCGACAACCCCGCCATCAAGATCCAGGACAAGGACGACATCAGCAACGAGGTCGGCGGCGCCATCAACATGCTCCTCAACATGCTGTACGGCCTGCTCGCCATGGCGATCCTCGTCGCCGTCCTCGGTGTCATCAACACCCTGGCGATGTCCGTCTTCGAGCGGAAGCACGAGATCGGGATGCTCCGCGCGATCGGTCTGGACCGCGCGAAGATCAAGCAGATGGTGCGTCTCGAGTCGGTCGTCATCTCGCTGTTCGGCGCGGTGCTCGGCGTCGGGCTCGGCCTCTTCCTCGGGTGGATCGCCGGTGACGCCATCTCCGGCACCGTGCAGACGTACACCATGCAGGTGCCGGTGGGCCGGATCGTGATCTTCCTCGCCATCGCGGCGGTGGTCGGGGTGCTGGCCGCCGTCTGGCCCGCGCGGAGCGCGGCTCGGCTCAATCCCTTGCAGGCCATCAAGTCCGAGTGACGCTTGCGCTGGGCTGAGCGGGGGTCCCGGGGTACTGGTCGCCCCCGGGGCCCCCTTCATATGGGGCTGCGCCCCTTGCCCCCCTGTCGCCGCTTCGCGGCTCGTCCTCAAACGCCGGACGGGCTGACGTGCCACTCCCTGGGTCTCAGCGGCAGGCCCGACCTGCCGTGCTCCGGGGTGCGGATCGCCAGGACCTGGTTGACGCCTATGCGGTTGTGTTCGAAGGCCAAGGCGGAGGCGGCCATGTAGAGGCGCCAGATGCGGGCGCGGGCGGGGCCGGCCAGGCGGACGCCCTCGGGCCAGTGGGCCTCCAGGTTGGCGACCCAGTGGCGCAGGGTGTGGGCGTAGTGCTCGCGGATCGACTCCACGTCATGGACCTCGAAGCCCGCTCGCTCCAGGAGGGCGACGGTGGTGCCGAGGGGGGCGAGTTCGCCGTCGGGGAAGACGTAGGCGTCGATGAACTCGTCGACCGTGTACGCGGACTCGTCGGCCTGCGGGCGGCGCGCGATCTGGTGGTTCAACAGGCGCCCGCCGGGCTTCAGGAGGGCGTACAGGTCACCCGCGTACTCCAGGTACCGCTCGGAGCCCACGTGCTCGGCCATGCCGATGGAGGAGATCGCGTCGTAGGGGCCGTCGCGCACGTCGCGGTAGTCCTGTACGCGGATCTCGACGCGGTCGGTGAGCCCTTCCTGGGCGACGCGCTTCCTGGCGTACGCGGCCTGCTCCTGGGAGAGCGTGACGCCGACGACGCCCACACCGTGCTCGCGGGCGGCGTGCACGGCCATGGAACCCCAGCCACAGCCGACGTCGAGCAGGCGCATGCCGGGGCGCAGGCCCAGCTTGCGGGCGACGAGTTCGAGCTTGTCGCGCTGGGCGTCCTCCAGGGGCGCGTCCGGGGACTCCCAGTACGCGCACGAGTAGACCATCGACGGGCCGAGCACCAGTTCGTAGAAGTCGTTGCCGACGTCGTAGTGCCGGCTGACGGCCTTCTTGTCGCTGCCCCTGGTGTGCCGGTGCAGCCTGCTCTGCCTGCGCGTCTCCTCGGGGGGCGCGGGCGGCGGCACGAAGGGCGCGGCGAATCGCAGCAGGGGCAGGGCCGCGGCTCTGACCCGCGGGTCGCGCAGGCTGTCGGTGAGGCTCCTGGCGTCCTCGTCGCGCTCCCAGATGAACTCGGCGAGCAGATCGAGCACCGCGTACAGATCGCCGTCGACATCGATGTCCCCCGCCACCCACGCCCGGGCGAGACCCAGCTCCCCCGGCCTCCACAGCAGCCGGCGCAGGGCACGGCGGTGGCGTACGACGACGGTGGGCGCGCCGGGCGGGCCGGTCTCCGAACCGTCCCAGGCGCGGACCCGCACGGGCAGCTCGGCTCCCGTGAGCTGCTCGGCGAGGTTCTTCAGCCGCAGTGCGGCATCCTGCATGGCGCACACCTCCGTGATCACATCCCGGAACGGAACGTCCGACACCACGTAAACACCGCCGGAGGTCGTGCGCAGTCCCGTCGGCCCGTCATGAACGGGCAAAGTACCTGTAGTGACCACCGAGAGGGCGGCGGGGTCGCCGGAAACGCCGGAAGGGCCCCCGCACCACGGATGGCGGGAGCCCTTTCGGCGTACTGCGAGCCGTACCGGAGTACGGGACCGGTCTCAGGCCGTCAGGAGGCCTTGGCCTTCTCCTCGGCCTTCTTCTCGGCCGGAGCGGCCGCGGCGGCGGGCTTCGGGGCCGGCTTCGCGGCCTCGTAGAACTCCTCGCGCGGAGTCTCCATCGCACCGAGGGAGACGACCTCGCGCTTGAGGAACATGCCGAGCGTCCAGTCCGCGAAGACGCGGATCTTGCGGTTGAACGTCGGCATCGCCATGCCGTGGTACGCGCGGTGCATGTACCAGGCGAGACGGCCCTTGAGCTTGATCTTCATCTTGCCCATGACGATCATCGCGACGCCCTTGTGCAGGCCGAGGCCCGCGACCGCGCCCTTGTTGGCGTGGCTGTACTCCTTCTGCGGGAAGCCCCGCATGCCGGAGATCACGTTGTCGCCGAGGACCTTGGCCTGGCGCAGCGCGTGCTGGGCGTTGGGCGGGCACCAGGCGTTCTCGTTGCCCGCCTTGCGGCCGACGACGTCCGGCACCTGGGCGTTGTCGCCCGCGGCCCAGATGTAGTCGGTGCCCTGCACCTGGAGCGTCGTCCGGGTGTCCACGTGGCCGCGGGGGCCGAGCGGCAGGCCGAAGCGCGCGAGGGCCGGGTTCGGCTTGACACCCGCGGTCCACACGATGGTGTTCGAGTCGACCTCGAGGCCGTTGTTCAGGACCACGTGGCCGTCCACGCAGGAGTCCATGCCGGTCTTGAGGTAGACCTCGACGCCACGGCCCTCCAGGTGCTCCTTGCCGTAGGCGCCGAGCTTGGGACCGACCTCGGGGAGGATCTTGTCGGCGACGTCGACGAGGACGAAGCGCATGTCCTCGCGCTTCACGCTCTTGTAGTACTTGGCCGCGTCGCGGGCCATGTCCTCGACCTCACCGATGGTCTCGGCACCGGCGAAGCCACCGCCGACGAAGACGAAGGTGAGCGCCTTGCGGCGGACGTCCTCGTCCGTCGTGGAGTCGGCCTTGTCGAGCTGCTCGAGGACGTGGTTGCGCAGGCCGATGGCCTCCTCGATGCCCTTCATGCCGATGCCCTGCTCGGCGAGGCCGGGGATCGGGAAGGTGCGGGAGACCGCGCCCATCGCGATGACCAGGTAGTCGAACGGCAGCTCGTACGCCTCGCCGACGAGCGGCGCGATCGTGGCGACCTTGCGGTCCTGGTCGATGGTCGTGACCCGGCCGGTGAGGACTTCCGCCTTGGGCAGCACGCGTCGCAGCGGGACGACGACGTGCCGAGGCGAGATGCTGCCGGCCGCGGCTTCGGGGAGGAAGGGCTGGTACGTCATGTACGAGCGCGGGTCGACGACCGTGACGGTCGCCTCCCCGTAGCGCATCTTCTTCAGAATGCGTCGAGCTGCGTACAGGCCTACGTACCCACCGCCTACTACGAGGATCCTGGGACGCTCCGTGGTGCTCATGCCATCGAGTATCCACCCCCTCGGCGGGGGTCGCTCGTGCGCCCCTTCACAAGCTTGGGCGAGGCCTCTGCTACACTTCGCCGCCCACGTGACGGAGGTCATGGCGGCCCGGGGGAACCACGGCGCCCCACGAGTCGTTGTCAACCCCTCGTGAGCTGCCGCTCCTGCCTCCTGCGCCCGGTGGACCAGCCCCCCGTTCACACGCCGGTAACGCGCCATGAACACGCGGCGGACCGCCCCCGCGCGGACCTGATCGCTCCGGGGCGGCCCCAACTCCGCAAAACCGCGCCCAACTGGGCCGATTTCCTTGTGAAGAACTTCACGAACTTTCCCGCCGGGGTGCGCCCGAGGAGCCTTTCCGACCCTCTTTCAGCCGCTCAAACGTCCTTCGCGACGCTCAGCCGTGTGTCCCTCAGGCGATGGACCAGGCGATCCCGTCGAGGATGTCGTGCTCGCTCACGACGACCTCGCGGGCACCCGTCCGCTCCATGATCGCGAGGAGCACCAGGGCGCCCGCCGCGATCACGTCGACGCGGCCCGGGTGCATCACGGAGATCGCCGAGCGCTCCGCGTGCGTGGAGTGCACCAGGCGGTCCACGATCTCCGCCACCCGCTCGTAGGGGATGCGGGAGTGGTGGATCGCCGCCGAGTCGTAGGCGTCGAGGCCGAGTGCGATCCCGGCCACCGTGGTGACCGAGCCCGCGAGGCCCACCAGCGTGCGGGCCTCGCGCAGGGGGACCGTGTGCTCCGCGAGGTCGAGCGCCGCCTCCACGTCCGCGCGGACGGCGGCGATCTGCGCCGCGGTGGGCGGATCGGCGACGACGCCGTCGTGCACGAGGTGCCGCTCGGTCATCCGGACGCAGCCGATGTCCACGGAGCGGGCGGCGCGCACCTGGTCGTCGCCGACGACGAACTCCGTGGAGCCGCCGCCGATGTCCACCACCAGGTACGGGCGCGGCAGGTCGGCGCGGCCCGTGAGTTCCCTCGTCGCGCCCGTGAAGGAGAACTCGGCCTCCTGGTCGCCGCTGATCACCTCCGGTTCGACGCCGAGGACGTCGAGGACCCCGCGTACGAACTCGTCGCGGTTCTCGGCGTCGCGGGAGGCGGAGGTCGCGACGAAGCGGAGGCGTTCCGCGCCGTGCTCCTTGATGACGGCCGCGTAGTCGCGGCAGGCCGCGAAGGTGCGCTCCAGGGCCTCGGGGGCGAGGCGGCCCGTCTTGTCGACGCCCTGGCCCAGGCGGACGATCTGCATCCGGCGGTCGAGGTCGACGAGTTCACCGGTCGCCGGGTCGGCGTCCGCCACCAGCAGGCGGATCGAGTTGGTGCCACAGTCGATGGCGGCCACGCGGGTCATCGTTCTCCTTGTCGTCACGGTGTTCGGCACCGAGGGCGGGCGTCGGCTTACTGGTCCCCGGCGCACGGGGCGGTGCTCACGCACGGGCCCTTGCGCCACCACTGCGGGAGCATGGCGATGGCCTCGTCGCCGAGGGGGTTCACGCCGGGGCCCGCGGCCAGCGAGTGGGCGACAAGGACGTGCAGGCACTTCACGCGGTCGGGCATGCCCCCGGCCGAGGGGAAGTTCTCCAGGACCTCGATGGCGTCGCGGCGCGCGAGGTAGTCCTCGTGCGCGGCCCGGTAGGCGGCGGCGAGTTCGGGGTCCGCCGCCAGCCGCTCCGTCATCTCCTTCATGACGCCGTTGGCTTCCAGCGTGCCGATCGCGGACGCGGCCCGCGGGCAGCTCAGGTAGTACGTCGTCGGGAACGGCGTGCCGTCGGGCAGCCGCGGCGCCGTCTCCACCACGTCCGGGTTGCCGCAGGGGCAGCGGTGCGCGATGGCGCGCAGGCCGCGCGGCGGGCGCCCGAGCTGCTCCTGGAACGCGGCGATGTCGGCGTCCGTGGGCACGGTGGACTCGGTCTGGGGCGGGGGCGTTTCCATGCCTGTCTTTCGGTTCGTTCGGTGCGGTTCGTTCGGTGCGGTTCCGATCGGGGCGGTTCGATCGGTGCGGTTCGATCGTGGGCCGTTCGATCGGCGCCGCCGGTGCGGTTCCTTCGGTGGTGCTGCTTCGGCCCGCCGCGGTTCACTCGGCCCGGTCGGCCTTGTCGACGCCCTCCAGGACGTTGGCGTACCAGGGGCGGTCGGCCGCGCCGTCGTCGCCGCGGTGGCCGTCGTCGGCCGCGGGGTCGATGACGGTGAACCCGGTCTCGCCCGGCCGTACGTAGTGCAGCCGGTCCCGGATGCGCTGCTCGGCGTACGCGTCGTCCTGCCAGCGGGCCTTCTCGTCGCGAAGGCGCTCGACGTTGTCCCGGTGCTCGGCCTGCTTCTGCCGCTGCTCGGCGATCTCGGCGCGCTGCGACACGTACTGCCGCATCGGGTACGCGAGCGCCACCACCAGCGTGCAGACGACGAGGACGAGCAGCGCGGCCCTGCCGGTCAGCCGGGAGCGGCGCGCCTGGCGCCTGGTCTGCGAGCGGTAGACGCGCTCGGCCGTCTGCTCGCCGAACACCCGCAGCCGGGTCGCCGTGGAGAACCGGTCCTTGTCCCGGACTTTCCCGGCCATGTTGTCTCGCCTCCCCAGTACGCGCGTACGTCCCCGCACACGGTACGGGACCGGGTACGGGGACGTACGTACGACTGGCTAGGGCTTGGCGCCTTAACCCTTGAAGCGGGGGAAGGCGCTGCGGCCCGCGTACACCGCGGCGTCGTCGAGGATCTCCTCGATGCGGAGCAGCTGGTTGTACTTGGCGACACGGTCCGAGCGGGCCGGGGCACCGGTCTTGATCTGGCCGCAGTTCACGGCGACGGCGAGGTCGGCGATGGTGACGTCCTCGGTCTCGCCGGAGCGGTGGGACATCATGCACTTGAAGCCGTTGCGCTGGGCCAGCTCGACGGCGTCCAGGGTCTCGGTCAGCGAACCGATCTGGTTGACCTTCACCAGGAGGGCGTTGGCGGCGCTGTCGTCGATGCCGCGCTGGAGGCGCTCCGGGTTGGTGACGAACAGGTCGTCGCCGACGATCTGGACCTGCTCGCCCAGCTTCTCGGTGATGATCTGCCAGCCGTCCCAGTCGTCCTCGTACAGCGGGTCCTCGATGGAGACCAGCGGGTACGCGGAGACCAGCTCGGCGTAGTAGTCGGTCATCTCGGCGGCCGAGCGGGACTTGCCCTCGAACTCGTAGACGCCGTCCTTGTAGAACTCCGACGCGGCGACGTCGAGCGCGAGCGCGATCTGCTCGCCGGGGACGTAACCGGCCTGCTTGATGGCCTCGACGATGAGGTCGAGGGCGGCGCGGTTGGACTCCAGGTTCGGCGCGAAGCCGCCCTCGTCGCCGAGGCCGGTGGACAGGCCCTTGGTCTTCAGGACCTTCTTCAGCGTGTGGTAGACCTCGGCGCCCCAGCGCAGCGCCTCGGAGAAGGACTCCGCGCCGATCGGGGCGATCATGAACTCCTGGATGTCGACGTTGGAGTCCGCGTGGGACCCGCCGTTCAGGATGTTCATCATCGGAACGGGCAGCAGGTGCGCGTTCGGGCCGCCCAGGTAGCGGAAGAGGGGGAGGTCGGAGGCCTCGGACGCGGCGTGCGCGACGGCGAGGGAGACGCCGAGGATGGCGTTCGCGCCGAGCGAGCCCTTGTTGTCGGTGGCGTCGAGGTCGAACATCGCCTGGTCGATCAGGCGCTGCTCGGTGGCGTCGTAGCCGACGAGCTCCGGGCCGATCTGCTCGATGACGGCGAGAACGGCCTTCTCGACGCCCTTGCCGCCGTAGCGGTTGGCGTCTCCGTCACGCAGTTCGATGGCCTCGAAGGCGCCGGTGGAGGCGCCGGACGGAACCGCGGCGCGGCCGGTGGACCCGTCGTCGAGGCCGACCTCGACCTCGACCGTGGGGTTGCCTCGGGAGTCCAGGATTTCCCGGGCTACGACGACGTCGATGGACGGCACGAGCATCTCCTTCTGGGATGTGACGCTGGGGGCGCGCGGCGTGCACCACTGTGGGCGCGGGCTTGCGCATGGCTTGCATGGTCTTCATCGGCCCTGCGTCTCCTGAGCCTAACGGGCCTGGGGGCTTCGGCCAGCCGACCGCCCGGCCCGTGGGACGGCCGACGGCCCATTTCCCAGGTAATCAGGGCGGAAGCCAGGCCCCTACTGGCCAGTAGCTTCGCCTAAGGCGTAGCTCGGGGCTCCGGGTGGGCCGGCCCAGGGCTCCGCGAGGACCAGCCGGGGGCTTCCGTCAGGACCGGCCGTGCGGCCCCCGGCGGTGCCCGCGCAGCACCTCGCCCCGGTGCGTACGGGGGATACGCGCACCGGGGCGAGGGAGACCGTGGGGACGGAAGCGCTCCGTGGGACCGGAGCGAGGCGCCCTGGCCCGACAGGGCCGGGGAGCCCGGGTCAGCTGAGGTGCAGCTGCTGGCCGGGGTAGATGAAGTCGGCGTCGTCGATGATGTCGCCGTTCAGCTTGTAGACCTTCTGCCAGCCGCCCTTGACCTCGCGCGCGTCGGCGATCTTGGAGAGCGTGTCGCCCTTCTTGACCTTGTACTCGCCGTCGCCCTTCTTCACGACCTTGCCGGTCGGGGTCTCGACGGTCTTCTTCGACTCGGTCCGCGGGGCGGCCTGCGGGGCGCTCTGCGGCTTCGGCTGCGCCTGCTGCTGGGGCTGCGCCTGCTGACGCGGCTGCTGCTGGGGCTTGACCTGCTGCTGCGGCTTGGCCTGCTGGGTCTGGTGCTGCGGCTGCGACTGCTCGCCACCGCCGCCGTTGCCGCCACCGCCGCCGTTGTACGAGGCGCCGGTCAGGCCCACGCCGCAGCTCGGCCAGGCACCCTTGCCCTGGCCCGCGAGGACCTTCTCGCCGATCGCGATCTGCTGGGACTTGGAGGCCTTGTCGGCCGTGGAGGCGTACTGCGTGCCGCCGTACGCGGCCCAGGTGGAGGCCGAGAACTGCAAGCCGCCGTAATAGCCGTTGCCGGTGTTGATGGACCAGTTGCCGCCGGCCTCGCACTGCGCGACGCGGTCCCACTGGTCGGCCGTGGCGGCGCTCGCGGTGCCCGTGGCCATCAGCGGGGCGGCGACAGCGGCGCCGGTGACACCGACGACGGTGGCGGCGCGAGTGGCCTTGGACGGACGGCGGTGCTTGCCCTTGCTGGAAAACAGCATGGATGGATCCCCTCACCGACGCCTGCGAGGTGAGCTGTCGGGTTCGGGCGGGTGAGTGCCCGGTCGCACCACGTGCGTGCGACTTCACCCCTAGCCGTTCCTGTCCGTCCCGCGGCGCTTGCTGCTCGCTGCGGTGCGGACGGGCCCGGCGCTTACCTTGGGTCCCCCGCTCCTGCCTTCGGCGCACGAAGCGACGACTGTTCCCGTCCGGCCGTTGGCAGGATTCGGCGTACCGACCGGCGGGGCCCGCTGTGGCGAGCGATCACGACCGTAGACGGGCAAACCGCGGAATTTCAAAGACGATCAGGGCTTCTGAGACCCATCTCTCACTTGCGCCTCACCACCTTTAAACCGGACATTCATCGCGAACTGCCCGTCAGTTCCGGGCGTGTCGCGGCTACTTCCGGTCCGCCTCCGCGGCCTGCTTCTCCTTCAGGTCAAGCTGCTGACCGGGGAGGATGAGGTCCGGGTCGGCGCCGACGGTCTTCTTGTTCTCCGCGTAGAGGGAGGACCAGCCGCCGTCAAGGTCGTGCCGGTCCGCGATGCGCGAGAGGTTGTCGCCGGAGCGGACCGTGTAGGTGTCGGCGGGGCCGGGTGAACCGCGTTCTGCCCCACGGGAGGCGTGCCGCCCCGCGGAGCCCGCGCCGGACTCGCCGTCCGCGGCCTCGTCCGCGCTCGAACCGCGGTGGCGTCCCGAGGTGCCCTCGGCGGACTCGGAGGACTCAGGGGAATCAGAGGGCTCGGAGGGCTCCTCGGAGCCTTCGGAGCCCGAAGGGGCGCTCTCGGCGCCGGAGTCGCCGCCGGAGCCCGGCGAAGTGGTGTCGCGGCCCGCGGACTTGCCGTCCCGGCCGGTCTCCCGTCCGCCCTCGTCGCCCTTCCCGCCCTCTTCGTCCTTCTCCCTCGCACCGCTCGGCCCCGACGTGCCGGCTTCGCCGGTCGTGTCACCGCCGCCCTTGCGGTGCTTGCCGGTTCTCCCGTCCCGGGCGTCATCGCCGCTCCTGCCGTCGGCGTGATCCCTGTCTCCCGGACCGGTGGAGTCGTCGGAGCGTGTGGAGCCGGAGGAGTCCTTCGCGCCCCGGTCCTCCTCGTCCCCGCGGGAGGAGTCGGCGGACCTGCCCGGCGCCACCGGCAGGCCCGGGTCGACGTCGGCGGCCGCATCGTCCTTGCTGAGGCCCGCGGCCGGGCCGCAGTTCGGCCAGGCGGCGGGGCCCTGGTCGGCCAGGACCTCGTCGGCGACGGCTATCTGCTGGGAGCGGCTCGCCTCGTCGGCGCTCGGCGCGTAGGCGAGGCCGCCGTAGTTCTCCCAGGTCTCCTGCGTCATCTGCAATCCGCCGTAGTACCCGTCGCCCTTGGCGCTCCAGGCGCTGCCGCTCTCGCACTCCGCGACCTTGTCCCACGTCGCGGCCTCCGCGGCGTTCGCGCCCGTGGCGCCGAGCAGCGGGATCGCGATGGCGGATCCGGTGACGCCGGCCGCGACGACGATCGCCGGGGCTTGGCGGGGGCGGCGGTGACGGCCTTGACCGGAGAGCATGCACATGCCTTTCGCGTGACGACAGGGGCGGCCGCGACACATGGTGCGCTGGGGTGCCGAGCCGTCGTGAAAGTAGCCGCAGTCGAACGTCAGTCACAAGTCGATGCAGCGCAGATCACGCGAAAGTCACAGTTTTGACCGGCCGTCAGTCAGCTGCCGGGAAGGCCCCCGGCCCCGGGCGGTGTGAACCGTACCGGAAGAGTCCGCAGGCCACGCATGATGAGCCCGCCGCGCCACCGCAACTCCTCGGGCTCGACGCCGAGTTGGAGGTCCGGCAGCCTGCGCAGCAGAGTCGCCACGGCCGTCTGCCCCTCCAGGCGGGCGAGGGGGGCGCCGAGGCAGTAGTGGATGCCGTGGCCGTATCCGAGGTGCTGATTGTCGCGCCGGGACAGATCGAGGAGGTCGGGCTCCGCGAATCGGGCGGGGTCGCGGTCCGCGGCGGCGAGGACGACGAGGACCGGGTCGCCCACGGCGATGTCCTGGCCGCCGACGCGCAGCGGCTCGGTGGCGAAGCGCCAGGTGGCCAGTTCGACGGGCCCGTCGAAGCGGAGCAGTTCCTCGATGCCCGTCTCCAGGAGGGCGCTCTCCCCGGCGGCCAGGGACCGTTGCAGCCGGGCCCGCTGCTCGGGGTGGGTGAGCAGCGCGAGGATGCCGTTGCCGATGAGGTTCACGGTCGTCTCGAACCCGGCGAACAGCAGGATGAAGGCCATGGCGGCGGCCTCGTTCTCGGTGAGGTGCTCGCCGTGGTCGGAGGCGCGGATCAGGCCGGAGATCAGGTCGTCCCCGGGCTCTGCCCGCTTGCGGTGGATGAGCTCGGCGAGGTAGCCGCGCATCTTCTTCACCGAGCGCGCGACGCCGCCCCGCGGCCCTCCCCCGTGCCGGATCATCATGCCCGCCCAGTCCCGGAAGTCGTCCTGGTCCTCCCGGGGTACGCCGAGCAGGTCGCAGATGGCGTAGATGGGGAGCGGGAAGGCGAACTCGTGGATGAGGTCGGCCGCGCCGCGCTCCGCGCCGTGCTTGTCGAGGAACGTGTCGATGAGCTGGTCCGTCAGCTCCTGCACGCGCGGCGCGAACGCGGCCACCCGGCGCGGGGTGAACGCCTTCGACACCAGTCGGCGCAGGCGGGTGTGGTCCGGCGGGTCGATGTTGAGCAGATGCGTCATCAGCTCGGCCTTGCGCTCACCCGGGATCCCGGTCCTGCCCCTGGCGTGCGCGGGCTCGTCGTGGTGCGCCGGGTTCTTGCTCAGCCGCTGGTCGGCCAGCGCCTCCCGCGCGTCCGCGTACCGCGTGACCAGCCAGGCCTCGACACCGCTCGGCAACTCGGTCCTGTGCACGGGGGCGTGCTCCCGCAGCCAGGCGTAGGCCGGGTAGGGGTCGGTGGCGAACTCCCAGGTGAAGAGGTCTGGCGCGGGGGCCTTCGGTGGGGTGGGGGGTGTGTGGGGGCAGGTGGGGGGTGGCTGGTCGTGCATGTGCCGACGGTATCGGGCGGGGGTGGGGGGCGGCTTCCTCGGCGTGTGGTGCGGGGCGGTTTCCCGGGTGTGGTGCCGGGGGTGGGGGGCGGCTTCCCGGCGTGTGGTGCCGAGGGGGCGTCCCCTCGTTCTCCGCGGAGTGCATGGGCGGGCTGCACGGGCTGCGGGCCGCTGGCTCCCGGCTATGGGGCTCGGGCTACCGGATACGGGTCGTGGGCCGCGGGCTCCCGGCCATGGGCTCGGGCTACCGGATACGGGTCGTGGGCCCCGGCTGCGGACCGCACGCGCTTCCAGGTCCGGGCCGCAGGCGGGCCAGAAGTTACACGGGCTCGCCCTGTCCCTGCGTGTCCGTGTCCGTGTCCGTGTCCGGAGGCGGCTCGGCCCCCTGTTCCGGGGGCAAGGTCATTCCTACCCGCAGGACGTTCAGGGCGAAGGCCGCGTCGCGGTGGCCCGTTTCGGCCGCCACGCGGTACCAGCGGGCGGACTTCCCCATGCGGCCCGGTCGCAGCAGCAGCTCGGCCAGGTGGAACGCCGCGTTCGGATCCCCCGCCTCCGCGCCCTCGGTGAGCCAGTGCCGGGCACGGTCGCGGTACAGCTTGCCCAGGGTGACGTACGCGTCCTTCGAACCGGCCTCGGCGGCCTTCTCCAGATACCCGGCGGCCTCCACGACGGCGCCCCGGCCCGCGAGGATGTGCCCCAGCTCGTTGCAGCCCAGGGTGTTGCCGCGGTCGGCGGCCCTGCGGTACCAGCCCTCCGCCTCCGACACATCGCCCACCGCCACCGCGACCCAGCCGAGCAGGAGGCACGCCTCGACGTCACCCCCGGCGGCCCGGGGCAGCAGGGCGGCACGGCACGCGTCGACCAGGGGCGCGACGTCGAGGCCGTGCGCGGCGGCCGTCGCGGACCCGTGGACCCATACCGAGGTCGATACCTCCCCCAGCTCGCCGGACCGTACGGCGTCCGCGACGAGGGAGCCGTAGGCCCGGTAGGTGTCGGCCTTCGTCCCGGGGACGAGCAGCCCGGTAGCGTCGTAGCGCAGCCGGGTGGCCCAGGCCAGGGCCTCCTCGAAGGACTCGTGCCGTCGCCCCTCGCGGACGGAGGCCTCCTGCTCGTCGGGGTAGTCCTCGACGACCGCGCGCAGCACGGCGAGCGGGATGTCCTCGCCGATCCCGCAGCGGGCCAGGTCGATGGCGGCGCGCACCAGGAGGTGGCCCTGCGGGTGCGTCTGCGGGCGCCGGGCCCTGCGCCACTCGTCCCACAGCTCCGGCCCCAGGGCGAGGTACTCGGTGACCCCGCGGCTGCCGCGCCGCTCCGCGGCCGCCGCGAGGCGCGGATCGCCGGCACCCGCGAGCCGCGCGAGTTCGGCGGCGCTCCAGCGGCGGGACAGCTCGACGGTGCGGGCGCCGCTCAGGACCCGCGCGGCGGGGCCACCGCCGAAGCGGTGCTCGTCGTACGCCGTGTCGCGCATCGTGGCGAGGACGAGCACACCCTCCTGTACGAGCCGGGAGAGGAGCGCCGCCGTGAGGCCCCGGGGGCCGAGGTGGCCCTCCAGATCGTCGAGCCAGAGGATGCGGTGGCCGTCGCGGCCGTGCCCGCCGGACGCGATGTCCCGCAGGTCCGCGCCGGGGTGCGGGGCGTGCACCCGGGGCTCGGGGTCGGTGCCCGCGCTCAGCGCGGCCCACGCCGCCGTCATCGTCTTGCCGGACAGCGGCCCGCCCGTGACGACGACAAGACCGCCCTCGTGCAGACCCCGTACGACGAGGGTGTGCAGCTCTTCGTCGCAGTCACGCTCGACGTAGGGCGTGAGGCTCGGCTCGTCCCCGAAGTGGCTCGTGGGGCGCACACCGAACCAGAGGCGGCGCAGCCGGCCGACGCGGGGCCAGCTGTCCGCCGGGTCCCGGCCGTCGGCGAGGGTGGTGTGGACGGTGACGTGGCCCGTGATGGTCCCGGCCTGGATCACCGCGCCCGCCGAGCTGTCGGAGAGGCTGTTCCGCGTCGGGGGCTGCGACGGCACTCCGGGCGGGAGCTCCGACGCGGGCGGAGCCACGGCGGGCGGTGACCCGGCGGGCGGTGACCCGGCGGGCGGCGGCGTGGCGGGCGGAGCCGCCCTGTACGGCTCGTCGTCCGGGAGCGGCCCTGACGGCACGGGCGTGGACACCCGCACACTCATGTCGTGCTCGCAGTCCGTGCAGAAGCGGTCGTCCTCCTCCAGCCGGGCCTGGCACATCGGGCAGTACACCGTCGCCTCCTCGGGCTGCAACTCCCGCAACTCCCGCTTCTCATGGCCGGGTTCGGCGCCGCGAGTGCGCCCCCGGATCCCCCGGGGGCAACCGTACTAAGCCCCGGGCGCCTCGGCCTCGCGTACCGCGTCCCGGTAGGCCCGGGCCGCAGCCCGCAGCGCCGCCTCCGGGTCCGTTCCCTCGGCCTCCGCGCGGACGGCCATGGCCAGCAGGTCGTACCCGATGCCGTCGCCCGTGGGCAGGGGGACGTCGAGGCCCGCCGTGCGGACGCGGGACGCCAGCTTGGCGGTGAGGGCGAGAGCGGGCTGGCCGAGGGGGACGCCCTCGGTGACGGAGGTGCGCTGCTTCTCCTGGGCCTTGGTGCGCAGCCAGTGCTCCTTGACCTCCTCGGGGGTGGACGCGGTGTCCTCGCCGAAGACGTGCGGGTGGCGGTGGACGAGCTTGTCGACGATGCCCGCGGCTACGTCGTCCACGGAGAAGGCGGTGCCGTCCTCGGCCTCCTCCGCGATGCGTGCGTGGAAGACCACCTGCAGGAGCACGTCGCCCAGCTCCTCGCGCAGCTCGTCCGAGGCTCCGTCCTCGGCGGTCCCGGCGTTCCCGTTGTTCCCGTTGTTCCCGGTGGCCTCGATGGCCTCCACGAGTTCGTACGCCTCCTCGATGGCGTACTTCGCGAGGCCCTGGTGGGTCTGGCGCGAGGACCAGGGGCATTCGACACGGATGCGGTCCATGACCTGGACCAGGTCCAGGAGGCGGGCGCCCGGCAGGTCGTACGACCCCGGCAGCAGTTCCAGGTCGGGCATCGGGACCCGGCCGGAACCCGCGAGGCGGGCCAGGCCGTCGGTGAGGCGGCGGTCGCCTTCGGCGGTGGCGACGACGAGCACCGTGCGGCCCCCGGCGCAGGCGCGCACCAGTTCCTCCGCGGTGGGTGCGGCCTGCTTGACGTCGATGCCCGCTTCCCGCAGGTACGGGAGCTGGGGGTGCGTGGCGTCGGCGCACACGACCTCGTCCGCGCCGTGCAGTGCCTGCCAGGCGGGCCAGGACAGCAGGCCGGGGGCGACCCGGTGGCTGGTGGTGAGCAGGACGGCTCGGCCCGGGCCGTTCCCGTCCGGCTCGACGGCGGGCCCGTCGGTGGTCTCGATCTCGTTCACGGTTCGAACGTAGCCCACGCCTCGTGCGGGTGGGGGGCGTGCCCGCCTTGTCAGCAGCGCGGGGGGCTGCGCCCGGCTGGGGGACGCCGCGGGTCCGTCCTGCCCCGTCGCCCCGCGGAGGCGTCTGCGGCTTGGACGTGGTTGCGCGCGCAGTTCCCCGCGCCCCTTACGGGGCTTCGCCCCGCGGACGCGTCCTGCCCCGTCGCCCGCGGAGGCGTCTGCCGCTTGGACGTGGTTGCGCGCGCAGTTCCCCGCGCCCCTTACGGGGCCTCGCCCGCGGCCCTTGCGGGGTCTCGTTCACGTCTGGGCAGGGGCCGTGCCGTCCTGGGTGACCTCGCGGACCCAGGGGGTCTTCAGGTCGGTGCGCTTGCTCGTCTTGAGGTCCCAGGTGCCGTAGCGCGGGTTCAGGTCTACGTCGAGCTTCTTGGAGGCCTTGGACATGGCGGCCCAGAAGGTGTTCTGGCCCTCCGCGGAGTTCATGTCGGCGCCGAGCGCGCGGGCGATCTTCTGTGCCTCGATCTCCGTGCGGATGCTGGCGTCGAGGCGGCCGGGCGCGACGCTGTAGCGCTGGAGCCACTCCGTCTCCAGGGCCTTGGGGCCGCCCGCCTGCTCCTCCAGGCCCGCCCGCATGGTCTGGATCTCCCTGCGCGTGACGCGCACGTCGGCGTCCCGCGCCGCCCGGTGCAGGACCTTGTCGAGCACCATCGTGTGCAGCGTGCTGCGGGCCAGGCCGCCGCTCTTGGCGATGACCTGCCCGTACTGCGTGTCGTCGGGGACGGCGGCCCGCTGCGCGGAGCGCACCTCGTTCACCCTGTTCTCCAGCTGGGCGACCGTGATGCGCTGGTCGCCGACGACGGCCGCGGCGCCGGGATGCGCGTCGTTGCCGCAGGCGGTCAGGAGCGGGGCCGCGACCAGGGCGGCTGCGGAGAGGATGAGCGCGGAGCGACGACGGCTGCTGCGGCGGCGGTGCAAGTGGACCTCCCGGTGGAGAGATTGTGCTTCGCTGCACAAAGTCTTGCGGTGATCGATGGTAGGCAGTGGTGGTCGGCTCGGCCACCCATTCGACCAACGATTCGCGAGGAGTTCGGGCACTGGGCGTTCCTAGCCCCGCACCTGCCCCAGCCAGTGCAGCGTGCGCCGGATCTCCGCCGGGAAGGGGTGGCCGACGCCGTGCACCCGCTCGGCGTCCAGGACCAGGCGCCCCAGGATGTCGTGCGCGGCCGGGCGGTCGCCGAGGGCGAGCAGGAGCTGGCCGATGCGGCGCCGGATCTCCAGGGACTGGCGGATGTCGGCGGTCGCGTACTGGTTCTCGTAATAGGGGAGCAGCGTCCGGTACTCGGCGAGCGCGGCCGCCGGATCGCCGAGGTGCTCAAGGCACTGCGCGGCCTCGTAGCGGAACTGCAAGGACTGCGGATCGGCGTGTCCCGACTCGGCGGCGCGCTGGTCGGCGAGGCGGCGCAGCTCGGGCAGGGCACGGCGGTACTGGCCGTCGTCCATGAGCGTGGCCGCGTACTGCTTGCGCAGGGTGCGGACGACGGGCGAGTGCTCGCCGTGCTGGGCGGCGGCGTCCGGCAGGATCGCGCCGAGGATGTCCACGGCCTGGGTGACACGGCCCTCGCCGAGCAGCCGCTTGATCTCGTCGACGGCGGCGGCGACGCCCTGCGCGGTCCCCGGCGGCCGGGGCTGCGGGGCGGGCGTCGCGGCACGGTCGGGCCAGGGCGCGGCCGGGCGCAGGAACGGGCGGGTCGGGTCCAGGGGGCGGCCGGTGGGCACCGCGCGCCCCGGCAGCAGCGGCGCGAGCTCCTCGTACACGTCCTGGGCGCCGGCGGGGCGGTGCTGCGGGTCCTTGGCGAGCAGCCGAAGGACCAGGGACTCGAGAGCGTCGGGGACCTCGGGGCGCAGCCCGCGCAGGGGCACCGGTGGCTCGTACAGATGGCGGTGCAGCACGCCGAGCGCGGTCGAACCGGAGAACGGCACGTCGCCGCTGAGGAGTTCGTGCAGGACGACGCCGAGCGCGTACAGGTCCGTGTACGGGCCGACGGCGCCGCCCATGGCCTGCTCGGGCGCCATGTACGAGGGGCTGCCGATCGGGGAGCCGGTGTGGGTGAGGCGGGTGGTGTCGGTGTCCATGACCGAGGCGATACCGAGGTCGAGGACGGTGACCGTGCCGTCCTGCTTCACCATCACGTTGCGCGGCTTCAGGTCGCGGTGCACGATCGGCACGGCGTGCACCGCGGAGAGCACCGCGCACAGCTGCGCGGCGACGGCGACCGCCCACTGCCAGGGGTAGGGGCGGTGTGCGGCGAGGTGGTCACCGAGGTCGGCCCCGTCGACGTACCCCATGACGAGGTACAGGTCGTCGCCGTCGCTGCCCGCGTCGTGCACCGTGACCAGGCCGGGGTGGTCGACCTGCGCGGTGACGCGGCACTCGCGGGCGAAGCGGCGGCGCAGCTCCTCGGCCTGGCCCCGGTCCGCGGGGCCCGCGACCCGGTCCGGGCGCAGCAGCTTGACCGCGACCCGCCGGTCGAGGCGCTGGTCGTAGGCCGTCCAGACCTGGCCCATGCCGCCCTGGCCGAGCAGCGTCGACAGCTCGTACCGCCCGGCGACCACGCGGTGGTCCGTGCCCCCTGTCGCGGCGGCCACGGTCAGTTGCCGCCTTCCTGCTTGCGCAGGTAGTCGCTCAGCTCGTCGAGTTCGGCACGGACCTGGTCGATGCGGGCGGGGGCGGGCGGCGCGTGCGGGCCGGGCTGCGGCGCCGGGTAGCCGTACGAAGGCTGGGGCGGCGGCTGCTGGGGTTGGGGCTGGGGCTGTCGCGGTACGTAGCCGCCGGCGAACTGCGTCTGCTGGTACGGGGGCGGGGTCTGCGTCTGCGCGAACGCCGCCGCCCGAACCTGCCGCGCGACCCGGGAGAAGTGCCGGATGTCCATGGTCAGGTAGTAGGCGATCACGGGTACGAGCGTGGAGACGAGGATGGCCATGCCCGTGTTGCCGGAGCCCGTGAACTCCTCGTCGCCCGGGTCGATGACGACGAGGACGACGGCGGTGGCCTCCACGGCGACGACGACCGCGAGGAGCACCCAGTCCCGGACCGTGCGCGTCACCAGGGCGAGCCGCAGCATCGCCGCCCACGCGAGGAATCCGCACGTCACGACCGCGAGCACGACGAACAGCACGCGCAGCGTCACATACGACCCGCCGGGAGGGGCCGGTGGTACGTGCGGCCCATAGCCGTGGGCGTGCATGGCTGCTCCAGAGACCCGAAGAACGAACAAATGCGGTACGAGCGTATAGGCCGACCAGCACGACCGGTCCCGGGTTGTACCGAACCGTTGCCGTACTGGTCACCAGGGGCCCCGCCCGCGCCGTCACAGCCCGCGGCTCGGACTCATGGATCGCGGCTCGTGGCAGACGGTCCGCGGCTCACGGCTCACAGCACGTGCCGCACCCACACATTGGGCTCCACGTACACCGCGTAGCCGCGCGCGGGCTCGCAGTGGACCGGCACCAGGGCGCCGGGCACCTCGACGACGCCCTCCGCGTCGAACGGCAGCCCCGTCCAGTCGCGCCACTGCGCCGTCGTGCCCGCCACCGTCATGGACACCGGCGCCACCTTCTCGATGACGCCGCCCGCGCGGACGTGCACCCGCAGCCACGGGTCGTGCGGAAGCCCGTCGTCCCGGGTGCGCCGCGCGTACTCCTCGACGGGCGTGGCGGGCTCCAGGTGCTTGGCGTTCGGCCGCACCGGGGCGACGACCTCGCCGTAGCCGCGCCCGCGCGCGTTCTCCCGCAGGGCCGCGAGCATCTGCCCGGAGAGGCCCCGGCCCTGCGCGTCCGGGGCGACCGTGATCTCGACCGCGCTGACGGTGTCCGGCTCCCGGCCCCGCTTGAGGTCCGAGAACGCCCACAGCACCGCCTGGTCCCAGCCGCCGTCCGGCAGTTCGCCGCGCCCCGGTGCGCGCAGCGCGAACGGCACGCTGAGCGCGCGCGCCACCACCTGCCCCGCCTCGTCCGTGGCGACAAGGACGTACTCCGGCCACTCCACGGGTATCCGCATCATGTGCGACCACGCGACGAGGTCGTACTGCACGAACTCCGCCCAGGTGTCGGGCATGGCCCACATGGGGCCGTTGAGTTCGGGGCGCTCGGCGAGGGTGGTGATCTTCAGGTTCACGGCTCGCACGCTAATCGCGGGGGGCGCGCCGGGGAAAGCGATTATCGCGGCGGGAAACCGGCCGCAGCCGTGCGGCGCGGTGCCTCACCGCGCCCGGAAGCGTCCCGGTGCCTGGGTCGGGCTGCCGCCGCCCGGCAGCTTCTCCTGCGGGCAGCGCGAGAGCACCCGGCGCATCGCGTCCCGCTCGGCGCCGGTCACCCACAGCCCGTACTTCTTCTTCACGGCGACCTGCCGGGCGACGTACGCGCACCGGTAGGACTTGTTCGCGGGCAGCCACGTCGCCGTGTCGCCGTCGCCCTTGCCGCGGTTGGGTCCCGCGTCGACGGCGAGGAGGTTGAGGGGGTCGTTGGCCAGGGCGATGCGCTTGCCCGGACGCCAGCCGCCCGCGCCCTTCTGCCAGGCGTCGGAGAGGGCCACGACGTGGTCGATGTCGACCCGGCTGCGGCCGCGCGTGAACGCCACGTCCTTGCCGGTGTACGGGTCGGGGGCCAGGGTGCCCGACACCACCGTGCAGTCGCCGCCACGGAACTTCACGCCGTCCAGGTCCCGTTTGAGTATGTCGTCCCGGGTGCCGCACCCGTTGGAGTCGGTGTCGGCCCAGGGGCTGCCGAACCGCGCGCGGTCGTAACCCGTTCTCGGGGCACGGCCCTTGACGGTGAGTGAGTCCACGGCGGCGAGCGCGGCACCGCCCCGCGCGCCGGAACCCGGGGCTCCGCCCGTGTCGCCGCCGTTGCGGGCGCCGTCCTTGCCGTCGTCGTCGCTCATGCAGCCCGACACTCCGCCGAGCAGGACCAGCGCGGCCGCGACGCCGGCGACCGCGCGCCGCCCCGCCGACCTGCCCCGCGCCGACCGCCCTCGCGTCGCCCGTTCCGCCGCCGACCGTCCTCGCGTGGTGGTGCCCGCGAACCTCACAGCTTCCCCTCCCAAGGACCGGCCCGCCCAGGACCGGCCCCTACGGTAGCGGCCGGGGCCACCACTCCCCCGAACGGGTGTTACCCGTGGCGTAATCGACCACCACCGCATCCGCGCGGCAAGCTGCCGGTATGAACACCATGAACGTCACCGGGCCCACCGAGGCCGCAGCCGGATCCGGAGCCGAGGACGAGGCCGGGGCCACCCGCGCCACCGTCCGGGCCTTCCTCGCCGCCCGCATGAACGGGGACGTCGAGCGGCTCACGGCACTGTTCGCGGACCGCGTCGACTGGCTGCTCGCCGAGAACCCGGCGTGTCCCTGGATCCGCCCGCGCGCGACCGCCGCCGAATGCGCCGCCCAGGTCACGGACCTGAACCGGCACACCGTCGCGGAGAACGCGCGGGCGTCCGTGGACACTTTCCTCGTCGAAGGACCCGACGCCGTCCTCATGGGGCACCTGTCGGGGACCGTGCGCGCCACCGGCAAGTCCTACGAGGGCCCCTTCGCCCTGCGCCTGACCGTCGAGGACGGCCGGATCACCAAGCACCAGCTCTACGAGAACGGCCTGTCCATCGCGGCGGCCTGCACTCCCTGAGGCGGTACCGGGGCCGGGCCCCTGTCACGGGCCGAGCACCGACGCCAGGAGTTCCCCGACCCAGCCGAGCAGCTCCCTGCCGACCAGCGGCTTCCCGCCGACCTTCGCCGTCTTCGGGCGCGGCACGAGCACCTGCCGGCCCGTCGGCTTGATGACGACGCCGGGGTGGAGCCGCTTGAGGCGCAGCTCCTGGGACTCCCGCAGCTCCACGGGCGCGAACCGGATGTTGTTGCCCTGGAGCACGATCTCACCGACCCCGCAGGCCCGCGCCAGCATCCGCAGGCCCGCCACGAGCAGGAGGTTCTCCACCGGCTCCGGCAGCTTGCCGTAGCGGTCGGTGAGCTCCTCGCGGACCGCCTTGACGTCCTCCTCGGTGTTCGCGGAGGCGATGGCGCGGTAGGCCTGGAGACGCAGCCGCTCGCCGGGGGCGTAGTCGTGCGGGACGTGCGCGTCCACCGGCAGCTCGATCTTGACCTCCAGGGGCGGCTCCTCCTCCACGCCGCCCTCCAGGGACGCGCGGTAGTCGGCCACGGCCTCGCCCACCATGCGTACGTACAGGTCGAAGCCGACGCCCGCGATGTGCCCGGACTGCTCGCCGCCGAGGAGGTTGCCCGCGCCGCGGATCTCCAGGTCCTTCATCGCCACGTACATGCCCGCGCCCATCTCCGTGTGCTGGGCGATGGTCGCGAGCCGCTCGTGCGCGGTCTCCGTCAGCGGCTTCTCCGGCGGGTACAGGAAGTAGGCGTAGCCGCGCTCGCGGCCGCGGCCCACCCGGCCGCGCAGCTGGTGCAGCTGGCTCAGGCCGAAGTTGTCGCCGCGCTCCACGATGAGCGTGTTGGCGTTGGAGATGTCGATGCCCGACTCGACGATCGTCGTCGACACGAGCACGTCGAACTTCTTCTCCCAGAAGTCCACGACCACCTGCTCCAGGGCCTGCTCGGACATCTGGCCGTGGGCGGTCGCGACGCGCGCCTCGGGGACGATGTCGCGCAGCCTCGCCGCGGCGCGGTCGATCGACTCGACGCGGTTGTGGATGTAGAAGACCTGGCCCTCGCGGAGGAGCTCACGGCGGACCGCAGCGCCGATCTGCCGTTCCTCGTACGGCCCGACGAACGTCAGGACCGGGTGCCGCTCCTCGGGGGGCGTGGTGATCGTCGACATCTCCCGGATGCCGGTGACGGCCATCTCCAGCGTACGGGGGATGGGGGTCGCCGACATGGTGAGGACGTCGACGTTCGCACGCAGCTTCTTCAGCTGCTCCTTGTGCTCGACGCCGAACCGCTGCTCCTCGTCGACGATGACCAGGCCGAGGTCCTTGAACTTGGTCTCGGAGGAGAACAGGCGGTGGGTGCCGATGACGACGTCCACGGAGCCCTCGCGGAGCCCTTCCAGGGTCGCCTTGGACTCGGTGTCGCTCTGGAAGCGGCTGAGCGCCCGCACGTTCACGGGGAACTGCGAGTAGCGCTCGGAGAACGTACCGAAGTGCTGCTGCACCAGGAGCGTGGTGGGGACGAGGACGGCGACCTGCTTGCCGTCCTGGACCGCCTTGAAGGCCGCGCGGACCGCGATCTCCGTCTTGCCGTAGCCGACGTCGCCGCAGATCAGCCGGTCCATCGGGACCGACTTCTCCATGTCCTCCTTGACCTCGGCGATGGTGGTGAGCTGGTCGGGGGTCTCCACGTAGGGGAAGGCGTCCTCCAGCTCGCGCTGCCAGGGGGTGTCGGGGCCGAAGACGTGGCCGGGCGCCGCCATCCGGGCGCTGTACAGCTTGATCAGGTCGGCGGCGATCTCCTTGACGGCCTTCTTCGCGCGCGCCTTGGTCTTCGTCCAGTCGGCGCCGCCGAGGCGGTGCAGCGTGGGGGCCTCGCCGCCGACGTACTTGGTGATCTGCTCCAGCTGGTCGGTGGGGATGTAGAGCCGGTCCCCGGGCTGGCCGCGCTTGGCGGGGGCGTACTCCACGACCAGGTACTCGCGGGTCGCGCCCTGCACCGTGCGCTGCACCATCTCGATGTAGCGGCCGACGCCGTGCTGCTCGTGCACGATGTAGTCGCCGGCTTCGAGGGTGAGCGGGTCGATGGTCTTGCGGCGCCTTGCGGGCATCCGCGTGCCGTCCTTGCCGGCCGCCTTCTGGCCGGTGAGGTCGGTCTCGGTGAGCACGGCGAGCTTCAGGGCGGGGTCGACGAAGCCGTAGTCGATGCAGCCGCACGACACGTGCACCACGGACGGCGTCAGCGCGTCCAGGTCGGCGTCGAGGCGGGCGGCGATGCCCTCGCCGCCGAGCACCTCCGCGGTACGGGCCGCGGGGCCGTGGCCCTCGGTGACGTACACCGTGCGCCAGCCGTCGGCGAGCCAGCCCTTGGTGTCGGCGAGGGCCTTCGCGGTGTCCCCCCGGTACGTCTCCGGGGCGTGCATGCCCAGCTTCAGGGTGTCCGCGTCGCCGTCCGCGGCGCTCTCGTCGGCGGCGAAGGGGCTCACCGACCACCACATCACGCCCAGCTCGCGGGCCCGGTCGCGGACGTCCGCGATGCCCCACAGCGAGGCCGCGCCCACATCGATCGGCGCCTCGCCGCCACCTGCCGTCGCGGCCCAGCTGGCCTGGAGGAACTCCTGGCTGGTCGCCACCAGGTCCGCCGCGCGGGTACGCACCCGCTCCGGGTCGCACACCAGCGCCATCGACCCCTCGGGCAGGACGTCGAGCAGCAGCTCCATGTCGTCCACGAGGACCGGGGCGAGGGACTCCATGCCCTCGACCGCGATGCCCTCGGCGATCTTGCCGAGCAGCTCGCCGAGCTCGGGGTGCCGTTCGGCGAGGGCGGCTGCGCGGCCCCGCACCTGGTCGGTGAGCAGCAGCTCGCGGCACGGCGGCGCCCACAGGCCGTGCTCGGCGACCTCGAGGGACCGCTGGTCGGCGACCTTGAAGTAGCGGATCTCCTCGACGTCGTCGCCCCAGAACTCCACCCGCAAGGGGTGTTCCTCGGTGGGCGGGAAGACGTCGAGGATGCCGCCGCGCACGGCGAACTCGCCGCGCTTCTCCACCAGCTCCACGCGCGCGTACGCCGCCGCGGCCAGGGCCTGCACGGTCTCGTTCAGGTCGGCCGACTCACCCGTGCGCAGCGCCACGGGTTCCAGGTCGCCGAGCCCCTTGACCTGCGGCTGGAGCACGGAGCGCACCGGCGCCACGACCACGGAGACCGGTCCCGTCTCCGGGTCCCCTGCCTCCGGCGCGCTGGGGTGCGCCAGGCGCCGCAGCACGGCGAGGCGGCGGCCGACGGTGTCCGAGCGCGGGGAGAGGCGCTCGTGCGGCAGCGTCTCCCACGAGGGGTACTCCACGATCCCCTCGGGCGGCAGGATCGTGCGCAGCGCCGCCGCCAGGTCCTCGGCCTCGCGGCCCGTGGCCGTCACGGCTAGCACGGTGCGGCGGGCCTCACGGGCGAGGGCCGCCACGGCGAAGGGGCGGGCGGCCGGGGGGCCGACGAGGTCGATGTGGTGCCGGTTGCCGTCGGACGCGGCCTTCACCGCTTCGGCGAGGGCCGCGTCCTTGACGACGGCGTCCAGCAGTCCGTGCAGGCTCATGAAGAGGCATCCAGTCCGGGGCTAAGAACGATGCGGGCAACGCGAAGGGCCCGGCCCTTCGCGGTGTGCGGGCCGGGGGGCCTCCCAGGGTACGTCGGCGGGGCGGGGGGCACCCCCCGACGCGGGCGCCCCCCCGGGCGCGGGCACCCCCGGGTGCGGGCACCCCTCGGCGCGAGGCATCCCTCGGCGCGGGGGAGCTTCGGCCCCGGGCGGTCGTGTCGCCGCTTCGCGGCTCGTCCTCAAACGCCGGACGGGCTGGGAATCAGGGCCGGGGCCAAGGGAACATTCCCCCGGCCCCGGTCCTCCCCCGTTCCCCGTCCGGTGAGGACTACTCCGTGGCTATCGCGTTCAGGACGTTCATCCGGCCCGCCCGGAACGCGGGTATCAGTGCCGCGAACAGGCCCACGAACGCCGAGCCCACGAAGACCGTGAGGATCGTCGGCCACGGGATCTCCAGGGTCTTCAAGCCCTCCAGGGCGAGGAGCTTCTGGGCCGTGGCGCCCCAGCCCATGCCGAGGCCGAGGCCCAGCAGGGCGCCGAAGAGGGCGATGACCACCGACTCCATGCGGATCATGCGGCGCAGCTGCCGCCGGGAGAGGCCGATGGCCCGCATCAGGCCGATCTCGCGGGTGCGCTCCACCACCGAGAGCGCCAGGGTGTTCACCACGCCCAGGATGGCGACGATGATGGCGAGGCCGAGCAGGCCGTAGACCATGTTGAGCATCTGGCCGACCTGGTCCTTCAGGTCGTCCTTGAAGTCGGCCTGGTTCATGACCTGCACGGCGGGGTCCTTGGCGACCGCGGCCTTCAGCGCCTTGTACGCCGCGTCCTCCTGCCCCTTGTCCGCCGAGGCGAGCAGCATCGAGTCCAGCGGCATCCGCCCCGCGGACACATGACGCTCGGCCGTGGCGATGCTCGTGTACATCGCGCCCTTGTCGAACGCGGTGTCGTCGGACATGACGGCCGCCAACGTCAGCTTCGCCGTCCTGCCGTGGTCGAAGTCGACCGTCAGCTTGTCGCCCACCTTGAGGTGGTGCCTGCGGGCGAACTCCTCGCCCACCGCCATCGCGTTCCCCCGGTAGGCCCCGGCGACGCTCCCGGAGACCGTCTGGCGGCGCAGATCCTGCGTGTACGTCGGGTCCGTGGCGACCAGGGCTTCGCTCTCGGTCCTGCCTGCCGGGGTCGTGAGCTTCACTTGGACATCCTTGACCCGCGTGACGTGCTCGGTGTGCGGCGCGTTCCGCAGGTCGCGCACCGCCTGGGGGGTGAGCGGCTTCTCGCTGTCACCGGCGCCCTGCACGATGAAGTCCGCGCCCACCGACTTGTCGAGCTCGTCCGTGGCCGAGGCCACCATCGAGGAGCCGACGACGGAGAGGCAGGCGACCAGGGCGAGGCCGATCATCAGGGCCGCGCCGGTGGCACCCGTACGCCGCGGGTTGCGCAGCGCGTTGCGCTCGGCCATGCGGCCGACGGGCCCGAACATCCGCAGCAGCACCACGCTGATCACCCGGACGACGAAGGACGCGAGGACCGGTCCGACCACCACGAAGCCGATGAGGGTCAGGACGACACCGCCGCCGAGGAACAGCGAGCCCTCGCCGGCCTTGTCCGCCTGCCCGGCGGTGTAGAGCCCGAAGGCACCGGCGCCGGTGAGGACCAGGCCGATCAGAGCGCGCACCGCGCCCGCCTTGCCGTCGGCCGGTGTCCCCGCGTCGCGCAGCGCGGCCATCGGGGAGACCTTGCCCGCCCGGCGTGCCGGGAGATAGGCGGCGAGGACGGTGACGACGATGCCGAGGGCGAGGCCCACCACGGGCGTCGTCCAGGCGATGGTGAGGTCCTTCGTGGACAGTTCCATGCCCATGCCGGACATCAGCTTCATCAGGCCGACCGCGAGGCTGATGCCCGCGCCGACGCCGAGGACGGAGCCGAAGACGCCGAGGAGCAGCGCCTCGACCAGGACCGAGCGGTTGACCTGCTTGCGGCTGGAGCCGATGGCGCGCATCAGGCCGATCTCACGGGTGCGCTGCGCCACCAGCATGGAGAAGGTGTTGATGATCAGGAAGATGCCGACCAGGAGGGCGATTCCGGCGAAGCCGAGCATCGCGTACTTCATGACGTCCAGGAAGCTGCCGACGGACTTGCGGTCGTCGTCCGCGCTCTCCTTCTGCGTCTTGACCTTGTACGCGGCGGCGTCGCCCGCCAGTGTCCCGGTGACGTTCCGCTTCAGCTGCGCGTCGCTGACGCCGTCCGCGGCGGTGACGCTCAGGTGGGTGAACCGGCCGCTAGCGCCGATGAGTTCACGCTGGGCGGTCTTGGTGTCGTAGTAGAAGACGGCCGCGCCGGGGTTGGTGACCTTGAAGGTGGCGATGCCGGAGATCTTCGCCTTGAAGTCGCCGTTGGCCGTGATGGTGCGCAGTTCCTCGCCGAGCTCCAGGTCGTGCTTGTCGGCGGTGTCGGCGTCGACCATGACCTCGGTGGGGCCGCGCGGGGCGTGCCCGGAGGTGATCTCCATGGACCGCAGTTCGTTCTTGGTCCAGTTGCCCGCGAGGGTGGGGCCGCCGCTGGTCGGGCCCATGTTCTTGTTCTTGGAGTCGGCGACCGTGACGCTGTCGCTGGAGACGCCGCCCTCGACGGACTTCACCCCGGCGGCCTTCTGGACCCGATCGATCGCGGAGGCGGGCAGCGATTCGGGCTTGCCGTTCTTCGGGCCTTCGTCGCCGGCCTCGGGGGCGTTCTTCGGCTTGACCGTGACGTCGGCGGACGTCGCGGCGAAGAGCTTGTCGAAGGTGGCGGACATCGTGTCGGAGAAGACGAGCGTGCCGCACACGAAGGCCACCGAGAGGACCACGGCGACCGCGGAGAGCGCCATGCGTCCCTTGTGCGCGAAGAAGTTGCGCATCGAGGTCTTGAGGACGGTCATGACGTGCGCCCCCGGGCGTCGAAGTCGGGGGTCTGGGGGTGGTTCTCGGAGAAGTGCAGCATGCGGTCAAGGACCTGCTCCGCGGTGGGGTCGTACATCTCGTCGACGATGCGGCCGTCCGCGAGATACAGCACGCGGTCCGCGTACGAGGCGGCCACCGGGTCGTGGGTGACCATCACGATGGTCTGGCCCAGCTCGGTCACCGAGCGGCGCAGGAAGCCGAGGACCTCGGCGCCGGCGCGGGAGTCCAGGTTTCCGGTCGGCTCGTCACCGAAGATGATCTCCGGCCGGGACGCGAGGGCGCGGGCCACGGCGACGCGCTGCTGCTGGCCGCCGGACAGCTCGGTCGGCCGGTGCTTGAGGCGACTGGCGAGACCGACGGTGTCCACGACCTGGTCGAGCCAGGCGCGGTCGGGCTTGCGGCCCGCTATGTCCATCGGGAGCGTGATGTTCTCGATGGCGTTCAGCGTCGGCAGCAGGTTGAACGCCTGGAAGATGAAGCCGATCCGGTCCCGGCGCAGCCGCGTGAGCTTCTTGTCCTTCAGGCCGGTGATCTCGGTCTCGTCCAGATAGATCTGCCCGGAGGAGACGTTGTCGAGGCCCGCGAGGCAGTGCATGAGCGTGGACTTGCCCGACCCGGACGGGCCCATGATCGCGGTGAACCGGCCGCGGGCTATGTCCACGTCGACGTGGTCGAGGGCGACGACGCGGGTCTCGCCGGTGCCGTAGGCCTTGACGACCTGGCGTGCCCGAGCCGCCACGGCCGTACGCCCTCCAGTACCCCCGTGCCTGGGAGTGGTCACAGCCGTTGTCACGGTAAGTCTCCTATGTCGGTGATGTGATGAGCCCGCTGCGATGCCGTTCGCGTCGCCGCTCACTCACAGGAAAGATTCTGGTCGCCGAGGCCCCCCGGCGCCCTGGTGCGCAGCGCAGTCTTCTGCTGGGGAAAACCCCACCCCCGGCACTGCGGTTCGTCTCCTTGCCCCGCGCCCCTGCCCCCGCCCTGCGGGCATAAAGCCAATCTAAGGACCAGGTCAGCGGGTCTCGTCCTCCGTCGGTACCACCGTGGCCCTGTCCGTAGTACGGAGGACCCCCTAGGGGTTCTCCACCCGCCGGCGGAGCGTTTCTCAGGGTCGCCCCACCCTCCCGGCGCGCGACCTCCCGCCCCACCAGCCGAGAAGCCCTCCACCCTCCCCCTGAAGCCCTCCCGGTGAGAAAGTGACCCGAGGCAATAGGTGCAGGGGGAAAGGAATTTGGGGATGGCACAGGCCACCGACAGGCGCGGCGCCGTCGTCGCCGCGCTCATGCTCGTCATGGCGCTCGCGGCCCTGGACGCCACCATCGTCTCCACGGCGGTCCCGCAGATCGTCGGCGCGCTCGGCGGCTTCTCCGTCTTCTCCTGGCTGTTCTCCGGCTATCTGCTCGCCGCGACGGTCACCCTGCCGGTGTACGGCAAGCTCTCCGACACCTTCGGCCGCAAACCGGTCCTGGTCGTCGGCTGCGTCCTGTTCCTGCTCGGCTCGGCCCTGTGCGCCGTCGCCTGGAACATGGCCGCCCTGATCGCCTTCCGCGTCGTACAGGGCCTGGGCGGCGGCGCCCTGCAAGGCACCGTCCAGACCCTCGCCGCCGACCTGTACCCGCTGGAGGAACGGCCGAAGATACAGGCCAAACTGTCGACCGTGTGGGCGACTTCGGCGGTCGCGGGACCCGCGGTGGGCGGACTGATCACCGCGTACACCGACTGGCGCTGGATCTTCCTGATCAATCTGCCGGTGGGCGCGCTCGCCCTGTGGCTGATCGTCCGCCACCTCCACGAACCCGCGCGCGAGACGCCGCCGCCCCAGACCCGGGCAGGGGCGTGGAGGCGCGTCGACTGGCCCGGCGCGCTCGCCGTCTTCGCCGCGGGCGGTGTGCTTCTCACCGCGCTCGTGCAGGGCGGTGTCGCCTGGGGCTGGCTGTCGGCGCCGTCCCTCGCCCTGTTCGCGGCGGGACTGGCGTGCGTCGCCGTGGTCGTGGTCGTCGAGCGGCGCGCCGCCGACCCGGTCATACCGGGCTGGGTGTGGCGGCGGCGCACCATCGCCGCCGTGAACCTGGCCCTCGGCGCACTGGGCCTGGTGATGGTGGCGCCGACGGTCTTCCTGCCCACGTACGCCCAGTCGGTACTGGGACTGGCGCCGGTGGCCGCCGGGTTCGTGCTCTCCGTGATGACGCTGAGCTGGCCCGTATCGGCGGCCCTCAGCCAGCACGTCTACCGGCGCATCGGCTTCCGCCGCACCGCGATGCTCGGCATCGGCGCCGCCGCGTGCGTCCTCTTCACCTTCCCTTTCCTGCCCTACCCCGGCTCCGCCTGGCAGCCCGCGCTGCTCATGCTGCTGCTCGGCGCCGCGCTCGGGCTCTTCCAACTCCCCCTGATCGTCGGCGTGCAGTCGACCGTGGGGTGGGCGGAGCGCGGCACGACCACCGCCTCCGTACTGTTCTGCCGCCAGATCGGGCAGACCGTCGGCGCCGCGCTGTTCGGGGCGGTCGCCAACGGGGTGCTCAGCGCGCGCCTCGGCGGGTCGGGCTCACTCGACACGGTGGCCGAGGCACTCGACGACCCGGACTCGGTGGCGGACACGGACCGGCTGCGGCGCGCGGTGGACGCGGCCGTCGACGCGGTGTACCTGGGGGCGGCGGGCGCGGCGGTCGTGTGCCTCCTCGTGCTGCTGCTCCTGGCCCCCCGACGCTTCCCCGTCATCCAGGAGGCCCCCGACCCCGCACCCGAACCCCCCGCCCCGCAGGTGCAGTTGTCGCGTACGCCCCCCGAGGAGCCCCGTACCGACTGACGAGCGGGGGGATTACCGGTACGACGGTACGAGGCGGTGGAGCCGTCCACCGCGGCGGTGGCGCGCGGCGACGGGACCGTCCGCGCCCGGTCACCAGTGCACGGGCGGGCGGGAGCATCCCACCGCGAAGCGGCAAAACCAAGGACGACGCCCCGCAGCCGCGCGGAGACAGACACCCCGGGACCCCCACCCCGCGCAGCCGCCAGCAACGGACGGGCGGGTGAGAGCATCCCGCCGCGAAGCAGCGGAACCAAGGACGACGGCCCGCAGCCGAGCAACAACAGTCACCCCGGGACGCCGACCCCGCGCAGCCGCCAGCAACGGACGGGCGGGCGGGAGCATCCCACCGCGAAGCGGCGAAACCGAGAACGACGCCCCGCAGCCGGGCGAAGACAGACCCCCCGGGACGCCCACTCCGCGCAGCCGCCAGCAACGGGTGGGCGGGTGGGAGCATCTCGCCGCGAAGCGGCGAAACCAAGGACGACGCCCCGCAGCCGGGCAGAGACAGTCACCCCGGGACAGCAGCCCCATCGGCCAGCACCAACCCCTGGCAAGGGGCCCAGGCACCCCCGGCAAGGGGCTCAGGCACCCCCCTCGGGCGAGGGCCCCGGCACCCCGCCGGAGCCCCCGCCCGAGGCGCCCCGCCCGGTAAGAGCGGACAAACTGCTCCGCACATGCTCCATGTGCGCCCGCACCTCGTCCCACCGCTCCCCGTGCTCCCGCAGCACCCGATCCGTCTCCCGCCCGATGCGCTCCTCCCGCATCCGCGCCCGCGTGAGCAGATCCGCGGCCCGCGCCTCGGCGTCCTCCTGCCGGTGCCGCGCGGACTCCGCGGCCTGGGCGAGGTCGCGCTCGGCCTCGGCGAGCCGCGCCCCGGCGGCCTCCAGGAGGGACACCTCGTGGGCCTCCGCCGCGGCCTCCCGCTCGGCGATCTCCCGCTCGGCGGCCTCCCGGCGCTCGGCGTGCTCCTTCTCCTGGTCGGCGAGGAGCGCACCGGCGCGCTCCCGCATCTCCCGCAGCGCGGCGAGCCCCGCCCCACGCCACTCGTCGGCGTCCGCCCGGGCGGTCGCCCGGAACTCCTCGGCGGCGGCCCCGGCCGCACCGAGCCGCTGCCGCGCCCACCCCTCCGCCTCGTCGCGCACCGAGTCGGCGTAGCCCCGCGCGGCCCCGTGCAGGGCCGCGGCCTCCGCGGCCACCGCCTCCTCGGACTCGCGCGCCGACGCGGCGGCCGCGTCCCGCACCGCGGCGACCTCCTCCTCGGACAGCGCGAGGAGCTGCTGGGCGCGCCGCCCCAACTCCTCGTACGTCTGCGGAGCGAGCCGCGCGACCACCTCGCGCAGCCGCGCGGCCTCCGCGCCCATGTCCTTGGCGAGCACCGTGAGCCGTGCCGCCCGCTCCCAGGCCGCGTCGCGGTCCCGGGACAACGCGTCGGCGTACGCCTCCACCTGTTCGGGACGGTAGCCACGCCCGCGCACGGCGACGAAGCCATGAGGTGATACCGACACACCGCTGCCGCTCATCCTTGATCCCCTCTTTCGCCACACAGACTCTCGCCGTCACGCCGACCGGTACAACGCGATTGGCGCACATCTTGATGGATCAAGCGGAACTGGTCATAACGCGACACTCCACCCATCCCGTCCGGTCAAGGATGCGTCAATTGGCGGCAGAAGTCGGAATCGGGTTGTCGTTCCGCAGTACGACGAAGACCTGAGCGATCCCAGAAGGGCACCCCGCGGGCAACTCCGCGGGCAACCGGCGGACGCGCGCGCGAACGAGCGAGGCGCCCGCCCGGTCCCCCGGGTCGGACGCCTCGCCCTCGGCATCACACGGCCACGCACGGTCTCGTTCACCTGTTCCCCGTACCCCGTACCCCGTACGAGGACACCGCACCGCCCGGCGGCGCGCCGCCGACCCGGTACGCGCCGCCGCCCGGCTACAGCAGGCCGTCCCACATCTGCTCGAGCAGCACGGACCACCAGCTCTCCGGCGACGCCAGTGCCGCCGGGTCGAGCGCGGCGAGCTGCGTCTGGAAGTCGACCGTCCAGCGGCCCGCCTGCTCCTGGTTGAGCCCGTAGCGCAGCCGCCACATCCGGCCGAGCAGGCCCAGGCAGCGCGCGAACTCCGGCAGCCCGGTGTTCACGAACTGCGGCGGCACCGGCGCACCGCCGGGGCCGGCCTCGACGGGTACGGCGACGATGTTCGCCGTGCCGTACTGGACGCAGATCGCACGCCCGAAGTCGCTGCCCATGACCAGGTACGAACCGGCGTCGGACGCGGGCTGCACACCCCGCTCCTGCGCCATCTCCGCCAGCGTCGGCACCGGCCGCCCCGGCTGGGCCTGCGCCCAGAAGAACGGGCCGAAGTCGACGGGCAGACCCGCCACGACGAGCGTGTGCGCCACCACGTCCGGCACCCCCTGCCGGGACACCGCCCGCTGGTCGAACCGGAACACCCCGGGGCCGAAAGCCCCCGCGAGCTCCTGCGCCACGCCCTCCGGCGGCACCGCGGGCGCGGGCGGCACCTGCGGCAGCGGCGCCCGCACCGGCGCGGGACGTGCCGGGCCGTCGGCCACCTGGTGCAGCTCGCCCTGGTGCGCGAGCAGCTGGTGCATGCCCTGCCTGCGCGACGCGTGGTCCTTGCCGTACGGCGCGATCGAGGTGATGCGCGCCTGCGGCCAGGTCTCCCGGATCATGCGCGCGCAGTACGCGCCGGGCAGCTCGCAGGACTCCAGCTCGGTGTGCAGCTCCAGGACCTGGTCCTGCGGGATGTTCAGGCCGCGCAGCTCGTGGAAGATCTGCCATTCCGGGTGCGGCGTACCGGGCGCCGAGCGCCGGATGACCTGCTGCTCGGAGCCGTCGGGCGCGCGGTAGCGCAGCACCGCCTGGTAGCCGGGGCCCACGGTGGGCTGCCCGGCCGGCGGCTGCGGATAGCCGTACGCCTGGCCGGGGAGCGGGCCCGGCCCCATGCCCGGGACGGGCGGAGGCATGCCGGGGGCTCCCTGGCCGACGGGGACGCCGGGCGCACCGGGGGCTCCCGGCGGCATGGGTGCCCCGGGCGGCACGGGCGCTCCCGGGCCGCCGACGGCCGGTCCTGCGAGCATGGTGGCGGCGTGGTGGACGTTGCCGCCCGCCCCCGGGGCACCGGGAGCACCCGGAGCCGCGGGAGGCTGCGCGGTGCCCGGCGCGCCGGGCGGGCCGGGAGGCTGCGGCGCGCCGGGCGCACCCGGAGCACCCGGCGGCTTCAGGCCACCGCCCAGGCTGGGGTCGGCGAACATCGTCGCCGCGTGGTGCACCCCGCCCGGCGGCGTACCCGGGGCGCCGGGGGCACCGGGCGGGCCGGGAGGCTGTGGGGCAGCGGGCCCACCCGGCGGCTGCACTCCGCCGCCCAGGCTCGGGTCCGCCAGCATCGTCGCCGCGTGGTGCACCCCGCCCGGAGGGGTACCCGGAGCTGCCGGGGCCGCCGGAGGCTGCGGCGCACCCGGTACGCCGGGAGCCGCGGGCGCACCGGGCTGCTGTCCCTCGGAGCCGGGGGGCGACATGCGCTGCGTGGGTACGTACCCGCCCGCGGACCCGCCCGGGACACCCTGCTCACCCGGGGGCCACGGCGCCCCGGAGACACCCGGCGCACCCGGAGCGCCATGCGTACCGGGCGCACCCGCGCCGGAAGCGTCCGCGCCCTGCGGATAGCCGTACGTCGGCGCCGGCGGCGGCGTGGAACCGGCCGGTGGCGGACCGGCGGGCGGCGGCGGAGTGTTCGGACCACCGACCGGCGGACCGGCGGGCGGAGGCGACACGGCGGGGCCGCCCGGCGCCGGTGCGGCGGGCGGCGGCACGCCGGGACCGCCCGGCGCCCGACCGGCATGCGGCGGCACCGCGGACGGCGGCACCGCGGGGCCACCCGGCACCTGACCGGCGGGCGGCGGCGGGGCGCCGGGGCCGCTCACCACGGCTCCCGGGACCGGTGGCGGCAGCTGCGCGCCCGCACCCTGCGACCCCGTGCTCTGCGGCCCCGCACCCTGCGCGCCTCCCTGCGGCTCGTCCAGCGCCGGGGCGATCGCCGTCCGCGGAAGCTGGCTGCCGCCCGACATCAGCGCGGTCTTGGCCTCCGGCGACACCCCCGGCGGCCGCTCGCCGTCGTGGTCCCCTGCGGCGCCCCCGCCGTCGAGGCGCAGCGGAGGGGAGAACACCGTCGCGGGCAGCGGCACCGCCACGTCCTCGTCGTCGATGCCCGTGTTCGTGTCCGTACCGGCCCACGGCGTCGCCGAAGCGGGCACGCCCGGCGCGGCCGGGCCACCGTCGTCGCCCGCCGCCGCACGCGCACCACCGGGAGCACCGGCGGCGGGCCAGGGCGTGCCGCCGCCGGGAGCGGCGGGAGCGGCCGGGGCCGGCTCGGACGCGGAAGCGGCTCCGTACGGTGCTGACGCGGCAGCGGCTCCGTACGGGTCGGACGCGGCCGCCCGGTCGGGACCGCCGGACCCACCCGTCGAAGGCGAAGAGGCCGACGGACCAGAGGGGACGGAGGAAGCAGCGGGCCCAGGAGGAACAGCGGGCGCGGAAGGAGCCGCAGGCGCGGACGGAGCCGAAGAGGCGTAAGAAGCCCCAGCCCCAGCCGCAGACGCAGACGCAGACGCAGAAGAAGCCGTAGGCGCAGAAGAAGCCGTGGGCGCAGAAGGCACGGCGGGCGTGCCGGACGCGGAAGGAGCCGCAGGCGCAGAAGAAGCGGCTGACGCAGCAGGAACCGCAGATCCAGACGGAGCCGCGGGCGCAGCAGGAGCCGCGGGCGCGCCAGGAGCCGCAGGCGCGGCGGGCGGTGCGTCGGCGTTCCGGCGGTCCGGGATGCCCAACTTGTCCGCCGCCTCCTGCAACCACTCCGGCGGAGTCAGCAGGAACGACGTCTGGTTCAGATCCATCCGCTGCGGCGCGGCGGAAGCCGCTGCGGGCGCCGCGTCCGGCACCCCGTACTCCTCCTCGTACCGACGGATCACCTCACCCACCGGCAGCGCGGGCCACAGCGTCACCTCGCCGCTGTCCCGGGCGATGACGAGCCGCTGGTGACCACCGTCCGAACGGGGACCACCCGCACGGTCCTCCGCCCACACCACGAAGCCCAGCTCGAACTCCCGCACCCGCACCTCGCGGTGTCCGGGCCCCGGCACCTCGCCGTTGATCCACTCCTCGGCGCGCTCCTGCGCCTGCGCGAAAGTCACCACGGCCAGCTCACACTCCCACCGGGACGGCGTGCGCGAAGCCGCCGTCCACCATCAGGTTCGCCACGGTCTCCAGCTCCGGCGGACTGCCCGCGAGCCGGCAGAGGAACGCGTCGAAGTCGTCGCCGCACGGCAGCAGCAGCCGCCGGACGCGCTCGGCGGGCGCCATGGAGGGGTCCACGTCCCGCGCGTCGTCGTACGCGCAGAACCACACCGAACCGATCCGGTCCCCCTTGACCTTCACAGCGAGCAGACCGCCCTGGACGAAGCCCACACCCAGATAGTCCTTGGTGAGATGGTCGCGCAGGCACTTGTTGACGTACACCAGATCGTTGACGGCCGCCTCGTCACGGACCGTGAAGAACGGCTGGTCCACCAGGAGACCGAGCTCCGCGTCGAGCGCCGTGCCGACCGGGGCGCAGCCGCCCGCCGCCTTCAGGAAGGAGCGGTAGGCACCCGGAAGCCGGTAACCCAGATCCTCCTCCACGCCCACGACCTGGCTCTCCGTGACCGCCACCGCCGCCTTCGGCAGCGCCAGATGCGCGGGCCTGGTCTCCTGCAACGGACGGGTACCGCGCTTGTCATGGTCGACGGACGCGGTCGCGATACCGCCGTGATGCCGCAGCAACGCCTTGACCTCGACGGGAACGAGCTCCAGACGACGGCTGTTCGGCACGTGGTGCCAGGTCCAGCCGTGCGGGGTCGCGACCGGCGGGATCGTGTCCCACAGCTCGTGCCCCGACGCCGCGAGCGCCGCGTTCGCCGAGACGTAGTCCGTGAGCCGCAACTCGTCCACACCGAAGCCCTCGGGCGGCTCCGCGATCTCGGCCGCCGCGCGCGCGTACGGCGAGAAGTCCGGATGACCCACACCGTCGACGCGCACACCTCCGGGATGCCGGGCGGCACGGACCGGGTCAGGGAAGTGCACCACCTGACCTGCGTAGGCCGCGTTCGGCGGCGCGGCCTGCTCCCCGAGCCGACCTGTCGTCATGGCGGTTGCCCCCTGCGGCACTGTGAGGTTCACGGACAGCGACAGCCTATGCGTAAGCACGACACCGGTCACCGGGCCGCCGGTTCCGTGACCACCCGCCACGGGGCCGTCACCCAGAGCCGAAACCGGCACCCGTAAGAGGCGTGTCGGACAGCCCCAGCTTCCGCACCACGCGCCCCATTTGGCAATCTGTTCCCGCAACGCGGGGGCGCGGCACCGGCGGCTGACACCGCAGGGACGGGGAGGGAAACACCACATGCACACGGCACGAACCAGCATGCCGAGGAGCACCGGCACACTCGCCACCGGCCGGGCGGCCGCACACCCGGCACCCGGCACGGGCACCGGCAGGACCGCCACCGCCGAGGCCGGCGACCCACGCGTCGGCTGGAGCAGCGAACCCGTCGGCGCCCCCGTCCTGCGCCACCGCCGCGACGGCATCCTGCCCACCGTCGCCGCCGCGCTCTCCGTACGCGGCACCACCCTCACGGGCACCCCGCGCCGCGGCGAGGACCTCCCCGAGCTGCACCCGCTCGTACAGGACTTCCTCGACACCCTCACCAGCGGCCAGCGCGAACGCTTCACGGGCCGCTGCGCGGAAGCCGTCCTCATCTCCCGGCACATCGCCGCCGCCGACGCCACGCGCTCCAAACGCGCCGCGCGCAAACCCATGACCAAAGGCGAGGCCCGCAAGGCCCTCAAGCACGCCAAACTCACCACCCGCCGCATCCGCGAGGACGGCGACCCCCTGCACGGCGCCTTCGCCCGGCCGTGCCGCTCCTGCACCGCCCTCACCGCGCACTTCGGGGTCCGCGTCGTCGAACCCCCCGCCCCCGACGCGTGACGCGGGCCGCCCGCCGCCTGACGACCCCCGGCGCCCACCACGCCGGCCGCCGCCATCCGCACCCGCACCCGCACCCGCACCCGCACCACGAGGGCCGAGCCATGCACACCGAGAACTCCACCCGCTTCCCCGTCCCCGTCGACGCCGCCCTGCGCACCGCCGGCTGGCGCCCCGGCCGCTGGGACATCAAGCAGGCCGAGATCTGGGCCGACGTCCTGCGCAGGCACACCTCGCCCGCGGGCCACGAGCACTCCGTGTTCCCCGCCGCCGTCGAGGCCTGGGCGGAGTTCGGCGGACTCCACATCACCCCCCAGGGACCCGGCCGCCAGATCGCACCCGCCACCCTGCACCTCGACCCGATGTACGGGCTCCACCTGGCCCGCACCCTCGGCGACCTGGGCCGCGCCCTCGGCACCGAGGTCTGCCCCATCGGCGAGGAGACCGAGACCCAGGCACTGCTCGCCGTCGACGTGGAGGGCCGCGTGTACAGCCTCGACCACAGCGGCGACTGGTACCTCGGCCAGCACATGGACCAGGCCCTCACCACCCTCGTCGCCGGAACCCAGCCGGTACGGCTGACCACCACGGGCTGACCCACGACCCCGCGGACCGACCACTACGGACCGACCACTGCGGACCGACCACTGCGGGCCGACCCCTACGGGCCACCCACCACGGGGTGACCATCACGGCGTGACCACCGGGGTCCGGCCACCGGGACCGAACCGCTACGCCCGACGGACCGAGGCGGCCCCCGTGAGGAAGATCACTTCCCGACGGCCGCCGGAAGCACCGCCGACACCCTGAAGCCGCCCGCCTCCGTCGGCCCCGACACGAACACCCCGCCCAACGCCGTCACCCGCTCCTTCATACCGACCAGGCCGTTCCCCCCGCTCGGCAGCCGCGCGTCGGCGGGACCCGCCTCCGGGGGCGGACCGTTCTCCACCTGCATGGCGATCTCCGCCGAGCGGTACGCGAGGCGCACGAACGTCTTCGCACCCGCCGCGTGCTTGTGCACGTTCGTGAGCGCCTCCTGCACGACCCGGTACGCCGTCTCCTCCACATCGGACGCACACGCCCGCGCCTCACCCTCCACCGACAGGTCCACCGCCATACCCGCGGCCCGCGACTGCTCCACCAGCTCGTCGACCTCCGCCAGACACGGCCCCTCCACGGACTCCGGCTCGTCGACGGACCTGGCACGCGAAGCCGCCTGCGCGGCGGCCTCCCCCACAGCGGCGAGCGGCACCGGAACAGGCACCGGAGCAGGCTTCGGCGGCGCCTCGTCGGCCCGCAGCACACCCAGCATCTGCCGCAGCTCCGTCAAC
Organism: Streptomyces sp. NPDC017940; assembly: GCF_044328435.1. NCBI lineage: Bacteria > Bacillati > Actinomycetota > Actinomycetes > Kitasatosporales > Streptomycetaceae > Streptomyces > Streptomyces sp. NPDC017940. The sequence goes on along the minus strand of NZ_JBIRHJ010000006.1, from coordinate 471,688 downwards.
GCCTGCCGCCCCATGTCCCCGACCAGAGCCGCGTTCTTCACCGCCTTCTCCGGATCCTTGCGGGCCACCGCCTGCAACGCCGCCGCATGCACCACCATCAGACTCACCCGGTGCGCCACCACGTCGTGCATGTCCCGTGCGATACGGGTGCGCTCCTCACCGCGCGCCCACTCCGCACGCTCCTCGGCACGCTCGGCGAGCAACTGCAACTCACGCTCCAGGGAGTCCGCGCGCTCCCGCAACGACTCCATCAGACGGCGCCGCTGCCCCACGTACAGACCCAGCAGGACCGGCGGAGCCGTCACGCCGAGCGAGGTGGTGATCGCGATGAACGGTATGAACCCCTCACCTATGGTCACGTCGCCGTCGGCCATGTCCTGGTTGGCGCGGACCAGCGTCACGATCAGCGTGCCCGCCAGGGACATGCCGGCGAGGGCGCCGATGATGCGGCGCGGCAGCTCCGAGGCGGCGAGGGTGTAGAGGCCCACGATGGCCATCAGGATGCCCATCCGGGCCGGGGTGATCGCGACGGAGAACAGCACGACCGCGATCGGCCAGCGGCGCCGCAGCACCAGCGTGGACCCCGCGAGCACCCCGAAGACCACGCCCACCGCGGCCGGGATACCGGCGTCCGAGGCGAACTGCACCCCCTCGGCACCGCACTCCGCCGCGGACGCCAGGCCGAGGCCCGCATCCAGGACGGCACTGCGCCGCCGCTCCCACCACCACGGCCCGGTCCTGGCCGCCGTGTCACTGTCCCCCGTCGTGGTCATGCCTTCCAGCGTACGGGCGCCGGCGCTCCCTTTTCCGGTGAGTTTCGGGCTCCGTGATCGTGGGAACGGCAGGGCCGCGGAGCCTCGGCGGCAGCGAAACCGCCCAGTAATCCTCGAACAGGTGAATCGCCCGCATATTCGAGCCGGACGTCCGCATTCCGGACGAAGGTGATCGTATGACCGAGATCATCGGCCGGTACGCCGATTACGAGACCCTGCGCGAGCAGGCGGTGGCGTTGCGGCGCGCGGGGCTGAGCCGCCGCCAGATCAGGGACCGCCTCCACGTCGACAACAACGACATCCTCAACCGCCTGCTGGAAGGTGAGCCACCCCCGGAGTGGACGAAGCGCCCCAACGCGAAGGACGACCTGCGGGCGAAGGCTAGGGAACTGCGACTCCAAGGGCTCACTTACGACCAGATCCAGATGGAGCTCGGCTGCTCGAAGGGCTCGATCTCCCTGTGGGTACGAGACCTGCCGAAGCCGGAGCGGCGACCCCCCGCCGAGCAGGCCAAGCTGGCGGCCCGCATGCGCTGGGAGCACGAACTCACGATGCGGGACGAGGAGCGGCAGCGCGTCAAGACGGCTGCGGCGGCGGAGATCGGCGCCCTGTCCGACCGGGAGGTGTTCCTGGCAGGAGTGGTGCTCTACTGGGCGGAGGGGGCGAAGGACAAGTCGTACAGCCGCCGCGAGCGGCTTGCGTTCATCAACAGCGACCCCAACGTCATCGCGCTCTACCTGCGCTGGCTCGACCTACTCGGCGTGGCACGCGAGCGTCTGCGCCTCCGCGTGAGCATCCACGAGTCGGCGGACGTGGCCGAAGCCGAGGCATTCTGGGCCGAGTTGACGGGCGTGCCGGTTTCCGCCTTCCAGAAGGCGACTCTCAAGCGGCACAACCCGAAGACCAGCAGGAAGAACACGGGCGAGGCATATCGGGGCTGCCTGGTGATCTATACACTGCAAAGCGCCGACCTGTACCGTCGCGTCGAAGGCGCCTGGTACGGCATAGTAGGGGCTGCCACGCGGCCGATCTAAAAAATCGGACATAGCGGAAATCCCGGGTCGTCTAAGGGCAAGACGTCAGATTTTGGATCTGATCATGGGGGTTCGAGTCCTCCCCCGGGAGCCACGTCTCACAAGGCCTAGGTTCGGGTCCTGACCGCACGGTCGGGACCCGCCCTCATTTCCGCCCCACTACGCCCCGGTATCCTGCGGATGTCCACCCCCCCGAGCATCCGAAGCCGAAGGGCACCCCTGTGAGCGCCAATCGCCCGGCAGCCGTCGTCGTCCTTGCAGCGGGTGAGGGCACCCGTATGAAGTCGGCCACTCCGAAGGTCCTGCACGAGATCTGCGGCCGTTCCCTCGTCGGGCATGTGCTCGCCGCTTCCCGTGAGCTCTCGCCGGAGCGGCTCGTCGCCGTCGTCGGACACGAGAGCGAGCGCGTCAGGGCGCACCTCGCCGCGATCGACCCCGAGGTCCTGACCGCCTATCAGGCCGAGCAGAACGGCACGGGCCACGCCGTGCGCATGGGCCTGGAGGAGCTGGGCGGGACCCCCGAGAGCATCGACGGCACGGTCGTCGTGGTCTGCGGCGACACCCCGCTGCTCACCGGCGCGACGCTGGCCGGGCTGGCCGCGACGCACGCGGCCGACGGCAACGCCGTGACGGTCCTGACCGCCGAGGTGCCCGACGCGACGGGTTACGGCCGCATCATCAGGGACGGCGCGTCCGGGGCGGTGACGGCGATCGTGGAGCACAAGGACGCGACGGCCGCGCAGCGTGCGGTCCGGGAGATCAACTCGGGTGTGTTCGCCTTCGACGGGCGGCTGCTGGCGGACGCGCTCGGCAAGGTGCGTACGGACAACAGTCAGGGCGAGGAGTATCTGACGGACGTCCTCGGCATCCTGCGGGAGGCCGGGCACCGGGTCGGGGCGTGTGTGGCCGGTGACCACCGGGAGATCGCCGGGATCAACAACCGGGTGCAACTGGCGCAGGCCCGCCGGGTCCTGAACGACCGGTTGCTCACGGAGGCGATGCTGGCGGGGGTCACCGTGGTCGATCCGGCCTCCACGTGGATCGACGCGACGGTGACGGTGGAGCGGGACGCCGTGGTGCATCCGGGGACGCAGCTCCAGGGCGCCACGCATCTGGGCGAGGGCTGCGAGGTCGGGCCGAACACGCGGCTGCTCGACACCCGGGTGGGTGCGGGGGCGCGGGTCGACAACACGGTGGCGAACGGTGCCGAGGTGGGCGAGCGGGCGAGTGTGGGCCCGTACGCGTATCTGCGGCCGGGCACGCGGCTGGGGGTGGCGGCGAAGGCGGGTACGTATGTGGAGATGAAGAACGCGTCGATCGGCGCGGGCACGAAGGTGCCGCACCTGAGTTATGTGGGCGACGCGACCATCGGCGAGCAGAGCAACATCGGTGCCGCGAGCGTGTTCGTGAACTACGACGGTGAGGCCAAGCACCACACGACGGTGGGGTCGCACTGCAAGACGGGTTCGGACAACATGTTTGTGGCTCCTGTCACGATCGGCGACGGCGCCTACACCGCTGCCGGCTCTGTGATCACCAAGGATGTGCCGGCGGGTTCGCTGGCCGTCGCCCGTGGCCAGCAGCGGAATATCGAGGGCTGGGTGGCCCGTAAGCGTCCGGGGAGTGCCGCGGCGAGGGCTGCCGAGGCGGCGGCGTCCGGGGCGGCGGAGGGCGCCGGGAAGCCGGTCGGCGAAAGCTGACCGGAAACAGGTGCGCCAGACACCGCGTACCGTGATAGGCGCACGAAACCTGATAGGTGCACGAAATTTCGGCTGGTTGGCGCGAGAGTCCTCGCGGCCAGGGAACACGTCTGAGGAGACTGTGCTGTGAGCGGGATCAAGACGACCGGCGAGAAGAAGATGATGTTCTTCTCCGGCCGCGCCCACCCCGAGCTTGCCGAGGAGGTCGCGCATCAGCTGGGCATCGGTGTCGTACCGACGAAGGCCTTCGACTTCGCGAACGGCGAGATCTATGTGCGTTATCAGGAGTCGGCGCGTGGGGCCGACTGTTTCCTGATCCAGAGCCACACGGCTCCGATCAATAAGTGGATCATGGAACAGTTGATCATGATCGACGCGTTGAAGCGGGCCTCCGCGCGGAGCATCACGGTGATCGTGCCGTTCTACGGCTATGCCCGCCAGGACAAGAAGCACCGTGGCCGGGAGCCGATCTCGGCCCGTCTGGTGGCCGACCTGATGCAGACCGCGGGTGCGGACCGCATCGTGACGGTGGATCTGCACACGGACCAGATCGTCGGTTTCTTCGACGGTCCCGTGGACCACCTCTTCGCGCTGCCGATCCTCGCGGACTACGTGGGCACCAAGGTCGACCGGGACAAGCTGACAGTCGTCTCGCCGGACGCGGGCCGGGTGCGGGTCGCCGACCGCTGGTGCGACCGCCTGGGCGCTCCGCTGGCGATCGTGCACAAGCGGCGTGACAAGGACGTGGCCAATCAGGTCACGGTGCATGAGGTCGTGGGCAACGTCGAGGGTCGCGTCTGCGTCCTGGTGGACGACATGATCGACACCGGTGGCACGATCTGCGCCGCGGCGGACGCGCTGTTCGCGCACGGCGCGGAGGACGTCATCGTGACGGCGACGCACGGGGTGCTCTCGGGTCCCGCGGCGGACCGGTTGAAGAACTCGAAGGTCAGCGAGTTCGTGTTCACGAACACGCTGCCGACGCCGAACGAGCTGGAGCTCGACAAGATCACGGTGCTTTCGATTGCGCCGACGATCGCCAACGCCGTCCGGGAGATCTTCGAGGACGGCTCGGTGACCAGCCTCTTCGAGGAGCAGGGCGGCCCCGCGTAGGCAGCGGTGTCGGCAGGGGGTGTGAGCTCCTGCCGCGGTAGTGAAGATCGTTTTGGTGCGGCCTCCGTCGCCGAGTAGACTGTCGAAGTTGCTCGGCGAGGGAGGCCGCATTCGTGTCCGCAGGGGCGCGGTGTGTGGCGGTCCGTTATCGACGCGCTCTTCGTAGCAGGCCAGTCGTGGCCGGGTGACTTCATCAGTTCACCTTTTTACGAGGAGTGCACCATGTCTGAGGTCAAGCTCGTCGCCGAGACCCGTACCGAGTTCGGCAAGGGCGCCGCCCGCCGCATCCGCCGTGAGGACAAGGTTCCCGGCGTTCTGTACGGCCACGGCACCGACCCGGTCCACATCGCGCTGCCCGGCCACGACCTGCTCATGGCCCTGCGTACGTCGAACGTCCTGATCTCCCTGGACATCGACGGCAAGACCCAGCTCGCCATCCCGAAGGCCGTGCAGCGCGACGCTCTCCGCCAGGGCATCCTGAAGCACGTCGACCTGCTGCTCGTGCGCAGCGGCGAGAAGGTCAACGTCGAGATCCCCGTGCACGCCGAGGGCGAGCTGGCCCCGGGCGCCAACCTCCTGGAGCACGTCCTCAGCTCGCTCCCGGTCGAGGCCGAGGCCACGCACATCCCCGAGTCCCTGACGGTCTCCGTCGCGGGCCTGGACGCCGGTGACTCCGTGCTCGCCAAGGACATCGAGCTGCCTTCCGGTGTCTCGCTGGCCGTCGAGGACGACACCGTCGTCCTCCAGGTCCTGACCGCGCAGGCCGAGGAGGCCCCCGCCGAGGGTGAGGGCGACGAGGCCGCCGAGGCCTGATCCGCACAGCTCGCCGATTGCGGGCCCGCAGTCCGCAGTTCGCTTCCGACCGCCGTTCAGCGCCCTGGCGCTGGGCGGCGGTTGCGCTATGAAGGTGCCATGAAGGAGACACTCAGATGACGACGGACCCCAGCGCCCCCTGGCTGATCGTGGGCCTCGGCAATCCCGGGCCCGGGTACGCCATGAACCGGCACAACGTGGGTTTCATGGTCGCGGATCTGCTCGCCGGGCGGATCGGCGGCGGTTTCAAGCGGGCCGGGAAGGCGCAGGCGCAGGTCCTCGAGGGGCGGATCGGCCCGATGGGTCCCGGCAGCCGTCGTGTCGTCCTCGTCAAGCCCATGTCGTACATGAATCTGTCGGGTGGCCCGGTGACGGCGCTGCGCGACTTCTACAAGGTGCCCACGGCGAACGTGGTGGCCGTCCATGACGAGCTGGACATCGACCACGGCACGCTGCGTCTGAAGCTGGGGGGCGGGGACAACGGTCACAACGGTCTGAAGTCGATGACGAAGGCGATGGGTCCGGACTATCACCGGGTCCGTTTCGGGATCGGCCGTCCGCCGGGCCGGATGCAGGTCGCCGACTTCGTCCTGAAGGACTTCTCCGGCGCGGAGCGCAAGGAGCTGGACTATTTCGTGGACCGGGCGGCGGACGCGGTGGAGTGCCTGGTGACCGATGGTCTGGAGCGGGCGCAGAGCACGTACAACTCCTGAGGGCGACGGCTGGTCGAGGTACGGGTCCGGCCCCGTCGTCACAGGGTGACGGCGGGGCCGGGGTGGTGTGTGGCGGGGGTCAGCCGGTGTTGCGCAGTCCTGCCGCGACGCCGTTGACGGTGAGGAGGAGTGCGCGGGCGAGCAGCGGGTCGGCTTCGGCGCCGGTGGCGGCCGCGTCGCGCTGGCGCTTGAGGAGGGCGACCTGGAGGTAGGAGATCGGGTCGAGGTAGGCGTCGCGGATCGCGAAGGTCTGCTGGAGCACGGGGTGGGAGTCGAGCAGTTCCCTGCCGCCGGTGACGCGGAGCACTTCGGCGACGGTGAGGGCGTGTTCGGTCTCGATGTCCGCGAAGACGTGCTTGAGTTCGTCGGGCACCAGGGTGTCGACGTAGTGGCGGGCGATCCGCAGGTCGGTCTTCGCGAGCGTCATCTCGACGTTGGAGATGAAGTTGCGGAAGAAGTGCCAGTGCTCGTGCATTTCGTCGAGGACGCTGTCGAGGCCGGCTTCGCGCAGTGCCTTCAGGCCGGATCCCACGCCGAACCAGCCGGGCACGATCTGCCGTGACTGGGTCCAGCCGAACACCCAGGGGATGGCGCGCAGGCCGTCGAGGGAGACGCCGGAGCCGGGGCGGCGGGAGGGCCGGGAGCCCAGGTGCAGGTCGGCGAGCTGGTCGACGGGGGTCGATGCGAGGAAGTACGTCGGCAGGTCGGGGTCCTCGACCAGCTTGCGGTACGCGCGGTGGGCGGCGTCGGAGGCGACGTCCATGGCGGCGTCCCAGCGGGCGAGGGCCTCGTCGGACTGGCGGGGGGCGGTGTGCAGGGCGGAGGCCTGGAGGGTGGCGGCGACCGTCAGTTCCAGGTTCTCGCGGGCCAGGGAGGGGACCAGGTACTTGTCGGAGATGACCTCGCCCTGCTCGGTGACCTTGATCTCGCCTTCCAGGGTGCCCCAGGGCTGGGCGAGGATGGCGTCGTGGGAGGGGCCGCCGCCGCGGCCGACGGTGCCGCCGCGGCCGTGGAAGAGGCGCAGGCGTACGCCGTAGCGGTGGGCGACGTCGCGCAGGCGCCGCTGGGCGCGGTGGATCTCCCACTGGGAGGTGGTGATGCCGCCGAACTTGGAGGAGTCGGAGTAGCCGAGCATGACCTCCTGGACGTCGCCGCGCAGGGCGACGAGGCGTCGGTAGGAGGGGTCGGCGAGCATTTCGTCGAGGATGACGTCGGCGGCGCGCAGTTCGTCGGTGGTCTCCAGGAGCGGCACGATGCCGATCTTGGCCCAGCCGGCGTGCAGGTCGAGGAGGCCTGCTTCGCGGGCGAGGACGGCGGCGGCGAACACGTCGTCGGCACCCTGGCACATGGAGATGATGTACGACTCGATGACCTCGGGCCCGAAGACGTCGAGGGCTCGCTGCACCGTCGCGAACACGCCGAGGGTCTTGTGGCCCGCGGCGTCGAGCGGGGCGGGCGAGGGGGCGAGGGGGCGGCGGGAGCGCAGTTCCTTGGCGAGCAGCTTCTGCCGGTATTCGCGGGGCATGTCCGCGTACCGCCAGGATTCCTCGCCGAGCCGGTCGAAGAGCTGGCCGAGGGCGTGGTGGTGGGCGTCGGCGTGTTCGCGGACGTCCATGGTGGCGAGCTGGAGGCCGAAGGCGGCGAGGGTGCGGATGGTGCGGTTCATGCGGCCGTCGGCGAACAGGGCGCCCTTGTGCGCGCGCAGCGACGTCTGGATGAGCGTGAGGTCGTGCAGGAGCTCGGAGGTGCCGAGGTAGTCGCGGCCCGGTTCGTGGGCGGTCCCCTTGGCCAGGCGCTGCTTGGTGTTCTCCAGCTTCTGCCGGATGCAGGTGGCCTTGAGGCGGTAGGGCTCCTCGGCGTTGAGGCGCTTGTAGCGCGGGCTGATCTCGGGCAGCCGTTCCACGTCGCTCCGGAGGGAGGTCAGGAGTTCCTCGGTGGCGCCGGTGTAGCGGATGGAGTTCGACAGGAAGCCGCGCAGCTCGTCGATGAGGTCGAGGGCGTCGTTGATGCCGTGTTCGTGCTGGAGGATCAGGACGTCCCAGGTGACGTCGGGCGTCACGTTGGGGTTGCCGTCGCGGTCGCCGCCGATCCAGGTGCCGAAGGTGAGGGGGCGGGTGTCGTGGGGGACTGCGACGCCGACGCGCTCCAGCTCGGCGGTGAGGTCCTCCAGGACGTCGCCGACGGCGCCGGCGTGCAGTTCGTCGAGGTAGTAGATGGCGTTGCGGGCTTCGTCTGCGGGCTCGGGGCGGACCACGCGGAGTTCGTCCGTCTGCCAGACGAGGTCGATGTTCTCGGCCAGACGGGTGTCGTGCCTGCGCCGGTCGGATTCGATGACCGGGGTCTCCAGGAGCTCGGCGATGCGGCGGAGCTTGTTGAGGACCGAGCGGCGGGCGGCTTCGGTGGGGTGCGCGGTGAAGACGGGGCGTACGTTGAGGTGCTCGACGGTCCTGCGCAGGTGCTCGGGGTCGGCGTCCTTGAGGCGGTCCGCGGTGCGGGTGAGGAGTCCGCCCTCGGCGGCGCGCTTGGCGCGCAGCTCGCGGCCGCGGTGCACCTGTTCGGTGACGTTGGCGAGGTGGAAGTAGGTGGAGAAGGCGCGGACGAGCTTGGCGGCCGTCTCCAGTTCGGTGCCGCCGAGCAGCCGGGCGGCGGCTTCGCCGTCCTCGCGGGTGAGACGGCGTACCTTTTCCACCAGGTCGAGGAGTTCGGGGCCTTCCTGGCGTACGAGGGTCTCGCCGAGGAGGTCGCCGAGGCGACGGATGTCGGCGCGCAGCTCGCTGTTGGTGCCGGCCGAGGAGGGCCTTGTGCTCGCGGCGGCCTGGCGTGCGGTCTGGTCGTCGGCACTGCTCACAGGTGCGGCTCCTTGCGGTGAAGCCCGCCGTCTGCCGGTCGGAGACGGGGGGTGGGCACGTCTGGGAGGGGTCCCGGCGGTGGCACCGGGGGAGATACAGAGCGGACCGCGCTGTCCGACCGGTCCAAGGATAGGTGTCGATGCGATCCGGCCGTTTCACGGCCTGGTGCCGCGTCCGCGCGCTACGACGCCTACCTGCCCGTAGGTTACGGTCCCGTAGGCGGTGGCATAGGCGGGCCGCAGCGTGGGAACTCACCCGTGCGGGGTGTGCCGGTGCGGCACTCCCCGGCCCGCACGTCCCCACCCGGCACGTGTCCTCACCCTCGATCCCCCAGGGAAATCTCTATGACCGCAAGCCCCGACGTCATCGACGAGACACAGGGGGCGCCGTCGGGCGCCCCGCTCCCACCCGCGACCCTCGGCGGTGAACAGAAGCGCTCCCTGGAGCAGATCGCGCTGCTGCTGTTCATCGTCGTCCCGTTCCTGGCTGTGCTTGCCGCGGTGCCGCTGGCCTGGGGCTGGGGGGTGAGCTGGCTCGATCTCGGCCTCCTTGTGTTCATGTACTACCTGGGTTGCCACGGCATCACGATCGGCTTCCACCGGTATTTCACGCACGGTTCCTTCAAGGCGAAGCGGCCGCTGCGGATCGCTCTCGCGGTGGCCGGTTCGATGGCCGTGGAGGGTCCGGTGGTGCGCTGGGTGGCGGACCACCGCAAGCACCACAAGTTCTCCGACGCGGAGGGCGACCCGCACTCGCCGTGGCGTTTCGGTGAGACGGTTCCGGCGCTGATGAAGGGCCTCTGGTGGGCCCACATCGGATGGATGTTCGACGAGGAGCGGACGTCGCAGGAGAAGTACGCGCCCGACCTGGTCAAGGACCCGGCGATCCGCCGCATCTCGCGTCATTTCCTGCTGTTCACGATCGTCTCGCTGGCGATCCCCCCGCTGGTGGGCGGTCTCGTCACCATGTCGTGGTGGGGCGCGTTCACGGCCTTCTTCTGGGGCTCGCTCGTGCGGGTGGCGCTGCTGCACCACGTGACGTGGTCCATCAACTCGATCTGCCACGCGGTCGGCAAGCGGCCCTTCAAGTCCCGTGACCGCTCCGGCAACGTGTGGTGGCTCGCGGTCCTGTCCTGCGGCGAGTCCTGGCACAACCTGCACCACGCCGACCCGACGTCGGCGCGCCACGGTGTGCTGCGCGGGCAGCTCGACTCGTCCGCGCGGCTGATCCGCTGGTTCGAACAGTTCGGTTGGGCGTACGACGTGCGGTGGCCGTCCAAGTCCCGCGTCGAAGGCCGCCGCAGGGCCCCGGACGAGGGTGCCGCGGACGCCCCGCTGGCCTCCCCGGGCAAGCAGCAGGCCGCAGAAGCGGCATGATGGACCCCGTGGCGACCGACTCCAGCACACCGAGCACGACGCGCTCCGCCCGGGCCTCGCAGAGCCCCGCGAGTTCGAACACCGACAAGCCCCGGCGGGCCCGCCGGACCCGGATGACGGGCGCCGAGCGCCGTGAGCAGCTGCTGGACATCGGCCGCACCCTGTTCGCCGACAAGGGCTTCGAGGGCACCTCGGTCGAGGAGATCGCGGCGAAGGCCGGTGTCTCCAAGCCCGTGGTGTACGAGCACTTCGGCGGCAAGGAGGGTCTGTACGCGGTCGTCGTGGACCGTGAGATGCGCCAGCTGCTCGGCATGGTGACCGGTTCCCTCACCGCCGGTCACCCCCGTGAGCTGTGCGAACAGGCTGCCTTCGCCCTCCTCGACTACATCGAGGAGTACACCGACGGCTTCCGCATCCTGGTCCGCGACTCCCCCATCCCCCAGTCGACGGGTACCTTCGCGTCCCTGATCTCCGACATCGCCACGCAGGTCGAGGACATCCTCGGCCAGGAGTTCAAGACCCGCGGCTTCGACCCGAAACTGGCTCCTCTGTACGCCCAGGCCCTGGTCGGCAGCGTCGCCCTGACCGGGCAGTGGTGGCTCGACGTCCGCAAGCCCAAGAAGGCGGAGGTCGCCGCCCACCTCGTCAACCTGGCCTGGCACGGCCTGGACGGCCTCGAACCGAAGCCGCGCCTCATAGGCCACCGCAAGAACTGACGCCGCCTCCCGGGCGCGGGCCGGAGCGTTGCTCCGGCCCGGGTGCGGCCCGGCGGCCGGTTGTGGCCGCGCCGTGCGGCTGGCGCTTGCGCGCCACTGCGAACACCCGGCGGAAGGGGAAGACCGTACCGTGCGCCCGCGCGGGGTACGCCTGGCGCAGCCGCGCACGGTAGGCGGCGAGGAACTCCTCCGTGGCCCCCGGGTCACCGGCGAGCGCGGTGAGGACCGGGCGCAGTCCCGTCCCCTTGACCCATTCGAGGACGGGATCGGCGCCGGGCAGGAGGTGCTGGTACGTGGTCTCCCAGACATCGACGTCGCAGCCGAGCCCGGCGAGCAGCTCCAGATAGGCACCGGGCGGCAGCACGGCGTCGTCGTGCCGCAGCACCCCGTCGAGCCGCCCGCCCCACCGCCCCTCGGCGCACAGCTCCCGCATCAGGGTGTGGCTGGGCGCGTCGAAGTTGGCGGGCATCTGGACGGCGAGCACACCACCCGACCGCAGCCCGGCCACCCAGTCGGGGAGGCGTTCGGCGTGCCCGGGCACCCACTGGAGCGTGGCGTTGGAGAGGATCAGGTCGTACGTGGACGGGTCGGGGGTCCAGCGACCGGCGTCCGCGGCGGCGAACGCGAGGCGCCCGCCCCCCGCCGTGGGCCCCGCGAGCGCCTCGGCCTCGCGCAGCATCTGCGGGGAGTTGTCGAAGCCGGTGACGTGGGCGCCGGGCCAGCGCTCGGTGAGCAGGACGGTGACGTTGCCGGGCCCGCACCCCAGGTCGGCGATGCGGGGCGCGCGGGTGGCGGGGAGGGCGGGCACCCGGGCGAGCAGGTCGAGGAAGGGGCGGGCGCGGGGGCCGGAGTGGCGCAGGTACTGGCCCGGATCCCAGACGGGCGGGGGCGGGCTGGACGGCTCGGACGGCATGAGTACTCCTCCGCGACGACAGGACGGCACGCAACGCGACAACCCCATACATACGGCAGCGCGGCAGCACGGGAACGCGGCAGCACGGGAACGCGGCCGCGCGGCAGCACGGAAGCACGGCAGCGGGCCGGCGTCGCCGGACCACACCCGCACCTGCACCCGCACCCGCACCCGCACCCCATCCTCGGACCCGACTATCTCGACGTCAAGAGACTTCATGTCGACAGACCCCCTACACTGATCGACATGGAGGACGAGGTCGACCGGCTGGTCGCTGCGTGGCGTCGGGAGCGCCCTGACCTCGACGTGGAACCGCTCGAGGTGCTGAGCCGCGTGAGCAGGCTGGCGCGTCACCTCGATCGCGCACGTCGGCTGGCGTTCGCCGAGCACGAACTTGAGCCCTGGGAGTTCGACGTCCTGACGTCGCTGCGCAGGGCGGGCGCGCCGTATCAGCTCTCGCCGGGCCAGCTCCTCACCCAGACCCTCGTCACCTCCGGCACGATGACCAACCGCATCGACAGGCTCACGAAGAAGGGCCTGGTCGAGCGCCTGCCGGACCCCAGTGACCGCCGAGGCGTCCTGGTGCGGCTCACCGACGAGGGCCGCGACCGCGCGGACCAGGCCCTGGCCGGTCTGCTCGACCAGGAACGGGCGATCCTGGCCGAGCTGTCCCGCGCCCAGCGCGGCGAACTCGCGGCGCTGCTACGCCAGTTGACCGCCCCGTTCGACAACGTCCCCGGCTAGGTCGACGGGACCGACACCGGCCCTGCGGGCGAGGGCGACGGCGGCGAGCGTGGAGTGCACGCCGAGTTTGCCGAGGACGTTCTGCATATGGGTGCGGACCGTGTGCGGCGAGAGGAAGAGCCGCTCGGCGACGGCCTTGCGGCCGAGCCCGGCCACCATGCAGCGCAGCACCTCGCGCTCGCGCGGGGTGAGGGACTCGACCAGGCGCTCGCTCTCCGTGCGGTGCTTGCGGGCCGCGGTCAGTTCGCGCAGCACGCCGGTGAGCAGGGCGGGCGGCAGATGCGTCTCGTCGCGCAGGACGCCCCGGATCACCGTGAGCAGCCGGGAGAGCGAGCAGTCCTTGGCGACCCAGCCGGAGGCCCCGGCCTGGAGGGCGAGGGCGGCGCGGCGCGGGTCGTCCTTCTCCGCGAGCACGACGGTGCGCACCGCGGGCTGCCCCGAACGCACCCCCGACACCAGGGTGATGCCGTCCACCAGCCCGTCGGCCTGACCGTCGTGCACGGGCACGGCGGGCCGCATGCCTTGCAGGGCGGACGCGGTGCTGCCGAGGTCGGCGTCCACGAGCAGCACGTCGTATCTGCGGCCCTCGGCGGCCGCGCGGTCGAGACAGCGCAGCGCCGCGGGCCCGCTGCCCGCGGCGGAGACGTCCACGTCGGGCTCGGCGGCGAGCGCCGCCGCGAGCGACTCGGCGAAGATGCGATGGTCGTCGACGACCAGGACTCGGATTCGAACCACGGAAACCCCCACAGGTCGGAGGACGCCCGACGCGGGTACGGCGCCCGGGTGGGGGCCGCCGCAGCCCGCACGGCCGCCGCCGTGCCGTGACTGCCACCCCCACGCCGGGCGTCGTACCCGACTGTCTCGCCCCCTGATCGGCGCCGGCCCCCACCGGCGCTGCCCTTCAGAGTACGGACGGGGGCCCCGAGCGGAAGTGGATTTGCAGAACTGATTGGCTGACACGTTTATGGTGAGCCGTATGTTTCGTATGGAGACAGGAGTCGACAAGGAACGTCATCGTCTGCTTCGCGCCAGGTTGCGTGCGGCCAACGCGGAGGCCTCGGCGGTTCTGCGGGAGATGCGGGGGACGCCCCGGGAGCGGGAGGAGCCGCTCGGTGTGTGGGCCCTGGACGGGGGCGGTGGGCTGGTCGGGGGGATCACCGGGCACACGTGGGGGCGGTGGTTGCACGTGGGGTTGCTGTGGGTGGCCGAGGAGTGTCGGGGGGCGGGGGTCGGGGGGCGGTTGCTCGGGGCGGCGGAGCGGGTCGCTGTGGAGCGGGGGTGCGGGTACTCGCGCCTGGAGACGTGGGACTTCCAGGCGCCCGCCTTCTACCGGCAGCAGGGGTACGACGTCGTGTGCGTCATCCCCGACTACCCCGAGGGGCACAAGGAGTTCACCTTGACGAAGCGCCTGGGCTGAGGCCCGCTGCCCTCGCGGGGCGCCCCAGTCCCGCCCCTTCCCGAACCAGGGGCGCTGCGCCCCCTGGACCCCAGCCATATCGCGCTTCGCGCTCGTCCTCAATCGCCGGACGGGCTCATTCGAGCCCGTCCGGCGATTGAGGACGAGGCGCGGAGCGCCGAAACGGGGTCTGGGGCGGAGTCCCAGGATCGGAGAAGGGGCGGGACCGGGGCGCACCGCGCGGCCTACAGCCTGCGTGCCCCCGCCGAAGCCTCGGCCACGAAGACCCGCGGCTCCGCGAACCCGGCCGCCGCGAAAGCTTCCCGCACCGCCTCGGCGACGCCCTCCGCCCCGGCGGCCTCGACGAGGACGACGGCGGAGCCGCCGAACCCGCCCCCGGTCATCCGCGCCCCGAGCGCCCCGCCCGCACGGGCGGCCTCCACCACGAGGTCCAACTCGGGGCAGGAGATGCGCAGATCGTCCCGCAGGGACACGTGCCCCTCGGTGAGGACGTCCCCGGCCGCCCGGACGTCCCCGGCGTCGAGCAGGGAGATGACGCGCTCGACGCGGTGGTCGTCGGAGACGACGTGCCGGACGTAGCGGCGCACCTTCTCGGCGTCGGGCCCCTCGCCCAGCTCGTCGCGGAGACGTCCGAGCGCGGAGCGCAGCTCGGCGAAGGGGACGTCCCGCAGATGGGACACGCCGAGCGCCCGCGCCCCCGCCTCGCACCCGGCGCGCCGCTCCGCGTACGCGCCGTCGCCGAGTTCGTGCTCGACGCGGGTGTCGACGACGAGCAGGCACAGGCCGTGGGCGGACAGGTCGAGGGGGACCTGGCGCACGGACAGGTCGCGGCAGTCCAGGTGCAGGACGTGCCCGGCCTCGCAGGCGGCGGACGCCATCTGGTCCATGACGCCGCACGGCACGCCGACGAAGTCGTTCTCGGCGCGCTGGGCGACGAGCGCCAACTCGGGCCGGGACAGGCCGAGTTCGTACAGGTCGTTCAGGGCGAGGGCGGTGGCGACCTCCAGGGCGGCCGACGAGGACAGGCCCGCGCCGGCCGGCACGGTGGACCGAAGGTGCACGTCCGCGCCGCCGACCGCGTGCCCGGCCTCGCGCAGCGCCCAGACGACGCCGGCAGGGTACGCGGCCCAGCCGCCGTCGGACAGCGGTGTCAGGGAGTGCGCCGTCAGCTCGACGACGCCTCCCGCCGCGTCCGCCGAGTGCAGGCGCAGCACGCCGTCGTCGCGGCGGGCGACCGCCGCGACGACGGTGCGCGGCAGCGCGAGGGGCAGCACGAAGCCCTCGTTGAAGTCCGTGTACTCGCCGATGAGGTTGACGCGGCCCGGTGCCGCCCAGATTCCGGTGGGCTCGTACCCGTACAGCGCGGTGAACTCCGCGGCGACCGCGGCGGCGGACTCCTCGGCGGCCGGAGCGGGGGCGGTCATGGTGGGCTACCCCCTCTGCCCGGCGAAGGCCCAGGCGTCGGCGACGATTCCCGCGAGGTCCGCGCGGGACGGGTTCCAGCCGAGCTTCTCGCGGGCGGTGGCCGCGGAGGCGACGAGGACGGCCGGGTCGCCGCCGCGGCGGCCCGCGACGACCTCGGGGATCGGGTGCCCCGTGACCTGGCGGACGGTCTCGATGACTTCGCGTACGGAGAAGCCGTTGCCGTTGCCGAGGTTGCAGATCAGGTGCTCGCCGGTCCTCGCGGCGTCCAGGGCGAGGAGGTGGGCGTCGGCGAGGTCGGCGACGTGGATGTAGTCGCGTACGCAGGTGCCGTCGGGCGTCGGGTAGTCGTCGCCGAAGACGGAGATGGCCTCGCGCTTGCCTTGGGCGACCTCGAGGACGAGCGGGATGAGGTGGGACTCGGGGTCGTGCCGCTCGCCGAACGTGCCGTGCGCGGCGGTGGCGTAGGCGCCCGCCACGTTGAAGTAGCGCAGGGACACCGCGCCGAGTCCGTGGGCCGCGGCCTCGCCCGTGATCATGTGGTCGACGGCGAGCTTGGAGGCGCCGTAGGGGGAGGTGGGGGCGGTCGGGTCGGACTCGGTGACGGGGCTGCTCACCGGTTCGCCGTAGGTCGCCGCGGTGGAGGAGAAGACGAGTTTGCGCACGTCGGCGTCGCGCATGGCGGCGAGCAGTGCCATGGTGCCGCCGACGTTGTTGTCCCAGTACTTCTCGGGCTTCGCCACGGACTCGCCGACCTGGGAGAAGGCCGCGAAGTGGAGCACCGCGTCGTAGGAGGCGTCCAGCCATTTGGCGGCATCGCGGATGTCGCCCTCGACGAAGGCCGCGCCCGCGGGGACGCCCTCGCGGAAGCCGGTGGAGAGGTTGTCGAGGACGGTGACCTCGTGTCCCGCCTCGACCAGGTGCTGGGCCACGACGCTGCCGACATAGCCGGCGCCACCCGTGACCAGGTACTTCCCACTCATCAACTCGCTACCTCTCGCAGTCGCTCGGCCGCGGTCTCCGGCGGCACGTCGTTGATGAACACACTCATGCCGGATTCGGAACCCGCGAGGAACTTCAGCTTGCCGGAAGTGCGGCGAATGGTGAAAAGCTCTAGGTGGAGGGCGAAGTCGTCCCTGTTGACGCCCGCGTACTCCCCCTGGACCGTGAACGGTGCCTGGTGCCAGGCCGCGATGTACGGCGTCGGCGGCTCGGTGCCGCCCTCGCGGTGACCTGGGCCGAAGATCCGGTCGAAGCGCCGCAGCAGTTCCAGATACACCCGGGGAAATTCCGTGCGGGTCGCCTCGTCGAGGCCGAGCAGGTCGGGGACGCGGCGCTTGGGGTAGAGGTGCACCTCGTAGGGCCAGTGGGCCGCGTACGGCACGAAGGCCACCCAGTGCTCGGCGTCGAGGACGACGCGTTCACCCGCGCGTTCCCCGGCGAGGACGTCGTCGAAGAGGTTGCGGCCGTCGGTCGCGGCGCGGTGCGCGGCGAGGTTGCGCAGCATCAGGTCCGTGCGCGGGGTGACGAAGGGGTAGGCGTAGATCTGGCCGTGCGGGTGGCCGAGGGTCACGCCGATCTCCGCGCCGCGGTTCTCGAAGCAGAAGACCTGGGCGACGGACGGCAGGTGGGACAGCTCGGCGGTGCGGTCGGTCCAGGCGTCGAGGACGAGTGCGGCCTGTGCCTCGGTGAGGTCGGCGAAGGACGCCGTGTGGTCGCTGGTGAAGCAGACGACCTCGCAGCGGCCCGCGTCCCCCGCGAGGGAGGGGAAGCGGTTCTCGAAGACCGCGACGTCGTACGAGGAGTCGGGGATCTCGGTGCGGCGGCCGTCGGTGGAGGGGCACAGCGGGCACTCGTCGGCCGGGGGGTGGTAGGTGCGGCCCTGGCGGTGCGAGGCGATCGCGACGAAGTCCCCGGCGAGGGGGTCGCGGCGGATCCCGGACGTGGTCGCGACGGGGTCGAGGGGCCTGGTGTCGGCCGCCGTGCGGACGGCGTCGTCGCGGGTGTCGTAGTAGATGAGCTCACGACCGTCGGCGAGACGAGTCGAGGTCTTCTTCACCTTCGGGGCTCCTTCACACCGCCCACCAACATAACCGAACACAACAAATCACAAGTCAACACCCTCGTCAATCCCCGTTCCGGGTGTCCCGCCGCCGTCCGTCGCCACGCCGTCACTCGACGCGCTCGATCACAATCAAACAAAGAACATCAACAGAACTGTTCACTTACTGAAGCGTGGGGCGTAGGTTCCGGTCTGATCAGTTCGCGCGACGAAGCGAGTTCATATGCAGTCCCCTCCTTCTGCTCCGCACATCACCCTCGCCGAGGGGCTTCGGCTGCCCACCAACGGTCTCGACTACGCGATCCTCGCGATCTACTTCGTGGTCGTCCTCGGCATCGGATTCGCCGCCCGGCGGTCCGTGCGGACCAGCCTCGACTTCTTCCTCTCCGGGCGCTCGCTGCCCGCCTGGGTCACCGGCCTCGCCTTCGTCGCCGCCAACCTGGGCGCCACCGAGATCCTCGGCATGGCCGCGACCGGCGCGCAGTACGGCGTCGCGGTCGTCCACTGGTACTGGATCGGCGCCATCCCCGCCATGGTCTTCCTCGGCCTGGTCATGATGCCCTTCTACTACCGCAGCAAGGTCCGCTCGGTGCCGGAGTTCCTGCTCCAGCGCTTCGACAGGTCCGCCCACCTGCTCAGCTCGGCCCTGTTCGCCTTCGCCGCCGTACTCATCGCGGGCGTGAACCTCTACGCCCTCGCGATCGTCGTGGAGGCCCTGCTCGGCTGGCCGCAGTGGGTGGCGATCGTCGTGGCCGGGTTCTTCGTGCTCGCCTACATCACCATCGGCGGCCTGTCCTCGGCGATCTACAACGAAGTGCTCCAGTTCTTCGTGATCCTCGCCGCGCTCATACCGATCTGCGTCATCGGCCTGAAGAAGGTCGGCGGCTGGGACGGCCTCACCGGCTCCCTCGAACAGTCCCACGGCGACAACTACCTGAGCGCGTGGGGCGGCACCGGCATCGGCGACGCCAACCCCCTCGGCGCCAACTGGCTCACCATCATCCTCGGCCTCGGCTTCGTGCTCTCCTTCGGCTACTGGACGACGAACTTCGCCGAGGTGCAGCGCGCCCTGTCCGCCAAGAACCTCTCCGCCGCCAAGCGCACCCCCCTCATCGCCGCCTTCCCGAAGATCTTCATCGTGTTCCTCGTGATGATCCCGGGCCTGGTCGCCGCCGTCCTGGTCCCGCAGATCGGCACCAAGGGCTCCGACCTCACCTACAACGACGCGATCCCGTACCTGATGCAGGAACTGCTGCCCAACGGCGTCCTCGGCATCGCGGTCACCGGCCTGCTCGCCGCCTTCATGGCGGGCATGGCGGCGAACGTCTCCTCCTTCAACACCGTGTTCACGTACGACATCTGGTCCAAGTACGTGGTCAAGGGCCGCGAGGACGGCTACTACCTGAGGTTCGGGCGGCTCATCACCGCGATCGGGGTGCTCGCCTCGATCGGCACGGCCTTCATCGCCTCGTCGTTCTCGAACATCATGAGCTACCTCCAGACGCTGTTCTCCTTCTTCAACGTCCCGATGTTCGTCGTCTTCATCATCGGCATGTTCTGGAAGCGGGCCTCCATGAAGTCCGGCGTGTGGGGCCTGGTCGCGGGCACCACCGCCGCGATGGTCAACTACTTCTGGATCTACAAGCAGGGCGTCATCGACATCCCCACCGACCAGGGCGCCAACTTCGTCTCCGCGATCGTCGGCTTCGTCGCCGGTGCGGTGGTCATGGTCGCGGTCACCCTGTTCACCGCGCCCAAGCCGGAGGCCGAGCTGGCCGGTCTGGTGTACGGGACGGTGTCGCTCTCCGATGCCGGGGCCGACGGGGCCGACGGTTCCGCCGAGGCGGGGGACGACGCCTGGTACCGCAGGCCGGCGCTGCTCGGGTGGGGGGCGATGGTTCTGGCCGCCGCCTGCTACCTCCCGTACTCGTTCTGAACCGGCCCCCCTGACCCGAAGGTCCAAAGACATGTCTGATCTGCAAAAGGAAGTCTCCGACCTGGAGCGGAAGTCCGCGACTGCCGCGCGGCTCTTCGACATCCGGCGCATCATCGGTGGCCTGTTCGTCCTCTACGGCGTCATCGTCACCATCGCCGGGCTCACCGTGTCCGACGCCGACCTCGACAAGGCCGAGGGCATCAACATCAACCTCTGGACCGGCCTCGGCATGCTCGCCCTCGGCCTGTTCTTCCTGATCTGGCTGAGGCTGCGCCCGGTGACGGCACCGGAGCGGGAGGAGTAGCCGTCCCTCGCGGGGCGCCCCGGTCCCGCCCCTTCTCCGATCCTGGGGCTCCGCCCCGGACCCCGTCATCGGCCTGCGGCCTCGTCCTCGATCGCCGGACGGGCTCAAGAACTCCCGCCGGTGCGGCGAAGTCTCCGTCCGTCCCGGCGAGATATACAGCCCGTCCGGCGCTTGAGGACGAGGCGCGGAGCGCCGATAAAGCGGGGGCGCAGGCCTAGCGCTCCGCGGGAGTGTCCGCCTCCTGGAGGGAGTCCGGCCCCGGGCCGGGACGCTCGGCGCGGTCGAGGAGGCCGGTGCGGGCGGCGAGGGCGGCGGCCTCGAGGCGGGAGCCGACGCCGAGTTTCATCAGGACGCGCTGGACGTGCGTCCGGGCGGTGCTGGGCGCGATGCCCATACCGGCGGCGATCAGCCGGGTGTCCTCCCCGTCGGCGACCCGCACGAGCACCTCGACCTCACGCGGAGTGAGCATCTGAAGCAGTCGCTGCCCCTCGTCGTCGGGCTGGGCGGCGGGGTTGAGCAGCTCACTGAAGGCGCCTTGCAGCAGTTGCGGCGCGACGGCGGCCTCACCGGCGCGCGCCTTCATGATGGCGCGCTCGACTCCTTCGATGCGCTCGTCATGACGTACGTATCCGGAGGCGCCGCAGGCGAAGGCCGCGGCGATGCCGCGCGGCGACGGCACGGGCCCGAGCACCACCACGGCCACCTGCGGCCGCTCCCGCTTGATCCGCACCACCGGGTCGAACATGCCGGGCTCCGCCGGAGTGGCCGTGCCGAGCAGACACACCTCCGGGGCCCGGCTGATCACCAGATCTGCCGCGCCGGCGGCGGGCGCGGCCGCGGCGAGCACCCGGTGCCCCCGCAGTTTCAGCGCCGAGGCGAGTGCCTCGGCAAGCAAACGATGGTCGTCGACCACCATGAGCCGCACACCCACAGCACAACCCCCCACAGTCCCCCACGGAATTCCTCATCGGAATTTCCCCAATGATCCCCCCACGGATCGGGGGCCCCGGCCCTCCATCCCCCGGAAGCTACACGCTTGTTCGACGGAGCGCTGCCCCTACCGTCCAGAAGCGGCCCTGAATGCCGAAATTCCTGCCTTTCCGAGGGAGGGACTGCACGCGAGTACGGAGCGTGAATCGGGTGGGCGCAAAGCGGCCCCGCACTCGTTCGGAGGAGTGCGGGGCCGCTCGGTGGGCGTGCGCCGTGCGCCGCGCGCCGGGGCGCGGCGCCGCCGGTCACCCGGTGGTGAAGCCCAGCGCGATGTACTCCTTGTCGTCCTTGGAGTACGGCTTGCTGATCAGCTTCTTGCCCATGAACAGGTTGCCGTTGGTGTACAGCAGTTCATTGGACTTCGGCACCATTCCGCTGATGGCGCTGCTGACCGATTCGGTCGCCGGCGTCTCCAGAAGCGTGGTTTCCTTCATGGACTTGCCGTCCAGGGAGACGACCTTGGCGCCCTTGTTGTAGCCGCCGTTCTTGTACGCGAGGACATTGCCGCCGTCCATGCGCATCGGGAACATCTCGCCGTCGTCACCCGCGTCCGCGCGGTCACCGGTGGTCTTGCCGGTGGCCAGGGAGAACGCGATGATCTCGTTGGTGAAGCCGTAGTCGGAGCCGCCCGCGTCGTGCTGGCGCGTGGGCACGTACAGCTTGTCGTTGCCGACCACGATGGCGCTGCAACTGGCCCACTTGTTGACCTCGCAGTCGTGGGAGTACTTGCCGTCCTCCAGCTTGATGCGGGCCCGCAGCTTGCCCGTGTTGCTCAGCGAGAAGACGTCCGTGGCACCGCTCGCGGTGATCTCCCCGGTGTCCTGGCCGAAGACGACCGGGTTCGTCGAGATGATCTTGGCGTTGTCGACGCCGGGCGACAGCGGGTAGGACCACTTCTCCTTGCCCGACTTGGGGTCGAGGAGCTGGATCTTCAGCTTCGGGGAGTCGTAGTCACCGCACTTGCGGACCGCGACCAGCTGCTCGCCGCCCGCGTAGCCCGCGTCCTTGCACTTGTCGCCGAGCTGCGGCTTCCACCGCAGCTTGCCGGACATGTCCCAGGCCGCGCCGGTGCCGCCGGTGCCCGCGCCCGCGGCGACGGTGTCCCCGGAGATGGCGATCTCCTCGAACTCCACCTTCGAGCCGCTGACTTCGACGTTCTCGGTCCACAGCTTCCTGCCGGACTTCAGGTCGACCGCGGAGACCTCGGAGCAGTCGGGGTACTTGTTCGCCTTGGTGGACTTGGCGTCCTTGTAGACGACCGCGGCGATGCCCTCGTCGGTGACCTCCTTGGACACCGCGCACGTCTCACCGCTCAGCGGGATCGTCCACCGCTCCTTGCCGCTCGCCGGGTCGTACCCGATGAGCGCGTGGTCCTTGGCCTTGCCGACGTAGCCGCTCTTGACGTACGTGTCGTCGGTCAGCCAGGAGCCCGCGACGCTCCAGATGTCGTCCTTGGGCACCTCGGGCGCCGGGACCTGGAAGCCCACCTTGGCGGTGGTGTTCGCCGGTGCCTTCTCCTTGGCGGGGCCGCCGCCCGCGGGCGGTTCGTTCTTGTCGCCGCCCTTGTCCTTGCCGCCCTTGCCGTCGTCGCCCTTCGCGCTGTTGTTCTTGTCGCCGTCCTTGGTGGCGGCGTAGAAGACACCGCCGCCGACGATCAGGGCGATGGCCGCGACGGCCGCCACGATGATCGTCATCTGCTTGTTGGGCTTCTTGCCGCCGCCGCCCGGCTGGGGCTGCATGGGCATGGTCGGCGGCTGCGGGTAGCCGTAGCCCTGCTGCGGACCGGGCTGACCGGGGTACCCCGGGTAGCCGTAACCGGGCGGCGGGGGCTGCTGGCCCACGGCTGGGAAGGCGGCCTGGGTCGGCTGCGCGTACGCGGGCGGCGGGGTGCCGGGCGCCGGGGGCGGCGGGGTGCCAGGGGCCTGGGGCACCTGCGGGTAGCCGTAGTCCGGTTGGCCCTGCGGGGGCGGCGGCGACTGGGGGGCCGAGGGCGGGGCGGCCGGGGGCGGGCTCTGCGGGGCCTGCGGCGGCTGGGGGGCCTGCGGGTAGCCGTAGCCCGGCTCGGGGGCCTTGCCGAAGCCCTGCGGCGGCGGGTCCTGCGGGGCGCCGAATCCGCCCTGCGGGGGCTGGTTGGGCGGCTGGGGCGGCTGCGTCATGACGTCATTTCCTCGGGGACGGAAGGGGGGAACCAAGCGGTGGGCGGGGTCACTTGCCGTAGGCCAGCATCAGCTTCTCGCGGCCCTGCGCGGTGCCGGAGAGCCGGGTGGTGGAGAGATAGAAGCGGCCGTCCACATAGTCGGTCGCCCTGGAGAAGAAACCGTTCTCGATCTTCGACGTTCCCGCCGGGTGCTTCAGGAGGGTCTTCGGCGTGTGCGAGCCGCTGGTCCCGAGGGACACCACCCGGCCGCCGGAGTCGTACGAAGGCTCGACGTACGCCACCAGGTCGCCGCCCTGGATCTTCATCGGCAGCATCGAGGTGTCCTGCGGGGACTTCTCCCGCCAGGCCGCCTTGCCGCTGTCCAGGCTGATCGCCACGATCTCGTTGGCGCCGGTGGTCTTCTTCGTCGGCAGGTAGAGGTACTTGTCGTCGGCCGCCACACCGGCGCAGTCCTGGAGGTCACGGCCGAGGCCGCC
The DNA here is from genome assembly GCF_044328435.1 of Streptomyces sp. NPDC017940. NCBI lineage: Bacteria > Bacillati > Actinomycetota > Actinomycetes > Kitasatosporales > Streptomycetaceae > Streptomyces > Streptomyces sp. NPDC017940. Next base: position 448,179 of record NZ_JBIRHJ010000006.1, on the reverse strand, counting down.
CCAGCCGCACTCGGGCGCGAAGTCGTCGTCGACCTGGACCTCGGAGCGGGTGGCCGAGCTGCCCGGCTTCAGCGTGGTGATGTTCCACTGCTTCTTGTCCTCGTTGGTGGCGTAGAGCACCGTGGGACTCGTGGAGTAGACGTGCTCCAGGCGCCAGCCCTTGGGGAACTTCTTCGTCCACTTGGTGGCGCCGCTCTCCGGGTCGAGCTCCACGATCTCGTCGTGCTCGGTGGGCGTGCTCGCCCCGCACGACAGCGCCATCAGCATCCGGTCCCCGCCGGTGAACCCGGCGGGGAAGCAGGTGCCCTCGTCCTTCTTGCGCGCGACGAACTTCTCGTGGCCCCCGCTGACGCTGTACGCGGTGCCGGACTGGGAGCGGCCGACCATCAGGGTGTCACCGGTGATGGACAGTTCGAGGCCGAGCGTGGAGTCGAAGAGACCTTCCTCCTTGATCTTCTTCTTCCAGCCCTTCTCGCCCGTCTTCAGGTCCACGATCTGCATCTGGTCGCACTCGGCGCCGCTCTTGATGCCGTTCTTGTACGCGACGGCGATCTTGCCGTCGTCGCTGTACTGCGGCGAGGCCGCGCAGATCTCCTGCGGGAACTCGATCGCGGACCAGGCGGGCTTGCCGGAGTCGACGTGGTAGGCGAGGAGTTCCTTGTACGCGGCCTTGACCGCGATGCCGTCCTTGACCCACATGCCGGGGGCGTCGGCGCCCTTGCCGGGGGCCTTGGGCGCCTCCTTGTACCAGAGGACCTCGGCCTCGTCGGCCTGGCGGCCCTCGTTGAGGTCCTCCTTGCCCGCGTAGCCGTCGCCGCTGCCGTCACCGGGGTCGGCCGGGGCGGACGCGGAGGTCTTCGGGCCCTTCTTCTTGCTCTCGGACTTCTTGTCGTCACCGCCGCCGACGACCGCGTAGACGGCACCGCCCGCGACGAGCAGCGCGGCCACGGCCGCGCCGATGATCACCGCGGTCCTGCCCTTGAAGGGGCCCTTGCCACCGCCGGGCGGGACGCCGGGTCCGCCGGGACCGCCGGGGCCGGGGTATCCGTACCCGGGCTGGGGGCCGTAGGGGCCCGCCTGGCCGGGCTGCGTCGGCTGGCCGTACGGGCCCGGCTGCGCGGGCTGGGCGTAGGGGCCGGGCTGCTGGGCGTAGGGGCCGGGCGCGGCGGGCTGCTTGGTGTAGGGGCCCGGCTGCTGGGCGTAGGGACCCGGCTGTGCGGGCTGGCCGTAGGGGCCGGGCTGCTGCGGGTAGCCGTAGGGGCCTGCCTGGCCGGGCTGTTGCGGGGGGTAGCCGTATCCGGGTGCCGGGGCTCCGGCCTGCGGCGGTCCGCCCGCGGGCGGCGTCGGCGGCTGCGCCGGCTGCCCGCTCCCGTCTCCACCCTGCCGTGGATCCTGTGGAGCTCCGAAGCCGCCGTGCGGCGGCTGGTTGGGCGGCTGAGTCATCAGCGCTTCCCCCTTCACTGATTTTTCGGCACGCCAAGTGGTGCTCAGGCCGACCTTTCTATCACTCTTATCCGGCCATGTTCGGGGCCGGTCCCGCCCCTGTTCCCAAGGGAGGACCGGCCTGTAATGCGTCTGTTACGGGATACTCACGCGTCCTCCGCGAGTTCCAGCCAACGCATTTCCAACTCTTCGCGCTCGGCGACGAGTTCGCGCAGCCCCGCGTCCAATTTCGCCACCTTTTCAAAGTCTGTGGCGTTATCGGCGATCTGTGCGTGGAGCGCGGTCTCCTTCTCGGAGATCTTGTCCAGCTGCCGTTCGATCTTCTGCAATTCCTTCTTCGCCGCGCGGGCGTCCGCCGCGGACACCGCCTTCGCTCCGGCCGGTGCGGCGGCGGCGGGCGCGGCGGGGACGGCGGCCTCCGTCATCCGGCGCCTGCGCTCCAGGTACTCGTCGATGCCGCGCGGCAGCATCCGCATCGTCGCGTCGCCCATGAGCGCGAGCACCCGGTCGGTGGTGCGCTCGACGAAGAACCGGTCGTGGGAGATGACGACCATGGATCCGGGCCAGCCGTCGAGGACGTCCTCGAGCTGCGTCAGGGTCTCGATGTCGAGGTCGTTGGTGGGCTCGTCGAGGAAGAGGACGTTCGGCTCGTCCATGAGCAGGCGCAGGAGTTGCAGCCGCCGCCGCTCACCGCCGGACAGGTCCCCGACCGGCGTCCACTGCTTCTCCTTGCCGAACCCGAACGTCTCGCACAGCTGCCCTGCGGTCATCTCCCGGCCCTTGCCGAGGTCGACGCGCTCGCGCACCTGCTGCACGGCTTCCAGGACCCGCAGCGCCGGGTCGAGCTCGGCGACCTCCTGCGAGAGGTAGGCGAGCTTGACCGTCTTGCCGACGGCGATCCGGCCCGCCGCGGGCTGCCGCTCCCCGTCGCTGCGGGCGGCGTCCGCCATGGCGCGCAGCAGGGAGGTCTTGCCCGCGCCGTTCACGCCGACCAGGCCGACGCGGTCGCCGGGGCCGAGCTGCCAGGTCAGGTGCTTCAGGAGCAGCTTGGGCCCGGCCTGGACGCTCACGTCCTCCAGGTCGAAGACCGTCCTGCCGAGCCGGGTGGTGGCGAACTTCATCAGCTCGCTGGTGTCCCGGGGCGGCGGCACGTCCTGGATCAGGGCGTTGGCGGCCTCCACGCGGAAGCGGGGCTTGGAGGTGCGGGCGGGGGCGCCGCGGCGCAGCCACGCCAGTTCCTTGCGGACCAGGTTCTGCCGCTTGGTCTCCTCGGTGGCGGCGATCCGCTCGCGTTCGGCGCGCGCGAAGACGTAGTCGGAGTACCCGCCCTCGTACTCGTAGACCGAGCCCTTCTGCACGTCCCACATCCGCGTGCACACCTGGTCGAGGAACCACCGGTCGTGGGTGACGCAGACGAGGGCCGAGCGGCGCTCGCGCAGGTGCCGTGCCAGCCACGAGATGCCCTCGACGTCCAGGTGGTTGGTCGGCTCGTCGAGCACGATCAGGTCCTGCTCGGCGATCAGCAGCTTCGCGAGGGCGATGCGGCGCCGCTCGCCGCCGGACAGCGGGCCGATGACGGTGTCGAGGCCCTGCTCGAAGCCGGGCAGGTCGAGGCCGCCGAACAGTCCGGTGAGCACGTCCCTGATCTTGGCGTTGCCCGCCCACTCGTGGTCGGCGAGGTCACCGATGACCTCGTGCCGCACGGTGGCTTCCGGGTCGAGGGAGTCGTGCTGTGTGAGGACCTCCAGGCGCAGGCCGCCGCTGTGCGTGACGCGTCCGGTGTCGGCCTCCTCCAGCTTGGCGAGCATGCGGATGAGGGTCGTCTTCCCGTCACCGTTGCGCCCGACCACGCCGATCCTGTCCCCCTCGGACACACCGAGCGAGACACCGTCGAGCAGCGCGCGGGTGCCGTACACCTTGCTGACTGCCTCGACATTGACGAGGTTGACGGCCATTTCTCTCCTGACGACGGAATGCGATCGATCGTCCAGCGTAGTCGGGCCCGCGGGCGCGGTGCGGCGGGCGTCCGCCGCGGGTGTGCGCGCTGCTCGCCCTAGGCGCGCGCGCCGGTCACCGTGGCACCGGGGGCGGGGGACTCGGCGACGCGGGCGGTGCGGCAGGTGCCGGAGGCGCGCAGGGTCTCGGCCACGTGTGCGGCGGACTCGGCGTCCTTGGTGAGGAAGGCGGTCGTGGGTCCCGAGCCGGAGACGACGGCCGCGAGGGCGCCCGCCGCCGTGCCGGCGCTCAGGGTGTCGGCGAGGGAGGGGAAGAGGGACAGCGCGGCGGGCTGGAGGTCGTTGCCGAGGGTGGCCGCGAGGGCGGTGGCGTCGCCGGTGCGCAGGGCCGCGAGCAGGGGCTCGGAGGCCTCCGGGGCGGGGGCCCTCGGGGTCAGGCGGTCGAACTCGCGGTAGACGGCCGGGGTGGAGAGGCCGCCGTCGGCCACGGCGAAGACCCAGTGGAAGGTGCCCCCGACACTCAGCTCCGTCAGCTGCTCGCCCCGGCCGGTGCCGAGTGCCGCGCCGCCGACCAGGCTGAACGGCACGTCGCTGCCCAGCTCCGCGCAGATGCCGAGGAGTTCCCCGCGGGTGGCGCCGGTGCCCCAGAGCGCGTCGCAGGCGAGGAGGGCACCCGCGGCGTCCGCGCTGCCGCCCGCCATGCCGCCCGCCACGGGGATGTCCTTGGCGATGTGCAGGTGCACGTCGGCACTGCGGCCGTACCGGGCGGCGAGTGCCTCCGCGGCGCGTGCCGCCAGGTTCGTGCGGTCGAGGGGGACCTGGTCGGCGCCGGGTCCCGCGCAGGTGATCCGCAGCTCGGCCGCCGGGGTCGCGGTGACCTCGTCGTACAGGCTGACGGCCAGGAAGACGTTGGCCAGGTCGTGGAACCCGTCGGCCCTGGCCGCACCGACGGCGAGCTGGACGTTGACCTTGGCGGGAACGCGTACGGTGACGCTGCGCGGGCCGGTCACTTGGCGGATTCCTCGGTGTCGGCGGCGGGCTGCCGGCTCTGGGCGGTGGCGGGCTGCTCGCTCTCGGCGGTGGCGGGCTGCCCGTTCTCGGCGGCGGGCTGCTTGTTCTCCGTGGCGGTCGGCTGCTTGTTCTCCGCGATGCGCGCGAACTCCTCCACCGTCAGGGCCTCGCCCCGGGCCTGGGGTGAGACGCCCGCCGCGACCAGGGCCGCCTCGGCCGCCGCGGCGGAGCCCGCCCAGCCCGCGAGGGCGGCCCGCAGCGTCTTCCTGCGCTGCGCGAACGCCGCGTCGACGACGGCGAACACCTCCCGCCGCGACGCGGTGGTCCTCGGGGGCTCGGCACGGCGCACCAGCGACACCAGGCCCGAGTCGACGTTCGGGGCCGGCCAGAAGACGTTGCGTCCGATGGCGCCCGCCCGCTTGACCTCCGCGTACCAGTTCGCCTTCACCGACGGGACGCCGTACACCTTCGAACCGGGGGCCGCCGCGAGCCGGTCGGCGACCTCCGCCTGCACCATCACCAGCGTGCGCTCGATGGTGGGGAAGGCGGCCAGCATGTGCAGCAGGACCGGTACGGCGACGTTGTACGGGAGGTTGGCGACCAGGGCCGTCGGGGCGGGGCCCGGGAGCTCCGTCACGAGCATCGCGTCGCTGTGGACCAGGTCGAAGGCGGCCTTCCTGGCGGGCAGGCGGGCCTCGACGGTCGCCGGGAGCGCCCCCGCGAGTACGTCGTCGATCTCCACGGCGGTGACGTGGGCGGCGGTCTCCAGGAGGGCCAGGGTCAGCGAGCCGAGGCCCGGGCCGACCTCGACGACGACGTCGTCCGGGCCGACTTCCGCGGTGCGGACGATGCGGCGGACGGTGTTCGCGTCGATGACGAAGTTCTGGCCGCGCTGCTTGGTCGGGCGTACGCCGAGGGTTGCGGCTAGGTCGCGGATGTCGGCGGGGCCGAGGAGGGGGCCGTACTCGGTGGTCACCGCCCCAGGGTAGCCCTGGGTGCGCCGCACTCCTTCCCCCCGCCGGTGGTCGCCCCCCACACCTGGGGCTGCGCCCCTCTCCCCCCTGTCGGCCCTCCGGGCCTCGTCCTCAAACGCCGGACGGGCTGGAATGCGCCGCCCGAGCATCGGACGAGTCCCGGACCGACGGACGCCGGACGGCCGGTGTGGCACCGGAAGCGCGGAGTGGCCGCGCGCCCGGGTGGGCGGTCGCGGGGCTTCCGGCCGGAAACGTGCTCCGCCGGGTGAACGGGCGGGCGGGTGGGAGAAAAAAGGAAGGGGAAACGCGCACCCCTGGGGGCGTCAGAGGCGGCGGCCGCAGTGGGGCCAAGGGCTCGCCCCCCGCTGGACGTACAGCTTCTTCGCGCGGAGGGTCTGTTCGGCGGCGGGGGCGTCCTGGGGGCGTCCGGAGCCGCCGAGGGCACGCCACGTACGCGTGTCGAACTGGTAGAGGCCGCCGTAGGTGCCGGAGGCGTCCACGGCCCTTGGGCGGCCACCGGACTCGCACGCGGCGAGGGCACCCCAGTTCAGGCCCTCGGCACCGGGCACCGCGGGGGGCCTGACCTTCGTGCCGACCCGCACGATCCGCGGCTGCGGCTCCCGCACCACCTCGCTCGTGAGCCGCTTCGGCCGCCCCCGCACGCCGTTGACGACGCGTACCGAGTACGTGATGCGCCGCGCCCCTTCCCGCCCGGCCTGCGTCACCTCCTCCGTGCCACGTGGCAGCGAGGCGTCCCTGGACCTGTGCACCACGTACGGGATGGGCTCCTCGCGCACCTCCTGGTGGCCGGAGATGCGCATGACGGTGACGGTCTGCCCGTCGCGCGGGAAGGCGGCCGCGGGCACGGAGGTGGTGTCGGAGCCGCGCAGGGTCACCCCGGACTCCTCGACGACCTCCCCGACCGTCGCCGCGTTCGTCCTGATGGTGCGCGACCGCCCGTCCGCCATGACCGTGACCGTGCGTTCGGTGCGGACGTCGAGGTCGAGGCCGTCGCGGGCGATGCGCTTGCCGCGCGAGGCCGACAGATAGGCGCCCTCGGCCCGCACCCCGAGCTGCCGGAGCGCGCCGTCCACCGTGCGCGCGGTCGTCCACACGTTGCGGCGCTGCCCGTCCAGGGTGAGCTGGACGGGGCGCCCGTAGCGGACGGCGATCTCGTCGCCGCTGGTCAGGGCGGTCACCGTGGCGGGGGCGACGATGTCGTGCGCGCCGACGTCCACGCCCTCGTCGGCGAGGAGTTCACCGACGTCGTCGGCGAAGGTGTGCAGGGTGCGGGACTGGCCGTCGACGCTGAGCTGGACGGCCTTGTCGTTGGCGACGAAGGCGGAGGTGCCACCGGCCAGGAAGGCCACGACGAGTGCCTGCGGTACGAGGCGGCGCAGCCCTTCGGGCCGCTCCCCGCCCCGTCTGCGCCGCCCGGCCCGCCGGGCCCGCGCCTCGGCGCGCCCCCCGCCGCGCCGTGGCTGCGGCGGCGACGCCCCGGACGGCGCGCCGGGCGGGGTCCCGCCGCCCGGGTCGGGCGTGAACGCCCCGGGCGGGAACGCGTCCGGCGTGAACACCCGGGTCGGCAGCTCGTCCGCCGCGAACGCCCGGGTCGGCGTCGGGCCGCCCGCGGATCCCCCGGTCCTGCCGTGCCGCTCGGCGCCGCCGAACGCGTCGGCGGTGAACACCTGCGTCGCGTCCGCGGCACCCGCGGTGTCGTACCCGTACGCGGTCCTGTACGGGTCGTGACCGGCGCCCGCGGCACCGTACGGGTCGTACCGCGGCTGCTCATACCTCTCGTACTGCGGTTCGCTCACGACGCTCCAGCTGACAAGTGACCACTGACGAGCCAAGTGCGGGTCGGCTTGCAGAACCTAGCGGAGGCGTCGTCACTCTCCAAAGCAGCGTGGCTACGCAGTGTCGCCGTTCTGACCCAAGCTGTCAGGTCAGTTACGGCTTCAGTCGTTATCGATCAGTAAGCAAAGGCGCGGGCGGTGTTCGCGGAGATCGCCGCGGCCATGGCGTCCTCGTCGATGCCCCGGACCTCGGCCATCGCGCGCAGCGTGACCGGAATGAGATAGGGGGCGTTGGGCCGTCCGCGGTACGGGGCGGGGGTCAGGAAGGGCGCGTCGGTCTCGACGAGGACCAGTTCCAGCGGGGCGACGGCGAGCGCGGCCCGCAGCGGCGCCGCGTTCTTGAAGGTGACGTTGCCCGCGAAGGACATGAAGTAGCCCGCTTCCGCGCAGACTTGGGCCATCGCGGCGTCGCCGGAGTAGCAGTGGAAGACGGTGCGCTCGGGCGCGCCCTCCTCCTTCAGGACGCGCAGCACGTCCTCGTGGGCCTCCCGGTCGTGGATGACCAGGGCCTTGCCGTGCCGCTTGGCCATCTCGACGTGCGCGCGGAAGGAGCGCTCCTGGGCGGCCTTGCCCTCGGGTCCGGTGCGGAAGTAGTCGAGTCCGGTCTCGCCGACGCCCTTGACGTGGGGCAGCGCGGCCAGGGCGTCGATCTCGGCGAGCGCCTCGTCGAGGGCGGCGTCGCCCCCCGCGGGGCGCGCGCCCTGCCGTGACCAGCCGTCGGGGTCGCCGTGCACGATCCGCGGTGCCTCGTTGGGGTGCAGGGCGACGGCCGCGTGCACGGCGGGGTGCGCGGCCGCGGTCGCGGCGGCCCAGCGCGATCCCGCGACGTCGCAGCCGACCTGGACGACGGTGGTCACACCCACCGCGGCGGCCCGCGCGAGGGCCTCGTCGACGGTGCCCGACTGCATGTCGAGGTGGGTGTGGGAGTCGGCGACCGGCACCCGCAGCGGTGCGGGTGCCGGGGGCGGCGTGGTGTCGGCAGGCATGCCCCGATCCTACGAAGGGGCCGGTGTTCCCCGCAGCGGCCGGGTGCTCCGCAGCGCCCGGGGTGCCCCGTCGCTCAGCCCGCCCGGCGGAAGGGGTGCAGCAGGTCGGACAGGTGCCAGTGGTGGGCGGGTCGGGGGGAGCCGCCGTCCGGTGCGGCCGCGGTGGCCGCGACGGCGCCCGATGTGGTGCCCGCGGTCCCTGTGGCCGCCGGGCGCCGGTGCAGGGCCTCCAGCGCCGAGCGCGCCGAGGACACCTGGCCCGCGCGCATGATCCGTACGACGTGTCCGCCGCAGTTCAGGCAGGTGGGCCGGGTCAGCGGCGACGGCACGCGGAGGCCGTGCGCCAGATAGGTCACGAACTCCTCGCCCTTGGCGTCGGTGTGGTGCTCTATGTCGTACGACTCCTCCCAGCCGTGCCCGCACCGCATGCAGGCGAAGGCATAGGACTCGTGGGCGACGCCGAGCGCCGTACCGCGGTGACCGGTGTCCGCTGTCTCACTCATGCCAGCTCCTCTTGTCCGCAGGACAAGCACCGTCGGCCGGGGTCTTTCCTGCCCCGGGGCGGCGGCGTGGGACGGGTGCGTCCCCGCACCCAGTGGACGCCTCCGCCGGAGCGGGTGCAGCAGACCTGTCGACTGTTGGATCCGATTTGGCATTTCCATGGAAAAGCGGCCTGGTGAGCGGCCCGTCCTTTGCCTTTTACGATAGTCCTTTGCTTATTGATGGGCGCGCGAAGCATTCGCGCGCCGGTGCCTCGGCCCGTGCGCCGGACCGTGCGCCGCGTCAGGCCCCGCGCTCGGCGTTCTTCGCCGCCACCACCGCGTCGAAGACCGCGCGCTTGGGCAGCCCCACCTCGGCCGCCACCGCCGCGATGGCCTCCTTGCGGCGCTCCCCGGCCTCCTCGCGCACCCGCACCCTGCGCACCAGTTCGTCGGGCCCGATGTCGTCGGGGCTCTTCTCCGGGGCGCCCTCGACCACCACGGTGATCTCGCCGCGCACGCCGTCGGCCGCCCACTCGGCGAGCTCCGCAAGCGGGCCCCTGCGGACCTCCTCGTAGGTCTTGGTCAGCTCCCTGCACACCGCGGCCCTGCGGCCGGAGCCGAACGCCTCCGCCATCGCGGCGAGCGTGTCGTCCAGGCGGTGCGGGGCCTCGAAGTACACGAGCGTGCGCCGCTCGTCGGCCACCTCGCGCAGCCGCGACAGACGCTCGCCCGCCTTGCGCGGCAGGAACCCCTCGAAGCAGAAGCGGTCCACGGGCAGGCCCGACAGGGCCAGGGCGGTGAGCACCGCGGAGGGCCCCGGCACGGCGGTGACCTTGATGTCGCCCTCGACGGCTGCCGCCACCAGGCGGTAGCCGGGGTCGGACACCGACGGCATGCCCGCGTCCGTCACCAGGAGCACCCGGGCCCCGCGGGCGAGCGCCTCGACGAGCTCGGGCGTGCGCGCCGACTCGTTGCCCTCGAAGTACGACACGACCCGGCCGCCCACCTGGACGCCGAGCGCCTGCGTGAGACGGCGCAGCCTGCGCGTGTCCTCGGCGGCGATCACATCGGCGCCCGCCAGTTCGGCGGCGAGCCGCGGCGGGGCGTCCGCGACGTCGCCGATGGGCGTGCCCGCGAGGACGAGGACGCCCGGGGCGCCGGCGGCCGGGGACGTGCTCACGACTGAATCTGCGCTTCCTGTCACGGATCCATCCTCGCAGGGGCCGGGCGCGGGACTGTCACAGCCCGGTTCCCTACGATGGCGCGGTGACCAGTACCGCGTCTTCCCCGGACACCCGCGAGGGCCAGGCGGCCGAGGGGCCGCCACCGTCGTGGCAGCACCGGCTGCGCCGCTTCGGCTACGCGGCACGGCCAGGAGAGGACGTGCGGACACGCCTGGTCCCGCCCTACGCCGAGCCGGGCAGCCGGATCTGGGCGGCGCTCGGGGTGCCGCGGGACGCGTCCCGGTGGCTGGTGCGGTGGTCGGGCTGGCTCGGGCCGCTGGGTGTCGCGCTGGTGGCGGGGCTGCTGCGGTTCTGGAACCTCGGCAGCCCGAAGGCGGTGATATTCGACGAGACGTACTACGCCAAGGACGCCTGGGCGCTCATCCACAAGGGCTACGAGCTGAGCTGGCCCGACAAGGTCAACGACGCGGTCGTCGAGCAGGGCGGCGGGATCGCGCTGCCCACGGATCCGGCGTACGTGGTGCACCCGCCGGTCGGCAAGTACGTGATCGGCGTCGGGGAGTGGCTGTTCGGCTTCGACCCGTTCGGCTGGCGGTTCATGACGGCCGTGCTCGGCACGCTGTCGGTCCTGATGCTGTGCCGGATCGGGCGGCGGCTCTTCCGCTCCACGTTCCTCGGCTGTCTCGCGGGCGCCCTGCTCACGGTGGACGGCCTGCACTTCGTGATGAGCCGCACCGCGCTCCTCGACCAGGTCCTGATGTTCTTCGTGCTCGCGGCGTTCGGCTGCCTCCTCGTCGACCGGGACCGGGCGCGGGCGCGACTCGCGGCGGCGCTGCCGGTGGACGAGGACGGGAGCACCCGCCCGGACGCGTACGTGGCGCAGACGCTGCGCCTCGGCCCGCGGCCCTGGCGGTGGGCGGCCGGGGTCTGTCTCGGCCTGGCGTTCGCCACGAAGTGGAACGGCCTGTACATCATGGTCTTCTTCTGTCTGATGACCGTGTTGTGGGACGCGGGCGCGCGCCGCGTCGCCGGGGCGGACCGGCCGTACACGGCGGCCCTGCGGCGGGACGTGCTGCCCGCGTTCGTGACGACGGTGCCGGTCGCGTTCGGCACCTATCTGCTGTCCTGGCTCGGCTGGATCCTCTCGCCGAGCGACGGCAGCGGCGGCTACTACCGCGACTGGGCGGCGGGGGCGGGCAAGCACACCGACTGGCCCTGGCTGCCGGACTGGCTGCGCAGCCTGTGGCACTACGAGAACAAGGTCTACGACTTCCACGTGGGCCTGTCGTCGCCGCACACCTACCAGTCCAACCCGTGGAGCTGGATCGTCGACGGCCGCCCCGTCTCGTACTTCTACGAGTCGCCGATGCCCGGCAGGGACGGCTGCCCCGCCGACACCAAGGAGAAGTGCGCGCGCGAGGTCCTCGCGCTCGGCACGCCCCTGCTGTGGTGGGCGGCCGCGGCGGCACTCCTGTACGTCCTGTGGCGGTGGGTCTTCCGCAGGGACTGGCGGGCCGGCGCCATCGTGTGCGGTATCGCGGCGGGCTATCTGCCGTGGTTCATGTACCAGGAACGCACGATCTTCTACTTCTACGCCGTGGTCTTCGTGCCGTTCCTGTGCCTGGGGCTCGCGATGCTGCTCGGCGCCGTCCTCGGACCGCCGGGCTCCTCGGAGCGGCGCCGGGTGGTGGGCGCCGCGGCCGCGGGCGTCCTGGTCCTGCTGATCTTCTGGAATTTCATCTACTTCTGGCCGATCTATACCGGGCAGGCGATCCCGATCGATTCCTGGCGCTCCAGGATGTGGCTCGACACCTGGGTCTGAATTCGCCACCTGGATCCGAATACGACATTCCTGGGACCGAATACGACATGACTGCGACTGGATACGACGCTTCGGACCCCTGCTTCCCATCCGCCCCATAAAGTCGGGGCTTTCCTGGGGAGGGAGCGCTCGATGCGCAGGGGAGCGAAGGCGGCTCTGGTCGGCGGAGTGTTCGCCGTCATGGTGGGGGGCGCCGGGTACGGCGCGTACACCGTGGTGAACGTGCTGGGCGAGGACGGCGGCCCGTCCGCGTCGGGGGCCGGCGCGCACCCGACGGGGCCGCCGTCGCGCGCCGAGGTCCGCGAGACGGCGACGAGGTTCCTCACGGCCTGGGCGAAGGGCGACGCGGCCGGCGCGGCGGCGGCGACCGACAACGCCGCGGCGGCCGCCCCCGCCCTGACCGGTTACCGCGAGGACGCCTCCATCCGCGAGGTGCGGCTGACGGCGGGCCGGATCAGTGGGACGCGGGTGCCGTTCACGGTCCGCGCCACGGTGACGTACGAGGGAAGCAGCAAGCCGCTGCGGTACGAGTCGGCCCTGAGCGTCGTACGCGGGATCCGTACCGGACGGGCCCTCGTCGACTGGCGGCCGAGCGTGCTGCACCCGTGGCTGCGGCGCGGGGACACCCTGGAGACCGGCGAGGCCGCGACGCCGCCGATCCGGGCCGTGGACCGCCACGGGACGGTCCTGACCGCCGCGAAGTACCCGTCGCTCGCGCCGGTCGTCGACCAGCTGCGGGCGAACTACGGCGAGCGGGTGGGCGGCAGGCCGGGGATCGAGCTGTACGTCCGGCGTGCCGGTCAGGACGCGGGCACCAGGACGCTGCTCACGCTGGTGAAGGGGCGCCCCGGCAGGCTGCCGACGACCCTGGACGCGTCGGCGCAGCGGGCCGCGGAGCGGGCGGCGGCCCGGTACGCCGAGTCCTCGGTGGTCGCGGTCAGACCGAGCACGGGCGAGGTGCTCGCGGTCGCCAACCACCGTGCGGACGGCTTCAACGCGGCCTTCGAGGGCAAGCTCGCGCCCGGCTCGACGATGAAGATCGTGACGGCGGCGATGCTCATCGACAACGGCGTCGCCGAGGCGTCGGGGCCCGCGCCGTGCCCGCGGGACGCGACCTGGCAGAGCCAGACGTTCCACAATCTGCGGGGCATGGCGCCGCGCGCGGACGCCACCCTCGCGGACAGCTTCGCGCGGTCCTGCAACACCGCGTTCGTGAAGCTGGTCGACGAGGAGCCGCTCACCGACGCCTCATTGGCCGATGAGGCGCGGGAGCGCTTCGGGCTCGGCCGCGACGACTGGCGCACCGGCATCGCGTCGGCGGACGGTTCGGTGCCCGCGTCCACCGGGCCCGACCGCGCCGCCAACGCGATCGGGCAGGGCCAGGTGCAACTGAACCCGCTGAACCTGGCGTCGGTGACGGCGACGGCGCGGACGGGCTCCTTCCGTCAGCCCGTCCTCGTACCGAAGTCCCTCATCGACGGCGCACCGGCCACCGCCCGCGGCCTGTCCGCGGGCACGGCGGCCCAGCTGCGGCAGATGATGCGGCGGACCGCGGTGTCGGGGACCGGCGCGCGGGCGATGGCGGGGCTCGGCGGTGACATCGGTGCCAAGACCGGGTCGGCCGAGGTCGACGGGCAGGCGAGGCCCAACAGCTGGTTCGCCGGCTACCGCGGGGACGTGGCGGCGGCCGCGATGGCGCAGGAGGGCGGGCACGGCGGGGACACCGCAGGGCCGATCGTGGCGGCCGTACTGCGCGCGGGCGGGTGAGGTCCGCGCGCCGGGGGTACACGGACGCCCGGGCGGGCGGGTGCCGTGGTCGGTGGGCGGCGTGCGTGCCGCTAGGTTGGGCTTCCGGTGAGTGAGGTGCGGCGGGGGCGAAGGGAACAGCGGAGGGCCTGTGGGCAAGAGAAGACGCGCCACCGAGCGTGAGAAGAAGGTGCGCCCGGTGGTGCTCGGCGGCGCGGCGGTGGCGATCGTGTGCGGGGTGGGGGTCGCCGCGTACGCCGTGGTCGGGGACGGCGGGAACGGCCGCGGGGGCGACGAGAAGTCGGTGGCGACGGGACCGCCGTCGGCCGCCGAGGTGCGCACCACCGCACGGGCGTTCCTCGCCGCGTGGGAGAAGGGCGACGCGGCCTCGGCCGCGGCCCTCACCGACGACCGGAAGGCGGCGCTGACCGCGCTCACCGCCTACCGCGAGGAGGCCCGGATCGCGAAGGTCCGGCTGACGCCCGTCGAGCGGGCCGCGCCCAAGGGCACGAAAGTGCCGTTCAAGGCCGCGGCCACGGTCTCGTACGGAGGAAAGAAGAAGCCGTACGCGTACGAGACCGCCCTGACCGTGGTCCGCAGGGTGGCCGACGGCCGGGCGCTCGTGTCCTGGCAGCCGACGGTGCTGCACCCCGAACTGCGGCCCGGCGACCGCCTGGTGACCGGCGCGGCGGGCGTCCCGCCGATCAGGGCCGTGGACCGGAGCGGGTCCCCGCTGACCGCCGCGAAGTACCCCTCGCTCGGCACCGTCCTCGACGGCCTGCGGGAGAAGTTCGGCAAGAAGGCGGGCGGCAGGGCGGGCGTGGAGCTGCGGGTGGTGCGCGCCGAACCGGAGCGGGACGGGGACGGCAAGGACTCCTCGGCGAAGAAGAAGGACGACGCCAAGGACACGCCCGACAAGACGCTGCTCGACCTCGCCCCCGGCACCCCGGGCACGCTGGAGACGACGATCAGCGCGCGCGTCCAGGCGGCGGCGGAGAAGGAGACGGCGAAGCGCAAGCAGGCCTCGGTCGTGGTGGTCAAGCCGTCCACCGGCGAGGTTCTGGCCGTCGCCAACTCCAATCCGGGCGGCTTCAACACGGCCATGCAGGGCTCCCTCGCGCCGGGCTCGACCATGAAGGTCATCACGGCGACGATGCTCCTGGAGAAGGACCTGGCGAGCGTCGACAAGAAGCACCCCTGTCCGAAGTACGAGACGTACGGCGGCTGGAAGTTCCAGAACGACAACAAGTTCAAGATCAAGGGCGGCACGTTCCGGGCGAGTTTCGCGCGGTCCTGCAACACGGCCTTCATCACGCAGGCCAAGAAGCTGAAGAACGACGACCTGACGCGGCAGGCCCAGGACGTGTTCGGCCTCGGCCGCGACAACTGGTCCGTCGGCGTCCCCACGTTCGACGGCGCCGTGCCCGTGCAGTCGCACGCGCAGATGGCGGCCTCGCTGATCGGTCAGGGCGGGGTGCGGATGAACCCGCTGAACATGGCGTCGGTCGCCGCCACCGTCGCCTCCGGCACCTTCCGCCAGCCCTACCTGGTACCGCCGGACCTGGACGACCGCGAACTCGCCACCGCCCCGCGCAAGATGTCCGCGAGGACCGTCTCCGACCTGCGTGACCTGATGCACTTCACCGGCGTGTCCGGGACCGCGGCCAAGCCCATGCGGGGACTCGGCTCCGACTCCGGCGCGAAGACCGGCTCCGCGGAGGTCGACGGCCAGAAGAAGCCCAACGGCTGGTTCACCGCGTACCGCGGCGACATGGCCGCGGCGGCCGTGGTGCAGGCGGCCGGACACGGCGGGGAGACGGCGGGCCCGGTGGTGCGGGCGATGCTGCTCGCTGGGCGCTAGCCGTGATCCGGCTTGGGCGCTGAGCCGTGCCCCCGGCCTGGGTGCTGAGCCGTGCCCTGGCAGGGGGCGCTGGGCCATGCTCCGGTCGGGGGCGCTGAGCTGAGCGCTCCGGCCGGGGCGCGCGATGGCGGTTTGCGCATGGCGGTCGTGCCACGGCCCGGTCACGCCACGGCCTCGTCCCGCCATGGCGGTCCGCGCCACGGCGCCGCCCGCGTCACAGCCCGGCCCGCGCACACGGCAGCCACTCGCGTGTCATACACACGTACCGCTAGCGTGCGGCGCATGAGCACTACGGACAAGGAACCGGGCGCCGCCTGCGCCCACCCCCGTCCCGTCGGGGCCCCGCGCGACCCGGGCCCCGGCGGACCCCCCGGCCGGATACGCCGCCGCTTCCCCGAAGGGGCCCGCCCCGCCACCCCGGCCGACGTACGCGAGGCCGTCGGACCCGCGCGGTGACCCCGCTGGTCGCGGCGGCCGTCCTGCTCGCCGCCGTCACCCACGCCAGCTGGAACGCGATCGCCCACCACATCACCGACAAGCTCGTCGGCTTCACCCTCATCGCCGGCGGCGGCACCCTCATCGGCTTCGCCATGGCGCCCTTCGCGCCGTTCCCCGCGGCCGCCGCGTGGCCCTACCTGCTGCTGTCCGCCGTCCTGCACGTCGCCTACATGGCGCTGCTCATGCGGTCCTTCCGGCTCGGCGACTTCGGGCAGGCCTATCCCATCGCCCGCGGCAGCGCCCCCCTCGTGGTGACCGTGCTCGCCGCCGTGTTCGCGGGTGAGGTGCCCGGGGGTGGCAGGCCGCCGGTGTCGCCGTCTGCTCGGCCGGGCTCACCGGGCTCGCCCTGTGGGGCATCCGGGGCACCGGGAGGCGGCCGGACTGGGCGGCGATCGGTGCCGCGCTCGCCACCGGCGTCGCCATCGCCTCCTACACCGTCGTGGACGGCCTCGGCGTCCGCGCCTCCGGCAGCTCCCTCGGCTACATCGCCTGGCTGATGATCCTGGAGGGCATCGCCGTACCCGCGTACGCCGCCTGGCGCTGGCGCGGGGGGCTGGGCGCCCGCCTGCGGCCGTTCGCCGCCGTCGGCCTCTTCGGGGCGGCGCTGTCCGTCGCCGCGTACGGCCTCGTCCTGTGGGCCCAGACCCGGGCCGACCTCGCCCCCATCTCCGCCCTCCGCGAGTCCTCGATCATCGTGGGGGCGGGGATAGGGGCCGTCTTCTTCAAGGAGCGCTTCGGGTGGTCGCGGATCGTGGCGGCGGGGGTGATGGTGGCGGGCATCGGGTTGATGCTGCACGCGGGGTAGGGCCTGGAACTCCGCCGCACCGGCGGGAGTTGTTGAGCCCGTCCGGCGATCGAGGACGAGGCCGCAGGCCGACAACGGGGTCTGGGGCAGAGCCCCAGGATCGGAGAAGGGGCGGGACCGGGGGCTACGCAGCCGCGGCCCGCACCGCCCGCACAAGCCCCTGCGCCCGCACATCCGCGGTGACCCCCTTGCTCATCCCGTTGGTGACGTAGCCGAAGCCGATCCCGGACTCCGGATCGGCGAAGGCAAGCACCCCGCCCCGGCCGGGATGCCCGAAGGACCCGGGCCCGAGCAGCGGCGATGAGGGACCGTGGAGCATGTAGCCGAGACCGAGCCGGGTCGGCACGACGAGGACGCGGTCGGGACCGGCGGACGCCTCGGCCCTGGCGAGGGCGACGGTGTCAGGGGAGAGGAGGCGCATCCCGTCGACGGGGCCGACCAGCGCGGCGTAGAACCGGGCGAGGGCCCCCGCGGTGGCGATGCCGTTGGACGCGGGCAGGACGGCCGCGTGGTAGGCGGCGGAGTTCTCGTCGGGGAACGGCTCGACCACCCCGAAGGCCCGCCGGGTGAGGGAGCCGGGGTCACGGTAGGCGGCGGAGACCTCGGGCCTCGGCCGCGCCCTGAGCCCCGCGGCGGCCGGCGGATCGAGTCGCCCGAGCGACCCCACGCGGCCGGAGCGCGCACGGGGAAGCCCGATCCACAGGTCGAGGCCGAGCGGCCCGGCGATCTCGTCGGCGACCACGTCCCGGATCGAGCGGTCCGTGACGCGCCGCACCAGCTCCCCGGTCAGCCAGCCGTAGGTGTGCGCGTGGTAGCCGTGCTCGGTGCCCGGCTCCCAGAAGGGGGCCTGGGCGGCGACCGCGGCGGCGGCCGTCTCGGCGTCCAGGGCCTGCGCGGGCGTCAAGGGCACATCGAGGGCGGGCACCCCGGCCCGGTGCGCGAGGACGTGCCGTACGAGGACCCGGTCCTTGCCGCGCGCCTTGAACTCCGGCCAGTACGTGCCGACGGGGGCGTCCAGGTCCAGTTCGCCGCGCTGGTGCAGCAGGAGCAGGACGGCGGCGGCGACGCCCTTGGTGGCCGAGCGCACGACCTGCGCGGTGCCGCGCTCCCAGGGCTCCGGGGGCTCCGGGGGCTCCGGGGGCTCCGGGAACTCCCCGGGATCGGTGCCGGGGCTGGAGGCGGTGCCGTGGCCGTTGTCGTCCGCCGCACCGTCGAAGTGCTTCGCGCCGCCCCACAGATCCACCACCGGCCGCCCGTCGCGGTAGACCACGACCGCGGCCCCGCGCTCCCCCGCCGCCCCGAAGTTGCGCACGAAGGCGTCCCTGACCGGCTCGAACCCGTCGGCCACGGTGCCGTGCACCCCGACCGCCTCCACGTCAGTGTTCATGTACGGGACAACGTGCTCGCCGCACCGATGATTCCGTCGTCACTTCCGGGGCGCCGTCTTCGGATCGAAGCCGAACGGCAGTTCAAGGCGCTGGCGGCACATCAGGATCGCATGACGAGGACCGTCGCGACGGCGACGGCCCCGGCGGCGGAAACGGGCGCATTGATGCAGCCGTCGGGGACATGCATGCGCGTGCTCCTGGAAAGGCGCATGTCATAAGCGTGGGGAGGCACTCACGACGCGAGCGGATCGCCCCGAGCGGGTCGACATCGATTGCGCGCCCCCACGGCGCACCGGGCGCCCCCGACCCCGGCCCCGACCCCGACCCATGCGCGAGTGACATTTACGTACATATGGGACATTAGGGAGTAGCCGCAAGGCGTGGGCCGGAACGACGACGAGGAGTAAGCCGCATGTCCGCAGTCGAGCAGTACACCCGGGCCCACCTGGTCACCGACTCCCCCGACGAACACGTCGTCGTTCCCGTCGCGCTGCGGTACGACCCGGAGGCCGACCCGCAGGCGGTACGGGTCGGCCTCCCGGGCAACCAGGGAAGTCACTGGGCGGGGCTGCCCGGCGGAGCCGAGTGGGTCGTGGCCCGCGACCTCCTGGAGCGGGGCCTGAGGACCCCGGCGCGCGGCGGTGACGTGACCGTCTGGCCGTGCGGTCGGGTGCAGGCGGTCCTCGAGTTCCACTCGGCGGCGGGAGTGGCGGTCATGCAGTTCGACTCCTCAGCCCTGATCCGCTTCCTGCGCCGTACGCGCACGGCCGCCACCGCGCCCGTCGGCCACTGACCGGGGAGCGGGCCCGGGTCGGTGGCCGGCGGGCGCGGGGCGGGCAGGCGGCCCCGCAGCGTCAGACGTTCACCAGCTCGCGCCGCCCCTCGGGACCGCCCCGGCCCGCGGCGTCGCGCAGCCCCTCGCCCTCGACGTCCACGTTCGGCAGCGCGCGGTCCAGCCACTTCGGCAGCCACCAGGCCCTGCGGCCGAACAGCGCGAGCACCGCGGGCACCAGCGCCATGCGCACGATGAACGCGTCGAAGAAGACCGCGATCGCGAGCCCGAAGCCGATCATCTTGACCATCTGCTCGCTGGATCCGATGAACCCGGCGAACACCGCGATCATGATGACCGCCGCCGCGGAGACGACCCGAGCGCCGTGCTTGAAGCCGGTGACGATCGCCTCCTGCGGGCTCTCGCCGTGTACGTACGCCTCCCGCATGCGGGTCACGAGGAACACCTCGTAGTCCATCGCGAGGCCGAAGACCACACCGACCATGAAGATCG
This sequence comes from Streptomyces sp. NPDC017940, assembly GCF_044328435.1. NCBI lineage: Bacteria > Bacillati > Actinomycetota > Actinomycetes > Kitasatosporales > Streptomycetaceae > Streptomyces > Streptomyces sp. NPDC017940. The sequence continues at coordinate 428,883 of NZ_JBIRHJ010000006.1, read as the reverse complement.
GCATCATGCTCATGATCGGACCGGTCTGCTCGACGCCGAAGAGCGAGCCGAGCCAGCCCCACTGGAAGACCGCGACCACGGCACCGAGCGCGGCGAGCACCGAGAGCAGGAAGCCGAGCGCCGCCTTGAGCGGGACGAGGACCGAGCGGAAGACGACGATCAACAGGAGGAAGGCGAGCCCGACGACCAGCGCCAGATACGGAAGCAGGGCGTCGTTGAGCTTCTGCGAGACGTCGATGTTCATGGCCGTGGTGCCGGTGACCATGACGTCGGCGCCGCTGTCGGCCCTGACGTCCTTGGCCTCGTCGCGGATCGCGTGCACCAGGTTCTCGGTCTCGGTGCCGCTGGGCTTGGACGACGGCACCACGGTGATCATCGCGGTGTCGCCCGCCTTGTTGAACTGCGGGGGGCTCGCCGACAGGACGTCGTCCATACCGGCGATCTTCTTCTGGACCGCGGCGGCCTCGGACTTCGGGTCGTCGACGCCCTTGAGGTCGGTGACCGTCATCAGCGGGCCGTTGAAGCCGGGCCCGAAGTCGTCCGCGATCAGGTCGTAGGCCTTGCGCTGGGTCGTGGACGTGGGCTGCGCGCCGTCGTCGGGCAGGCCGAGTTCGAGCTGGCCGACCGGTACGGCGGCGGCGCCGAGGCCGATGACGCCGAGCAGCAGCACGGCGACCGGGCGGCGGACCACGAAGCGGGCCCAGCGGGTGCCCAGGTTCTCCTTGACGGGGCTCCCGGTGCCGGGGTTCCCGGTGGCGGGGTTCTGCGCGGTGCCGGGGTTCTGCGCGGTGCCGGGGTTCTGCGCGGTGCCGGGGTTCTGCGCGGTGGCGGCACCTGCGGTCTTCGCCGCCCGCTTGCGGCCGCCGAGCAGCCTGCCCTTCTCACCCGTGGGCTTGACCTTCCCGCCCGCGTAGCCGAGCAGCGCCGGGATCATGGTGAGCGCGATCAGGACCGCGATGGCGACCGTTCCGGCCGCGGCGACACCCATCTTGGTGAGCATCGGGATGTTGACGACGGCGAGGCCGACGAGGGCGATCACGACGGTCAGACCCGCGAAGACGACGGCGGACCCGGCGGTGCCGACGGCCCGCCCCGCCGCGTCCTCGCGCTCGCGGCCCTCGGCCAGTTCCGCGCGGTAGCGGGAGACGATGAAGAGCGCGTAGTCGATGCCGACGGCGAGGCCGATCATCATGGCGAGCGTCGAGGTGGTGGTGCCCAGGTCGAGCGCGTCGGCGAGCGCGGCGATCGAGGAGACACCGATGCCGACGCCGATCAGCGCGGTGAGCAGCGGAAGACCGGCCGCGACCAGCGAGCCGAAGGTGATCACGAGCACGACGGCCGCGACGGCTATGCCGATGATCTCGGTGGCCCCGGTGTGCGGCATGGCCTGGAGCGCGTCACCGCCGACCTCGACGGTCATGCCGCCGGTGCGGGCCTTGTCGGTGGTCCTCTCCAGGGCGTCGCGGCTGTCGTCGGTCAGCTCCATGGAGCTGACCTTGTACGTCACGGACGCGTACGCCGTCGTGCCGTCCTTGGAGACGGCCTTGACCTCGAACGGGTCGGCGGCCGCGGCGACCTGGTCGGAGCCGGAGCGCAGCGCGGCGACCGTCTTCTGGATGCCGGCCTTGCGGGCGGGGTCGGTGACCTTCTCGCCGTCCGGTGCCTTGAAGACGACGCGGGCGCTCGCCCCGTCGGCGCTGGCGTCGGGGGCGCGCTTCTCCAGTAGGTCGAAGGCCCGCTGTGCCTCCGTACCCGGGATGGAGAACGAGTTGGATGCCGCGGTGGGCGCGGACGCGGCGCCGACACCGGCGAGGGTGAGCAGCGCCACCCAGATCAGGGCGACGAAGTGCCGTCGCCGGAAGGCGAGTCGGCCGAGTTTGTAGAGGAACGTGGCCACGAGGGCGTACTCCCGGTCAGGTCATGGGGCGAATCAGGGCAGGTCGGGACATGCCTCGGCGAGCCGGGGCAGGCCGGTGCGGCGCGGCTCGGCCCGACGACGTGAGCGGTCGCGTCAGGGAACTGCGGTGGGGCAGGGGGATACGGAGGTTGCGGGCCGGGAGGTCAGACGCCGAGGGCGGGGAGGATCACGGCTTCGACGTACCGGCCGAGGAAGGCCTGGTCGACCGTGCGCTCCTCGACGAGTTCACGGGCGACGAAGCCGCCCAGCATCATGTGGGTGACGTATGCGAGTGCCGGGTTGTCCGCGGCGACCTCGCCGCGCTCCACCGCCCGGCGCAGCAGTGCGTTCAAACCGGTGATCTCCGGCTCGATGAGCAACTGCCGCAGCGCCTTGTGGAGTTCGGGGTTGTCGTGGATGGCATGGAACAGACCCCGCATCAGCGCGTTGTCCCGCTCCATCTGGCAGTCGTCCGTGCGGGCCACGAGCTCCAGGAAGTCACCGCGCAGCGAGCCCGTGTCGATGTCCGCGACGGACACCGGCTTGTTGTGTCTGAGGGCCCGCGCGACCAGCTCCGGCTTGCTGCCCCACTGGCGGTAGAGCGTGGCCTTGCTGGAGCGCGTGCGGGTGGCCACCGCGTCCATCGTGAGGCCGTCGTACCCGACCTCGCGGAGCAGGTCGAGAACGGCCTCGTACAGCTCGGCCTCGCGCTCGGGCGTGATCCGGCTCCGCCGTACCGGCGTCGCCACTTCGGCCACCGTCTCGGCCATGCGCCGACTCCCTTCGCGATGAGACCGCTGTCCTGCTCAGTATCGTATGCCCCGCAATAACGAAACGAAACGGTTTCGTACGTGTCCTGGAACACACCGTTCCACGAGTTGCCGCCCCCGGCGGCGCGGAAAAGCATGGGAAGGGTGACCCAGGCCTACCTCCGTTTCCCGCACGTCAGCGGCGACCACCTCTGCTTCGTGGCGGAGGACGACCTCTGGGTGGCCCCCCTGGGCGCGGAGGGCGCACCCGTACAAAGGGCGTACCGCCTCACCGCCGACCGCACCAAGCTGGGCCACCCGAGGTTCTCCCCCGACGGCCGCCACATCGCGTACACGAGCTGGCGCAGCCTCGACCCGGAGGTGCATCTGGCGCCGGTGGACGGCGGGCCCGCGCGGCGCCTGACCTACTGGGGCTCCGCCGACACCCGGGTGTGCGGCTGGACGCCGGACGGCCACATCCTCGCCGTGTCCTCGCACGGCCAGCCCTTCTCGCACTTCTGCTGGGCCTACAGCGTGCCCACCGACGGCGCGCCCGGCGGCAAGCTGCCGTGGGGTCCCGTCCACGACATCGCCGTCCTGGACGCGGACGGCCACGGCGCGGACGGCCAGGACGCGTGCGAGCGCAGGACGCTGCTCCTGACCGGCAGGCCGCCGCACGAACCGGCCGCCTGGAAGCGGTACCGCGGCGGTGCCACCGGCCGCCTGTGGCTGCACGGCGAGCGGCTGCTCGAAGACCTCGGGGGGCACCTGGACTCCCCCATGTTCGTGTCCGGGCGCATCGCGTTCCTCTCCGACCACGAGGGCGTCGGCAACCTCTACTCCTGCCGCCACGACGGCACGGACCTGCGCCGCCACACCGACCACGACGCCTGCTACGCGCGGCACGCCGCGAGCGACGGCACCCGTGTCGTCTACCAGTGCGCGGGCGAGGTCTGGCTGGTGGACGACCTGGCGGCCGACTCCGTACCGCGCCGCGTGGACATCGAGATCGGCGGTCCCCGCGCGGGCCGGCGCGTCTACCAGGTACCGGCGTCGCGCCACCTCGACGCGCTCTCCGTGGACACCACGGGCCGCGCGAGTGCCGTCGTCGTCCGCGGCAGCCTCTACTGGCTCACCCACCGCGACGGGCCCGCCCGCACCGTCGCCGACACCCCGGGGGTGCGCGTACGGCTGCCGGAGATGCTGGGCGCGGGCGGGAAGGTCGCCTACGTCACGGACGCGGAGGGCGAGGACGCCATCGAGATCGCCTGCCTGCCGCGGGCCAGCGGCGTACGGGAGACGACCAGGCTGGCGGGCGGGCGGCTCGGGCGGGTGCACGAGCTGGTGTCCGACCCGGACGGCGAGCGCCTCGCGGTCGCCTCGCACGACGGGCGGCTGCTCCTGGTCACGGTGCCGGAGGAGGTCACCGACGACCCGGGCGACGTGTCCGGCGCGCCGGGCGGTGCGCGCACCGTCGTCGTGGGCACGACGGTCACGGGCGCTCCGGTGCTCGGGCCCGCGTCCGGGGAGGGCGGGGGGACCGGCGCTTCCGGGGAGGACGGGGAAGCCGCCGCCTCCGGGGAGGTCGGCGAAGCCCCCGCTCCCGTCTGTGAGGTGACCGAACTGGTCCGTTCCGTCAACGGCCCGGTGCGCGATCTCGCGTTCTCGCCGGACGGGGCGTGGCTGACCTGGTCGCACCCGGGCATCGGCAGGTCCCTGCGGCAGATCAAGCTGGCGCGGCTCACGGGCCCCGGCGCCCCCGCGGTCATCGACGTGACGAACGGCAGGTTCGAGGACGAGAACCCGGTCTTCACCCGGGACGGCCGCTATCTCGCCTTCCTGTCCTGGCGCGGCTTCGACCCGGTGTACGACGTGCACACCGGCGACCTGTCCTTCCCCCTCGGCTGCCGCCCCTACCTCGTACCGCTGTCGTCCGCGACGCCCTCGCCCTTCGCGCTGCTGCCCGACGGGCGGCCCGCGGCGGGCGGCCTCGACCCGGCCGCCGAGGAGGGGGACGGCGGCTCCGGCGAGGGCACGGTGACGGTGGAGGCGGAGGGCCTGGCGAGCCGGGTGACGCCGTTCCCGGTGGCGGCGTCGAAGTACTCCGCGCTCTGCCCGGTGAGCGGCGGCGGCCTGGTGTGGCTGCGGTGGCCCATCTCGGGCGCGCTCGGCGAGACCTTCGCCAACCCGGCGGACATGTCGGGGCGGCCGACGCTGGAGTACTTCAACATCACCAAGGCCAAGAAGTACGAACTCGTCGACCACCTGGACTGGTTCGCCGCCAGCGGGGACGGCTCCCGGCTCGTGGTCGTGGACGAGGGCGAGCTGCGGGCCGTGCCGTCCACGGAGTCCCGCGACCTCGACACGACCGTCTGGATCGATCTGCGGCGCGTCCTGCACGAGGTCGATCCCGCCGCCGAGTGGCGGCAGTCCTTCGAGGAGGCGGGCCGCCTCATCCGGTCCTACTTCTGGGAGCCGGGGATGTGCGGCATCGACTGGGACGCGGTGCTCGCCCAGTACCGGCCGCTGGTGGACCGCGTCGCGTCGCCCGACGAGTTCGCCGACCTGCTCCGCGAGGTGCTCGGCGAACTCGGCACCTCGCACGCCTACGTCACCGCGGCCCGGCGCAACGAGGGGCCGCCGCACTACCAGCGGGCGATGGGCCTGCTCGGCGCGAACCTCGTGCACCGGGACGAGGGCTGGGTGGTGAAGCGGATCCTGCCGGGCGAGTCCTCCGACTCCAAGGCGCGCTCGCCCCTGGCCGGTGCGGGCATCCGCGAGGGCGCGGTGCTCACCCACGTCGACGGGCGCCCCGTGGACCCGGTGACCGGCCCCTACCCGCTGCTCGCCGCGGCGGGCGGCACGACGGTCGAGCTGACCTTCCGGCCCGCGGCGGGCGGCGGGCGCGCGCGCCGGGTCGCGATCGTGCCGCTGGTCGACGAGCGGCCGCTGCGGTACCAGGACTGGGTGGCCAAACGCCGGGACGTCGTCAAGGAGTTGAGCGGCGGGCGTTGCGGCTATCTACACATCCCCGACATGGGCGGCTCGGGGTGGGCGCAGTTCAACCGGGACCTGCGGCTCGCGATGTCACGGCCCGCGCTGCTCGTCGACGTACGCGGCAACGCGGGCGGCCACATCAGCGAGCTGGTGGTGGAGAAGCTGACCCGGAAGATCATCGGCTGGGACCTCACCCGGGACGCCCAGCCGGTGTCGTACGCCTCGAACGCCCCCCGCGGGCCCGTCGTCGCCCTGGCCGACGAGGCGACCTCGTCCGACGGCGACATGATCACGGCGGTGTTCAAGCTGCTCGGGCTCGGTCCCGTGGTGGGGCAGCGGACGTGGGGCGGGGTGGTCGGGATGACCGGGCGGCACCCGCTCGGGGACGGCACGGTCATCACGGTGCCGATGAACGCCGCGTGGTTCGACACCTACGGCTGGTCGGTGGAGAACCACGGCGTGGAGCCGGACCTCGCGGTGGTGCGGACTCCCCTCGACTGGGCGGAGGGGCGGCACGCGCAGCTCGCCGACGCCGTACACCTGGCCCTCGAACTCCTGGAGCGGCAGCCGGCCGCCGTACCGCCCGGCTACTCGGACGTACCCGACCGTCGGCGGCCCGCGCTGCCGCCCCGCGACACGGGTCACGAGGCCCCTCGCGACACAGAGTGACTGATCGAAATGCGGCTTTCGCACCGCTGTGTGAGTCTGGTCGAGCCCCGATCCCCTCACCCAACACGGGAGTGAACCTCATGGGCATCAAGGACCAGTTCCAGGACAAGGCCGACCAGATGCGCGACAAGGCGCAGGACTCCATGGGCAAGGCCAAGGAAAAGGCGGGCGAGCGCTCCTCCGAAGCCCGCGACCGCGCCTCCCGGTCCAAGGACGACACCGGCCGGGCCGCCCAGGAGGCCCAGGACAAGTTCAACCGGGACTACGACGCCTAGTCACTGGCACTGAGCGGCACCGCGGGATCGCGTCACCGCCTCACCGCGGCATCGCGTCACAGCGGCACCGCGGAGCGGGGGGGCGGGGGCCCCCCCCCCCCCCCGGGGGGCCCCCCCCCCCCGGCCCCCCCACCCCCCCCCCCCCCCCCCCCCCCCCCCCCCCGCGCCCCC
>NZ_JBIRHJ010000006.1:401362-422116 GCF_044328435.1 Streptomyces sp. NPDC017940 | reverse complement strand
GCTCCGGCTCAGTCGTCATGCTGTGCAGCATATGACTTCGCTCGTCCGCAGCGTGGCGCCCGGGGGGGGCCCCCCGGGCCCGGGGGGGGCCCCCGCTTCCGCGTCCTCACGACCCGGCGCGCTCCCCGCGGGCCACCTCGTCGGCGGACCCGCCCGCCCCGAGGAGCCCGACCCGCACCCCGTCGAGGCGCGGTTCGAGCCGCGCCACCTCCCGCCGCCCGACCAGGGCGATGGCCCCCGGCAGGTACGGCCGAAGGCCCTGCATGCCCCGCAGCCACCACTGCGCGTACACATGCGCCGAGCGCCGCTCGATGCCCGCGACGATCCGGTCCACGGCGGGTCCCAGCGGGTACGTCTTGTTCGACGGCCACGGCAGCCGCTGCCGCATGTCGCGCATGACGTCGTTCTCGTCGGCCCCGCGCACCATGTCCGTGTCGGTCCAGGACAGATAGCCCACGCCGACCCGCACGCCCTTGTGGGCGACCTCGGCCCGCAGCGCGTGCGCGTACGCCTCGACGCCCGACTTGGACGCGCAGTACGCGGTCATCATCGGGGCGGGCGCGAGCGCGGCGAGCGAGGCGATCTGGAGCAGATAGCCGCGGCTCTCCATGAGGACGGGCAGGAAGGCGCGGCCCGTCACCGCGCTGCCGATCAGGTTGACCTCGACGACCCGCCGCCAGGCGAGGGGATCGGACGCCAGGAACGGACCACCGCTCGCCACCCCGGCGTTGGCGACGACGATGTCCACCTTGCCGAACCGCTCCTTGACCTCCCCGGCCACCCGCGCCATCGCCTCGTGGTCGGTGACGTCGGCGTGCCAGTGCTCGGCGTCGCCGTGCAACCGTGCGGCGACCTGCTTCAGTTCGTCCGGTTCGAGGCCGACGAGCGCCACGTGCGCGCCGCGCGCCGACAGTTTGCGGGCGAGGAGCTCACCGACTCCGCGCGCCGCTCCCGTGACGACCGCGACCTGTCCCTCAAGGCTGACCCTGCTCACGCGCCCTCCCTCTCCCGTTGCTGTCCCTGGTGGTCCTGCGCCCGCCGTCGTACGAGGTCCTCGCGCCGCTGCCCGGGCGGCTCGCGCCGTTCGCGCCGTTCGCGTCCGGGGGCGCGTGCCGCGGGGGCCGCCACATACGCCTCGGCCAGCTCCGCTATCCGGTCCGTGACCGCCTCCGGCGCCTCTATCGGTGTCATGTGCCCGACGCCCGTCAGCTCGGTCAGGCCGACGCAGTGCGGCAGCGCCTCGGCGAGACGGCGGGCGTGCACCACGGGGGTGAGCCGGTCCACCGTGCCCGCGAGCACCGCCGCGGGGGCCGTCAGTTCGCTGATCCCCGCGTCCAGGTGCAGCTCACCGAGGACGTGGGCCCAGCGGTAGCGCACCACCCGGGGGCACGCGTGCACGATCCGCGCGCACGCCTCCACCCGGTCCCGGGGCGAACCCGCGCCCATCGTCCCGTACCTGAGCACGCGCATGCCGAGGGGCGTGACCGGGCCGAGCGGTGCCCGCGCGCCCAGGATGCGGTGCGTGAGCCGCGTCCGCAGCGGCCCCGCGCGCAGCGGCACCACCGTGGACTCGGCGACGAGCCGCGAACTGCCCGTGCTGCACAGGAGTACGGCCGCCGTGTGCTCGCGCACCCCCGGCCGCCCGGCCGCCGCGAGGAGCGTCATCGCGCCCATGGAGTGCCCCGCGAGCACGGCGGGTTCACCGGGCGCGAGAGTCGCTGCGAGCACGGCCTCCAGGTCGTCGGCGAGCGCCCGGGTGCTGTACCCGGCGGGTTCGAGGGGCGCGTCGCTGCGGCCGTGCCCCCGCAGGTCGTAGGCGATCACGCGGTACGTGGCCGACAGGGCCCGCACCTGCGCCGCCCAGAACGCCGTCGAGCAGGTCCAGCCGTGCACGAGGACGACGGCGGGCGCGTGCTGCGGCCCGTGCACCTCCACGTGCACGCGTGCGCCGTCGGCGGACACGGCCGTCAGCTCGTGCCCGGGGACGGGCGGCACGTACGGTCCGCTGCGGACGTGCGGGAGCCTCCTCATGCCGTCGCCCCCGCCTTCGCGCCCTTGCCCGCCCCGAGCTGCCGGGGAGTGACCGCGGGGGTGCGCAGGACCTCGTACTCGGAGAGGTCCACGCGCCGCGTCGCGGAGCGGAACTCCGTCGTGGTGCCGGGCCAGACCGTGGTGTTGACGCCGTTCGCGTCCAGGTACCAGCTGGTGCAGCCGCCGGTGTTCCACACGGTGCGCTTCATCCGCTCCTGGACGCGGTGGTTCCAGGCGTCGACGGACGCGGGGCGCGGGTCGAGGGCGGCGGCGCCGCCGATGGTCGTCAACTGCCGCAGGTAGTCGGCGAGGTAGTTCAGCTGGGACTCGATCATCAGGATCATCGAGGAGTTGCCGAGGCCGGTGTTCGGGCCGATGACGGTGAAGAAGTTGGGGAAGCCCGCGGCGGTCGCGCCGCGCAGCGACTTCATGCCGTCCTTCCAGCTCTCCATCAGCGTGATGCCGTCCGCCCCGACGACCCGCTCGGCGATCGGCATGTCCGTGACGTGGAAGCCGGTGCCGAAGACGATCGCGTCGACCTCGGCCCCGGTGCCGTCGGCGGCCACGACGGTGGACCCGCGCACCTCGGCGAGGCCGCTCGCGACCACGTCCACGTTCGGCTCGGCGAGCGCCGGATAGTAGGTGTTGGACAGCAGGATCCGCTTGCAGCCGATGCGGTACGTCGGCGTCAGCTTGGCGCGCAGCTCCGGGTCCTTCACGGACCGCGTCATGTTGCGCTTCGCGATCCGCTCGATGAGGCCGAGCTCGTCGGGCCGCTTGGTGAACGCCTGCACCTGGAGCTCCCTGATGCCCCACAGGAGGCCACGGCGTGCCTGCGTCGTGAACGGCAGCTGCCGGTGCAGCCAGCGCTCGGCGCCGCTGATGGCCCGGTCCACGCGCGGCAGGACCCACGGCGGGGTGCGCTGGAACAGCGTGAGCCGGGACACCTCGCGCTGGATCTGCGGCACGATCTGGATCGCCGACGCCCCGGTGCCGACCATGGCGACGCGCTTGCCCCGCAGGTCGTAGTCGTGGTCCCAGCGTGCGGAGTGGAAGACCTTGCCGGGGAAGGAGTCGAGGCCGGGGATGTCCGGGGTCCTGGGGTCCGAGAGCGGTCCGGTGGCGGAGACCACGACGTCGGCGGAGAACCTGCCGTTGCTCGTCTCGATCAGCCAGCGCAGCCCTTCGCCGTCCCAGGTCATCTTCAGGACCTCGGTGCCCAGGCGGATGTGCGGGCGCAGCCGGAAGGTGTCGGCGACCCCCTCCAGGTAGTCCCAGATGTGCTCCTGCCCGGAGAAGGTGCGCGGCCAGTCCGGGTTGGGCGCGAAGGAGAACGAGTACAGATGGGACGGCACGTCGCAGGCGCAGCCCGGGTAGCTGTTGTCGCGCCAGGTGCCGCCCACGGCGGCGGCCCGCTCCAGGACCACGAAGTCCGTGACGCCCTCCCTGCGCAGCCGGACGGCGGCCCCGATCCCGCCGAACCCGGACCCGATCACCGCCACCCGGACGTGTTCCACACGTTCGCTCCCGGCCATGCCGACGCCTCCCGATGCAGGACTCCGCCAGTAATCACTGGCGCAATGGGAACGTTAGGGCAACTCCGTACTCATGGGTAGGGGGCGGGAGGGGAAAGTTACCGGCGGTACGGTCCCGGCGTCCCCGAGCCGGGCCGACATAGGCTGCACGCGTGGCAGACGAAACGGCGGACCGGACGGCAGACGGTGGAGACAGGGGCGCGGAGGCGGGCGTGGGCGCGGGAGTGGGCGCGGGCGCGGATGCCGCCGCGGGCGCGGGTGCAGGCGCCGACGCGGGTGCAGGCGTGGGCGTGCGCGAGTACCGCATGGAGGAGCTGGCCGAGGAAGCCGGCATCACCGTGCGCACCGTCCGCTTCTACCGCGAGCGCGGGCTGATCCCGCCGCCGCGCCGCGAGGGCCGCATCGCCTGGTACGACGAGCACCACCTGGCCCGCCTTCGCACCATCGCCGCCCTCCTGGAGCGCGGCCACACGCTGAACGGCATCGCGGAGCTGGCCGACGCCTTCGAGCACGGCAGGGACGTCGCCGAACTCCTCGGCATGGAAGGCCCTTCGGAGGAGGTGCCGGTGCGCCTCACCCCGGAGGAGCTCGCCGACCGGTTCGCGGGCGATGTCACCCCGGAGAACCTGTCGGCCGCGCTCGACCTCGGCTACCTCGGCACCGACGGCGACGACATCGTGCACATCAGCCGCCGCCTCCTGGACGCCTCCGCCACCCTGGTCCGCCAGGGGATACCGCTCGCGGCGGTCCTGGAGGCGGGCCGGCGCGTGCGGGAGCACGCCGACGCGCTCGCGGAGCTGTTCGTGACGGTCGTGCGCACGCACGCCCCGCAGGACACGGACGTCAGCGTCGAGATGCTGCGGCCGGTCGCGAAGAGCGTGGTGGAGGCGGAGCTGTCGCTGGCCCTCGACCGGCGGATCACGGACGAGAAGCCGACGGGCGGCTAGCCGACGGGCGGGGAGCCGACTAGCCGACGGACTTGCCAGCCGACGGGCGGGAAGCCGACGGACTAGCGGTCAGCCCCCCGAGGGGCGGGCGGGCTCAGCGCGGCAGCCACCAGCGGGCCTTGTAGATACCGCCGTTCACCAGCGTGTACGTGGCCGTGGGCCGGTGCACCGCGACCTTCGTCGTCCACCAGGTCTCCTCGAGCCCCTTCTCCGGGACGGTGCTGAGGACCTGTCCGGTACGCGGGTCGTTGCCGACGGCCTTCACCGAGGCGCGGTCGACGAGTTCGTGCCCCGCGTAGTCGCGTACGAAGTCCCCGCTGCGCTTGTCGTACTGGAACACGGCCGCGCCGGTGGTCACCCACAGCCGCCCGGGCCGCCCCGCCACCGGGAACAGGTCGTGCCCGCCCGCGGTCCTGCCGGGCACCGCGACCGGCAGCGCCACCGCGGACGTCCGCGTCAGCGTGGGTCGCGCCGCCGTGCCGCCCACCGCGTACGCCACGAGATCGTCGTCACCGATCGCCCACAGCACCCGCCGGGCGCGGTCCCAGTGCAGCCCGTGCGCACCCTTCAGGCCGTCCTCCGCGTACCGGGTGGCATCAGGGCCGAGCGAGGCCGCGTACACCCGTACGAGCGCGCCCGTGCTGCACGCCACCGCCACATTGCCGTCCGGCAGGAGCTCCGCGCTGTGCGGGTTGAGGAGGTCGTCGCCGGGGCCGAGCGCCGCGCCCCAGTAGCGCCGCCCCGACGGGTACTCGACGGCGGCCACGAACCCGAACGACGCCGTGGTCAGGACGAGCGTCCGCTTGCGGTGCACCCGCGCCTTCGCCTCGCACGGGTACACCCAGCTGGCGTCGGGGCGCAGGTCCTGGTAGCGGGGGTCGCCGAGGGGCGAGAACTGCCAGCGCACGACGGCCGGGTCGGCCGCCGGGTCCCAGACGCGGCGGCGCGGGTCGAGCAGGAGGAGGCGCTTGCTCGCCTGCTCGGTGACGAGGACGGGCGGGGTGCCCGGGGGGACGCCGGGGGCGGCGGTGGCGGGGTGCGCGGGGCTCCCCGCGGGCGCGCCGCCCGCCGCGTACGCGGCGGCCGATGGCAGCGCGCCCGCCAGCGCCCCCGCGGCTCCGGCCGCCCCGATCAGCAGTCCCCGTCTGGAAAGCCCACCAGCAGACATGAAGCACCCCCGCGTGACCGGCAGTCGGCGCGACGCTTGTCGCGTACGCGACCGCAATCTGCCATGCGGGACGGGACGGGGACAGGCCGTGACCGGACTTTTCGCCGGGTCTTGGCCTGCTGGTAGCCGATCGGACCCCTTGCGGGGAGGGCGGGGGCCTACTCGTAGACGACGGTGACCGGCGCGTGGTCCGACCAGCGCTCGGCGTGGGTGGCCGCCCGCTCCACGTACCCCTTGACCGCGCGCCCGGCCAGACCCGGCGTCGCCACGTGGTAGTCGATGCGCCAGCCCGTGTCGTTGTCGAAGGCGCGGCCCCGGTAGGACCACCAGGAGTAGGGGCCGTCGACGTCCGGGTGCAGCTCCCGCACGACGTCCCCGAACTCGCCGAAGACCTCGGTCATCCAGGCCCGCTCCTCGGGCAGGAAGCCGGAGTTCTTCTTGTTGCCGCGCCAGTTCTTGAGGTCGGCCTCCTGGTGGGCGATGTTCCAGTCACCGCAGACCAGGACCTCGCGCCCGTCGGCCGCGGCCCTCGCCTTGAGCTCCTTGAGATACCCGAGGAACTCGTCCATGAACCGGACCTTCTCGTCCTGGCGCCCGGTGCCCACCTCGCCCGAGGGGAGGTAGAGGCTGGCGACGGTGAGGCCGGGCAGGTCGGCCTCCACATAGCGTCCGCTGCCGTCGAACTCGGCGGACCCGAAGCCCACCCGCACCCGCTCCGGCTCGCGCCGCGTGTACAGCGACACCCCGGCGCGGCCCTTGGCGGCGGCCGGGGCGTGCGTGACGTGCCAGCCCTCGGGGGCGCGCACCTCACCGGGCAGCTGCTGCGGCTCGGCCCGCACCTCCTGGAGGCACAACACGTCCGCGTCGGTCCCCGCGAGCCACTCGACGAAGCCCTTCTTGGCGGCGGCCCGCAGGCCGTTCACATTCACGCTGGTCACTGTGAGCACAACACTCGCCTAACTCTTCCCCGGCCTCTTCCTCCTCGGGCCGGGGATCAGGCTCCCACACGGGGTGCGCCTGCCCTGTGACGCCCTCGGGGCCACGGGTGAGGACGACTCGGCGGGCAAGCTGTCTCAGGGGGCGTTCTTCTCGCTCACAATCGGCATCGGCCAGTCCTCGACGGTGCCGACGACCGGCGTTTCGAAGTCGGGGCGGTGCGGTGTGGTCTCGATGACCAAGATCCGTTCGAGTACTGCCTCCGTGGCGGCCCACGCCCTGCCCGCCGTCGTGACCACATCCAGCATCCCCGAGACCCTGCCTCGGGTCGCCGGAACCCTCGCCGCCGCCGGTGGCCCCTCCCCGTCGTCGCCCTGGTCACCGTCCTCAGCCTGTCGCAACTCCTCCGCTGAACGAACGCGCCCCGCCCGGCTTGTGCCGCAGCGGGGGCGCTTCCTTCGTTTCAGGGCAGTTCCTGATCTGGAGCCCTCCACACTCGTGCGATGGCCTCTGTACCGTCATGAGTGCTGGCCCGACGGATAGAGCACGGATGCCTCTCCGGGCGCTACAAGCCGCCGGTCCCTCGCTGCAAGGAGGGCGTGATGTTGGAGGAAGCCGAAGAGATCGGCCGCCGCGTGCGGCGCGCACGGCTCCGGCTCGGGATGCCGCAAGCAGACCTTGCCCTCACCCTCGGAAAGTCGCAGGGGTGGGTGTCGAAGATGGAACGCGGCCTGATTGAACTTGACCGCGTCGGTCTGCTGAATCAGGTTGCCGCCGAGCTGCACGTACATCCCAATGACCTGATCGGTCGGCCGTACACCAGTTCCCCGAGCGAGAACCGCTGGCAGATCGCCGCGTCGTCCATCCTGCGCGAGCTGCGCCGGTACGACCTCGTCCCTGTCTTCGAGGGCGTCCCCCGGCCCGCCAAGCACCTGTGGAGGGAAACCACACGTCTGCACCGTCTACGCGACGCAGCGGCGAACGTAGCCATCATGCAGGTGCTTCCCGACCTCTTCCGTGAAGCCCGCGCCCTTGCCGAGACTGCCACCGGCCACGAACGCGAGGAAGCATTCGCCATCTACGCCGTGTGCTGCAAATTCGCGCACACGGCCGCCCACGCGCTCGGACACCCCGAACTCGTCGCCATGGCCAGTGAGCGGGCCGCGTGGTCAGCTCGCCTCTCCGGCGACCCCGTCATGCCCGCGGTGACGGACTGGATGCGCGTATGGGACATGTGGGCAACCGCAGACTGGGCTGACGCCATCGCTTTGTCAGACCGTGCCATCAGCAGTGTTCAGCAGGCATACGACCAGGGTGCGCCGCTTGCCATACGCGCGTGGGGGTCCCTTCAACTTCGGGCGGCTGTATCCGCAGCGCGAGGCGGGCGCAAGGAGGAGGCAAAAGACCGCATCAAGCACGCGAAGGCCGCAGCAGCCAGGCTGAGTGAGTACGAGGGCCCGCCAATTCACGACCGCCACTCGCTCACCTTCTCACCCGGCAATGTTCAGATTCACGCCATCAGCGTCGCACTTGAGATGGGTGAGCAAAGCAAGGCGCTAGACATAAACCGGCGCACGCCACGGAGTGTGATCGCTGCTCTCCCCAACTCCCGGCAGGGGCATCACCACATGGATCTCGCTCGGGCGTGGCTGTGGGACGGCGCTCGGGACAAGGCGTTGAAGGAGCTGGAGACAGCCGAGCGCATCGCACCACAGCTCGTCCGCAACCACCCCATCGCCCGGTCAACCCTGCGCAGCCTCGTCCACGCCGAGCGGACGGCCACCCGTGAGAAGCTGCGCCGCATGTCAGACCGCTTCCACCTCGACGGATGAGGGCGGTATTCCTCTGGTTCATATTCGGCTGCCAGGTCGCCCCTAGCTTCTCAGCATGGCTGGACGCGAGTCGGACCAATTTCGTGCTGCTGACGGTGAGTTAGGCAGCTCTGCCTCTTTCCATCCTCGGTTGGGCGACCTCGCCCTCGACCTCGCCCACGGCGGAGAGATCGGGGTCGTGATCGACCTACCGAGCGCCGACGCGAAGTCGTATCACCTGCGCTTGCCCGGGGGTGGTGGTGACTGGCGGGCAAGCGGCGACGGGACGTCCCTACGGCCAGTGACCGTACCGGTCACGCATGTCACTCCGCAGGATCGTGACGCCGTCTACGACCGTAGGGCCGAGCGAAGCGCGTTGGCTGTAACCGTCCATCACGAGGACGGAGGTACCTCCGAGTCGCTCCTCGTACTGACACCGGCGCAAGTCGAGTTGTATGCCCTGCAATTCGAAAACCTGGTCAGGCGTCGGCATGCGGCCCTGGAGGGCGAGTGTTGAGCACAACTACGCCGCAGGAACAGCCGGAACAACCCTGCCCCCGCACTCAACAGCCCACCATTGCCGAACTTTTGGCGAAGTCAGCGGAGATGCAGCGGCGCCTTGCTGCGCACTGCGCCGTTCTGCGCGGTCTGGGGGCAAAGTGATGAACTCGTGCCACCGCCTACGCGAGCACACCATCACGCCGAACCGGGAGCCGGACGCCGAGCCCGCCACCCGGGCCGTGGAGTGCATGACCTGCGGTGAAAGGAGCCCGGTCAGCGAGGACCATGTCGAGCCCCAAGAATGGATCTTGGGGCATGTGCGCGACCACCCCGCGCACCTCGACTACCGCGAACACGTCACCCTGCCCTACCGCGTGCAGCGCGGGAAGTGGCTGTGAGCGTCCTCGTGGAGCGCCCGCCTGCCCCACCGCCGCAGCTGCCCGTGACGCGTCCCTGGTGGTGCGAGTGCACGATCGCGGAAGCCGTTGACCCGGTACGGGCACGCGAGTGGATGCTCGCCGGATACTCCGCCCCCAGCCCCCGGCTTGCCATCCGCTGGCTTGCCGAGCGCGCCCGGCACCTGGCCGACCACATCGACCCGCCCGCCGAGGGCGGATGGGCCCCCGCCCCGGCCCTGCGCGTCCGCCGCGCCCCCGACCGCGGCCCGGACCCCGCCGCCGCACTCCGCGCGTGGACCCTCGACGAGGGCGAGCACGACCAGGCCCTCGCCGCCATGCGTGACGGCCACTTCTACCGCTTCACCGTCGCCGACTCCTCCCAGCGCTACAGCCTGTCCGTCCGCCCGATCCTCCTGACGTACGGACTCGCGCTGCACCCCCAGACCCCCGCCCCCGGCCCGTGACACCGCTGCTGCTCCCCCGGTAGCCGGCACACCGGGCCCGGGGCGGGACACGCACCCTCCGTGCACCACCCCGTACCTCCCTGCACCAGGTCCCAGAACCACCGGAGAAGGGAAACCCATCCCGTGAGCGCCCCCTCGGCCCGAACCACCCTGCACGCCATCGAGCTAGAGATCACCGGCGGTTGCCAGCTCTCCTGTACCCATTGCCTGTCCGAGTCCAGCCCGCAGGGCACGCACGGACAGATGACGGCCGGTGACTGGCAAGACGTCATCGCGGACGCAGCAGCCCTCGGCATCCCCCAAATCCAGCTCATCGGCGGAGAGCCCACCCTCTACCCGTACTGGGTCGACCTGCTCGACTACGCCCTCGCGCGGAACCTGCGCGTGGAGGTGTTCAGCAACCTCTTCCACGTACGCCCCGCCTGGTGGACCATCTTCGAACAGGACGGCGTCAGCCTCGCCACGAGCTACTACAGCGACGACCCCGTCGAGCACGACCGCATCACCCAGCGCCACGGCAGCTTCCAGCGCACCCGCACCAACACCATGGAAGCGCACCGGCGAGGCATCCCCCTGCGCGTCGGCATCCTCCACATCCACGACGGTCAGCGCGTCGAACAGGCCCGTGCGGAGATCGAAGCCATGGGCATCACCGACATCCAGATGGACCGCGTCCGCGCCGTAGGGCGCGCCGCCAAAGGCAGTGACGGACCCTCAGCCGCGGAACTGTGCGGCCGTTGCGGCATCAACCGTGCCGCTGTCCTGCCCAACGGAGACCTCACCCTGTGTGTCCTGTCCCGCTTCATGCCCGTGGGCAACGTCCGCGCCACCCCGCTGGCCGACCTCATCGACAGCCCCGAGTGGCAGGACACCCGAAAGAAGATCCCCCCGATCAGCCCGAGCGCCTGCCAGCCCGACGGAAGCGACTGCAACCCGGCGAAGACGCCCGCCTGCCTCCCCAAGTTCCCCCTCGCACCCATCTACCTGACCACGCAGGACGGCCACCAATGACCACCTGGGACGAGCACGCCGCACAACTCGCCGACACCGTCACCCACCCCCGATCCCGCTGGCGCGACGCCATCCGCGCCACCCCCCGCCACCTCCTCGTCCCCCGTTGGTGGCACAACGACCTCACCGGCACCCTCCTGCTCGACGGACCCACCGACCCCCACCGGTGGATGCGCGCCGCCTACAGCGACACCACCCTCGTCACCCGCCTCGGCTCCCTGCACGCCGACCTCGCCCACCCCGACGACCGCCCCCCGTGGTGGCCCTCATCGTCCTCGACCCTGCCCTCGCTCATCGTCCGGATGTTCCGCCACGCCCGCCCCGAGACGGGACAGAACATCCTCGACGTCGGCACCGGAAGCGGCTACGGCACCGCCCTGCTCTGCCACCGCTTCGGCGACCAGCACATCACCAGCGTCGACATCGACCCCTACCTGACCGCCACCGCCCGCGAACGACTCGCCGACATCGGCCACAAACCCCTCATCGCCGCCACCGACGCCACCGGCCCACTGCCCGACACCTACGACCGCATCATCGCCACCGTCTCCGTCCCCCGTATTCCCGCACCCTGGCTCGCAGCACTACGCCCCGGCGGACGCCTGGTGACCACCATCACCGGAACCTCGCTGATCATCGGCGCCGACAAGACCCCGGACGGCGGTGCCCTCGGACGCGTCGAACGGGACTGGGCCGGATTCATGGGCACCCGCCACGGCCCCGACTACCCACCCCGGCTCATGCACCAGTTCCCCCACGCCCGCGACCAGGACGGCGACGACATCACCACCGGCCGCTACCCCGTCCTCGACATCGCAGAAGCCTGGGAAGTCAACACGCAACTCACCCTCGCCGTACCCGGCATCGAAACGCACTTCGAAACCGACGGCGACGACCGCACCGCCTATCTCCTCCACGCCGACGGCTCATGGGCCCGCGCCCACGGCCACTGGACCGACGCCCCCACCGTCCACCAGAGCGGCCCCCGCCGCCTGTGGGACGTCCTCGAACGCATCCGCCACAAGCTCAACATCGAAGGCAGCCTCGGCCTGTACGGCTACCGCGTCCACATCGAGCCCAACGGCCGATGCCACATCAGCCAGGGCGGATGGACCGCAGTAATCGAGTGACCGCCCCACACGGGCCCCCACTACCAGGGCGCCCCCGGCTCCTCCACCCTCGCCACCCGCAAACGCCCCACCCCACCCCGCCAACACCCCCAGTGATCTTCCGCAAACACTCCTAAACTGGCCGGGCCGCCACGAGAGGTAGATCCAAAATGCGTCCCGCCCGCTTCCAAGAATTCACCCTCGACGTCCTGCCGAAGGCCCCCGAGATCCAAACGGTGAACGTCTGGGACGGCCGCGCCTTCGGCCTGCACCTGACCTTCAACACCGGATCACAGCTCTGGATCGGCAGCACCGCACAAGCAGCCCCCGGCGAGCAAGGCGACCAGGCAGAAACTCCCGTGCACGGCGACACACCGGCGGAAGTCCCCTACCCCGACCTCTACGAAGGCGGCAAGATCACCCCGGCCCGCGCAGAGGACTACCTCGCGG
Organism: Streptomyces sp. NPDC017940; assembly: GCF_044328435.1. Taxonomy (NCBI): domain Bacteria; kingdom Bacillati; phylum Actinomycetota; class Actinomycetes; order Kitasatosporales; family Streptomycetaceae; genus Streptomyces; species Streptomyces sp. NPDC017940. The sequence continues at coordinate 409,755 of NZ_JBIRHJ010000006.1, read as the reverse complement.
CAGCGCTCACCAACAGCCACAACGACGAGATCGCAAGCGTCTACCCCTACGGCAGCGAAGCGAAGAACCCCGGCCTCGGAGTCCGCTTCCACAGCGGCGCACGGATCTTCATGCTCTTCGAGATCGCCGGCCGCCCCGGACAGTCGGCCGACGGACAGAAGTACAGCCTTCCCCCCACCTTCTGACCCTCCACACACGGCCACGTCGGCGCGTCGGGAGAGCACCACACCGTTCAGCACCATCCCACCACCCGAGGGAGAAACTGATCATGTGTGACCACGGACACCGCGGATGACGCCTCGACCCCGGCCAGTGCTCCCCCTCGGGGTGCGCCGCCTGCGGCACCTACTTCCCGAACACCGCGCCAGGCGAACCCGCCCCCGCACACCAAGCCCAGGGCAAACGGGACATGTGCCCGGGAGCAGGAAACCCGACCGTCGAATAGCGCGCCACCGCACCAGAACAAGGCCCCGTCTGCTCGACAGACGGGGCCTTGCCCTTGCAGCACCTCAGTGACTCACGTGAGTTACCGCCACACCGGACACTCAGGGCCGCCCTGGCCTACCAAGCAGTAAGGACAGCCGCTCAACGCACCCCGGCACGGTACCGGCACACTGGTGGCTGCCCGGAATCCCCCGCCCCGGCCATCAGACCCGAGGCTTGCATAGAAGTACGATGGAGCGCATGAACATACAGATACAGATGGTCGCCTTCGACCACCCGGACGCGGTCAAGCTGAACGACCGCGTTCAGCTCGAATACGCCGAGCGCTACGGCGACGAGGGCGATGTGACGTACCTGGACCCGACCATGTTCAAGACCCCCGTCGGCCTGTATCTGATCGCGTACGACGACGCGGGCACCCCGCTGGCCACCGGCGGCTGGCGCACCATGGACGAGAACGGCGAGGGGTACTCGAACGGCGACGCCGAGATCAAGCGCATGTACGTGACGCCGGAGGCCCGGGGGCTCGGCCTCGCCCGCCGCATCCTGGCCGCCCTGGAGGACGACGCCCACGCCGCGGGCCGCCACCGCATGGTCCTGGAGACCGGCACCAAGCAGCCGGAGGCCATCGCCCTGTACACCTCGAGCGGCTACTCCCTCTGCCCGAAGTTCGGCTACTACCGCAACCACGAACTGAGCCGCTGCTACGCCAAGCCCCTGCGCTAGGCCCGGCCCGGGTCCCGTCGCCTCCCGGCGGGCCCGGCCGGCCCGGGGACAACGCGAAGATCCCGCCCGATCTTTTGATCGGACGGGATCTTCATGTGCAGTGGACCTGTGGGGATTTGAACCCCAGACCCCCTCGATGCGAACGAGGTGCGCTACCAGACTGCGCCACAGGCCCTTGCAACGAGTGAAACTCTAGCATCCCCATCCGGGTGCTCGGAAATCGGCTCCCGCGCTGGTCAGGGCGGCGGGTCGAGGAAGGGCCCCCGAGGTCACTCGTTGGCCGCGCGCGGGCGCCCGTCGCCCTCGGCCGCGTCATCGTACTGGTCGAACAGCGGGGTGCGGCCGCGCTCGCGGGAGCGGCGGGCCGAGGCGGCGCGGCGGGCGTCGCTGCGGCCGCCGTCGGCACCGCCTTCGCCGTCGTCGGCGCGCCGCTCGTCGGCGCCCGCGGACGCGTCCTGCCCCGCCTCCCGGCCCGCACCGGCGGCCGCGCCGGCGGGCTGGGCGGCGCTCGACCGGGCCGAGCTCCAGGTGTCGGGCGCGCCCAGGTCGATGCTGCCGGTGGCGCGGGGCGCGACGGGAGCCGTCACATAGGTGGGCAGCGGCACCGGGACCGGGTCCCAGCTGTCGGCCCGGCCGGGTCCGTGCTGCCGCTCGCGCTGCTGGTCGACCCACTCGGCGTGGTCGGTCTGCTCGACGAGGGCGCGACGGTCCGCCGCGAGGGCGGAGAGCCCCGGGTCGGGTTCCGGCGCCTTCTCCTCCGCTTCGGGTTCGGCGCCCGCGCCGTGCCCGCGGCGCTGCCGCTCGCGCAGCTGCCGCGCGGCGTCCTCGGCGCGGCGCCTGTCCATCGTGTACGTGAACCTGCGGCGCTCCTGGCGGCGCAGGTAGGCGATGTACGCGCTCAGCAGCGCGGCGGGGGCGGCGGGCGCCCACAGGAACGCGAGTCCGCCGACCGCTGCGACGACCGTACCGAGCGTGAAGGCCACGAACAGCATGACGGTCGTGCGCCGGCGCCGCGCCAGCACCTTGGTGCGCCGGGCCCGGGCAGCGGCGTCGGCCGCGGCGGCGCGCCGGGCCGCCTGGGACGGGCCGTCGGCACGACCCGCCGGGCTCGCGCCGGGTTTGCGGGCGAAGCCTCCGTCGGAGTTCCCAGCGGGGTTGCGTGCGGCCCGTCCGTCGGGGTTGCGTGCGGCGCGACCGTCGGGGGTCCGGGCCGCGCGACCGTCGGAGGCCCGGGCTGCACGACCGTCGGAGGCCCAGGCCGCGCTTTCGCCAGGGGCCCCGCCGTGCCCCCCGGGAGCGCTTCCGCCGGGACTCCCCCCGTGACGTCCAGAGGCGCTCCCGCCAGACCCTCCATCGGAGTCCCCAGCAGACCGTGCCCCGGGCCGCGCGCCGTACTTGGCCGCGGCCCTGGCCCCCAACCGCGCCCTGACCGCAGGTCTGGCCCGCTCCGCCGCGGCGGCCGAACGGCCACGCGGCTCCGCGGGGCGCTCCTCGCGTTCCTCCTCCGGAGGCACGGCGAAGGCCCGTACGTCCACCGAGTCGGTGATGACGTCCGGGTCGCCGCGCGACTCCTCCTCTTCGGGCGAGCGCGCTTGCAGGTCCTTGGCGTACCGGCGCTCCATTCCCGCCCGTCCGGAAAGCAGCCGGATGGCGGTGCTGAAGCGTTCCGTCGGACGGGCTTCGTTGAGCTCGTCCTGCCTACGGAGCCACATCGGCACCAAGTAGGCGGCCCAGGCCCCGACGATGACTGCGTAGATGAGGCCGCTGCTGCTCACGCCTCACACGGTAGAGGGGTTTTGTCGAGGCCATCCGCCAATTGGGCCGGTGTGTCGCACGATCTGGCTGATATCTCGAACTTTTTTTGTGACTGATGCGATCAACACGCCGTCAGGACAGCGAATTTAACGGTCTCTCAGCGACCAATTTCGAACAGGTATTTCATTTATGAGAGTCGGCATTGTGTCGGCCCCGGCTCCGGGGGAACGCGCGACCGACGGCCCGTCAGGCCTGCACGCCCCCGGGACGGACCGGCCTCCACACCCGCACGCCCGCACGGCTCCACGCCTGCCACCTGCACGGCTGCGCGGCTCGATGCCCGCACGCCACCGCCGTGCCGTCACGCGGTCCTCCGCGAACGCGCCCGGCGCCAGCGCTGTACGAGGCCCTCCGGCACCTCCTCCTCGGTGAGCGCGAACACGAGGTGGTCGCGCCACGCCCCGTCGATGTGCAGATAGCGGGGCCGCAGCCCCTCCTCGCGGAAGCCGAGCTTCTCCACCACCCGGCGGCTCGGCGCGTTCTCGGGCCGGATGCAGACCTCGACGCGGTGCAGCCCGACGGTACGGAAGCAATGGTCGACGGCGAGCGCCACGGCCGTCGGCATCACCCCGCGCCCCGCGACCGACTCGTCGACCCAGTAACCCACGTGCGCGGAGCACATCGAGCCCCAGGTGATGCCGGCGACCGTCAACTGTCCGACGAGGCGGCCCTGGTACTCGATGACGAACGGCAGCATGCGGCCCGCGCCCGCCTCCGCGCGCAGGTGCCGGACCATCTGCCGGTAGGTGGGGCGGTGGGTGACGGGGCCGCTCGGGGTCGGCGGCGGGATGGTGGCCTCCCAGGGACGCAGCCAGTCCCGGTTGCGCCGGTTGACCTCGCGCCAGGCGCGCTGGTCACGGAGCTTTATCGGCCGCAGGACGACATCGCCGTCCGTCAGCTCGACCGGCCAGCCGGAGCTGTTCAGCTCGCACCCCCGTCGCTTCTCGGATGGTCGCCGCCGCGCAGCTGGTCGACGGCGTGGACCAACAGGGGCGACAGGACGGCGATCCCGTCGCGTACGCCGCCGCTCGAACCCGGCAGGTTCACGATGAGGGTGCGTCCCGCGACGCCCGCGAGGCCGCGGGACAGGGCGGCCGTCGGCACCTTCTCGCGGCCGTGGGCGCGGATCGACTCCGCGATCCCCGGCACCTCGTGGTCGATGACGCGACGGGTGGCCTCGGGCGTCGCGTCGGTGGGCGAGATGCCGGTGCCGCCGGTGGTGAGGATGACGTCGTAGCCCGTGGCGACGCCCTCGCGCAGGGCCCGCTCGACGGGGTCGCCGTCCGGTACGACACGAGGCCCGTCGACGGTGAAGCCGAGGGCGCTGAGCCCTTCGACGAGCATCGGACCGCCCTTGTCGGCGTAGACACCGGCGGCGGCGCGGTTGGAGGCGGTGACGACGAGCGCGCGGTACCTCATGCCCCGGCCCCCGGCGCACCCTCGGCCCCGGACCGGCCCCCGGCCCCCGGGTCACCCCCGCCCCCGTCCCCCACCGCACCGCTCCGGTGCCAGGCGCCCGACTTGCCGCCGGTCTTCTCCTCGACCCGTACGTCCGTGATGACGGCGCCCTTGTCCACGGCCTTGATCATGTCGATGACGGTGAGGGCGGCGACGGTGACCGCGGTGAGGGCCTCCATCTCGACGCCGGTGCGGTCGGTCGTCCTCACGGTGGCGTAGATCTCCACGGCGTCGTCGGCGACCGTCAGGTCCACCTTGACGCCGGAGACGGCCAGCGGATGGCAGAGCGGGATCAGGTCGGGAGTGCGCTTGGCGCCCATGATCCCGGCGATGCGGGCCGTCGCGAGGGCGTCACCCTTCGGCAGGGACTCCTCCGGTGCGTCCGCCCGCAGCAGCTCGATCACGCGGGGCGCGACGAGCACCCGGCCGCTCGCGCGCGCCGTGCGGGCGGTCACGTCCTTCTCGGATACGTCAACCATGCGGGCAGCGCCCGCCTCGTCGATGTGCGTCAGTCGCTGCTGCGTGCTCATGTGCTGTGGCGCTCCCGGTCCGGGCTCCGCGCGGTGCGGTGCGCGGGCCTGCTGTGCGCGACACAGTACCGCCCCGCCGCCGCGCCGCCCGAGCACGTCACCCCTGCCCCGCGGTGCTCCGGGCCCGGCCCGCGCGGGCAGGCCGGGCACCCTGCGGCCCCGCACGGCGCCGACCGAGCGGGCGCCGACCGCGTGGCCGTCAGCCGAGCAGACGTCAGCCGAGCAGGACCACGTCGACCTCCGTGCCGGGCTCCACGGACGTCGTGGCCTCGGGGACGACGATCAGCGCGTCCGCCTGCGCGAGCGCGGCGACGAGGTGCGAGCCCGCGCCGCCGACCGGAGTGACCGTGCCCGCCCCGGCGTCGTACCGCCCGCGCAGGAACTGGCGCCGCCCGGGCGGCGAGGTCAGCGCCCTGTCGGCGGTGAGCTGGGCGCGGGCGGTGGTCCTGTGCAGGTCGGTCAGTCCCATCAGCGCGCGCACGACGGGGCGTACGAAGATCTCGAAGGAGACGTACGAGGAGACGGGGTTGCCCGGCAGGGCGAGCAGCGGGGTGTGGTCGGGGCCGATGGCGCCGAAGCCCTGCGGCTTGCCGGGCTGCATGGCGAGCTTGCGGAACTCCACGCCCCCGCCCGCTCCCAGGCCCTCCGCGTCGTCGGGGTCGCCGATCGAGTCGAGCGCCTCCTTGACGACGTCGTACGCCCCCACGCTGACGCCGCCCGTGGTGACCACCAGGTCGGCGCGGATCAGCTGGTCCTCGATGGTGGAGCGCAGGATATCCACGTCGTCGGTGACCGCGCCGACGCGGTAGGCGATGGCTCCGGCGTCACGGGCGGCGGCGGTGAGGGCGAAGCTGTTGGAGTCGTAGATCTGACCGGGGGCCAACTCCTCGCCAGGCTGGATCAGTTCGCTGCCGGTGGACAGGACGACCACGCGCGGGCGCGGGCGCACCTTGACCGTGCCCCGGCCGATCGCGGCGAGCAGGGCGATCTGCGGCGGGCCGAGGATCGTGCCCGCCGCCAGGGCGCGGTCGCCCGCGCGGACGTCGCTGCCCTGGGCCCGCACGTGCGCGCGTGCCTGCGCCGGGCGGTACACGCGGACTTCGCCGGAGGCTCCCTCGGGGGCGGTGCTGTGGGCCCGCATGCCCGCGGCGGTGCCCGCGCCGAGCCCGCCGTCGGTCCACTCCACGGGCACCACGGCCTCGGCGCCGGGCGGCAGCGGGGCGCCGGTCATGATGCGGGCCGCCTCGCCCGCACCGACCGTGGGCTGTTCGCCCTGGCCCGCGGCGACGTCCCCGATGACGGTGAGCACGGCGGGGAACTCCTCGCTCGCGCCCGCGACGTCGGCCACCCGGACCGCGTACCCGTCCATGGAGCTGTTGTCGAAGGGCGGCAGCGAGACGGGCACCGTGATGTCCTCGACGAGGACGCAGCCCTGGGCGTCGAGCAGTTGCAGCACGATCGGTTCGAGCGGTCGGACGGTCGTGAGGATGTCGTCCAGATGCTCGTCCACCGACCACAGCCGGCCGGTGCCGTGGGACGCGTCGTGGCCGTGGCCCGGCGGCAGGGGGGCGGCGCCGCCGTGCGCGCCCTCCGTTCCCTCCGTGCCGTGGTGCGTCGTCGTGCCGCTGCTGCTCAAGTGCTACATCTCCTCGGTGACGTAACTGCGAAGCCAGGCCTTGAAGTCCGGGCCCAGGTCCTCACGTTCGCACGCGAGTCTGACAATGGCACGCAGATAGTCGCCCCGGTCGCCGGTGTCATAGCGGCGGCCCTCGAAGACCACGCCGTGCACCGGGCCGCCGATCTTCTCCGCGGCGGCGGCCTGGGAGCGATGCGTCGCGGCGAGCTGCTGGAGCGCGTCGGTGAGCTGGATCTCGCCACCGCGGCCCGGCTCGGTCTTGCGCAGTATGTCGAAGATGTGTGGATCGAGGACGTACCGACCGATGATCGCGTAGTTGCTGGGCGCGTCGGCGGGCTCCGGCTTCTCCACCAGGTCGGTGACCTCCACGACGTCGCTGTCCCCGGTGGGCTTCACCGCCGCGCAGCCGTAGAGGTGGACCTGCTCGGGCGCGACCTCCATGAGCGCGATGACGCTGCCGCCGTGCTCCTCCTGGACCTCGACCATGCGCTTGAGCAGCGGGTCGCGCGGGTCGATCAGGTCGTCGCCGAGGAGGACGGCGAACGGCTCGCGGCCGACGTGGGGAGCGGCGCACAGGACCGCGTGACCGAGGCCCCTGGGGTCGCCCTGGCGGACGTAGTGCATGGTGGCCAGGTCGCTGGACTCCTGGACCTTGGCGAGCCGGGACTCGTCGCCCTTCTTCGCCAGGGCCGACTCCAGCTCGTAGTTGCGGTCGAAGTGGTCCTCCAGCGGGCGCTTGTTGCGCCCCGTGACCATGAGGACGTCGTCCAGGCCCGCCGCGACAGCCTCTTCGACCACGTACTGGATCGCCGGCTTGTCGACGACCGGCAGCATCTCCTTGGGCGTGGCCTTGGTGGCGGGCAAGAAGCGCGTGCCAAGACCTGCTGCGGGGATGACAGCCTTGGTGATCTTGGGGTGAGACTCAGTCATGAGCGTTACCTTAACCGGTGCCTATGTCAGGAATCTGTGGCTCCGGAATATTGGCCCACATGTGCGCACAATAGGAAGGATTTGTGAGTTCACCATGGAGCAATCCGGCCCCGGCAAGGTAAACAAGCGCACGTTGCGAGGAGGGATCCTCACGGCAAGACGCAGGTTGACGGTCGGTGACACGCAGAAGGCCGCCGCCGCGCTCGCCGAACGTGCCCTGGAACTTCCCGAACTCTCCACCGCCCGCACGGTCGCCGCCTATGTCTCCGTGGGCACCGAACCGGGCACCCGTGCCCTCCTGGACGCCCTGCACGCGCGCGGGACCCGGGTCCTGCTGCCCGTCCTGCTCCCGGACAACGACCTGGACTGGGCGGCGTACGACGGTGCGGACTCCCTCGTCCAGGTGCAACACCCCGGCCGGATGACCCTCTTGGAACCGGCCGGTGAACGGCTCGGCCCCGACGCGGTCCTGGAGGCGGACGCCGTGCTGCTGCCGGGGCTCGCGGTGGACGAGCGGGGGACGCGGCTCGGGCGCGGCGGCGGTTCCTACGACCGGGTGCTCGGCCGCCTGGAGCGCGCGGCCGTGCCGTCCGCCCTCGTCGTGCTCCTGTACGACTCCGAAGTGGTCGCACACGTCCCCGCGGAGGCGCACGACCGGCCGGTGCACGCCGTGGCCACGCCGTCGGGCACCCGCCGCTTCGTCTGAACCGGCCGCGAGGACACGAAGACGCGGAAGGGGGGCCCCCCCCCCCGGGGGGGGGCCCCCCCCCCGCCCCCCCCCCCCCCCGGGGGGGGCCCCCGGGGGGGGGGGGGCCGGCGACCAGGTGGTGTGGGGGGGTGGGGGGGCCGCGATA
>NZ_JBIRHJ010000006.1:0-401352 GCF_044328435.1 Streptomyces sp. NPDC017940 | reverse complement strand
CTTCGCCTGACCCGGCCGCGTGCACACTACGCCGCGGAGGGGGCCGCCACGCGCGCGTGGCGGCCCCTTCCGCGTCCCACCTGTCCCCGGTGGTCCTGCCCGTCCGGGCTAGGGCTTGAGCACCAGGGTGTCGTTCGTGCTGTCGTCGACGGCCTTCTCGGAGTAGGCCCAGGGCAGCAGCTCACCCTTGATCCACTTGTTGGTCTGGTCGGTGTAGTGCTCGCTGTAGGCGTGCCCGGACGCGCCGGTCAGGTTGATCCACCGGGACTTGTCGAGGTCCTTCAGGTTCACGACCATCCGCATGGACGGCACCCAGATCACTCCGTAGCCGCCCGCCGCGTTCCAGCCGGTGGCGTTGACCGTGGCCTCGCCGCCGCCCAGCTCGAAGGGGCCGCGGTTGAGCACCCACTGGAGCCAGCTGGGACCGTCGGTGCCGAGCGTCTGGTTCTTCAGCGTGAGGCGGTGCAGACGGCCCCAGCTCCAGGTGTCGATGTCCTTGCCGAGCTTGGCCGTGAGGTCCCAGCGGGCGTCCTCCATGGCCCGCGCGAACAGCTGGTCGCGGTTCTTGGTCTCCGCGTCCGTGCGCGTGCCCGGCGACTTCCACCAGTCGCTGTCCTTGTTGTCGAGGTTCTTGCGGATGACCTCGAAGTAGCGGTCGCCGCCGTCGGGCTGCGCGGAGTCCGCGTCCCGCTCGCCGCACTCGCGCACCCGGTTCTCCTCGTCGGCGGGACGGGTGTTGCCGGCCGGCTCGACGGACAGGCACTGGCCCTTGACCCGCAGCTCCTTGGGCAGCTTGTTGCCGATGGAGAGCTGGAGGACGCTGCGCCACACGGCGTTGAAGTACGCGGCGGCGGCCGAGTCGGCGTCCTGGGTGTAGTCCCATCCCTCCAGGAGCTTCTGCGCCTCACGGACGTGCTTGTCGGCGATGTCGATCTTGAGCAGCTTGGGCACGAGCAGCCGGGCGATCTCGCTGCTGTTGTCCGTCTGCATCAGCCGCATGTCCTCCGTGGAGATCTTGCCGCCGTTCTTCGTCTTCGCCTTGATGAGGTCGTCGACGCGCTGGCTGCGCGCGCCGTAGCCCCAGTCCGCGGTGAGCTTGTACGGGTACTTCTTGCCCTCGCCGCCTTCGATGACGGCCTGGTTGGCGGCGACGATGTAGCCGCGCTCGGGGTTGTACTCGTACGGCAGGGCGTCCTGCGGGATGGGGTCGCCCCAGCGGTAGTCCGGGTCCCAGCCCGGTGAGGGCAGCGAGCCGTCGCCCTTGCCGCGGGTGGGGATCCTGCCGGGTGCCTGGTAGCCGATGTTGCCTTCGGTGTCGGCGTAGATCAGGTTCTGCGAGGGCACCTCGAAGGACGCGGCCGCCTTGCGGAAGTCCTTGAAGTCCTTGGCCCGGTTCAGCTCGAAGACGGCGTCCATGGACTTGCCGGGCTCGAGGGCGGTCCAGCGCAGGGCGATGCCGTAGCCGTCGCCGCGGTCCGGGGCCGCCGCGTCGACCTGGGCCTTCTTGCCGACCTTGACCAGCTCGTCGTCGCGGTCGGAGATCAACGGGCCGTTGTTGGTCTCGCGGACCGTGATGGTCTTGGTCTTGCCGCCCGCGACCTTGATCTTCTCCTCGCGGGGCCGGAAGGGCTTGATCTTGCCGTCGTACTGGTAGCCGTCGGCGGTGAACTTCTCCAGGTAGAGGTCGGTGACGTCGGCGCCGAGGTTCGTCATGCCCCAGGCGATGTCCTTGTTGTGGCCGATGACCACGCCGGGCATGCCGGAGAAGGTGTAGCCGCTGACGTCGTACTGGCACTTCGAGGACACCGACCGGCAGTGCAGGCCCATCTGGTACCAGACGGACGGCAGCTGCGGGGCCAGGTGCGGGTCGTTGGCCAGGAGGGGCTTGCCGGTGATGGTGTGCGCCCCGGAGACCACCCAGGAGTTGGACCCGATGCCGTTTCCGTTGGAGCCGAGGCCCGCGTCCGGAATCTTGTCCAGGACCTCGGAGAGGCCGGAGAGCTGGGACTGGAGGCCGGTGCCCGTGGTGCCGCCGGTGGCGGTGCCGCCAGTGCCCGTGCCGCCAGTGCCGGTGCCGCCCGTACCCGTACCGCCGGTACCGGTGCCAGCGGTGCCGCCGGTGCCCGTACCGCCAGTACCGGTGCCCGCGGTGCCGGTGCCCGCGGTGCCGGTGCCCGCGGTGCCGCCCGTACCCGTACCCGTACCGGTGCCGCCGGTACCCGTACCGGTACCCGTACCGGTACCGGCCCCCGTACCCGTGCCGCCGCCCGTCGCGTCCTCGTCGCTGTCGAACTCCTTGGAGAGCTCGTTGTAGCGGCCCTCCTGGACGATGGGCTTGTGCAGGTCGTACGGGTACTCGGGGTAGAGGTCCCTGATCTGCGACGGGCCGAGGCGGCTCGTCATCAGGGCGCGGTCGATCTCGTCCTGCATGTTGCCGCGCAGGTCCCAGGCCATCGCCTTGAGCCAGGCCACGGAGTCGACGGGCGTCCACTTCTGCGGCTTGTAGTCGTTCTTGAAGGAGAGCGCCGCGTACTCGACGGAGATCTCCTCGCCGTCCTTGCCGTCGAGATAGGCGTTGACCCCCTTGGCGTACGCCTGGAGGTACTTCTTCGTCTCCGGCGAGAGCTTGGAGTCGTACTCCTTCTTGGCGACGTGGTGCCAACCGAGGGTGCGCAGGAACTCATCGGTCTTGACCTGGCTCTTGCCGAACATCTCGGAGAGCCGGCCGGAGGTCATATGGCGGCGTACGTCCATCTCCCAGAAGCGGTCCTGCGCCTGCACGAAGCCCTGTGCCATGAACAGGTCCTCGTCGGTCTCGGCGTAGATCTGCGGGATGCCGTTCCCGTCCCGCTTGACGTCGACGGGGCCCGTGAGGCCCTTGAGGTCGATGGTGCCCTTGGTCTGCGGGAAGGAGGCGCGAACCGTGCTGATGCTCCAGTACGCGCCGAAGCCGATGCCTCCTACGACGGCCAGGACCAGGACGATCACGATCAGACGGGCTCGGCGCCCCTTCTTCCTACCGGACTTGCGACCGGAAGAGGCGTTGGTGTTGGAGGGCATCGCTGTCCTTGCTGTCCTTCGCGCGCGGCAGGGCGGGGCGTGTGCGGGTCCTGGAGTGCTGGAGCAACCATAGGCGCAGGGCGATACGGCCTCGGACGCGGAGTCGGAAAGCGATATCGAACAAAGGTTCGCAAGATGGGGTGCGGCACGGGGGTGCCCGTCAAGAGTGCGTTAAAAGTTAGGTAAAGTAACGAAGCATCCGGCTCTCGCACGAAGCGTCTCGGCTTTCGCACGAAGCGTCCCCGCTCCCGTGCGAAGCGCCACGGCTCGCACGACGGAAGGAACGCCCCTGTCTGTCCACGACCTCAACCAGCTCCTGCTCATCAGCTCGCTCGTCCTGCTCGTCGCGGTCGTCGCGGTGCGCCTGTCGTCGCGGAGCGGGCTGCCCAGCCTGTTGCTGTACCTCGGCATCGGCGTCGCCATGGGCCAGGACGGCATCGGCAACGTCACCTTCAACAACGCCCAGCTGACCCAGGTCATCGGGTACGCGGCCCTGGTCGTGATCCTGGCCGAGGGCGGCCTCGGTACCAAGTGGAACGAGGTCAGACCGGCGCTGCCCATGGCCGCGTGCCTCGCGACCGTCGGTGTCGCGGCCAGCGTCGGCGTGACGGCCGCGGGCGCGCACTACCTGGTCGGGCTCGACTGGCGGCAGGCGCTCATCATCGGCGCGGTGGTCTCGTCGACGGACGCGGCGGCGGTCTTCTCCGTGCTGCGCAGGGTTCCCCTGCCCTCCCGGGTCACGGGTGTCCTGGAGGCGGAGTCCGGGTTCAACGACGCCCCGGTGGTCATCCTGGTCGTGGCCTTCTCCACCGCGGGCCCCGTGCACCACTGGTACGTCCTCGTCGGTGAGATAGCCCTGGAGCTGGCCATCGGCGCGGCCATAGGCCTCGCGGTGGGCTGGCTCGGCGCGTACGGGCTGCGGCACGTGGCGCTGCCCGCTTCCGGCCTCTATCCGATCGCGGTCATGGCCATCGCCGTCACCGCCTACGCCGCCGGGGCCATGGCCCACGGCAGCGGATTCCTCGCCGTGTACCTGGCCGCGATGATCCTCGGCAACGCCAGGCTGCCGCACTGGGCCGCGACCCGCGGCTTCGCCGAAGGGGTCGGCTGGATCGCCCAGATCGGCATGTTCGTGCTGCTCGGCCTCCTCGTCACCCCGCACCGGCTGCTCGACGACATCTGGCCCGCCGTGATCATCGGGCTCTTCCTGACCGTGGTCGCCCGGCCCCTGTCCGTCGTGGTCGGCCTGCTGCCCTTCAAGATGCCCTGGCAGGAGAAGGCACTGCTGTCCTGGGCCGGTCTGCGCGGCGCGGTGCCCATCATCCTGGCCACCATCCCGATGGTGAACGGCGTCGAGAACAACGAGGAGATCTTCAACATCGTCTTCGTCCTGGTCGTCGTCTACACCCTGGTGCAGGGCCCGACGCTGCCCGGACTCGCCCGCGTCCTCGGCCTCGGCAAGGGCGGCGGCGCCGACGACCTCGGCATCGAGTCGGCGCCCTTGGAGCGGCTGCGGGGGCATCTCCTCTCGGTGTCCGTCCCCGAGGGCTCCAAGCTGCACGGCGTGGAGATCGGCGAGCTGCGGCTGCCCGCGGGCTCCGCCGTCACGCTCGTCGTGCGCGACGAGAAGTCCTTCGTACCGAGCCCCACGACCGTGCTGCGGCAGCACGACGAGCTCCTGGTGGTCGCGACGGACCCGGTGCGCGACGCCGCCGAGCAACGGCTGCGGGCGGTCGCCCAGGGCGGCAAGCTCGTGGGCTGGCTGGGGGTACCGGACTCCTGATCACAGGCTCCTCTTGCGCAACACCTGTATTATGAAGGCACACTTCCGTATGCACCCTTGAGTACACGCACAACGACCTTGCGTACAACGACCTTGAGCACGTGCACGACGACACTGATCGAACCAACTCTGTCTGACGCAGAGCTGGCGCGACCGTATGGCGGCCGCGGCGCCCCGTAGGGGGCGGCCCGGTATCTACCGCAGTTCTGCGCAAGAGGACAGCTCTCGGCGCCCCCGCACGGGCGCGCTACCAGGCAGCGGAAAGGCATGGGCCGTGGCATCCACGGTCACCGGGACCCGACCGGGCTACGGACAGCTGCTGCGCACCCCGCGCGCCTGGACCTTCCTGCTTCCGGGCTTCGCCGCGCGGCAGCCGTTCGCGATGCTGACCATCTCCATCGTGCTGCTCGTGCAGCACACCACGGGCTCGTACGGAGCCGCCGGCGCCGTCTCGGCCGTCACCGGCGTCTCCATGGCCCTCTTCGCCCCCTTCGTGGGCAAGCTCGCCGACCGCTTCGGGCAGCGCGCCGTGCTGCTCCCCGGCGTCCTCGTGCACAGCGCGTCCGGCGTCGCCCTGACCGTGCTCGCCCTGTCCGGCGCCCCCCTGTGGACGCTGTTCGTGGCCGCGGTGCCCACCGGCGCCTCGACCCCGCAGATCGGGCCGATGGTGCGGGCCCGCTGGGGCGCACAGCTCCAGGGCACCCCGCTCGCGCAGACCGCGGCGGCCTTCGAGTCCGTCACCGACGAGCTGACCTTCGTCCTCGGACCGCTGGTCGCCACCGCCCTGTGCACGGGCGTCGACCCGGCGGCGGGGCTGCTCACCGAAGCGGGCCTGACCCTCGTCGGCGGACTCTTGTTCGCCGCGCAGAAGAGCACCCAGCCGGAGCCCTCCGCGACCGGCGCCCACGCGCGCGTGGGGCACGATTCGGCGCTGCGGGTGCCCGGAGTGCGCGTCCTGATCGTCACGTTCCTCGGCATCGGCACCGTCTTCGGAGGCATGCAGGTCTCGCTCGCCGCCTTCACGGAGTCCATCGGCAGGCCCGGCCTGAACGGCGTCCTGTACGGCACGTTCGCCGCCGGGAACATGCTCTCCGGAGTGGCCTGCGGCGCCATCGCCTGGAAGATCACCCCGCAGCGGCGGCTGCTCGTCGGGTACGTCGGTCTGACGCTGATGGCGGCCGGACTGTGGGCGGCGCACTCCGTGCCGCTGCTCGCCGGGCTCGGCCTGCTCGTCGGTGTCTGCATCGCACCCGCCCTGATCACCGGGTACACGCTGGTCGACAGCCTGGTCGCGCCGACCGCGCGCACGGAGGCCTTCACCTGGCTCACCGGCGCCGTCGCGCTCGGGCAGGCGGCGGCCGTCACGGTGGCGGGACAGCTCGAGGACCGCTTCTGGGACGGTGCGGGATTCCTCGTGCCGCTCGGCGGCACCCTCCTCGCGCTGACCGTGCTCCTGACGCTGCGCTCCCGGCTGACCCCGCAGTCCTCGGGGCGGACCGTGGCACGTGGCGTGGGTCACCGCGCGCCGGTCACGGTGGACTGATCCCGCGGAATACGTCACTATGGACCGTCGTTAGCACTCATCGAGTGAGAGTGCCAGGAGGAAGCAAGTGCCGACGTACCAGTACCAGTGCACCGAGTGCGGCGAGGGCCTCGAGGCGGTGCAGAAGTTCACCGACGACGCCCTGACCGTATGCCCGAACTGCGACGGACGCCTCAAGAAGGTGTTCTCGGCCGTCGGCATCGTCTTCAAGGGCTCCGGCTTCTACCGCAACGACAGCCGTGGCTCGTCGTCGAGCAGCGCGCCCGCGTCCGCCGCGGCGTCGTCCGGGTCGAAGTCCTCGGACGCCAAGTCGTCCTCGACACCGGCGTCTTCCTCGTCGTCGTCCTCGGCGTCCTCGTCTACGGCGTCGGGTTCCTCCTCCTCGTCGTCCAGCACGTCGTCGACGAGCTCGTCGGCCGCCTGACCCGGCGCTTCACCGGGCCCGTTCTCCTTACGGGCACGCAGTTTTCCCAGGCCCCGCCGTCGTACGACGGCGGGGTCCTCGGCGTACCCGGGTCCGGCTACTGTGCCGCCCATGGTGAACACGGCGAACGCGTCTCGGGCCGAGATCGGCGTCATCGGCGGCTCCGGTTTCTACTCCTTCCTCGAAGACGTCACCGAAGTGCACGTCAACACCCCCTACGGCTCCCCCAGCGACTCCCTGTTCCTCGGTGAGCTGGCCGGGCGTCGCGTGGCGTTCCTGCCGCGCCACGGCCGCGAGCACCGCCTCCCACCGCACCGCATCAACTACCGCGCCAACCTGTGGGCGCTGCGCTCCGTGGGCGTACGCCAGGTGCTCGCCCCGTGCGCCGTGGGCGGGCTGCGGCCCGCGTACGGGCCCGGGACGCTCCTGGTGCCCGACCAGCTCGTGGACCGCACCAAGAGCCGCCCCGCGACCTACTTCGACGGCATACCGCTGCCCGACGGCACCACCCCGCACGTCGTGCACGTGTCGCTGGCCGACCCCTACTGCCCCGCGGGCCGAGCGGCCGCGCTCAAGGCCGCGCGGGGCCGGGACTGGGAGCCGGTGGACGGCGGCACCCTCGTGGTGATCGAGGGGCCGCGGTTCTCGACCCGCGCCGAGTCGCGCTGGTACGCGGCGCAGGGCTGGTCCGTGGTGGGCATGACCGGCCACCCCGAGGCACCCCTCGCCCGTGAACTCGAACTCTGCTACGCCTCGCTGAACCTGGTCACCGACCTGGACGCGGGCGCCGAGACCGGGGCGGGCGTCTCCCACGAGGAGGTGCTGCGGGTCTTCTCCGCGAACGTGGACCGGCTGCGCGCGGTGCTTTTCGACGCGGTGGCGGGGCTTCCTGCGAACGACCGGCGGGACTGTGCGTGCGTGGGGGCGCTGGGCGGGATGGAGACGGGGATACGGCTGCCGTAGCGCCGCCTGGCCCTGACTGGTCCCGCCTGTCCCCGCCTGTCCCCGCCTGGTGCCGCCTGGTCTCGCCTGGCGCCTGGCCCCGTCCGGGTGAGGGAGTTGTCCACAACCGGTGAGTAGTCCACGGGGGTCGGCGGGGCGGGGCGCGACCCCGCATGGTGAGAACGGAATCCGGACCCGGATCCGCACTTCTCACGACAGGCGGTGACCGTCATGGCGCGTGCTTCTTTCCATGATTCTCGGCGGGGCGGGGCTTCGCGGCCGGGCGGTGACTCGCATCTGGGCGGGGCCTCACAGCCAGGCGGGGCCCCTGAGCGGGGCGGGGTCTTGCAGCCGGGCGGTGCTCCGCTGCCGAGCGGTGCCACGCTGCCGAGCGGCGCCTCGCTACCGGGTGACGCCCCGCTGCCGGGCGGCGCCCAGCAGTCGGGCGGGGCCTCGCCACAGGCCGCCGGGGGCGGTTGCTCGGGGCCGCCGGGCGGCAGTGGCACACCGCCGCCCTGCCGGATTCCGCACTTCTCGCCGCTCCATGTGCGCGGCGGACGCCGGCGCCTGCGGCGGTTGATGCGGCATCGCAGGCGGACCCTTGCCGCGGGACTCGCGATGACCGCCGCCGCGCTCGCGGCCGCGGGGCCGCCGGTGCGTGGCGAACCCGGAGCGCGGGGCGCCGCGGAGTCCGCCGTCGGGTCCGCCGGGTCCGCCGGCTCCCGCGAGGCGTCCGGCCGGGGCGGTGGCGACGGTGCGCGGGAGCGGTCGCGGCGGGCGGCCCGTCCGGTGACGGCGCCGGTGCGGATCGCGGACGCGGCGACGGTGCGCCTGCTGCGGCCCGGTGTCCGCGTGGACGTCGTGGCAGTCGAGGGGCCGGGGGCGGGGGCGGATCACGCGGAGGGCGTGGGCGTGCCGCGGGTGGTCGCTTCGGGGGCCAGGGTGGCCCAGGTGCCGGAGGCCTCCGACACGGCTGCCGGGGAGGGGGCCCTGGTCCTCCTCTCCGTGCCGCGTGCGACGGCGGCCCGGCTGGCCGGGGCGAGTGCGACGGCACGCCTGGCGGTGACGCTGCGATGAGCGGGTACGGAAACCTGTCGAGTCGCTCGTTCGCGTTACCGAACTGGACAGGGCTGCCACGCGCTGCCGTAGGTTGCGGAGCGATTGGCCGCACGATCCGCACATGCAACGAAAGGCCCAGTGGTGAGCGAGAAGAAGGAACCGGGCATCTGGCAGGGCTTCAAGGCCTTCCTGATGCGCGGCAACGTCATCGATCTGGCGGTCGCGGTGGTCATCGGCGCCGCGTTCACGAACATCGTGAACTCGGTGGTGAAGGGCGTCATCAACCCCCTGGTCGGCGCCTTCGGCACCAAGGATCTCGACCACTACAGCTCCTGCCTGAAGGCACCGTGCGTGGTGAAGAACGGCGAGGCGCAGAGCGGCATCCCGATCATGTGGGGCTCGGTGCTCAGCGCGACCCTCAGCTTCGTGATCACCGCGGCGGTCGTCTACTTCCTGATGGTCATGCCGATGGCGAAGTACCTGGCCAAGCAGACCGCCCGCAGGCAGGCGAAGGAGGGCACGAAGGAGGTCATCGAGATCTCGGAGCTGGAGGTGCTCAAGGAGATCCGCGACGTACTGGTCGCCCAGCGAGGCACCGGCCCCGGGACGACGGGCGGCTCCGGGTCCGCCACGGGCCCCGGGAGCCCCGGGGGCGGGACCGGGCCTGGCGGCTCGCCGCGGTAGTTCGACTCAGATGTGGTGGGGCGGCTTCTCGTCCAGGAAGCGGGCGAGATCGGCGGCGCTGTCGCCGGACGACGTCGGCCGCTCGCCCCACCCGCGATCCGTGTCGTCCGAGGACTGCTGGGCCAGCGGGTCGTCGAAGACCAGCGCGCTCGCCGGCTTCCTGCCGTTCTGCCGGGGCTTCGGCTCGGCGTCCAGCGCCTCGGCGGCCTTCGGCTCGGCGTCCTTCGGATTGCGCGGTTCGGGGGCGGGGGCGGTGCTCATGCTTCCAGCGTACGCCGGTGAGCGTCCGGGCGGCGGGGCGCGGGGGCGGCAGGGGCTGCGCGGGCGGCTCCGGCGGTGGTCGGCAACGGCCGTGGTACGCATGGTGCATGACGACACGTGACGTACCTGACGTACCTGACGTGGCCGTGGCGGCCGGGCGGGCCGGAGGTCTGACCGATGTGGCCGGGTTGCGCGTCGGGCACGCCGGCAGGGCCGGGGGCGGCTGGCTCACCGGTACGACCGTCGTGCTGGCGCCGGAGGGCGGGGCGGTCGCCGCCGTGGACGTGCGCGGCGGGGGGCCGGGCACCCGGGAGACCGACGCGCTCGACCCGAGGAACCTGGTGCAGCGGGTCGAGGCGGTCGTCCTGACCGGCGGCAGCGCGTACGGCCTGGACGCGGCGGGCGGGGTGATGGCGTGGCTCGAGGAGCAGGGCCGCGGGGTGCGGGTCGGGCCCGATCCGCGGCACGTGGTGCCGGTGGTGCCCGCGGCGTGCGTGTTCGACCTGGGGCGCGGGGGCGACTACGGGGCGCGGCCGGACGCCGGGACGGGGCGGGCCGCGGTCCTCGACGCGGCGGCGGGGAAGAGCGGTCACGCGGTGCCGGAGGGCGGGGTGGGCGCCGGGACCGGGGCGGTGGTGGGGCAGGTCAAGGGCGGGGTCGGGACGGCGAGCACGGTGCTCGGCTCGGGCGTCACGGTCGCCGCGCTCGTGGTGGCGAACGCGGCGGGGTCGGGGGTGGATCCGCGGACGGGGGTGTTGTACGGACGGTATTTCGGTGACGAGGACGTACGGCCGCCGTCGGCCGATGTGCACGCGAGGGCCCGGGAGCGGCTCGCCGCGGCGGCGGCGCGGAATGTGGCGCCGCCGCTGAACACGACGCTTGCCGTGGTCGCCACCGACGCCTCGCTGACCAAGGCGCAGGCGCAGAAGCTCGCGGGCACCTCGCACGACGGCATGGCCCGCGCGGTGCGGCCGGTGCATCTGCTGAACGACGGTGACACGGTGTTCGCCCTGTCGACCGGCGACCGGGACCTGGACGCGGCGGACCCGCTCGCCCTGAACGAGGTCCTGGCGGCGGGGGCGGACATGGTGACGCGGGCGATCGTCAGGGCGCTCCTCGCGGCGGAGTCGGTGGAGACACCGGGAGGCCTGTTCCCCTCATATCTGGATCTGTATCGGGAAGGGCGCTGAGTCGCCTTTGGTGCACGGTTGTGAGCGTGGGAGGGGGCGGCCCGGTGTGCCGGTCTTCACAGCGGACGGCGGAACCATTTCGCCGCCCGGCCGCTCTTTACCCATACTGGATCACACGACGTACTTGGAGCAGCTCGTGACAACGCCGGACATTGCAGCGCAGCCTCAGCACCGTCGCCGTCGGCGGGTACTGCTGGCGACCGCCGCGCTCGCGGCCGTCGGCGCACTGACGCTCTCGGCCTGCGGCGGCGACGCCGGCGCCAAGGACGACAAGAAGTCCGGTGGCGGCAAGGACGCGTCGGGGGCGCGGATATCCATCTCCTCCAAGGACGGCGCGACCGACGCCTCCATCAACGCCACCGGCGTGAAGGTCGAGGACGGCAAGCTCTCGACCGTGGAGATGACGGACGTGGCCTCCGGCAAGGCCGTCGAGGGCGACCTGTCCGCCGACGGCTCCACCTGGAAGCCGAAGGAGCAGCTGGAGCGCGGCACCAAGTACAAGGTCACCGCGAACGCCAAGGACTCCGAGGGCCGCCCCGCCACGGAGAACGCGACGTTCACGACGGTGTCGAACGCGAACAGCTTCATCGGCAGCTACACCCCCGACGGCGGCACCACGGTGGGCGTCGGCATGCCGGTCTCCTTCAACTTCGACAAGCCGATCACCGACAAGAAGGCCGTGCAGTCGCACATCACGGTCAGCTCCAGCAGCGGCCAGAAGGTCGTCGGCCACTGGTTCGGCAACCAGCGCCTCGACTTCAGGCCGCAGGAGTACTGGAAGGCCGGTTCCAAGGTCACCATGAAGATCGCGCTGGACGGCGTGAAGGGTGCCGCGAACGCGACCGGCGTGCAGGACAAGACGGTCACGTTCACCATCGGCCGCGCGCAGGTCTCCACCGTCGACGTGAACGCCAAGAAGATGACGGTCGAGCGCGACGGCAAGGTGCTCAAGTCCGTCCCGATCTCCGCGGGCAGCCCCCAGAACCCGACGTACAACGGGCAGATGGTGATCTCGGAGAAGTTCACGCAGACGCGGATGAACGGCTCCACCGTCGGCTTCGGCGGGGAGTACGACATCAAGGACGTACCGCACGCCATGCGTCTTTCGACGTCCGGCACGTTCATCCACGGCAACTACTGGAGCTCACCCTCCATCTTCGGCAGCTCCAACACCAGCCACGGCTGCGTGGGGCTCCAGGACGCCCAGGGTGCGCAGGGCGACACCATGGGCAAGTGGTTCTTCGACAACTCCCTCATCGGTGACGTCGTGACGGTCAAGGGCTCCCCGGACAAGACCGTCGCCCCCGACAACGGCCTGAACGGTTGGAACATGTCCTGGAGCCAGTGGACGGCGGGCAGCGCCGCCTGACCGCAGGTCAACGGAGCGAGCCGCACGGGAACTTGCCGTGCGGCTCGATCGTTTTCCCGTTCCCGGACATGATGTCGGACCCAGGGGCTACGGTATGCACGCACAAGGTGACATGCAGCAACGCCGGAAGCATCCGGGAGTATCCGTGAGCGTCCCGTACGAGACAGCGTACGAACCACCCGAGTCGCCCGAGCCCGCCTCCCCCGAGGAGCACCTCGAGCGACTGCTCAGCCGCGCCCTGAACTCCTTCGACCTGCCGGACGAGGCCATCAGGCACCTGGAACGGTCCTTGGCGTACGACAGTTCGCTGCACTCCGCGCACCACAGCGCGGGCATGCACCGCGAGACGTACCGCCACACCTGGCTGCTCGCCGACGGCCGGGCGATGACCCTCTGGGAGCTCGTGCACAACACCGGCCACGGCAGCGCGGCGCAGTACGAGCTGTATCTGGACGAGGAGGAGGCAGGCGTCGCCACCGCCCGCCTTCCGCTGCCGCCGGACACCCCCGCGGGTGACCTCTCCGTCGTCCTCCAGGCCCCCGCGTCCGAGCCCAGGCACACCTATGTGCCGGACGACTCCGCCGACCACGCCCGCCGCCTGCTGCGGCGCGCGGAGAACCCGGCGGGCGACGACCGGCCGGGCGAGGACTTCGCCCGACTGCTGCGCTCCGCGTTCGCGCACCAGATCACGCAGGCGTTCGGCCGCTCCGGCATCAGCGGCGAGACCCGCCTCGGCTTCTCGCTGTACGAGCACGCGTTCCTGCTGTTCGACGGCTCGGAGGTCAGCCTCTGGGAGGTCGAGCACACGGCGACCAGCGACGGCCGGCACATGTGCGAGGTGTACACGAGCGAGCACGCGGCACGCGCGGCGATGGCCCGCAGGGCCCGCGCGTTCCCCGCGACCCGCGCCCGCTAGGACCCGGGTCTGGCCCGGCCGCCGCCGAACTGCCGCACGAGACGGGCGAACGCGGCGCGCTCGTCCGCGGTCAGCTCCACCGACTCCGCGCGCGGCGGGCCCGACTGCACGGGCAGTGAGCGCAGCGACGGGCCGCCCGGAGCCGGGACTTCGGCCGCGCGGCGGCGCTGCACGTGCAGGAATGTGACGGCCCAGATCGCGGTCACCGCGGCGAGCAGGGCCACGCCTGTCTGCTGAACGATCGATGCACCCTGGAACATGCGCTCAGTAGACAACAGCGGCCAGATCTACAACAGAGGTGCCAATGACCCTTTGCGCCTGAAGTGACGCATCTCGCACTTGTCACCCGTGCGTCACTCCCGCCGGGCCGGTGGCGACCCGGGCGTCAGGCCACCACCGGCACCCGGCCGTCGCCCGGGGCCGCCGCGTCCTTCGCACCGCCGGCTCCCGTACCGCCGCCGTCCTCCGGCCCCGCGGACTTGCGCGCGCCCTTGAGCAGGACGACCGCGGCCGTCGACACACCGACACCGGCGGCGATCGCGACCAGGTAGAGCAGCGGCTGTCCGATGAGCGGGACCACGAACACACCGCCGTGCGGGGCGCGCAGGGTGCAGCCGAACGCCATCGACAGGGCGCCGGTGACGGCGCCGCCCGCCATCGAGGCGGGGATGACGCGCAGCGGGTCGACGGCGGCGAACGGGATCGCGCCCTCCGTGATGAAGGAGGCGCCCAGGAACCAGGCCGCCTTGCCGTTCTCGCGCTCGGCCCTGGTGAACAGCCGTCCCCGTACGGTGGTGGCGAGGGCCATCGCGAGGGGCGGCACCATCCCTGCCGCCATCGCGGCGGCCATCACCTTGAGCGAGCCGTCCGTCGGGTGGGCGAGCCCGCCGACCGCGAAGGCGTACGCGACCTTGTTGAGCGGGCCGCCGAGGTCGAAGCACATCATCAGGCCGAGGACGACGCCGAGGATGACGGCGTTGGTGCCCGTGAGCCCTTCGAGCCAGTCGGTCAGCGCGCTCTGGAGCGAGGCGATGGGCTTGCCGACGACGAGGAACATCAGGAAGCCGACGACCGCCGCCGAGATCAGCGGGATCACCACCACCGGCATGAGTCCGCGCAGCACGGCCGGGATCGGGACCCGCTGGATCGCGAGGACCACCGCGCCCGCGAGCAGACCGGCCGCGAGGCCGCCGAGGAAGCCCGCGTCGATGGTGACGGCGACGGAACCGCCGACGAAGCCGGGTACGAGGCCGGGGCGGTCGGCCATGCCGTACGCGATGTAGCCCGCGAGGACCGGGACCAGGAAGGCGAACGCGAGTCCGCCGGTCTGGAAGAGGAGCGCCGCCCAGCTGGTGTGGTCGCTCCACACGAAGTGCTCGGCCACGGACGGGGCCTTGTCGATCTTCCAGCCGCCGATGGCGAAGCCCAGGGCGATGAGGAGGCCGCCCGCGGCCACGAAGGGGACCATGTAACTGACGCCCGACATCAGCCATTTGCGCAGCTTGGTGCCGTAGCTGTCGCCGCTGTCGCCCGCGCCCTCCACCGGGGTCGGGCCCGCGGGGGCCGTGACGTCGCCGCGGGCCGCCTTCGCCCGTGCCTCCGCGAGGAGTTCGGCGGGGCGGCCGATGGCGGCCTTCACGCCCACGTCGACGGTGGGCTTGCCCGCGAAGCGCGGCTTGTCCCGTACGGGGACGTCGTGGGCGAGGATCACCGCGTCGGCGGCGGCGACGGTCTCGGGCGTGAGGCGGGTGAAGCCTGCCGAGCCCTGGGTCTCGACGGTCAGCTCTACGCCCGCCTCGTGGGCCGCCCGCTCCAGGGACTCGGCCGCCATGTAGGTGTGGGCGATGCCCGTGGGGCAGGAGGTGACGGCCACCACGCGGAACGGCACGGGCGCTCCCGCTTCCTCCCCCTCAGGGAGGCTCTCCGAAGTGCTCTCGGGCTGCTCGCCACGGATCAGGGCCGCCACCGCCTCCGCGTCGGATGCCGTGCGCAGCGCCGAGGTGAACTCCTCGTTCATCAGCCGGCGGGCCAGGGCGGACAGGATCGTCAGGTGGGCGTCGTCGGCGCCCGCGGGGGCGGCTATGAGAAAGACGAGGTCGGCGGGGCCGTCGGGGGCGCCGAAGTCGATGCCGTTCGCCGAGCGGCCGAAGGCCAGGGTGGGCTCCGTGACGTGGGCGCTGCGGCAGTGCGGGATGCCGATGCCGCCGTCGAGCCCCGTCGGCATCAGGGCCTCGCGGGCGGCGACGTCGGCGAGGAACCCGTCGAGGTCGGTGACGCGGCCGAGGTCCACCATGCGGGCGGCCAGGGCGCGGGCCGCGGCTTCCTTGGTGTCGGCGGACCGGTCGAGTTCGAGGTCGACCAGGTCCGCGGTGATCATTGCACTGCTCATCGCGGGCTCCTACGCGGGTTCGGTCAGGGGGCGGTCGAGGGGGATCCCGGTCGTGCCGGTGACGGTGTCCGGGGACAGGTCGGACGGCCTCGGCATGGCGCTGCCGGGGAGCTGGACGGCGGCGGCGCCGTGCGCGACGGCCGAGGCGAGGGCGCGCGGTCCGGTGCCGCCCGCGATCAGGAAGCCGGCCAGGGAGCTGTCGCCCGCGCCGACGTTGCTGCGTACGGCGTCGACGTGGGCGGTGGCGAAGTACGTGCCGGAGGGCTCGACGAGGAGCTGGCCGTCGGCGCCGAGGCTGGCGAGGACGGCGCGGGCACCGCGTGCACGCAGTTCCTCCGCGGCCTTGACGGCGTCGCCGACGGTGGCGAGGGGCCGGCCGACGGCACCGGCGAGCTCCTCGGCGTTCGGCTTGACGACGTCGGGGCGTTCGGCGAGGGCGGCGAGCAGGGCGGGGCCCGAGGTGTCGAGGGCGATCCGGGCGCCCGCGGCGTGGCAGCGGGCGACGAGTTCGGCGTACCAGGAGGGGGCGAGGCCGCGCGGGAGGCTGCCGCAGCAGGCGATCCAGTGGGCGTGCGCGGAGTGGGCGCCGACGGCGTCGA
Organism: Streptomyces sp. NPDC017940; assembly: GCF_044328435.1. Lineage (NCBI taxonomy): Bacteria > Bacillati > Actinomycetota > Actinomycetes > Kitasatosporales > Streptomycetaceae > Streptomyces > Streptomyces sp. NPDC017940. The sequence goes on along the minus strand of NZ_JBIRHJ010000006.1, from coordinate 385,133 downwards.
GCAGTGCCTCGCTCTCGGCGGGGGTCAGTTCGGGGCCGGGTGCGTTGATCTTCGTGAGGGTGCCGTCGGGTTCGGCGACGGCGATGTTGGAACGGGTCTGCCCGGTCACCGGGACGGGGGCGACCTCGATGCCCTGCTCGTCCAGGAGCCGGGCGACGAGGGCGCCGGGGGCGCCGCCGAGCGGCAGCACGGCGAGGGTGCGCACGCCCGCGGCGGCGACGGCCCGGGAGACGTTGACGCCCTTGCCGCCGGGGTCCACGCGCTCGCCGGTGGCGCGGACGACCTCGCCGCGGTCGAGGGCGGGGACCTCATAGGTGCGGTCGAGGGAGGGGTTGGGGGTGACGGTGAGGATCATCGGCGTGCCTACCCGGGTGTTCCTGTGCCGGTGTGCCGCGCGGGGGTCGGGGGTCATGCGCGGACGACCTCCGTGCCCGCGTTCTCGATGGCGGTGGTGTCGGTGTCGCCCAGGCCGGTGTCCGTGACGAGCAGGTCCACGTCGGCGAGGTCGGCGAAGCGGGCGAAGTGCTCCTTGCCGTGCTTGGCGGAGTCGGCGAGCAGGACGACCCGGCGGGCGGCGGCGACGGCGGCGCGCTTCACGGCGGCCTCGGCCGGGTCGGGGGTGGTCAGGCCGTGGGCGGCGGAGAAGCCGTTGGCGGCGAGGAAGACGACGTCGGCGCGGATCTCCCCGTAGGCGCGCAGGGACCAGGCGTCGACGGCGGCGCGCGTACGGTGCCGGACGCGGCCGCCGACCAGGTGGAGCTGGATGCCGGGGTGGTCGGCGAGGCGGGCGGCGGTGGGGAGGCTGTGGGTGACCGCCGTCAGCTCCGCGTCCAGCGGGAGGGCGGCGGCCAGGCGGGCCACCGTCGACCCCGCGTCGAGGATGACGCTGCCCTCGGCCGGAAGTTCGGCGAGGGCGGCGCGCGCGATGCGGTCCTTCTCGTCCGCAGCGGTGCTCTCGCGTTCGGCGAGGTCGGGTTCGAAGCCCAGGCGGCCTGCCGGGATGGCACCGCCGTGCACCCGGCGGAGGAGGCCCGCGCGGTCCAGGGCCTTCAGGTCGCGGCGGATGGTCTCCGCGGTGACCTGGAACTCGGTGGCGAGGGAGAGGACGTCGACGCGTCCTCCCTCGCGGGCGAGCCGCAGGATCTCCTGCTGGCGCTCTGGGCCGTACATGGCTGGAGCCTCCTGGTTTTGCCCGGTCGCGATTGCCCGGATGCGGATGCCCGGATGCGGATGCCTGGAAGCGGGCGTCCGGATGCGGACGCCCGGATGTGTGGGTTAATCGGAGGTTACGCCGCCTTGGCGGCCAAAGTAAACACACTCGGGCATCAAACAAGCATGAACAGGCATCGGTCGAACCGAACTCCCAGGACGACAAAACCCCACCCGACCCCCGGCCGACCCCTCGGTGCGGGGTGGTCGGATGGACGGGTGGGGCGTTCCGTGCCTCGGAGCAGGGTTACGTGAGGGCACTCTCGCGGGGCTCCGCAGCCTCCTGGGAGGCCACCGCGGCGTCCGGGGCGGAGGCGTCCGGACCGGAGGCATCCGCCCCCTCGATGTGCTGGGCGGGCCGCTTCGGCAGCGTGAACATCAGCAGGAAGATGGCGACGAGGACGCCGACGACCCACCACAGCGCGCTCTCGAAGGCGTTCGCGAACTCGGCGGGAACCCGCTGCGGGGCCGCGTCCTCGTCGATGACGCCGAAGAACACCACCGACACCAGGCCGAGCCCGAGCGCGTTGCCCATCTGCGTGACGGTGTTGATCAGGCCCGAGGCCGAACCCGCGTGCTCACGCGGGACTTCGGAGAGCACCGCGTCCGTGAGGGGCGCCACGATCAGACCCATGCCGACACCCATGACGACCAGCGGGAGCGCCATCTGCCAGGAGGCGATCGAGGCGCCGTACCGGTCGGCCTCCCAGATGTAGATCAGCACACCCGCGGCCATGGCGAGGGCCCCGGCCTGAAGCACCTTGCGGCCGTAGCGCGGCACCAGGTTCTGCACGGAGAGCCCGGCCGCGGCGGACACCGCGATGGAGAACGGGATGCCGGTCGTCCCGGCCCTGAGCGCGGACCAGCCGAGGCCGATCTGCATGTAGAGCGTCCACACCAGGAAGAAGATGCCGAGCGAGATGCCGAACACGGTCTCCACGGCGATGCCGCCGGCGAAGCTCCGCACCTTGAACAGGGAAAGCTCGATGAGCGGGGAGCCGTCCCGCCGCGCCTTGTGCCTCTCGTACGCGACCAGGGCGCCGAAGACGACGACTCCGCCCGCCATCATCACGTACCCCCACACCGGCCAGTCCAGCTCGCGGCCGCGCGTGAGCGGGTAGAGCAGCATGAGCAGGCCCGCCGTGACCAGGACGACGCCGACGAGGTCGAGCTTGAGGGCGCGCGGCGCCTTGGACTCCTCGATGTACTTGCGGCCGAGCAGCAGACCGGCGATGCCGACCGGGAGGTTGATGAGGAAGATGGGGCGCCATTCCAGGCCGAGGATGTTCCACTCCGTCAGGAGCGCGCCGAGCAGCGGCCCGGAGACCGCGCCCAGACCGACGATCATGCCGAACAGGCCGAAGACCTTGCCGCGTTCGTGCGCGGGGAACGTGGCGTGCACGATCGACAGGACCTGCGGCACCATCAGCGCGGCCATCGCGCCCTGGAGGATGCGGGAGGCGACCAGCATCTCCGGGTTCGCGGCGAAGCCGCAGAGCGCGGAGGCGACGGTGAAGCCCGCGATGCCGACCAGGAATATCTTCTTGCGGCCGTAGATGTCACCGAGCCGCCCGCCGGTGATCAGACCGGCGCCGAGCGCGAGTGCGTACCCCGCGGTGATCCACTGGATCTGGCTGAACGTGGCGCCCGCGTCCTCCTGGATGGTCGGGATCGCGACGTTCACGATCGTCACGTCCACCAGGTCCATGAACGCGGCCGTCATCACGATCGCGAGGGCGAACCAGCGCCGCCGGTCCGACCCCTGTGACGCGGGGGTGCTGCTGGGAGAAGTCATGCCGGAAGGCTAGGGGTCATGTAGGTCAGGTCGTGTCCTAGTTGTACGGCATCCTGGAGCCGGCGGGACGTCACGGCGGCGGGAGACCTCATGGGCGCGGGTACGAGCACGGGTACGGGTACGGACACACCGGCGCGGCTGTTGCAGTTGCTGTCCTTGTTGCAGACGCCCCGCGAGTGGCCGGGCGGTGAGCTGGCCGAGCGGCTGAGCGTGTCCCGGCGCACCGTGCGGCGGGACGTGGACCGGCTGCGGGAGCTGGGCTATCCGGTGCAGGCGACGCAGGGCGCGAGCGGTGGGTACCGGCTCGTCGCCGGGAAGGCGATGCCGCCCCTCGTCCTCGACGACGAGGAGGCCGTGGCCATCGCCGTGGGGCTGCGGGCGGGGGCCGGGCACGCGGTCGACGGGGTCGAGGAGGCGTCCGTGCGGGCGCTCGCCAAGCTGGAGCAGGTGCTGCCGTCACGGCTGCGGCACCGGGTGTCGGCGCTCGGCGCCGCGACGATGTCGCTCGCCGTCGGGGACGGCGCCCGGGTCGCGCCGGAGACGCTGACGGTGATGGCGTCGGCGACGGCCGGGCAGGAGCAGCTGCGGTTCGCCTACGAGGCGAAGGACGGGACCCCCTCGCGGCGCCTCACCGAACCGCACCGCCTGGTGTCCACGGGGCGGCGCTGGTATCTCGTCGCGTTCGACCTGGAGCGGCAGGGCTGGCGCACGTTCCGCGTGGACCGGGTGTCGGAGCCGTTCGCCACGGGGGTGCGGTTCGCCCCGCGGATGCTGCCCGGGGGCAGTGCGGAGGCATATGTGCGGCGCAGTGTGCTCGCGCGGCGGCAGGAGTCCGCCGCGTACGAGGTCGACGTGGAGTTCCGGGCGCCCCTCGACCGGGTGGGCGGGCGTCTTCCCGCCTCCCTCGGCGAGGTGGTCGCGACCGGCGCCGGGCACTGCCGTCTGCGCGGGACGGTGACCGAGCCCGTGGAGTGGGTGGCGGCGCGGCTGCTCTGGGTGGAGAGCGACTTCACCGTCCATGGGCCGCAGGATCTCGTCCTCCGCGTACGGGAACTCGGCCGCCGCCTGGTCGCAGCCGCGGGCGACGCCTGACCCCGCGCTCCGCGGGGGGTGTTCTCCCACCCACCCGTTTACCGTCGACCGAGCCCTCGACGTCGACCGACCGTCGCGAGGGCGGAACCCGCCCCCGGGCTGCCGCTTCAGCCAGCGGTTCCAGCCCGTCCGGCGCTTGAGGACAAGGCGCGGAGCGCCGATTCAGGAACCGGGACCACGGAAGAGGCAAGCCGAACAACGGACCGCGGGGGAACGCCCCCGCCCGCCCGGCTGGCCTCAGGCCACCGCGTCGAACCCCGTGTCCCGGGCAAGCTTCTTCAGCTCAAGCAGCGCATGCTTCTCGATCTGGCGAATGCGCTCGCGCGTGAGCCCATGCTCCTTGCCGACCTCCGTCAGCGTGCGCTCCCTGCCGTCCACGATGCCGTACCGCATCTTGATGATGGAGGCCGTGCGCTGGTCGAGGCGGCCGATGAGGTCGTCGAGCTCCTCGCTGCGCAGCAGCGTGAGGACGGACTGCTCGGGGGAGACGGCGGAGGTGTCCTCCAGGAGGTCACCGAACTGGGTCTCGCCCTCGTCGTCCACCGGCATGTTCAGCGAGACGGGGTCGCGGGCCCAGTCGAGGACGTCCACGACGCGCTCCGGCGTGGAGGCCAGCTCGGCGGCGATCTCCGTGGGCTCGGGCTCACGGCCGTGCTCGCGGTTGAACTCGCGCTGCACGCGGCGGATCCGGCCCAGCTCCTCCACCAGGTGCACGGGCAGCCTGATGGTGCGGGACTGGTCGGCTATGGAGCGGGTGATGGCCTGGCGGATCCACCACGTCGCGTACGTGGAGAACTTGAAGCCCTTGGCGTAGTCGAACTTCTCGACGGCGCGGACCAGGCCCGCGTTGCCCTCCTGGATGAGGTCGAGGAGCGGCAGGCCGCTGCGCGGATAGCGCCGGGCGACCGCCACGACCAGGCGGAGGTTGGAGCGGATGAAGACGTCCTTGGCGCGCTCGCCGTCGGCGACGAGGGCTTCGAGCTCCTCGTGCGAGGCGGAGGCGGTCGCGTCGGCGCGCTCCACCTGGCCGTCCAGGATCTGCCGGGCGTACACGCCCGCCTCGATGATCTGGGACAGCTCCACTTCCTTGGCGGCGTCGAGCAGGGGTGTGCGTGCGATCTCGTCGAGGTACATGCCGACCAGGTCGCGGTCGGCGATCTCGCCGCCTACGGCGCGAACACTGCGTGCCGCGTCGGTCTCGCCGGTGTCGGCGGACTTACGACGGGCGACGGCACGGGTTGCCATGCGTGCTCCCTTGCGTGGTTGTCACTGGTCGGTCCGGCGTGGACCGGTCCTCGGTGCGGTCCTGGGCTGGACCTGTGGTGGACGGCACACCTTCCCAGGTGCCCTGCATCCGATGGAAACAACGACTGGAATCCGGACAGAATTCCCATGCCGCTCTCTCATTTTCGTGATCATGCAGTACCCTGTGCGGCTCCACGTCGGGGTCCGCTGCTGTCGGTATGTAAGAGACGCAGGTCAGGACGGGAGTCGGGAGTGATCGGGTGCCCCTGACACACAGCGGCAACCACCTCACATCTGAGACCGCCGTCACAGCCGGTGCCCCTTTCCCGCCGGTCCCGCCCTGCCGTCCACCGGGGCGGGCTTCCACCGGGAGAAGTGCCGCCGTCGGCCGCTCTCCCGACCCGGAAGACGGCCCGGAACGCCCGATGGTTGCGCAGCGGTACAAATCCGGCATTCCCGGGATGCCGGAAGCCCTCGCACGGCCGGGGACCGGCGGCGTCCTCGGGCCAAGGGCCCAGTCCTCCCGCCCGGGGCCTAGTCCCCCAGACCGTTACGGCTGGTCACGGGTCCCGCTTAGCGTGCCGTCCATGGACGACACCAGCGGCATCCTCGACGAAGCCCTCCAGCGGCTGCACTCCTCAGGCCCCGAGCGCCTGGGGCGCCTCACCAACCACGGACCGATGGCCGTCGAGTCCCTCGTGCACGGCGGCCGGGCCCACTCCGTGCACCGCTGGCTCGACTACTACCGGGCCAAGCTGGAGGACATGCCCGCCCGCGTCTCCCCCGTCACCGACGACGACTGGCGCACGGCGCTCGGCGATCCGCGGCGCGCCGCCGACTGGATCGCCCACTTCGAGCGCGCCCTCGCCGAGCGCCCCTGGCGGGAGGTGCTCGCCGCCTGGTGGCCGGTGCTGCTCCCCGGCATCGCGGGCGGCTCCACGCACCCGGTGATCCGGGTGGGCCACGCCGTGCGCGCCCTGCTCGGCCCCGGCGGCGGCACCGCGCCCCGCGTCACCGAACTCGCCCACGGCCTCGGCTACTGGGCCGCCCGCCACACCCCGCTGCCCGACCGCACCCCCGTGGCCCTGCCGTCGTCGGCGGACGCGGCGGCCGCGCTCGACGCGGTGGCACGCGTCCCGCACCAGGACGGCTCCCTGCCGGAGCGCTTCGCCCAGCTCTCCTCGGTCCCCACCTGGCCCGCGACCGGAAACGGACGGGCCGCCGCCGCGACCGGGAACGGGCCAGGCGCCGCCGCGACCGGGAGCGGGCCAGGCGCCGCCGCGACCGGCAACGGGCCAGGCGCCGCCCCGGCCGCGCCCGCCCCCGACGCCGCCCCGGCCACCCTCACCCCCGACGCCGCCCGCGACCGCCTCACCGACCTCGTCACCGCCGCCGTCCACCGCTACGCCGCCCTCGGCCACGGCGAGCCGATCATGCTGGTGCACGCCGCGACCGCCCCGAACGCGGTCCTGCGCACGCTGCCCGCGCTCCCCCGCCAGCTCTGGGCCCCCTCCCTCGACGCGGCCTGGGCGGCGAGCGCCGCGGTCACCGCGGCCTACGCGCCCGCGACCCCGGCGGCGTACGGGACCGCGTACGCCGAGGCGGGGACAAGCACGTTCGAGGAGGTCTTCGCGCGGGCGGCGGCGCACGGCGACGACCATACGATCAAGTTCGCGGACACCGCGCGCGACGTGGGCGACCGAGCGGCGCGGGCGGCGGCGCTGCGCGGTGTGGAGCTGAACCCGCCCGCCCTCGGGTGACCTGACGCAGTCCCCGGGTGCGTGCCTAAAGACACAGGAAAGGCTCGTACAGTGGGATACATGGACACGCCATCCACTGCGTCGGCGGACGCCGCAGGACCGTGCTGGCTCGACGCGGAGGAACAGCGCACCTGGCTGTCGTACATCCACGCCGCCACGCTCCTCGAGGACTTCCTCGACCGTCAGCTCCAGCGCGACGCGGGCATGCCGCACGTCTACTACGGGCTGCTCGTGCAGCTGTCCGCGGCGCCGCGGCGACGGCTGCGCATGACCGAGCTCGCGAAGAGCTCGAAGATCACCCGGTCCCGGCTCTCGCACGCGGTCGCCCGCCTGGAGCGGAGCGGCTGGGTGCGGCGCGAGGACTGCCCGACCGACAAGCGGGGGCAGTTCGCGATCCTCACGGACGAGGGCTTCGAGGTCCTGCGCGCCACCGCGCCCGGGCATGTGCGGGCGGTGCGGCGGGCCCTCTTCGACCGGCTCAGCCCGGAACAGCAGAAGTCCCTCGGCGAGATCATGAGGATCGTCGCCGAGGGACTTCAGCCGAGCGAGGCGGGGGCGGACCTGCCCTGGCTCCGCTAGGAGCGCCGGCGGCGGGAGCCACCGGCCGGGACCGTCCCCGGAGAGCACCGCGCCCTCCGGCTCACCGGAGGGCGCAGGGTCCGGGTGGCGTCAGTGCGCCACGACGGGGATCTTCACCGCGCCCTCGACGCCCTCACCGTCGCCGGACGCCACCGGGGTGCCGCTGTCGGCGCCGGTGTTGACCAGGACGGCGGCGATCGCCGACGCCACCACCAGGATGCCGACCGCCCACCAGATGGCGGCGGTGTAGCCCTCCACCATGGACTGGGCGGCGAGCAGCTTCTGCGCCGCCGGAGTGGTGGCGGAGGCCGCGTGGTCGGTGATGTACGCGGTGGTCGCGGAGGCCGCGATGGTGTTCAGGAGTGCGGTGCCGATGGCCCCGCCGACCTGCTGTGAGGTGTTGACCATCGCGGAGGCGACACCGGCGTCACGCGGCTCGACACCGTGGGTGGCGAGCGACATGGCGGGCATGAACGCCGTACCCATGCCGAGGCCCAGCATCAGCTGCGCGGGCAGGATCAGACCGGCGTACGAGGTGTCGATCTCCAGCTGCGTCAGGAGCAGCATGCCGACGGCGGCGAGCAGGAAGCCCGGGGCCATGAGCAGGCGCGGCGCGACGCGGGTCATCAGGCGGGTGCCGATCTGCGTCGAACCCACGATCATGCCGAAGATCATCGGCAGGAACGCGAAGCCGGTCTTGACCGGCGAGTAGCCCTTGACGATCTGGAGGTAGTACGTGAGGAACAGGAACAGGCCGAACATCGCGATGATGGCGAGGCCGAGCGAGAGGTAGACGCCGCCGCGGTTGCGCTCGGTCAGGACGCGCAGCGGGAGCAGCGGCGACTTGACCTTGGCCTCGGTGACGACGAACGCGGCGAGCAGCACGACGGAGGCGATGAACATCGTCACGGTCACGGCGTCGGACCAGCCGTCGGACTCGGCGCGCGTGAAGCCGTACACGAGCGCGACCAGACCGAGGGTGGAGAGGACCACGCCGGGGATGTCGAGCGGCGAGCGGTTGCGGCCCTCGGAGGGCTCACGGATCACGAAGTACGCGCCGGCGGCGGCGATGATCGCGAACGGGATGTTCACGAAGAACGTCCAGCGCCAGTTCAGGTACTCGGTGAGGAAGCCGCCGAGGATCAGGCCGACGGCGCCACCGCCACCGGCGATCGCACCGTAGATGCCGAACGCCTTGGCGCGCTCCTTGGCCTCGGTGAACATCACCGCGAGCAGGGAGAGCGCGGCGGGCGCGAGCAGCGCGCCGAACACGCCCTGGAGGGCGCGGGCGCCGAGCATCATGGCCTCGTTGCCTGCGGCACCGCCGAGCGCGGAGGCCGCGGCGAAGCCGATGAGGCCGGTCACGAAGGTGCGCTTGCGGCCCCACAGGTCGGCGATGCGGCCGCCGAACAGGAGCAGACCGCCGAAGGCGAGGGCGTAGGCGGTGATGACCCACTGCTTGTTGCCCTCGGATATCCCGAGGTCTTCCTGGGCGGAGGGCAGCGCGATGTTCACGATGGTCGCGTCCAGGACGACCATCAGCTGGGCCAGGGCGATGAAGACGAGTGCTCTCCAGCGCTTCGGGTCGGGGGCGAGTGCGGTGACGGGTGACTGTGACATGGGTGTATCCACCTAGGAAGACAAAGAGGTAAGTACGGGGTGAACGAGACAGCGTTCAGGCGTGCGTGCGCATGGGCCCCTGGTCGTGGGGGCGGGTCCTACTTTTGACCCAGGCCCTCCTCGCTGCGGCGCGCACGCCGCTGCCCCCGTTCGTCAATGTCGTGGCGCAGTTCCTCCAAGGTCGCGGCGTGCCCGGGGAGTTCGGAGCGTGCCGGTGCCATCAATCCGTCCAGGAACAGCTGGAGGTGACGGTGGACGAACTGGTCGAAGTCCACCAGGCAGCCGGCGCCGGGCAGCGGCCTGGTCAGTTGGGAGAGGGCGACCATCAGATCCCCGACGGCGATGTCGGTACGCAGCTGACCCGCGGCGCGCGCACGGGCCATCAGCCCTTCGACGGCGTCTTCGAGGCGGACGCGGGCGGCGTGCAGATCGGGGTGGCCGGGGTCGACGGCCTCGGAGAGGATCGGGCACAGGGCGCCGATGCGCTCGTCCACCGCGGCGTGCGCGAAGTCCCGCAGCGCCTCGAACGCGGAGCCGGACTCGGCGTCGGCGGCGTCGATGGCGCGGACGGCCAGGTCCGTGACCCGGTCGGTGACGTACAGGACGACGTGGTGCACGAGCTCCGCGCGGTCGGCGAAGTGGCGGTACACCGTGGCGTTGCCGACTCCGGCGCGGCGCGCGATCTCGTCGAGCGGCGCCTCGGAGCCGTGCTGGACGAACATCTCGCGGGCGGCGGTGACGATCCGCTCCCGGTTGCGCAGGGCGTCGGCCCGCGGGCGGGTGACGCGGCGCTGCACGGCGGTGGCGGTTTCCACGGTGGACTCCTCGATGCGGTCAAAGGCCCTCAGATTCGCAGGGTCCGCGGGGGCGGGTCCAACGAATTTCAGGGCGGGGTCTGGGGTCCCGGCGGGGCCCTCGGCTCCAATGGGGCTCGTGGTCCCGATGGGGCCTGAAGTCCCGGTGGGGCTCGTGGTCCCGATGGGGCCTGCGATCAGTCTCTTTGCGATATGAGGGGGCGCGATCCGGGGAGTGGATCCCCGTTTCGCTCGGACACCGGTTAAACGGGGAGCAGCTCCCCGCTTATTTCCCCTCTTGGACGTGACCTGCGTCACAAACCGGTGGAGCCGACTATTCCTCCCGAAAGATCCGCCCGCTCACCCGAACGACCCACGATCGGTCGCGCTCAGCGAGCGCCCGCGCACCCCCCGACACAGGGTGATCGGAGGGTGCAGCTCGGGACGGCGGGCTGCCGCGGAGCGGAAGGCCCATGGATGCAGCAGCCGACCTGGAAGCCGATAGCCCGCTCCCGCCGAGCCGCTCGGGTGCGCGGGCGCCCCGGCAGGCGGGACCGCCGCGGCATCCGGACGCCAGGGCGGCTGCCCCCCACGACCACGGCGCTCGCGGGGCTCACCGTCCTCGCCCTCGCCCTCACGGCGTCGGCGAGCACCGGGCGGCTCCTCGCCGACCCGCCGTCGGCGGCGGGGCCGAGCGCGCAGGCCAGGGCGACGACGCTCGGCCGCTGCCTGATCGGCGGGGACCTCGGGGTGCAGATGTCGGAGGGCATTCCCACGGGACCCGGCTACGCCCGCTCCACCGGCACGGTCCGTGCCCTGAACCTGATGGTCGACTTCTCCGACGCCCGCGGTGAGGGCCGCGCGCTCGACCGGCTCGGGGAGTTCTTCCCGCAGACCACGGACTGGTTCCGCACCAGCTCCTACGGCCGCGTCGACTACCGGCCCGAGGCACCGCTCCAGGACTGGCTGCGCATGCCGAAACCTTTCAAGGCGTACGGGATAGAGCGCGGCGCCCCCTTCGATCCCGGCTACCGGGAGCTGGTCGACGACATCGTGGCCGCCGCCGACCCGGACGTGGACTTCGCGGCGTACGACCTGGTGAACGTCCTGATCACCCCGAACGCGGGCCCCTCGGCCCTGGACACCGTCCTGTCGGTGACGTTCGCGGGCAACCACGAGGCACCGGTCGCCGACGGCGTGCCGATCTCCAACGCGTCGTTCGTCTACAGCCGCCAGGACGACGGCTCGGGCAACTACGACCAGACCGGCTACCGCGTACTGCCGCACGAGAACGGCCACGTCTTCGGCCTTCCCGACCTGTACACGCAGGACGGCGGGGGCGCGGTCGGGCACTGGGACATCATGAGCGAGGACTGGGGCGCCAACAACGACCTGCTCGCCTGGCACAAATGGAAGCTGGGGTGGATCGACGACAAGCAGGTCGACTGCGCGTCGGCCACGGGCACCACGGAACACCTGCTCTCGCCGCTGGCCCGCACCGGCGGCACCAAGCTCGCGTTCATCCCGGTGAACAAGAAGACCGGCTACGCGGTGGAGGTGCGCACCCGCGCGGGCAACGACGACGTGGTGTGCCGTCCCGGCGTCCTCGTCTACCGCATCGACGCGGACGTCGACACCGGCCACGGCCCGGTCACGGTCTTCGACTCCACCCAAGACAGCGGCGGCTGCACCCGCAGCCCGAACGTCCACGCCGAACTCTCGGACGCGCCCTTCACCCCCGGAGAGACGTTCACCGACCGCTCCTCGGGAGTACGGGTGACGGTCGCGGGGGCGGACGTGGACGGGAACTATCGGGTCAACATCAGCCGCACGAAGACCTGACCCGCCATATCGAGCCAATGCACTAGTTTACTTACGGGAATTGACATTCGAACCTTAGTCTGACGTCGAGACGGCGCCCACTGACCCAGCGATGCGCGGGCGACGGCGCGAACAGGGTGGGAACAATCCACGGGGGTGGTCATGGAGTCAGAGAACTCCACGGGTCGGCACATGCAACTGGCGCAGACGGATCCGGCGTGGGGCGGCGCCGGGGAAGTGTCGCTCGCGAGTTCGGCGACGGACAAGAAGCGCGCCGTACGGTTCATGGAGAACCGCCTGCTTCCGGATACGAAGGCCGCCGGGCGTATGGCCGAGGGCGGTGGTCAGGTGCGCGCGCCGCTGGTCGGGCCGGGGTCGCCACAGGACGGTTCGGGCAAGCCCGAGACGGGGCTGAGCGGCGACCTGACGATCTGGGCCACGTACAAGGGGCTCTCGGAGGCCATGACGGTGTGGCAGAGCCAGACCTCGGCGCTGCTCGGCCGCCTGCACCAGGAGATGAACGGCTTGCGCGGCGCGAAGAACGCCTTGCACGCACCGGACGTCGGCGTCGGGTCCCGGGTCGAGGGCATCGGCGTACTGCGGGATCCGTCCAGCGCCTTCGACCGCATGTGACATCCCGGGGGGGGACCATGGCATTGACGTATCGGGATGTGACGACCACCGATCTCTCGCCGCTGTCGGACGTGTCCGACGCCTGGCGGAAGATGGGCGAACGGTTCGGCGAACTCAAGGACGACTACGAGAAGCTGGTCCCGCGAGCGCTGGCCAACGGCAAGTGGGAGGGTGAGGCCTTCCGTGCGCACCAGAAGGCGGCCAGGGCGACGGGGGTCGAGTACGCGGCGGCCAGACACGAGGCGCTGGCCCTCGCGAGCCTCCTGAAGCAGGCGCACACCAAGCTGTCGGCGATGCAGAAGTCCCTGCGAGACCTGGTGGCCGACGCCGAGGCGAAGGACTTCCGGGTCGACAGCGCGGGCAGGGCCACCTACGTCGGCCTGGACAAGCACTCGGGGGGCGGGAGCCTCGACAACGACCCCGACTACGCGCGCGTGATGGCCGAGGCGCGCATCGCGGAGCGGGAGTGGACCGAGCGGATCGCCGACACGGTGCGGGCCGTGGACGACGCCGACCAGAGCGTGCGCCGGGCGCTGGCCCGCGCGGCGGGCAGCGTCCCCGCGAACGGCGGCGGCGCCACCGGCTTCAACCCGCACGCCGACGGAGACTTGGACAAGCCCTGTCGCGTCCCCTCGGGCGGCACCTCGTCGGAAGACCCGTCGTGGCGGGTCGACGGCTCTTTCGACCTCACCGGACCCGGCATCGACTCCTCCCTCTCCGGTCCCGGGTACGGCAGGCAGGCCATGGCCAAGCTGGCGGCCGACGGATTCCACCTGACCGCGGACGGCAAGATCACCGATGGTCACCGGACGTTCTCCGGCCTCGCCGACGTCTATGGCGGGGCCAGGATCACGGGCGGGCTCGACATCACCGATACCGGTGTCAGCCTCAACGGTGAGGCGTCGGCGGGGGTGCGTGGCATGGCCGAAGGGCGGGCGGAGGCGGGGAACTTCGGTGTCTACGGCCGGGGGACGGGGTTCGCGGGAGGCGAAGCCGGCGGTGACGCGAAGGTGGACCTCACGCAAGGGTTCGAGGTTGGGGGAAAGCTGTTCGCCGGGGCGAAGTACGGTGCCGCCGCAGGAGCCGACATCGGCGGCATCGGCATGGGTGTCACGTATGAGGACTGGAAGGCGCTCGGAGCGGAGGGAAAGCTGATCGCCAGAGGCGAAGACGGAAAGTACCACTTCGGCGCCAAGGGCGGCTTCGGCCTCGGGCCCGCAGGTCTCGGCCTGGGCCTGGAGTTCACAGTGGAGCCGGGCAAGGTGGTGGACACCGCCAAGGACGCGGTCGGCGTGCTCGGGGACGGCGCCGGGAAGGTCAGGGACATCGCGGGCGGGGTCACGGACGGACTGCGCGGCCTGCGGCCCTGACCCTGTTCCTCCAGCCCTCCACAGCAGGCCCCGACACGCACGGCAGACTCCCACGCCCACGGAAGCGAGAAACACCATGCCCAGCCCTATGCCCGTCCCCCTGGAGCTCCGGCTCCCGGAGGGCTGGCACGCGGCGTCCCCGGAGCGGACGGGTGTCCCGGACGCCGCCTTCGTCGCGCTCCACGCGTATCCGGACGACGGCTTCACCGCCAACGTGACCGTCGACAGCACGTTCCGGCCGGACACGGCGACCCTGGCCGAGATCGGGGACGAGTCGGTGGGGAATCTCGGCGAGGTCGCCGAGGCTCTCGACGTCGTCAGCCGTCATGAGATCGGCTCCGCCGCTGCCCCCGGCCTCACGCAGACACTGACTCTCACCACCACGGTCGGCGGCGTGCGTCGCCGGCTCACGCAGTCCCAGGTGTATCTGTCCCTGCTGGACGTCCACGACCCGGCCCGCCGCGCGGTGGTCCGGCTGGTCCTGACCGCCACCGCGACCCAGCACGACGACGTCCTGGAGGACTTCCGGGACATCGTGGCCTCGGTGCGTCCGGAAAACTCCCCCGAATAGGTTGCCCCCATGGGTCTCTTCAGTCGATTCGAACGCGTTGCGCGTCCCCCCGACGGCATCGTGCCCTGTACGTCGGACGAGGTCGTCGAGGCTCTGCTCGACCTTAATTGCTCCGATGCCCCCTGGACCGTCCGCCACGGCACCCCGGACGAAGGCGCCGACCTGGTGGCGGACTGGCACTGCACGGATCCCGCGTGGGGCAAGTATTTCCACTCGGCCACGGAGGACTCGGTCTTGCAGACGCGGATGCGGCTGATGCCGGACGAGCAGCAGGTCCGCTCCCTCGACTACCAATGGCAGCTGCCGCTCACGTCGATGTCCCGCAGCGTGTACACCTCGGGCCGAGGGCAGCTCCGGTGGGTGTCCTACTCTTGGTCGAGAGAGCGGGGGCCGGACGGAAAGCGCCGCATCAAGAAGACGGTCGAGTACGACACCGCGGACCTGAAGACCCCCCTGCGGGACACCGTGCTCGACATGGGCTGGTCCTGGAGGGCCAGGTTCTCGAAGCTGTGACCGGCTCACGCCGCCACGGCGTTGGGCACCGACTCCCGGACCTGCCGCAGGAAGGCGGCGTTGCTCGGTGAGCGGCGGATGTGTTCGAGGAGGGCTTCGACGCCGCTGTTCCCTTCGCGCGCGTCGTGGGTGTTGCGCAGGTCCAGGGCGCGGCGCAGGCCCCGTACAGCGGTCAGTTCGGACGCTGGTACGAGGAGTTCCTCACGGCGCGTGCCGGAGGGCGTGATGTCCACGGCAGGGAAGACGCGTCGGTCGGCGAGCCTGCGGTCGAGGCGCAGTTCCATGTTGCCGGTGGACTTGAGCTCCTCGAAGTAGTAGTCGTCGGCGCGCGATCCGGTGTCCACGAGGACGGTCGCGAGCATGGTCAGGGACCCCCCTTCCTCGGCGAGCCGCGCGGCGCCGAAGAGCCGCTTGGGTCCCTGCACGGAGCCCGCGTCCACGCCGCCGCTGAGCGTACGGCCGCCCGCCGAGGCGGAGTTGTTGTACGCGCGGCACAGCCGGGTCAGGGAGTCCAGGAGCAGCACCACGTCACGGCCCTCCTCGACGAGCCGCTTGGCGCGCTCGACGGCGAGTTCGGCCAGCGCGATGTGCGCCTTGGGGGGCCGGTCGAAGGTGGAGGCCAGCACTTCGCCGCGTACGGAGCGCCGCATGTCGGTGACCTCCTCGGGGCGTTCGTCGAGGAGAACGACCATGAGGTGGCACTCGGGGTGGTTGTCGGCGACGGCGGCGGCCAGTTGTTGCAGCAGAACGGTCTTGCCGGTGCGCGGCGGGGCGACGATCAGGCCGCGCTGTCCCTTGCCGACGGGTGCCACGAGGTCGACGACGCGGGTCGCGACCCGGTCGCCGGTGGTCTCCAGGCGCAGCCGCTCCCTCGGGTGCAGCGGGGTGAGGTCGCCGAACCGGGGCCTGGCGCCCGCCTCTTGGGGCGCGTGCCCGTTGACGCGGGCGACGTCGGCCAGCACGCGCGGCTTGTCGCCGGGCACGCCCTCGACGAGGTCGCCGGCGCGCAGGCCGTACCGGCGGATCAGGGCGGCCGGGACGAGCAGGTCGTCGGGCCCCGGCAGGCAGCCCTCGGCGCGGAGGTGCCCGTCCGGGGTGGAGCGGGTGGTGCGGGTGCGGGCGTTGTCGGCCCGGGGGGTGTCTTTGGCGGGAGTGGCCTTGGCGGAGGTGTCCTTGAGGTCGAGGACGCCGCTGCGGAGGGTCTGGCTGGTCATGGGTGAGGGTCCTTTCGCGGACAGGCGGGTGCGGGGCCCGGCGAGGCGGCGTGGTCACGCCTCGTCCGACGGGCGGCGGCCTCGGGTCGCGCGGCACGATCGCGCCGCGGACAGGCCGCCGAGCGGATTTCCCTCCCGAAGGGGGCAGGTAGGTACGAGACCGAGAGCCCTGGCCGGGGAGAGAAACGCACGGAGAGAAAGATGGTGAAACGCGTGCTCAGAAGAATTCTGAGGAAAGGCACGGCGCCCAGAAGGGACGTACACACGTGCTGTACGCACCGTAGCACACCGGGACGGTGCGGAGGGCCTTGGCGGCCCGGGCGGGTCGGACGGCCTGGCCCGAGCGGCGCGCCTGGCCCGAGCGGCGCGCCTGGCCCGAGCGGCGCGCACGGCCCAGACGGACCGAGCAGCCCGGGTGGACCGGGACGACCGGACGGCTTGAACCGCCCGGGTGGACCAGGACGACCGAGCGGCCTGAACTGCGTAGTGGGCGTGGGATCTTGAGTCTCCATATGGCTGATTACTCTCAGTACATAATCGCGTACCATGAGTTGCCGAGAGTGGCCGACTCGCCCCAGCTGACCCCCGCCCGGCTGCGGCCCCCATGAGCAACCCGCCAAGGTGTGGGTGCGGGCGGCGGAAGGGGTGTGCGTGCCGGTGGCCACGGCGTGCGGCCCTGGCTGCGGGGTCCGTAAGGCCGGGTCCCGCAGTCATCGAGCTGTTTGCCCTGCCGCCCCGCCCCCGCTCCGCCGTACCGTTGCCCCATGCCCGAACTCCAGCGCCTGCGCCCGGACCACGCTCCGGCCCTGCTCGCCTTCGAACGCGAGAACCGCGCCTACTTCGCCGCGTCGGTGCCGGACCGCGGTGACGACTACTTCGCCGGGTTCGACGCCCGGCACGCGGCGCTCCTGGCCGAGCAGGAGAGCGGCGCGTGCCATTTCCATGTGCTCGCGGGCGGGGACGGCGAGATCCTCGGCCGGGTCAACCTCGTGGACGTGGCCGGGGGTTCGGCCGAGCTCGGGTACCGCATCGCGCAGAAGGCGGCCCGGCAGGGGCTCGCCACGTCCGCCGTGCAGAAGGTGTGCCTGCTGGCGGCCACCGAGTACGGACTGACCTCGCTGCGCGCCGGGACGACGCTGGACAACCCCGGCTCCCAGGCGGTCCTGGCCCGCGCCGGTTTCGTCGCCACCGGCGAGGCCGAACTCGACGGCCGCCCCGGGATCACGTACACCCGGGACCTGACGGGCCACCCCCGCCGCACGGCCCCGGTGTCCGGGCGACGGTACACGGCATAGCCACCGGTCAGCGGAATCCGGGCACCCCGCAGGCGGCGCAAGCCCCCCGACCCCCGGTCACAAAAAACTGACATTCTGCGCCAGCGACAACCGCCCCGAGTAGTTCACGGTGTTCGTCGCGGACCGCATATACGCACGCCACGCGTCCGAGCCCGACTCCCGGCCACCCCCGGTCTCCTTCTCGCCGCCGAAGGCCCCGCCGACCTCCGCGCCCGACGTACCGATGTTGACGTTCGCGATGCCGCAGTCGGAGCCGTCGGCGGACAGGAACAGCTCGGCCTCGCCCTGGTCGCGGGTGAAGACGCTGGAGGACAGGCCCTGCGGCACGTCGTTGTGCAGGGCGATGGCCTCCTCGAACGTGTCGTACGTCAGGACGTACAGGATCGGCGCGAAGGTCTCCTCGCGTACGACCTCGGTCTGCGCGCCGACGCGGACGAGGACTGGCTCGACGTACGCGGCGCCAGGGGCCAGGTCCGCGAAGCGGCGGTCACCGCCCGCGAGGACCTTGCCGCCCTCGGCCCGATCGCGGGCGACGGCCTGCCGCATGCGGTCGAGCGCGGTGACGGAGATCAGCGGCCCGACGAGCGTCGCCTCGTCGAAGGGGTCGCCCACGGGCAGCTTCGCGTACGCGGCGGCCAGCCGGGCGACGAGGGTGTCCGCGATGTCGCGGTGTGCGATGAGGCGGCGCAGCGTCGTGCACCGCTGCCCCGCCGTGCCCGCCGCCGCGAACACGATCCCGCGCACGGCGAGGTCCAGGTCGGCGGAGGGCGCGACGACCGCGGCGTTGTTGCCGCCGAGTTCGAGCAGGGACCGCCCGAAGCGGGCGGCGACGCGCGGCCCGACCTCGCGCCCCATGCGGGTGGACCCGGTGGCGCTGACGAGCGCGACCCGGGGGTCGTCGACGAGCAGTTCCCCGACGGACCCGGGCCCGATGAGCAGCCGGTGCACGCCGTCGGGCGCGCCGGTGTCCGCGGCGGCACGGGCCAGCAGGTGCGCGCAGGCCAGGGAGATCAGCGGGGTCAGCTCGGACGGCTTCCAGACCACGGTGTCACCGCAGACCAGGGCCACGGCGGTGTTCCAGGACCACACGGCGCAGGGGAAGTTGAAGGCGGAGATGACACCGACGACGCCCAGCGGGTGCCAGGTCTCGGTGAGCCGGTGCCCTGGCCGCTCGGACGCGATGGTCCGCCCGTACAGCTGCCGGGAGAGACCGACCGCGAAGTCGCAGATGTCGATCATCTCCCTGACCTCGCCGAGCGCCTCGGAGCGGATCTTGCCCGCTTCGACGGTGACGAGGTCCGCGAGGTCGCTCTGGTGCTCGCGCAGCAACTCGCCGAGACGGCGTACGAGTTCGCCGCGGACCGGTGCCGGGGTGGAGCGCCAGGCGCGGAAGGCCCGGTGCGCGTCGGCGACAGCACGGTCCGCGGTGGCCGCGGTGGTGGCGGGCACGGGGAAGAGGTGCTCGCCGGTGATCGGGGTCCGGGCGTGGCACACCTGTCCCGCGTCACCGCCCCGCGCGAGCGTGCCGCCGACGTCCACGCCGACGCGGTCCACGCCGACGCGGTCCAGGGCCCCGCGGGCACGGGCGCGCAGTTCGTCGGTGGTGGGGAGGGCGGAGGGCGCGAGTGGCATGAGGGCTCCTCGGGGTCGACGGGGGTTCCGCGGGTCCGTCCACGCTGTCGTGGTGCAGGCTTCCGCGGGCGGGCGCCGGAGCGCTCACGCGGACGACGGAGGCGGAATCGGGCGTTCCAGGCGCAGCTCGTGTGCGGCCCGCGCCAGGGAACGGGCCTGCTGCTCCTCGTACAGGGCGAAGGGGTCGAGCACATCGCGGCCGACGGCGCCGGACAACCAGTCGCTGTCGTACGCGACGCCTTCCTCGCCCTCCTGGCGAGTGCCGGATCCGTCCAGGTTCGACTGGAAGATCCCGGCGGCGGACCGCGGCAGGAAGTCCTCGTACACGATCGGTTCGGCACGCACCCAGCCCTCGCGGAGCAGGCCGGGCAGGTCCGGGGGCGGGGTGCGGCCGTCGCGGGCCCGGTCGGCGACGGCGTGGTACGTGAAGTGGGCGAGGCCGCGTTCCGCGAGGGCCTGCTCGGTGCCGGGGAAGCGGGTGGGCCAGAGGGAGCGGAGGAGGTCGGCGCGGGTCGCGGCGGCACGGGGCGCGGTCGCGGTGGCGTCATGGGGTGCGGTCGCGGTGGCGTCATGATGTGCGGCGACGGGACGGGGTGCGGCGAGGTCACGGGGCGTGGCGGGGTCGCGGGGCGTGGCGGAGCCACGGGTTCCGGCTGCGTCACGGGGTGCGCGGGAGCCACGGGTTCCGGCCGCGTCACGGGATGCGCCGGAGCCACGGGTCCCGGCCGCGGCACGCGCCGCGGCCACCGCCCCCTCCGCCAGGTCCAGCAGCTCGTCATAGCGGGCCCGCCCCCGCCGCGTGAGGGCGATCCCGCGCGCCTCCACCTCCCCGAACCGCACCCGCAGCGTCCCCTCGGTCACGGTCCCGTCAGGGAGGCGCAGGGCGCGCGGCTCGTCGAGTGCGCGGAACGAGGTCTGCCGGAGCAGCACGTCCGGGCCGACCCCCCGCGGCGGGCCCTGGACGGTGTCGATCATCGCGATGCCGCGTTCGGTCATCCGCCGGTACAGCTCGTCGATGTCGAGGACGCGGGGCGTCAGATGGTTGATGTGGGTGCTGCGCACGCCGCCGATGTCGGCGGCCACGGCCGACACCCGTTCCAGCGTCTCGTACCAGGCCTTGTCGACGGGTTCGGCCGACAGCTCGAAGGCACCCACGGCAAGGCGCAGGAACCGTTCGGCGTCGTCCTCCGCCAAACCCTGCTCGGCCTCGGCGCGGTCGGCGAGGGCGAGCAGCTC
This sequence comes from Streptomyces sp. NPDC017940, assembly GCF_044328435.1. NCBI lineage: Bacteria > Bacillati > Actinomycetota > Actinomycetes > Kitasatosporales > Streptomycetaceae > Streptomyces > Streptomyces sp. NPDC017940. The sequence continues at coordinate 364,754 of NZ_JBIRHJ010000006.1, read as the reverse complement.
GGGCGGGAACAGCTCCCGCCCCGCGAGGAACCGCTCCAGGCGTCTGCGCAGGTCGGGGTCGAAGAAGCGGGGGTCGGCGGGGGTGAGCAGGGAGGTGAACACGCGGAAGGGGTTGCGGGCCAGCTCGTCGCCGTCGACGGGGCGGAAGGCGGTGGACACGACGGGCACGGCGCTCGCGGCGGCCTCCCGCAGGTCGTAGAAGCCGACGGGCCGCATCCCGAGGGCCCCGAAGACCCGCCCGGCCTGCTCCAGCTCCGCCGGGGTGCCGACCCTCACCGCGCCGTGCCGCTCGGCGGTGACCCGCGCGATCGTCCCGAGCCGCTCCGCGTCGCCGCCGCGTTCGCGCAGCACGTCCTCGTTCACTTCGCGCGTCACCTCGACGAGGGTGTCGTACGCGGGGACCTCGCGCCCGTACATGGCGGAGAGCCGGACGGCGAAGGCGGCGCGGAGCTGCCAGGGCGCGAGCCGGTTCGCCGGGTGCCGCCCGGCCGGACGTCCGGTCATGGGTGTGCCTCCTACACCACGTGGGCCTCGGGACGGCCGCCGGGGACGGCGCCGTCGGCGAAACGGTCGGCGCTCAGGGGTGGGACGTCGACGAAGCGTTCGCGTTCCAGGTACAGGTCGCCCACGACTTCCCCGACGACCGGGGCCTGGAGGAACCCGTGCCCGGAGAAACCGGTGGCGTAAAGGAAGTTGGGCACGTCCGGCGCCCTCCCGATGAGGGCGTTGCAGTCGGGCAGCCCGAGCGCGATGTTCAGCGGATCGGAGAACTGGGCCCGCACCCCGCCGATCGGCTTCCCTGAAGGCGGAGGCGGAGGCGGGCGCCGCTGGACGAGGGCCGGTCGTGCGGGTCGTTGCGGACACAGCGAGACCCCTCACACTCAGCACTCAGCACTCAGCACTCAGCACTCAACAGGAACTGCTGACAGGCGGGCGATCCTCCGTCATCGTCCAGCAAGGCGGCCGTCGGCGTCCATGACGCCTCAGCCGCCACGCGTCACTCGGTTTCCTGCTCCGTCCCGGGTTCACCCGCGAGGACCAGCTGGCTGACGGTGTGGCCGTCGATGGTGCGCACGGTGACGCGGTACAAGCCCGGCGCGCTCACCGTGGCGCGGGCCACGACGGTCCCGTCGCCCCACATCGGTCTGAGGGGGCGCGGGTCGCGGCCTTCGGCGTCGGCGATCTCGCACTTGAGGCCGGACAGGGAGTCCACGTCGGTGAGCGCGAGGGTCCACGGCTCTCCCGCCGTCACCAGGTCGGGCACGTCGAGGCCGCAGCCGGGGGCGCCCTGGGGCGGGCCGAGGTGGTCGTCGCCGCGCAGCACCTCGGCCACGGCCTTGAGCGCGACGCGGTCGAAGGCCACGGCTCCGTGCTGGAGCGGGAGCGGTGTGACGGCGGGGCCCACGGCGGCGGAGTCCTTGTGGACGGTGCCGTCGCCCTTGACGTCGTAGAACCGCAGCGCGCCGCGCGCGTCGCGGATGAAGGCGCCGCTGCTGTGCCGGCGGGCCCCGTACTGACGCGGGTGGACCACGCCGTCCTTGACGGTGAGGCTCTGCGGGGTGGCCTGGTTGGTGCCGGCCACGGTCCAGTGCCCCGGCAGCGTCATGTGGATCTGCTTGCCCTGGAAGTCCGCCGCCGCCCGGGCCAGTTCCTCGTCGCCGCCGATTCCGGCCACGTCGCCGGGGGTGAGGCGGCGGACGTCGTCGCCCTCGATGAGGCAGGCGTACTGCGGCAGCAGGTCGTGCAGGCCCGGCATGGTGGCGGAGACGGACCGCAGCTGCCGGTGCGGCAGCGGGACCGGGGTGCCGCGGCCGCTGTTGAGGATCGCCGCCGCCTTCACCGCGCCGTGGAAGGGCGTACCGAGGGTGAGGACCGCACGGGTGTCGTCGAAGAGGTCGCTGTCGTACGAGGCATCGAGGGCCGCCCGGGTGACGAGCCCTCCCATGGAGTGCGCGACGAAGACCAGCCGTGCCGGGCGTTCGTCGACTCGGTGGCGGCGGGCCTCGTCGTGTGCGGGATGTCCCTGCCAGCCGACGAGGTGGCGGCGGGCGGCTTCGGCCAGGAGGCGGCCGTTGGCGGTGACGGGCAGGCGCCAGTCGTAGGCGAACTCCAGGACGGCGGCCTCGTGGGCCACGCAGCTCCGTACGACGTCGAGCAGGGCGGTGTAGGGCTCGAACCCCTGTAAGTAGGGCGTCCAGTACGAATGCCGCATCAGTTGCGTGGCCTTGATCCGGCCGGTCCTGCCCTCCAGTTCCTCCGGCGTCAGGCGCAGCGGCTCCAGGCCCCGGGGCCGGGTCCACGCCTTGAGGAGCCATGACACCCCCGACAGGCCCCATACGGTCTTCCCGGTGACGGTGTCGTACAGCTCGCTGCCCATGATGCCCGGGACGACGACGACGGCGTCCTGCGTGATGTCGGCGGTCACCACCGGTGCGGGTGGGGGTGTGGGCGAGGGTGCCGGTGCCGATGTGCCGGTGGCAAGTTTGTCGCTTTCTGGCTCGTGGGGATTCATGGCTGTGAACAATAGGGAACATGCAGGCGGAGCGCGTCCCCGGGACGGAAGTCGAGTGTCCACGGGCGGAGTTCGCGTACGCGGCGCCCCCGGCGGTGGCCGCCGGTTCGCTGGTCGTCGTGGCGGTGGAGGACGGGGACCCCGAGTTCGCCAAGGCCGTCGAGGAACAGCTCTCGGCCGTGACCGCGTGGTGGCCGACCGGTCCCGCGCCGGGCCAGGGCTTCGTGCAGACCGTGCTGCGCGCGCCGGAAGAGCGCAACGACGTGGAGCGCTTCCTGCACACCTCCGGAATCCGGCAGGCCCCGGAGGACGAGGCCCTGGTCGTGTACATCACCTCGCACGGCACCGTCGGCCGATCCCTCAGGCACTTCCTGATCCTGCCGGACACCGACACCGACCGGCTCCTCGCGACCGGTCTGCCCACCAACGACGTCGTCGTGGCCGCGATCGACTCGCGCGCCCGCCACGTACTCGTGATCGTGAACGCCTGTGAGGCCGAGGGCATCGACGCGGAGCTGAAGGCCCTCGTACGCGAACTGGTCGACACACCCGGTGCCAGGCGTTCGGTGAACGTGGTGGCGACGACGGCGACCCGTTCCCCGGTGCTCGGCCGGGAGTTCGCCGCGGTGCTGCGCATGGCCTTCGACTGGCTGCGGGACGCGGCGGGCATCACCCGGCCGCAGCTGACGATCTCCGAGTTCGTCCAGGCCCTGGAACAGGCGACCGAGCGGCTCAACGCGGAACGTGACCTCGCGCTCCCCGGCCCCCGGCCTGTCCTGCTCGCCAGGCTCGGGGAACCGTCCCCCGCCCTGCCCAACCCCGGCTACCGGCCGCGGCCGAAGGTGGTCACGGGCGCCCGTGCGGAGGTCGCGGCCACACCGGAGGAGCTGGAGTACTGGCTGGACCGCGCCAGCGGACGCGCGAGCAGCGACGATCCCGGCTGGTACTTCTCCGGACGCAAGGAGATCAACCGCGACCTCGCGGACTTCGTCGCGGGCCCGCCGGGAGTCCTCGTGGTGACCGGCACCGCGGCCAGCGGGAAGTCCGCCGTCCTGGCCCGTGCGGTGACCCTCAGCGACCCGGCGTTCAGGGCGTCGCCGCGCTACGCCGACGCGGTGCGCAAGGCGCCGCCCGACAGTGTTCCCGGCGAGGGTTCCATCCATGTCGCGGTGTCCGCCCGCAACCGCGGACCGCTGGACCTCATGGCCGCCGTCGGCACCCGGCTCGGCTGTGCGCGGGACCGTACCCGACCGGGGACGGACGCTCTGCGCCAGTGGCAGGAGTCGCTGCGCGCCTTCTTCACGACGTGCCCCACCGACGTGGTCACCGTGGTCGTCGACGGTCTCGACGAATCACCCGATCCGGTGGCGTGCGTCCGCGATGTGCTGGTGCCGCTCGCGGTCCACGCCGGTGCCGGGGGGCCGGGGCGCGGGCTGCGTCTCCTGCTCGGCGTGCGCAGCACGAGCCCGGGCACTCCGGGGGCGGGCGTTTCCGGCGGGCTGCCGGGGCTGTACGGCCTGCACGGCGTGCACGGTCCGTACGGTCTCTTGCAGGAGCTGCTGAGCGTCTTCCCCGGCGCGCACGTGCTGCGTACGGACAGCGAGGGCGTGCAAGCGGACATCGCCGCGTATGTGGCCGCGCTCCTGTCCGGGGTGCCCTGGGGCAACGACGACCCGGCCGCGGTCCCCTCGGCGGCGGAGTGCGTCGCGCGGCACGTGGGCCGCTCCTTCCTCGACGCGCGACTGGCGGCGGAACAACTGCGGCGCGGCGACGGGATGGAGCTGCTCGGCGACTCGCGCTGGCTCGCGGGGCTCGACAAGGGCACGGTCGGCCTGTTCGAACAGGACCTCGACCAGGTCGCCGACGACGGCCTGCACAGGGCGGAGGCGCTCGCGCTGCTGCGCGCCACCGCCTACGGCCTCGGCCGGGGGATCCCCTGGGCGCAGGTGTGGCCGACGGTGGCCTCGGAACTCCTCGGCGCCCGCATCGAGCACGCCGACGACAAGATCCGGCGCCTCCTGGAGGGCCGCCTCGCCGGGTACCTCGCGCACGACGTCGAGGACGACCACGTCGTGTACCGGCCCGCGCACGAGCAGCTCGCGGGCATGCTGCGGCGGTGGGCGCCCGAGCCGGGCGCCGCGCCCGTGACGGGTGAGCGCGTCGCCGCCGCCCTGGCGGGCCTGGTCAAGAACGACACGGTGACCGTGCCGCACCCCTACTTGCGCCGGTACCTGGCCCACCACGCGGCGATCGGCGGGGCGTTGGACGACCGTCACGTACCGCCGCCCCTGCTGCCGTGGCTCACCGGCGACGGCGTACGGGGCCTGCTCGGCCTACCGCTCGTCCCCGGCGCCGGCCGGTCGTGGCTCACGGCGTGGGCGGCCGTCGAACCCTACGTACAGGGTGCGGACCTCGCCTCCCGGTGCTCGAGCCTGCACCTGGCGCGTACCGCCATGCGGTTCCCCGGCCGTCCGCACCGTCTGCTTCCTCCGGCTGCGGCTTTCGCGGGGTCCCGCATCTCGGTGCTGTGGTCGCGGTGGGAGCCACCGGCCAACGTCCTCGCCACCCTCGGGCGGCCGGGTCTCGCGCTGGCCCCGGCGGCGGGACCCGGCGGTGCGGCGCTGCTGGCGGTGGGCGGCGCGTCGGGCTCCGTCGAGTTCGTCGACGCGGTGTCGGGCGCGCCCGTCGGGGACCGGGTCCTCGCCCACGACGGCGACGTGCGGTGCCTGGACTTCGTACCGGACGCCACCGGTGGCGGGGCACTCGTCTCCGGCAGCGCGGACGGCACCGTACGGATCCGCGAGACGCTCCGGGGGGCGCTGCTCGGCCGGACGGCCTTCGCAGGGCGGACCTGGGTCGCCGCTGTCGCCGGGTGCCGGGACGGGGCGGGGTCGTTGGTGGTGGCCGCGGTCGCCGGGACCGGGGCGGTGCGGCTGTGGCGCGAGGGCGCGGCGGAGCGCACGGCCGACCTGACCCCGCACCCGTCGGAACGGGCCGCGTTCGCCCTGACCGTCGCCGCCGCCGCCGACGGCCGCCCGTTGCTCGTCGGCGCCGGTGGCACGGTACGGGTCTGGGACATCGCGGATCTCCGGCTGCTGTACGAGTACCCGGTCGACGTCGGCGCCCCCGTCAGGTCCCTGGCCCGCACCACGGTGCCGGGGCTGGTCGCCACCGGGCACGGTGACGGTTCCCTGACACTGTGGGACGTGGCGACGGGGTCACGGGGGGTGTTGCGGGGGGCGGGGGAGCCGGTCACCGCGTTGGTGGGGGTGCGGGTGGACGGTGTGGACTTGTTGGCGGCGGCGGGGCCGGGGGCGGGGATCGATCTGTGGGACGTCGGCGGGGTCGCGTGCGGGGACGGTGGCTCTGGCGGTGCGGGCGGGGCTGGCGGTCCTGGCGGTGCGGGCGGGTCCGGGGGCTCGGGCGGGTCCGGGGGCTCCGGCGGCGCGGGCGACTCCAGGGACTCCGGCGGCGCGGGCGACTCCAGGGACTCCAGCGGCGCGGGCGACTCCAGGGACTCCAGCGGCGCGGGCGACTCCGGAGACAGCGGCAGCACGGGCGTGCCGGTGGCGCCGGTGGCGCGGCTCACCGGACACACGGATGCCGTGACGGCGCTCTGCTCCGCCCCCTTCCACGGAACTCCCCCTCACGGGAGCCGAGGGAGCGAGGAGACCCAGGGGCGGCCCCAGGGAACCGTACGAACCGTGGAAACCGTGGGAACCGATCACCTCCTCGCCTCCACGTCCCGTGACCACACCGTCCGGCTGTGGGACGCGGACACCGTCCGCCGTGCCCTCCGGGACACCGCCGCGGCCCCCGCCGCGACGGCCGCGGTGCTCACCTCGGACCTCTCCGGCTCCCCGCAGCTGGCCGTCAGCGACGCCTCAGCGCGCATCCAGCTCAGGGACCTGACCAGCGGCGAGATCACCAGCACCGTCACCACCACCCGCTCCTCCGCCGACGGCCCACCGCACCCTCCGGCCGCCCTCGCGTGGTTGCCGGAGGAGGAGGACCGGCACGTACTCCTCCACACGGCGCCCGATCACAGCATCCGGTCCTGGGACCGGCTGCACGGCCGCGCCGCCGGCATCCGCCTGGAAGGGCACGCACAGCCCGTGCGCGCCCTTGCCGCGACCGTGGCCGCCGACGGACGCCGGCTGGCCGTCAGCGCCGACGACTTCACCGTCCGGCTGTGGGAGCTGGACGGCGGGCGGCAACTCCAGCGGTGGCCCCACCCCTACTCCGTACGTACGGTGGCCGCGGCGTCGGACGGGTCCGGCACCGACTGGTTCGCCTCCGGCGGGATGGACGGAAGGGTGCGCCTGTGGGAGTCGAACGAGGAGCGGGGACACCGGTGGCAGCCGGAGGCCACCGCGCCCGGTCGGGCCACCGCCCCCAGCCACGTCTTCCGCTGCCGCCAGGGAATCATCAACGCCGTCGCCATCAACCCGCACCGCACCCTGCTGCCCCCGTTCCTGGCCACCGGGGGAGATGACGGCACGGTGCGCCTGTGGGACCTGACCACCCGCACGGCTCTCGCCGAGCCCCTCGTAGGGCACACGGATGCGATCGAGGCGATCGCCACCTGGACGGCTCGCGCGGAGGCTCCCCGGCCCTACGTCGCCAGCGCGTCCCGGGACGGCACGGTCCGTTTCTGGGACGCGGCGACATCGCGCTGTGTGCTGCGGCTGGCCACGGGAAGCCCCGTGCACACCCTCTCCGTGGACCCCCGGGGCACGCCCGGCGGCGGGGTCGCCGTCGCCCTGGCCGGGCAGGCCGGAGTCGCCGTGCTCAGCCTCGACTTGAATGATCTGCCATCAGCTGACCAGGATGCGTGCGCCCCCTGAATTCCTTTGTGCGCCCCCCAGGGAAAACGGCAGGATCGCTGCCCTCGCACTCCCGGCGACAGAGAATGATCGTTCGCCGACACCAGCAAGCCCTACCCGAGTGAGGAGCGGCCCGTGAGTGAGGGCGCGCCGTTGGAGGCAGGACTCGTACCGGCACCGGAGCGCGGGGTCTGGCGCCTGGGCAAGGCCAAGGATCCGCTCAAGTACAGCCAGATCAGCCGCGAGGACGACAGCCGCACGGGCGGCAACCGCTGGAGCATGCCGAGCTACGGCACGCTGTACTGCGCGTCCGACCTGGACGGATGCTTCGCGGAGGCGCTGGCTCCGTTCCGCGTGGACCCGGAGCTGCGCGCCTTGATCGGCACCGACTGGGACGACCCCTACTTCATGTCGCCCGGCCAACTCCCCCAGGACTGGCGTACACGGCACACGCTGGTGCGATTACAGCCCGCCGCGGAGGCGCGGTTCCTCGACGTGGACGACGAACAGACCCTGCGGGTCCTTTCGAGGGAACTCAAGGAGGAGCTGGCGCAGTTCGGGATCACCGAACTGACCCTCGACCACGTCCAGGGCGCGGACCGCAGGGTGACGCGCCAGATCTCCGCGTGGGCGATATCCCAGCGGAACCGGCACCAGGAGCGGCTGATCCACGGCATCGCCTACAGCTCCCGCTTCGGGATGCGGCAGTGCTGGGCCATCTTCACCGATGTGCCCCTCAAGGAGGTGGAGCGCCAGCCGATCTGGCCGGAGGCGGCGGACCTCCTGAGAGTCGCCGACGAGTACGGCCTGACGATCCGCTGACACGCCGCCTGACGCGCGCCCCGCTTCCGCGCACCCCTAAACCGAGTAAACGCCCAGCCCAGCAGCCACGGAAACCCCCAAGAGGGTTTCGGCGCAGGAACCTTGACGCGAAATCACCCCACGCTGGACAGCGCAAAAGTGGTGGAGTTGAGGGGGGTTTCCGGGTAGCCTTCATGTACTGGCTATGGAGGAGGACCAATGATCGTGTGCAGCCCACCCTCACGGACAGCCGCTTTCGCCTCGCCCGCGATCACGCAGAGAGGCCCCGCGCCGGGCACGCCACACCCCTGACCACAGGCGCTCCGCGCCACCAGGGTCCGTAGAGGTCACGCTTCCCCACGGATCACCCCTTCAGAAGCGTCACCCAGTCGGCGGCGCAAGACCCGCATCCGCACCCGCCAGGACGTGCGGCAGCCGGAGCCACCCGCGCCCGATCCCACACCCGTACACCGGTCCGGTGTGTCTGTGCACCCGCGCACCCGCCGCCCGACACAAGACCCAGAGGCCACCGGAGCCCGGCGCGCACGCAGTCGGAGCACGAGGGAGGAAGAGCCATGACCACCGCAGCCGAAAGCCCTGCCCCCACCAAGAGCGCAGCCAGCGCCGAGCGGGCCCACGTCGCCACGGTCCGCATGTCCATCGAGGACATCGCCCGCTTCCTCCAGGAAAACCTCGGCCAGCGCCTGACCGCCAGGATCACCAACATCAACGATGCCCGGCAGGTCGGCAAATGGGCTTCCGGCACCTCGGCGCCCCGCCAGGAGGCGGAAGAGCGGCTCCGGGCGGCCCTCCAGGTCTTCCAACTCATCCAGGACGCCGAGAGCCTCTACACCGCACGGGCCTGGATGATCGGAATGAACCCCCAGCTCCAGGACGAGGCCCCCCTCACCGTGATCGCCGACGGCCGCTTCAGAGACGTCATGGTCGCCGCCCGCGCCTACGTGGACGGCGGCTGACCCCACCCACCCGGGCCCGTCCACCCACCCGCCCCAGGCCCCCACCGCTCCCCCCACCCCACACCGACGAGGCCCACCGGCACACATCCGCTACGCTGTCCTTGGTCACGCCTTCGCCTTCGTAGCTCAGGGGATAGAGCACCGCTCTCCTAAAGCGGGTGTCGCAGGTTCGAATCCTGCCGGGGGCACGCTTAAGCAGCAGGTCAGAGGCCCTGTCGCCCACTGGGGCGACAGGGCCTCTGGCTTCCGGCACGGATTCAGCACACATGAGATGTGCGCCGAGGGTGGGGAGCTGTACCGCGATGCCCGCTAAGGACGAACTGGCCAAGCGCCGCTACGCCAACCTGGTCGACCACCTGGAGACTCTGATGAAGGCTTCGCTGAAGCCCGGCTACCAGGGCTACCACGGACAGCTGGTCCTAGGCAGCGATGACCTTGAAGAGATGGGCGAACTCAAGGACGTACGGCGTGCCGCTCGCGAGGCAGGCCGTCGCCTCGACTGGCAGCCGAAGACCCAGCTCGTGGACGGACGCCTCTTCGTCTACGACGACCGCGAGGTCCCCGAGGAGATCAGCCGTCTGGCGATGCGCGACGCTGCCGAGGCAATGGATGCCTTCATGCGGCCGTACCTGAACCGGGCCCCGCGGAACAGCTGAGCGGCACCCTGCCGTCAGGTGCCGCCCCGTCGGCTGACCGGCAGCATCTGGCTGGTCTCGGCACGGATCAGGCACACATCACACCGCAACGCCCTCCAGGGCGGCCACCGTGTCTGCGGCCTTGCGAGCCTTCTTCTCCGCCTTTTGCAACTTGCCCTTCGCCTTGGCGAGTTGCTTCGCCCGTCGCTTGTGCATCTTCTTCGAGACCTCGTCGAGACGGTCGGGGAAGAGATGGCCGTACGTGTCCAGCGTCAGCGTCGCCGACTTGTGGCCGAGCATGCTCTGAACGACGTTGACGTCCGCTCCGCTGGCGATGGCGAGCGAGGCCGCCGTGTGGCGCAGTTTGTGCGGGGTGAGCTTGAGGTGGCCGAGGCCCGCCTTGGTAACCGCCGGGGCGAAGAACCGCTGTCGGAAGTTCCGGGCGCGCAGCGGTCCGCCCTGCGGTGCGGTGAACAGCAGCTTCTCGTCGCCACGCTCCTCGACGTGCGGCTTCAGCTCCTCGGCGAGGAACCGCGGGATCGGTACCGACCGGCGCTCGTGGTTCTTGGGTGAGTCGAGGTAGAGCTTGCCGTTGTCCTCGACGTACGCCTCGACGATGTGTGCGCGGCAGGCGTCGAGGTCGACCCGGCCTACCTTCAGCGCGGACGCCTCGCCCCAGCGCAAACCCGTGTAGGCCAGCAGCAGGATGAAGACGCGATACGCGCCCGCCGCCTCGGCGAGCGCCTCGGCCTGCATGTCGTCCAGGTAGACATGGTCAGCCGGTGCCGCCTTCGGCAGGGGGACGCCGGCGGCTGGGTTGAAGGCGAGGCGTCGGGACTTGACCGCGAAGCCGAGTACGCGGCTGAGCACGACGTACGCCTTGCGCACCGAGCGCGCGCTGAGCTTCCTGCCGCCCGCCGTCTCGCCGGACAGCATGTCCGCCAGCCACTCGGCGACATCCTCGTAGTGGATGCGGTCCAGCGAGGTGGTGCCCCACTTGGGGATCACATGGACGTCGAGAACGCCTCGGTAGCGGTTGCGAGTTGAGCGTTTGAGGTGGACCTGGGCAGCCAACCAGGACTCCGCCACCTCCACGAACTTCACGCGCGAGGCTGCCGGATCGCGGTACGTGCCGTCGGACAGGCGGGACTCCACCCTCGTCCGCTCAGCCTCCGCGTCGATTTTGCGAGCCAGGGTCTTCATCTTCGGCTTGCCGTCAGGGCCGTACCAGCGCACGCGATAGCGGCCGGGCGGGGTGCGGCCAGCCTTCTTGGCTGCTGCCACCGCCCGCGTGTACGCCGCGTGCCCGTTGCGGTCCTCGATCCAGACTCGCGCCATCAGCCCTCCTGCCGGACGGAGCTGAGCCACACATGCGCAGGAACCGGTGGGGAGAGCGGCTGGAGCAGAGCGATGGGTGAGACGCCGAGGGCGGTGGCGATGGTGACGAGGTCGTCGACGTCGCAGCGGCGGTGGGCACGTTCGGTGCGACTGAGGGCAATGTTGGACAAGGGGCGTCCAAGGGCGGTGCAGCGCTCGGCGAGGCGGCGCTGGGAAAGTCCGCGCAGCATGCGCAGGCGCTCGATATTGCGCGCAGTTTGAATACCAGCGGGGCCTATTTCTACGGGTCGGGTTGCCATGACAGATAGCTGTAACTCGAAATGCACGGCCGTGGCAAGGGTTTACTCAAGAGGTCGGTAAAACTTGTTGGCGCCGCCTACTGAGAGTGTCTCGCGGGCGGTTCGGCGAAGCCGGATGTCCGTGCTACGGTGCCGCGCTGCGGTGCCTGTGAGGCTCGCAGCGCACGTCCCCCTGGAGGAGCTGACCTCGCACCTTAGCCTCGAATGGCGCGCCACATGGGGCCGAGACGATCCGGGGAGAACCGGACAGATTTACCTCGAATTCCGGAATGATTTCGGCAACCGGGGATCGTGCCCTATGGTTTTGGAACCCATCCCCGCCCCTGACCGTTTGGGGCTGCCGCGGGAATTCCCCAGAATGCTGCTGGATGGATCTCCAAAGGCGTGGCTATGTTGCCCACGCCACATCTCGGAACTCGACCAGGAGGTCTCTTTGCCCAACCACACCCCGCACCGTGCTGCCGCCGAGCGCGGTCGGCTCGCCACCCCCGCCGACGTCGCGAGCTACCTCGGTGTGCCCGTGAAGACGCTGTACCAGTGGAAGTACCGGGGCACCGGCCCGAACGTCCACAAGGTCGGCCGCCACCTGCGCTACCGCTGGCAGGAGGTGGACGCGTGGCTGGACGCCCAGACCTCGTACGACCTCACCGCCTGACCGGCGCACTCATGACGAAGCCCCCGGCGCGCCAACGCCGAGGGCCCCAGATTCCCCAACAGATTGCCCATCCCTGAACGAACGAGCTTGTGAGCGGCGGGACCTTGCCCGTCCTGCCTCTCACCGGAGAGGAACGTCTATGGAGAACTCTACGTCCTCGCGTACTTCGAACACATCCCCTGCCTCCTCCGCCAAGGGGACCGAGCCCAAGGTGGCCTGGCCGCCGGTCGCGGTGCCCGGCCAAGGGTTTAGTCCGCGTGATGCGGACCACGACGACGGCCGGTCCGCCGGACCACACGCGCCGGATGGCTCTGGTCCGCAGGCTGGTCCGCACCGTGCGGCGGTCACGGCCCGGGTGGCCGAAGCCACGCCGACCGCAATCCCGTCGCCGGACCGGATATCCACACCTGTGGAGAAGACGCAGGTCAGCGGCGCGCGGACCGGGCCGGGCACTGCGGACCAGGATGGTCCGCGCGACATGCAGCGGTCCACTCCCACTGGTCCGGTGGTCCACGACGGTGCGGACCAAGCCCCGGATGCTGGTCCGCACGACCGGAACGGGGTCGGTATCCCTGCCGCTGAGCGGACCAGTGTCCCGTCACCGGACCAGCTGGGCGGACCGGACCAAGGCCCGCGGACCGGCCCGGGAGAGCCGTCCGGTCCGACGGACCGTGCGGAGCCGACTTCCGGTGACGGGGCTGTGCTGCTGGATGAGTTGCGGGCAGCGGTTGGCAAGTACGTGTTGCTGCCCAGCGAGGAGGCGCTGACCGCGGTCACCCTGTGGGTGGCGGCCACGCACATCCAGACCGCTCTGCAGCACGCGCCGCGTCTGGCGATAGTGAGCCCGACGAAGGGCTGCGGCAAGTCCCGCGTCCTGGACGTGCTCCACGAGACCGTGCACCAGCCGATGATGACCGTGAACATCTCCACGGCGGTCGTCTACCGCGTCATCGGCAAGAACCCGCCCACCCTGCTGGTGGACGAGGCCGACACCATCTTCGGCCCTAAAGCAGGGGACAAGGAGGACCTGCGCGGCCTGCTGAATGCGGGCCATCAGCGCAACCGGCCCGCCTGGCGCATCTCCGGCCCCGAGCACAAACCGACCCCGTACCCGACCTTCGCCATGGCCGCGCTCGCGGGGATCGGCGACCTGCCCCACACGATCATGGACCGGGCGGTCGTGCTGCGGATGCAGAAGCGCAAGACAGGCGAGAAGGTCGCTTCGTTCCGCTTGCGGGATTCAGTGCCGGAACTCAACGTACTGCGCGACAAGCTGGCCGCCTGGCTGGGCCCGCTGCGCAGCGAGGCAGACCGCTTGATTCCGGGCATGCCGGTGGAGGACCGGGCGGCGGACACCTGGGAACCTTTGGTCATCATCGCCGACCTGGCCGGCGGCCACTGGCCCGCCCGCGCCCGCGCCGCGTGTGTGGCCATGACCCGGCACGAGGCGGTCCAGGACGAGCAGAGCAGCCTGAAGACACGGCTGCTGCGCGACATCCACCGCATCTTCGCTGAGAACCAGAACCCCGAGGCCCTGTCCACTCAGGACCTGGTCGCCGCCCTGATCCAGGACGCCGACGCCCCGTGGGCGGAGTACGGCACCAAGGGACTGAACGCCTACCACCTGGGCAACCTGCTGCGGGACTTCAACATCGGCTCGGCCAACTACCGGTTCGAAAAGGGCAGGCAGGCCAAGGCGTACATGCTCAACCGGTTCCTGGATGCCTGGGCACGCAACTGCCCCGACCTCACCGAGGCGACACGCGAGCCCGCACCCGGTGCTGCGCCTGCCTGCCCGGCCCAGGCCAGACCGCCCGCGGCTCCGTCGGGATCGCTTCCCATCGGCCCGCCCGGCGGCCTCGCCGGGCCCAAGCGCACTCTCTGATCCCACCAGGGCGTAGCCCGTAGCCCTGCGTCGCGTCCGTCCCCGCGCAGGTCAGCGCGGGGACGGACCCTCTCACCGGGACGCACTTCTCCGTACCTGCCCGGAAGTCCGTACCTGTGCTGACCAGGCACGCGACGCATGCGACGCACGTGACACCGCCCCGCCGCCGGGGATGGTTCGGCCTGGGCCGACGAACAGCAGCAAGTTGGGGCGGAAGCGTAGCTTCCGCCGACCCCGCTCCGAAAGGGCGGGGTCGGACCAGCACCAGGGGGCACAGGTCCGTCAGGCTTCGGCCGAGGGCGGACCGAAGCCTGGGGGAAGAACGAATCGAACCGCCGTCGTTGCCACTCGTCCGCCGTCATAAGCCCGAACCCAACTGCCAGCGCGCAGGGCGTGTCGATGCCCAATGCGGCGACAACCGAGCGCGCCGGAGCAGTCACTACAAGCACGGCGGCGCTGGGTCGTGGTCACGCGGTGCCATGCTCAGGTATGGCGGCCTGCGGATAGGGCAGCGACCAGCGCACTCAGGTCTCCACGATGGACGACTACCTCTTCGTCATCGGCTGGTGGGTCAAAGCGGGCGAAGAAGTCATCGAGGGCTTCAGAGGTGACGGTGAGGGCGTTGGCGTCCGCGCGCTGGTTGCGCTCGGCCAGGCGTCGCAGCAGCTCGTCGCGGTCGGCGGGGAGATAAACGACCACAGGATGGCCGCCCGCTTCGCGGGCGGCCTGTCGCCAGGCATCGCGCTCGGCGCGGCGCCACAGCCCGTGGTCCAGGACGACGTCGTTCCCGGCCTCGATCTCCTTGATGAACCGCTGCCGGATCTCCTCGACGACGGGCCGTTCGCGCTCGAAGTAGGTGTGTTCGGGATAGTCCACGCCGTAGCGACCATGGAGACGGTGGACCTCCTCGTCGACGGACAGCCGGGTGAAACCGTGGTCGGCCAGGGCCTGGGCGACGGTGGTCTTACCGGAGCCGGTCAGACCGGCCAGGAGAACGGCGAGGGGCATGTGGTCATCCCTTCCGCGACGGGCGTGCGCGAGCGCGGTCATTGTCTCCGAACCTGGCCGCTCTGCATGTGCGGGCGCCAAGTGGTGAAGACGCCACACGCCTCGGCGGGCCAGCCGAAGGGCATCCTGTCCAGGCTCACCCGGCGGAAGGCGAACCGTGGGTCGCTGATGTTGATCACGCCGCCGTGCTGGCCGACGTGCGTCAGGAGGCGGCTGGCCTCCTCGCGTACGGCCGGGGTCTGCTCTTGCCAGGTACCGGAGGAGAAGTGCTGGATGCGGCGGCGGAGGTCATCGAGGACACCCGAGCGCCACTTGAAGTGGTGCACCGCGCAGATGCGGTCCGCATCCGGCTTGTGGCCGGGCGCCCGGTGATTGCCGGAAGCCACCGTGACGTCGTGGCAAGCGAGGACGATCTTCCTGGGGTCGCCGTGCAGAAGCCGGTGGGTGAGATAGCCACCCAGGGGATAGGCCAGGTCCAGTCCGCCTTGGGGCTGCCAGCCGGTCAGACGCCCGCTCGAGGTGACGCGGTCGAGCATCAGCCCACCAACCACGCGGTGCCCGGACTTGTCGGCTTGAGCAATCACCTCGCCCAGTGGGGCGGGGTACTGCTGGAACTCGTCGACGTCCGCGAGCAAGTGCCAGCCAGGCCCGGCCCGGTGCCGCAAAGCTTCTCTGAGCTGGGTGTTGGTGTGCTCGTGCCACGGGCCGGCGCTGGTACCGGAGGGGGTGATGCCCAGCTCACGGCTGGCGGCCTGGAGTTCGTGCCGCTGCTGGTCGGGGACGTGCTCAGGGAAGTGGAAAGCGATCAGGAATCGTTCGATGCCCAGCCGCCGGTAGTGGCAGACCCAGGCGGCCAGGAGCGAAGGTTCGACGGGTCCGATGACCGCGATCAGGGCTGGGGGTGTGGTCAGCATCGTGGCTCCTTCGTACGCAGGCAGGCGAAGGTGCGGGTGAGGAAGTCGGCCTGCTCGGCGGCCGACGGCATCCCCAGCAGGCGGGGCGCCTCCGGACCGGGGTGTTCGGGCGGCTGTCGGACCACGGTGTGCAGGGCGTCAGCGAGGCCGTCCGGGTCGCCGGCGGGGAAGGTCAGTGCCCAGGGCAGGCCGTGCAGGCGGGCGGTCAGCTCGGGATCATGGTCGGAGACGGCGAGAGGGACGCCGAGGCGGACAGCGTCCATCACGAGCCCGGATTCCTTGGCTACACCGGGATGCCGGGCCACCAGGGCGGCGTCGGAGGCGCCGTATACCAGCCGCAGAATGCTCTCCGCGACGGGGCCCGGCACGACATGCAGATGGAGATCGTGCAGGGATCGCCACCGCTCCAGCACGGCGTCGTCGAGCGGGGCGCCCGTGACCACGAGGTGCAGCGGCTCCTTCAGCCGGGACAGGGCGGCGTCGATGGTGGTGATGTCCTTGTACGGCCACCAGCCGCCCACCAGGCACACCACGGCTTCAGCTGCGGGGATGCCGAAGGCGGCCCGACCGCCGTCGCATTCGGCATCGGTGAGGCGGCGGCCATCGTCGACCGCGAAGGCCCGCACCACCGCGGGCAGGTCGGGGAAGGCTGTGGCGAACTGATCGCCCACGGCCTGGGTCGGGTAGAGGGCGATCACCCGCTTCTCGCCGCGGCGGGCGAGTCTGCCGAGCAGCCGCACCGTGGCGTCTTCGGTGGTGACGGCTTCGTGGACGAACCGCAGGTGCGGATGGCCACCGAGAAGGGCGGCGGCCCCGTGCAGGGCCTCGCTCGCGGTCAGGATCACCACCGTCTCAGCAGCGGGCTCCAGACGGCGGGCACACCGCAGTGCGGCTGCCTCGACCAGACAGCGGGCGATGAGGGTGACCTGGTGCGGTAGGCGCCGCAGGCGGCCGGGCCAGCGGGGCGAACGGAACAGACGTTGCCCGGCCGCAGACAGCCGGGCAGCCAGCCGCGCGGCGACCAGCAGGACGCCCGCCCGGCACCCGGCCGGTGCGGTCGCCAGCCGGGCGTCGGCTTCGCGCAGGGCCGTGACCGTGTCTCGGGCAACCCCGTGCGGGGCAATGACCAGGCTGCCGGGCCGGGACCGGGCAAGGGCCACCAGCGTGCGCTGGTGGTGCCCGCCCGAGCGGTGCGCGTACGGCTCGATGAGCACGAGCGGGCAGCCGGTCATCCGGACACCGCCTGGTCCCCGTGGGCGGCGGTGAACCTCTCCCGCAGCCAGGCAGGGTCGTTGAGGTGGTCGAACCGCTTCGTATCGTGGGCGGCCTCGCGGGCGAAGGCGACTCCCTCATGGGCACCGGCGGCGGCGTAAGCGGCGAACTCACCGCTGTGGCTCGTCGTCCATGCCTCCACCCGCTGACGAGCATCATCGTCACCCATGCCGTACTCGCTGCCGCGGGCGAGCATCGCGCACTCCCGAAAGCCTGCCTTCCAGGCATGGAAGGGGCTCTGGTTGAACCGCGTGATACCCGCGGCCTGTTGGTCGAACTCGATGCGGCCCGGGAGGGCGGCGAGCACGTCCACGGCCTCGCCCATCTCGCGCAGGGCACTGCGGCGGATCAGCTTCAGCCCGCCGTAGCCGTACGAGAGACCGCTGATGGGGTTGACCGCCCGCCACACCCGCATGGATACGCCCTCCCTCAACGGTTCGACAGCGGCGGGGTCGAAGTCGGTGTCGATGGCGAAGTCGCCATCAGCGAGGAAGAACTGCTCTCGGTCGACGACCTCGGCGCACAGCCGGTAGGCCCGGCGCATCCCGTGCACCCCGTGCAGGCGCTTGACCGTGCCGCCGAGGGTCCGCTGCAGGCGAGCGTGGAGGGAGTTGGCCATCGGCTCGTCGTAGGAGAGGAACACCGCGACGAACTCGGTCACGAGATCGCCTCCAGGTAGTGGGCGGCCACCAGGGCAGGGGTGAAGTCGGCGGTGCTGGCGTGCGCCCGCTTGGCATGCAGAGCGTGGAATTCGTCGTCGGCGGCAAGGCGTTCGGCCAGCGCAACGGCCTCGGCCGAGGTGGTGAAGCACAGCTCGGGGTCGATGTGCTCGGTGAGCCAGCCCAGCCGGGGCGAGATGACCGGCAGGCCCATGCCCTGACAGTCGATCACGCTCATCGACCAGGGGCAGCCGGGCCGGAACGGGGCGATGCCGAAGCGGGCGCAGGCCAGCAGATTCTTGTAGCGGACGCGGTCACCTCGGTCGGAGACGATCTGCACATGTGGCAGGGCGGCGAGCCGGTCGCGCATCTCCTCAGGGCTGCCGTCCAGTCCCTGCCGTTCGGCCCGGCGCTGGCCGAACAGGTCCATGACCCGCAGCCGCACCGCGCCGGAGGCCACCAGTTCGCGGGCCAGGTCCACGAACTGGCCGGTGCCGTAGTGCGCGTACAGCCGGTGGTTGTAGACGCCGATCGCCCCGCCCGCGCCAGCGGCAGGCCGGGAGGCGGCAGGGTCGCGGACCAGGCGCTCATCGCGCGGAGCGGGCACCACCCGCAGTCTCTCTCCAAGGTCCACGGTCATGCGGGCAGCTGCGGCCGTGATCCAGGAAGCAGCCGTGGAGGAGTGCGCCATCACCCGGTCGCAGGCGGCCAGGCCGGCGGCGAACGCCAGCAGCACCGGTCGACCGAGCCCCACATCGTTCAAGGACGGGTCGAGCAGGAGCTGGCCGCCATCGGCGAAGGAGAACGGCAGGTAGTGGCAGTACCCGGCCAGCAGCGCATCCGACCCGGCCTCCAGCAGAGCCGCACGGATAGCAGGAGCCTCCTCGATTTGGTTGGCCACCACCACATCCGGCTCTTCGGCCCGGATCAGTGCCACCAGCTCGTCGATGTCCGCAGAGAAGCGGGCCCGGTACTTCGTCCCCGGCACCTTCGTTTGACGGAAACCGCAGCGGGCATCCCCGGCCGCAGCCGGGGCCGCGATGGTCACCTCCGCCCCGGCATCCGCCAGGGCCGGGGCCAGCAAGTCCGCGAAGATCCACCCCGAATCCGCGGACAGCCGGTCGGGGTTGGAGATGTTCAGCAGGTACAGCACGCGCATGGCGCTTCGCCTCCCTCATCCGCCCGGAGGGTCGGTCCGGGCCGGTGAGGGAAGGAAAACGGCGACGCGAGCCGTGACGGGATGATGAACTTGGATCACTCACGGTTCATTCATGCTCACCAACGAGGACGCGGGGCGGGGCTTCAATGGACGCGCACAGCGAGGAGATCACCGTCGAGCAGGCGGCCGAGAACTACGCGGCCGAGGTGGCCCGCTGGCGGGAAGTACGCGGCATGTCCAAGCGAGCGTTAGCCCTGGCCATGGGGTTCGACCCGTCCTACGTCAGCCATGTGGAGTCCGGCCGCCACAAGCCCAGCGAGGAGTTCTCACGGCTCGCCGACGAGGCGCTGAACGCAGGAAAGGCGATCTGGCGGCGGTGGTGCGACTACGAGCAGGCCAAGGCCCGTACCCGCCGGCCAGCGGCATCACCGCCTGCTCAGCGCCGCCCCGAGCAGCCGTACGCGACCGGCTCCGCCCTCGTCGTCGAGCACGACGCCGCCCGCCTCCAGTACGACGGCAGCAACTACCGGCTCACCATGCGCCGACGCCTGCGGAACACCGGCGACGAGCCGATCACCCGCTACCTGATCCGGATCTCCGTCGACCGCTACCCCGGCGACCCCGAGCGATCCAACATCCATTACAGAGCACACCCGTTGGCCTGGAACGAACTCGCGCTGACGGCCACCTGCCGGGGCGAGACGATGCGCTGGGAGGCCAAGCACGACCGCGACGCCTTCAAAGAGGTCTGGCTGCTGTTCGACAACGAACACGGTCGCTTCCCGCTCTACCCCGACGAGTCCGTGTGGATCGAATACGCCTACACCGTCGGCGATGACAAGTGGGGCCACTGGTTCCAGCGAGCCGTCCGCCTGCCCACCGAGCGACTGGAAGTCCAACTCGCCTTCCCCGCCGCCCTCGACCCCGTCGTGTGGGGCACCGAGACCTCCATGACCGCCGAAGCCTCCCCGCTCCGAACCCCTCCCGTCCGCAGCGACGACGGCGAGCTACGGCAATTCACATGGATCACGACCACACCCGCCCTGCACGCTCGGTACCGTCTTGAGTGGCGATTCCGGGCCCAGCCCGAACGCGACACGGATCAAGAGGAGTTCAGGTGATTGACGTGCGGCCCAGCCAGCGAATGCGCGACCTCGGCGTCGTCCAGCACGGCGCCGGCATCCTCACTGAACCGGCCCGCCCCTTCGACCTGCCCGACGAGCGCGACGAAGCCGAGCGCATCACCGACGAACTCTTCGCCGCCATGGAACGAATCGGCCAGGTCCACCCCTTCGCCAAGGGCATGGGCATCGCCGCCCCACAGATCGGCATCGGCCGCACCGCGGCCGTCGTCCAGCCGCCCGACGGCGCACCCGCCATCATCCTGCTCAACCCGCGGATCACCGACCGCTCCGGCGAAATGGACGAGCAGTACGAAGGCTGCCTCAGCTTCTTCGATGTACGCGGCCTCGTACCCCGCCCTCTGAAGATCACGGTGGAGACCACAGCCCTGACGGGTGAGTCCGTGACCAACATGTACGAACGCGGCCTCGCCCGCTTGATCCACCACGAGATCGACCATCTCGCCGGCTTCCTCTACACCGCCCGCATGCGCACCGGCGTCGAGCCGATCCCCGTTGAGGAGTACCGGCAGACCGGACGGGAGTGGGTCTACGACGGCGCCTGAGTCCTATATCAGCAGCCTTCCTCGCAGCGACTCGGCGGACACCCGGGCCGAGGCTGGATCAGCCCCCATCCGTGCCATCTCTGATGGCGACTGCCAACCCGGCCGCAAGGTCTCACTGGCTGGACCACCACCCCCACAAAAGGCCCGCCAGCGTCCTCAGGGCGGCACCAGCTATCCACCGCACAACGAGTCCAGCCAACCGCCGCCGCAGCTTTGGCGTGCGCCACACGTACCGCGCCTTACGACAGAGAATGCGCATTGCCTATCCCATCCGTGGACTTGACCAACCAAGCGATCGGTCACACGCCACCGGACCTGTTCAGCTCGTGGTTCGGCGAGAAGCAACTCCCGCCGAACTACAGGTATGTGGTGGTCAAACAGGCAAGGAATAGGGTTCGTAGAAGGTTCAGAACGAACGGGGAATGGCATGGTGGACGTCCCGGCGGCAGCCTCGCGCCTGGCCGAAGAACTGAGGGCAAGTCGGCAAGCATCCGGGCTCTCGTTCGGTCAGATCATCCAGCAGGCCAAGCGGCAGTCTCCTCCCGTCGCCCTGAGCAAGGGCACTCTCAGCGCATGGTTCAACGCCCTGAGTGTTCCGCGGGCCGGACACACATTCATCTTCCTGACCGAACTCCTCGAAAGCCGCACCGGTTCGAGGCCCGGGCCACGGTCCCGTGCTCGGTGGGAGAGTCTGCGCCGAGCGGCCGAGCAAAGCAGGACCACAGCTCGCCGCGACAGTGCGGCGTCCGGGCCTCGCACACAGAAGCAGCATGGCGATATGCCTCGCAGCGCACGGCCGCTGCGCATAGGTCTGGTCCCCGACACAGCCGATGTGCTCGTCGAGCGGGCACATCGCGAGGCCCTTGCACGCGCTCTGGAAGGACCCGAGGACAGTGACGTCGGGGACGCAGCCGGGGCAGCCGTTAGTGGGCGCGTGATCACAGGAACCGGAGGCGTCGGCAAGACTTGCTTGGCCGCCGAATACTGCCGCCGTGCCGCAGACGGGGCAGACGGTGGAGTGGACGTGCTGATATGGGTGACGGCGAACTCCACGCCAGCCGTGACAGGTGCCTATGCCCAGGCGGCCCGCGAGCTTGAGCTGGTACCCAGTAGCGAGAACACCGCGTCTGCCGCTGAGCAGTTCCTCAACTGGCTGCGTGTCACCGATCGCAGCTGGCTCATCGTCCTCGACGACGTGCACTCCCCCGGCGCGTTGGAGGGACTGTGGACACCTCGGCACACCGCCGGTCGCGGGAGGGCTATCGTCACCACCCGCAGCCGCGAAAGAGATCTAGTTACAGCAAGTGGTCACCCACTCCTGTCTGTTGGCGTCTTTACCCCCGAGGAATCCCTCACTCACCTGCGCAACACACTGCAACGGGCCGTGCCCGCCGGTGCGGACGCGGAGCTGGCGGGACTCGCCGATGACCTCGGCCACCTTCCCCTGGCTCTGTCGCGGGCTGCCGCGTACCTCGACTACAACGCCTCGTGCAGCATCGCCCGCTACCGACACCTGCTCGCGGACCGTCGGCTCACCCTCGAACGACTGATCCCTGCCGTGCGCGGCAGTACTGCAACAAGCTCACTGGCAGCGCTGTGGGACATCTCCGTCGACCAGGCCGACCAGCACACCGGCATGCTGGCCCGGCCCATGCTCGAACTGGCCGCCGTCCTTGACGGGACAACCGGCGTTCCCGCCCCCCTGTTCACCTGCGACGCCGCCTGCGCTTGGCTGACTGAGCGCAGCGGAGCAGACCAGCCCGTCGACGAGTTCGACGCCGAGCACACTCTGGCAACGCTGGATCGACTCCACCTCATTGATCACACCCCGAACGAGGGCTGTGACGACGCATGGCTGGTCCGTGTGCACCAACTCATCCAGCGTGCCGTGCGTGAGCAGCAACCTCCTGGTTCATCGCCCGACATTCGTACACAGCGCAGGAACACCGTCCTGCCGGCGGCTGCCCATGCCCTGCTCGACATCTGGCCTGACACTGCGCACGACCAAGATCAGGCACAGCGGCTGCGAGCCAGCGCCCGCTTGTTGGCCGCCCACGATCAGGACGGCGAGAACCACCCCCTGTGGCAGGACGACACCGCATACACCCTCCTCTTCCGGCTGGGCACGAGTGCGGGTCAATCCGGCGACATCTCCTGGGCACGCGCCCATTTCGACGCGCTCCGCTTCCTCGCCCACCAGCACCTTGGAGCCGACCACCCGCATACCCTTGTCGCCCGCGGCGAGCTGTCCCGCTGGCAAAGTCAAGCCGGAGATCATGCCGCAGCAGTCCAGACCCTGGAAAGCCTTGAGGCGGACCACATCCGGTTGTTCGGCTACGAGGCCCCCGAGACACTCGTGACTCGTCACAACCTTGCAGTCGAGCGGGGTGAGACGGGCGACACGAGCGGCGCCCTCGCGGCCCTCGAAGAGGTTCTCGCTGTTCGGCAGTGCAACGGAGCGAGCCGTGGGGCGATACTCGCAACTCTTCACAACCTTTGCTATTGGAAGGGCGTCGCGGGTGACGCAGTAGAGGCTGCTGCCGCTTACCGCAGGCTGATCCCCCTCATGGAAGAGGAGTTCGGTGCCGATGCCGAGGGCACCCTGACCGCCCGCCACAATCTGGCCCGGTGGCTAGGTGAGGCAGGCAACCCCGCCGAGGCCGTCAGCCTGCTCGAAGCGCTACTACCCGACCAGACACGAGCGCTCGGTCCCCGCCACTTGCGCGCCTTGAGCACCAGGCAAAGCCTTGCCCGTTGGCAGGGAGAAGCGGACCAGGCGGATAAGGCTATCGACGGGTATCAGGCGCTGATCCCCGACATGGGTGAGATCCTGGGCCCAGACCATCCCGAGCTGCTCACCGCGCGCCACAACCTCGCCCGCTTGCAGGCAAGAACCGATCCGGCCACCGCATCTGAGAGCCTCGCTGCCGTCATCGCCGACAGAACCCGAGTCCTCGGCCCTCACCACCCCGCCACACTCAGCTCCCGACACAGCCGCGCTTTGTGCTTGGGCTGGGCAGGAGAGCCTCAGAAGGCTGTGCAAGCACTGGAGGATGTCCTCCGTGATCAGCAGCGCCGCCTCGTGCCAGAAGGCGCAGAGATTCTCAGCACCCGCCACAGCCTGGCCGTCATGCGCGGCTATGCAGGAGCACCCCGGGCGGCCATCGCCGCACTGCAAGAGCTCCTCCCCGACCAGGAACGCGCCTTTGGCCCTGGCCACCTCCAAACCCTGACGACCCTCGATAGCCTTGGCCACTGGCAGGGCGAAACGGGCGACGCACAGACAGCAAGCGTCACCTACCAGGCCCTGCTGACCCGCATCGAACGTCACCTTGGCCCCGATCACGTCGCCACATTTTCGACACTGGACAAGCTCGCCATGTGGCGCGGACGCGCTGGCCACCCCGGGGAAGCCGTCCGCATTCTCACTCGGATGCTCAAAGGCACACAACGCCTCGTAGACCCTGCTCATCCCATCATCACCACCATCAGCAACAACATCGCCTACTGGCTGAATCAGGCCGACATTGAGGAACACCGCCACCGACGCTGAGACCCACCACAGGTTCCATGAAGCCGCAGATGTGCCCAGGGTTCGATGGAGCCGTCCGCAATGTATCGGACCATAAATTGGGAAATCAGGTGGCCCATGGCCGCAAACTCTCCGCTCGGGCAGAGTCATTCGCGACCCATGAGTTGGGCGAGTAGTGCCACCACCGCAGTGGCTCCCACCAAGGCCGCCCCGACTTCGGGTGCATGCAGCGTCAGGGCGACGACCAGGACTCCGACCAGCAAGAGGACTACCAGGCGCACGCTGATCTGTTCCATGAGGACCTACCTTCCGTATGGAACCAACTGGGTTGAACATCCAGCGTGAGTGCTTCCCGGACGCCCCTGACGGCTCAAGACGATCGCTGACAGCATCGGCCAGGAACAGCCGCCGCATGACACGCATGACAGATCCTGACGCCCGTGAGCACAGGCGCCAACGCACCTGATTTTCAATCCTGATACAGAAGCACAAAGAGGGGGCAGAGATAGTGGTCGCTCAGCCGTGGAAGAGGCCCGACCTAGCTGACCAGCCTGACCTGAAGAAGCTGAACGACGAGCTCCACGATCTGAGACTGGACGCGGGACTCCCGTCAGCCCGCGCTATTCGCGACCGCGTCGGGAAGGACGCGCAGGACTACTGGATCGTGAATCACCAAGCAGTGTTGGACGCATTCCAGAAACCAGACCTACCACCGTGGGGCCGCCTTGAGATGATCGCCCGCGTCCTGGCCGAATTCGCTCGACACAGCGACGTAGACGGAGAAGTTGATCGTTTCAAGGGTCTATGGAAGCAGGTCGTCAGGGAAACGGTCGCCCAAGCATCAGTACACCCTCCGGCAGACGCCACAGCACCCACCGGAGATGATGGCGTGAACGACACGACGGTCTCTTCCGAGGGCTTGCCGAAGCAGGACACCGGGGCCCCAAGGGGGCAGACAGCAGAAGAGCCACCAGTCGGCACGGAGACGCCGGCCAACGCAAGTCAAGACTCTGCGCAGTTCAACTACGCGCATGAGTCATTGAAGGGATTGATCCTCAATGCGGCGCAGGCTCTGTGGCACGACAAGGACGCATTGAGAGTGTTCCTTGGTGTAGTTCGCCGTAGTGAAGGCTTCGTCAGGATGGCTGACGCCGCGGCGGAGCAACGGCCGGCGAACGCGACGTTCTACGGCGTGAAGAGTAGAGAGTTCGAGGTGGACCGCTCCCCGGCGCGGCTGGAGTTGGTCACGCTGCATCGCCGGCTTGACGAACACAGGCTGAAGCGCAAATGGTCCTTCACTGACATGGAGGAGCAGACGGGAATTTCGTCGGATGCGTGGATCCGCTGGTACACCCGCGACGAGCTGCCCGAGCGGGAGGCACTTGTCGCCTTCTCTCACATGGCGAACCTGACGCAGGAAGATCACGTCCTGTTGCTCGGGCTGTGGGACGCAGCCCATGACGCGTTGGAGGTGCAGAAACACTCTGCCTCATTGCCGCCCAGCATCAGCTTCGATGAAGCGTGGACCATGCGCGATCCGGCGGCACCGAGGTTGTGGGCACTTGCGGGTGTCGGGGACGACAACCTGGCCGCATACGGCCCTGATCTGGCCTCCGGCACTGCTCCCGCGTTCGTTGTAGCCGGGCCCTCAAAGTCAGGTCGCTCCACGGCGCTGGTGAACATCGCACGCTCTCTCCTCGCATCCGGCACTCAGCTCGCCTTAGCCATGCCCAAGCCGTCGCCCCTACGGGAGTTGGCCGATCGGGACGGCGTGATTGCTTGCTTCGATCAAGATGACATCGGGCACGACGAACTCGAGGAGGCCCTGTCAGTGGCGTCCGTTGAGGAGCCGATCGTTGTCCTGATGGACGACGCGGAGGTCTTGGGCGAGTGCGATGCCCGGCGTGTGCTGCGGAACCTGCTAGAGCATGGCTTCAACGAGGGCACAGCGCTGGTCCTTGCAGGCGATGAAGACAAGCTCGGGCCGAGCTACCCCTGGCTGGGCAAAGCGAAGAGAGCCCACCGCGGCCTCCTGCTGTCTCCTCAGGAGCGGCATGCCGGTGATTGGATCGGCATCAAGACGGGCGACTCCGTTATCGGCATTCCTGTCGCTCCGGGCCGGGGCTGGCTCCACCTTGGAGACGGCAAACTTATGGCAGTGACCGTGCCGCAGTAAGGGCTGCCGCCTGATTGGGCGGCGTCCTCTCCGCGTAGCCCGCCCAGGTGGCACATCGTGTGGAACGGATCCAGCACACATGAGGCCGGGAGACCCCGCGAACATGTGAGAACTACGGAGGGGAGTTTTCCCAGGCCAGACGTACCACAGCCGACGTTTACGCAGGTCACGGCCTCGCCCAGGGAAAACTCCTAAAGCGGGTGTCGCAGGTTCGAATCCTGCCGGGGGCACCAGATCGGAACGACAAAGGCCCAGGTCACGGAGCAAACCTCCGGCCCTGGGCCTTCGTTGTGAGCACTCTGGCTAGACGCTCGGACACCCTCGCTACACCCTCCCCACCGAAGATCATCGTCCAGATATCGCCCAAATGATCTTGGCGTTTCCGCAGGTCGTCCCGATGCCACGCTGTCCACACTGCTGCGCATCGCCCGCGTCCTCGGCGTCCCGCTCGCCGACCTTCTCCGCTGACCTACCGCCGGCGCCGACACCGCTCCACGTGCCACACCACCGTCACGCCAGCTCGCGACGGCGACACCTTCACGTACGACGTGTAGCGCTGGCCCGGCCGGATCGGTTGGTCGCACCGCCAGCAGATCAACGTCCCCTGACTCACGGCGCCCCCTTGTCGGCGGCGAGCTTGGCCGCGCGCGCGGCGCGGAGCAGGCGGAATCCCTTCTCGCAGTCGGCGAGGATGCCGACGTGCCGGCGGGGGCAGCGTGCCAGGTGCGCCCGGTAGATGCCCTCCAGCTCGTCGGCACGCGATTTGGCCTGTTCGGTGGCGCTCACGATTCGACCGCCAGCGGTTCGGCCGTGGCGAGGAGCGCGGCCAGGTGCTCGGGGTCGCACAGATATCCAGGGTGAGCGGGGGTCACGACCCAGTGCGCGTGCAGGGAAAGCGCACCGGGGCGGGGCACGCCCAGATACGTCTCGAGACGGAGGCACTCCTCGGCGCCTTCCCATACGGCGTCCGGTTCGATCAGTACGTAGTAGGGCCCCATGCTGTTGCGCAGGTCCCGGATGACCGGGCCATCGAGCCAGGAGCGCAGGACGGTGGCGACTGTCCGCGGGTCGTCGCTGCCGACGGCGGCGTGGATACGCTCGCACGGGACGCGGATTGCGTCGAAGCGGCGGCCGAGCGGGAGCAGGGCGATGCCGTCCTTCGCCCACGCGCGGTAGACCGAGCCCGGGTCGGAATCGGTCTGCGCCAGCCATTCAGTGATCAGATGCCTGTCGCTCATCAGCTCGCCCTCACAGTCGCGGTGATCTGCCTCACATCAGCGACCGTAGGGGCGGTCACGCCCCGCGATAGGTAGAGGTCCTACCCCCAGGCAAGGGGGTAGGGTTCCTACCCCTTACGTGATCATGCAGAGACCGGCACGCCCAACTCCTGCGCCAACTCGTTCGCGTCCTCACGGACCATCCGCGGCCCGGCCGTCACCAGTTCCGGCAGCGCAGAGCGCGTGTACAGGTTGTACTGAATCGTCTCGGGAGACTCTCGGTGCGCTCGCTGTAGGTAGGAGACGGCTGCCGCGCTCTGGGCGAGCATGCCGTGGGCCCGTGCTGTCTCAATGAGGTGATACGAGCGGCGTGTTGCAGAGGGGATGCGCCGTAGGTCCAGAGCGTCCGCCACCTCCAGAGCCCTCACTGGCTGTACGAGATCGTTGTGCATGGTGATGGCGTACCCGTCGACGATGCCGCGTCCGAAGATCAGCCACGGGTGTGCGTAGTCGTCGCCGAGCTGGCGGGCGGCGGCGTCAGCCTTGTCCCAGTATCGCCATGCGTTTCCGGCCTGGCCGGTCTTGGCGTAGGAGAGGGCGACGGCAAGGTAGAGCAAGCCGCGGCGGGCGATGTACTCCGGATCGTCTTCCGCGGGGAGCAGGGCGACGGCCTGTTCGGCCAGCTCGACGCGTGCCTCCGCGGCGTCCCCGGCATCGCGGTGAACGTGATTGACGTACCAGGCCGCAGTCGCGATGGCGCGCGGACTGTCAGCGTCCTGAGCCGCCGCCATGGCCCGGTCGCCGGTCAGCATGACCAGATCAGGGGCGGGTTGGAACGACAGGAACAACTGGGCGAGGTGGTAAGCCTGGGCCTGTGCCACCAGGGCGCGGCGGCGCTCGGCGCCTTCGAGGGCGCGGACCGCATGCCGAGTATCGGTGAGGAGCGCGGGCAGCAACCGTCCAATCCGGGACCGGTTGCCTTTACCGGCGCCCTGGTCGTCGGCGGCGTGCCACAGCCTCCAGGCCTGACCCAGTCTCGCGGAGAGCACCTCCGCCGATTCGGCCGGCCGGTCGTCGGCCCGCAGTTCGTACCTGTTCAAAGCCTGCTTGATGATGGGCAACTGCCGGTGCTCGGCCTTGGTGTACGTGGCCGCTGCAATCCGGTGATCACCGGTCAGCTCCGTGATGTCCTCGATGCCGAGGATGTGAGCGAGCCGCAGCAACTTGGGAAGCCTGGGCATCCCGATGGTGCCTCGTTCGATGGCCTTCACCCATTCTTCTGAGTGACCCATCACGTCTGCCACGTAGGCGCGGGTCTTGCCGCCACGTGTCCGTGCCCGCTGGACACGTTGGCCGAAGGTGAGCTGCGGTACTCCGCCGGTGTCGCTGGTCTCGGGCATACTGGTGCCTCCGTTCAGAGCTCGACACGCAGAACGGTACGCCTGACGGCCCCCATCGGGTGGGGGCCGATCCGCTGTTGCAGTCCAGCAGGTGCTTCTCCAACTCGGGGCACCTGTCGGCGGTGGCCCGAGCAGCAGCTGCCACTCCTCGTCGGCCGCATCCCCCGTCGCGCCAGAACGCGGCGGAGACGGGACCGATGTTCTGCGCACCGGGCGAGCCGGTCGCGCACGGCCGTGCGTGGCAACTCGACGGCTTGGTCCCGCGTCTCAGTGGCGGCGGCCACCTGCACATAGTCAGCCATGCGGCGAAGGTATCGGCGTACAGGTATGACGAAGGGCCGCCGGCGTACGCCCAAGGGTCGCGCGGCCCCTGTGGATACCGCGGTCCGCGGCGTGGGTGAGGGGGGCGCCCGTCAGTGGCCGCCGGTGAGTTCGCCGGTCAGCCTCTCGTGGAGCCGGGCGCTCGGCGTGTTCAGGCCGATGATCTCCACGGTCTTGCCGCGCCGGGCGTATCTCGTCTCGATCGCGTCGAGGGCGGCCACGGAGGAGGCGTCCCAGATGTGGGCCGCGGTGAGGTCGATGACGACCCTGTCGGGGTCGGTTGCGTAGTCGAAGCGGGCCGCCAGGTCGTTGGAGGAGGCGAAGAACAGCTCGCCGGTGACGGTGTAGACCACTTCTGCGCCGTCGGGGGCGGTGACCGAGGTGACGTTCGCCAGGTGCGCGACGCGCCTGGCGAAGACGACCGTCGCGGTGAGCGTGCCGGCGACGACGCCGACGGCGAGGTTGTGGGTGGCGATCACGCACACCACCGTGACGACCATGACCGCGATCTCGCCGGCCGGCATCCGCCTGAGCGTCCTCGGCGCGATGGAGTGCCAGTCGAAGGTCGCGAACGACACCATCACCATCACCGCGACCAGAGCCGCCATCGGGATGTCGGAGACGATCGGGCCGAAGGCGATGCACAGCACCATCAGGAAGGCGCCCGCCAGGAACGTCGACAGACGCGTACGGGCTCCCGACACCCGTACGTTGATCATGGTCTGGCCGATCATGGCGCAGCCGCCCATGCCTCCGAAGAAACCCGTGACGATGTTGGCCACGCCCTGGCCGAGTGACTCCCGGGTCTTGGAGGAGTGGGTGTCGGTGAGGTCGTCGACCAGCTTGGCCGTCATCAGGGACTCCATCAGGCCGACAAGCGCCATGGCGAACGCGTACGGGGCGACCGTGATCAGGGTGTCCACCGTGAACGGCACGTCCGGCAGGCCTGGCACGGGCAGCGACGAGGGCAGGTCGCCCTTGTCGCCCACCGTCGGCACCGCGATCCCCGCCGCGACCGTGATCACGGTGAGGACGACGATCGAGACGAGCGGTGCCGGGACCACCTTGGTGACCCTCGGGAGGAGCACCATGAGTACGAGACCGCCCACGAGCAGCGGGTAGACCGCCCAGGGCACGTCGTGCATCTCCGGCACCTGCGTCATGAAGATCAGGACAGCGAGCGCGTTCACGAAGCCGACCATCACCGAGCGGGGCACGAACCGCATCAGCCCGGCCACCCCGAGCGCACCCAGGACGATCTGGAGGACACCGGCCAGGATGACGGCGGCGATCAGGTGGCCCAGGCCGTGTTCCCGGTTGAGCGGGGCGATGACCAGGGCGACCGCGCCGGTGGCAGCGGAGATCATCGCGCGGCGGCCGCCGACGATCGAGATCACCACCGCCATGGTGAAGGACGCGTACAGGCCCGTGGCCGGGTCGACCCCCGCGATGATCGAGAACGAGATCGCCTCGGGGATCAGCGCGAGCGCGACGACGAGGCCCGCCAGGACCTCGGTCCGCCAGACCTTCGGGTCGTTCAACCAGCCGGGTTTGAGGCCGCGCAGCCGCGCGGCCGGGGAGAGTGCGGAGGTGGACAAGGGCAGGTACCTGTCGTGCTCGGGCACACCCGGCCGTGGTGCGGGGGCCAGGGCGTGCGGGAAGGTGCGGGGGCCAGGGGCATGCGGGGCGGGGCGGGTAGGTCGGGAAGGCGTGGGTGGACCGGGCGGGCGTCCGTGGAGTCCGTGGAGTCCGTGCGGTCCGTGCGGTCCGCGAAGCCTGCGTACGACGGGCCGGGGGTTCGCGGAGCAGCAGCTGGCGCTGGCGGAAGGCGTCCGGGCGCTGCTTCAGGGGCGAAGGATCGCTGCCGGTGCAGGGTCACCGGCCCCGAAGGCGGGGGCGAAGGGGGCGAAGGGTACCGGCCGGTGCCGGCTCACGGTGGACGAAGGCTCACGGCGGGCAGGCGGCGGCGCTGGGCATCGTGGGCATGCGCACGCTCTCTCCTACGGGCTACGGGCTACGGGCTACGGCTTACGGGCCTTCGGGCCCACCGCCTTACGGGCCCACGAACCTACGGGGTCCCGAGTATGCGGGTTTACGGGCCTCCGGGCCTGCGCACCCCACAGGCCTCGGTCTTCGCCCAAGGCGTCATCGGGGCCTATGGCCTATGACGCTCGACAGCGCCGGGAACGGTCCCGCGCCACAGGGACTATAAAGGGGAGCGACCACCGGGCGCGAACGCCTCCCCCCTCGCGAGCGCCTTGTTCGCAGCGAGGACGTACGCCGCGACGAGGTGCCCTACGTGGGCCGCGCCCGAGGTGATCTCCAAGCGGGTGGGAACTGCGTCCCCGGCCGGGCGAGACCGCAGCAGAGCCCGCGAGCAGGAAAGTCCCGGACCTGGTGGGGTGGGTCCGGGGCCTCGCGCTGCTTGCGGTCAGGGTTACGCGGCATCCTCCGGCGGCGGTTGCGCCGCCCGGCCCGTCCTCCCGGCGGTCGCCGCCGCGCTCCCGGCGGCGCTCTCCACGGCCGCGGCGGCCACAGCCACCATCCGGGTGCGTACCCCCTTGGACAGGGCGTCGCTCTGGACCGTGGCGTTCACCAGCTCCTCCGCGAGGGAGTGCAGCTTGGTGTTGGTGTTCTGCGACGCGGTCACCAGGACGTCCCAGGCGCTCTCGGGGCTCAGGGCGAAGGACGACATCAGGATGCCGCGGGCCAGGTCGATGGTCGGGCGGGTCTGCATGGCCCGGCGCAACTGGCTGACCGTGGTCCGCAGGTCCTCGACGGAACGCTTGGAGGGTTCGTCGGCGAGTCCCTCGGAAGGTTCCTCCGCGGGTCCCTCGGAAGGTTCGTCGGTGGGTCCCTCGGACGGCTGCGCCTCCTCGGCGGCCGGTTTCTCGTGCGGGGTCCCTGCGGAGGCAGACGCGCCCGGCACCCGCTCGTCGGCCTCGCCAGTGGGCGCGTACAGGAACGTCGCACCGGTCAGGTCGAGCAGCCGCTCGACGACGGGGCTGAGGGAGCGGACCGTGACCGTCTTGCCCTGCCTGGCGGCCTCCCGGCGCAGGCTGAGCACGAGATTCAGGCCGGAGCAGTCGCAGAAGCTCACCTCGGCGCAATCCAGTCGCAAGCCGTCGGCCGAGCGGCCGAGGGCTCCGAACAGCTCGGGCCTGAGGCGAAGGGCCGCGTCCAGGTCGAGCTCGCCCCGCACGGCGACGACCGTACCCCGGCCGTCCGCAGGCCCCACGACCTCCACCGATGCCGACGCCGACGCAGCCGCAGCCGCAGCCTCGGTCGCAGACACAGCCTCGGTCGCGCACACAGTCTCAGCCACAGCCGCAACCTGGGTCGCAGACACACCCGTGGTCGCAGACACAGGCGCAGCCACCGACACAGCCGCGGACCTCGACACGCACGCGGGCACGAACACAGGCGTTATGGGGGAACCACCGTCCGACACGCACTCGATGCTGCCTCCCGCGAGGGGCCGCTCAGAGTATGCGGGCTCCGGCATGACCTCTCCCTCTCGTCTCCGCCTACCTCCGCTTCCGTCCCTAGGCTGCCCCGGGCCGTCCATACCAGTCAACTAATACATGAAACGTGGTACGTGTTTTTGAAGGCGTGAAATACAGCACCTAGAGTTGATGCATGGATGGAGTGCCCGAGCCGCATACCGGATGGACGTTTCTCACGAATCACGCACGGGTGCTCGCAGCCATCGCGGACAATCACAACGCGCGCATCCGCGACATCGCCGCACACTGCCGCCTCACCGAACGCGCCGTCCAGAAGATCATCGCCGACCTGGAGAAGGACGGATATCTCTCGCACACCCGCGAGGGCCGTTCCAACACCTACCGGATCGACCCCGCCAAGGTGCTGCGGCACCCGGCCGAGTCCGGTCTGGCGGTGGCCTCGCTGCTCTCCCTGCTCGTCCATGACGAAGCAGACCGCGCCGGCTCACCCGTCACCGGCAGCCTCTGAGGGCAGCACAGCGGCGGCCGGCGAGCACCCCACCGGCCACCGCTGGTCCGTGGCGCCGCTTCTCCGTCTCTCAGTGCCCCCGGGCCGCCGCCCCCTTGGAGCGGGACTCCGAGCGGGACTCCGGACGGGCCCCCTCCGCGCGGGACCCCGGGCGAGCCCCCGCGGGCGCCGAGCCCCTCGTACGCACCGTCCCCACCGTCTTCAGCAGCCGGTCCGCCTGCTTGCGCAGGCCGGGGTGGGCGAGGACGGTGTTCCGCAGGCCGCGGACCGGTCTGCGCCAGAGGCGGTGGGCCGTCGCGACCGGGTGCGGGCGGGTCACGAAGCCCTCGGCCACGCGCAGTTCGCGGGTCTTGAGCCAGTCCTTGTACTCCTTGTCGCCGCGCCCGAGGTCCAGGACGCGGACGCCCGCGCGGCCCGCCGCCTCCGCCATGCGCAGATGCATGAGCAGGCCGGGTGAGTAGTAGCGCAGTTCGGGGTCGTACGCGGTGAACCAGGCCGCGAAGACCGTGCTCGACATCGGGCCGAAGTGCGCGGCGACCGGGCGGTCACCGGCGTACACGACCGAGAGGACCCCGGTGAACTGTTCCTCCCTGACCTGGAACAGCGACTCCACCAGATCCACTATCCACGGCCGCGCGAAGCGGTCCATGCGGGACGTCCTGCGGTACTGGGCCGACTTCCACCGCATGAGGCGGCGCAGCATCGCCGGGTCGCGCTCGTCGAAGACGAACCGCATCTCGCCCAGGTCGCGCCCGAGGCGGCGCTCCTTCTTCAGGGTCGTCTTGGCGAGCCCCGGGTAGGTGGCACGCAGCCACTCCGCATAGCCGTCGGCGCCGTCGCCCGCGGCGGCCCCGACGCCGTCCTCCAGGTCGACCACCGGTGAGGCGAACGTACCGGTGACGTAGCGGCCGAACGGTTCCTGCGCCTCCACGAGGTGATCGAACTCGAGGACGGAGAGGCCGCAGGCCCGCAGCAGTTCCCCGGCGTCCCAGGAGACGCCGGGGCGGTGCACGAGTGCCTGGCAGTCGGAGAGGCCGAGGCCGACGGCCCTGCCGACACCGAAGGCGGTGCGCTCGTACGGGAAGAAGCCGACGGGCTCCCCCCTCTCGTGCAGGACCGCCACGCGGGCTCCGCCGCGGCTCCTGCCGACTCCGGCAGCGAACTCCGGTGCCAGAAAGGGGTTTCCGTAATCGGGCGACTCCTTCATCGTCCGATGCCAGGCGTCGAGGAGCGGTGTGCTCAGCTCCTCGGCCCTGTGGTTGGTTATCTTCACTCGGATCGACCGCCTTCCGCGGGCTCCGCGAGGGGCGCGGTCGCGGTACGGGCCGGTAAGGCGTGTCGGTCGTCGTTCTTGGATCGCACGGGCGACCCTCCCCCCAACAATTCACCTGACGCGCTGTTCGCGTCCTTATGTTGCGCTGGCTCTACCTGGCTCTCTCTTTTCGGCTCCAACCAGCTCTTTCCGACACCGGCCATCCCTGCTCGGTTTCGCGTCTTCGCTGGTCAGCGCCGCGTACGTGGTTCTCGCACCGTCAACGGTCGCACATCGAACGGCTTTGCGCGGCCCAAACCTGCCGAAGCCGAAATCCGGGGCCCGCGAGGCGCGGCGGGTGCCCGCGCCGGCACAGCCGGCGGCGGCGGCAGGACACTGCGCCCCGCCCGCACCGGCAACGCAAGTGCCCCCACGCGCAGTTGGCGCTGCCCCGACTGTTACGCACCGCTGACAGGCCGCCGCCCAACCGCCGCTCCCGCCGCCGCCCTCTTTTCGATCATGCGGACACACGCGCGGCACGAAGGTGCACAGAAGGCCACGGTCCGGCGGCGCCCCCGACGGCCGATCGACTATCCGCGGCGGGGGCGGCGGGGCGTGCGGCGCTGGCTGCCGTCGTGGCGGCAGTGGCTAGGCGGCTCCCTGCTGGGCTTCGGCGCGATCGCGGGGCTGCTCGGATATGTGTACGTCACCGTGGACATCCCGGACGAGAACGCGGCGGCCGGGCGTGAGGCCAACGTGTACTTCTGGGCCGACGGCACCCAGATGGTGAGCATCGGCGCCGTGAACCGGCAGAACGTGCCCCTCGACGACATCCCGGAGTCCGTGCGGAACGCGGTGATCGCGGCGGAGAACGCCAGCTTCTACAGCGACTCGGGCGTCGACCCGCAAGGCCTCGGGCGGGCCGTGCTGAACATGGTGAAGGGGCAGGAGACGCAGGGCGGTTCCACCATCACGCAGCAGTACGTGAAGAACACCTACCTGTCGCAGGACCAGACCATGACGCGCAAGGTGCGGGAGTTCGTGATCTCGCTGAAGGTGGACCAACGCAAGAGCAAGGACGAGATCCTCCAGGGCTATCTGAACAGCAGCTGGTTCGGGCGCGGCGCCAACGGGGTGGAGGCCGCCGCACACGCCTACTACGGCATCCCCGCCCGGCAGCTGAACGCGAGCCAGAGCGCGCTCCTCGCCGCGCTCCTGAAGGGCGCGGAGCTGTACGACCCATCGGCGAACCCCGCCAACCACCGCCGCGCCGAGGCCCGCTGGGCCTGGATCCTGGACCGGCAGGTCGCGGTGGGGCGGATGAGCGCCGCGGAGCGGGCCCGGTACAAGGAGTTCCCCGAGCCGCTCAAGGAGTCCCGGTCCACCAGCCTGAGCGGGGACTACGGCCAGACCGGCTACCTCGTCGACGTCGCCGACAAGTACGTGCGCCAGCGCACCGGGCTCACCGCCAAGGACCTCGCCCAGGGTGGCTACCGCATCCACACCACCTTCGACAAGCGCCGCGTCCACCAGCTCGCCCGCGCCGCCCGCGGCGTCCTCGACCGCCGCCTGGAGCCCCGTGAACGCGCCGAAGACAAGGGCGTGCAGGTCGGTGCCGCCTCCGTGCGCACCCAGGACGGCGCGGTGCTCGCCCTGTACGGCGGCGCGGACGCCACCCGCCACTTCAGCAACAACGCCGACACCTCCGGCGTCCCCGCGGGCTCGGCGTTCAAGCCGTTCGTGCTCGCCGCCGCCCTCCAGGACGGACTGCGCGCCGACCGCAAGGGCCCCGGCGGCATGACGCCCGGCGAGGCGCTCGTCGAGGGCGGCAACGCCACGTACCGCGAGCTCGGCGAGGAGGTCGGGCACCGCAGGGTGCGGCAGGTCGCGGTGGACGCGGGGATGCTGGGGCGGAGCATGGCGCGCCCCGACGCGTCGTTCCCGCTCGGTACGTCCACGCCGAGCGCCGTCCGGCTCGCGAGCGCCTACGGCACGTTCGCGCGCGGCGGCCTCCAGCACGACCCGTACTCGGTGACGTCGGTGACCAAGGACGGCGAGGCCGTCGGCGGCCTGGAGCCGCCCCGCACCCGGCGGGCCCTGGACCCCGGCGTCGCGGGGCAGGTCGACGCCGTGCTGCGGGACGCCGCCGAGGACAGCCTCGGCCGGGTCGCCTCCCGTTCCGGGCAGCCCGTCGCGGCCGGGCGCACCACCGACCAGGACCGCTTCAGGTCAGCGTGGTTCGCCGGGTACACGCCGGAGGTCTCGACGGCGGTCACCCTCTTCCGCACCCGCCCGCGCGATCCGCTGCTCCAGCCGCTGTCCGGCGTCGGCGGCGGGAAGTCCCGGTACGGCAACGCCCTCACCGAGCGGATCTGGCGGGACGCGCTGCTCGGCGTCGACCTCGCCCCGGGGGCGGGGCGTTGACCTCGCCGCGCGAGCCGGGCGTCGACCCTGCTCAGGAAGCCAGGCGTTGACCCTGCCCCAGGGGCAGGGTCCAGGGTCGCCGTGCCGGGGGCGACCGCCTCCGGTGACCGGTCGACCACCGGTCCCGGAGGATGACCTCGTGGACGAACTCCTGAGCATCGGCGCCTTCGCCGCCCGCACCCGGCTCTCCGCCAAGGCCCTGCGCCTGTACGACCGGCAGGGCCTGCTGCCCCCGGCGCACGTGGACGCCGCGACCGGCTACCGGTACTACCGGCCCGAGCAGGTCGAGCAGGCCCGCACCGTCGTGCTGCTGCGCCGCCTGGACATGCCGCTCGCGGACATCGCGGCCCTCGTCGGCCTCGACGGCGAGCGGGCGGCCGAGGCCGTCGGGGAGCACTGGGCCAGGATCGAGGAGCGGTTCGCCGCCCAGCGGACCCTCGTGGACTACCTCCGCGGCCGCCTGTCCCGAAGGAGCCCCACCGTGTACGGCACGTTCGACGTCCGCACCATCGACGTACCCGAGATGTTCGTGCTCAGTGAGCGCAGGCACGTCTTCACCGACGCCCTCCCCGCCTGGATCGACGCCTCCCTCGGCCGCCTGGAGAAGGCCGCGGCCAAGCTCTGCGGCGGCGGCACGGAAGCGCCGTTCGTGGTCTACCACGCCGAGGTCACCGAGGACAGCGACGGCCCCGCCGAGGTGTGCGTGCCCGTCGCGGACCCGGCGGCGGCCCGCGAGTGGGCCGCCGGGCACGGGCGGCAGTGGGGGGTGCGGGCCCGCGTCGAGCCCGCCGCCCGGCTCGCGTACACCCGCATCACCAAGGCACAGGTCGTCTATCCGCAGATCATCGCCGCCTACGACGCCGTGGAGGAGTGGCTGGCCCGCGAAGGACTCGCGCAGGCGGGGGCCTGCCGCGAGGTGTACTTCACGGACTGGGGCACGGCGGGACCCGAGGACCAGGTGTGCGACGTGGCGTACCCCGTGGCGCGCCCCGGGGTCGCCGTGTCCGAGTGACGTGGCGTCAACTCCCTTGCGGACCGCCGCATTTCCCTTTCCTACGCGTCGGGGTCAACGAACTCGTACGCGTTTATCCTGATGCGCCATGGAGTCCCGTGAGGGCGACGGCGACTCGTCCCTGCCGCCACTGTTCGTCGCCCTGCCGCCGCAGCGTCCCGCCCGCGTGGTGCTGCCCCCGGAGAGCCCGGACCCCACGGTCCTGCCGGAGATCACCCTCCTGGACCGGGCGGCCTCGCGCGGCGACGACCCGGACGCCCTGCGGGGCCTGCCGCTGCCCCCCGACCGGCTGCTCGCCCGCCAGTACCGGGTGGTGCGGCCGCTCGGGTACGGCGGCATGGGCGAGGTCTATCTCGCGCTCGACACGAAGGTCGGGGGACGCGAGGTGGCCATCAAGATCCTGCGTCCGGAGAACGGCGGCCCCGAAGGACCCGCGCCGCACCCCCCGCCCGACTCCGCCGACCACCCGCTCGCCCGTGAGCGGCAGGAACTCGTCGAGCTGAACCACGACGACATCATCCGGGTCCACAACTACGGGCACCATCCGGACGTCGGCGACTTCCTCGTCCTCCAGTACGTCGACGGGCCCACCCTCGAAGAGGTCCGCACCCGCGCCCTGCTGCACCCCGAGGAGTTCGGCGGCGCCCGCTTCTACGAGTTCGTGCTCGCCTACGGCGTGCGGTTCCTCGCCGGGCTCGCCTATCTGCACGGGCGCGGCAAGGTGTACGGCGACCTGAAGCCGTCGAACGTCATGCACGACGGGTCCACGACGAAGTTCATCGACGTCGGCAGCGTCCGGCGGGCGGGCGCGCCCGGCCTCACCTCGGCGGACTACCGCGCCCCTACGGTCGGCCCGCGCGGCGAGTCCACCAGTGGCGACGACCTGTTCAGCCTCGGCGAGACACTGCGGCACCTGTGCGGGCTCGACGACCTCGACGCGCTCGCGGACCTCTCCCCGCTCGCCGGTTCCGACACCGCACCGGACGCGCGGTGGCCGCAGGGCCGCGCCACCCGCCGGATGACGGTGCCGCTGCCGCCCGACGGGCTCGGGCTCGGCCTCTTCTCGCTCGCCCGGGTCCTGCGCCGCGCGACCCGGCCCGAACGCGCCGACCGGTTCGCCACGGCCCGCGAGATGGACGAGCAACTGCGCGGGGTCTTCCGTGAGCTGCGTTCGCTGCGGCTGCGTACGGAGACCTTCGAACCGTCACCGCTGTTCCTCCAGTCCGCGTACGCCCTGGACGGCGGGCTCGGCTCACCGCCACCGCCGCGGCAGTGGGCGGCACGGGACGCGGGCGGCGGCGTGCCGGACGGAGCCGGAGGCAGGCGGGATGGAGGGCATGGAGGGGGCGGAGGGGACAGCAGAGGGGATGGAGGGGACAGGAGGGGCAAGGGGGCGGCCGTGCGGTATCCGGCTCCCGCGCCCGGGGACACCGCGCAGGAGCTGCCCGTTCCGCGCCCCGCCCCCGAAGACGCCCTGCACACCGGCCTGAGCCGGCTCGGCGACGACGACCCGGCCGCGCTCCTCCAGCACACCGCGGAGTGGCCGGGAACCCCCGAGGTGGAGCTGCTGCGGTGCCGTCTGACGCTGCGGATCGCGCTGCGGCCCGGTGCCCAGGACCCGCCGCGGCTGCACGAGGCCGCCGTCGCCCTGGTCCGCGCCGAGGACGCCATCGGGCCGACGGCGGCCCCGTACGACTGGCGGCTCGACTGGCACCGCGGCTTGCTCGCGCTCGCCGCCGGCGACGTGCCGCGCGCCCGCGGCCGCTTCGACCTGGTGTACGCGGCCATTCCCGGCGAGTACGCGCCGAAGCTCGCCCTCGGCCACTGCGCCGAGCGGCTCGGCCGCCTGCGGGAGGCGCTCACGCTGTACGAGGGGGTGCGGGTGCGCAATCCCTCGCTCGGCGGGGCGGCGTTCGGGGCGGCCCGGGCCCGGATCGCCCTCGGTG
Organism: Streptomyces sp. NPDC017940; assembly: GCF_044328435.1. Lineage (NCBI taxonomy): Bacteria > Bacillati > Actinomycetota > Actinomycetes > Kitasatosporales > Streptomycetaceae > Streptomyces > Streptomyces sp. NPDC017940. The sequence goes on along the minus strand of NZ_JBIRHJ010000006.1, from coordinate 324,872 downwards.
GGCCGCGGGCGCTCGCCCACGCCGTCGAGGCGCTCGACGCGGTGGCGCAGCACTCCCGGCACCGCACCGCCGCGCGGGTCGCCGCGGTGCGGGTGTGCGCGGACCACGCGCGGGGCGGGGACGATCTGGCGGAGGTCGTACGGCGGCTCGGGCGGCTGTTCTTCGCGCACGGGCTCACCGACGAGCAGGCGCGGCTGCGGATGCGGGCAGACGTCTGGGAGAGGGCGCGGGTCCTCCTCGGCGCGGGAGCGGTCTCTGCCGTGCGGCTGCGGGAGGTCGCCCGCGGGGCCGACGCGCGGTTGCGGTTCCCCGCCTCCGCGCGGCAGTTGCGGGTCGACCTGTCGGGGCTGTGGCTGGGGCTCGCCCAGCAGGCCGCGCGGGAGCCCGGCGGGGCCGGTGCCGCCACCGCCGAGCTGCTGCTGGACCGGGCCTATGCCATCCGGCCCTTCGGGCTGCGTCACGCCCGGGGGGCGCGGTGAGCCCTTGTGCGTACGTCACGGGAGCCGCCCACAGGGACGGCGGGCCCGCGTGAAGGGCGGCCGGGTCTGGCGGTGGGTGTGGGCCCCGGCGGCCCGGGGGAGCCGGAACCACGCCTTCCTGCGGGAGCGGCTCGTGGTGCTCCCGTTGCTCACCGCCCTCACCTTCGCCCCCTTCGCCTGGGCGTACTCCACCGTTCGCGAGGACGCCGCGTACGTCCAGGAGCGGGTCGCCCCCGCCCTGGGGGACCTGGCCGCCGCCCGGGTGTCGCTGGAGATCGCCGACCAGGAGGCGGGCGACAGCCTGCGGGCGGGGCGGGCGGTGGAGCTGAGCGGGCTCAGCGAGCGGTACCGGACCCGGACCACCCGGGCCACCCAGCGCCTCAACCAGGTCGCCCGCAGCGGCGCCCTGTCGACCGCGGAACGGCAGGACCTCGACGTGGTCGCGGGCCTGGTGGCCGACTACGGCACCTGGACGGCGTGGGCCCAGGCCAACGCCGCCGACCGGGCGCTGCGCGAGGCCGCCCTCGCGTACGCCCGCAGCATCCTGTGCTCGGCCCGGGAGGAGCCGGGGGGCACTGGGGAGGGCGGCGGCACCAGGGAGGGCCGTGGCACCGGGGGCCGCCGCGGTTGCCGGCCCGCCACCGGCTCCGGCGCCACCGCCGTCGTGGACCGCGTCACCGCCCTGGAGCGTGCCCTTCAGGAGCGGTTCGCGGGCCGGGCGGCGGCGGGTGCGGGCGTGCTCGCCGCGTTCGTCGTGTCCGGGGTCGCGTTCCTGCTCCTCGCGCACGGCAGCTGGCGCACCCAGGTGTTCCTGCACCGGCGCTTCCGCCTCTACGTCAGCGTGCCGCTGCTCGTCGCCGCCGTGCCGCTCCTCGCGCTGCCGGTGCTCGCGGCCGACGCCGTGCTCGTCCAGGGGGCGCAGGGCGACGCCGCGGCCACGGCCCGCGCGCTCTCGCACCGGACCTCCCCCGTGATCGAGAGCGCCGCCGAGAACGATCCGTTCCGCACACCGGGCCGGTATGTGATCGCCGCCCTGGAGGACGCCGTGGACCGCGAGCTGGCCGACGGCCGCCTCGCCTTCCTGGACGGCGTGGCCGTGTGGGTGCTGCCCGCCGGTCTGCTGAGCGCCGCCCTCACCGGCGGCACACTGCACGCCTACCGGCGCGAGTACGTCCGCCTCACCCGTACGGGAGCCGCCCCATGAGCAGGAAGGACCGGCGCCCCGCGCGCCGACGGGAGCGCGGGCGGCGGGCCGGACGGCGGTCGCCGCGCACCGCCGTCCTGTGCTGTCTGCTGCTCGTCGCCGCCGCCCTCACCGGCGGCTGCGCCGACGAGGACCGCGACACCCTGGTCGTCCTCGGGCCGTGGACCGGCCCCGAGGGTACGGCGTTCGAGGCGATGCTGCGGCGGCTCGACGACGGCACCGGCGAGACGTACACGTACAAGGGCACCCGCTCGCTGCGCGAGACCCTGGTGGCGCAGCTGGAGGCCGGGGACCCGCCGGACGTCGCCGTCCTCAACAGCGTGGGCGAGCTGACCGAGTACGCCCGCGGCAACCGGCTGCAACCCCTGGACGCCCCGGGACGGCCGCCGTGGGCACCCCGCATCGAGGTGGACGGCGACCCGCGCACGTACTGGGTGCCGCTGAAGGTGGACCTGAAGAGCCTGGTGTGGAGCAGGACGGGCGCGGGGGCCGGGGAGCGGGGCGGCGGGCGGCCGCGGTGGTGCCTGGGGATGGCGTCGCAGGCCACCTCGGGCTGGCCGGGCACGGACTGGATCGAGGACCTGATCCTGCACCGCTCGGGCCCCGGCACCTACGCGCGCTGGGCCACGGGCCGCCTGAGCTGGCGCAGCCCCGAGGTGCGGGGCGCCTGGACGGCGTGGGCGCGGCTGCTGGGCGAGCGGTCGCGGACGTGGGTGGACCTCGCGCTCACCACCTCGTACCAGGGCACACCCGGCGCCGCGGGGGCGGGCCCCCGGGGGCTTCTGAACTCGCCGGAGCTGGACTGCACGCACGAGCACCAGAGCGCCTTCATCCGCTACCTGTACGCGAACGCGAAGGGTGAAGGCGGCGAGGGGGCGGCCCGGGGCGGGGGCGTGCGGGTCGATCCGTCCGCCCGCTTCCTGCCGGGTCCCGCCGCCCACGACGACGCGTACGAGGTGGCGGGCGACATGGCGGCGGCCTTCGGCGACCGCCCGGCAGCCCGCGACCTGGTCGAACGCCTGTCCGGTTCCGAGGCGCGGCGGCTGTGGCACGCGGAGGCCGAACCGGCGCTGCGGCCGTTCTTCCCCGGCGCAGGCGACCCGCAGCCCACCGATCCCGGCGGGGGCCGGGCCGCCGCCGTGCTCACCGGCGGGGCCGCGACGCTGTGCTTCGACGCCTCGGACGCGATGCCGCCCGCCCTGCGGGACGCCTTCCACCGCGCGGTCCTGCACTACCTGCGCGACTCCGCCGCCGAGCGCCTCGACACCCTCCTCGGCCAGCTGGACACCGTCCGCGCGGAGACCGGCGGCGGCGCCCTGCCGCCCGGCGCCCTGTGCGCACCCTCCACGGACGGGTGAGGCGCCGGTGGCGCTGCGGTGACCGCCGCCGCACCCCATACTGGCGGAGACCTGCCCCTGGGGTCGCTGTCTGCCAACCATTGTGCAGCGGTTAGCGTCTACTCCGAAGGAGTTGCCCCAGCCAGCCGAACGGATCGCCTCCCGTGGCCTCTGCCGACCTGTCACCCCCGTCACTCAGCCGAGCCGACCGGGGCAGCGGCATGCGCGAACCCTGGTACCGGCGGCACCGCATGGCGCTGCTCATCACCGCTGGTCTGCTGCCGCTGTATCTGCTGTGGTGGACGGTGTTCGCGACGGGCGGCGGCGACCTCGCCGCGCAGCAGGCCTGGGCGGGCTTCGCCCGGCGCTACCCGGGCTCCGCGTACAGCCTGTTCTGGTACGGCGGCCTGCACACCGCGAACTACAGCGTCATCTCGCCGTATCTGATGGCCGCCTTCGGCGTGCGGACCGTGGCGGCCGCCTCGGGGCTCGCCGCCACCTTCATGGGCGTCTCGATCATCATGCGGAGCTCCATCCGCAAGCCGCTGTGGCCCGCGCTCGTGGTCGGCTTCTCGATGTGGTGCCAGGTCGTGTGCGGCCGGGCGACCTTCATGCTGGGCGTCGCCTTCGGCGTCGGCGCCGTGCTCGCGGCCGTCGGCGGCAGCAGCCGCCGCCGGATCGTGGCCGCCACCCTGTGCGCGGCCCTCGCCACCATGGGCAGCCCGGTGGCCGGTCTGTTCCTCGTCGTGGTGGGCGCCGCCTATCTGCTGCTCCGCCAGTGGGGCCGCGCGCTCGCCCTGATCCTGCCGCCGTTCGTCGTGGTGGGTCTCACGACGTGGCTGTTCCCCTTCGAGGGCGAGCAGCCCATGGCGTTCGTCCGGATCTTCCCGCCGGTGCTGCTGTGCGGCGTCGTGATGCTGGCCGCGCCGCGGTCGTGGCGGCTGCTGAAGTTCGGCGCCGGGGTGTACGCGGTGGGGGTCGTCCTGACCTGGCTGATCCCCACCCCGATCGGTACGAACGTCGAGCGCTTCGCCGAGATCGCGGCCCCGCCGATACTGCTCGCCGCCGTCATGAACCGGGACTTCACGCTCCCCAAGTCGCTGCGGCCCCTGCGGCCCGCACGGATCCTCGAGACCCTGCGGCGGCTCGGCTCCCCGCGTCCTGTGTGGTCCGGCGTCAAGCGGCACCACATCTGGCAGCGCGCGGTCCTCGTCACCGCCGTCGTGCTGTCCCTGACCTGGGTCTCCATCAAGACGACCGCCGACATAGTGGCGTACACGAAGGTGCCCACCTGGGCCGTCGAGACGGACGGCGTCGTCAAGCAGCTCAACCGCCTGGGCGCCGACCGCACCCGCGTCGAGGTGGTCCCGGCCCGCGACCACCGCGAGGCCGCCGTGCTGTCTCCGTACATCAACATGGCGCGCGGCTGGAACCGGCAGGCCGACGTGGAGCGCGGCCGCCTCTTCTACGAGGGCCGGCCGGTGTCCGAGGTGGAGGAGGGCGCCTTCACCTCGTCCTCGTACCGCGCCTGGCTGAACCACTGGGCCGTCGGCTTCGTGGTGCTCTACAAGGGCGACGGCAAGCCGGACGGCGCCGCCGAGCGCGAGCACGACCTGGTGACCAGCGAGCCGAGCTATCTGGACCAGGTCTGGCACGACGACAACTGGCGGATCTACCGCGTGAAGGACGCCGTCCCGCTGGTCGACAAGCCCGGCTCCGTGGTGACCGCCGACGGCGCCCACCTCACCGTCCGCATGTCCGAGCCCGGCTCGGTCATCGTCCGGGTCGCCTACTCGCCGTGGCTGTGGGCCGAGGGCGGCTGCCTGTACAAGGAGGGCGACTTCACGCGGCTCACGGTGCAGAAGGCGGGCGACGTCCGCATCGCGTCCAACTACGGGGGCCCCTCGGGACCGCAGCCGCGGTGCGCGCCCGACAAGGACGCGGACTAGACACGGGCGCAGGGCCTGGGCCCCGCAACCGGCTGTTGCTCGCGGCCGGCTTCGCACCCCGGTACACCGAGCGGCCGCTCGACGACGACGCGCTGTCGGCGGCCAGGGACGCGGTCCAGAGGGTGCTGCGCGCGCACGAGCCGTACCCGGCGCTGGCCTTCGACCGCCGGTGGAACATCGTGCTGACCAATCGCGCGGTCGAGCCGTTCCTCGCGGACGTCGACCCCGACCTGCTGCGGCCGCCGGTCAACCTGGTGCGGCTGGGCCTCGACCCGCGCGGGTTCGCTCCCCTGGTCGTCAACCTGGCCGACGTGCGGGCGGTGTTCCGCTCCCGGATCACGCGTCAGCTCGCCAAGGCTCCCGACGCCGAACTCGCCGCGCTCTACGAGGAACTGCTGGCGCCCGGCGCCGAGAACGCGTCGAGCCTGTCCGTCGCATCCGACGTCGTGATGCCGATGGTCCTTCGTCTCCACGGACAACAGGTGCGGATGTTCTCGACCATCACCACGTTCGGTACGCCCATGGACATCACCCTGGACGAGGTCGCGATCGAGTCGTACTACCCCGCGGACACGGAAAGCGCCGCGTACTTCGACCGCCGGTTCTGAGACAGCCCCGTACGTCTTCTGCCGGGCCCCCACCCCTTCGCCGTGCGCTGCGCGGCCCGCCCCGGGCCGCGCGCCGCCGTACCGTCAGCCGACCCGGGTCAGCTTCGCGCCGAAGCCCGGCTCGGAGAGGTCCTTCTGGAGGGCCACCGGAACCTTGATCGCCCCGCTGGTCGTGCCGTCGCCGACGGTGAGCCTGCCGACGACGGTGCCCGCCTTCGCGGAGTGCGGCAGGCTCTTGCCCGCGTCGTCGATCTCGACCTTCGAGGTCAGCCCGGGCCAGCCTACGGCGGTGACGTCCCTGGTGGCGACGACCGGCGTGGTGCCGCCGAGGCCGTCGTCCACCTCGCCGACGACCTGGCCCTTCTTCACCACGGTCTGGGCCTTCAGGGCGTCCTGACCGGCCGCGATCAGGTCCTTGGTGACGCCGGTGACCTTGTCGATGTTGGCCACGCCCCCCGAGCCGAACTGGGCCAGCGCCGCACCGATGATCACGTGGGTCTTGCCGCCGACCCTCTCCTCCGCGGCGAAGAGGATGTTGCCGCCCGCGGCGGTGGTGGTGCCGGTCTTGATGCCGACGGCGACGGTCGGGACGAGACCGAAGTAGTTGTCCTGCCGGTCCCCGTTGAGGTCCTTGTAGTTGCGCTGTCCGGCGATCTCCTTGAAGACCGGGTTCTCCATGGCGACGCGGCCGAGCTTCACCAGGTCCTCGGCGGTCGAGACGGTGGTCTTGTCCAGGCCGCTCGGGTCCGTGTAGTGCGTGTTCCTCATGCCGATTTCCTTGGCGGTCTTGTTCATCTTGGCGACGAACTCGTCCTCGGAACCGTTGCTGTCCCAGCGCGCGAGCATCCGGGCCACGTTGTTGGCCGACGGCAGCATCACGGCCTGGAGGGCCTCGTACTGGGTGATCTTCTGGCCCTTGGTCACCTTGACCACGGACTCGTTCTCCGGCTTGCCCTTCTCGTAGTGCCGCTGCGCCTTGGCGTCGACGACGAGCGTTTGGCCGTTCTCACCCTTCTTGATCGGGTGGTCGCGCAGGATCAGATACGTCGTCATCACCTTGGCGATGCTGGCGATCGGTACGGGCTTCTGCTCACCCGCCGTGCCAAAGGAGCCGATGCCGTCCACATCCATGGCCGCCTGGCCCTTGTCGGGCCACGGGATCGACGGCTTCCCGCCCTCGAACGCGTACGAGGACGCACTCGTCAACGCCAGCTTCGGCTCGGGAAGGGGACGCACCGCCTGTGCGACTGCGAACACCACGACGAGCAGCAGCACGAGCGGCGTCCAGATCTTGAACCGGCGTACGAGGGTACGTACCGGGGTCTCCGGGGGCGGCGGCGTGTTGGTCAGCTCGGCGAGCAGGTCGATCGGGGGCTTCGGAGGCAGGGGCTGCTGCCGGGTGGCCTCCGGGGAGGCTTCTGGCGCGGGCGCCTGGGGGGAGCCGGTCCGCGCGGCCCCCGTCTGAGCGGGCGGGGCGGTGGCGCCCGCGGAGGGCTTGGCGCCCGGCTTCGTCAGGGACCTGGTGCGGGAGTCGTCGAGCGGCTTGAGCGCGACGAACTTGCTGGTCCGCTCGGACTCCGACTCGGCCTCCGGCTTGCCCCCGGGCTTCTTCCTGTCCTCGGCGGGCTCGTCCGGCTCGGGTACGTCACCGAGCTTGAGCGTCGTGGTGGGCTGGTCCACGCCCGAGGGGGCGGGCCGGGGGGCCTTGAAAACCGCGGTGGCCTGATCGACCGGACGACCCCCCGCGGAGCGGGACTCGGCCTTCACACCGCCGACCTTGGTCCCGGCCTCGGCTCCGGAGTCACCCTTGGGCCCAGCCTCGGCCTCGGCCCCGGAGTCGCCCTTGGGCCCAGCCCCGGCCTTGGCCCCGGAGTCACCCTTGGGCTCAGCCCCGGCGTCGGGCTCGGCGTCGGACTTCACGGGTCCGGCGTTCGGCTCGGGCTGGGCGTCGGACTTCGCAGGTCCGGCCTTCGACTCGGGCTCGGCGTCGGACTCCGTCGACTCGGCGTCGGCGTCGGCGTCCGGCTTCGCGGCGGCGGCCCAGGACGGCGTCTTCGGCCCACCTGAGGCACCATTCGCGCCCTTGCGGCCGGTGTTGAACACGGCGGTGTCCCGGTCGGTCCGGGAGTCCTTGGCCTGGGCCGCACCGCCGCCGGTCTTGGCACCGTCTTCGGTGTCGGTGTCGGTGTCGGCACCGTCCTCGGCGTCGGCACCGTCCTCGGCGTCAGCGTCAGCGTCGGCGGAGTCGGCGTCGTCGACGGCACCGGACTCGTCCCCGGCATCCGAGGCGCCCGCCTTCGCGGCGGGCCGCGCGGCCGTGAACACGGCGGTGGCCATGTCGACGGCGGACCCCGAGACCGCGCCCCCGCCACCCGGGCGGGAGTCACCGCTCCCGGTCACCTCGTCACCGGAGGCATCCGCGGCACGGCCCGAACCACCCCGGGAGCCGTCCGCCGCACGGCCGGAACCATCACGGGAGGCATCCGCAACATGGCCGGAGCCATCACCCGAACCCTCCGCAGCATGCCCCGAGTCACCACCGGCGGCATCGGCAGCACGGCCGGGATCACCGCCGGAGGCACCCGCAGCACGGTCCGAGTCACGGCTTGAGGCACCCCCAGCACGGCCTGAGTCACCACCGGAGACACCCGCCGCACGGCCCGAGCCACCACGGGAGGCACCCACCGCACCCCCCGATTCACCGCCGGAGGCACCCGCGGCGTCGGCGCCCCCACCCCCGGCGGCGGTGGAGGAACCTTCCCCCTCGGCCCCGCCCGCGTCGGACCCCGGGGCACCGGACCCCTCGGCCCCGCCCTCCGCGGAGGAGTCGTCGCCGGTCGCGACCCACGCGGCAACCGCAGCGCGCAGTCGTGCGTCTCCATTGACGTCGCCCGGCGCGGAGCCGGACGCCGCATCGGCCGACGCGTCGGACGCCGGAGCAGCGTCGCCCGCACCGTCCGAGGCGCCCCCGCCAGAAACCGTCTTCGACCTGTCGGGGAACTCGCCCGCCACCGATGCCTCCTCGTTCGCCGTACTCGCCGCACTTACCACGCAAAACCACCGTCCGGACCCACTGTCCGAACCGTGTACCAGTGTCCTGTGTGAGGGCTTAACCCCCGTGGTAGACGAGAACGACATACCTACTGGTTCCCGTACGTACCGCCCACGCGCTCTCGACAGACCAATGTGAGAGGGGTCACCCTGTCATTCATCCACGCGGGGAGGCATGGATGGGCAGGAGCCGCAGAACAATTCCGGAGGAGCTTCTGCTGCTCGCTCTGGACCCGGCCACGGGTACCACAGCGCAGCCGCAGTCGCTCGACCTCGGTCTGGCCGGAGCACAGCTAGTGGAGCTGGCGCTGGCCGGACGGATAGCCCCTGACGGGGATCGTATCGCCGTGGTGATGCCACGGCCGACCGGAGATCCGACTCTGGACTCCGCACTGGAACTGCTGCGCAGGCGCGGCAGCCCGGTACGGGCGGTCCACTGGATCGGCGGGCCCCGGCTGGGGCTGCGCCAGATTTACCTCTCGCATCTGGAGCGGTGCGGCATGGTGCATGCCGTGGCGGGCCAGATGTGCGGAGTGCTGCCGACGACTCGCTACCAAGCGACGGACACGGCGATCAGCAGGGACATCAGGTCCCGGCTCGATTCGGCGATCCGCACCGGTGTACCACCGGACCCGCGGACCGCGGCGCTCGCCGCGCTGGCCCACGCGGTCGGACTCGGCAAGCACCTGTATCCGGGCAACGAGGGCCGCTCGTCCCGTTCCCGGCTGCGGGACCTGATCAGGCACGACCCGATGGGCGGCCTCGTGGCGCACGCCGTGATGGACGTCCAGAACGGGGTGGCGGCGCAGCCGCGCCGCAGTCCCGCGACCGCGGGGCAGGGCGGGCGGCAGCCCGCACAGACGGCACGGGCCGTACCGGAACCCGGCAGGGTACCGATGCAGCCGCACCGGGGTGCGGGAGCCATGGCCCGCGCGGTCGCCCACTGAGCGACGACCGCCGAGTACGCAGTACCCAGTACCCAGTACCGAGCAGTGCGCGCTCACCGAAGTCCCCGGACCCGGTTCGGGAGCCGCTGGTGCGCGCGGGCGGGGCGCCGGATGTCCATGGAAGGGCACCGGCGCCCGGCCCGCGCGTCCGCAACCGCCGCACCCGGCACGGGCGTCGCGCGAGCGCCCGCCGCGACCGCCGCACCGGCACCCGCACCTGCCGCTGTTCTGCTGTTCTGCTGTTTCCCAGCGCCGAGTTGACCCGTGGTGGCACTCTGCATGGCAGCAGACACGCAAAATAGAGGCATAGTGCCGGAGGTGCACGTCCCGTGGCGTCCAATGTCAATCCCACTGTCAGGCGACGCCGGCTCGGACAGGAGCTGCGCCGGCTGCGCGAGCTGAAAGGCATGACGGCGGAGGAGGTGGCGGAGCGACTGCTCGTCTCGCAGTCGAAGATCAGCCGCCTGGAGAACGGCCGCCGTTCCATCAGCCAGCGCGACGTCCGCGACCTCTGCGGGGTGTACGAGGTCGAGGACCACCGCATCGTCGACTCGTTGATGCAGATGGCCAAGGACTCGCGCCAGCAGGGCTGGTGGCACTCCTTCGGCGACATCCCGTACAGCGTGTACATCGGCCTGGAGACGGACGCCGCCTCCTTGCGGGTGTACGACCCGCAGGTCGTCCCCGGCCTGCTCCAGACCCGTCCGTACGCGGAAGCCCTGATCACCGGCGCGCTGCCGGAGACAACACCGACAGACATCGAGAAACGGGTGCAGGTCCGGATGCGCCGCCAGGAGCGCGTCGCGGCGCCGGAGAACCCGCTGCGCCTGTGGACCGTCCTGGACGAATCCGCGCTGCGCCGCGTCGTCGGCACCCGCGCGCTGATGCGCGAGCAACTGGAACACCTCGTGGAACAGTCGCAGCTGCCCCATGTGACGGTGCAGGTGATCCCGTTCGAGATGGGTGCGCACCCGGGACTGAACGGGCAGTACGCGATCCTGGAGTTCCCGGACGCGTCGGATTCCAGCGTGGTCTATATCGAGGGCGTCACCAGCGACCTCTATCTGGAAAAGGCGAACGACGTCCAGCAGTACAGCGTCATGTACGAGCACCTGCGGGCGCAGGCGCTGAATGTGGAGCAGTCCCGTCAGCTGATCGCGGACATCGCCAAGGACTACGCCCGCTGACACCCGGTGCCCCCGGTGTCCACATCGACCCCTCGAAGCCCGGGGCCGAAAAAATGCCGCACAGTACACCTTGGCCATAGTGCGGCGGAAGACCCTCCTGGAATATGCCATCCGGTTGAGTGAACGACCCATCCGCCGATCGATGTTGGCGAGTAGCGTCATTCACGCCAACAGCAAGCACGTTGGCGAGGGCCGCGACAAGCGGTCACAGCAATTCACCAACTGGGTAAAACGGAGCGAACATGGCTATTCAGCAGGGTGCCTCGCACGCGTGGACCAAGTCTTCCTACTCCACCGGCAACGGCGCTTGCGTCGAGGTCAAGTCGCCGGTGACGCAGGCGATTTCCGTGCGGGACTCGAAGGTCTGCGACGGCCCGGTCATCGCCTTCCCGGCCTCGTCCTGGAACGCCTTCGTGGCCGAGGTCCGCGGCGGGGCCCACGACCGCGGGTGATACGTGCCACTACCGACCGACACCACCGCATAAGCACCACGCAGCGCCGTGACACCGCTGCGACGCACCATCGCATGAGCCCTCTCGACTGGTCCGCCGTCCTGGCCGAGGGGGCTCGGCCTTGCCCCGGCGGGGCCCGTCAGCCGCGTCAGCGCAGCTGGTCCACGTACCGGTCCGTGCCCGGGACCGTCGGGACGAAGGGCGCGACCAGTTCCACCCGTCCGAGGCCCGAGGCGGCCACCGGCTCCGCCAAGGCCCCCGCGGCGGGGGCGAAGCGCTCCGGCCAGCAGTCCCGCGGATCGCACTCCAGGAACCACAGCAGGGTCAGCCGGGTGTCGACGCCCTCGACCTGGGGCACATAGGTCATCCGGTCCCCCGGCAGCGGCGTCGGCCGGAAGACCAGCACCATCGCCGCCGGTGACCCCGCGAGGGCCTTGGGCAGCCGCCGCGCCACCAGCCACTCCAGGAGCTCCGCGCGCCGCCCGGGCCCCCCGGCGTCGACGACCTCGAGGACGAGCCCCCGGTAGGGGTGGTCCAGGGCGTGGAAGTCGCGGGGGCCCGCGGCGCCGTCCCGGTACACGGTCGCCTCGTGGTCCTGGAACGCGGTGAAGACATGGGTGCGGGCCCGGTGGACGCGGCTGTCGCGGTTCAGCCGCTTGTTGATGCCGACGGTCCACCTCATGTGGTCGGTGTAGCGCCCCTCGGTGATCCAGTACGTGGAGAGGTAGCAGCCTGCCGTCACGGGCCGCGCGACCGCCGACTCCTCGGGGTGGCGCAGGAGCTGGAGGTCCCGGGTCGCCACCCAGCGGCGCCCGGCGTACATCCAGGGCATCGCCATCGCGCCCGCGTAGTAGTGGTCGTCCTCGTACCAGCGGTTGTAGGCGTACTCCTGGCCGGGGTGCGGCTCGACCAGGGTGATCAGCGCATGCCCCGGGCGCACCCCGTAGGGCCCGACGGCGGCCAGCTCGCCGTACACGTCACCGCGCGTCCCCCCGTCCGTGCCGCTCCCGCCGCCCCGCTCGCCCATGGCGCACGCACCCCTCTCCGCCTCTTCCTTCCGTCCCCGGCCGTCCTTACTCTGACGCTCCGTCAGACCATGCGCCAGAGAGCGAGCCGGAGGAATCGTGTCACTGCTCACCGGCAAGACCGTCGTCGTCTCGGGGGTGGGTGCGGGTCTCGGCCACGAGGTCGCCGCCGCCGTCGTACGGGACGGGGGGTGCGCCGTGCTCGGCGCGCGCACCGAGGAGAACCTCGCAAGGACCGCCGCCGCCGTCGGCGCGGACGGCGGGCGGGTCGCGTACCGGGTCACGGACATCACCGACGAGGACCAGTGCCGGGCCCTCGCCGCGCTGGCCGTCGAGCGCTTCGGGCGGATCGACGCACTGGTCCAGGTCGCCGCCCGGGACAGCCACTTCGGCGGCCTGGAGGAAGCGGACTTCACCACCTGGAGCGGCGTCCTCGACGTGAACCTGCTCGGCTCGCTGCGCATGACCCGGGCGTGCCTGCCGGACCTGAAGAAGCACGGCGGCTCGGTGGTGCTCATCGGTACGCAGTCGTCGGTGGCCGCGCCGTCGCAGGTGCGGCAGGCGGCGTACGCGGCGTCCAAGGGCGCGCTGGTGTCGGCGATGTACTCGCTGGCGCGCGAACTCGGCCCGCACCGGATCCGCGTGAACACGGTCCAGCCCGGGTGGATGTGGGGGCCGCCCGTGGAGGCGTACGTGAAGTTCACGGCGGGCACCGAGGGCGTACCGGAGGCGGAGGTGAAGCGGCGGCTCGCCGAGCGGATGGCGCTGCCGGACCTGGCGACGGACGGCGACGTCGCGGACGCGTGCGTGTTCCTGGCGTCCGACAGGGCGCGGGCCATCACGGGCCAGTCGCTCCTGGTGAACGCGGGGGAGCTGATGCGCTGACCGGGCCCTCCGGGGGGCGGTGGCCGACCGCCTTCCGGAGGGCTTTCGCCACTCCTCCCCTAATCACATACGTGAACCAAGGTCGCCAACTCGAACGATTTTACTTCCTCTTGACCATGCGGGCGGTTGTCCGTGTCGGGCCCCCGAATCCACGATGAGCGGGCACTTCGCGGCCGTGACTGCGCCGTACGGGCGAAGTGGGCGCCTTTTCAGCGGAGTTGACCGAGTTCACAGGGCGGACCCCTTGGAGGGGCAATGAACGGTCTCGACTGGGCCGTGCTCATCGCGTACTTCGGCGTGATGGTCGCGATCGGCGTCTGGTCCCACAAGCGGGTGGACAACGTCAGCGACTTCTTCACCGCGGGCGGGAAGATGCCCTGGTGGCTGTCCGGCATCTCGCACCACATGTCGGGCTACAGCGCGGTGATGTTCACCGGCTACGCCGGCATCGCCTACACCTACGGCGTCACGTCGTTCATCACCTGGTCGTTCCCCATCGCGCTCGGCATCGCCATCGGGGCCCGCCTGTTCGCGCCGCGCATCAACCGGCTGCGCTCGCGCCTGCACGTCGCCTCGCCCCTGGAATACCTGAAGAACCGCTACAACCTCCCCACCCAGCAGGCGCTCGCCTGGTCCGGCATGCTCCTGAAGATCGTGGACGTGGGCGCGAAGTGGGCCGCCATCGCGACCCTGCTCTCCGTGTTCACCGGCGTCTCACTGAACCAGGGCATCCTCGTCACCGGCGTCGTCACGGCGATCTACTGCACCATCGGCGGACTGTGGGCCGACGCGCTCACCGAACTCGGCCAGTTCGTCATCCAGCTCCTGGCCGGGGTCGCCATGTTCGTCGCGGTCGTGGTGGAACTCGGGGACTACGGCGGCTTCTTCGGCGTCTGGGACCGGCCCGAGCTCGACGGCCACGCGAAGCCGCTGGTCGGGCCCTACGGCACGGTGTTCCTGCTGGCGTTCCTCTTCATCAAGCTCTTCGAGTACAACGGCGGCATGCTCAACCAGGCCCAGCGCTACATGGCCACGGCCGACGCCCGCGAGGCATCCCGGTCCGCGAGGCTGTCCGCGGCCCTGTGGCTGGTGTGGCCGCTCGTCCTCTTCTTCCCCATGTGGATGTCGCCGCTGCTCGTCGACGCGAAGAAGCCCGACGGCTCGGACTCCTACGCCCTGATGACGGAACAACTCCTGCCCCACGGACTCCTCGGCCTGGTCGTCGTCGGCTTCTTCTCCCACACCATGGCCATGTGCTCGTCCGACGCCAACGCCATCGCCGCCGTCTTCACCCGGGACGTGGCACCGGTGCTCTCCCGGAGGGCACGCGCCTGGAACGACCGGTCCGGGCTCGTCGCCGCGCGGCTCACGACCGTCGTCTTCCTCGGCCTGTCCATGGCGGTGGCCACGCAGGTCGACTCCCCCGCCCTCAAGGACATCATCACCGTCGTCATCAAGTGGGTCGCCGGACTCATGGGCCCCATCGCCATCCCGATGATGCTGGGCCTGCTGCGGCAGTTCCGCCGCTCGGGGCCCACGGCGGCGCTCACCAGCTGGGGCGTCGGGCTGCTCGCCTTCTGGCTGGTCAACTACCCCGTCCACTGGAACGTCGACGGCGGCGTACCGCTCCAGTACCAGGTGTCGGTCCCCCTCGCCGTCTCGCTCCTCCTCTACGTCGTCGTCGGCCGGCTCAAGCCGGAGGACACTCCGGAGCGGGACGCCCTGATCGAACGCATCAACACCGACGGGGACGACGACGGCGACGTGCACTCCGCCGCCGCCGTGCCCCCGCGGGCCGAACCCGCGCCCCCCGGACCGGCCGCCTGAACTCCCCCGCGGGGGGCGGCGGAGCATGGGGGCATGCAGACCGCGAGACGCGTACTGATGGTGGCGTACGACGACGCCCAGATCCTCGACATCGCCTGCCCGAGCGGCGCCCTGGACATAGCCAACCGCTACGGCGCGAACCCCCCGTACCGCATAGAACTGGCCACCGTGGCCCACCGCCCGGCCCGCACATCGGCCGGCATCACCCTGGCCGCCGGGCAACGCCTGGAGACGGTCAAGGGACCCCTGGACACCCTCCTCGTGGCCGGCGGCACCGGCTACGAGGCGGCCGCGGCCGACCCCCGCCTGGTCACCCAGGTCCGCCGCCTCGCGGACCACAGCCGCCGCGTCGCCTCCGTCTGCACCGGCGCCTACGTCCTGGCCGCCGCGGGCCTCCTGGACCACCGCCGCGCCACCACGCACTGGGGGTACGGCGAGGACCTCGCCGCCCGCCACCCGGCGGTGGCCGTCGACACCGCCCCCCTGTACGTACGCGACGGCAACGTCTACACCTCCGCGGGCGTCACCAGCGCCCTGGACCTCACCCTGTCCCTCATCGAGGACGACCACGGCCCGACCCTGGCCCGCGCGGTGGCCCGCGAACTGGTCTCCTACCTCCACCGCCCCGCCGACCAGGCCCAGATCAGCATGTTCCTGGCGGCGCCCCCACCGGGCGACCGCCTGGTCCGCGACCTCGCGGGACACATCGCCGCGCACCTCTCCGACGACCTGACCCCCGCCGCCCTCGCCGCCCGCGCGGGCGTCAGCACCCGGCACCTGACCCGCCTGTTCACCACCCACCTCGGCACCACCCCGGCCCGCGCGGTGCGCGCCGCCCGCACCGAGGCCGCCGCCCACCTGGTGCGCTCCAGTGCCCTGTCGCTCGCGGCCGTCGCACGCCGCTGCGGCTTCGGGTCCGCGCAGACGCTGCGGCAGGCGTTCCTCGACCACTATGGCGCGGGCGGGGACAGGATTCGCAGGATGCCGGACATGCCCCGGCCACGGGCGCCGCTGGGCCGACAGACTCCCGTGCCATGACGGACACAGACCCGGGCCGCCGCGCCCTCCTCCGCGGCACCACGGCCACCGCCGCCACCGCGGCCCTCGCCACCGCGGGCCTCGCCGGGGCCCCCACGGCCACCGCGTCCCCGTACCCGTACGCCACCGGGAAGCCCGGCGGCAGCCACGGCCCCCGTATCGGCATCCTCCTGTACGACGGCTACAGCCTGCTCGACCCCACGGGCCCCGCCGAAGTCCTGTCCCGGCTGCCCGGCGCGAGCGTCACGATGCTCGCCGAGCGGCGCGGCCCCGTGCGGACGGACACCGGTGACGTGGCCGTCGTCGCGGAGCGCGCCCTCGACGACGCGGGCCGCCTCGACGTGCTCCTCGTCCCCGGCGCGGGCAACCGCGGGACGATCGGCGCGATGGAGAACAGGCGCCTGCTGCGGTGGATCCGCGAGACCGACCGCCACACCCGCTTCACCACGTCCGTGTGCACGGGCTCGCTGGTCCTCGCCGCGGCCGGGCTGCTCGACGGGCGCCGCGCGACGACGTACTGGGCGTCGGCCCCGTACCTGGAGCAGAACTTCGACGTGACCTACGTACCGGAACGGTATGTGCGCTCCGGCAAGTTCCTCACCGGCGCGGGCGTCTCGGCGGGCATCGACATGGCCCTGTACCTGGCGGCGCTGCTCACCGACGAGGAGACGGCGCGGGCGGTCCAACTGGCCGTCGAGTACGACCCGCGGCCGCCGTTCGACGCGGGCAACGCCCAGGAGGCGAGCGCCGAGGAGAAGGCGCGGGCGCTGGAGCTCCTGGCGGACTCCCAGGTGTGAGCCCCCCTGGCCCCGGAACGGAACGGGCACCCCTCAGGCCCGTGGATACCGCGCCAGCCACCCGGGTGCCGCCCCCGCCGGGCTGTGGAGCGCCGGGCCCTGTGTCATCTCCATGGCGAAGTCGTCGGCGAGTTCCAGGACGGTGGCGCGCCCCTCCAGCTCGGTGAGCCAGCCCGGGGGGAGCGCGGTCTCGCCGTGCAGGGCGCCGAGGAGGGCGCCGCACAGGGCGCCCGACGCGACCGACGAGCCGCCGTGGTTGACGGCCAGCCGCAGCCCGTGCCGGATGTCCTCGCCCACGAGGGCGCAGTACACGGCGGCGGCGAGCGCGCCGACCGCGCCGCCGTCGCCGACGAGTTCGGTGACGCGCGACGCGGTGGGCATGCCCTGCCGTACGGCGCCGAGTGCGTGCCGCAGCCCGTCGGTCACGGGCTGGTGGCCCGGACGTGCGGCGAGCAGGGCGAGGGTGCGCTGGACGGCGCCGTCCAGGGACTCGCCGCGGGCGAGGCCGTGCACGAGGACGGCGTGCGCGCCCGCGGTGAGGAAGGCGGTGGGGTGCCCGTGCGTCTGCACGGCGCACTCGACGGCGAGCTGGAGCACCAGCTGCGGCTCCCAGCCGACGAGCAGCCCGATGGGCGCCGCCCTGGTGGCGGCCTCCGGGCCCTGCTCACCGGGGTTCTTCGGTACGTCGAGGGTGCCCATGCGGTCGTCGGCGAGTCCGGTGAGGCAGGCGCGGGAGGGCGTGCGGCGCGCGTACAGCCACTCCTCGCGGGCCAGCCAGCCGTCCTCCGCGCGGCGCTCGTCGGGGCCCCAGTCGCGCTGGGTCGCCGCCCAGCGGCGGTAGGCGCGGTGCAGGTCGGTGGGCGGGTGCCAGGCGCCGGTGTCGCGGCGCACCTGGGCGCGTATCAGCCCGTCGACGCTGAACAGCATCAGCTGGGTCGCGGCGGTCACCGCGCCGCGCCGCCCGTGCGCGGCGACGAGTTCGGTGAGGCCCTCGCTGCCGTGGGCCTCGCGGATCGCGTCGAGGGAGAGACCGTCGACCGGCGCCCCGAGCGCGTCGCCGACGGCGGCCCCGAGCAGCGCGCCGCGCACCCGGCTGCGGAAGTCCTGCTGCTCGGTGCGGCCCCACACCCCGGTGGCTGCTCCAGTGCTCACCGAACCCCCTTTCTCGCGCCCCGGCGTCCGACACCGCAGCACTGTAATCGAACGGGAACGGTGGGTTCAGGGCACAAGTTATTTGTACGGAGGTGCCCTTACGGCGGCATTTGCTGCTGCTGGTCCCCCGCGCGGGGCGGGCCCGGCGGCTCCCGCAGCCGGTCGAGTTGTTCCCGCGCCCAGTCGTAGCCCGGGTCCAGTTCCAGGGCCCTCTCCAGGTCGGCCAGGGCCGGGCCGGTGTTGCCGAGGGCCTCGTGGGCCAGGGCGCGGCTGCCGAAGGCCCAGGTGTAGCCGGGGTCGAGGGAAAGGGCGCGGTCGTATGCGGCGAGTGCCTCCTCGTGGCGGCCCGCGAAGCGCAGGACGTCGCCTCGTTCTCCGGCGACGCGGGACTCCTCCGGGGTGAGGCGCTCCGCCCGGTCGAGGTCGGCCAGGGCGGCCCGGGTGTCGCCGAGCACCGAGTGGACGTGGGCGCGGCGCACGAGGGCCCAGGTGTAGTCGGGCCAGAGGGCAAGGGCCTGGTCGAAGTCGGCCAGGGCGTCCTGCGGGCGGCCGAGGACGTGCTTCACCTGGGCGCGGCTGCCCAGCGTCAACGGCTCGTCCGGGCCGAGGTCGTGGGCCCGGTCGAGTTCGGCGAGGGCTTCCTCGTGGCGCCCCGCCCTGCGGTAGGTCTCGCCGCGCTCGCGGGCCACCAGGGCCGCGCCGGGCAGCAGTTCCCCGCACCGGTCGATGTGCCGCAGGGCCGCCGCGTGGTCACCGGGGCCGCCGCGTGCCCGCAGGGTGACGGCGAGGCCGTGGTGTCCCCACGGGTCGTCGGGGTCGAGCTCGATCGCGCGCGTGTGGTCGTCGATGGCCCGCTCCGGCAGGCCCGCGCCGAAGTGGCACCAGCCGCGCGCGTTGTACGCGGCCACGCGGCCCTCGTCGTCGAGACCGCCGCGGGCCAGGAGCAGGTCGACGACGCGGGCCGGGCCGAGGCGTTCGTCGGCGAGCGCCGTCAGGCACCGTTCGCCCCAGCGCCGCAGCCGTTCGTCCCCGGTGTCCTCACCCGCGTCCACCAGGACCCGCGCCCACACGCGGGCCACCGCCTCGTACCGGGTCTGCGCGTGGCAGGCGTCGGCGCCCTCCCGCAGCGCCCCGGCGAGCGCGGAGCCGGGGTGCGCGCACAGCTCGTGGTACAGCTCCTCGGCGCGCAGGGCCCGCCACGCGGCGCCGCTCCACGGCCGGCCGGCCGCCCATCCGCGGCCCGTTGCCCCGCGGCCGCCCTGCCCGGCGCCCTCCTCCCGTTCGCACGCCCGCCGTCTGGCCGCGAACGCCGCGGCGAGGCGGGTGTGGCCCGCGGTCCACTTCTGCGGGGCGGTGGTGCGGCGCAGGCGGAGCATGGGGGCGCGGACGACGTCGTGGTAGCGGGCGCCGCCCTCGCCGCGGTCGGTGACGAAGGGGAGGGTGCGCAGCCAGGCGTAGGCCTCCGCGGCGGCGCCCGGCCCGTTCCCGGCCCCGGACGCGGCGTCGGCACCGGCACCGGACGCGGCGTCGTCTCCGGCACCGGCATCGATCCCGGTAGCCGCCCCCACCACCTCCTCGTCCAGGCGGCGGGGCAGCGCGCAGTCCAGGGCCGCCGCCCGCCGTACCGGGTCCGGTTCCCAGCGCAGGAACCGCTCGACGGCGCCCGCGCTCGGGTCGTGCACGTCGGCCGGGACGCGCGCTCCGGGTTCGGCCAGGGTCGAGACCAGGACGGGCAGCCGTCCGGACAGCCTGAGGACCTCCGCGACCACGGGTTCCGCGGTGACTCCCTTGGCGGCGAGCAGCCCGCGCGCCTCGTCCTCGGTGAACGGGGACAGCGGCAGGTCGCGGGCGAAGTCGCCGAAGTCCGGCCAGAGCTGGGGGTCGAGGGGGCGCTGGCCCGACAGGACCACGACGGTGTTCGCGGGGAGTTCGCCGTACCGGTCGGTGGTCATCAGGTCGCGCAGCCAGCGGTCGAGGAACGGCGCCGTCCGTTCGTAGGTGTCGAAGCACAGGACGAGCCAGGGGGCGGTGTCCGCCGCCGACGCCAGGTCCGTGGTGAGGGCGGGCGTGAGGGTGCGCTCCGGTTCCAGGAGGGGCCCGGGCCCGGCACCTGCGCCCTCGGGCTCCTCGTCCCCGGCGCCGCCGCGCAGCCGGTTCCCGAACCTCTCCCGCAGGCCGTCGGCGCCGCGCTCCAGCCGCTCCGGGTCCACCGCCGCCGCCGCGAACGGGCCGACCACCGGCACCATGCCGAGGCCGACGACGCCCGCCCTGGCGGCGAACCGGGCTCCGGCCGACGAAGGTCCCGGCGCGCCGGGGTCGGGGGGCGGTGCGGCCGCCGCCTCCCGCGCCCGCTGCCGGTACGCGGCGAGCGCCCGCTCCAGGGTCTTCAGGCGCCGCTCCTGCCGCGCGAACTGCGCGGCGACCTCCGTGAGCACCCGCGGCAGGGAGTCCGCCGCCTCGTCGGCGCGGGCGACCAGGGCGCCGCGGTCACGCGCGAGCCGGCCGAACTCGCGGAGCAGGGACGTCTTGCCCACGCCCGCGGGGCCGTGCACGCAGAACAGGAAGCGGTGCCGGTCGTCCTCCGGCGGCACGTCGAAGTTCTCCCCGAAGACCCGCAGTTCGTGCTGCCTGCCCACGAAGCCGGAGCGCCCGCGGCGCCGGATCAGCTCCTGCATCGACGGCCGCCCCGGCTCCCGCGCCCACGCCATGCCTGGCTCCTTCCGCCCGCCGGTACGGGCCTACGCGTCCAGGACCGGAAGGAGTTCCGGCAGGTGGCCGTCGGAGGCGGCGGCCGCCCGCTGCCGCTCCTGAGGCACCTCGCCGTACAGCGTCGTGCGCGGCCGCGACGGGCGGCCCGCCGCGTCGGCGATGGCGGTCAGGTCCTTGACGGAGCGGTACGAGCCGTAACTGGAGCCCGCCATCCGGGAGATCGTCTCCTCCATCAGGGTGCCGCCGAGGTCGTTCGCGCCGGAGCGCAGCATCTCCGCGGCGCCCTCCGTGCCGAGCTTGACCCAGCTGGTCTGGATGTGGGGGATGTGGGGGTGCAGGAGGAGCCGGGCCATGGCGGTCACGGCGCGGTTGTCGCGGGTGGTCGGGCCCGGGCGGGCGATGCCGGCCAGGTACACCGGGGCGTTGGTGTGGATGAACGGCAGCGTCACGAACTCGGTGAAACCGCCGGTCTCCTGCTGTACGGCCGCCAGTGTGCGCAGGTGGCCGAGCCAGTGGCGGGGCTGGTCCACGTGCCCGTACATCATCGTGGAGGAGGACCTGAGGCCGAGGTCGTGGGCCGTCCGCACGACCTCGATCCAGGTGGCGGCGGGGAGCTTGCCCTTGGTGAGGACCCAGCGGACCTCGTCGTCGAGGATCTCGGCGGCCGTGCCGGGGATGGAGTCGAGGCCCGACTCCTTGGCGCGCTGGAGCCACTCGCGGATCGACAGGCCGGTGCGGGTGGCGCCGTTGACGACCTCCATAGGCGAGAAGGCGTGCACGTGCATGCCGGGCACGCGCTCCTTCACCGCCCGGGCGATGTCGAAGTAGGCGGTGCCGGGCAGGTCGGGGTGGATGCCGCCCTGCATGCACACCTCGACCGCGCCGACGTCCCACGCCTGCTCGGCGCGGTCGGCGACCTGCGAGAGGGACAGGGTGTAGGCGTCGGCGTCGGTGCGGCGCTGGGCGAAGGCGCAGAAGCGGCAGCCGGTGTAGCAGACGTTGGTGAAGTTGATGTTGCGGGTGACGATGTACGTGACGTCGTCGCCGACCGCGGACTTGCGGACGGCGTCGGCGACGGAGCAGAGCGCGTCGAGGGCGGGCCCGTCGGCGTGCAGGAGCGCCAGGGCCTCCGCGTCGGTGAGGCGGGTCGGATCGTCGGCGGCCGTGGCGAGCGCCGCGCGCACGTCGCCGTCGATGCGGGACGGCACCATGCCGGGCGCGGCCTGCTCGCGCAGCGCCTCCCAGTCCCCGTACACCTCGTCGAAGTCGTCGCGCCGGTCGGCGGTGCGGCCCGTGGTGTCGATGGTGCGGTGCAGGTCGGTGCGGCCGGAGGAGGCGACGTACCCCTCGTCGGGCTCCTGCCAGGGCAGGCCGCGCACCGGGGCTTCGGGGTCGGCGAGGCCCGTGTCGGGGTCGGCGAGGGCCCGCACGTGCGGCAGGACACGCGGGTCGAGCCAGGGCTCGCCGCGCCGCACGAACTCCGGGTACACGCAGAGGCGTTCGCGGAGCGTGAAGCCCTCCGCCGCCGACCGCTCGGCCAGTTCCTCGATCTGCGGCCAGGGCTTCTCGGGGTTCACATGGTCGATGGTGACGGGTGAGACGCCGCCCCAGTCGTCGATGCCGGCGCGGATCAGGCGCCCGTACTCGCCGTCGACGAGGTTCGGCGGGGCCTGGACGCAGCCTGCGGGGCCCATGATGAGCCGGGCGACCGCGACCGTCGCCACCAGGTCGTCGATCTCGGCGTCCGGCATTCCGCGCATGGCCGTGTCCGGCTTGGCGCGGAAGTTCTGGATGATCAGCTCCTGGATGCCGTGGTGGGACCGCGCCACGCGGCGCAGCGCGAACAGCGCGTCGGCCCGCTCCTCGTACGTCTCGCCGATGCCGATGAGCAGGCCGCTGGTGAAGGGCACGGAGGAGCGCCCGGCGTCCTCCAGGACGCGCAGCCGGACGGCGGGCTCCTTGTCGGGCGAGCCGTGGTGGGGGCCGCCGGGCTCGCTCCACAGCCGCTCGGCCGTGGTCTCCAGCATCATGCCCATGCTGGGCGCGACCGGCTTGAGCCGCTGGAAGTCGGTCCAGGTCAGGACGCCCGGGTTGAGGTGCGGGAGCAGCCCGGTCTCCTCCAGGATCCGGATGGCCATGGCCCGTACGTAGGCGATCGTGTCGTCGTACCCGTGCGCGTCCAGCCACTCGCGGGCCTCCGGCCAGCGGTCCTCCGGCTTGTCGCCGAGGGTGATGAGGGCTTCCTTGCAGCCGAGCTCGGCGCCGCGGCGGGCGATGTCCAGGACCTCGTCCGGGGACATGAACATGCCGTGGCCGGCGCGGCGCAGTTTGCCGGGGACGGTCACGAAGGTGCAGTAGTGGCACTTGTCCCTGCACAGCCGGGTGAGCGGGACGAACACGCTCTTCGAGTACGTGATGACGCCGGCGCGTCCCTCGGCCGCGAGTCCCGCGTCCCGGACCCGTCCGGCCGAGGCCGCGAGGTCCTCCAGGTCGTCGCCGCGCGCCTGGAGCAGCACCGCGGCCTCCGCCACGTCGAGCGCGACCCCGTCCCTGGCCCGTTTCAGCGCCCGCCGCATGGCGTTGGCGGTGGGCCGGTCCTGCGCCTGGTCCTGTGCCCGGCCCTGCGCCCGGCCCTGTGCCTGGCCGGGGTCCTGAGGCTCGCGAGTGGTCATGCACCGAGCATACGAGCGCCCTCCCCCGGCCCCGCGGGCCCGGTGGCCGGAAGACGGCGCCCCGTCAGGGCCCCGTCAGGGGCGCGAGGAACGGCGCGCTCAGCCCGCGACAAGCCGCGGACGCGACTGCCGCGCCACCACGCAGACGCGTCTGCGGCCTTCCTGTGGCTGCTCGCGCAGTTCCCCGCGCCCCTAGGGGGGCGCCGGACAAGGCCCCGCCAGGGGCGCGAGGAACGGCGCGCTCAGCCCGCGACAAGCCGCAGACGCGACTGCCAAGCAAGCACGCAGACGCGTCTGCGGCCTTCCTGTGGCTGCTCGCGCAGTTCCCCGCGCCCCTAGGGGGGCGCCGGACAAGGCCCCGCCAGGGGCGCGAGGAACGGCGCGCTCAGCCCGCGACAAGCCGCAGACGCGACTGCCAAGCAAGCACGCAGACGCGTCTGCGGCCTTCCTGTGGCTGCTCGCGCAGTTCCCCGCGCCCCTAGGGGGCGGCGGACAAGGCCCCGTCAGGGGCGCGGGGAACGGCGCGCTCAGCCCGCGACAAGCCGCGGACGCGTCTGCCGAGCAAGCGTGCAGACGCGTCTGCGGCATTTCTGTGGTTGCCCGCCCCTGGGGGGCGGGGCGTCCCGTCGCTCGGGGGAAACCCGGCGATACCCTTCCCTTGCAAGGGAGTTCACGGCTCAATACCAGAGTTGCCCGCACCACCCGTGCCCCGGGAACCCCGGGTCACGGCCCGCCGATCTGGGGAGCCGCAGCATGTGCGAGGACGAACGCCACCTGAACAGACGCGCGCTGCTCGTGACGGGGGCGGCGACCGCCCTTACGTTGGGGAGTGTGAGCTTCGCCAGTGGCGCGGGCGCCGATGAGCGGCGGACCGGCAAGCAGACGAGGACGGTCAGGGGGACGCTGCCCACCGGGGCCCCGGACTTCGTGTACCTGCCCGTCGAGATCCCGCGCGGGGTGCGGGAGCTGCACGTCGCGTACACCTACGAGAAGCCGCCCGTACCGGCGGGGACCGTCGGCAACGCGCTGGACATCGGCATCTTCGACGAGCGCGGCACGGCCCTCGGCGGCAAGGGCTTCCGCGGCTGGTCCGGCGGTGCGCGCACGGAGTTCTTCATCCGGGCCGACGAGGCGACACCCGGGTACATCCCCGGCCCGGTGCGCGCCGGGACCTGGAACATCGCGCTCGGCCCCTACACCGTGGCCCCGCAGGGCCTGCCGTACGAGGTGACGATCACCCTCACCTACGGCGCGCCGGGCGCCACACCGGTGCCGGTGTACCCGCCGGAGCGGGCCATGGGGCGCGGACGGGCCTGGTACCGGGGCGACTGCCATCTGCACAGCTGGTACTCGGACGGCCGCCGCACCCCCGCGGAGCTGGCCGCCCTCGCCCGCGCCGCGGGCCTCGACTTCATCAACTCCTCCGAGCACAACACGCACTCCGCGCACGCCCACTGGTCCCAGGCGGCGGGTGACGACCTGCTCGTGCTGCTCGGCGAGGAGGTCACCACCCGCAACGGCCACGTCCTCGCGGTCGGCACCGACCCGGGTACGTTCGTCGACTGGCGCTACCGTGCCCGCGACAACCGCTTCGGCCACTACGCCCGGCACATCCACCGCGCCGGCGGCCTGGTCGTGCCCGCCCATCCGCACGCCACCTGCGTGGGCTGCAACTGGAAGTTCGGGTTCGGCGCCGCGGACGCGGTGGAGGTGTGGAACGGCGCCTTCTCGCCGGAGGACGAGGTGGCGATCTCCGAGTGGGACAACGCGCTGGTCGCCGCCGCCCGCGGGGGCCGCCGCTGGACGCCCGCGATGGGCAACAGCGACGCCCACCGCGATCCCGACCCCGTCGGCCGCCCGCAGACCGTCGTCCTCGCCGACGATCTGACCCGCGAGGCCGTCCTGGACGGCATCCGGTCGGGCCGCTCCTACCTCGCCGAGTCGAAGTCGATCGAGCTGGCCTTCTCCGCGTCCGGCGGCAAGGGGCGGCACGCGGGCATCGGCGAGCGCCTGCGCGTCGACGCCACCGCCCCGGTGACCGTCCGCCTCGACGTCAAGGGCGTGCCGGGCACCACCGTCCGCTTCATCACCGACCAGGGCGTGCTGTTCACCAGCCCGGTCGTACCGGAGTCGGGCACGGCGACCGCGGAGTGGCGTACGACGCCCTCGTACGCGGCGTACGTCCGCGCCGAGGTGCGCGCACCCTCGACGGCAGCGGGGGTGCCCGGACCCATGAAGGCCCTCACCAACCCCATCTTCCTGGGCCGCTGACGCCCCTGAGGGGCGCGGGGAACCGCGCGAGCAACCCGGGAAAAGCCGCAGCCGCGCCTGCCGAGGACCGCGCAGACGCGTCTGCGGCCTTTACGTGGCACACCGCGAAGTTCCCCGCGCCCCTGGGGAACCGGGGAACCGGGGCTCAGCCCGCCCACACCAGCGCCTGCACCTCGCTGTAGGCGCTCAGGGCGTACGACCCGCAGTCGCGCCCCACCCCGCTCTGCCTGAACCCCCCGAAGGGTGCCTCCATGTTGCGGCCGACGGTGTTCACGCCGACGCCACCCGCGCGGAGCCTGCCCGCGACCCGGAAGGCGCGGGCGGCGTCGCCCGACCAGACGTAGCTGAGCAGGCCGTACTCGCTGTCGTCGGCCAGCGCGACAGCGGTGTCCTCGGCGGCTTCGCCGGTGCCGTCGAAGGGGACGACCACCACGACCGGGCCGAAGATCTCCTCTCGGACCACCCGCATCCCGGGGGCGCAGTCGGCCAGGAGGGTGGGGGCGACGTAGAACCCCTTGCCGGTGGCCACCGGGGGCCGCTCGCCGCCCGTCACCACCCGCGCCCCTTCCGCACGGCCGAGCTCCACGTACGACTCGACGCGCTCGCGGTGCGCCGCGGAGATCACCGGGCCGACGACGGTGTCCCGCGCCCCGGGGTCGCCCACCTTCAGGCGGGCGGCGTAGCGCGCCAGCTTCTCCAGCAGGGGTTCGTACACGGCCCGTTGCACGAGCACGCGTGTCGGCGCGGTGCAGATCTGGCCGCTGTAGAAGGAGAACGTGGTGCCGATGCCCGCCACCGCCGCGTCCAGGTCCGCGTCCGCGAAGACGATCGCGGCCCCCTTCCCGCCCAACTCCATGAGCTGGCGCTTCATGCCGCGCCCGCAGACCTCGCCGATGCGCCGCCCGACCGCCGTCGAACCGGTGAAGCTCACCATGTCGACGTCGGGCGAGTCGACGGCCGCGGCGCCGACGTCGGCGCCGCGGCCCGACACGACGTTGACGACGCCGGGCGGCACGCCCGCCTCCGCGAGGGCCGCCGCCGTCCGGTACACCGACAGCGGGTCCTGCGGCGCGGGCTTGACGACGACGGTGTTGCCCATGGCAAGGGCGGGCGCGATCTTGCCCGCGGGGTTGGCCCACGGGTTGTTGTAGGAGGTGACGCAGGTGACGACGCCGACGGGCCGGCGGACGGCGACGGCGCCGAGGACGGCGGCCCCGCCCATCGGACCCGCCTCATGGACCTGCGGGGCGAGGCCCGTCTCCACGGGTTCAAGGGCCCCGCGGGCGTACCGGCGCAGCCGCGCCACCGCGACCGCGACCTGCATCCCGCGGGCGGTCGCGGTGGTCGCGCCGGTCTCGGCCCGCGCGAGGTCGACGTGCGCGGCGAGGTCACGCTGGATCGCGTCGGCCGCCCGGTCGAGGACGGCCGCCCGCTCCTGCGGCGCGGTGCGCGACCAGCTCGCGAAGGCCGCCCGTGCCGCCGCTGCCGCCTGCCACACCTGGTCCCGGCTCGCCTCGGGCGCGAGACCCACCACGCCTTCGGTCGCCGGGTCGATCACCTCGTAGTGCCCGCCGTCGGGGGCGACCCACTCCCCGTCGACGAAGAGCCGCTGCGGGCCGCCCGGCTCCGACGCCGCCCCCGCGCTCACCTCGTGCTCACCGTCCTGGTGTCCCGCCCCGACCGCAGCACCGTCCCCGGCACCGCGCCGGTGACCACGTCGTGGCGGATCACCTCGACGCCGTTGACCCACACGGCGTGCACGCCGCTCGCCCGGGAGTCCAGACGCGGGCTCCCGCCGGGCAGGTCGTGTACGAGGGCGGCCGTGCCGGCGTCGATGCGCTCGGGGTCGAACAGGACGAGGTCCGCGTGGTACCCCTCGGCGATCCGGCCCCGCCCGCGCAGGCCGAAGAGGTGCGCCGGGTCGTCGGTGAGCATCTTCACCGCCTGCTCGAGGCCCACCAGCCTCCGGCCGCGCAGACAGTCCCCGAGGAACCGGGTCGTGTACGGGGCGCCGCACATGCGGTCCAGGTGCGCGCCCGCGTCCGAACCGCCGAGCATGACGTCCTCGTGGTTCCAGGTCTCGGCGCGCAGCGCCCAGGAGTCCGGGTCGTTGTCCGACGGCATGGGCCACAGGACCGTGCGCAGTTCGTCCTTCGCGCAGATCTCGACCAGGCACGCGAAGGGCTCCTGGCCGCGCTCGGCCGCGATGTCCCCGACCACCCGGCCGGTCAGGCCCTCGTTCGCGGCGCAGTAGGTGTCCCCGATGACGTACCGGTCGAAGTGGGCGAGGCGCCGGAACACCCCCGCCTCCTCGCTCATGGCCCGCCGCAGCAGCTCCGCCCGCACGCCGGGGTCGCGCAGCCGCGCGATCCGCTCGGGCACCGGCAGGCCGAGGACGTCGCCCCAGCCGGGGATGAGGTTGAGCGCGCAGAACGTACCCAGCGACATGTTCATGGGCGTGAGGATCGGCATCGTGAGGGCGACGACCCGGCCGCCCGCCCCGCGGGCGCGCTCGCTCGGCACCAGCTGCCGCGGCACCCGCCCGGGCACGGCGGCGTCGATGGTGAGCACGTTCCAGTTCAGCGGGCGTCCCGCGACCGCGCTCATCTGCACGAACAGATCGATCTCGGCGTCGCTGAACCGGTCCAGGCAGCCCGCGACGATCGCCTCCAGCTGGGTGCCCTCGTGCTCGGCGACCGCCCTGGACAGCGCGAGCAGCTCGTCGGGGCCCGCGTGCCGGGACGCCACGGGCGCGCCGTCGCCGTCGGAGTGCGTGGACGACTGCGTGGTGGAAAGGCCCCAGGCGCCCGCCGCCATCGCCTCGTGGAACAGCGCGAGCATCCGCTCCAGCTGCTCCGGCGAGGGCTGCCCGCCGACCGCGTCCGGCCCCATCACGTACCGCCTGAGCGCGCAGTGCCCCACCATGAACCCCGCGTTGACGGCGATCCGCCCCTCAAGGGCGTCCAGGTACTCCCCGAACGAGTGCCACGACCAGGGCGCGCCCTCCTCGAGGGCCACCAGTGACATGCCCTCGACCTTGGCCATCATCCGCCGCGTGTAGTCGGCGTCGTCGGGCCGCTCCGGGTTCAGCGGGGCGAGCGTGAAGCCGCAGTTCCCGCCGACGACCGTGGTCACCCCGTGGTTCAGGGACGGGGTGGCGCAGGGGTCCCAGAACAGCTGCGCGTCGTAGTGCGTGTGCGGGTCCACGAACCCGGGCGCGAGGACCAGGCCCCGGGCCTGTTCACGGGTACGGGACTCCTCCGTGACCGAGGGCGCGACGACGGCCACCCGGCCGTCCCGCACCCCGACGTCGGCGACCCGGGCGGGCGCCCCCGTCCCGTCGACGACGGTCGCCCCCTTGATGAGGTGGTCGAGCATGACGAGGGTTCTCCCATTCAGCTCGTGGTTGCGTCCCCCGGACGGCTCCCGGCCCGCTCCGGCCGGCTCTCAGCCCGTCCGGCGCTTGAGGACGAGGCGCGAAGCGCCGATGGGGGGGTGACCTAAGCGGACGCGGCGCCGCGGAACCGACTGGTCCGATGCACCGGATCGGTGTCGATCTTCGGAATGACGTGCTCCCCGATCAGTCTGATCGTGTTCAAGGTGTCCGCGTACGAGATCCCGATCGGCAGCCCGAACGACAACTGATCGGTCCCGGCCCGCTCCCAGCGCGCACACTGGCGGTGGACTTCTTCGGGATCCCCGCAGATCATCAGCTCCTCCGCGATGAGCAGCTCGACGATCTCCTCGGTGTAGTCCGGCAGGACCTCGGGCCACTCGGGGACGCCCTCGGGCCGCGGGAAGGTGTCGTGGTAGCGGAAGACGAGGGACTGGAGGTAGTTGAGCCCGCCGTTCACGGCGATCTCGACGGCCTTCTCGTGCGTCTCCGCGCAGATCGCCGTGGACGTCACCATGACGTTGTCGTTGACGAAGTCACCGACGGGCTCGGCGTCGCGGATCGCCGTCTTGTACTGCTCGAGGACCCACTCCATGTCGGAGACCTTCTGCACGCTGAACCCGAGCACCCCGAGGCCCTTCCTCGCGGCCATGGCGTACGAGGACGGGGACCCGGCCGCGTACCACATGGCGGGGTGCGAGGCGCCGTACGGCTTGGGGAAGACCTTCCGCGGCGGCAGCTGCCAGTGCTTGCCCCGGAACCCCTCGTACTCCTCCTGGAGCCACATCTTGGGGAACTCCGCGATGGTCTCCTCCCAGATCTCCTTGGTGTGGTCCATGTCGGTGATGCCGGGCAGGAAGCCGAGGATCTCGTGGGATCCGGCCCCGCGCCCGCTG
Organism: Streptomyces sp. NPDC017940; assembly: GCF_044328435.1. Taxonomy (NCBI): domain Bacteria; kingdom Bacillati; phylum Actinomycetota; class Actinomycetes; order Kitasatosporales; family Streptomycetaceae; genus Streptomyces; species Streptomyces sp. NPDC017940. Next base: position 294,992 of record NZ_JBIRHJ010000006.1, on the reverse strand, counting down.
CCGAACTCGAAGCGGCCCTCCGACAGGTGGTCGAGCATGGCCACCTTCTCGGCGACCTTCACCGGGTGGTTGACCTGGGCGAGGGGGTTGAAGATCCCCGACCCCAGATGGATCCGCTCCGTCGCGTGCGCGAGGTAGCCGAGGAAGACGTCGTTGGCGGACAGGTGCGAGTACTCCTCCAGGAAGTGGTGCTCCGACGCCCAGGCGTACTTGAAGCCGGACTTGTCCGCCTGGATGACGTACTCGGTCTCCTCCATCAGCGCCTTGTGCTCGGCCGAGGGGTCCGTCTCGGCCCGCTTGCCCACGTATCCCTGTACGAAGAGCCCGAATTCCACGGCGGTCCACCGTCCTCGTCGGTTCTGGCGCAGTTTCTGATCGTCTTTTCTGGCGTCGTTTCTGACGCACCGTCAGATCGCTGGTCCGACTGTTCCACCGGCGCCGGGGAGCGTCAATACCGTCAGAGCACGCTGGCCCCGGCGAGCCAGCCGCCGTCGATCACGAACGGCTGCCCGGTGATGTACGAGGAGTCCTCCTCCGCGGTCAGGAACAGCGCGAGCCTGGCCACCTCCTCCGGCCTGCCGACCCGGCCGAGGGGCACGAGCTTGCGGTAGAGGGAGTCCAGGCCGCGGGAGGCCTTCGCCACGTCGGCCTCGGCGGCCCCGGGGTCGAGCTGGGCGGGATTGCTCATGGCGGTGTCGATGGCGCCCGGGCAGATCGCGTTGACGCGGATGCGCCGCCGGGCGAGCTCCAGCGCGGCGACGCGGGTGAGGCCGATGACGGCGTGCTTGGTGGCGCTGTACGCCCCGACGTACGCCATGCCCGTCATCCCCGCGTACGAGGCGGTGTTCACGATCGAGCCGCCCCCGGCCGCGGCGATCTCGGGCGCGGTCGCCTTGATGCCGAGGAACACGCCGACCTGGTTGACCTGCACGACCTGCTGGAACTCGTCGAGGGGGGTGTGCACGAGCTCGTGGAAGCGGAGGATTCCCGCGTTGTTGACCAGGCCGTTCACCTCCCCGAAGGCGGCCTTCGTGGCGGTGACGGCGGCCGTCCAGTCCGCCTCCCGGCCCACGTCGAGGTGCACGTACCTCGCGCTGTCGTGCCCCAGCTCCTTCGCCAGCTCCTCCCCCTGCTCGTCGAGCACGTCGCCGACGACGACGCGCGCGCCCTCCGCGACGAAGAGCCGGGCCTCCTGCTCGCCCTGCCCGCGCGCGCCACCGGTGACGATGACGACGCGCCCGTCCAGCTTGCCCATGCCGGCCTCCCTGTCGGGTGCTATCCGAAGTGCGGAGCGACCTCCGCGCCGAACGCCGCCATCTGGTCGCGGAGTTCCTCCCGGCCGCGGCTGCGGAACCGCACCTGGATCTGGTGCACGCCCATCGCTGCGTACGCGCGCAGCGACTCCGCGAGGGCTTCGGGCTTCCCGCTGAGGGTGCGCCGCCCCACGGGCCAGGAGGGCTCCCCCACGTACAGCGGCTCGGTGATCGCGCCGATGGTGAGGGGGGACTCGACGCCCGCCTCGGCGCGCAGCCGCCGCAGTGTGGCGATCTGCTCCGAGAGGCGGTCCCGCGGGTCGCCCTGCGGCAGCCAGCCGTCGCCGCGGACGGCGGCCCTGCGGACGGCGGCGGGTGACGAGCCGCCGACCCAGACCGGGACCCGCTCCTGCGCGGGGCGGGGGCGCTGCCCGAGGCCGCCGAAGGCGAAGAACGTGCCGTGGTGCTCGGGGTACTCCTCGGGTCCGAGGGCGGCGCGCAGCGCGTCCACGGCCTCGTCGAGGAGCGGGCCGCGCCGGGCGAAGTCGACGCCGAGGGCCTCGAACTCCTCCGGCACGTGCCCGGCGCCGACGCCGAGGATCAGCCGGCCGCCGCTGAGGTGGTCCAGGGTCGCGTAGCTCTTGGCGCTCAGGAGCGGGTGGCGCAGGCCGACGATCGCGACGTGGCTCAGGAGGCGGACGCGTTCGGTGACGCCCGCCAGATAGGAGAGGGTGGCGACGGGGTCGTACCAGGTGGTGCCCATGGTGTCGGCGAGGCGGCGCGGGATGGCGACGTGGTCGCAGGTCGCCAGGTACGCGAAGCCCGCGTGGTCCGCTGTGCGGGCGATCTCTGCCAGGGCCCCCGGGGGTGCGTCCGCCTCCCATGCCTCGGCGAAGAGGGCGCTCTGTGCCTGCACCGGAAGCTGCATCCCGTACGCCATCCCGCCCCCCGGAACGCCCCCCACCGGGCCTGCCGCCCCTACCTGGTCCGCCGGGTCCACCATGCCTCCTCCACCCCGGGCCGCCCCCGACGACCCATCAGCTCAACCGAACGCCATCCGCCGGGCAAGGCCCCGCCCCAGGGGCGCGAGGAACTGCGCGCCCAGCCCAGGAAAAACCGCAGACGCACCTGCCAAGCAACCACGCAGACGCGTCTGCGGCGGTTCGTCGGTTGCTCGCGCAGTTCCCCGCGCCCCTAACGGGGCCCTCCCCACCGCACGGCCGGCGGAGCTCAAGGCCCCGCCCAGGGCCGCGGGGTCAGGGGCCCGGCCACAGGCCATCCGGGGTCAGGCCGAGGAGGCCGATCGCGTTGCCGCGGACGATGCGGTCCACGACGTCCGGGGCCAGATGGCCCATCTGCTCCTCGCCGACCCGGCGGGAGTTCGGCCAGGTGGAGTCGGAGTGCGGGTAGTCGGTCTCGTACAGGACGTTGGGGGCGCCGATGGCGTCGAGGTTGCGCAGGCCGAAGGCGTCGTCGAAGAAGCAGCCGAAGACGTGGTCGGCGAAGAGTTCGGACGGCGGGCGGTGGACCTTGTCGGCGACGCCGCCCCAGCCCCGGTTCTCCGCCCAGACGACGTCGGCGCGCTCCAGGATGTAGGGGATCCAGCCGATCTGGCCCTCCGCGTACATGACCTTGAGCTGGGGGAAGCGCTCGAACTTGCCGCTCATCAGCCAGTCGACCATGGAGAAGCAGCAGTTGGCGAAGGTGACGGTGGAGCCGACGGCGGGCGGGGCGTCGGCCGACGTGGACGGCATGCGGCTGGAGGAGCCGATGTGCATGGCGACGACCGTGCGGGTCTCGTCGCAGGCCGCGAGGAACGGGTCCCAGTAGTCGGTGTGGATGGAGGGCAGCCCGAGATAGGGGGGTATCTCCGAGAACGCGACGGCCCGTACGCCGCGGGCGGCGTTGCGCCGCACCTCCGCCGCGGCCAGCTCGGCGTCCCACAGCGGGACGAGGGTGAGCGGTATCAGCCGACCTTGCGCGTCGGCGCCGCACCATTCCTGGACCATCCAGTCGTTGTACGCCCGTACCGCGAGAAGGCCCAGGTCGCGATCGGACGCCTCGGTGAAGGTCTGGCCGCAGAAGCGCGGGAAGGTGGGGAAGCACAGGGCGGACTGGACGTGGTTGACGTCCATGTCGGCCAGCCGCTCGGGGACGCTGAAGGAGCCGCGGCGCATCCGCTCGTACGTGATCACCTCCAGCCTGATCTCGTCGCGGGCACAGCCGACGGCCGTGTCGAGCCGGGTGAGCGGACGGTGCAGATCCTCGTACACCCACCAGTCCCCTATGGGCCCGTCGTCCCCTTTCTCCCCCATCACAGGAGCGAACTTTCCACCCATAAACGTCATTTCCTTGAGCGGGGCCCGGACGACGCGCGGCCCCCGGTCGAGGTACTTCGCGGGGAGGCGGTCCTGCCAGACGCGCGGGGGCTCCACCGTGTGGTCGTCCACCGAGATGATCCTCGGGAACGGCGGCGCGGCGGTGGCGACGTCCTGAGTGCTCTCCATGGTCTCCATGCGGTTCACCGTAGCGCTTATCTGACGATCCGTCAGTTGTCCGGATTCGGTCACTGCTGCGCGAACCCTGTGAGAGCCGTCTCCCACGGCTGACGCATCCGCTCCGGACAAGGCAAACTGTGCTCCGGCAGCAAGCCCCACGGGCAGGGCAGGCTCGTGGCACGCACAAACCAGGCACAGCCGGGCACAGTCGGGCGTATTTGAACGGTCTTCAGCAACTGCGTGCGGCGGGGCAGCAGGGGGAGCGATGGACGGACTACCGCGAGTGCCGGAGCAGCGGCGTTCGACGGCGGAAAGCGACCCTGGGACACCTGAGACATCGGTGCCGGAGTCGACCACGACGGGCCAGGACCAGCAGGAGGCGGCGCGGCCTGCCCGCTTCAGCGTCCTCGGCCCCGTACGCGCATGGCTCGGTGACGACCAGCTGCCCACCGGTTCCCCGCAGCAGCGCGCCCTGCTCGCCGCCCTGCTGCTGCGCGACGGCCGCACGGCCACCGCGCCCGAGCTGATCGACGCCATCTGGGGCGACGAGCCGCCGTCCCAGGCGCTCGCCGCGATCAGGACCTACGCGTCCCGGCTGCGCAAGGTGCTGCCGCCCGGCGCCCTGGTCAGCGAGTCCGGCGGCTATGCCGTACGGGCCGCCGACGGCGCCCTCGACCTGGCGGAGGCGGAGTCCCTGTGGGCGGCGGCCGAGCGGGCCCGCGGGCTCGGCGATCTGCACCGGGCGCGTTCGCTGGTCAACAAGGCCCTGTCGCTCTGGGACGGCGAACCCCTCGCCAACGTCCCCGGGCCCTACGCGGACGCCCAGCGCACCCGCCTCGACGAGTGGCGCCTGCAACTCCTGGAGTCCCGCCTCGACATGGACCTGGAGCAGGGCTGCCACGCCGAGTCCGTCTCGGAGCTGACCGCCCTCACCGCCGCCCACCCGCTGCGCGAGCGCCTTCGCGAACTCCTGATGCTGGCCCTCTACCGCTCCGGACGCCAGGCGGAGGCCCTCGCCGTGTACGCCGACACCCGCCGACTGCTCGCCGACGAACTGGGCGTCGACCCGCGCCCCGGCCTCCAGGAGCTCCAGCAGCGCATCCTCCAGGCCGACCCCGCGCTCGCCGAACCGTCCGCGCCCGCCGCCGAGCAGGCGGGCGGTGTCGTGAAGCCCGCGCAGCTGCCCGCGACCGTGCAGGACTTCACCGGCCGCGCCGCCTTCGTCAAGGAGCTCAGCGACATCCTCTCCACCGCCGAGGGCCGCGTCATGGCCGTCTCCGCCCTCGCGGGCATCGGCGGCGTCGGCAAGACCACGCTCGCGGTGCACGTCGCCCACGCGGCCCGCACGCACTTCCCCGACGGTCAGCTGTACGTCGACCTCCAGGGCGCCGGGCCGCGCGCCGCCGAGCCGGAGACGGTGCTCGGTGCGTTCCTGCGGGCCCTCGGCACGGCGGACTCCGCCATTCCGGATTCCCTGGAGGAGCGGGCCGCCCTGTTCCGCTCCGTCCTCGACGGCCGCCGTGTCCTCGTCCTGCTCGACAACGCCCGTGACGCCGCGCAGGTGCGGCCGCTCCTTCCCGGCATGGAGGGCTGCGCCGCCCTGGTCACCAGCCGGATGCGGATGGTGGACCTGGCGGGGGCGCACCTCGTCGACCTCGACGTGATGTCGCCCGACGAGGCGCTCCAGCTCTTCACGAAGATCGTCGGGCAGGAGCGGGTGGCCTCCGAGCGCGAGGCCGCGCTCGACGTCGTGGCCGCCTGCGGGTTCCTGCCGCTCGCCATCCGCATCGCCGCGTCCCGCCTCGCGGCGCGCCGCACCTGGACCGTGTCCACGCTCGCCGCCAAGCTCGCCGACGAGCGGCGCCGCCTCGACGAGCTCCAGGCCGGTGACCTCGCGGTCGCGGCCACCTTCGAGCTCGGCTACGGCCAGCTGGAGCCGGCCCAGGCCCGCGCCTTCCGCCTCCTCGGCCTCGCGGACGGCCCCGACATCTCCCTCGCGGCCGCCGCCGCGGTGCTCGGCCTGTCCCTCGAGGACGCCGAGGACCTCCTGGAGTCCCTGGTCGACACCTCCCTCCTGGAGTCCGCGGCCCCGGGCCGCTACCGCTACCACGACCTCCTGCGCCTGTACGCGCGCGCCTGCGCCGAGCGCGACGAGATGCCGCCCAGCGAGCGGGAGGCGGCGCTCTCGCGGCTGCTGGACTTCTATCTGGCGTCGGCGGCCCGGGTGTACGCGATCGAGCGTCCCGGGGACAGGACGGTGGACCACCTGGAAGCCCCCTCGCACCCGCTGCGGGGCTTCACCGACGACGCCAAGGCCCTCGACTGGCTGCACGCCGAGGCGGCCTGCATCCTGGCCTGCGTCCAGCAGTCCCTGGACCCCGTCGGCCGGCGCCGCGCCGTCGACCTGCTCCTCGCCGCCAAGGACCTCGCCGAGTCCGGTGCCAGCTCGCACCGGTACGAGCTGGCGACCCGTGCGGCACGCGATGCGGCGCGGGCCACGAACGACGCGTACGGGGAGGGCCGCGCCCTCGTCAGCCTCGGCCAGGTACTGAACAAGCTCGGCCACTTCGAGCAGGCCGCCGAGGTCCTCGAGCGCGCCGCCGCCCTCGCCGAGGAATCCGGTGACGCCTGGGCCCAGGGCAACGCCGCGAACGAGATCGCGATCGCGATCGGCTGCATGAACCAGCACGGGGGCGACGCGCAGGTCCTGCGGAGGATCGAGACGCACGTGCTCAAGGCACTCGACGTCTTCCGGCGGGACGAGAACCGCCACAGCGAGGCCAGTGCCCTGTGCAACTGGTCCCGGGTCTGCATGATGATGGGGCAGACCACGCAGGGGATCGACCTCGCGCGTCAGGGCGTGGCCATCTACGCCGACCTCGGGGTGAGCTTCCGGGTCGCCAACGCCAAGTACGCTCTGGGGATCGGACTCAGCCAAGCAGGACGCCACAAGGAAGCACTGACCGAACTCAGTGAGGCTCTGCGGACTTTCACGGAGAACCGGCAGCGGCTGTGGGAGGGTACGACGCACTACCGCATCGCCCAGGTCCACCTCGCGGCCCAGCGCCCCGCACAGGCGGCGCGCCACGCCGAGCAGGCCCTGGCGACCGGCTGCGTCGGCGGTGACTGGATGCGGGCCAACGTCCTCACCGTCCTTGGCCGGGTGCTGATGGTCCTCGGACAGCTCGACCGCGCACGTGCCTGCTGGAACAAGGCGCTTGCGCTGCATGAGGCCAGTGGTGCCGCCGAGGCGGACGTGGTACGGGCTCTGCTCCGTCCCGTGGCAGCGGCGTGACACCGCTGTCGAGCGCGTTCATTGAACGTTTATGACGGGGTGCCACTCTTATCTGTATCGACCCGTCGCGTCGGGGGGCAGGCGGGTCGCGTGGGCCCCACAGCTATGGTGAGCGGCCCTGGAGCGCCCGTTCGGCGACCCTCGGGGGAGTTGCCGAGCGGGCGGTCCGGTCCCGGAGCCCCGCGCCTTTTCAGGAGAACAGCATGAGCGAGACCGAGAAGAAGAAGCAGAAGCCCGTGGCCAAGGGGGACGGCCACATGCCCGCACCGCCGCAGGACGGCCCTGTGGTCCCGACAGGGGACGGCCACATGCCGGTGCCTCCGCCGGACGGCGGGATCACCATCAAGCGTGATGGCCACATGCCGAGTCCGCCCACGAAGGGCGCCTGACACCTCCTGACCGACGGGGGATTCGGCCGCGGCGGCGCGGAGGGGGAGCCGCCGCGGCCGAGTTATGTCCTCGGACGTTTGAATTTGGCCAACCTGCCGGTTTTCAGCGGCAGTTATGCGAATAAAGTATGCCAAATACGGTTAGAGTCGACTGTTGAATGCTGGCCCCCTCCAAGGAGTTCTCATGACAGGCACCAGGAAACTCGTCGTCGCTCTGGCCGTGATAGCCGCAGCCGCAGCCGGGGCGTCCGCGCCGGCCTTCGCCGGTGACGGCCACGCGCCGACCGGCCCGCAGGGTGACGGTCACGCCCCTGTCAGCCCGCTCGGTGACGGCCACGCCCCGGTCGGCCCGCTCGGGGACGGCCAGATGCCGTCCCCCCCGCAGCGCTGAGCACCCGGGGCCGAGCCGCCGCTCGGCCCCGGCACCCGACCACCCGGTGGCCGACGGGGCACTGAGCCGGGGGGCAGAAATCCGGTGGACCCGGGCGGTGCCGCTGCCCGATAGTGCGCGCATGACGACTCTGGTGCGCCACATCACGTTCGACTGCTCCGACGCCCATGCGCTGGCGTCCTTCTGGGCGCGGGTCCTGGAGGGCACGCTCGCGGACGACGACTCCCCCGGGGACCCCGAGGCGCTGGTCACCACGCCCGACGGGCCGACGCTGCTGTTCGTGACGGTGCCGGACGGCAAGACGGTGAAGAACCGCGTGCACTTCGACCTCCAGCCGCAGGAGCGCACACGGGACGAGGAGGTCGAGCGGGTCCTCGCCCTCGGCGCGACCCTGTTCGACGACCACCGGCTGCCGGACGGCCGCGGCTGGGTGACCCTCAGCGACCCCGAGGGCAACGAGTTCTGCGTGGAGCGCAGCGCGGCCGAACGCGCGACCTCGGCCTGAGCGGCCGCCGTCAGCCCCGCCCGCGCAACTCCCCCTTGACGACCTTGCCGCTCGCGTTCCTCGGCAGCTCCGCCACGAACTCCACCTGGCGCGGCACCTTGTAGTTGGCCATCTCGCGGCGCGCCCAGGCGATCAGGCCGTCCGCGGTGAGGACCGTCCCGGCAGGGCCCGAGGGGGCGCGGCGCACCACGTACGCCTTGCCGACCTCACCGAGCCGGGCGTCGGGGACACCGATGACGGCCACGTCGGCCACCTCCGGGTGCAGGCCGATGAGCTGCTCTATCTCCGCGGGGTAGGCGTTGAAGCCGCCGACGACGTACATGTCCTTGATGCGGTCGGTGATGCGCAGGTTGCCCGCGCCGTCAAGGACCCCGACGTCGCCGGTGCGCAGCCAGCCCTCCGCCGTCATGACCCGGGCGGTCCCTGCCGGGTCCTCGTGGTAGCCGCGCATGACGTGGTGCCCGCGGACGAGGATCTCACCGGGCGAGCCGGGAGGCAGGTCCGCCCCGGCCGGCGACACCACCTTCACCTCCGTGCCGGGGATCGCGCGCCCGGAGGTGGCGGCGATCACCTGAGGGGGGTCGCCGCGGCGGCACATCGTGACGATGCCGCTCGCCTCGGAGAGCCCGTACGCGGTGAGGACCGTGGCGATGCGCAGTTCGGCGCGGAGGCGTTCGACGAGGCGCAGCGGCACGACGGCGGCCCCGGTCACCACGAGCCGCAGCGCCGACAGGTCGTGCCTCTCGCGGGCCGGGTGGTCGAGGAGGGACTGGTGCAGGGTGGGCGGCCCGGGGAGCACGGAGACGCGCTCGGCGGCGATGTTGGCGAGGACCGCGTCCACGTCGAACACGGGCTGCGGGATCATCGTGGCGCCGCGCATGAGGCACGCGACGATCCCTGCCTTGTAGCCGAAGGTGTGGAAGAACGGGTTGACGATCAGATAGCGGTCGCCCTCGCGCAGGCCCGCGAGGTCGCTCCAGACCGCGTAGCAGCGCAGGGTCTGGGCGTGGGTGATGACGGCGCCCTTGGGGCGGCCGGTGGTGCCCGAGGTGTAGATGATGTCGGAGGGATCGTCGCCGCGTACGGCGGCCGCGCGCGCCCGCACCCGCTCCCGCGGCACGGCGTCGCCGCCGGCGAGGAAGTCCTTCCAGGTGCGGAAGTCCTCGGGGGCGTCGTCGGCGAGGACCACCACCTCCCGGAGGTCCGGCAGGCCCGGCAGCGGCCCGCGACCCGGGCCGTCCCCGGCGGCGCCGCGCAGCGAGGCGACGTACGAGGTACCGAGGAACGTGCCGGTGACGAAGAGCAGCCGGGCCCGCGAACGGGCGAGGACGTAGGCGGCCTCGGCGCCCTTGAAGCGGGTGTTGAGCGGGACGAGCACCGCGCCCGCGCCGACCGCGCCGAGGGCGCTGACGATCCAGTCGAGGGTGTTGGGGGCCCAGACGGCGACCCGGTCGCCCGGCTCGACGCCGCTCGCCGCACAGGCGGCGGTGGCCCGTTCGATCCGGGCGCCGAGTTCACGGTAGGAGAGCCGGGTGCGGCCCTCGACGACCGCCTCCCTGTCCGCGTACCGCTCGGCCGCCGCCAGGACCAGACCCGGCACGCTGCCCCACTCCAGGTCACCGCGCATCGCCGGCCTCCCGCCGCCGCCCACTAGCTGACTAACCGTCAGATTAGCGGTAGCCTGCCGCACTGTCAGCAGCGAGGGCCGGGTACGGCGAGGACCGCGAACGACGCGCGCGGAGGTGCGGCGATGGCTTCACTCAAGGACGCCACGGCGATAGTCGGCATCGGGCAGACACCCTTCGCCAAGCAACTCCAAGAGGGCGAGAAGGCGTTGGCGTGCCGGGCGGTCCTGGCCGCGCTCCACGACGCGGGCATCGCGCCCGCCGAGGTGGACGCGTTCGCCTCGTACACGATGGAGGAGACCGACGAGGTCGAGGTGGCCAAGGCGATCGGCGCCGGGGACGTCACCTTCTTCAGCAAGGTCGGGTACGGCGGCGGGGGCTCCTGCGCCACCGTCGGGCACCTCGCCGCCGCCGTCGCCACCGGCCAGGCGAGCGTCGGCGTCGCCTGGCGCGCGCGCAAGCGCGGCAGCGGCCCGAGGCCCTGGCGGAACACGGCCGTCCAGCTCCCCACGCCCGCCCAGTGGACCAGGCCCTTCGGCCTGCTCCGCCCGGCCGACGAGATCGCGATGCTGACCCGCCGCTATCTGCACGAGTACGGCGCCACCCGCGACCACCTCTTCAACGTCGCCCTCGCCTGCCGCAACCGCGCCAACCAGAACCCGGCCGCGATGATGTACGAGCGCCCGCTGACCCGGGACATGTATATGACCTCGCGCTGGATCAGCGAGCCGCTGTGCCTGTTCGACAACTGCCTGGAGACGGACGGCGCCCTCGCCTGCGTCGTCGTCTCCGCCGAGCGGGCCCGCGACTGCCGCCACCGGCCCGTGTACGTGCACTCCGTCGCGCAGGGCCTGCCCGCGCAGCACCACGGGATGGTCAACTACTGGAACGACGACCCGCTGTCCGGGCCCGCCTGGACCGCCGCGCGCCAGCTCTGGAAGCAGTCCGACGTCACCCCCGAGGACGTCGACGTCGCCCAGATCTACGACGCGTTCACCGCCCTCGTACCGCTCTCCCTGGAGGGCTACGGCTTCTGCGGCCGCGGCGAGGGCGGCGCCTTCACCGAGGGCGGCGCCCTGGAGACCGGCGGCCGCCTCCCCCTCAACACCTCCGGCGGCGGCCTCAGCGAGGCCTACGTCCACGGCTTCAACCTCATCAACGAGGGCGTGAAGCAGCTGCGGGGCACCTCGACGGCGCAGGTGCCGGACGCGGCGACGTGCCTGGTGACGGCGGGAGAAGGCGTCCCGACCTCGGCACTGCTGCTCTGCGCCCCGTAAGGGGCGCGGGGAACTGCGCGAGCAACCACAACAACTCCGCACCCGCGAAGGACGAGCAACATGGCAGACGCACCCGCGAAACCGGACCCCCTCCTGACCCCGGCCGTGGACGACGACGGCGCCCCCTACTGGGAGTACGCCGCCCGAGGCGAACTCCGCGTACAGACCTGCGCGACGTGCGACGAACCCAGGTTCCCCCCACGCCCCTGCTGCCCGCACTGCGCGAGCTTCACCGCCGAATGGCGAAGGACCAGCGGCCGCGGCCGCATCTGGTCCTACGTGGTCGCCCACCCCCCACTCCTCCCCGCGTACGCGGAACGCGCCCCCTACCCCGTGGTCCTCGTCGAGCTCTCCGACGCCCCCCGCGTCCGCCTGGTGGGCAACCTCGTCACGCGGGCGGGCGCGGCCTTCGACTCGGTGCCGCGGGAGCGGGTGCGGATCGGGGCGCGGGTGCAGGCCGTGTTCGCGGACCAGGGCGGGGTCGTGGTGCCGCAGTGGGTCCTGGAGCGGCCGTGACGCGCACACCGGCGGGGACACCGGCGGGAACGCCCGCGGCGGCCGGGCTGCGGGTGGAGCGGGACGCGGCGACCGGGGTCGCCGTGGTCACGCTGGACCGCCCGGAGCGGCACAACGCGCTGGACCTCGCGACGGCGGCGGAACTGTCCGCCCGGTGGCGGGAGTTCCGGTACGACGACTCGGTACGGGCGGTCGTCGTCACCGGCGCCGGGGACCGGGCGTTCTGCACCGGCATCGACCGCGACGCCGTTGTCCCGCAGCCGTCGTCCCCGTACTCGGTCGACGACCCGCTCCTGACCGTCGGCCCCAAGGCCAACGACCTGTGGAAGCCGGTGCTCGCCGCCGTCAACGGCATGGCGTGCGGCGGGGCCTTCTACCTGATCGGCGAGTGCGAGTTCGTGCTGGCCGCGGAGCACGCCACGTTCTTCGACCCGCACACGGCGTACGGGATGGTCTGCGCGTACGAGGCCATCGCCATGGCGCAGCGGATGCCGTTCGGGGAGGTGGCCCGGATGGCGCTCATGGGGACCGCGGAGCGGGTGTCCGCGCGGCGGGCGTACGAGGTCGGGCTCGTGTCGGAGGTGGTGGCGGGCGGCGGGGTGCGGGACGCCGCCGTGCGGGCCGCCGCGACGATCGCCGCCTTCCCCACGGCAGGGGTTCAGGGCACCGTGCGGGCGCTGTGGTCCGCGAGGGAGGCGGCGCGTGCGCAGGCCATGGCGCAGGCGGGGGCCCTCGTCGCGCTCGGCAACGCGGGGGGCTCCCGCCAGGCGGAGCTGTTCGCCGCGCGGGTGCGGGGCGGGGGGTTCCGGACCCGGTAGGGCCCCCGGGGCCTCGCCTCGCGGGGGTCGCGCATCCGGCGTAGCGTCGAGGTGACGGCCGCCGTCCTGAGCCCCTTCCGTGCCGGGTGCGACGGCCGTCCCGCACGCGCGCCCGTGCCCGGACGGCGGGGTCCCACCCGGGGGCCGGGGCCCGGGGCTAGCGGGCCGTGGCCGTGCCCCGTTCCGCGTCGAGGGCGTACACGCAGCGGTCCTTGCTGCACGCGTACACCACCCCGTCCCTGACGACCGGCGCCCCGGTGATCTCGCCACCGGTGGCGAGCTTCCAGCGGAGGCGGCCGTCGTCGGCCTTGAGGGTGTAGAGCAGGTGGTCGGTGGCGCCGAAGTGGATGCGGCGGTCGGCGACGACGGGCGAACCGACCACTTCGCCACCGGCCTGGAAGCGCCACTTCGGGGTGCCGGTGACCGCGTCCAGGGTGTAGAGCCCCTTGCCGCTGCCGACGTGGACGTGCCCGTCCGCGACGAGGACGGGGTCGACGGACGACCGGGACTCGGTGGCGATGCGCCAGCGGTCGCGGCCGTCGGTGGCGTCGAGGGCGTACACGGTGCCGAGGTAGTCCGCGAGGTAGACCCCGCCACCGGTCACGGCGGGCCCGGGCGCGAAGGTGGGCGGCGAGAGGAACGCCGCGGGCGCCTCGAAGTGCCAGCGCACGTGCCCGGCGGCGACGTCCACAGCGAGGACCCGGGTGCCCGCGGCCACGTACACGTACCCGTCCGCCGCCTGGGTGACCCGGACGGGCACACCACCGCAGGACGCGGCGTCACCGACGGGGTAGGACCAGCGCTCGATGCCGGTGCGGGCGTCGACGGCGCGCAGCCTGGCGTCCTTCCAGACGTACACGGTGCCGTCGACGATGACGGGCGCGGCCTCGGCCGTCTCGAAGTCGGTCTGGGCGTTCGTGATCTCCCAGAGCTTCTCGCCGTTGGCGGCCTCCCAGCCCTGGACGCCGCCGCCGCGCGTCGCGGTGACGACGGTGCCCCGGTCGGCCTGGAGCGCGTACACCCAGGCGTCGGTCTGGACGCGCCACAGGTCGGTGCCGTCGGCGCCGTCGAGGGCGTACAGGGTGGGGCCGTCGGAGGCGTGGACGCGGCCGTCGGCGACCGCCATGGACCAGGCGACGTCACGGGTCTTGAAGCTGCGCCTGCCGGTGCTGACGTCCAGGGCGTGCACCTCGAAGGAGGTGACGTACACGAGGTTCCCGGCGACGGCGGGCGTGCCCCACACGTCGTTGGACATGCGGAAGCGCCAGGGCCGCCAGGAGGCCGGGGCCCCGGCGGCGGCCGGGCCGGTGCCGCCCGCGCCGTGGCCGGTGGGCGCGGCGTGCCCCTGCCGGTCGGGGGCGGGGGCCGGGACGGGCGCCGAGCGGGACCACGACCCGGCGAGCCCGGAGTCCACCGGCGGCAGGGCGGCCCGCGCCTCGGCGACCCGCGGCCCGGGGCCGATCGGCACCTGGGCCCCGGCGAGCTGCACGGGCCCGGCGTCGGGCGCGCCGCCGAGGGGCGCGTGGAACGGCTGGGACGCCGCGAAGGACGGCGCCTGGGCGGGCACCCCGGGCGGGGCCGCGGCGTGCGCGGGCACGGCGGGGGCGGGCGGGGCGTGGGCCGGGGCCTGGCGTGGCGGCGGCGGTACGGCGGACACCGGGCCCGGGGCGCGGCCCCCGCGGCCCCCGGAGCCGCCACCGGCCCCGGACGGCATCCGCGCCGGCGGCCGTCCGCCCCTGCGGGCCTCGATGAGGGCGACGGCCCGCTCCGGCAGCCAGGCGGACGCGGTGCCGCTGTCGTCGCCGTTGCCCTCGGAGGCGAAGAGGTGCGGGGCGAGCTGGGACTGGAGGTCGTTGGGCGTCGGTCTGCGCACCGCCTCCATCTGCATGCAGGACTCGATCAGGGGCCGCAGCTCGTTGGGCAGGCCCTCCAGGTCGGGGCCCTCGCGCAGCAGCATGAAGACGGTCTCGACGGGGTTGGCGCCGTGGAAGGGCGCGTGTCCCGTGGCGGCGAAGACGAGGGTGGAGCCGAGCGAGAAGACATCGCTGGCGCCGGTGACGCTGCGCGAGTCCTTGGCCTGTTCGGGCGACATGTAGGCGGGCGTGCCGACGGCGACGTTGGTCATGGTCAGCCGGGTGTTGGAGACGCCGGACGCGATACCGAAGTCGATCACGCGGGGGCCGTCCTCCACCACGAGCACGTTGGAGGGCTTCAGGTCGCGGTGGACGAGTCCCGCGCCGTGGATGGACTCCAGGGCCTCCGCGACGCCCGCGGCCAGCCACCGCACGGCCTGCGTGGGCAGCGGCCCGTGCTCGTTCACTATTTCCTCGAGGGAGGGCGCGGGCACGTACGCCGTGGCGAGCCAGGGCACCGCGGCGCGCGGATCGGCGTCGACCACGGCCGCCGTGTAGAAGCCGGAGACGGCCCTCGCCGCCTCGACCTCGCGCGTGAAGCGGACCCGGAACAGCTGGTCCTCGGCGAGCTCGGTCCGCACCGTCTTGATCGCCACGCGCCGCCCGGACGCGGAACGCGCGAGATAGACGAGCCCCATGCCACCGGCACCGAGCCGTCCGAGGACCTCGAACGGGCCGATCCGCCGCGGATCGTGCTGCGTCAGCTGGTCCACCACTTGCCTGCCACCTCCCCGTGCGCGGCCGCCGCTTGGAGCAGCCCCGTGCAGCGTCTCACCACCGAGCCGCTACGGCGGCACGCACCCTGATTCTTCCTGGCCCGGCCGCCGGTTGCGAACCCGGGGCAACATCGGGCTGTTTCCGGGCAAAGGTGATGTATGGGGACATCAGCCGGAACGTCGGTCCGGCTCCTGGAGGACCGCGAAGGCGGCTCCCTGATTGTCCACGAGGACACCGATGCGCCCGGACGGCGTGTCCACCGGCTCGTCGCGCACGCGCCCCCCGAGCCGTCGCGCCGTGGCGAGCGCCGCGTCGCAGTCGGCGACGACGAAGTAGTTGAGGAAGTGCGGGGGCATCTCGGCCGGGAAGGCGTCCGACATGACGGCGCGGCCGCCGATGGCGGTCTCGAAGCCCGCCTCGGTCCCGGCGGGCGACCAGACACGGAAGCCCTCGCCCCCGCCTCCCGGCTCGTCCGCCAGGTCCAGGCTCCCGTAGCCGAAGACGCTCTCGTAGAAGAGGTCGACCTCCGCGGAGCGGGCGTACACCTCGGTCCAGCAGAAGCTGCCGGGCTCGCGCTGCCTGCCGAAGCCCGCGTGCGTGCCCGGCTGCCAGAGCCCGAAGACCGCGCCCTCGGGGTCGGTGGCGAGGCCCACCGTCCCGTACGGGCCGACCGGCACCGGATCCATGATCACCCGGCCGCCCGCGCCCTTGACGCGGGTGGCGAGCGCGGGGGCGTCCGGGGTCGCGAGATAGACGGTCCAGGAGGTGGGCATGCGGCCGTCCGACTTGGGGGCGAGGGCGGCGACGGGTTCGCCGTCGAGGAGGGCCAGGGTGTACTGCCGGGACCGCGCGGGGCGCCCGTACCGCGCGGACCGGGAGGGCTCCCCGTCCGCGCCGCCCTGCCCGCCTCGCCCGTCCTGCCTGTCCTGCCCGCCTCGCCCGTCCTGCCCGCCCTGCCCGCCTCGCCCGTCCTGCCCGCCCCGCCCGTCCGCGTCGTCCTGGAAGGTCCAGCCGAAGAGCTCGCCGTAGAAGCGCTTGCCGCCCTCGACGTCCGGGAGCATCGCGTCCACCCAGCACGGGACGCCTTCCGCGAAATCCATGAGACCGTTCCTCGGTTCGCCGCGGAGGGCCCTCCTGTGGCCTCCGTCACAGCCAAGCTAGCCGCACGTCCCGGCACGCGCAGCACATCGACTCGAACAAATGGTCCATTACGACGGGGTGCCGCCCGCTCCCCACCCCGCGCGGACGGAGGCGGCACGGCACGCCCGCGGAAGCGGTTTCCGGACGGCGCGCACTCCTGCCGAACGTCACCCTCCGCACCCCCGCGACACCCCTACGGCACCCCTCTGGCGCCCCTTCAACCCCATTTGCACTCGGCCGAATCGCGCTCCGATCACCCCTCGGTAAGCTGACGGCATGACAGGACAGGTACGTACCGTCGACGGCCGCGTGGCCGGCCGGCGCGGTCAGGCGACACGTCAGAAACTCCTCGAGTGCCTGAGCGAGATGCTCAGCTCATCGCCCTACCGGGACGTCAAAGTCATCGACGTGGCCCGAAAGGCGGGCACTTCACCGGCGACGTTCTACCAGTACTTCCCCGACGTCGAGGGCGCCGTCCTGGAGATCGCCGAGCAAATGGCCGCGGAGGGCGCCCAGTTGACGCAGCTCCTCGAGGGCCGCTCCTGGGTCGGCAAGGCGGGCTGGCAGACCTCGCAGGACCTGGTGGAGGGGTTCCTCGACTTCTGGCGGAAGAACGACGCGATCCTGCGGGTCGTCGACCTCGGCGCCGCGGAGGGCGACAAACGGTTCTACAAGATCCGGATGAAGATCCTCAACTCCGTCAACAACTCCCTTACGGACACCGTCAAGGACCTCAAGGCCAAGGGAAAGATCGACAAGGACGTGAGCCCGGCCGCCCTCGCCGGCTCGCTCGTCGCCATGCTCGCCGCGGTCGCCTCGCACCAGCGCGGCTTCCAGACCTGGGGCGTCAAACAGGTCGAACTGAAGCCGAACCTGGCGATGTTGGTGCATATGGGTGTCACGGGCAAGAAGCCGACGAAGTAGGCACGCGCAGCACCCCTGTCCTGTCACGCACGGTTCCTGTCACACCCGGCTTCTGTCACGCACGGCTTCTGTCACGCACGGTTCCTGTCACCACCGCGGCGGATCACTCCCAGTGATCCGCCGCGGTGTTCTTCGCGTGCCGCCGCTCCGGTCGCCGTCAGACGCCCGCCCCGGCCACCCGGACGGCGGGCTCGCCCCGCTCCGGCGGCTCCACCCCCTCGCGGGCGCCCGCGCTCGCGCCCGTACGCGCACCCGTGCGCGCGAACAACCCGGCGCGTTCGGCCGCGTACGCCCGCAGCCGATGCGCGGGCCCGAAGAGCAGTTCGTCACCGGCAGCCCGTTTGAAGTACAGATGAACGTCGTGCTCCCAGGTGAAGCCTATGCCCCCGTGCAGCTGGACGGCCTCGGCGGCGGCGCGGCGCAGGGCTTCCAGCCCCTGGGCGAGAGCGAGCCCGCCCACGCGCTCCCCCGCACCGCCACCCCCGGGGCCCGCCGCGGCCCCGGTGCCCGCCCCGGCCGCCTCCGCCGCCCACGCGGCGTAGTACGCGGCCGACCGCGCCGCCTGCACCCCTACGTACACGTCCGCGAGCCGGTGCTTCACGGCCTGGAAGGAGCCGATGGGGCGCCCGAACTGCTCACGTTCCTTGACGTGGGTGACGGTGCGGGCGAGGGCGTGGTCGGCGGCGCCGACGGCTTCGGCGGCGAGCAGCGCGGCGGCGCGGTCACCGACCGTGGCCAGCACGGCACCGACGCCGTGACCAGGCCCGCCGCCACTGCCGCCGCCCTCGTCGCCGCACAACTCGCCCTCCACGTCGCGCAGTTCGAGCCGTGCCCGCGGCCGGGTCTCGTCGAGGGCGGTCCTGCGGACGCGTGCGAGGCCGGGGGCGTCGCCGCGTACGAGGAACAGGAGGGTGCGGGAACGGGCGTAGCCGCCGGTGTGCGCGGCCACGACGAGCAGCTGTGCGGTGTGCCCGTCGAGCACCTGGTCCGCCTGCCCGTACAGCCGCCAGCCGCCGCCCGCGGCCCGCGCCTGCACACCGCCGGTGCGGCCGCCGCCCGCCCAGTCGCCCCGGTTGTCGCCGGTGAGGCCGAGGGCGGTGGCGAGGGCGGTGCCGGGGACGGCGAGGGTGGCGGTGAGCTCGCCCGCGGCGATGCGGGGGAGGTGGTCCGCCTGCTGGCGCGGGGTGCCGTGGGCGAGCAGCACGGGGGCGGCGAGTCCGGCGGTCGCCAGGAGCGGGGTGGGGGCGAGGGACCGCCCCAGCTCCTCCGCGGCCAGGGCGAGTTCGACCGTCCCGCAGCCGGCCCCGCCGTGGCGCTCCGGCAGCGCGAGGCCGGGCAGCCCGAGCCGCCCGGCGAGCGCGGCCCACAGTGCGCCGTCGTGCCCGGCGGGGGTGCGCACGGCGGCCTTGACGTCGTCGGGGCCGCTATGTCTGGTGAGGGCCTCGCGCAGGGTGCGGCGGATCTCGTCCTGTTCGGCGGTGAAGGCGGCGTCCATCGGTGGGCTCCTCCCCCGGGGCCTTCGGGGACCCGGCTCTGACGACCCATCACTCCAGCTGACGGTCCGTCACTCCACTTGACGGGCGGACATGCTAGGACGCCGCCCGCCGCTTTCCCAGCCCCAGGACGCCTATCCGCCCCCACCGGAACTGATATACCGTCAGATTCATGACGACGGAGCCGCGCCCCGACCCATCGCAGCCTCGCGGACCCGGGCCCGAGCCCTTCGGGGCGAGGGCCGCGTCCGCCCGCTCCCCGGTCCGCCGCGGGGACCGGCGTCGAAAGGTCGCCGCCGTCGGGGTGGCGCTGTCGGACTGCGGGCGGGTGGAGGAGGCGACGGCGTACGCGCTGCACGCGCAGGCGGCCCGGCGCGCGCTCGCGGACTCCGGGCTCGGCCGGGAGGTGATCGACGGCGTGGCCTCGACGGGGCTCGGGGTGCTCGCGCCCGCGGAGGTCGCGGAGTATCTGGGCCTCAGCCCGCGCTGGGTGGACTCGACGTCCGTGGGCGGTGCGACCTGGGAGGTGATGGCGGCGCACGCGGCGGACGCGATCGCGGCGGGGCACGCGAACGCGGTCCTGCTCGTCTACGGCTCCACGGCCCGCGCGGACCTCAGGGCGGGCAGGCGCACGGCGAACCTGTCGTTCGGGGCGGGCGGGCCGATGCAGTTCGAGGTGCCGTACGGGCACACCCTGATCGCCAAGTACGCGATGGCGGCGCGGCGCCACATGCACGAGTACGGCACGACGCTCGAACAGCTCGCGCAGGTCGCCGTGCAGGCGCGGGCGAACGCGTCGGGGAACCCCGAGGCGATGTACCGCGACCCGGTCACGGTGGACGACGTCCTGACGGGCCCGATGATCGCGGACCCCTTCACCAGGGGGCACTGCTGCCTGCGGTCCGACGGGGGCTGCGCGGTGCTGCTCGCCGCCGAGGAGTACGTGGCGGACTGCGCGTCCGCGCCGGTGTGGGTGCTCGGGTCCGGCGAGCACGTCTCGCACACGACGATGTCCGAGTGGCGGGACTTCACGGTCTCCCCCGCGGCGGTCAGCGGCCGCCTAGCCTTCGAGCGCGCCGGCCTCGGCCCGGCGGACGTCGACATCGCCGAGATCTACGACGCGTTCACGTACATGACGCTGGTGACCCTGGAGGACCTCGGCTTCTGCGGGAAGGGCGAGGGGGGTGCGTTCGTGACCGGTGGCCGCCTGCGCCTGGACGGCGAGCTGCCCACGAACACCGACGGCGGCGGCCTCTCGGCACAGCATCCCGGGATGCGGGGCCTGTTCCTCCTCGTGGAGGCGGTACGGCAGTTGCGGGGTCTGGCCGGGGGGCCCGGGCGGCAGGTGCGGGGGCCCGGGGGGCGGCTGCCGGAGGTGGCGGTGGTGTCGGGGACCGGGGGGTGGTTCTGCTCTTCCGGGACTTTGGTGTTGGGGCGGTAGGGGTGGGCGGCTTTCGTCCGAGGCGGCCGGTGTCTTGGGCCTGGATGACCAGCCACGTACGGCGCCTCAGGTGCTGGCGAGCGCGGCCAGGCCCCGGCCCCACGGGAAGGCCTGCGGGTCTCCTTGCTTCGGCGGGTGCGGATCGTATCCGTCGGGGCCGTCGAGGTACCGCACGCCCTGGTCACGCAGGGCGGCGATGCTGCGGGCCACGGCGGGCTGCGCGCCCTGCGCCCGGTTGAAGTACGGCATGGCCGCGACCGGGACCCCCATGTGCACGCCCTCCGAGACAAGTCCGATGGCCAGGGTGTCCGCGATCCCCGCACCCCACTTGTTCAGGCTTGTGCTCGACAAGGGCGCCACCAGCATGGCGTCGGCCTTCGGCAGGGAGTCGCTCTCGCCGGGCAGCTTGTACTGGGAGCGCACCCCGTGTCCGGCCAACGCCTCCAACTCCCCGAGTCGCGTCTCCCACCACCGGGCGGCTGACGGGGTGAGGATCAGGCACGTGTCCCATCCCGCCGCCTGCGCCCGGCGCACGCCTGTGTCGATGAACTGCGTGGGGCCTGCGGCGCAGGCGATCAGGTAGAGGACTCGGCTCATGCCCGGAGTCCACACCGCTCCGCCAGCGCGCGCAACCTGCCACTGGGCACGGGGGTCGCATCGATGATGTCCTGCACGAGGTCGATGCCGCTCTGCCTCCCGTGGACCTCCTCCCCGGCACATCGCTCGGCTTCGAGGATGCTCTCCGCGGCGTCGCCCCTCCGGCGCACCAAGAGCGCGGCGCGCGCCCTCGTGAGGTGGTGCTGTGCGCGCCGTTCCTTGGTCATCGACTCCAGTTCCCTCGGGCCGACCCCCTCGGCGGCGTCGAGCGCCGACCATCCGTCCTCGCAGCGCGTCAGGACGTCGACCCGGTGCAGCTCGACGTTCGTCGGACCGAACATCGTCCAGTCCTCGTTGAGGTCGGCACCTTGGAGGTGGGCGACCTCATGAGCCTCATCCACGTATCCCGTCGCGGCCCTCACCGCGGCCGCGGAGCGCGGCTGTGCGGATGCCGCGACCGCGGCGTTGAGATAGAGCATGCCGAGCGTGGAAAGTCCCAGAGGACCGGACGCGGTCAGGTCTGCGGTGAGCCGTCGTGCCGCGGCCGTGGCGAAGTCGACGGCCGCCTGCGGTCTGCCCTGCTGCACCAGACTCCTGGCAACTCGGCGGGAGGCGGCACCGATCTGAACCGGATCACCGGAACGCTCCGCGGCGGCCAGCGCCCGGTCAGCAGCTACGGCGGCCTGCACCGCGGCGGCCCGCCCGTACTTGTGCAGCACGGAAGCGGTGAGCTGGAACACTCGCGACAGCAGGGCCTGGGCCTCGCACTCACGATGGACGGTCGCGCTCGCCGCAGTCCGTTGCGCGTACAGGACGAGACTCGGCAACTGCCTGCTCAAGGCCGTGTAGTGACAGGCTTGGAACGCCTCGCAACAGTACGCGAGCCGACGCCGCAGCAAGTCGGGCAGGGGCGGGTCCTCGTCGTGCGGGGCGGCCTGTTCCGGAGAGTCGTACCGGTACAAGGCGTCGACGAAGGCGAGGACTTCAGCCGGGGCGCCCGCAACCACGGGCCGTGACGGGGCCCCGTCGGCCAAGAGGTGGTCCAGGGGAACACGCAGCACCTGCGCAGCCCGAGCAAGGACCGACAGCCGGGGATCCGCCTGGCGTTTGCCGCCTTCGAAGTCCTGTACCCAGCGCTTCGACTGCCCCATGAGACGGCCGAAGTCGGCCTGGGTGTAGCCGCGCCGCTCGCGCCAGTACGCGATACGCCGACCAATCCGTCCGGTGTCCACGGCGGCTCCTGAAATCGAGGCACGCACTTTGCGTGCCCGTCTGTGTTGTATCCGGTCCTACGGTGCGTCGAACGCCGATCACAGATTGTCAGAGCGCTCGTGGTCGGGTGGACAGCCGACTGGTGGAGGCAACGATGAACAGCTGCGGTACCGAGAACCGCGAAGTCGCAGACTGGCTGGCGCGAGCACACCCCGTCCCGCGCCAAGCCCACTCGGAGTGGGCCAACCACGGAGTGGCGCTCCTGCCGCTAGGTGAGCGGTTCGACGCGGTACGGGTGCCCGCGCCCCGGATGCACGCGGCGGTCGGCAGCGGTGAGCACGGCGTCGTGGCCGCGGTCCTGGGCCACTGGCTGAACGGACCCGTCGTCCGTGACGTACGGACGGGGAGCGGGCGCTACTACGTGCTCGTCACCCCGGGCTCCCCCTGGGACGTGTCGGAGGACCGCCTCGGGAAGGGTGTCTACCTCGCTGTCCCGCGGGTCGGCCGGAAGGTCTCACCGGTGACGTACTGGGTGGTCCCGCCCGAGCGGAGCGGGCAGCTCTGCGACCCCGCGCATCTTGCCGCCCTGCTGTCGACAGCCGAGACCGAGGAGGTGCTCGAAGCGTGAACGCGTCCGAGAACGAGTGCGAACCCGGGCGGGGCGAGGCCGCCGACGAGCTCTACCGCATCCACACCACCCACCTGTACACCTGCCCGCTCTGCCGCACGGAGGGCGACTGCGTCGAAGGCACCCGGATGCGTCGGGCCGTGCGGGCCGCGCGGTGTGACGTCGGGCAGGGCGGGGCGCCGGACGGGGCACCCCTCGCCCCGGGAGTTCAGGTCGAGGGGTGACCCGCGTTCCGGGCAGGACGCCCGGGACCCCGGTCAGGGGGACCGTTCAGCTCTGGTGGACCTCGTCGCGGCCCGGCCCCCCGGACAGCTTGTCGGTGCCGGTGCCGCCCCGCAGGACGTCGTCGCCGCTGTTGCCCCACAGCGTGTCGTCGCCCGCGTCGCCGTACAGCTTGTCGTTGCCCTTGCCGCCGTTGAGGACGTCGGCGCCGCCCTTGCCGCGCAGGACGTCGTTGCCGGTCTCGCCGTGCAGGGTGTTGTTCTCGCCGGTACCGCTCAGGGAGTCGTTGCCGGGGCCGCCGAAGCAGTCCTGGCTGCACCGCGTGATGGTGTCGTTCCCGGCGTCGCCGAACGGGCCGAAGCCCTTCGGGCCGCCACCGCCGTCGAGGCGGTCGTCACCGTCGCCGCCGTACAGCATCGCGGACACCGACGCCTTGATGACATCGTCGCCCTTGCCGCCGTAGATCCCGGCCCAGGCCCGGCTGGCCGGCGGCAGGGTCGCGGTGTCGTTCTTGTCGCCGAGGTCGATGCGGTACGTGTCGGAGTCGTCCGAGTTCACCGGGATCCCGATCGCGCACCGCACGGCGGTGCGGTCGCCCGCCTCGGGGTACACGCACTCGTCCCACTCCGCCGCTTCGGCGGAGATGGTGATGTCGTACCGGTCGTGGAAGGTGACGACGTAGTAGGAGTCGTTCTCGCCGCGGTGCTCGATCACCTCGTCGACCGTCACCTTGTTCTGCTGGCCGGGCGCCGCCTTGTAGGTGAGTTCGTCGTTTTCCTGGACGACGGAGGCCGAGGCCCGGGCGGCGGCCGGGGCGGTCGGGGTCGCCTGGGCGTGGGACGCCGTTAAGGCGGCCGTGCCGAGGGTCAGGGTGAGGGTGGCGGCGGCTGCTGCGGTCCGGTGTACGCGCATGCGGAAGTAACCCTTCAGGGTGGGTGTGGTTCGTGTGGCGTGCCTGTTGGTGCCGTGGTGCTTGCGGTCGTCCCGTTAGACAGGGAGGCCGCGAGCCGCGTTGCCCCGCGGCTCATGAACAGCGGAGGACGGCGCGGTGACCGGTACGTGACCGGTGTCGCCCCCCGCGAGAGGGACTCGGGAAGGGGCCGTGGGGCGACAATCACCTCATGACGGCATCCGACTCCGCAGCGCCCTCGCCCCCCACGCCCCCCGCACCCCCCACATCCCCCACATCCCCCACAGAGTTTCAGCGGCTCCTGCGCGCCCAGAAGGTGTGGGACGTCGACCTGCCGGACTTCGACCCCGCGGCAGCCCCGCCCGCCCCGGTGGACCTGTTCCAGCGCTGGTTCGCCGACGCGGTGGCGGCGGGCCAGCCCGAGCCGCACACCATGACGCTGGCCACCGCCGGTCCGGACGGTGACCCGGACGCCAGGACGGTGATGCTGCACGACGCCGACGACGAGGGCTGGCACTTCGCCTCGCACGCCACGAGCGCGAAGGGCAGCCAGCTCGCGGCCCGCCCGCGGGCGGCCCTGCACTTCTACTGGCCCGCGCGGGCACGCCAGATCAGGCTGCGCGGCCCCGTACGGACGGCACCGCACAACGAGGCGCTCGCGGACCTGCACGCCCGGTCGACGGGGGCCCTCGCGGCGGCGCTCGTCGGCCGCCAGAGCGAAATTCTCCCCTCGTACGCGGAGTTGACGCGCGCCTCGGACGCGGCCTGGGAGCGGGCCCGCGCGGAACCCGACGCCGACGCGCCGAGCTGGACGCTGTACGTACTGGTGCCGCAGGAGGTGGAATTCTTCCAGGGGGACGCGCGGAGGCGCCACGTCCGGCTGCGTTACCGCGCGACGCCGAACGGCAGCTGGGTGAGGGAGTTGATGTGGCCGTGACGACCCACGAGGAACCGGCGCTGCGCCCGGCGACGCCGGCCGACGCGGCGGACGTCGCCAGGATCTGGCACGAGGGCTGGGCCGACGGGCACCTGGGCAACGTACCCGCGGCGCTGGTCGCGGTGCGCACCCCGCACTCGTTCGGGCTGCGGGCGCCCCAGCGGATCACCGACACCGTCGTGGCCGTGGTGGGCGGCGCGGTCGCGGGCTTCGTGATGGTGGTCGACGACGAGGTGGAGCAGGTGTACGTCGCGGCGCACCACCGGGGCACCCGGGTGTCGAAGGCCCTGCTCGCTGCCGCCGAGCAGCGGGTGGCGGAGAGGGGGCACTCCAGGGCCTGGCTTGCGGTGGTCAACGGCAACACGCGCGCCCGCAGGTTCTACGAACGCAACGGCTGGACCGACGAGGGCCTCTTCGAGTACCTGGCGGCGAGCGACAGCGGCCCCATCCGCGTACCGTGCCACCGCTACGCGAAGCGGGTCTCGACGGCGGGCTGAGGCGACCGGGCCGTCCCCGCTCGGCCGCGCGGACCTCGGGCCGGGGCGCCGGTTCAGCCGCGCGGACCTCGGGCCGGGGCGCCGGTTCAGCCGCCCGTCTCGGCGCGCCGCCGGAACACCGGCACCGCGAAGCCGTCCGCCCTGGCGCGGAAGGCGACCTCCAGGGGCAGGCCCGGGCGCAGGGCCGGGGCGGGTCCGGGGCCCGTGCCGTCGGGCGGCCCGGTGTCGACGAGTTCCGTCATCATGCGCGGGCCCTCGGCGAGGTCGACGACGGCCGCCGTGTAGGGGACGCGGCTCCCGAAGGGCGGCAGGTCGTTCCGGTGGACCACGGACCAGGTGTAGAGGGTGGCACGGCCGCTCGCCCGCTCCCAGGTGACGTCCTCGCTCCAGCAGTACGGGCAGAACTCGCGGGGGTAGTGGTGCGGGCGGCCGCAGGCGGGGGCGTGGCAGCGCCGGATCAGGAGCCGCCCCTCGGCGGCGGCGTCCCAGTAGACCCGGGTGAAGGCATCGACCTCGGGAAGATCGTGACACCGTCCGCCGCGCCCCACTGCGTCAGCCTCCGAAGCCTCAGCACCCGGGCCTGTCGACCCCGAAACCCCAGGACCCGGAACCCCCGGCACGCCCCCCGCCCACCCCGCGGCGGACCGCACACCCGGCTCGGGAGCCCCCTCGTCACCGCCGGGCCGTAACGCGTTCACGTCGCTCGCCGCCTCCCTGCTCGCACCGCCTCCGCGGCCACACCGAACAGCCCGCAAGCCCGCATGCGGGTACGTCGGACCCGCCGCGCGCCCCGTGCCTGACGGTACGTCAGTTCAACGTACGGGACGGCGCGAGCACAAGGCGGCGGGTGCCCGTGAACCCTCGCGTGATCGGATCGCAACCGGTTTCGGACTTGTCCGTCACCCATCAAGTGACGGCGTGGTTACGCTCCAGAACATGGCCGACTCCCCCACCCCCCGCGCCGAGCACCCGGCGACCAGGCGCCCGGCCGACGACCGCCCGGTCTACGTCGTCGGCGGCGGCCCCGGCGGCCTCGCCACCGCGGCCGCCCTGCGCGCCCGCGGCGTACGCGCCGTCGTCCTGGAGAAGTCCGACCGGGTCGGCGCCTCCTGGCGCGCGCACTACGACCGCCTCCGGCTGCACACCACCCGCCGCCTCTCCGGCCTGCCCGGCCTCGCGATGCCGCGCTCCTTCGGGCGCTGGGTCGCGCGCGACGACGTGGTCCGCTATCTGGAGAAGTACGCCGAGTACCACGAGCTGGAGGTCGTCACCGGCGTCGAGGTCACCCGCCTGGAACGGTCCCCCGACGGCGCCGGCTGGCTCCTGCGCGCCACCGGCGGCCGCGAACTCACCGGCAGCGCCGTGGTGATCGCCACCGGGTACAACCACACCCCGCGCCTGCCGGACTGGCCGGGACGCGAGACCTACACCGGCGACCTGGTGCACGCGAGCGCCTACCGCGCCCCCGCCCCGTACGCGGGCAAGGACGTGCTCGTCGTCGGCGTCGGCAACACCGGCGCGGAGATCGCCGTCGACCTCGTCGAGGGCGGCGCCGCCCGGGTGCGGCTCGCGGTGCGCACGGCGCCGCACATCCTGCGCAGGTCCACGGCCGGCTGGCCCGCGCAGCGCTCCGGCATCCTGTGCCGCCGCCTCCCCGCACCCGTGGTCGACCGCCTGGCGCGCGTGATCGCGCGGGTGAGCGTGCCCGACCTGACGGCGCAGGGGCTGCCGCGCCCGCGGACCGGCCTGTACTCCCGGGTCCGCCAGGGCGCCATCCCGGTGCAGGACGTCGGCCTGATCGACGCCGTGCGCGCGGGCCGCGTGCAGCCGGTCGCGGCCGTGGAGTCCTTCGAACAGGACAAGGTCGTCCTCGCGGACGGCAGCCGCGTCGGCCCCGACGCCGTCATCGCCGCCACCGGCTACCACCGCGCCCTGGAACCGCTGCTCGGCCACCTCGGCGTGCTCGACGCCCGCGGCCGCCCCCTGGCGCACGGCCCGCGCACCGCCCCCGGCGCCCCGGACCTGTACTTCACCGGCTTCACCAACCCCATCAGCGGGATGCTGCGCGAACTGGCCAGGGACGCGGGGCGGATCGCGGCGGCGGTGGCGAAGGCGCAGGCGCGCGCGGGGGCCCGTGGGTGAGGGCCCCGCCCGCCCGCGCCCGCGCCCTACCGACCCGTAAGTAACCGGCCAGTTCGCCACCGCGCCCTTGGCAGCGGCCGGTTTCTGCGGTTCCGTGGTGTTACCGGGCGTACGCATCCGCCGCACCCTCCCCGGGCGACGCCTCCGTACCCCCGCACACCCCGTACCCCCGCACTCCCGTAGCCCCGTACCCCCGTACGGGACTCCTCCCACCCCGCACGACGACCTCCCCGCACCGTCGTCGAACACGCACAGCCCATTCCTGACGCGTCGTCAGTTCAGTAACCTGGATCCGTAATCTGACCTAGCGTCAGTTATGTTGCTGTCACACAGGAGCGGGCGGACCGATGCTTGGATCGACATACGGCACCTTCACCTCCGACCCCCGCCGCGCCCGCGCGGTGGCCTGCGGCAACCTTCCCGCCGCCACCGTCCACGGCCGCGCGGCCGCCGCGGGCGACCTGGACGTCGGCGGCAGGCCGTTGTACGCCGACGTACCCGACCTCGACCGGTTCTTCCGCCCCGAGTCCGTCGCCGTCATCGGCGCCTCGGACGCCGAGGGGCGGCCCAACACCGGCATCACGCGCCGGCTGCTCGCCTGGGCCGAGCGGGTCGGGGCCCGGCTGCACCCGGTGCACCCGACCCGCACCACCGTCTTCGGCACGCCCTGCGTCAGGTCGGTCGGGGAACTCGCCGAACCGGTCGACCTCGCCGTCCTCCTGGTCGGCGACCCGCTGCCGGTCGTCGAGGAACTGGGCGAGGCGAAGGTGAAGTTCGCGGTCGCCTTCGCCGCCGGGTTCGCGGAGTCCGGTGCCGCGGGCGCGGCCGCACAGGAGCGACTCGCCGCGGCGGCGGCCCGGGCGGGCCTACGCCTGCTCGGCCCGAACACCAACCTCAACGCCTTCGAGGAGTTCCGTGACGACCTCGAAGGCCCCGCCATCGCGCTGATCACCCAGTCCGGCCACCAGGGCCGCCCGCTCTTCACGCTCCAGGAGCTCGGTGTACGCCTCTCCCACTGGGCCCCGACCGGCAACGAGGCCGACCTCGAGACCGCCGACTTCCTCTCGTACTTCGCCGAGCAGCCGGAGGTCGGCGCCATCGCCGCGTACGTGGAGGGGCTGAAGGACGGCCGCGCCTTCCTGCTCGCCGCGGACCGGGCGGCCCGGCGCGGGGTGCCGGTGGTCGCGGTCAAGGTGGGCCGCACCGAGGCCGGGGCGCGCACCGCCGCGTCGCACACCGGCAAGCTGACGGGGTCCGACGCCGTCGTGGACGCGGCGATGCGGCAGTACGGGGTGATCCGCGTCGACGGCCTCGACGAACTCCAGGACACCGCGGCCCTGTTGGCTCGGGCGCGGCCACCGCGGTCCGACGGGGTCGTCGTGTACTCGATCTCCGGCGGCACCGGCGCCCACTTCGCCGACCTGGCCACCGGGGCGGGCCTGCGCCTGCCGACGCTGTCCGCCGCCAAACAGGCCGAGCTGCACGACTGGATCCCGCGCTACCTGAACGTCGCCAACCCCGTCGACAACGGCGGCCACCCGGTCGGCGACTGGCGCGGCCGGAAGATCATCGACGCGATCCTGGCCGACCCGGACGTCGGCGTCCTCATCTGCCCCATCACGGGTCCCTTCCCGCCGATGAGCGACAGGCTCGCCGAGGACCTGGTGGCGGCGGCCGAGGAAACGGACAAGCTGGTGTGCGTGGTGTGGGGGTCGCCGGTGGGCACCGAGGCCGCGTACCGCGAGACGCTGCTGGGCTCCTCCCGCGTCGCCACCTTCCGTACGTTCGCCAACTGCGTCGGCGCCGTCCGCGCCTATGTCGACCACCACCGCTTCACCGCCTCCTACCGCTCCCCCTTCGACGAGGCGCCGCGCACCGTCTCCCCGTCCTTCCGCAAGGCGCAGGCGCTGCTGCGGCCGGGACAGCAGCTCAGCGAGCACGCGGCGAAGCAGCTCCTTCGGGCGTACGGGATCCGGGTGCCGCGCGAGCAGTTGGTCACCAGTGCGGCGGCGGCCGTGCGGGCGGCCGGGCTCGTGGGCTACCCGGTCGTGATGAAGGCGTCCGGTGCCCGCATCGCCCACAAGACCGAGCTCGGCCTGGTGCAGGTCGGCCTCACCTCCGCGAGCCAGGTCCGCGACGCCTACCGCGACCTCACCGACATCGCCCGCTACGAAGGCGTCGACCTCGACGGTGTCCTGGTTTGCCAGCTGGTCGAGCGGGGCGTCGAGATGGTCGTCGGCGTCGCCCCCGACCCGCTCTTCGGCCCGACGGTCACGGTCGGCCTCGGCGGCGTACTCGTCGAAGTCCTGCGGGACGTCGCGGTGCGGGTGCCCCCGTTCGGCGAGGAGGAGGCCCGCCGGATGATCGCCTCCCTGCGGGGGCGGGCCCTCCTCGACGGGGTACGGGGGGCCGCTCCCGCCGACGTCGACGCCCTCGTGGAGGTCGTCCTGCGCGTCCAGCGCATGGCCATGGAACTCGGGGACTGCCTCGCGGAGCTCGACATCAACCCCCTGGTGGTGCTGCCCCGGGGCCAGGGCGCGGTCGCCCTGGACGCCTTGGCCGTCTGCCACTGAGGGGCTGCTTCCCCCCGCCCGCCCTTTCCCCACCTTCGGCCTGGCGACATCTTCCGGCCCGTCCGGCGTTCGAGGACGAGGCGCGGAGCGCCGACAGGGCTGGGGGCCAGGGGGCGCTGCGCCCCTGGTTCGGGAAGGGGTGCCCGGGCGCGGAGCGCGTTGATGGATGCAGCGGGGCGCCCCGCGAGGGCCCGAACCCCCACCGACCGAAAGGAACCCCCGTGCCGGACCCCACCGCCCCCCTCCTCCACACCCTCGACCCCGGCGGCATCTCCTGGATCACCCTCAACCGCCCGGCCGTCCTGAACGCCCTCACCCCCGCCCAACGCGACGACCTGATCACCCTCCTGGAGGCAGCGACCACCGACCCGGCGGTACGAGCCGTCGTCCTGACCGCCACCGGCAAGGGCTTCTGCACCGGCGCGGACCTGCGCGACACGGGCCCGGGCACAGACACGGGCCCGGGCACCGGCACCGGCACCCCACCCCCCGCCGACCGCCGGGCGGGCGACATCGCCCGCACCCTCAAGCAGGGCGCCCAGCGCCTGATCACCGCGGTCCTCGACTGCGAGAAACCGGTCGTCGCGGCGGTGAACGGCACGGCGGCGGGCCTCGGCGCCCACCTGGCGCTGGCCTGCGATCTGGTCCTCGCGGCGGAGTCGGCCCGCTTCATCGAGGTGTTCGTCCGCAGGGGCCTGGTCCCGGACGCCGGGGGCGCCTACCTGCTCCCCCGCCTGGTCGGCCCCCAGCGCGCCAAGGAGCTGATGTTCTTCGGCGACGCGCTCGACGCCACGGAGGCGGCCCGCCTCGGACTGGTCAACCGCGTCGTCCCGGACGCCGACCTGGAGCGGACGACCCGCGCCTGGGCGAACCGCCTGGCCGCGGCCCCCACCCGCGCCCTCGCCCTCACCAAGCAACTCGTGAACGCCTCCCTGGAGTCGGACCGCACCACGGCCCTCGCCGCGGAGGCCGCCGCCCAGGAGATCAACATGGCGACGGCGGACGCGCGCGAGGGAGTGCGGGCGTTCGTCGAGCGAAGGCAGCCCGCCTTCCGGGGCGGCTGAGCCGGACCCTTCCGATCTGACGATCCGTCAGGTTCAATGGGCGCATGATGGGACACGCGGGCATGGCGGCCACCGTCGTCAGGTACCTCCGGTCGGTGGGGGCGCCGACCTCCGCCGGGCGGACGGTCGACGCGCTGCCGCGCCCGCACCTGCGGGCCGTCCGCGAGGACGAGCGCGCGCCGGTCGGAGCGGCCGAGCTCCGCCGCGTCCTCGGCCACTTCGCGACCGGCGTGACGGTGGTGACGGCGCCCGCACCGGGACCCGCGGCGGCGGCCCCGGCTCCGGCTCCGGCTCCGGCGAGGAACCCGGCCGCCGCGACGGCCCCGGCTCCGGCAGGGAACCCGGCCTCGGCGGGGAACCCGGCTCCGGCAGGGAACCCGGCTCCGGTGGGGAACCCGGCCCCCGCCGCGGCCCCGGCTCCGGCCCCGGCTCCTGCCGGGAACCCGGCACCCGGGGGTCCCGGCCCCGCGGGCTTCGCCTGCCAGTCCTTCGCCTCGCTGTCCCTCGATCCGCCCCTGGTCTCCTTCATGGTCGCAAGGACCTCCACCACCTGGCCGCGCATCGCCCGCGCCGGGGTCTTCTGCGTGAACGTCCTCGGCGCGGACCAGGGCCCGCTGTGCCGCGCCTTCGCGGTCAGCGGGGCGGACAAGTTCGCGGGGGTGGCCCACGACGCCGCCCCGGTCACCGGGTCCCCGCGGCTCGCGGGGGTCACGGCCTGGATCGACTGCACCGTGCACGCCGTGCACACCGGCGGCGACCACCTCATCGTGGTGGGCCGCGTGGAGGCGCTCGGCGCCGAGCCGGGGGCGGCGCCGCCGCTGCTCTTCCACCGCGGCGCGTTCGGCGACTTCACGCCCCGCGCGTGACGCTCACGCCACCGGCGCGGCCTCCGGCGCATTGCGCCGGATCACGAGGGCCATCAGCGCAGCCGCCGCGCACAGCGCCCCGGACGCGTACCAGACCACGTCGTAGGACCCGAAGACGTCCCGTGCCACACCGCCGAGGAAGGCGACCACGGCCGCGCCGACCTGGTGCGACGCGAGGACCCAGCCGAAGACGATGGCGCTGTCCGCGCCGTAGTGCTCACGGCACAGGGCCAGCGTGGGCGGGACCGTCGCCACCCAGTCGAGGCCGTAGAAGACGATGAAGAAGATCATCGGGATGTGCACGGTCGGCGCCAGGAGCATCGGCAGGAAGAGGAGCGAGACCCCCCGCAGGGCGTAGTAGACCGCGAGGAGGCGGCGCGCCTCGAAGCGGTCCGTCAGCCAGCCGGAGGCGATCGTGCCCACGACGTCGAAGACGCCGATGACGGCGAGCAGCGAGGCCGCGGCCGTGATCTGCATGCCGTGGTCGTGCGCGGAGGGCACGAAGTGGGTGCGGATCAGACCGTTCGTGGAGGCTCCGCAGATCGCGAAGGAGCCCGCGAGCAGCCAGAAGGGGCCGGTGCGCGCCGCGTCGAGCAGCACGCGTACGGTGCGGCGCGCGGCGCCCCGCGTCGGTTCCGGCTTCGGTACGAACTCACCTCCGTACGGGGCGAGTCCCACGTCCGCCGGGTGGTCGCGCAGGAGCAGCCACACGAACGGGACGACCACGAGCGCCGCGAGCGCCACCGTCACCGAAGCGGGCCGCCAGCCGTGCTCGTCCACGATCCACGCGCACAGCGGCAGGAACACCAGCTGCCCGGAGGCGCCGGCCGCCGTCAGGATGCCGGTGACCAGGCCGCGGCGCTCCACGAACCAGCGGTTGGTGACCGTCGCCGAGAAGGCGAGCGCCATCGAGCCGGTGCCGAGGCCGACGAGCAGGCCCCAGTAGAGCATCAGCTGCCAGCTCGCCGTCATCCATACGCTGAGCAGCGCGCCGGACGCCACCAGGCCGAGGGCGACCACGACGACCTTGCGGATGCCGAAGCGGTCCATGAGGGCCGCGGCGAACGGCGCGGTCAGACCGTACAGCGCCATGTCGATGGAGACGGCGAGGCCGATCTCGCCGCGGGACCAGCCGAACTCGTCGTGCAGCGGGTCGATGAGCAGGCCCGGCAGCGAGTTGAAGGCGGCGCCGCCGATGATCGTCACGAAGGCGACCGCGGCGACGAACCAGGCGCGGTGGACGCGGGGCGGGCGCCGCTTGCCGGGGGCCGGGGCCCGGGGCGACGAGTCCTGCGGCCCGGTAGCCGCGTCCCGCGCCCGCGGTGCTGGTGTCTGCGGTGCCCGTGGTGCCGACGGGTTCGTTGTCTCGCTCACGTCGGACAGCATCCGGGACGCGATCACCCTCGACGAGTGGCCCGAGGGACAGCGTTCGCTAGGATCGGGCCATGGAGCACAGGGAGCGGCGCGCGCCGCACCGGGTCGTCGTCCTGGCCCTGGACGGCGTCATCCCCTTCGAACTCGGCATCCCGCAGCGGATCTTCGGGCGTGCCAGGAACGCCGCGGGCGAGGCGCTGTACTCCGTCGTGACCTGCTCGGTCCGCCCGCCGGGCCCGGTCCGCACGGACGCCGACTTCGCGATCCTCGCCGAGCACGGCCCCGAGGCGGTCGCCGCCGCGGACACCCTCGTCGTGCCCGCCTCCTACGAACTGGGGCCCGTGTACGAGGAGGGCAGGCTCACCGGCGAACTCGCCGCCGCCCTCGCCCACCTGCGGCCCGGCACCCGCCTGGTGTCCATCTGCACCGGCGGCTACGTCCTCGCGGCGGCCGGATTTCTGGACGGCCGCCCCGCGACCACGCACTGGGCGTCGGCGGAGCACTTCCAGCGGCTCTTCCCCGCGGTGGACGTGGACGCGGACGTGCTGTTCATCGACGACGGCGACGTGCTCACGTCGGCGGGGGTCGCGGCCGGGCTCGACCTGTGTCTGCACCTGGTGCGCAGGGACCACGGCACCGCGGTCGCCAACGACGTCGCCCGCCGCACCGTGGTGCCGCCGCACCGCGACGGCGGCCAGGCCCAGTACGTGCGCCGCCCCGTGCCCGAGCCGCAGGTCGCGACGACGACCATGGCGCGGGCGTGGGCGCTCGGGCGGTTGCACGAGCCGATCCAGCTGCGGGACATGGCCGAGCAGGAGGCGATGTCCGTACGGACCTTCACCCGCAGGTTCCGTGAGGAGGCCGGGGTCAGCCCCGGGCAGTGGCTCACGCGGCAGCGCGTGGAGCGGGCCCGGCACCTCCTGGAGTCCAGCGACCTGTCGGTCGACCAGGTCGCGCGGGACGCGGGCTTCGGTACGGCCCAGTCGATGCGGCAGCACTTGCAGGCGGCCCTCGGGGTGACGCCGACCGCCTACCGGCGGACGTTCCGGGCCACGCGCCCCGCACGGCGCTGAGCCCGGGCTGATCCCGTGCGGGCCACCGCCCTTGCCGCCTGCCGCGCTGCGCGCTCGTCCTCGAACGCCGGGACGGGTTGCGAACCCCGCACGCCCCCCGCACGCGCCGGGCACCTCAGAACACCAGCACCGCCCGCGCGACCTTCCCCCCCTCCGCGTCCGCCCGTGCCAGCGCGAACTCCTCCACCGGATACGTCCGCGTCACCAACTCGTCCAGGAGCAGGCGCCCCGCCAGATACAGGTCGGCGTACAGCGCGAAGTCCCGTTGCGGGCGGGACGAGCCGTAGCGGCAGCCGAGGATCGACTTGTCGAGGAAGAGGGAGGAGACGAGGAAGGACGCCTCGGCCTTCGCGGGCGGTACGCCGAGGAGGATCGCCTGGCCGTGCGGGCCGAGCACGTCGACGGCCCGCCGGATCAGCTCCACGCGGCCCACGCACTCGAAGGCGTGGTCCGCGCCGGTGGGCAGGATCTGAGGGACGCCGTCCGTCGACGGAAGGAAGTGGGTGGCGCCGAACTGCCGGGCCGCCGCCTCCTTGGCGGGGTCGTTGTCGACGGCCACGACCGTCGTGGCCCCCGCGACGCGGGCGCCCTGGAGCACGTTCAGGCCGACGCCGCCCGTGCCGATGACGACGACGGAGTCCCCGTACGCGACCCGCGCGCGGTTGAGGACGGCGCCGACGCCGGTGGCCACGCCGCAGCCGATGAGCGCCGCCGACGTCAGCGGGATCCGGTCGGGGATCCGCACGGCCTGCACGGCCTCGACGACGGTGCGTTCGGCGAACGCGGAGCTCGCGGCGAACTGGTGGAGCGGGGCACCGGCGCGCGTGAAGGGCTGTCGCGGCCTGCCGATGGCCTCGCGGCACATGGTGGGGCGGCCCCGGCCGCACTCGGCGCACGCCCCGCAGCTCGCGATGGTGGACAGGGCCACGTGGTCGCCGGGCGCGACGTGTGTGACGCCCGCGCCGACGGCGTCGACGACGCCCGCGCCCTCGTGGCCGAGCACCACGGGCCGCGGGAAGGGAATGGTCCCGTCGAGCACCGACAGGTCGCTGTGGCAGAGCCCGGCCGCCGCGACGGCCACCAGGACCTCGCCGGGCCCCGGCCCCCGCACCTGGAGGTCGTCGACCACCTCGGCCCGCTCCCCGTCGAACACCACGCCTCTCATGGCGCACCCCTCACCGGCCCCTTGGCCTCTCTCGGCAGACCGAGCACCCGCTCGGCGATGATGTTCCGCTGGATCTCGTCGGAGCCGCCGTACACGGTGTCGGCGCGGGAGAAGAGGAACAGGCGCTGCGACGCGTCCAGTTCGTACGGGGACTGCGCACACCAGTCCGCCGGGCCGATGGCGGCCGCCGCGCCGCGCACGGCCATCGCCAGCTCGCCGAGGCGCTGGTGCCAGCCGCCCCACAGGAGCTTGGCGACGCTGGGCGCGCCCGCACCGTCGCCGCCACCGTCGCCGCCCCCACCGGCGGCCCCCAGCGTGCGCAGCGCGTTCCAGCGCATGACGCGCAGCTCCGCCCACTGCCGCACCAGGCGGTCGCGCAGTACCGGATCTGCGGCGCTCCCGGTGCGCAGCGCCTCGCGCACGATCCCGTCCAGCTCCTGCGCGAAGCCGATCTGCTGGGCCAGCGTGGACACCCCGCGCTCGAAGCCGAGCAGCCCTATGGCGACCCGCCAGCCGTTGCCCGCGCCGCCCACCACGTGGTCGCCGCGCGCACGGGCGCCGTCGAAGAAGACCTCGTTGAACTCGCTGGTGCCGGTGAGCTGCCGGATCGGGCGGACCTCCACACGGCCCGGCTGGTCCATGGGCACCAGGAGGAGGGAGAGCCCGTGGTGCCGGTGGGAGCCGGGCTCCGTGCGGGCGAGGACGAAGCACCAGTCCGCCTCGTGCGCGAGGGACGTCCAGATCTTCTGGCCGGTCACGCGGTACGTCCCGGCACCGTCCCGCACGGCCGCGGTGCGCACGCCCGCCAGGTCGGATCCCGCGCCCGGTTCGCTGTAGCCCTGGCACCACAGGGTCTCGCCGCGCGCGACGGGCGGCAGGAACGCGTCCTGCTGCTCCCGGGTGCCGTACGCGAGGAGGGTGGGCGCCAGCAGGTTCTCGCCCACGTGCCCGCTGCGGCCGGGCGCCCGCACGCGCGCGTACTCCTCGGCCCACACGACTTGCTGCGTCAGCGTGGCCCGCCGCACCCCGTACGCGCCCCGCCCCGCCCGGGTGTTCCCGGTGCCGCAGGGACGGCCCCCGGCGCCCGGGGCGTCCTCCCCGTCCCGAGCGTCCCCGGCGCCCCACCCGATCCCGATCCACCCGCCCCGCCCCAGCTCCCGCTCCCAGGCCCGCCGCACGCTCCCGCGCTCGTGCTCGCTCCCGGGACCGCCCTGCCCCGCGGCCCGCGCGAACTCCCCGACCAGGTGCTCCTGGAGCCA
The DNA here is from genome assembly GCF_044328435.1 of Streptomyces sp. NPDC017940. NCBI lineage: Bacteria > Bacillati > Actinomycetota > Actinomycetes > Kitasatosporales > Streptomycetaceae > Streptomyces > Streptomyces sp. NPDC017940. The sequence goes on along the minus strand of NZ_JBIRHJ010000006.1, from coordinate 258,278 downwards.
GGCCCGCGCCTCCCGCCGGAAGGCCTCGTCCGCGTCGCCGAACGCGAAGTCCATGGCGCGGCCTAGCCGTGGGGCCCGGGCAGCGGTGTCGCGTCGGGGCGCTTCGCCGCGGCGGCCCGCGCCATCTCCTCCAGTCTGTCCAGCATCGGCATCGGATCGATGCCGACGGTGCCGGGCAGGAAGTCGGCGATCCGCTGCGGTGTCCAGCCGCCCTCCGCGTACCCGGCGCGCAGCTCGCGCGGCTGCGCCCAGACGGCGATCTTGGGTCCCGCCACGGTGTACACCTGACCGGTGATCTTCTCCTGCCGGGCGCGGTCGCTCAGGAGGTACACGACGAGGGCGGCCACGTCCTCGGGTTCGCCGATCTCCGTGAGTTCCATGGGGACGTTCGCCGACATCCGCGTACGGGCGACGGGGGCGACGGCGTTGGCGGTGACCCCGTAATTGTGCAGGCCGAGCGCGGCGCTGCGGACCAGGGAGATGACGCCGCCCTTGGCGGCGCTGTAGTTGGCCTGGGAGACGGAGCCCTGGTGGTTGCCGCTGGTGAAGCCGACGAGGGTGCCGCAGCCCTGCCGCCGCATGACGGCGGACGCGGCCCGGAAGACGGTGAAGGTGCCCTTCAGATGGGTGGCGACGACGGGGTCCCACTCCTGCTCGGACATGTTGAACAGCATCCGTTCGCGCAGGATCCCCGCCACGCACACGACGCCGTCCACGCGCCCGTACTCGGCGAGTGCCACATCGACGATCCGCTGTCCGCCGGCCGTCGTGGAGACGTCGTCGGCGACGGCGACCGCCGTGCCCCCGGCCGCCTCGATCTCCTCGACGACGGCGGCGGCGACCTCGCTGGAGGGCTCGCCGCCGTCGACGGCCACGCCGTAGTCGTTGACGACGACCCGCGCGCCCTCGGCCGCGGCGGCGAGGGCGACCGCCCGGCCGATGCCCCGCCCGGCGCCGGTCACGGCGACCACCTTGCCTGCCAAGAAGTTCCCCACGACGCACACCTTCCCGCAGTTTCTGACGGACCGTTAGATTTTAGGGCCCGCCGGACACCGGAAGACAAGCCCCGGGGAGCATCCATGTCAGCGCCGACCACACCGGACCCGCCCGCCGTGCCACCGACGCGTGCCATGCCGCCCGCGTACCTCGACCTCGCGGGGCGCGTGAACAACTGGGGGCGCTGGGGCGCCGACGACGAGATCGGGACCCTGAACCTGATCACCGACGCGGTGGTGCGCACCGCCGCCGCCACGGTCCGCACGGGGCGCCGCGTGCCGCTCGCGCTGCCGCTGCGCCGGGACGGCGTCCAGTCCGGCACGATCCCCGGCCGCGTCAACCCGCTGCACACGATGGTGCAGATCAATCAGCGGATCTTCGGCCCGGACACGGTCGCCACCAGCGACGACACCGTGACGATGGGCCTTCAGGCGGCCACCCACTGGGACGCCCTGCCGCACGCCTCGCACTCGGGCCTGCTCTACAACGGCCGCCCCGCCGACACGATCACCGCGCACGAGGGCGCCAGGTTCAGCTCCATCGCCACGGCCGCCCACGTCGTCTCGCGCGGCGTCCTCCTCGACGTCGCCGCCGCCAAGGGCCTGCCGCGGCTGCCCGCCGGTCACGCGGTGACCTGCGAAGACCTCGACGGTGCCGAGGAGTTCGGGGGCGTCACGGTCGGCGCGGGCGACATCGTCCTCGTACGCACGGGGCAGGTCCAGGTGTATCTCGCGGGCGACAGGAACGCCTACGCGCGGTCGTCGCCGGGTCTCTCGGTGCGGACACCGCTGTGGTTCCACGCGCGCGACGTGGCGGCCGTCGCCAACGACACGCTCACCTTCGAGATCTTCCCGCCGGAGATCGAGAACCTGTGGCTGCCGGTGCACGCCCTCCACCTGGTCGAGATGGGCATGCCGCAGGGGCAGAACTGGAATCTGGAGGAACTGTCCACAGCCTGTGGAGAAGCGGGCCGGTACGCCTTCCTGCTGTCGGCGACGCCCGAGCCCTTCCTGGGTGCGACGGGCTCTCCGGTGGCCCCGGTCGCCGTCCTGTGACCCCGGCCCCCGGCCCGCGCCCCGCCGGAGACGTCGGGTGGCGGCGCGTCCGCGCCCGCCCCGAGCGCTGTCCGGCGCGCCGCCATCCGGCTCCGGCGTACGGGCCCCGCCCCCCTTGCCGCCCTGGGGGAGCACCACGCCGAATCACGGCCCGCACCTCGCCGAGGGCCGGGCCACAGGCACCAGCGCCCCTCGGCGTCCCCTCGCGGCGGACCGCTGCGACCAGCGTGATCAATGGGTCACTCCGCGTCAACACCGAATTGGCGTTGTGCGGTGTTTGCCGGATATACCCATGCCCGCGCACGGCCGCGCACGGAGGCACGGGACGGCGCACGGGGCGGCATGCCGGGCGACTCGGGGGGCGCGGGGGCGCGCGTCGTGGGGTGTCACGGCACACGGGAGGGCGTGGGGGGCGGCCGGGGGTCACACGGCTTCGTACGCGACGCCCTGATGGGACGAGCCACCGAAATCCTGGTGGGTGGCACCCTCGAAGTCCTGGTGGGTGGTGCCGTGGAAGTCCTGGTGGGTGGTGCCGGCGAAGGTGTCGGCGGGGGTGCCCGTCTCGCAGCGGTCCACCTCGCACCAGATGCTCTTGCCCGCGCCCTCGTGCCGCCAGCCCCAGCGGTCGGCCAGGCCGTCGACGAGTTCCAGGCCGCGGCCGTTGGTGTCGTCGCCCTCCGCGCGCCGAGGCCGGGGCGGGCAGGTGCTGCGGTCGGTGACCTCCACGCGGACGGTGCCCGGCTCGTCGGTGGGCAGGCCGGGGAGCAGCATGCTCAGGACCGCCGGACAGCCCGTGTGCACCACGGCGTTGGTGACGAGCTCCGAGATCAGCAGGATCAGCGTCTCGGCCACCGGCTCGTCGGCAGCTATGCCCGACCCGGCGAGCCGGGAGCGGGCCCATCTGCGCGCCCGGCCCACTTCCGCGGGATCCGGCCCGACTTCCAGCTGAACTTGAAGCACCTGCACCGCTCACACCATCCGAACCGGCGGACACATCGCCTCGTGGCTCCAGGGGATCACGGACCGTGATCCCCTTGCGACACAGCATGGTTGACGTTGAGTCACCCCAACAAGCGCTTCGGGCATATTCCAGCGCGAAGGAGTACGCGTGCGGCATACTGTGCGACGCACATCGCGGGGGGTCGAACAGGCGGGGCCCCGACCTTGTCCTGCGCGCCGAGAAGCACGCGTCACCAGGCACGGAGCCGCCTCGGGGGCAACACCGGCCTGGCACGGCCTCAGGACCACTCGCATCTGACCCAAGGTACCGGAGCCCGGCACCGACTCCGCGTCGTGACGAGTCACGCGTAGGACACAACCCGATATCGACGCTCCGTAGCCGAACCGCCCTCACAGGGCCCCGGCAAGATCTTCCTCCGCCTGCCGGGCACCCGCGCCGAGCCCGGCCCGCACCCAGGCCCGCTTCAGGTGCAGATGAACGTCGGACTCCCACGTGAACCCCATGCCGCCGTGCACCTGGAGACAGTCACGGGCGTTGCGCACGGCGGCGTCGTCGGCGAGCAGCCGGGCCCCGGCGGCCTCGAGACGGTCACCGGTGACGGCGGCGGCGTACACGGCGACCCGGGCCAGCTCCACCCGGACCAGCATCTCGGCGCACAGGTGCTGCACCGCCTGGAAGCGCCCCACGGGGCCGCCGAACTGTTCCCGGGAGCGGGCGTGTTGCACGGCCGACTCACACGTACGCGCGGCGGAGCCCAGCTGTTCGGCGGCGCGCAGGAGGGAGGCGACGTGCGCCGGAGCGGGCGGGTGGCGCGGGGGGCGCGGGTCGCGCCGGTCACTCGGGTCACGGCGGTCGCGCAGGTCACTCGGATGACGCCGGTCGCCCGGGTCACGGCAGTCGCGCAGGTCATGCCGGCCACCCGGGTCACCGCAGTCGCGCCGGTCGCGCAGGTCACGGCGGTCGCGCCCGGCGTTCGGCGCAGCCGGTACGCGGTGCAGTGGCGTCAGCGGGTCCACGGAGCGCACGGCCACCGCGCCGTCCGCGTCCCCGCGCACCACGTCGGCCTCCTCCAGCCAGGGCACGAGTTCCCCCTCGACGGCGGTGACGACGGTCTCGCCCGCCGCGGCGCCCTCGACGTCACCGGCCGCGAGGAAAGTGGCCACGGCGGGCCCGGGCAGCAGCACCCGGCCCGCCTCCTCGAAGGCGAGCACGGCCTCGGGCAGGCCGAGGCCGACGCCGCCCGCGTCCTCGGGCACGCACAGCGCGAAGAACCCCGCCTCGCCGATGGCCCGCCACAGCTCCCGGTCGAGGGCGGGGGCCTCGACCGCGGCACGCAGCGCGTCCCGCCCGAAGCGGCCCTCCATGACGTCCCTGATGCCGTGCCGCAACGCCCGTTGCTCCTCGCTCGGTTGGAAGTCCACGCGTGGCTCACCGCCCTCTCGGCAGGCCGAGGACGCGCTCGGCGACGATGGTGCGCTGGATCTGCGAGGTGCCCGCGGCGATGGTGTACGACAGCGCGGAGAGCCGCTCGACGGCCCAGGGCCGTTCCAGGTCGAGGGCGCCGGGCCCGAGCACGTCGGCCGCGGCGTCGTACAGCTCCTGGCGGGCGTGCGAGTAGCGCAGCTTGAAGACGGAGCCCCCGGCGCCCGGCACGCCCCCGGTGCGCCCGGCGGCGGAGACGTTCCACTGGGTCAGCCGCCACAGGGCGGTGAACTCCGCGCTCAGCCGCCCGAGGCGGCGGCGCAGCGCCGGGTCGTCCCAGCGCCCGTTCGCGCGCGCCTCCCCGGCCAGCTCGCCGAGCAGCCGCCTGCACGCCACCACCTCCCCCACGAAGGCGGTGCCGCGCTCGAAGGACAGCGTCACCATGGACACGCGCCATCCGTCGTTCTCGGCTCCCACCCGGTTCGCGACCGGCACCCGCACCTCGTCGAGGAACACCTCGGCGAACTCCGCGGTGCCCGTGAGCGTGCGCAGCGGCCGTACGGTGATGCCCGCGGCGTCCATCGGCAGGGCGAGCCAGGTGATGCCGCGGTGCTTGGGCGCGTCCGCGCTCACGGGCCGGGTGCGCACCAGGAGTTCGCACCAGTCGGCGACCTCGGCGTGCGAGGTCCAGATCTTGGAACCGCTCACCACATAGCAGTCGCCGTCCCGCAGGGCGCGCGTGCGCAAGGCCGCGAGGTCGGACCCGGCGTCCGGTTCGCTGAAGCCCTGGCACCACACCTCGTCGCCGCGCAGCACGGGCGGCAGCCAGCGGGCGCGCTGCTCGGGGGTGCCCTCGGCGGCGATGGTGGGGCCCGCGTGCAGCAGCCCGACGAAGTTGGCGCCCACGTAGGGTGCCCCCGCCTTCTCCGTCTCCTCCAGGAAGATCAACCGCAGGGCGGGAGCCGCGTCCCAGTGCACCTCGCCGTACCCCGCGTCGTACAGCATCCGCTGCCATCCGGTGTCGTACGCCCGCCGCCCCGGCCAGTCGTCGGGCGAGGGCCTGGCGGGCAGCCCGGGCAGCACGTCCGCGAGCCAGTCCCGCAGTCCGGCCCGGAAGGACTTCTCCTCCTCGGTGTACGTCAGGTCCATCGAGGTCCCCTCGCGCGACGGTTTCTGATGCTGCGTCAGTTCTGGGCGCCGGTTCGCAGGCTAGCCCCGCACCCCTGGACCGACAAGGAGCAGAGCCCTACGCTCTCGCCATACCTGACGGGTCGTCAGTCACGTTTCCGCGCGCCGCACTCCACCCCGCGCGGGCCACGAGGGGGCCGCCGTGCACCAGGACACCGCCCACGCCCTGAGCGCCTGCGCCACGCTCTGGGCCCTCGTCGAGCGCCGCGCCGCCCTCACCCCGGACGCCCCCGCCCTGATCCAGGCCGCAGCGGACCCCGCCGACGACCGGACGCTGACCTTCGGCGGCCTGCGGGAGCGCTGCGAGCAGGTGGCGGCGGGCCTGTACGGCATGGGGGTGCGCCCCGGAACGGTCGTCGCCTGGCAGCTGCCCACCCGCGTCGAGACAGCCGTCCTGTCCTTCGCCCTCGCCCGGCTCGGCGCCGTCCAGTCCCCCCTGATCCCCTTCCACCGGGACCGCGAGGTCGGCTTCGCGCTCAGGGAGTCCGGGGCCGAGTTCTTCGCCGTACCGGGCGTGTGGCGGGGTCACGACCACCTGGACATGGCCCGGCGGCTCGGCGCGCGCGGCGTGTTCACCGCGTACGACGACCTGCCCGAGGGCGATCCGGGGCTGCTGCCCGCACCACCCGCCGACGGCCGGGCGGTGCGCTGGATCTACTGGACGTCCGGCACGACGTCCGACCCCAAGGGCGTCCTGCACACCGACCGTTCGCTGCTCGCCGGCGGCTCCTGCCTGGCGCACGCCCTGCGCCTCACCCCGGCCGACGTGGGCTCGATGGCCTTCCCCTTCGCGCACGTCGCGGGCCCCGACTACACGGTGATGCTGCTCCTGTACGGCTTCCCCGCCGTCATGTTCGAGCACTTCGCGCTCCCGGACGCGCTGGCCGGGTACCGGCGGCACGGGGTGACGGTCGCGGGCGGCTCCACCGCGTTCTACTCGATGTTCCTCGCCGAGCAGCGCAAGCAGCCGGGCCGCAGGCTGCTCCCCGCGCTCCGGCTGCTCGCGGGCGGCGGCGCCCCCAAACCGCCCGAGATCTACCACGCCGTGGTCCGCGAGCTCGGCTGCCGCCTCACCCACGGCTACGGCATGACCGAAGTACCGATGATCACGATGGGCGACCCCGACGACACCCCGGAACACCTCGCCACCACGGAGGGCCGCCCGCCCGCGGGCATGGAGATCCGCGTCACCGGCGCCGACGGCAGGGAACTGCCCCCGGGCACGGACGGCGAGGTGCGGCTGCGCGGCGAGGCGGTCTGCCGGGGCTACCTGGACGAGGCCGCCACGCGCGCGGCCTTCGACGAGGACGGCTTCCTCATCACCGGCGACCTCGGACACGTACGGGAAACCGGCCATCTGGTGCTCACCGGCCGCGCAAAGGACATCATCATCCGCAAGGGCGAGAACGTCTCCGCCAAGGAGATCGAGGACCTGCTGCACACCCACCCCGCGGTGGCCGACGTGGCGGTGATCGGACTGCCCGACCCGGAGCGCGGGGAGCGCGTCTGCGCCGTCGTCGAAGGGGCGCCCGGCACCACCGGGCTGACGCTCGCACAGGCCGCGGCGCACCTGCGTGCGCGGGGCCTCGCGGCGTACAAGGTGCCGGAGCAGGTCGAGGTGGTGCCGGCGCTGCCCCGCAACGAGGGCTTGCGGAAGGTCCTCAAGTACAAGTTGCGGGAGCGGTTCTCACACTGAGCCGGGCGCGCTACTCGGGGACGGTGAAGTACTTCGCGAACGCCTTGACCACCTGGTCCTCCGTCACCGGGCCCAGGGCGGCGGCGGACTGCTCGGCGAGGGAGGAGTCCACGCCGAGGGCGCGCAGGGCCCGCTGGACCTCCTCGGGGGTCACCGAGGCGTCGCCGTCGCCGTCCGCCAGGGCGATCAGCGCGTGCAGGAACGGGCGGGCGATCTCCGCGAACCGTGCCGGGTTGTCGCGCAGCCGCTTCACGGCCCCGCCCACGAACTCGTCCTTGGTGATGCGCTGGTCGCCGTCCCGGTCGGCGATGCCCGCCATGCCCTGCCAGAACGCCTCGGCCCCGATGTACAGGGCCTGGCCCTTCTCGGACCGCGCGGCCACCCCGAACTCGGCGAGCAGCACCTTGGCCGCCGTGCTGAAGTCCTCACGGGAGATGTAGCCGTTGCCGTCCTGGTCGAAGGTGGCGAAACGGGCCGCGATCCTGCGTTCGTACTCGGCACTGTCCATGGTCTTCGGGCCGCCTCACTTCTCATGCGGTTGGGGGGTCCGGCCGCCGCGGCCGGGGCCGCGTGAGCCGTCCTACAGGTGTCTGTCCAGGAGCGTACGACGCCGTCGGCCGCCAGGAGGCGGAAAAGCAACGCCTGTGCCAAGACCGCGGGAATTCCACGACAAAGGTGTGTCACGGACACCTGTGCGACCTGGCGGGCGCAGCGACGACGGGGCCGTCCGGGACGGTTGTATCAGGAGACCGATCTTGTCCGGGAGACAGGGTTCCGCTTCGCTGTCGCCCGGGTGCGGCCCGGCCCCGCGGCCGGTCCTCCGATCAGGGTTCCGGTTCCGCCGGGCCGTCTCGCGGTCATGGTCACGGCCCTACGCGGTCAGCGGCGCGGCGGCGTCGTCGACCGCCGCCTCCGCGTCCGGGTAGACCTCGAAGAGCCGCCGCACACCGAGCGCGGCCAGCACGCGGTTGACGTGCGAGCCGTCGACCGCGCCCTGCGCGGGCAGGATCAGGCGCAGCCTGCCGCGGCAGGACCGCATCAGACGGCGCGTGGTGATCAGTACGCCGACGCCGCTCGAGTCGCAGAAGAACACGTCGGACAGGTCGAGCACCAGGCTGCGGCGGCCGTCGGCCACGGCGTCGTGCACGCGCTGGCGCAGCGCGGGCGAGGCCAGGAGGTCCATCTCCCCCGACACCCGCAGCACGACCCAGTCGCCCTGCTCACCCACGGCCACCTTCAACGACACGCGCCAGCCCCTCGTCCACCGATCCGGAAGCAGCTCCTTCGTTTCTTCTCTCGCGGCTGCCCCGCGGCGGTTCCATGAAACACCAGGGCCCCATGCGTCCCGAAAGAGGGCTTTGGGGGCCCCGGGTCCGGGCACCCGGATCCGGGGGCGGCTTTCAATATCATCCGTGGCCGTACACAGCCCCGCTTTGCCGCAAAGAACATGAAAGCGAGGGGAAAGGGCGGTGCGCTGTCAGTGACGCCGACTACATTCGAAGCAACCGGGGCAACGAGGCCGGGGACGACGGCGAGCGCACGAGGGGGCCGCATGCCGAAGGACGCGCCACGCCGCTGGGACCGCCGCATGCAGCAGCGCCTGGCGCACGGCGAAGCAGCCGCGCTCGGCGAGCTGTACGACCACTTCGCCTCACTGGTGCACGGCCTCGCGTACCGCGTGCTCGGCGACGTGGCGGCGGCCGACCGCATCACGCGCGAGGTGTTCACCCACATCTGGGAGAACCCCGAGGCGTACGACCCCAGGCAGGGCCCGCTGCGCTCGTGGATCGCCACGCTCGCCCACCAGCAGGCCGTCCGCAGGCTGCGGCACACCGAGTCCGCCGCCCTGGCCCGCGGCGGCCACGGCACCCCGGAGGACCTGGAGCGCAAGGTCCGCCGCGCCTCCGCCGCCGCCCGCGCCGACTACATCGTCACGGCCATGCCCGCCCCGCTGCGCGCCGCCCTGGAGCTGGCCTACTTCCAGCGCCGTGACTACCGCCAGACGGCCGCGGACCTCGGTGTCACCGAGGACGAGGCCCGCCGCAGACTCCGCCTCGGCCTCCAGCTGCTCGCCACCGCCCACGACACCCCCGCCCGCACCGAAGGACCGACCGACACCGGGGCCCATGGCTACGGGAGAGCACTGTGAACAGGCCCGACCAGCCGGATCCGTACGACGGCGAGGGGCCGGGCCGAGTCCCCGGAGACAACCGGCACCCCGGCCGCGGGGCTCCGCGGATACCGGCACCGCGGTCGTCGCTCGAGGACAGCGGGTTGCCGCTGCCGGAGGTGCCCGAGGTCACGGGCGAGCCGGAGGCGCCTGCCGAGCCCGGGGCCCCGGTGGGGCACGGCCTCGGCCACGACGTCCTGAGGTCCTTGCTCGGCGCCTGGGCGCTGTCCGCCTGTTCGGCGCCGGAGGCGATGGCCGTCGAGGAGCATCTGGGCACGTGCGGGCCGTGCGCGGAGGAGGCGCTGCGGCTGCGGGACGCCGTCGGCCTGCTGCACCCCGAGGAGAGCCTCGACCTGGACCCGCGGCTGCGCACCCGGGTCCTGGAGAGCTGCCTCGGCCGCCGCCCGCCGCGCATCCCGCTGCCGGAGTGGGCCGCTCCGTACGACGCCGAGACGGCGCGGCTCGACGCGCTGCTCCAGGACATCGGGGACGCCGAGTGGCACGCCCCGGTCCGCCTGAGGTGGTTCGAGGACGATGTGCCGGTGAACCGCAAGACGACCGTGGCCGGGGTGATCGCCCATCTGCTCGCCGTGGACGGCCTGGTGGGGGCCGCGCTCGGCCTCACCGATCCGCTGGGTCCCGACGCGCCGCCGGTGCCGCATCCCACGTGGCGCACGGAGGCGTTCTGGAGCGCGTCGCGCTTCCCGCCGACGCGGGCGGTGCGCGGGCCCTGGCGGGACCAGACCCACGAACTGATCAGGACGGTGTCGTTCGCGGGCGGCGGCTCGGGGCGGCTCCCCGTGGAGTACGGCACCGGGGGCACGGCGACCGCGGACGCCGAGGGCGACGGGGGTGGCCGGACGTTCGCGATGCCGCTGCGGGACTCCATGGTGGAGCGGGCCTTCGAGTGCTGGATCCACGCGGAGGACATCGCGGAGGCGGTGGACTATCCCTACGAGCCGCCCTCGCCCCGGCATCTGCACCACATGATCGACCTGGCCGCGCGGATGCTGCCCGCGACGCTGGCCGAGCGGCGGCGGGCCGGGCGGGCGGCGCCGTCGCGTGAGCTGGTCGTCGCGGGGGCGCCGGGGCGCAGCCTGCGGCTTGAGGTGGAGGGGGTCGGCGGCGGGGAGTGGTTCATTCCGCTCGACTCGCCCGGGGCCAGTGGGTCCGCCGAGTGCGAGGTCGCGCACATCGCGCTCGACGGGGTCGAGTTCTGCCGCCTGGCCGCCGGGCACGTCGCTCCCGAGGAGGCGGCCGCCGGCCAGGTGGGCGACCGCGAAGCCATCCGCGACGTCCTCTTCGCGGCGGCTTCCCTGAGCCGCCTGTAAGCACCCCCGGGCGGGGCGCCCTCCGGTACCTTTCCGCCCCCCGCCCTCCGCGGGGTCGAACCTCTCCCACCCGCCCGCCCGCTTCTGCTCCGCCGCACGTTGACGTCTCCTGTGGGGGTTGGCCATCGTCGGCGGGTGCCGCCGCAGGGGCCCCCGCGGGGCGGGCGGGAAGCGATGCGGCCGCGGAGCGGGCGGGGCAGGAACGGCTCGCAGTCGCCGACGGCGGGTGAGCACCGCAAGGGGCGTCCACCCGCCGATGAGGGGAAACGGGCGGGCGGGTGGGGAGCAATCCGGCCGCGAAGCGGGCGGGACAGAAACGGCCGCAGCCGCCCACGGCGGGCGACCCCCGCAGGAGGCGCCCACCCCGTGGCCGGGGGGAGACGGGCGGGGCAGGAACGGCCCGCAGCCGCCGACGGCGGGTGCGCACCGCAAGGGGCGTCCACCCGCCGATGAGGGGAAACGGGCGGGCGGGTGGGGAGCCATCCGGCCGCGAAGCGGGCGGGACAGGAACGGCCCCCGCAGCCGCCGACGGCGAACGACCCCCCGCAGGAGGCGCCCACCCCGAGGCCGGGGGGAAACGGGCGGGCGGGTGGGGAGCCATCCGGCCGCGGAGCGGGTGGGGCAGGAGCGGCCCCGCAGCCGCCGACGGCGAGCGACCCCCGCAGGAGGCGCCCACCCCGTGGCCGGGGGGAAACGGGCGGGCGGGTGGGAGAGGGGAGGGTCAGGCGAAGACGACGGTGCGGTGACCGTTCAGGAGAATGCGCCGCTCCGCATGCCACTGCACAGCCCGCGCAAGCGCCCGACACTCGACATCCCGCCCGACGGCGACAAGCTGATCGGGAGTGACCCCGTGCCCCACCCGCTCGACCTCCTGCTCGATGATCGGCCCCTCGTCAAGATCCGCGGTGACATAGTGCGCGGTGGCACCGATCAGCTTCACACCCCGGGCGTGCGCCTGGTGATACGGCCGCGCGCCCTTGAAGCTCGGCAGGAACGAGTGGTGGATGTTGATGATCCGCCCGCTGAGCTGCTTGCACAGGTCGTCGGAGAGCACCTGCATGTACCGGGCGAGAACGACCAGCTCGACGTTCTCCGCCCGCACGAGCTCCAGGAGCCGCGCCTCGGCCTCGGGCTTGGTGTCCCGGGTGACCGGGATGTGGTGGAAGGGCACGTCGTAGGAGGCGGCAAGCTCGGCGAAGTCCGTGTGGTTGGAGACGACCGCGGCGATCTCCACCGGCAGCGCGCCGATGCGGGAGCGGAACAGCAGGTCGTTCAGGCAGTGCCCGAACTTCGACACGAGGAGCACGACGCGCATCCGGTCGTCGGCCCGGTGCAGCTGCCAGTCCATCTGGAAGGAGTCACCGATCGCGGCGAAGCTCGCCCGGAGCTTGTCGAGGGACACGGGCGCCTCGGCCGAGAAGTGCACCCGCATGAAGAAGAGCCCGGTGTCGTGGTCGCCGAACTGCTGGCTGTCCTCGATGTTGCAGCCGGTCATGAAGAGATAGCTCGACACGGCGTGGACGATGCCCTGTTTGTCGGGGCAGGACAGCGTGAGGACGCACTGCTCGGCGCGCGGCTCAGTTGCGACGGCGGACTGCTCGTTCATCCGCCCAGGGTCCCATACACCGCGGTCCTGCCCGACCGCGTACCCGCGCCGCAGGTCGCCCCGACCGGGAACGCAAGAGCACAAGCAGCGAGTCACCCCGACCGGGTGAGGATCCGCAGGACCTCAAGGGTCCGCGGCTCCCCGTCCGGGTCGTCCCCGTCCCCGCCCGCGAGCCGCACATGCGCCTCCCGTGCCGCCCGCACCGCGTCCGGCCAGCCCGGGTGGCCCAGGTACACGGACACCGCCGCGTCCGGGCCGACCTCGTGCATGATCCGCAGCACCCGCAGCACGGCGGCGTCGACGAGCGCCGCCTCCTGCTGGTCGCGGAAGATCGTCCCGACGTACTTCTCCGCCGACCAGTTGTCCAGCCACGTGTCCTCGACAAGGCGGTACACGGCGTCGGTCACGTCCCCGTACTCCTCGCGCCCCGCGAGCCAGCACTCCCGCTGGAAGACCGGGTCCGAGAGCATGTGCAGCGCCGAGCGCACATTGCTGCGCCAGCGCCACCACGGCATGTCGTTCGTTGGCATGCCGCCTATGGTCGTCGACCGACGGCCACGACGGGAAGACTTCTCCGTTCCTTGCACGGTCATCGATCGTACGTTCCCACATCATCCCCGCGTGTACGGCCCCACCCGTTCACGCGGCCGTCACCAGCCGTTGCGTACGCGTCACTCCGCGGTTGGCCCGTTGACGGAATCGTGCGTGTCCATGACCGCCTTGCGACGCGTCTTCCCTCCCCGTCCCGTCGAAACCGCGCATCGAGCGCGAAAAGCGCTGGTGGGCATGGTTGCCGTGACGGCGTGTGCGTCCCTGGCCGTCGGGTGCGGGGTCATCCCCGGTACCACGGGGGGTGCCGAGGATGACCCCGTCAAGGTCATGACCTGGGCGCCGGACCACACCCGGGCGACCAACAAGCCCGGCATGCCCGCGATGGCCGAGGCCTACGCCCGCTGGGTGAACGCCAACGGCGGCCTGGACGGCCGCAAACTCGAAGTCGTCAGCTGCAACGAGCGCAACGACCCGACCAGCGCGGGCAACTGCGCGCGCGAGGCCGTCAAGAAGAACGTGGCCGCCGTCGTCGGCTCCTACAGCCAGCACGGCCGCGCCTTCATGGGCCCCCTGGAGTCGGCGGGCATCCCCTACATCGGCGGTTACGGCCTCACCGACGAGGAGTTCTCCAGCCCGCTGTCGTACCCCGTCAACGGCGGGCAGCCCGCGCTGCTCGCGGGCAACGGACGGCAGCTCGCCGGGGTCTGCGAACGGGTCTCCCTCGTCCGGCCCGACACCATCGCGGGCGACAGCCTCTCCAAGCTCCTCGACTCCGGCCTCGCCCAGGACCACCGCGCCGCCTCCACGGACATCCGGGCCCCCGAGGACGGCACGGACTACACGGCACAGGCCGAGCAGGCCCTCGCCCGCGCGTCCCGGGGCGGCGGCGGCACCGGCATCGCCTCCGCCTCCGTCTCCGGCGGCAAGCGCGCCGGGCAGGGCAGGGCAGGGTGCGTCGCGGCCGCGCTCGGCACCCGCACGGACACGTTCTTCGACTCCTTCCGGCGCACCGAGGACGACTATCCGCCGGTGCGCACCGCCTCCGTGCTCGGCAGCGTCGACCAGTCCCTGATCGACCGCACGGGCGGCGCGAAGGGCCCGTACGAAGGCGCCTACGTCACCGGCTGGTACCCGGACGGCAGCGACCGGCGCTGGTCCAAGATGCGCGAGGTCATCCGAGAGCAGGCCTTCGGCGACAACCGGGTGGACGCGGCGGACGCGGGCGTCCAGACCACCTGGATCGCGTACACCGTCCTGAAGCAGGCCGTCGAGTCGCTGAACGGCGACTCCGTCACCCCCCGCTCGCTGCGGCGCACCCTCGACCAGGGCCTGCGCGTGGACACCGGCGGGCTCACGCCGTTGCTGAGCTGGCGCTTCGAGGACATGCTCGCGGCGAGCGACTACCCGCGCCTGGTGAACGCGGCCGTCACCTTCCAGGTGGTGCGGGACGGCCGCCTCGTCCTTGCCCGCAAGGCGTTCGTCGACGTGGAGAAGACGCTGGAATCAGCCCGCTGAGAGGACCGCGGCCACCGGCCGCGTCCCTACAGCTGCGCCTTGTCCCGCTTGGTCAGGCCGTGCTTCTGGGCGATCGCGTTCCACAGGGTCGCGGCCTGCTGCTTGGCCTGGGTGGCCTCGCCGCTCGCGCGGTTGCCCGCGGCCGAGTGGCTGGTCTGGCGGGCGTGGCCCTTGCGGCAGCCCTTCTTGCGGGCGACCTGGTCGGCCCACGCGGCGTAGTGGTTGTCCGCGGACGCGGACGCCTTCCACGCCTTGTTGAGCGCCGCGGTCAGACGGGAGTTCGCGGGCAGCTCGTCCACGGAGAGACCTGACAGGCGGCCGACGAGACCGTCGCGCTGCCTGGCCGCGGCCCGCAGGTCGGTGGCCGCCCGCTTGAGGTTCGTGCACTTCCCCACGTCGCGTACGGCGCCGATCACGGTCTCGCGGCTGTTGTTGCTGTCCGCGAGCAGCTTGTCCAGGGCGACGGCCTGCTTCTTGGCCGGGTCCGCGGTCGGCGAGGGCTTGTCGCGCTTGGGCGCGGCGGTCGAGGCCAGTGGCTGGCTGTCGTCCTTGGCCTCCTCGCCGTCGCCCCCGCCGCCACCGCCACCGCTGAGCAGCGCGCCCGCGCCGACGCCGAGCACGGCGATGCCCACGCCGACGGCCGCGAGCAACGGCGTCTTGGAACCGCCGCGCCCGCGCCGCCTCCCCCCGGCGTCCGGCTGCGGCATCGACGTCGGCTCGGCGGCGGGGCCGGGGCCGGGCTCCTGGAACCGGGGCATCTGCTGCGTGGACGCGGGTCCCTCGGGCTCCGGCTCCCGGCGGAAGAGACTGTCGAACTCGGCGGGCGGCTGCCGGTCACCGGGCGCCCCGGGGCGCACGCCGTATCCGGCGGAGGGCGACTGGGCGGCGGGACCCGCGGGCGCGCCGCCGTCCGTGACGGGAGCGATGAACTGGGTGGGCGCGTTGTCGTCCGGGACCCCGTGCGCGGCGCCGCCCGGGAAGACGTCCGCGGCGCGGCCGAGGAACTGGGTGGCGCCGTCGGCGGGGCGCTCGGGCGGCAGCGCGCCCGGGGCCCCGTCGGCGACCGGCGCGATGAACTGGGTGGCTTCGGCGTCGGGCCCGGTGGGCATCGGCGCGGCCGCCGCGTGCCGGCCGCCTCCGGTCCCCCCGGTGCGGGCGGCCCCGGCGGCGGGCTGGCCGCCCTGGTACGCGGTGTGCGCGGGGCCCGCGTGCTGCCCGGAGCCGGTGTTCCCGTACGCGTCGTACTGTCCCGGCGACGGGAAGTGGCCGCCGTGCGCGGCGCCCCGGTCGACGGGCGGCAGCGGCACGCTCGGGGCGGCGGGCGGCAGCGGCATGCTCTGGGGCCGACCCTGGGACTCGCCCTGGGGCCGACCCTGGGACTCGCCCTGGGGCCGACCCTGGGACTCGCTCTGCGGCTGACCCTGGGGCTGACCCTGGGACTGGTACGACGGCTGCTGGTGCTGGGCGTGCGGCTGTTGCTGGTGGTGGTGCTCGTACTGGGCGTGCGGCTCCTGGTGGGCCTGCTGCTGGTACGGCTGATACGGCTGCGGCGTCTGCTGCGGATGCTGGGGATGCCTCTGGCCCTCGTACCCACCCGGCGGATGACCCTGATCCTCGTACCCGCCCTGCGGATGACCCTGGCCCTCGTACCCGCCCTGCGGCTGCGCCTGCGCTTGGTGCTGGGTGTACGGGGGCTGCGGCGGGTAGGTGCCGCCCTCCGCGGGGATCGGCCCCGGCCCGGACAGGGGGTCCTGGTCCTGGCCGGGTATCCGTCCCGGCGTCGGCGCGTACCCCTGGCCCGCCCCCTCGGGCGGCAGCGGCGTCCGCGCCGGCGGTGTGCCCTCGGGAGGCAGCGGCATTCCGGTCCGCGGCGGAGCGGAGGGTTCCGTGGCGTCCTGGTAGGGGTCGCCCCACGTTTCGCCCCCGCCCGGTGCAGGTGGCGCCGGCGCCGAGGGGGCGGGGCCCCACGGGTCGCCCCAGGGGCTGCCGACGGGTGGGGCGGCGTGGTCGCCGGTGGTGCCCGGCATCAGGGGCGCACTGCCGTCCGCGGGCAGCACGATGCCCTCGTACGCGTGTCGCGCCGGGGGCTGCTGCGGCTCGGAGGAAGCAGCGCCTTGCCCGCTCTGCTGCGTCACCGGGACTCCTACGAATGGGGGACCTTCGGAACGTCGGCTCACGCTACCGGGTCCCCGCGGCGCTCTGCCACGCAGCTCAGAGCCCGCCGCACGCCGCTCCTGTCACGGACGGCACACGAGTAACAGAAGTCAGGGGGGAGACGCTGTTGAGGGGGTCGAAGGTTGTCGAGGGTTGTCTGGGGTTGCCGCGAGGGGGAGGGGACGAGGCGCCCTGGCCGAAAAGGGAGCCCGCGGGGACGGGGGCGGCCCAAGACCGCCCCCGTCCGTCGCCGTGGCGGCCGTCACGCCGCCTGGAGGTCGAGCCTCGCCCCGAACTCGCGTACCACCGGCTCCTCCCGGAACGGTTCGAGCCGCTGCTGGAAGTCGTCCAGGTACTCGGCGCCGCGGTTGGACCGCAGGGTGCCGAGGAGCTCGACGGCCTTCATGCCGGTGTGGCAGGCCTGTTCGACCTCGCGCCGCTGGACCTGGGCGGTGGCGAGCAGGACGAGACCGATGGCGCGCCGCCGCGCCCGGGTCGGCGGATGCCCGGCGAGGGACTCCTCCGCGCGCCGGGCGGCGGCGTCCGCCTGGCCCAGATCGCGGTGGCAGTGCGCCAGTTCGTCGGCCAGATACGCCGGGTCGAAGTGGCGGATCCACACCGGGTCGTCGCCCGAGCCCTCCTCGCCCGCGGCCCGCTCCATCGCCTCGACCGCGCGGCCCGCGACGGCCTGCGTGGACCGGGCGTCACCGAGCAGCGCGTGGCCCCGCGCCTCCGCGGCGTAGAACATGGACTCGGCGCGCGGCGTGACGCGCCCGCGCGCCCCCTCCTGCGCCGCCCGCGCGAGCTGGGAAATCTCCCGAGGATTGCCCAACTGCGCGGCGAGATGGCTCATCGACGCCGCGAGGACATAGCCGCCGTACGCCCGGTCGCCCGCCGCCTGGGCCAGGCGCAGGGCCTGGATGTAGTAGCGCTGGGCGAGGCCGGGCTGGCCGGTGTCCACCGCCATGTACCCGGCGAGTTCCGTCAACCGGGCGACGGCGGCGAACAGTTCGCGGCCCACCGACTCGCGGTACGAGCCCGCGAGCAGCCCGGACACCACCGAGTTCAGATAGTGCACGACGACGGGCCGCACGTGCCCGCTGCCGTACTGGTGGTCGAGTTGGGTGAGGGCCTCCGTCATCGCCTTGACGGCGGCCACGTCCGAGAGCCCGACGCGCGGCCCGGCCGTCCGGCCGACCTGGGCGTCCGGCGAGGAGATGAGCCAGTCCCTGCTCGGCTCCACGAGGGCGGAGGCGGCGACGGACGAGCCGGACAGGAAGTCCCGCCGGCCCACGTCGCTGCGCCACAGCTCGCAGACCTGCTCGATGGCGCCGAGAACGGTGGGCGAGAACTGAAGTCCCACGCCGGAGGCGAGGTTCTTGCCGTTCGCCATGCCGATCTCGTCGATCGTGACCGTGCGCCCCAGCTTGCGGCCGAGCGCCTCGGCGATGATGCCGGGCGCGCGCCCGCGCGGCTGCTGGCCGCGCAGCCAGCGAGCCACCGACGTCTTGTCGTAACGAAGATCGAGACCGTGCTCCGCGCCGCACATGTTCACGCGACGGGCCAGGCCGGCGTTGGAACAGCCGGCTTCCTGAATGAGCGCCTGCAGCCGTTCGTTGGGCTGCCGCGCGACGAGAGGCCTGGCGGCCATGGCGTACCCCCTGGTGTGCACCGTGGACCATCTGGAACTTCGGATGTCATGTCGAATGAGGAACGGTCCGGGCCGGTTTGCCCGCATCGCCCAGATGATCAATGCCCTGGGGACAACCGGAAGATGCACCACAAACACCACAGATACGCAGCAAGTTGCCGAAGTATCATGTTTCTTGGACTCATACGGCAGAATGCGGCGCAAGTCAGCGAGCCGGGTGAAGCTGGGTGAACTCCGACTGTCCTCGACCTTGCTACCCGTGCCGGACGCCCCTTGCCCATGCGCGCCCCCACCTGTGCTCCCATGCGCCCCGCGGGGGGAACGATGCTCCTCCCCCGCGCACATGACAGCCCGTAACCCCTGCTGACGCGGGCAGTTGAGACCTCCGTGGAAGAGACCATCGGAGTGACGTCAGCCGCGCAGATCCCCCAGCAGCGCGGAGAGGCCCTGCCCGACACGGCCGTGCGGTACGCGGAGGAACGGCACTGGGATGTCTTCCCCGGCGCCTGGCTCGAGTCCGTCGAGGGCACCTGGCGCTGCTCGTGCGGTGCGGACGCGTGCCCCGCGCCCGGCGCACACCCGGTGCGCGACGACTGGCCCACGCAGGCCACCGGCAGTGCGACGGTCGCCCGGCGCATGTGGGCGAAGCAGCCGAACGCCTCCATCCTGCTTCCCACCGGGCGCACGTTCGACGCGATCGACGTCCCCGAGACCGCCGGGTTCCTCGCCCTCGCCCGCATGGAGCGCATGGAGCTGACGCTCGGTCCTGTGACGTGCACGCCCGACCGGCGCATGCAGTTCTTCGTGCTCCCCGGCGTCGCGGCGAAGGTCCCCGACCTGATCCGCGCCCTCGGCTGGCCGCCCGCGACGCTCGACCTCATCACCCTCGGTGAGGGCGGTTACGTCGCCGCGCCCCCGACCCGTTTCGGCGCGTCCGGCGCCGTCCAGTGGGCCTGCCGCCCCACCGCCGCCAACCGCTGGCTCCCCGACGCGGAGGAGATCATCTCCCCCCTGTCCTACGCCTGCGGCAGGGAGACCCGCCGCAGGTAGTTCCTCCCCACCCGCCCGCCCTTCTCCCCTGCGCTTCCCCCCGTGGGCGACTGGTCCGCGAGGGGTGGAACGGGTGGGCACGGCCCCGACCCCGGTCACCCGCGAAGTCCCCGCTCACGGAGCCCCACGTAGGGTTCACGGACGGCCTGCGGCAACAAAAAAGGGGACACCGGTGACCGAGGCGGCAGTACGCGTGCACAACCTGTGGAAGGCCTTCGGCGAGCAACTCGCCGTGGCCGGCATCGACCTCACCCTCCCCGCGGGGAAGTTCATCGGCCTGGTGGGCCCCAACGGAGCGGGCAAGACCACCACGCTCTCCATGGTCACCGGCCTGCTCCGCCCCGACCAGGGCACCGTCGAGGTCGTCGGCCACGACGTCTGGAAGGACCCGGCCGAGGTCAAGGCCCGCATCGGCGTGCTCCCCGAGGGCCTGCGCCTGTTCGACCGGCTCTCGGGCCGGGAACTCCTCGCGTACACGGGCAGGTTGCGGGGCCTGCCCGGCACGGAGGTCGACAAGCGCGCCACGCAGCTCCTGGACGTGCTCGGGCTCGCGGGCGCCCAGCACAAACTGGTCGTCGACTACTCGACCGGCATGCGCAAGAAGATCGGTCTCGCGGCGGCGCTCCTGCACAACCCCGACGTGCTCTTCCTCGACGAACCGTTCGAAGGCGTCGACCCGGTGTCGGCGCAGACGATCCGCGGCGTCCTCGAACGCTTCACGGCCTCCGGTGCGACGGTGGTCTTCTCCAGCCACGTCATGGAGCTGGTGGAGTCCCTGTGCGACTGGGTCGCCGTCATCGCGGCGGGCCGCATCCGCGCCCAGGGCTCCCTCGCCGAGGTCCGCGGCGACGCGGCCACGCTCCAGGAGGCGTTCCTCGGACTCGTCGGCGCGCACGGGCACGACGCGGGCACGGACCTGGACTGGCTCGGCGGCGGGAGCACCCGGTGACGGCCCCCGCGACGGTCCCCGCCCCGACCGCGGCGCCGGGCCTGACCCCCGTCTTCGTACGCCTGAAGCTGTCCCTCCTGCGCAACGGCCTGCGCCAGTCGTCGGGCCGCCGCGCCGCCTATGTGGCCTCCGCCGTCCTGACGCTGCTCTTCGCCGCGCTCCAGCTGCTCGGCCTGATCCTGCTGCGCGGCGACGAGCACGCCGCGACGGTGTCGGTCCTCCTCGTCGCGGTGCTCGCGCTCGGCTGGGCCGTCATGCCGCTGTTCTTCCCCGGCGGCGACGAGACGCTCGACCCCACCCGCCTGGTGATGCTGCCGCTGCGGCCGCGCCCTCTCGTGCGCGCCCTCCTCGTCGCCTCGCTCGTGGGCATCGGGCCGCTCTTCACCCTCTGCCTGGTACTCGGCGCGGTGATCGCCGTGGCGCGGGGCGGGGCGGCACTCGCGGTGGGCGTCGTGGCCGTACCGCTGACGCTGCTGGTGTGTGTGGCGCTCGCGCGCGCGGTCGCCACCGCCAACATCCGCCTGCTCACCAGCCGCAGGGGCCGGGACCTCGCCGTGCTCAGCGGGCTCGTCATCGCGGTCGGCGCGCAATTGGTGAACTTCGGGGCGCAGCGGATCGGCTCCTCCGACCAGGGCCTCGGCGAGCTGGACCCGGCCGCGGACGTCCTCGGCTGGCTCCCGCCCGCGTCGGCGCTCTCGGCGGTGCACGCGACCGGCGAGGCCCGCTACGCCACCGCGGCGGCCCAGCTCGCCCTGTCCCTCGCCGCCCTGCTGCTGCTCCTGCGCTTCTGGCAGCACAGCCTGACCCGGCTCATGACGGCGCCGGACGGCTCGACCCTCACGGCGGCAGAACCGGACCGCAAGGGCCGCGGCGGCGGTCTCTTCGCGCGGCTGCCCGCGGGCCGCACCGGGCCCGTCATGGAGCGCACGCTCCGCTACATGTGGCGCGACCCCAAGACCAAGGCGGCCTGGGTGACGTCCCTGGCCATCGGTGTGATCGTGCCGGTGTTCAACGCCGTGCAGGACACCGGTTCCGTGTACTTCGCGTGCTTCGCCGCCGGAATGCTCGGCATCCAGATGTACAACCAGTTCGGGCAGGACACGTCGGCGTTCTGGATGGTCGCCATGACGGTCTCCGGCACCCGGGACGCGTACGAGGAACTGCGCGCCCGCGCGCTCGCCCTGCTCGTGGTCACCCTGCCGTACGCGGCCCTCGTCACCGTCGTGACCACGGCCCTGCTCGGCGAGTGGCGCGCGCTGCCCGAGACCCTCGGCCTGTCCTTCGCGATCCTCGGCGCCATGCTGGCCACCGGCGCCTGGTCGTCGGCCCGCTATCCGTACTCCATCCCGCAGCAGGGCTACAAGAACGTCGCCCCGGGCCAGGTCGGCCTCGCCTGGATCTCCATCTTCGGGGGCATGCTCGCCGCCGCCGTCCTGTGCGCCCCGGTCCTCGCCCTCACGATCTGGCTGCACACCGCGGACCACACCTCCTGGACGTGGCTGCTGCTGCCCGTGGGGACGGCCTACGGCGCCGCGGTCACCTGGGCGGGGCTGCGCACCGCCGCTCCCCGGGTGGCGGGGCGGCTGCCGGAGATCCTCACCGCGGTGAGCAAGGGCTGACGGCACTCCGGGGGGGGCAGGCCGGGGCGCGGGAACACGCAGCGACCCGCGAGCCGTGGTTCCTCCGCCGTGCGGCGGGGGAAGCCGGCCGGACGTACCGGCGGCTCGCGGGTCGGGTGACTGCCTGAGATTACGGCCGGCTGCGCGCCTGTCACACGCGCTGGTCCGGCACCGCACTGGGTGTGGTGGCGGGCCGCTAGCCCGCAGTCACCTCTTCCGTCCGGACTCCATACATCTGCCGAACCACCTCCTCTCTGAAGTGACACCCACCCTAGGAACCCCATGGCGGCCGTTCAACTGTTTTTCGGGCGCGCGCGACCGGTGGAACCGGCGGGGCGGGCGCGACCGGCGCTATTGGCGCTATCAACAACGAGTTGCCTCGACTTCCGGGAACTTCCTGTGTGCTGGGTCTCGTTCAAGTTGAATGATCTGACGTGCGGTACGACGTGCAGTACACGGCATGCAGGGAGGTCCGGGTGAGTGCTTCCCGACAGAGCGGAACCACCGACGAACTAGGTCCCGAGGAACCGCGGCCCGGCGGGGCCGAGCTGCTCGCGGCGCTCCTCGACGGGATGGACGCGGCGCTGTGCGCGTTCGACGCCGACGGCGTCGTGACGCACTGGAACCGCGAGGCCGAGCGGATCCTCGGCTGGAGCGCCGACGAGGCGGTCGGGCGGCGCGGGTTCGCGGGCTGGGCGGTGCGCACCGCCGACGCGGCGGAGGTCGAGGAGCGGCTGCTCTCGGCCATGCACGCGCCGGGGCGGCGGGTCGACGAGTTCGCCCTGCTCACCAAGGACGGCGGGCGGGTGCTCGTGCGGACCCAGTCCGCCTCCGTGCGCGGCGGCGACGGCAAGCCGAGCGGGGTGTACTGCGCCTTCAGCGAGGTGCACGCCCAGATCGACCTGGAGCGGTCGATCGCGCTGAGCGAGGCCCTCTTCGACAACGCCTCGTGGGGGGTCGTCGTCGTCGACGCCGACCTGCGCCCCGCCGTGGTGAACGAACACGCGGCCCGTGCCCTGCGCACGGGCCGCACGGCGCTGCTCGGGCGGCCGCTCGGCGAGGTGCTCGCGCAGGGCGTCGAGGAGCTGGAGAGCGCGCTCACGCACGTACTCGCCGAGGGGGCGCCGCCCGCGCCGGCCGAGATGTGGGTGGCCGTGCGCGGGAGTGGCGGTGCCGGCGGGGAGAGCGGGGAAAGGGGGGAAGGTGGCGACGGCGGTGAGCCGGAGCGGCGGTGCTGGCGCAGCGGCTTCCTGCGGCTCGGCTCGCCGCTCGCCGAGGAGCCCGTGCCGCTCGGCGTGGGCTGGCTCTTCGTGGACGTCACCGAGGCCAAGCAGACCGAGCAGGAGGCGGCGCAGCTGCGCTTCAGGTCCCAGCAGCTGCACCGGGCCGCCCGCGCCGCCGCCGAGTGCGAGGACCCGATGGAGGCCGTCACCGTCCAGCTCGACTTCGCCCTCGCCGGGTTCGCCGACCACGCCCTGATCGACGTGGTCGCGGGCGAGGAGCCCGAGCTGCGGCTCGTCCGCACCGTCGCGTCCCCGGCCGGGGCGCCCGGGCCGCGCGTGCCCGGGGGCAAGTCCCGGCTGCCCGTGCGCTATCCGGAGGGGCATCCGGCGCCGCAGTGCGTGGAGCGGCTGGGGTCCGTGCGGGCGGGCGCCGGTCGGGGCGGCGCCGAGCGGGCCCGTGAGTGGGCTGCCGCCCGGCAGTGGCCGGAGTCCACGGTGCACGCCCTGTGCGCGGTGCTGCGCAGCCGGGGGCGGACCCTGGGGGTGCTGACCTTCCTGCGGGGGGCCGCTCGGTCGCAGTTCGAGCGGGCGGACGTCATGTACGCGGAGAGCGTGGCCGCACGGGTCGCGGCCTCCCTCGACCTGGCGGGGACGCGGTAGGGGGGCTGCCGTTCGCGGGGCCCCTTACCGCGCGCCAAGCCCCAACCGGCCCGCGGGCGCAGGACGACCCACCGGGCGGAGCCGTCAGTGCCGGTAGAAGATCCGGTCCCCGTACTCGGCGAAGACCCGCCCGTTCCAGTCGTGGCCCCCGTCCACGTTCCCGGAGCGCAGCAGGGGCGGCTGGATCCCCCGCGCCCCCAGGGCGGCAACGGCGGTGGCCGTGACGGCCTGCATCAGCGCGCTGGTGACGGCGGTGGAGGCGGGCCCGAACGGAGCGTCGACGGAGTCGACGGACAGCTCCGCGTCACCGATCGCGATCTTGGAGTCGAGCACGACGTCGCAGTGGTCCTTGAGGAAGGTCCCGGACACGTGCCGCGACTTCGTCTCCGTCGCGTACGCCACCGAGGTCACGCCGATGACCTTCAGGCCGAGGGCGCGGGCGTTCATGGCCATCTCCACCGGGAGCGCGTTGCGGCCGGAGAGAGAGACGATCACGAGGACGTCGCCGGGGCGGACCGGGCTCGAGTCGAGGACGGCGGCGGCGAGGCCGTCCACGCGCTCCAGGGCCGAGCCGAGGGTCGCGGGCATCACGTCCACGCCGACGACACCGGGCACGGCCAGCAGGTTCATCAGGGCGAGGCCGCCCGCGCGGTAGACGACGTCCTGGGCGGCGAGCGAGGAGTGGCCCGCGCCGAAGGCGAAGAGGCGGCCGTCCGCGGCGACGGCGTCGGCGATCAGCTCGCCCGCGGCCGTGATCGCCGGGGCCTCCTCGTCCCGCACCCGGCGCAGCAGGTCGATCGCGGCGTCGATATACCGCCCGGCGACCGCCCCGGCCCCACCACTCCCGGCAGCCGCACCGCTGCCCACAGCCGCACTGCCTGCTGCTGCACCGCGCTCCGCCGCACCGCCCGCCACCGCACCGCTGCCCGCAGCCGCACCGAGCGCCGCCGCACTGCCTGCCGCCGCGCCGCCCGCCACCGCACCCCTGCCTGCCGCCGCACCGCCGGAGGCAACACCACCACCGGAGGCAACACCACCGCCTGCCGCGGGCGACCCGCCCGCCGCGGGCGACCCGCCCGCCGCGGGCGACCCGCCCGCCGCGGGCGACCCGTCCGCCGCGGGCGACGCGCCCGTGCCCGTCGCGTCTTTCGCACGGGTCCCGTCGCCCCCGCGGACCCCGTCGGAACCGCCTGCCGCCATGCCGTGGCTCATCCGCGAAACCCCTTCGTGCCGCCGCCGTCCCGTCGTGTCGCGGATCACGGTGCGGTCTGGGCCGGGGCCCTGTCAATACGGTCTCCGAGCGCCTGTTCTCCCCGCGCGACCCGGTTGTCGGTGGTATGCGTCAGAATTGGGGGCAGGGCCAGCGCACCAGCGAATTCTGAGGGGCACCCATGTCGGGGCTGATTGACACCACTGAGATGTATTTGCGCACCATCCTCGAACTGGAGGAGGAGGGTGTCGTCCCCATGCGCGCCAGGATCGCCGAGCGGCTCGACCAGAGCGGTCCGACGGTGAGCCAGACGGTGGCGCGGATGGAGCGCGACGGCCTGGTGGCCGTCGCCAGCGACCGGCACCTGGAGCTGACCGAGGAGGGCCGCCGCCTCGCCACCCGCGTGATGCGCAAGCACCGCCTCGCCGAGTGCCTCCTGGTCGACGTGATCGGCCTGGAGTGGGAGCAGGTGCACGCCGAGGCCTGCCGCTGGGAGCACGTGATGAGCGAGGCGGTGGAGCGCCGCGTCCTGGAGCTCCTGCGCCACCCCACCGAGTCACCGTACGGCAACCCCATCCCGGGCCTCGAAGAGCTCGGCGAGAAGGACGGCGCCGACCCGTTCCTGGACGAGGGCATGGTCTCCCTGATCGACCTCGACCCCGGCACGGACGGCAAGACGGTCGTGGTGCGCCGCATCGGCGAGCCGATCCAGACGGACGCCCAGCTGATGTACACGCTCCGGCGCGCGGGCGTCCAGCCCGGCTCGGTCGTGAGCGTCACGGAGTCCGCCGGCGGAGTCCTCGTGGGCAGCAGCGGCGAGGCCGCCGAGCTCGGGGCGGACGTCGCGTCGCACGTGTTCGTGGCCAAGCGCTGACGGCACCCGGCGCCGAGCCGGGTCACCAACCGGATGTTTCGGTCAACTCCCGTGACCACAGAGGCAGTTGGTACGCGACCGAGACCGGCCGGAGCCGAAGATTCAGTGTGCCGAATCGCAGCGGCGGAACGCATTGCGTGCGAGGCTGTCGCGAGAGGCATATGACGCGACGACTCTCGACCCGGCCGTCACCCGGCCCCGGAACCCGGGGTTCCGGCCGACGGTCCGGTCGAGCGGTCGCCGGGTCCTGCACCGGGTCCTTGCCGCACGGCGGAGAGGGGGCGGACGATGAGCCCGGCTGGTGAACGGGTGTGCGCACGGCGCCGCACGCCCCCCGCGCACACAGAGGGCCCCGGCGCCCTCGGGCGCCGGGGCCTGTCCTCCCCTGTGCTGACCCGGAGCCCCGAGCTCCCAGGGTCGTCCCCCGCGGGCCGGTTTCCCCGAGCGACCCGCCCCCCGAAGAAGATCTCCCCTTGGCGGCGGCGGTCAATCCTTGGGCACGGTCACCCGAACGAGGGGTGTTGGCGGCAGGACGGCCGAGATCGAATGAGGGTTCGATAGCGTGCCGGGGTGCGTGAGCGAACAACACGTCCGGAACCGAGGGGGGTGCCTGGGACCATGGTGCGACGCATCGACGTGACCGGCGCGGGCGGCGTGGACCTGGCCGCCTGGGAGTACGCGGACCCACCCAAGCCCAGGGAGGCCGAGGCGTCCCCGGGCGGAGTGCTCCTGCTGCACGGCCTGATGGGCCGCGCCTCGCACTGGGCGGGCACGGCCCGCTGGCTCGCCGAGCGGCACCGTGCGGTCGCGCTCGACCAGCGCGGACACGGCCAGAGCGACAAGCCCGCCGACGGCCCCTACCACCGCGAGGCGTATGTGGACGACGCCGAGGCGGCCCTGGAGCAGCTCGGCCTCGCCCCCGCCGTCCTCATCGGCCACTCCATGGGCGCGCTCACGGCCTGGCAGCTGGCCGCGCGCCGCCCCGACCTCGTCCGGGGCCTGGTCATCTGCGATATGCGCGCCTCGGCGCTCGGGGCCGCGTCGCAGCGGGAGTGGGAGGACTGGTTCAAGTCCTGGCCGGTGCCGTTCGCGACGCTCGCGGACGTCCGGAAGTGGTTCGGCGAGGACGACCCCTGGGTGGAGCGGCCCAACCCCTCGCGGGGCGGCTTCTTCGCGGAGGTGATGACCGAGGGCGACGACGGCTGGCGGCCCGTCTTCGACCCGGCGCACATGCTGAAGTCCCGCGAGACCTGGGTGTACGACGCGCACTGGGAGGAGCTGGTCCAGGTCCAGTGCCCCGCCCTCGTCGTGCGCGGCCTGGACGGCGAGCTGGGCCGCGCCGAGGCCCAGGAGATGGTGCGCGTCCTGCCCCGCGGCGCCTACGCGGAGGTCCCGGACGCCGGCCACCTCGTCCACTACGACCAGTCGACGGGCTGGCGCGAAGCGATCGAGCCATTCCTGGAGGGCGTCCTGACGGGCTCCTAGGACCTGCCGCCCCGACCCCCTCAAGGGCTTCAGCAGGAGCTGAGCCCTGAGAGGCTTCAGGAGCTGAGCCCTAAGACCCTCAGGGGCTGAGCCTTGAGACCCTCAGGGGCTGAGGCGCCGCAGCGTCCACGCCGCGGCGGCGTCCTCGCGGACATAGCGCAGCCTGTCGTGCAGGCGATTGGTGCGGCCCTGCCAGAACTCGACCGTGTCGGGGACGACGCGGAAGCCGCCCCAGTGCGGCGGCGCGGGCACCTGCTCGCCCTCCGGATAGCGCGCGGCCAAGTCCGCGTACGCCGCGTCGAGTTCCGCGCGGGAGCCGATCACGGACGACTGGGCGCTCGCCCAGGCGCCGAGCTGGGAGCCGTGCGGGCGGCTGCGGAAGTAGCGGACGGTCTCGTCCCTGCCCGTCCGCACCGCGGTGCCGGACACGATCACCTGGCGGGCCATCGGATGCCAGGGGAAGAGGAGCGACACCTGCGGGTTCGCGTCGATGTCCCGCGCCTTGCCGGACCCGTAGTTCGTGTAGAAGACGAAGCCGCGGGTGTCGTACCCCTTGAGCAGGACCGTTCGGGAGCTGGGGCGGCCCTGGGCGTCCGCCGTGGACACGACCATGGCGTTCGGCTCGTGGACCACCCCGGCGGGGTCCGCGGCCTCGGCGGCCGCCTGGGCGAACCAGCGTCCGAACTGTTCGAAGGGATCGGCGTGGAAGTCGGCTTCGGCGATGCCCTCGGCGACGTAGTGCGCACGCATGGCGGCCAGGTCGGCGGCGCCCGCGGCGGGGTCGGCGGCGGGGCCGTTCGTGTCGGGGGCGGTGGCACGGGAGTCGGTCACCCGATCATCTTGCCGTATACGAACACCCCGGCACACGGCGGCAGTCGGCCGTGCGGGGGCCTCCCTTGAGGTGATGTGTGGCACTGAGTGCCGGAGCCCATCGCCAAGGGTGGCACCAAGGGTTATCGTTCCGAATCCGTGTCGGTTGGGTGACCTCCGGCCGCTCGGGGCATCACCGGGTTACCCCGGATCCCGGAGCCCGGGTTCCGGGTCGCGCCCACCCCGTGGCACGCACCCCTTCCTACCCATCACGAGGAGCCGCCTGATGTCCGACTTCGTACCCGGACTTGAAGGAGTCGTCGCGTTCGAGACGGAGATCGCCGAACCGGACAAGGAAGGCGGTGCCCTGCGCTACCGGGGTGTCGACATCGAGGACCTGGTCGGCCACGTCTCCTTCGGCAACGTCTGGGGCCTGCTCGTCGACGGCGCCTTCGACCCCGGACTGCCGCCCGCCGAGCCGTTCCCCATCCCCGTGCACTCCGGTGACATCCGCGTCGACGTCCAGTCGGCGCTCGCCATGCTCGCCCCGGTGTGGGGCCTGCGCCCGCTGCTCGACATCGACGAGTCCCAGGCCCGCGACGACCTGGCGCGCGCCGCCGTCATGGCGCTGTCGTACGTGGCGCAGTCCGCGCGCGGCCAGGGCCTGCCGATGGTCCCGCAGCGTGAGATCGACAAGGCGGAGACCGTCGTGGAGCGCTTCATGCGGCGCTGGCGCGGCGAGCCCGACCCGCGGCACGTCCAGGCCGTCGACGCCTACTGGACGTCCGCCGCCGAGCACGGCATGAACGCCTCCACCTTCACCGCCCGCGTCATCGCCTCCACCGGCGCCGACGTGGCCGCCGCCCTGTCCGGCGCCGTCGGCGCCATGTCCGGACCGCTGCACGGCGGGGCGCCCTCGCGCGTCCTCGGCATGATCGAGGAGATCGAGCGCACCGGCGACGCCGTCGCGTACGTCAAGCAGGCCCTGGACAAGGGCGAGCGCCTGATGGGCTTCGGGCACCGCGTCTACCGCGCCGAGGACCCGCGCGCCCGCGTCCTGCGCCGCACCGCCCGCGAGCTGGGCGCGCCCCGCTTCGAGGTCGCGGAGGCCCTGGAGAAGGCGGCCCTCGACGAGCTGCACGCCCGCCGCCCCGACCGGGTCCTCGCCACCAACGTGGAGTTCTGGGCGGCGATCGTGCTCGACTTCGCCGAGGTGCCCGCGCACATGTTCACGTCCATGTTCACCTGCGCCCGCACCGCGGGCTGGTCGGCGCACATCCTGGAGCAGAAGCGCACGGGCCGTCTGGTGCGCCCGTCGGCGCGGTACGTGGGTCCTGCCGCGCGCGGCCCCGAGGACATCTCCGGGTACGGAGACCTGAAGGGCTGAGCACGTCCCCCACGGGGGCGGGCACCGGGCCGGAGCGAGGTCGCTCCGGCCCACACCCTGCCGAGGCCCGCCCCTGCCTAGGCCGGCCCCTGCCCAGGCCCGCCCCGGCCCCGGGGCGAGCCCAACCCGGGCTGCCCCTCCGAGCAGGCCCGGCCCGGGACGAGCCCAACCTGGGATGTCCCGCCGAGCAGACCCGGCCGAACAGCTCAGCCGGGCGGCCCCGCCGGACGGTTCACCCGAGCGCCTCGTCCACCAGGCGCCCCCACTGCGCCACGACCCGCTCGCGGCGCGCCCCGTCGTCCGTGAGGAGGTTGGCGAGGCCGAGGCCGCGGGCCATGTCGAGCAGGCCCTGCACGGTCTCCCGCACCCCGGGCCGGCGCTCGTCCGCGCCGAGCAGCTCCACCGCGATGCGGTGCGTCTCCCGGCCCACGCGCGCCTCCAGCTCGGCCACCCGGGGCCCCAGTTGCTCCTCGTTGGACGCGGCGACCCACAGGTGCAGGGCAGCCCGGAACAGCGGGCCCGTGTACAGGTCCACCAGGGCGCCGACCACCGCGGTCCGGTCGGCGGCGGCACCCGCCGCGTCCCCCGCGCGGTCCGAGGCCGCGGGGAACAGCCCGCGCAGGGCGGCGGAGCGCTCCTCGGCGACGTACTCGACCGCCGCCGTGAACAGTTCCTCGCGGGTGCGGAAGTGGTGCTGGGCGGCGCCCCGCGACACCCCCGCGCGTTCGGCGACGACGGACACCGTGGAGCCCGCCCAGCCGCGCTCCGCCAGACAGGCGACCGCCGCCTCCAGGAGCCGCTGCCGGGTGGCCCGGCTGCGGTCCTGCTTGGGGGCGCGGTCCGCCTCGGTCACAGCGCCCATGAACGCTCCCGTCTTTCCAGGAACGCCTCCATCCCCTCCTTGGCCTCGGCGGAACCGAACCGGCGTGCGGAGAGGGCGACGAGGGCGTCCGCTTCCTTGTCGAATGCGTCAAGCACCCTAGCCGTGAGGAGCTTCTTCGCGTCGGCCAGCGCCCCCGGAGCCGCCGCGCGCAGCCCCCGCAGCACCGGTTCCAGGACCGTGCCGACGTCCGCTCCGTCCCGCGCGTACGCCGTGATCAGCCCGATCCTGGCCGCTTCCGCCGCGTCGAACCGCTCCCCGGTGAGGTAGTAGCGGGCCGCCGCGCGCGGTTCCAGGCGCGGCAGCAGGGTCAGCGAGATCACCGCGGGTACGACACCGACGCGCACCTCGGTCAGCGCGAACGACGCGTCCGTGCCGCCCGCCACCGCGATGTCGCACGCCCCGAGCAGGCCGAGCCCGCCCGCCCGCACGTGTCCCGTCACCCGCGCCACCACCGGCTTCGGCAGCTCCACGAGCCGGCGAAGGAGCGCGACGAACGCCCCGGGGTCCGGGGGTTCGCGCAGGTCGGCGCCCGCGCAGAACGTCGTCCCCGTGTGGGTGAGGACGACGGCGCGCACGGAGCCGTCCGCGCCCGCCGCCGTGAGGGCGGCGGTCAGTTCGCCCACGAGGGCGGCCGAGAGCGCGTTGCGGTGCGCGGGCGCGTCCAGGGTGAGCGTGAGGACACCCCGGTCGGGCCCGGCCACCAGAACCGATGCCATGAGAACTCCCCAAGCTCGGAAACGAACGTTCTATCCACCGCGGACCTAGTACGACTTGGGCAGGCCGAGGGTCTGGTGGGACACGAAGTTCAGGATCATCTCGCGGCTGACCGGCGCGATCCGCGCGACGCGGGACGCCACGACGAGCGCGGCGAGCCCGTACTCCCTGGTCAGGCCGTTGCCGCCGAGGGTGTGCACCGCCTGGTCGACGGCCTTCACACAGGCGTCGGCCGCCGCGAACTTCGCCATGTTCGCGGCCTCGCCCGCGCCCATGTCGTCGCCCTCGTCGTACAGGCGCGCCGCCTTCTGCATCATCAGGCGGGCCAGCTCGATCTCGATGTGCGACTGGGCCAGCGGGTGCGCGATGGCCTGGTGGGCGCCGATCGGGGTCTTCCACACGCTGCGTTCCTTGGCGTACTCGACGGCCCGGGCGAGGGCGAAGCGGGCCATGCCGAGGGAGAACGCCGCCGTCATGACGCGTTCGGGGTTGAGCCCGGCGAACAGCTGGAGCAGGCCCGCGTCCTCGTCGCCGACCAGCGCGTCCGCGGGCAGCCGCACCTCGTCCAGGACCAGCTCGAACTGCTTCTCGGCCGCCTGCACCTCCATGTCGATGCGGTTTCGCGCGAAGCCCGGCGCGTCGCGCGGGACGATGAACAGGCACGGCTTGAGCCTGCCGGTGCGGGCGTCCTCGGTGCGGCCGACGATCAGGGTGGCGTCGGCGGTGTCCACGCCGGAGATGAAGACCTTGCGGCCGGTCAGGAGCCAGTCGTCGCCGTCCCTGCGGGCCGTGGTCGTGATGCGGTGCGAGTTGGAGCCCGCGTCGGGCTCGGTGATGCCGAACGCCATGGTGCGGCTGCCGTCGGCGAGGCCGGGCAGCCACGCCCGCTTCTGCGCCTCGGTGCCGAAGCGGGCGATGACGGTGCCGCAGATCGCCGGGGACACCACCAGCATCAGGAGCGGGCTGCCCGCGGCGCCGAGCTCCTCCAGGACGATGGACAGCTCGGCGATGCCGCCGCCCCCGCCGCCGTACTCCTCCGGCAGGTTCACGCCCAGGTAGCCGAGCTTGGCGGCCTCCGCCCACAGCTCGTCCGGGTGGCCCTCGGCCGCGACCACCCGCGTCATGTACGCGCGGCCGTAGCGCTTGCCGAGCGCGGCGACGGCGGCGCGCAGCGCCCGGTGTTCCTCGGTCTCCAGAACGGGAGCGTTCACCGTGCTTCCTCCTGTACGTCGTCCACGACCTGTACGTCCTCAGCGGGCCCGGCGGGCGGTACGTCGTCCACGTCCCCGGCGGGCGGTACGTCCTCGTGGACCACCGCGAGCAGCGCGCCCACCTCGACCTGTGCGCCCGGTAGCGCGTGCAGGGCCGTGAGCCGCCCGGACGCGGGGGCCACGACGCGGTGCTCCATCTTCATGGCCTCCAGCCACACGACCGGCTGCCCGGCGGTGACGTGCGCGCCCTCCGCCAGGCCTTCCGCGACCCGCACCACCGTGCCCGGCATGGGCGCGAGCAGGGAGCCCGGCTCCTGCCGCACGGTGGGTTCGGGCAGCAGCGGCAGCGCGGTGAGGGCCACGTTGCCGACGTACACGCGGTCGTCCCCGTACCGGGCGACGGGGAACTCCCTGCGTACGCCGTCCGCTTCGAGGACGACGAGAGCGGGGGCCACGCTGACGACGCGCACGCCCGCCGCGGTCGGGCCGCCGCGCGTGTGCGTGTACCGCACCTCGCACTCGGCACCGCCTGCCTCCGTTCGGTACCGCTTGACCTGCGGCTGCGAGCGGAGGTTGCGCCAGCCGCCGAACCGGGAGCGCCCGCACGCGTCGGCGAGGGCGGCGGCGAGCGGCGCGTGCCGTTCGTCGGGGCCCGCGTCCGTGGTGGTCAGCTCGGCCAGGTGCCGGTCGTAGAAGGACGTGGTCATGCGCCCGGCCGTGAACTCGGGGTGGCGCAGCGAGCGGACCAGCAGCTCCCGGTTGGTGACGGGGCCGTGGACGGTGGTCCGCTCCAGGGCGCCGGCCAGCTTGCGGAGGGCCTCCGCGCGGGTCGGCGCGTGGGCGACGACCTTGGCCAGCATCGGGTCGTAGTGCACTGTCACGGTGTCGCCGTCGACGTACCCCGTGTCGAGGCGCACGCCCTCCGGCACCGAGAGCCGGTGCAGCACCCCGGTCTGCGGGGCCCATCCTGCCGCCGGGTCCTCCGCGTACAACCGGGCCTCCACGGCGTGCCCCCGCGGCCCGGGCGGGTGCGGGCCCTCCAAGAGGTGGCCCTCGGCGACGCGGATCTGGAGGGCCACGAGGTCGACTCCGCAGACGGCCTCCGTGACGGGGTGCTCGACCTGGAGGCGGGTGTTCATCTCCAGGAAGTGGGGGGTGCCGTCGGCGGCGAGCAGGAACTCCACCGTGCCCGCGCCCCGGTAGCCGACCGCGTGCG
Source organism: Streptomyces sp. NPDC017940 (assembly GCF_044328435.1). Lineage (NCBI taxonomy): Bacteria > Bacillati > Actinomycetota > Actinomycetes > Kitasatosporales > Streptomycetaceae > Streptomyces > Streptomyces sp. NPDC017940. The sequence goes on along the minus strand of NZ_JBIRHJ010000006.1, from coordinate 224,690 downwards.
CGGCCCGGGTCGCGAGAGTCAGGAGCCGCTCCACGAGGGCGTCGGGGAGGCCGGGGGCCGGGGCCTCCTCGATGACCTTCTGGTGGCGGCGCTGGAGCGAGCAGTCGCGGGTCCCGTACGGCCACACCGTCCCCGCCGCGTCCGCGACGATCTGCACCTCGACGTGCCTGCCGCCCTCGACGTACGGCTCGACGAAGACCTCGCCGTCCCCGAAGGCACTCGCCGCCTCGGCCCGCGCAGCCTCCAACTCCCCTTTGAGGGCGTCCAGTTCGCGTACGACGCGCATGCCGCGCCCACCGCCACCGGCGGCCGCCTTCACCAGGACCGGCAGGTCGGCCTCCGTGACCGCGTCCACGTCCAGTGGCGCGAGCCCCATCAGCTCCTTGGCGCGGGTCTTGGACGCCATCGCCTCGATGGCCTCGGGCGGCGGCCCGACCCACACGAGCCCCGCGTCGACGACGGCCCGGGCGAAGGCGGCGTTCTCCGACAGGAAGCCGTAGCCCGGGTGGATCGCGTCGGCGCCCGCCGCCCGCGCGGCCCGCACGATCAGTTCGCCGCGCAGGTAGGTGTCACCGGGCGCCGCTCCGGGCAGGCGTACCGCCTCGTCGGCCTCGCGTACGTGCAGGGCGTCCGCGTCGGCGTCGGAGTGCACGGCGACCGTGGCGATGCCGAGGTCGCGGCACGTGCGGAAGACGCGGCAGGCGATCTCGCCGCGATTGGCGACGAGGAGCTTGGAGATCAGGGCGGTCTCGGCGGTCTCAGTGATCTCAGTGATCTCAGTGGTCTCGGTGATCTCAGTGGTCTCGGTGGTCTCAGTGGTCTCGGTCACCGTGTCTCACATCCTGAAGACGCCGAAGCCGCCGCGGGCTCCTTCGACGGGGGCCGTGTGCAGCGCGGACAGGCAGATGCCGAGGATCGTGCGGGTGTCGCGCGGGTCGATGACGCCGTCGTCGTAGAGCCGCCCGGACAGGAACATCGGCAGGGACTCGGACTCGATCTGCTGCTCCACCATGGCGCGCAGCGCCGCGTCGGCGTCGTCGTCGTACGGCTGGCCCTTCGCGGCGGCCGACTGCCGGGCGACGATCGACAGGACGCCCGCGAGCTGCTGCGGGCCCATGACGGCGGACTTGGCGCTCGGCCAGGCGAACAGGAAGCGGGGGTCGTAGGCGCGCCCGCACATGCCGTAGTGCCCGGCGCCGTAGGAGGCGCCCAGGAGGACGGACAGATGCGGCACCCGGCTGTTGGACACCGCGTTGATCATCATGGCGCCGTGCTTGATGATGCCGCCCTGCTCGTACTCCTTGCCGACCATGTAGCCGGTGGTGTGGTGCAGGAAGAGCAGCGGGATGTCGCGCTGGTTGGCGAGCTGGATGAACTGGGCGGCCTTCTGCGACTCCGCGGAGAACAGCACGCCCTGGGCGTTGGCGAGGACACCGACCGGATAGCCGTGCAGCGCCGCCCAGCCGGTGACCAGGCTCGTCCCGTACAACGGCTTGAACTCGTCGAAGTCGGAGGCGTCGACGACGCGGGCGATCACCTCGCGCGGGTCGAAGGGCGTGCGCAGATCGGCGGGGACGACGCCGAGCAGCTCCTCCTGGTCGTACTCGGGCTCCTCGGCCGGGCCCGGATCGGGGTGCGCCTTGCGGTGGTTGAGGCGGGAGACGACGCGGCGGGCCTGGCGCAGGGCGTCGTGCTCGTCCTCGGCGAGGTGGTCGGCGAGGCCCGAGGTGCGGGCGTGCATCTCGGCGCCGCCGAGGGACTCGTCGTCGCTCTCCTCGCCGGTGGCCATCCTGACCAGCGGGGGCCCGCCGAGGAACACCTTCGCGCGCTCCTTGACCATGATCACGTGGTCGCACATGCCGGGTACGTAGGCGCCGCCCGCCGTGGAGTTGCCGAAGACGACGGCGACGGTCGGTATCCCGGCGGCGGAGGACCGCGTGAGGTGCTTGAACAGGGCGCCGCCCGGGATGAAGATCTCCTTCTGGGACGGCAGGTCGGCGCCCCCGGACTCCACGAGGTGGATCGACGGCAGCCGGTTGGCGTGCCCGATCTCGTGCGCGCGGAACGCCTTCTTCAGCGTCCAGGGGTTGCTGGCGCCGCCGCGCACCGTGGGGTCGTTGGCGGTGATCAGGCACTCGACGCCCGCGACGACGCCGATACCGGTCACCATGGACGCGCCGACGGGGTACTCGCTGCCCCAGGCGGCGAGCGGCGACAGCTCGAGGAACGGGGTGTCGGGGTCGAGCAGCAGCTCGATGCGCTCCCTGGCGAGCAGCTTGCCGCGCTTGCGGTGCCGCTCGACGTACTTGGCACCGCCCCCTGCGAGGGCCTTGGCCTGCTCGGTGTCCAGCTCGGCCAGCTTGGCGAGCATGGCGTCGCGGTGGGCGGCGTACTCGGCGCTCGCGGGGTCGAGCGCGGAGGCGAGGACGGTCACGGGCGTACCTCCGGTGGGGCGGGCGGGGCGGGGGCGGTCACGGGAGCACCACTGGTGGCGCGAGGCGGGGCGGGGGCGGTCGCAGGAGTACCTCCGGCAGGTCGACGTGCCGGGAGCGCAGCCACTCGCCGAGGGCCTTGGCCTGCGGGTCGAAGCGGGCCTGCGAGGCCACTCCGGCGCCGAGGAGGCCCTCGACGACGAAGTTCAGGGCGCGCAGGCCGGGAAGCACGTGCCGGGTGACGGCGAGCGCCCGGCTCTCCGGGATCAGCTCACGGAACCTCGCCTCCGTCAGCTCGTGCGCCAGCCACCGCCAGGCGTCGTCCGTGCGCACCCACACCCCGACGTTGGCGTCGCCGCCCTTGTCGCCGCTGCGGGCACCGGCGACCAGACCGAGGGGGGCGCGGCGGACGCGGGCGGGGTCGTACGGGAGGGGCTCGGGCAGTGGCGGTGGGGGGACGTCGGCGAGGTCCCGGGTGGCCCGTGGCGCGGGGACGTCGAGGCGCCGTCCGTCGGGCAGGACCACGACGTGCGGGACGTCGGCGGCAGCGACGTACGCCGCCTCGAAGACGCCGTAGGGCTTGGCCCTGCCGGGCGGGGCGGTGACGTGGAAGCCGGGGTAGCTGCCGAGGGCGAGCTCCACGGCGGCGCCGCTCAGCGCCCGGCCCACCACCTCGGCGTCCGGGTCGCGCACGACGAGCCGCAGCAGCGCGCCGGCACTCTCCTCGGTGTCCGCGTCGGGGTGATCGGTACGGGCGAGCTCCCACCGCACGTCCGCGGGCCGGGACCCGGCACGCTCCAGGGCGTCCTCGATCTGGGCGCGCACGAGGGCGGCCTTGGCCTCGATGTCGAGGCCGGTGAGGACGAAGGCGACCTCGTTGCGGTGGCCGCCGATGCGGGTGAGCCCCGCCTTGAGGGTGGGGGGTGGTGCCTCGCCGCGTACACCGTCGACGCGGACGCGGTCCGGGCCCTCCTGGGTGAGGCGGACGGTGTCGAGGCGGGTGGTGACGTCGGGCCCCGCGTACCGGGCGCCGGACGTCTCGTACAGCAGCTGCGCGGTGACGGTGCCGATGTCGACGACGCCGCCCGTGCCGTCGTGCTTGGTGATGACGCAGGACCCGTCGTCGTGGATCTCGGCGAGCGGGAAGCCGGGCCGGAGCAGGGTGGCGGGGTCGTGCTCGGTGAAGAAGGCGTAGTTGCCGCCGGTGGCCTGGGTGCCGCACTCCAGGACGTGACCGGCGACGACGGCGCCCGCGAGCCTGTCGTGCTCGTGCGGGCCCCAGCCGAAGTGGGCGGCGGCGGGTCCGGTGACGAGGGCGGCGTCGGTGACGCGTCCGGTGACGACGATGTCGGCGCCCGCGCGCAGGGCTGCCGCGATGCCGAAGCCGCCGAGGTAGGCGTGGGCGGTGAGGGCGTCGGGGTGGCGGGGGCCGAGGTCGTCGCCCTCGACGTGGGCGACGCGTACGCCGTCGAACCCGAGCGCGGCCGCCAGCTCGCGTACGGCGGCGGCGAGACCGGCGGGGTTGAGCCCGCCCGCGTTGGTGACGACGCGCACCCCCCGGTCGACGGCCTCCCCGAGGCACTCCTCCAGCTGCCGCAGGAAAGTCCTCGCGTACCCGCGTGCCGGGTCCTTCAGGCGGTCCTTGCCGAGGATGAGCATGGTCAGCTCGGCGAGGTAGTCGCCGGTGAGGACGTCGAGGGGGCCGCCGGTGAGCATCTCGCGCACGGCGGAGTGCCGGTCGCCGTAGAACCCGGAGGCATTACCGATGCGCAGCGGCGACGACGCGCCGCCCCCGACTCGGCCCACGCCCGTACCCTGCGCCGGGCTGACGCCTCCGGCCGGTGCCGGGCTGACGCCTTCGCCCCGCGCCGGGGTGGCGTCCCCGCCCTGTGCCGAGGTGACGCCCCTGCCCCGCGCCGGGCTGGCGCCTCCGGCCCGTGCCGGGCTGGCGCCTCCGGCCCGTGCCGGGGTGGCGGCGCCGCCCTGTGCCGAGGTGACGCCCCTGCCCCGCGCCGGGCTGGCACCTCCGACCCGTGGTGGGCTGACGCCTTCGCCCTGTGTCAGGCTGGCGCCTCCGACCCGTGGTGGGCTGACGTCCCCGCCCCGCGCCGGACTGACGCCCCAACCCCCTGTCGAGCTGGCACCCCAGCCCCGTGCCGGACTGACGCCCTCGCCCCGTATCGAGCTGACGCCCCCGCCCTGTGCCGGACTGACGCCCTTACCCCGCGCCGGGCTGACGCCTCTACTCCGCGCCCCGCTCACGCCCGCGCCACCCTCTCCTCCGCGCCCCCGCCCGCCTCGCGCCCCCGCCCCGGCGGGCCCGCGAACGCCTGGGCGATGTCGAGCCACCGGTCGGCGTCGGGACCTTCGGCGTGCAGGGCGAGGTCGTGGCGGTGGGCGCGGCGGGTGGCGAGGAGGCAGAAGTCGAGGGCGGGCCCGGTCACGCGCTGGACGGCGTCCTTCGGCCCGTACGCCCACACCGCGCCGGACGGGGCGGTCAGCTCCACCCGGAACTCCTCCCCGGGGGCGCTCAACCCCCGTACGGCGTAGGCGTAGTCACGCGCCCGTACGCCGATGCGGGCCACGTGCCGCAGCCGGTCCGTGGGCACGCGCCGCACCCCGAGCGCGTCGGCGACATCCTGGGCGTGGGCCCAGGTCTCCATCAGGCGCGCGGTGCCGACGGACGCGGCGGACATGGGCGGCCCGTACCAGGGGAAGCGGGCCCCGGCAGGGGCGGCCCGCAGCACCCCCTGCAACTCCGCACGCCCGGCCCGCCACCGGGCAAGCAGCTCGGCGGGCGGCAGCGCGGCCCCCTCCCGGGCACCGTCGTCCACGAAGGTGTCGGGCTTCTTCATCGCGTCGGCGGCGTGGGCGGCGAAAGCGTCGGGGTCGGTCGCCGCGAGCAGGGCGGCCCGGTCGGTCCAGGCGAGGTGGGCGACTTGGTGGGCGATGGTCCACCCGGGCGCGGGGGTGCCGAGCGCCCAGCTCCGCTCCCCCAAGTCACCGACCAGACCGTCAAGTTCGCCGCTCTCGTCCCGCAGGTCGTCGAGCACGGCGACGACCGTTGCGGCGGTCGCGGCGGCGGGCGTGGGTACGTCGGACACGGAGCGCTCCCCTCGGCAGGGCGGTGTGCCCTGGAGCATGGCAGCGCACAGGGAAACAATCAAGCGTGCTTGGTTATTTTCTGGCCCCGAGAGGGGGGTGGCGGCTACGTCAGGGCTCGCAGCGCGGCCGCCGAAGCCACCAACCCCTCCCGCTCCAAGGAGGCGATCACGTCGGCGACCACCGCGTCGGGTGGCTTCCTCCACGCATCCGCCATCTGCGTCAGTACGGCGTACACGAGGCCCGGCGACAGGTCGACCTGCGCTTCGACGAAGGCGTCCGGATGCACTGCCTGCACGTCCCAAGCGGACAAGTGCTCGGCGGGAAAGTCCTTCAGGTTGTACGTGACGATGACTTGCGCCTTCGCCCTGATGGCGGCCGCCAGGACGTGGCGGTCGTCAGGATCCGGCAGGTCAACGACGTCGATCAGCGGCTCGTACCCCTTGACCAGCACATCCCTGATGGCCCCTGCCATCCGCCGCCGCGTCAGATCCAGCTTCGCCGGATCCAGGGGGCCGGTTCGCCTTCAGGCTGCGAAACGTCTCATCGAGGATCCGGTCCGTCCACTTCGCCTGCACAAGCCCGGCTTGCGCGACGCGGATGAGAACGTCGCGCAGGCTGCTCGGATACAGCACATTGGCATCGTAGACGGCGACAAATGCCATGAACTAGATCATTCCCATCTCCTGGCCGAGCTGGGTGAGCTCATCGGCCACCAGTCGGCGTCGGTGATCATCCCTGCGCTGGTACGCCAACAGGGACGACGCGGTGATCCTGCGGTGCGTACCGACGGTCCGGTACTCGATCTCCCCGGCATCCAGGAGGCCGATCAGGAAGGGGCGGGACACATTGAGCATGTCCGCCGCCTGCTGGGTGGTGAGCTCGGCATCGGAGGGAACGACGGACACGGCGCGGCCGGCTCCGAGGTGCGCCAGGAGCGACGCGAAGAGCTCCACCGCCTCACGCGGGAGGGCCAAGGGCTCACGCTCACCCTCGCCTTGGACGGTGATGTGGATCTGAGATGCGTCCTGGTGTTCCGCCAGGTAGGCCCGGACTTGGGACAGGGCTTGGTTCGCGGATTGCTGCTTGTCGTCCGGAAGCTTCACCGGACGGACATCGATCTTGGCCATGTGTGCGCCCCTAGGCTCCGTGGGTGGGCGCCAGTGGAGGTCCGCTGCCGCTGCGCGACAACGGGCTGGCGTGACGAGCTGGCGATCGCGGTCAGGACTGGCTCATAGTCACAGTATCCGCAGTATTCGAAATAAGCGCAATGCACGCACAGCGGCAGTAGACGACTCGCCCCCCGGCCTCCATCTGCGGCTTGCCCGTTGCCGCCTGCGTCCACATCGCCCCCACGCTCACGCCGTGCCCCTCTCCGCCCGCACCAGCTCCCCCGCGGGCCGCACCACCGCGTAGTCCCCGAAGTTCCGGCGGTAGCGCGCGTGCCCCGTGTCCCGGGTGTGCCCGCGCTGCCACTCCTCCACGGGGCCGGGGGTGCCGTACGTGTCGGATCGCGCGCCGCAGTCCGCGTCGGCGCCGGACACGCACCGGGCTTCGTACTCCGGTTCCGCCGTCTGGTCCTGCTCGATCGTGAACGGGACGAAGCGGAACACGCGCCGGGTCACAGGGCCGCCCCCTTTGCGCTGCGCACCGAGTCCATGACGTGCAGGAAGCCCCCTGCCTTCTCGATCTGCCGCGCGACCTCGTCGTACTCCTGCGGAAGCGGCGAGATCATCGCGCGCCACGCCGTGAGCACCGCGCCCGCCTCGCCGGACGTGAGGCGCTCGACGGCCCGCCCTAGGCCGGGGCGCCCGTGCGGCGGGAGCAGCCCGGCGTACTCCTCGATCACTTCCGTGATCTCCCAGCCGAACGCCCGCGCGTACTGCGTGCACGCCTCGCGGGGCGCCGCGATGTTCGTACGGGCGGCGCCGCACAGGTAGATCACGCAGCGGAAGCGCTCTATCCGCGCGGCCCGCCCCGGTACGTCGGGCTCGCCCGGCTCGACCCCCGCCGCCGCGTCCGCGAGCGTTCGGCGCCGCCGCAGTTCCCCCTCGGTGCGGGGGGTTCCGGGCCGCCGCTGTCCATGCTGTCCGCTGTCGTCGATTCCGACCATGCGAGAAGCGTGCCCGAACGGTCACCCAGAGTGAAGTGATGAAGCGTACGACCGGACGAGGTTGCCAGGCCCCAACTCCTACGCTCCGTAGGGCTCATGCGGCTCCATAGGGCTCATGCGATCAGGGGCACGCCGATCAGTTCGCTGATCGTGCGCACCCGTGCCGTGGACACCTTCGCCAGGCGCTGCCCGATCACACCGGGCAGCGCCTGGTGCCTGACCCACTCCGGGGCGTCCAGGCCCACCTCGATCAAAGTGTCCCCGGCCTGGTCGTGGAGCCCGGCGGCGCACTGCGCGAGGGCGACGTCGAGTTTGTAGCGGTTCCGCGCGAGTTTGGGCATCGAGCCGGGAAGCTGCTTCATGTCGGGCTGACCGGCGAGTTCGAGCGCGCGGCCATAGTTCTTCAGCGCGACGTGGATGCCCACGGCCTCCGTCTTCGCCGCCGTGGGGCCGAAACTGGTTCCGTACAGCTTCTCCTCCCGGCCGAGCCGCGCCGCCGCGGCGTGCGCCTGGGAGAGGTAGTCGTCGGCCGCGCTCTCGTCCTCGCGCCGCGACGCCGCCACGGCGGCGGAGACCATCAGGCGCCCGTACGCGAGAAGTTGCGGGCGGGAACCGCTGCTGAAGGACGGCTCGATCGCCAGGGCCGCACGCTCGGCCACGGCCACGGCACGGGGCAGCTTGGCGCCCCGCAGGTAGATCCACGACAGCGTGGACTCGAGCAGCGCCGTCAGCACGGGGTCGTCGACGTCCTTCGCCAGGTGCTTCGCCGACGTGAGGGCGCTCAGCGCGAGGTCTCGTTGCCCGAAGCCGTTGGAGCACGAGGCTGCCACACGGTAGGTGCTGGCGAGGATCGACCCCAGGCGCTCGCGCTCGCTGCCGGTGGCACCGGCGAACCGCACCTGCCCCTCCATAAGGATCTTCGAGGCGTAACTGCTCAGCGTCGCTGTGTCACTCGCCCAGAAGGCGTCCCACGCACGATCGCGGGCGACCCCCAACTCCTCGACGGTGCTCGGGTCCTCGATGCCCTCCCACTCGCCGAGCGCGCTCTCGTGCACGGCGTCCGAGAGTCGGCGCAGGGCGGCCCGGTCGCCTTGGCGCATACCCCGGCGCGGGGCCTGCTGCCCGAGGATCACGGACACGTCCGCGTTCAGCGCGTGGGCGAGCCGCAGGAGCGAGCCCACGGAAAGCTCCCCCCGGCCCTGCTCCGCCTTCTGCACCAGCGCCAGCGACACACCCGCCGCGTCGGCAAGGCCCTGCTGCGTCAGATCGGAGCCCCGCAAGTGCTTGATGCGCCTACCGGTCGTCAGTTCGGCCCAGTTGCTCACGGTCACCCCAGTGCGTTCGCTCAGCCAGGTGCACTCCGATGGTAAGTCCCCCCTCACACCCCCGTCTTCGCCTTGCCCCGCCCCACCCGCGTCCGCAACGATCCGTAGGGCTCATGCGATCAGGGGCACGCCGATCAGTTCGCTGATCGTGCGCACCCGTGCCGTGGACACCTTCGCCAGGCGCTGCCCGATCACACCGGGCAGCGCCTGGTGCCTGACCCACTCCGGGGCGTCCAGGCCCACCTCGATCAGGGTGTCCCCGGCCTGGTCGTGGAGCCCGGCGGCGCACTGCGCGAGGGCGACGTCGAGTTTGTAGCGGTTCCGCGCGAGTTTGGGCATCGAGCCGGGCAGCTCCGTGCGTGACGCCAGCCGCAGTGCGCGCCCATGGTCTCCGAGCGCCACGGCGATCCCGACCGCTTCGGTGGTGGCCGCCGTCGGGCCGAAGTGCGTTCCGTGCAACGACTCGTCACGGCCGAGCCTTGCCGCTGCGGCGTGCGCCTGCGACAGGTAGTCGTTCGCTGCCGTGGCGTCGCCCTTCCGCGAGGCGGCCACGGCGGCCGAGGTCATCAGCCGTCCGAAGGCCAGCAGCTGTGGGCGTGGTGAACTGCTGAACGACGGCTCGATACGCAGGGCAGCCCGTTCCGCGACCGTCACCGCACGGGCAGCCTTCGCGCTCCGGAGGTGGATCCAGGACAGTGTCGACTCCACCAGCGCGACCAGCACCTCGTCACCGGAGGTCGTGGCCAGACGCCGGGCCGAGGTGAGCGCACTCAGGGCGAGATCACGCTGACCGAGCAGGATGGCCGCCGAGGAAGCGAACTGATAGGTGCCGGCGAGCAAGGAGCCCAGCTGCTCACGGTCCCGCCCTGTGGCCTGGCCGTACTGGACGCTGCCCTCAAGGAGCACCTTGGCGACGAGTTCGCTCAACGCACCGTACTCACCCCGCCAGTAGGCGGAACACGCACGCCCGTGAACGGCCGACAGCTCAGCGATGGTGCTCGGGTCGTCCAGGCCGTCCCAGTCCCCGAGAGCACTGTCGTGCACCGCGTCGGCGAGCCGCCGCAGGGCGGTTCTCGTGTCCTGGCGCATACCCCGGCGCGGCGCCTGCTGCCCGAGGATCACCGCGACGTCGGTACGGAGCGCGTGGGCGAGCCGCAGGAGCGAGCCCACGGAAAGCTCACCCCGGCCCTGCTCGGCCTTCTGCACCAGCGCCAGCGACACACCCGCCGCGTCGGCAAGGCCCTGCTGCGTCAGATCGGAGCCCCGCAAGTGCTTGATGCGCCTACCGGTCGTCAGTTCGGCCCAGTTGCTCACGGTCACCCCAGTGCGTTCGCTCAGGCAGGTGCACTCCGATGGTAAGTCCCCCCTCACACCCCCGTCTTCGCCTTGCCCCGCCCCACCTGTGTCCGCACCGCCCCCATGCTCGCCGCGATGACCAGGGTGATCGCCAGGGACTCCGTGAGGGTCAGGGACTGGTCGAGTACGAGGAAGCCCGCGATGGCGGCGATGGCCGGTTCCAGGCTCATCATGACGGCGAAGGTGGACGCGGGCATGCGGCGCAGGGCGAGGAGTTCCAGGGTGTAGGGGAGGACGGAGGACATGATGGCCACGGCCGCGGCGAGGCCGAGGGTGCTCGGGACCGTCAGTTTCGAGCCGGATTCCACGATGCCCAGGGGCAGGACGAGGACCGCGGCGAACGCCATGGCGAGGGCGAGGCCGTCGGCCTGCGGGAAGCGGCGGCCCGCGCGGGCGCTGAAGACGATGTACGTCGCCCACATCGCGCCGGCGGCCAGCGCGTAGGCCACGCCGACCTTGTCGAGGGCGCCGAAGCCGCCCTCCCCGCCCCCGCCGAGGAGGAAGACACCGCAGAGGGCGAGGCCCGCCCAGACCACGTTCACCGCGCGGCGCGACGCGATGACGGACAGGGCGAGGGGGCCGAGGACCTCCAGGGTGACGGCCGGGCCCAGCGGGATGCGGGCCACGGCCTGGTAGAAGAGGCCGTTCATCGCGGCGAGGGTCGCGCCGAACGCCACCACCGTGCCCCAGTCCGCCCGCGAGTGCCCGCGGAGCCGGGGGCGGCACACGGCGAGCAGGACGAGGGCGGCGAACAGCAGGCGCAGCGTGACGACGCCGAGGGCGCCCGCCCGCGGCATCAGGCTCACCGCGACGGCGCCACCGAACTGCACCGACACGCAGCCCGCGAGCACGAGGCCGACGGGCCCGAGGACGGCACGGCGCCCGCTCCCGGAACCCGCACCCTCCGCCGCACGCCCGGCCTCCGCCGCACGCCCGGCCCCCGCCGCCCCCGCGGTCGCCGCCACACCCGCGGCCTCCACCGCCCCCGCCGCCTCCGGTGTCGCCACCGTGGCCGGTGCCTCCACGGCCGCCGGGGCACCCGCCACACCGCCGTGGCCGCCCTGACCCGCAGCCGCAGCCGCAGCCGCAGCCGCAGCCGCCGATGCGTATCCGGATGCGGACGCCGGTGCGGATCCGGCCGCCGATGCGGACGCCGATGCGGATCCGGACGCGGATCCGGACGCGGATGCGGATCCAGCCACGCCCGCTCCGTCCGTACGCGAGATGTTCACGCCAGGCCTTTCCCGCCGCCGCCAGCGCGACAGCCCCTCGTACAGTCCACCTTCAGACCACTTTCAGACCACCTTGGCCCACGTGCCGTAGTCCAGCTTCATGGACTACACCGTCCAAGGTAATGGACTGTCACGGTGGCGCGAAACCCGGTTGTTCAGTCGCCGCCCAGCGCCTCCGCAAGGACCTCGGCCAGGTGCCGTGCCCGTACGCCGCCGAGCTGCTCCAGCTGCGTACGGCAGGAGAAGCCGTCCGCCAGGACCGCCGCGCCCTCGGGGGCCCGGCGGACCGCGGGCAGGAGCTGGTCGTCCGCGCAGGCCGTCGACACGTCGTAGTGCCCCTTCTCGAAGCCGAAGTTCCCCGCGAGACCGCAGCAGCCGCCGCTGAGTTCGCCGTCCAGGCCCGCTCTCGCGCGCAGCCTGCGCTCGGCCGCGTCACCGAGGACGGCGTGCTGGTGGCAGTGGGTCTGGCCGACCGCGGGCCGGTCGACGCGCGGCGGCCGCCAGTCGGGGGCGTACTCCTCCAGGGCCTGCACGAAGGTGCGGACGGACGCGGCGAGCACGCGCGCGTGCGGGTCGCCGGGCGCCGCGAGCTCCACGAGGTCCGTCGTCAGCGCGGCCGCGCAGCTCGGTTCGAGGACGACGAGGGGCGTGCCCCTCGCGAGGAGCGGACGCATCAGTTCGAGCGTGCGGCGCTGCACCGCGCGGGCCTGGTCGAGCTGGCCGGTGGAGACGTAGGTGAGGCCGCAGCAGACGCCCTTCGGCGGCAGCAGGACAGTGAGGCCCGCGGCTTCCAGGACGCGTACGGCGGCGCGTGCGACGGACGGCGAGAGGTGGTCGGTGAAGGTGTCGGGCCACAGGACGACCTCCGGCCCGCCGGGGCCACCACCGCTCCCCTGCCTCGCGTTCCACCACCGCCGGAACGTCCGCGGCGCCACCCGCGGCAGCGGCCGCCGCGGGTCGATGCCGCCGAGGCGCTTGACGAGCGCGGCCAGCGGCGGGACGGACGCGAGGACGTTGACCAGGCGGGCGGTGCGGGTCGCGGCGACCGCCCGCAGCCAGCGCGGGAGGCGGCCCATGGCGTAGTGCGCGGCGGGCCTGCGCCGCCCTTCGTAGTGGTGGTGCAGGAACTCGGCCTTGTACGTGGCCATGTCGACGCCGACCGGGCAGTCCGAACGGCAGCCCTTGCAGGACAGGCACAGGTCGAGCGCGTCCCGCACCTCGGTGGAGCGCCACCCGCCCTCGATGACCTCGCCGGCCAGCATCTCGTGCAGGAGGCGGGCCCGGCCGCGCGTGGAGTGCTCCTCCGCTCCGGTGGCGCGGAAGGAGGGGCACATCACGCCGCCGCCCGACGCCGCGCTCCCCGTACGGCACTTGGCGACGCCCACGCACCTGCGGACGGCCGCGGTGAAGTCCCCGCCGTCGTGCGGGTAGCCGAAGGCGACGTCGACGGGTTCGCGGGGCAGGGGCGCGAAGCGGAGACCGGCGTCGAGGGGGGCCGGGCGCACGAGGACGCCCGGGTTGAGCAGGCCCGCCGGGTCCCAGAGGTCCTTGACGCGCGCGAAGAGCCCCACAAGCTCGGTCCCGTACATCTTCGGCAGCAGCTCCGCGCGGGCCTGCCCGTCGCCGTGTTCCCCGGACAGCGAGCCGCCGTGGGCGACGACGAGCTCCGCCAGGTCCTCGGAGAAGCGCCGGAAGCGGGCCACCCCCGGCCCCGTCAGGAGGTCGAAGTCGATGCGTACGTGGATGCAGCCGTCGCCGAAGTGCCCGTACGGGATGCCGCGCAGGCCGTGTGCGGCCAACAGGGCGCGGAAGTCCCGCAGATAGGGGCCGAGCCGGGCGGGCGGCACGGCGCAGTCCTCCCAGCCGGGCCAGGCCTCGCTGCCGTCCGGCATCCGGGTGGCCGTGCCGGCCGCGTCCTCACGCACCCGCCACAGCGCCCGCTGCCGCGCCGGGTCCACCACGACGTCGGCGTCGAGACAGTCCGCGGCGCGCACGATCGCCGTAGCGTGCGCCCGCGCCTCGGCCGCCGTCGCGCCGCCCGTCTCCACGAACAGCCAGGCGGCGCCCCCGGGCAGGCCGCGCGTGTCCCGTACGAGGTCGGCGGCCATGCCCTCGACGGTGAGGGGGTGGTGCGCGAGCAGGCCGGGCGCGGCTTCGGCCGCGGCGCTCTCGTCGGCGTACCCGAGGACGGCGAGGGCCCGGGCGCGGGGGGCCTCGACGAGGCGGACCGTGGCCTCCGTGAGGACGCCGAGGGTGCCCTCGCTGCCGCAGAAGAGGCGGGTGAGGTCGGGGCCGCGCTCGGGGAGCAGGGCGTCGAGTGCGTAGCCGGAGATACGGCGCGGCAGGTCGGGGAAGCCGGTGCGCAGCAGGGCGAGATGGGCCTCGACCAGGGCCTCGGTACCCGCGGGGGCGCCGGACCAGGTGCCGGGGCGCAGGGTGCGGGGGCCCGGGGTGCGGGAGCCCGGGGTGCGGGAGCCCGGGGTGCGGGGATCGCCGCCGTCCCCGCCGTCCCCGCCGGTGCCCTCCGTCGTCACGACCGTCAGTTCGTGGACGTTGTCGGCGGTCGTGCCCCACGCCACGGAGTGGGCGCCGCAGGAGTTGTTGCCGATCATGCCGCCGAGGGTGCAGCGGCTGTGGGTGGAGGGGTCGGGGCCGAAGGTCAGGCCGTGCGGCGCCGCGGCGCCGCGCAGCGTGTCCAGGACCAGGCCGGGCTGCACCCGGGCCGTGCGGGCCCCGGGGTCCAGGTCGACCAGCTCGTTCATGTACCGGGTGAAGTCGAGGACCACGCCGGTTCCCGTCGCCTGGCCGGCGATGGAGGTGGCGGCGCCCCTCGGTACGACGGGCGTGCCGTGGTCCCGGCAGACGGCGAGGGCCGCGGCCACGTCGGCCGCGTCGCGCGGTGCGACCGTTCCTCGCGGGACGCGGCGGTAGTTGGAGGCGTCCATGGTCGCGAGCGCGCGGGCCGTCCTCGTGAAGTCCACGTCCCCCCGGACCGCTCGGCGCAGGGCCTGCTCCAGGTCGTTTCCGTTACCCATGCTTCGAAGGCTGCCCAGCGCCGCCCCCGCGCTCACAGCCGCCTCGCCCGGGGCGGGTGTCTCGCGAGGTGGACGAGGGGCAGCCCGGGCGCCCGGGAGCGGCTAGGCTCGGCCCGTGGCTGAGATCCGGATTCCCGCTGACATCAAGCCCGCCGACGGCCGTTTCGGCGCGGGCCCCTCCAAGGTGCGGACGGAGGCTCTCGACGCCCTGGCCGCCACCGGCACCTCCCTGCTCGGCACGTCCCACCGCCAGGCGCCGGTGAAGAACCTCGTGGGCCGCGTCCGCGAGGGCGTACGCGAACTGTTCCAGTTCCCCGAGGGCTACGAGGTGGTGCTCGGCAACGGCGGCTCCACCGCGTTCTGGGACATCGCGACGCACGGCCTGATCGAGAACAAGTCGCAGCACCTCACCTTCGGCGAGTTCAGCTCCAAGTTCGCGAAGGCCGCCAAGCTCGCCCCCTGGCTCGCCGAGCCGACCGTCATCTCCTCCGATCCGGGTACGCACCCCGTCCCCGAGGCCGAGCAGGGCGTGGACGTCTACGCCCTCACCCACAACGAGACCTCCACCGGTGTGGCCGCCCCCATCGAGCGGGTGGCGGGCGCCGACGAGAACGCCCTGGTCCTGGTGGACGCCACCTCGGGCGCGGGCGGTCTGCCCGTCGACATCGCGCAGAGCGACGTCTACTACTTCGCCCCGCAGAAGTCCTTCGCGTCGGACGGCGGCCTGTGGGTGGCCGCGTTCTCCCCGGCCGCCATCGAGCGCGCCGAGCGCGTGCACGCCGGCGGGCGGCACGTACCGGAGTTCTTCAGCCTGCCGACGGCCATCGACAACTCCCGCAAGAACCAGACGTACAACACCCCCGCCCTCGCCACCCTGTTCCTGCTCGGCGAGCAGCTGGACTGGATCAACGGCCAGGGCGGCCTCGACTGGTCGGTGCGCCGCACGGCGACGTCCGCGCGGGCGCTCTACGGCTGGGCGGAGGAGTCGAAGTACGCGACGCCGTTCGTCTCGGACGCGGCCAAGCGTTCGCAGGTCATCGGCACCATCGACTTCGCCGACGAGATCGACGCGGCCGCCGTCGCCAAGGTCCTGCGCGCCAACGGCATCGTGGACACCGAGCCGTACCGCAAGCTGGGCCGCAACCAGCTGCGCGTCGCCATGTTCCCCGCGGTCGACCCGAAGGACGTCGAGGCGCTCACCAAGTGCGTCGACTACGTGATCGAGCGACTGTGACCGAGCAATTGTGACCGAGCGACCGTGACCGAGCGGCCGTGAGCGAGCGAGCGTGACCGAGCAGGTCTGACGGACAGCACACAGTACGGGTACGGGGACGGGCCCCGTACCCGTACCCGTACAGAGATCCCACCGCGTCAACGGCTCAGGCGCTTGAACCGCCGTACCGCGAGCGGCAGGAACACCGCCGTCACCACCAGCGGCCACACCACGCCCATCAGCACCGCGTTCTGCTCCACCCAGCTGGAGCCGCCCGCGCCCGGGTTGCCGAAGAGCTCGCGGGCCGCCGTACCCGTGGACGACACCGGGTTCCAGGCGGCGATCGGCGCCAGCCAGTCCGGCATCAGGGACGGTGCCACGAACACGCTGGAGATCATGGTGAGCGGGAACGCGACGGCGTAGAGGCCGCCTGCCGCCTCCGGGCTCGGCACCACGAGGCCGAGCCAGACGCCCACCCAGATCAGGCTGAAGCGGAGCAGGAGGAGCAGCGCGAACGCGGCGATCGCGTTCAGGACGCCGTTGTCCGGGCGCCAGCCGATCGCGACGGCCGTCAGCGCGAGGATCGTCAGCTCGGCGCAGGCCACGACGATGTCGGAGAGGCCGCGCCCCGCCGACACCGCGGAGGGCGCCATGGGCATGGAGCGGAAGCGGTCGATGACGCCCTTGGAGGCGTCCGTGACGACGCCCATCGCGGTGTTCATGAAGCCGAAGGCCATCGTCATCACGAACATGCCCGGCATCAGGAAGTCCTTGTAGTCGCCCTCGCCGCCCGGCACCTTCATCGCCTCGCCGAAGACGAAGCCGTACAGGAGCACGCTGATGATGGGAAAGCCCAGCTGCCAGGCGATGTTGACGGGCTGGCGCCGGAAGTGCGTGAGGTAGCGGCGGGTGATGTTGAGGGTGTCGGCTACCGCCCAGTGGGCCCGTCCGCGCGGCAGGGGGGCCACCGGCGCCCTCCCGCCGGTCGTCGTGATGTCGCTCATGCCGCGGCTCCCGTCTCCTCGCCCGCGGACTCCTCCGGGGGCCTGTCCCCCGTGAGCCGCAGGAACACGTCGTCCAGGCTCGGCCGCCGCAGGCCGATGTCCTCCACGGCGACACCCTCGTCCTGGAGGGTGCGGGCGACCTCGGTGAGCGCCGCCACGCGGTCGGTGACCGCGGCCTGCACGCGGCGCTCCGCGTCGACCGTCTCCGGCTCGCCGTCCGCGACCCGCGCGACGGCCTTCACCGCGGCGGGCAGGTCCGCGGCCTCGCCGACCACGACTTCCAGATGGCTGCCGCCGACGGTCGCCTTCAGGCCGTCGGGGGTGTCGTCGGCGATGGCCCTGCCCTGGTCGATGACGGTGATGCGGGAGGCGAGCCTGTCGGCCTCCTCCAGGTACTGCGTCGTGAGCAGAACGCTCGTTCCACCCGCCACCAAGGACCGCACGGAGTCCCAGACCTCGCTGCGGCTGCGCGGGTCGAGGCCGGTCGTCGGCTCGTCGAGGAACAGCACGGACGGGGCGAGGATCATCGAGGCGGCGAGGTCGAGGCGGCGCCGCATGCCGCCGCTGTACCGGCCCGCGCCCTTGTCGGCGGCGGCCGTCAGGTCGAACTGCTCGAGGAGTTCCGCCGCGCGCCGGGCCGCCTGCCGGCCGCCGAGGTGGAAGAGGCGGCCGAACATCTCCAGGTTCTGCCGCCCGGTGAGGATCTCGTCCACCGCCGCGTACTGACCGGTGAGGCCGATGCGCCCGCGGACGGCGCGGGCGTCGCGCACGACGTCCGCCCCGCCCACCTCGGCCCGGCCGCCGTCGAGCCGGAGCAGCGTCGCGAGGATGCGCACCGCCGTGGTCTTGCCCGCGCCGTTCGGGCCGAGCAGACCGTGCACCGTGCCGTGCTCCACGGTCAGGTCGAAGCCGTCGAGGGCCCGCTTGTCGCCGTATCTCTTCACCAGGCCGCGGGCCCGGACCGCGTGCTCCGCGCTGTTCACTGCCCCTCCAGGCGTCCGAAGTGCACCGTGCGTCCCGCCCAGCGGCCGAACCCACCGCGCACATATCTGAGTACACCGTACTCATACGAGAGTACACCGTACCCAGTTTCGGTCCAAGGGCTTATCGTGAGAGCCATGGCGACCACGGAGACCAGCGGCAGCGGTGACGTCACCCGCAGCCTGGAACTGTTGTGGGGCAGCGGCGAGCGCCCCACGCGCGGGCCCAAACCCGCCCTGACCCTGGAGCGGATCACCGAGGCCGCCGTGCGCCTCGCGGACGCCGAGGGCATCGCCGCGGTCTCCATGCGCCGCCTGTCGACCGAGCTGGGCGCGGGCACGATGTCCCTGTACCGCTACGTCCCCGGCAAGGCCGAGCTGCTCGACCTGATGCTCAATCACGTGCAGGCGCCCACCGACGACGAGGAGTCCTTCCGCGGCGGCTGGCGCGCGGCCGTGGAGGCGTACGGACGCGAGACCCTCCAGCAGTACCGCGACCACCCCTGGCTGCTCCAGGTCAACCAGACGCGGCCGGTGCTCGGCCCGAGCGCGCTCGGCGGTCTGGAGAAGCTCCTGACCTACATCAAGCCGATGGGTCTGAGCGACCCCGAGCTGATCTCGGTCCTCGTGATGGTCGAGGGGTATGTGTCCGGGGTCGCGCGCACCCAGGTGCAGGCGGCGCAGGCGGCCGAGGAGTCGCAGCTGTCGGACGAGGCGTTCTGGCAGGCGCAGCTCCCGGTCCTCGAGCGGGCCATGGAGAGCGGCCGCTACCCGCTGGTCGCGGGCCTGTCGGAGGACGCGTTCGGCATGGACTTCGACCACTTCGAGTTCGGGCTCCAGCGCATCCTGGACGGGCTCGACGTGCTGGTGGCCGAGCGCGCCCGCCGGGACCACGCCGACCGCTGAGGGGACTATCCCCCCGAACGCCGGAACAACCGCTTCAGGCCGATGACGGCGAGCAGCGCGGCCCCCGCCACGAGGATGCCCTTCTTGTAGTTGCCGCTGATGCCCTCGTTCCCGCCGTCGCCGTCGCCGCCCGCGTCGTCCGCCGCGCCTGCGGGCCGCCCCACGCCCTTGACGTCGACCGGCTCGACGTCACTGGCCTCGCCCTCGGTGCCGTACATCAGCCGGGTGCCGTCCGGGCTGTAGGCGACGGACTCGCCCTGGCGCTGGAGCGGAACGCTCAGCCGCCCCTCGCGCTTGATCTTTCCTGCGCCCTCCCAGCGGAAGGAGACGCCGCCGAAGTAGCCGCGCAGGGCGAGCTGTCTGCCGTTGGGCGAGAAGGCGCCGTCGGTGACCCACAGGTCGGTGGTCGCGACGCGCTCGAAGACATTGGGCCTGGAGGTCGACATCCGCGCGACCGGCGGTCCTTCGTACAGGCTCCCGCCGTCCTCCTTCTTGTCCGCGATGTAGACGCGGCCGGTCCTGGGGTGGACCATCAGGGCCTCGGCGTCGCGCGGCCCGTCGGAGTACTTCACGACGTACTGCGTGGCACGGATCCTCTGGTCCTTCAGCTCCTTGGGCTCGGGCAGCTTGTAGACCCATACGAAGGACCACTTGCCGCCGAGGTTGTCGCCGATGTCGCCGACGTAGAGATCGCCGTCGGGGCCCATGGAGATCGCCTCGACGTCCCGCGGCGTTCCGACGCCGGTCATCGTGATCGTGGCGACGGTCCTGCCCGTTCTGCTGTCGACCGCGTACAGGAAGGCGCCCTTGTCCTGGTCGTTGTGGGTCCAGTAGACGCCGGGGTGGGCGCGGGAGGCGACGAGTCCGCTGGACTCCGTGACGCGGGGGTCCTCGATGGTGAACCCGTCGTTGCCCGGCTTGCCGTCGGCGTGGGCGGCGGGGGCGGTCAGGGCGAGCACCGCGCACAGGGCGACGGCGGTGGCGGCACCGGGGACGACCGGCGGAAGCGAGCGCATGGCGACAAGCGTGCCATCCGCGCGGCGGCTGCGGCCGGGTGATCGCGGGGCGTGCTCATCCTCACACCCGGCGGGGCCTTCGGACCCCTGCCGCGCACGCGATGATGAGCGGATGCTCAGGTTCATGTTCGTCGGCGACTCGATGACCATCGGCAGCGCCGGGGAGCACACCTGGCGCTACTGGATGTGGCGGCACCTGTGTGCCGCGTACGGCGCCCCGTTCAAGATCGTCGGCCCGCGGGAGGCCCTGCACGACAAGGCCACGGGCGACGCGACGTCCTACGAGTACGCGCAACCGGACTTCCCCAGACGGCACTTGGCGGGCTGGGGCGAGGGCTGGTCGCACATGACCCCGCTGATCGCCGACGCCGTCGCCGCGCACCGCGCCGACGTCCTGCTCGTCTCCCTCGGCCTGATCGACCTCGGCTTCTACACCAACGCCGAGCAGACGGCGGAGAACGTACGCCGCTTCGTCGCCGAGGCCCGTTCCGCCAACCCGCGGATCGCCGTCGCCGTCCTGCCCGTGATACCGAACGTCCGCGCCGACACGGAGCCCGCCTTCGCGAGCGAGGTCACCCGCTTCAACGAACTCCTGGCCAAGGCGGTCGCCGACCTGGACACCTCGTCCTCCGCCCTCCTCCTGGCCTCACCACCGCCCGCGTACGACATCCATCTGGACACGTACGACGGCACCCACCCCAACGAACAGGGCGAACGGAAGCTGGCGGCGGCGTTCGCCGGGGCGATGTGGGAGGCGTGGGACCTGGGGGGCCCGCTGGAACCCTAGGCTCCAGCGGGGCCGCTGCGGCGCCGGGGGGGGCGGGCGGCGGTCCCTCGTGCGGGCGATACCGACAGCGGGACTTTCGTACCGTGCCAGGACCTGTGAGCAGTGGCAGATCGAGGTAATGGGTGGCGGACGCGTCTGGTACCTCGTCGACGTGGCACACAGCACCTGTTGGGTCACGTACGCCGGGACAGCGCATCCCCGCGCGACCGACCGCCGTTAGCTTCCCGACCCCCGGTGCAGGTCCACCACGTGTCAGTGCGTTGCCCCAACCCCGCCCCGGCTGGGCTTCGACTACCTCGCCGTGATCCTCGCCCGGCTCCTGCGCAGGCTCGGCCGGGACGCGCAGGCCGGGGCGCTTCCCGGTCAGGGCGCGGCGGCCGTCACCCCGCCGGGCTGAACGTCCCCTCTTCCCCGCCCCGTTCCATCCTTTGGGCAGCCGCCGATAGCCGATCGGATGATGCCCGCCCCCGGTGGGGATTCCTAGCGTGGAAGGCATGACGGTCGAAGCCGGCGCCAACCGGCAACCCCACGTACAGCCCCATGCCGAGGACCCCCTCGACAAGCCCCGCCCGACAGGGATCCGCGCCGCCGAGCGCGCCCTCGCGCCGGACCTCGGGCGCGGGCTGATGCTGCTGTTCATCGCGATGTCGAACACGGCCTTCCACCTGTGGAACTCCGAGTACGGCCCGTCGGGCTGGCAGCCGGTGACCGGGAACTGGCTCGACCACACCGTGCAGTTCGCGATGATCGTGGGCCTGGACCTGCGCGTATACCCCCTGTTCGCGTTCCTGTTCGGCTACGGCATGATGCAGCTGTTCCTGCGCCAGAAGGCCTCCGGCCAGGACGAGCGCGCGGTGGTGCGGCTGCTGCGCAGGCGCAGCCTGTGGATGATCGTCATAGGCTTCGCGCACGCGTCCCTCCTGATGGCGGGCGACATCATCGGCTTCTACGGACTGGTCAGCCTGGTGCTCGGCTGGCTGTTCCTGCGCCGCGGCGACCGCGCCCTGAAGTGGTGGATCGGCACAGCGGCGGCGGTGCTCGTGGTCCTGGCGGCGGCGCCGTTCGTCGCGACGGCGCTGACGGGCGGCGATGTCTGGTCGATGGGTGACGCGGGCGCGGACCCGGGCGGCGAGGCGTACGCGGCGGGCGAGGAGAGCTGGCTCGCGGCGGCGGGCACGCGCATGACGACGGGACTGTTCCTGATAGGCGTCGCGGCACCGCTGGTCCTGGTCTCCGGGGGCTTCGTGATCTTCCTGGTCGGGTACTGGGCGGCGAGGCGCCGCATCCTGGAGGAACCGGGCAGGCACCTGAAGCTGCTGCGCCGCACGGCGGTCATCGGGACAGGCATCGGCTGGCTCGGCGCCCTGCCCGCGGCCCTGGCACACGTGGGGGCGCTCGACGTACCGGCGGACGCGGAGAGCGACACGGGCGTACTGTTCACGCTCCGGGACGTCACGGGCAACGTGGCCGGCCTCGGCTACATCGCGGCGGTCGCCCTGTTCGTGCACTGGTGGACGCGGCGCCCGCACCGCCGCGGCGCGAAGGCGATCACGGCCGTGTCGGCGGTCGGCAAGCGCTCCCTGTCGTGCTATCTGACGCACTCCCTGCTCTTCGCCCCGCTCCTCGCGGCCTGGGGCCTCGGTCTCGGCGGACATCTGAGCAGCGCGAGCATGGTCCTGGTGGCCCTCGCGGTGTGGCTGGTGACGGTCGCGGGAGCGTACGCCCTGGAGTTGCGAGGCAAGCGCGGTCCCGCCGAGGCCGTACTGCGGCGCCTGATGTACGCGAAAAGAACATGAGCGTTCCCGGGCCGATTGTGCTTATCATCTGGCTTAATTTGAACTTTTGATCTTTTGGCGGATGTCCCGGGCGCCCAGCTCCCGGGTGGGGCCGGGGCCGCCGGGGGACAGTGGGGGGACCACATGCGCCACAGAGCACTCATCACGACCGCCGTCTGCGCGGCCACCCTGGTCGGTACGACGGGACTGGCATCCGGGGCCCTGGCGGCACCGGCGGCACCGGCAGGCCCGAAGGCACCCGTGGCACCGGCGGCCGCGGCGAAGGCCGACAAGGGCGCCGACTTCAACGGTGACGGCTTCCAGGACCTCGCCGTCGGCGCGCACACGGCGAAGGTCGGCGACGTCGAGCGCGCCGGTGTCGTGACCGTCGCGTACGGCTCGGAAACGGGTCTGCGGTACGAGACGTCGCAGATCATCAGCAAGGGCACCCCGGGCGTGCCGGGCGACCCGGAGGCGGACGGCAAGTGGCGCGAGGTCCGGGCCGCGGGCGACCTGGACGGCGACGGCTACGACGACCTGCTGCTGCACTACCTGGAGCGGAACATGGTCCTGTGGGGAGGCCAGGACGGCGTCACCGGCGAGGGCACCGCCCTGCCGCCCGGCAACTACACCAAGGACTCGCCGAAGCTCCTCGGCGGCGGCATGGGCGTGGGTGACGTCAACGGCGACGGCGTCGCCGACATCGTCACCCGCGCCCACCACGGCATGGAGTTCGGCGTCTCGGCCCTCATCGGCCCGCTGAACCGCACCACGGGCAGGCCGGCCGCCGTCTGGAACCGCGCGAGTGCCGAGGAGGACAACCTCGTCATCGGCACCGTGTACGTGGGTGACCTCACGGGTGACGGCATCGACGACGTCGTGGCGAGCGGCGGCGTCGTCCTCGGCAGCGGCAAGCCGGGCGGCGTGGTCCTCAAGGGCTCCCCCGGCGGCTGGGTCAAGGGCAGCGCGTTCCCCGGCCCGCGCAGCACCGAGAACCCCTCCGCGTTCGGCGACCTGAACAAGGACGGCTTCCAGGACCTGGTGTCCGGCCACCCCGAGAAGAACACCGTGTTCGTCACCTACGGCGGCAAGGACGGCGTCTCCACCACCCTGGAGTCCCGGGCCTACACCCAGGCGAGCGCCGGCGTGCCCGGCGTGGAGGAGGCCGGTGACCGGTTCGGCTCGGCCGTGGCCGTCGGCGACACCGACGGGGACGGGTACGCGGACCTGGTCGTGGGCGCCTCGTACGAGACCGGCTCCGACGCCGCCACCACCGCGAAGTCCGGCGCGGTCACGGTCCTGCGCGGCGGCGCCGACGGCATCACCACGACCGGCGCGAAGTCGTTCACGCAGAACACCCGCTCCATACCGAGCACGTCCGAGAACAACGACCACTTCGGCGCCTCGGCGGCCCTGGTCACCACGGGCCGGGACGGCGCCACGGACCTCTACGTCGGCGGCAACGGCGAGGACGGCTACAAGGGCCGCGTCTGGAAGCTCGCCACCGGCACCTCCGGTGTGACGGGCGAGGGCGCCACCAGCTTCCACCTGGGGACGGTCGGCGGCCCCACCGGGGGCGGCAACTTCGGCTATCGCATGGTCGGTTGAGCCGCGGGACACCACTCGTGGCCGACGGACCCGCCAGACACCACTCGTGACCGACGGACCCGCCACACACCACTCGTCAAGGACGGTCCCGCCGCCCGGCGGGACCGTCGCCCCGTCTCTCTCACCACCACTCAAGCCCGGGGGGGCTCCCACACATGACCACCCACCGCGCCGGACCGGCAGCCGACACCCACGCCGGACCGGCAACCGACACCACCCGGAGACCGGCGGCCGACCGGTCCCGGCAGGCCCGCACGCTCCTGGGGAGCGCACTCGCCTCCGTGCTCGCCCTCGGCGTCGCCGCACCGCACGCCCAGGCGGTCACACCCGCCGCACCCGCCGCACCGGCCGAAGCAGCCGCCACCGCCGTCCCGACCGCCCTCGGCCCCTGGACCGCGCCGAAGGAACTGCCGGGCGTCACCGGCGTCACCGACCTGAAGGCGACGAGCGGCGGCACCGTGGCGGGCCTGTTCACGCAGGACGGCAAGGCCGTACTCGCGGTGCGCCCCGCGGGCGCCACCGCCTGGCAGCCCGCCACCCCCGCGCCCGCCCCCGGCGCGGCGCTGCACCGCACCGACGACGGCGCCGTCTCCCTGCTGTGGTGGACGGACCCGGCGGACGACGGCACACGGACACTGAAGGCGTCCCGACTCGCCCCGGACGGCACCGCGTTCGGGCCCGCCGAGGCCATCACGACCGGCACCCTCGCGGGCGACCGGGCCCATGCGCGCACGCAGCGCACCACTCTCGCCGCCAACGCCGCGGGCCACCGCGCCGTCGCGTGGATGGACGAGGAGCACCGTCTGGCCGTCGTCGAGCAGAGCGGCCCGAGCGGCGCCTGGTCCGCGCCGAAGACGCTCGACCGGCTCCCCGACCCCATCGTCCGCGACGACAACGTCTATCACTACACGCTCTGGGACCTGCGCCTCGCCGTCGACAAGGCGGGCGCCGTCGGCGTGCTCTGGGGCGGCAACAGCCACTACACGGGCGACGGCGTGGACCCGGACCCGACGGCGTACAAGTGGCACTACAAGTACGTCGAGAAGCCCGCGGATGCGGCCACGGAGTCGTCCGCGAAGTCGTCCGCCGAGCCGTCCGCGGGGCGCACCGCGTCGTGGACCGAGCCCGGCGATCTGCCGCAGCTCGGCGAGAAGCCGAAGCTGGTCGCGTTCGCCGCGCACCCGCAGGGCGGCTTCCACCTGCTCGCGGGCGGCGCCTACGCCCGCAAGTCGGCGGGGGCGGCAGGGGCGGGTGCCTGGAGCGAGGCCGAGCAGACCGGCGTCGGCGCGTCGGCGTACGCGCCCGCCGACCTCCTCACGGCACCGAACGGCGACGTCACGGCGGTCGGCATGACGGGCCCCGGCACGGCGGGCGCGGCCGTACGCCGGGCGGAGGAGGGCAGGTGGGGCGGCGCCCGCAAGCTCGCCTCGTCCCTCGACGCCGACTCGCTGGGCGCGGCGGCCACCGCGGACGGCACGGTCGTCGTCACGTACACGCAGAAGCGCTTCGAAGCGAGCCGCACCGTCCGCAAGGACTTCGTGGCGCAGACCGTCCGCGGCGGCGACCCGGCCAAGCCGCGCACGCTCAGCGCGCGGGTGAAGGGCACCTGGAGCTCGGGCCGTGCGGCCGTCGACGCCAAGGGCCGCCCGGTGGCGGTGTGGACGCAGGCGGACCCGGCCGTCGGCGGCGGCCCGAGCACGTCGTACACCGCGACCACCGGCACCCGTGCGAAGCCGAAGTGGCACGACTACGCCGACGACACCCGCGGGGACGTCGTGGGCCTGTCGACCGGCGACGCGATGAGGCTCTACACGGGTGACGCCTCGAACCCCACCGTGACGTTCTCCGCCGCGCCCTGGGACGAGCGGACGCGCGTCGTCCCCTTCGGCGACTTCGACGGCGACCGCGCCAACGACCTGGTCGTGCGGTTGCCCGGCGGCGAGGCCCGGCTGTACACACCGGTCCCCGGTGGCCTGCCGACGCCCGCGTCGCCGTACAAGCGGCTCGCCCGCGACTGGAGCCGCTACGACACGCTGTTCGCGAGCGGCGACCAGACCGGCGACGGCCGCCCCGACCTGCTGGCCCGCGACAAGGCCTCCGGGGACGTGTATGTGTACGCGCACGACGGCGCCGACGGTTTCAAGGCACGCGTGAAGGTGCGTTCCGCCTGGACCGGTTACACCCGGGTCGTCGGCGCGGGCGACCTGAACGGCGACGGCGTCGGTGACGTCCTCACCCTGGACCGGTCCGGTGCGCTGTGGCGCCACGAAGGCCTGCGCACCGGCAGGTTCAAGGACCGCGTGCGCGTCTTCAAGGACTGGGGCGCCTCCTACAAGGACGTCGTCGGTGCCGGTGACGTGAACGGCGACGGCAGGCACGACCTGCTCTCCCGGGACACCGGGGGCCGCCTGTGGCTCAACGCGGGCAAGGGCAACGGCACGTTCGCCGACCGGGTCGCCTTCGGTGACGCGGCGTACTGGAAGGAGTGGGCGTCCCTGAGCTGACGGGGGCCACCGGGCGGGGGCGGCGGTTCAGACCGCCCCCGTCAGCCGGTTCGCGAGCGTGGACAGTGTGTACGCACCGATGCCCATGACGACCTCCAGGGCGTTGCGCTCCGTGAAACCGTGGTCCAGGAAGGCCCGCACGTCGGCGTCGTCGACCCCGCCCGCGCACGCGATGACCCGGACGGCGAACGTGCGCACGGCTTCGAGCCGCGCGTGCTCCCCGGGGAGTTCCCGCCCCGCACGGAGCGCGGCCACGAGGCCGTCGTCGGCGCCCAGCTCGCGCAGCTTGGCGGTGTGCAGTTCGACGCACACATGGCACGCGTTGCGCACGGCGACGGTCATGACGACGGTCTCGCGGGCCAGCGGGTCCAGCGTGGCGCGCTCGAACTTCCGGCTCAGCTCCAGGAATCCGGTGAGCGTCTCCGGCGAAGCGGCGAGACGCGCGACGGCGTCCGGCAGCACCCCGAAGGCCCGCGTGACCCCTTCCATGGCGGCGCGTGACGCCTCGGGTGCGGACTCGACCGTGTGGGCGGCGAACATGTCGGGCGACCCCTAAAATAGACAACATGGTTGACGACAAGAAGGTAAACCAGGTTGTCGAAAAAGGGAAGGGGGGCCCGTCGGACCGCGCGCGGGGGCAGGAGCGTCCCGACACTCCCGGCTACGAGCTGCCCCTCCTGCTCTTCGCCGGTTTCCGCACCCTCATCGACCGCACACACGCCCAACTCGCCCGCCAGGGCCACTCGGACCTCCGCCCGGCGCACGGCTTCGCGATGCAGGCCGTCGGGGCGGCGGGGGCGAGCGCGAGCGAGGTCGGGCGGCGGCTCGGCGTCACCAAGCAGGCGGCGGGCAAGACGGTGGACCGCCTCGTCGCCCTCGGGTACGCCGAGCGCGCCGACGACCCGGCCGACGCCCGCCGCAAACTCGTTCGCCTCACCCCGCACGGCCTCGACGCCCTGGCCCGCTCGGCGGCGATCTTCGACGCCCTGCGCGCGGAGTGGACCCGGGAACTCGGCCCGGACCGCGTCCGCGCCCTGGAGTCCGACCTGCGCGCGGTCGTCCCCGCGGAGTCCTTCCGCCTCGACGCGGCGGGGTGGCTGGGCGGGGCGTGACCCTGCCCCCGCGCATATCGTTGTACTGCACGGCCGCGGACAGGAGGTCGGCGGCCGGGGAGCAGCGCCGCCATGTCCGTCGCAGAAAGCGACACGATCAGGATGGCTGACGAGAACACGCAGAGTCTGGACGCGATGTTCGACGCGTTCGAAGGGTTGCCCGTCCTCGAAGGAATGCGGATCGAGGTCGTGGAAGGCAACGTTCACATGACGCCACAGAGGGCAACTCATTGGGAGATCATCTGGAAGATCGTCACGCAGCTCACGAACAGGTTCCCGCAGCGGCGAGTTTTCTCCGACGTACGCATCGACTATCCCGGTGACCACAACGGCCTGTGCAGCGACGTGACGCTGTTGGCCGAGGGAGCGCAGGCCGACGACGAGGGTCGCTGGCGGTGGCAGGATGTCGAATTCGTCGCCGAAGTGATCTCTCGCGGTACCGGAATGAACGACTACGGCCCCAAGAAGACCGCCTACGCCACCGCCGGGGTCCCCCTTTATCTCATCGCCGACCCCTACCAGGGCAGCGTCCACGTATACGCTCAGCCGAAGAGCGGCGACTACGCCGAAACCTGGCCCCCCGTCCCCTTCGGCACGGATATCGACCTCACCCAGACCCCTCTCGGCCTGACCCTCGGGACTGCCGACTTCCCCCGTGATTGATCCACCGGCCCCCTTGCCCTGAGCCCACTCCACCCCCTTGGCTGATCCCATGAGGTACACGCAGCTGGGACGCACAGGAGTCAGGGTCAGTCGCCTCACTCTCGGCACGATGAACTTCGGGCCGCACACGGGGGAGGCGGAGAGCCACGGAATCATGGACGCCGCGCTCGACGCGGGGATCAACTTCTTCGACACCTCGAACACGTACGGCGCGCCCGAGAAGAAGGGCCGTACCGAGGAGATCATCGGGACCTGGTTCGCCCAGGGCGGTGAGCGCCGCGACAAGGTCGTGCTCGCCACCAAGGTGTACGGGAACATGTCGCCGCACGGCACGGCGCCCTGGCCGAACCACGACAAGCTCTCGGCGGTGAACATCCGCCGCTCGGTGGAGGCCTCCCTCAGGCGCCTCCAGACCGACCACATCGACGTCTACCAGTTCCACCACATCGACCGGAACACTCCCTTCGAGGAGATCTGGCAGGCGGTGGACGTCCTGGTCCAGCAGGGCAAGATCCTGTACGCGGGCTCCAGCAACTTCCCCGGCTACAAGATCGCCCAGGCCAACGAGGCGGCGGCCCGCCGCGGCGGCTTCGGCCTGGTCACCGAGCAGTGCCTGTACAACCTCGCGGAGCGCCGCGCCGAGATGGAGGTCCTGCCCGCCGCGCGGGAGTACGGCCTCGGCGTCATCCCCTGGTCCCCGCTGCACGGCGGACTGCTCGGCGGCGTCCTGAAGAAGGAGGTCGAGGGCGGCCGGCGCGCCTCGGGACGGGCGGCGTCCGCGCTCGCCGACCCCGCGACGCGCGCGCAGGTCCAGGCGTACGAGGACCTGCTCGACAAGCACGGCCTCGAACCCGGCGAGGTCGCCCTGGCCTGGCTGCTCGGCCGTCCCGGCGTCACGGGCCCGATCGTGGGCCCGCGCACCGCGGAGCAGCTCGCGTCCGCCGTGCGCGCCGTCGACCTCAAGCTCAGCAAGGACGTCGTGCTCTCGCTCGACGAGATCTTCCCGGGGCCTGGGCCCGCCCCGGAGGCCTTCGCCTGGTAGCCGCAGGGCCCGGCGGGATACGGCGCTCGTGCGCGCGGGCGGCGGCGGTCTCGGCTACTTCCCGAGCGCCGCCGTCAGCGCCACGACGACGAACATCAGCACGAGCACACCGGCCATGATCCGGTTCCTGGTCCTTGGGTCCACGGCATCGAGGTTAACCGGCCCCGGCTCCGTCCCCGTCGGCGCCTCCCAGCGGCCACCGGCCGACGACCTCGTACCGGGGCTGCTCCCCCGGCACCCCGCTCCTCGGCAGGTTGCTGCGCACGAGGGCGAGGTCGGCCACCGTCCAGGGCGTGCCGTCGAACGCGGCGAGCGCCTCGACGTACGGGCCGAGGTCCGCCTCGCCGCGCGAGCGCGCCAGCGTCAGATGCGGGCGGTAGGCGCGGTGCTCCTCCATCGTGACGCCCGCCTTCCTGGCGGCCGCCCCGGCCCGGCCCGCCAGGATCCTCAGCTCGGGCACCGCGCCGCCCGCCCCCGCCCACAGCGCCCGGCCGCCGAAGTGACCGCCGCCGCGCAGCGAGAGCCGGAACGGTGCCGTGCGGTGTGCCGCCCGCTCCAGGCGCCCGGTCAGGTCCGGTACCGCGCCGTCGGGGACCTCGGCCATGAACGCCAGCGTGAAGTGCCAGTTCGCGCGCTCCGTCCAGCGCACCGCGTCCGTGTCCACACCCTTGAGGGTCCGCAACGCCGCCGCGAACCGGGCCAGTTCGTCCGCGATGGGGTCCGGGGGCAGCACCGCCGCGAAGAGTCTCATACGACCAGCCTGCCTCCCCCGGCCCGACTCCCTCAGCCCGCCTCCCTCAGCCCGCCTCCACTAGCCTGCCTCCATGGACGACTTCGATCACACCGGGGGCCGGCCCGGAGAGCCCGGGGACGCGGACGCCGGCATACGCATCCGCGCGGCGGGTCCCGCCGACGTTCCCGCCTTCCTCGGCATCCTCGACAGTGCCGTCGACTGGCTGGTCTCCCAGGGGCGCACGGGGCAGTGGGGCACGA
Organism: Streptomyces sp. NPDC017940; assembly: GCF_044328435.1. Taxonomy (NCBI): domain Bacteria; kingdom Bacillati; phylum Actinomycetota; class Actinomycetes; order Kitasatosporales; family Streptomycetaceae; genus Streptomyces; species Streptomyces sp. NPDC017940. Next base: position 194,492 of record NZ_JBIRHJ010000006.1, on the reverse strand, counting down.
AGCCGCTGTCGCGGAGTCCGCGGACCGTGGAGCTGGTCGAGAAGTACGTGGCTGTCGGCTCGCCCTGGATCGCCGAGGTGGGCGGGGCCCCGGCAGGCATGCTCCTCCTCACCGACGAGCCGTCCTCCTACATCCCCGCCGTGGCGGAGCCCGAGCGGTACGTCCACTTCCTGGCGTCGGATCCGCGCTTCGCGGGGCGCGGGGTGGGGCGCGCGCTCCTTGCGCACGCCGCCGCCGAGACCCGCTCCGCGGGGGTGTCTCTGCTGCGGGTGGACTGCTACGCGGGTGATGACGGGAAGCTGGTCGCGTACTACGAGAGCAATGGGTTCGTGCGGGCTCAGACCTTCGCGGCGAAGGACGGCGCATGGCCCGGCCAGGTGCTTGAGCGCAGGGTGTAACCCTGCCGCCCCTCCCCGTTCCTGGGGCTCCGCCCCAGACCCCGCTCCTCAAACGCCGGAGGGGCTGAATTTCCCGCCCCCGGGTCTGAAGCGGGCCCCGTCAGGGGCGCGGGGAACTGCGCGAGCAACCCCCACACACCCGCAGGCAGCAAAGACCGCCGGCGGCGTCACGCCACGGACGCGAGGTCCCGTTCGGGGACGGGCTCGGGCGTCCGCTCGCGGGGCACGAACCGTACGTGCTGCCGCCCGCGGCGAAGATCCACCCGCAGGCGCAGATTCGCGGCGCGGGCCAGCATCAGGCCGACCCCCAGCGAGGCCACGGCGACGATCGCCCCGCCGAGGGCGAAGCTGACGCGGACGCCGTAGGCGTCGGTGAGCCAGCCGAAGAGGGGCCCGCCGAGCGGCGTACCACCCACGAAGACCATCATGAACAGGCTCATCACCCGCCCCCGCATCTCGGGGTCGGTGGCCATCTGCACCGAGGAGTTGGCGGTGACGTTGACGGTCAGACCGACCGCGCTGACGGGCACGAGCAGCGCCGCGAACACGTACACGCTGGGCACCGCGGCGACCACGACGAGCAGGACACCGAAGAGCCCCGCCGCGCCCGCGAGCATCCGCAGCCGCGAGGACCGCCGCCGCGCGGCGAGCAGCGCGCCGATCAGCGAACCGGCCGCCATCAGCGTGGTGAACGCCGCGTACAGACCGGAGCCGCCGTGGAAGACGTCGTCCGCGTACGCGCTCAGCCAGATCGGGAAGTTGAAGCCGAAGGTGCCGATGAAGCCGATGAGCACGATCGGCCAGATCAGCTCGGGGTGCAGGGAGACATAGGTGAGGCCCTCACGCAGCTGGCCCTTGCCGCGGCGCGGCGCGAGCGGCGTACGGGTCAGCTCGCCGGTGCGCATCAGCGCGAGGCCCACCAGGGGCGCGACGAACGACAGGCCGTTGGCGAGGAACGCCCAGCCGGGGCCGACCGCGGCGGTGAGGATGCCCGCGACGGCGGGGCCGACCAGGCGCGCGGACTGGAAGTTCGCGGAGTTCAGGGAGACGGCGTTGCGGACCTGGTCGGGGCCGACCAGCTCGGACACGAAGGACTGCCGGGTGGGGTTGTCGACGACGGTCACCAGGCCGGTGAAGAACGCCGTGACGTAGACGTGCCAGACCTCCACGTGGCCGGAGAGCGTCATCGCGGCCAGGAAGAGGCCGCCGAGGCCCATGGCGCCCTGGGTGACGAAGAGCAGGTTCCGCTTGGCGAAGCGGTCGGCGATGACGCCGCCGTACAGGCCGAAGAGCAGCATCGGCAGGAACTGCATCGCGGTGGTGACACCGACGGCGGCGGAGGATCCGGTGATGCTGAGCACCAGCCAGTCCTGGGTGATGCGGGCCATCCAGGTGCCGGTGTTGGAGACGACGGCTCCGGCGGCGAAGAGCCGGTAGTTCCGGATCCGCAGGGAGCTGAACATCGAGGTCCGGGCGGTCCGGGGAGGGCGGACGGTCTTGTCGAGGGTGGTTGGTGCGGGGGCGGAGTCTGCTCCGGATCCCGTACTCAAAAGAGGTCGCCTCCTTGGCGCGGCGTGCGGATGGCCGGGGGGGGACCCTGAGAGGGTCCGCCCCCGGGACGGTCGGGGGGGTCAGAGGTGGGCCAGCTTCTCCAGGACCGGTGCGGCGGCGCGCAGCCGCTCCCACTCGTCCTCGTCGAGGTCGGCTGCCAGGCCGGCGAGCCAGGCGTTCCGCTTGCGACGGCTCTCTTCGAGCATCGCCTCGGCCCGCTCCGTCTGGGTCACCACCTTCTGGCGGCGGTCCTCCGGGTGCGGCTCGAGCCTGACCAGGCCCTTCGCCTCCAGGAGCGCGACGATGCGGGTCATCGACGGCGGCTGCACATGCTCCTTGCGGGCGAGCTCGCCCGGGGTGGCACTGCCGCAGCGGGCGAGGGTGCCGAGCACCGACATCTCGGTCGGGCTCAGCGACTCGTCGACCCTCTGGTGCTTGAGTCGACGGGACAGGCGCATCACGGCGGAGCGCAGCGAGTTCACGGCGGCAGCATTGTCGCCATGGGAGAGGTCCGGCATGTTCTTTAGCTTAACTCATTACTCTCGCTAAAGACCACCCGGTATCGCGCCTCGGCGCCCGACCTGCCCGTGATGTGGCACACAGGCCCCATTCGTCACTCGTACGAGCGATGCGGCCCGGAAAGCGGAACGTCCCCCGGACGAGAGCGGCGCCTGACGGCGCGGGCTCCGGCCCGGGGGACGTGGAAGGAAGTGGCTGACGGCGCTCAGCCCGAGGCGGCGGCTACGTGAGCCCCAGCGCCGGCATCAGGTAGTAGAAGGCGAACACCGCCGACACCGCGTACATCGCCACCGGCACCTCGCGGGCCCGCCCCGCCGCGAGCCGCAGCACGGTGAAGGCGATGAAGCCCATGCCGATGCCGTTGGTGATCGAGTACGTGAACGGCATCATCAGCATCGTCACGAACGCCGGGATCGCGATCGTGGGGTCGCTCCAGTCGATCTGCCCGATGGAGCCGGACAGGATCAGGAAGCCGACCGCGAGCAGCGCGGGCGTGGCCGCCTGCGAGGGCACCATGGTGGCGAGCGGTGTGAGGAAGAGCGCCACGGCGAACAGACCGCCGGTGACGACGTTCGCGAACCCGGTCCGCGCGCCCTCGCCGACGCCCGCGGTGGACTCCACGAAGCAGGTGGTGGCGGAGGCGGACGAGGCGCCGCCCGCGGCGACCGCGATGCCGTCGACGAACAGGACCTTGTTCATGCCGGGCATGTTGCCCTTGTCGTCGGTCAGGTGGGCCTCGTCGCCGACGCCCATGATCGTGCCCATCGCGTCGAAGAAGCACGAGAGCAGCACGGTGAAGACGAAGAGGACGCCGGTGAGGACGCCGACCTTCTCGAAGCCGCCGAACAGGCTGATCTCACCGATCAGCCCGAAGTCGGGCGTCGAGACCGGGTTGCCGGGCCACTCGGGCGTGGTCAGGCCCCAGGACGGCGCGTCCGCGAGCGCGTGGATGACCATGGCGACCACGGTCATCACGACGATCGAGAGCAGGATCGCGCCCGGCACCTTGCGCACCAGGAGCGCGAGGGTGAGCAGCACGCCCAGCACGAAGACGAGGACCGGCCAGCCGTTGAGGTGTCCGTCGCCGCCGAGCTGGAGCGGCACGGTGGTGTGGGCGGCGTCCGGGATGCGCGAGACGAATCCGGCGTCGACGAGGCCGATCAGCATGATGAAGAGGCCGATGCCGATGGCGATGCCCTTGCGCAGACCGAGCGGTACGGCGCTCATGACGCGCTCCCGCAGCCCGGTGGCGACGAGCAGCATCACCACGAAGCCCGCGAGCACCACCATGCCCATGGCGTCCGGCCAGGACATGCGCGGCGCGAGCTGGAGGGCCACCACGGTGTTCACGCCGAGGCCCGCGGCCAGGGCGATCGGCACGTTGCCGATGACGCCCATGAGCAGCGTGGTGAACGCGGCGGTCAGGACGGTGGCGGTGACCAGCTGCTTGTTGTCGAGCTGATGGCCGTACATGTCCTTGGCGCTGCCGAGGATGATCGGGTTCAGGACGACGATGTAGGCCATCGCGAAGAAGGTGGCGAAGCCGCCGCGGACCTCCCGCGCCAGGGTCGAACCCCGCTCCGTGATCTTGAAGTAGCCGTCGAGGCCCCCCTGGGAGGAGGGTGGCGGCTGCTTGGCGTCGACCGGCGTGGGGGTCGAGGGGGACATGCGGGACCTCATGACCTAAGGGGAGGGGTAAGGGAAGGGGAGGGTGCCGGAGCGTCTGCCCGGCGCCGGGTTTTGTGTCTTCGCACGAAAACTACCGGCCATCTGCGAACCGATTCAGTATGAATACATGAGACTCAAATTGCTATCTCCGCGCGTAGACCCCTATGGGCATCGACACACCCCGCCTCTCCGGACCCCACCGCGCCCGGCATAAAGTGTCCGTATGGCGAAGTGGACCCCCAAGCACGAGGCGCCGGAGCCCCTGGAGGGCCCCGTCGTCGCCACCATCACCGGCGGCACGATCCTCTGGTTCGTCCTCTTCCTCGTACAGCTGCCCTTCTACGGCTGGTTCGACGACCGGGACCTCACCTGGTGGGTGTGGACGTGCCTCGCGGGCGGCGGTCTCGGCCTCATCGGCATCCGGTACGTCCGGGGGCGGGAGGCGGCCATCAAGCGGGCCGCCGCGGAGGTTTCTGGTACCCAGGCAGTACGGCGTACGACCTGAGGGCGGATCCCGTCCTACCGAGGTCGGATCTTTCCCCTACTCAAGGGGTGCCGGCCACCTTCCCCCCGTACCGTCGGTGCCATGACGCATATCGACGCGGGCGCCGAGCTGGACCCGGTCCACCCGGCGGCGCCCCCTGCGGGACGAGCCACCGGTCTCACGGCGGCGGAGGTCGCCGAGCGGGTCGCCCGCGGCGAGGTCAACGACGTACCCGTCCGCAGCAGCAGGTCCACATCGGAGATCGTCCGGGGCAACGTCTTCACGCGCTTCAACGCGATCATCGGCGTGCTCTGGGTCGTCATGCTGTTCGTCGCGCCGATCCAGGACAGCCTCTTCGGCTTCGTGATCGTCGCCAACACCGGCATCGGCATCATCCAGGAGCTGCGGGCCAAGAAGACCCTCGACGGCCTCGCGGTGATCGGTGAGGCCAAGCCCACCGTGCGGCGCGACGGGGTGGCCGCGGAGATCTCCACCTCCGGGATCGTCCTCGGCGACCTGGTGGAGCTCGGCCCCGGCGACAAGATCCCTGTGGACGGCGAGACGGTCGAGGCCGACAGCCTCGAGGTCGACGAGTCCCTGCTCACCGGTGAGGCCGATCCGGTCCTGAAGAAGCCGGGCGACAAGCTGATGTCGGGCTCGTTCGTGGTGGCGGGCGGCGGCGCGTTCACGGCGACGAAGGTGGGCCGCGAGGCGTACGCGGCGCAGCTCGCGGAGGAGGCGAGCCGCTTCACGCTCGTCCACTCCGAACTGCGCTCGGGCATCTCCACGATCCTGAAGTACGTGACGTGGCTGATGGTCCCGACCTCGATCGGCCTGATCATCTCCCAGCTGGTCGTCAAGGACGACAACTTCAAGGAGTCGATCGCCTACACGGTCGGCGGCATCGTCCCCATGATCCCCGAGGGTCTCGTCCTGCTCACCTCCGTGGCCTTCGCGATCGGCGTGATCCGGCTCGGCCGCAAGCAGTGCCTGGTGCAGGAGCTGCCCGCCATCGAGGGCCTGGCCCGCGTCGACACGGTCTGCCTGGACAAGACGGGCACGCTCACCGAGGGCGGCATGGACGTCACGGAGCTGCGCCCGCTGAACGGCGCGGACGAGACGTACGTACGCAAGGTCCTCGGCGCGCTCGGCGAGTCGGACCCGCGCCCCAACGCGTCCCTCCAGGCGATCATCGACGCCTACCCCGACAGCGAGGAGTGGCGCTGCACCCAGGCGCTGCCGTTCTCCTCCGCCCGCAAGTACAGCGGGGCGAGCTTCAGCGAGGGCGACGGCGAGAGCTCGACGTGGCTGCTCGGCGCGCCGGACGTGCTGCTTCCCTCCGGCGACCCGGCCCTCGACGAGATCGAGCAGCTCAACCACGACGGCCTGCGCGTCCTGCTCCTGGCCCGCGCGGCCGGCGACCTCGACGCCCCCGAGGTCGCCAGGGACGCCCGCGCGACCGCCCTGGTCGTCCTGGAGCAGCGCCTGCGCCCCGACGCCGCCGACACCCTGCGGTACTTCGAGGAGCAGAACGTCCAGGCGAAGGTCATCTCCGGTGACAACGCGGTGTCCGTGGGCGCGGTCGCGGGCAAGCTCGGCCTGCCCGGCGCGGCGAACACGGTGGACGCGCGGCGGCTGCCCGACGACCGGGCCGAGATGGCCGAGGAGCTGGACGCCAACTCCGTCTTCGGCCGGGTGACGCCCCAGCAGAAGCGGGACATGGTGGGCGCCCTGCAATCCAAGGGCCACACGGTCGCGATGACGGGCGACGGGGTGAACGACGTCCTCGCCCTGAAGGACGCGGACATCGGCGTGTCCATGGGCTCGGGCTCGGAGGCGACGCGCGCGGTCGCGCAGATCGTCCTCCTGAACAACAGCTTCGCGACGCTGCCGTCGGTGGTGGCGGAGGGCCGCCGCGTCATCGGCAACATCACCCGCGTGGCGACCCTCTTCCTGGTGAAGACCGTCTACTCGGTGGTCATCGCCCTGCTGGTGGTCTGCTCGCAGGTGGAGTACCTCTTCCTGCCCCGCCACCTGACGCTGCTCTCGACCCTCACGATCGGCGTCCCCGCGTTCTTCCTCGCGCTCGCGCCCAACAAGGAGCGGGCCAAGCCCCACTTCGTCCGAAGGGTCATGCGGTACGCGCTTCCGGGCGGCATCATCGCGGCGCTCGCCACGTTCGCGACGTACCTCGTCGCCCGGCACCACTACACCGGCGAGGGCGCCCGCGAGGCCGAGACCAGCGCGGCGACGCTGGCCCTCTTCCTGGTGTCGCTGTGGGTCCTGGCGATCATCGCCCGCCCCTACACCTGGTGGCGCGTCGGCCTGGTCGCCGCGATGGGCCTCGGCTTCCTGCTGGTCCTCGTCGTCCCCTGGCTCCAGGACTTCTTCGCCCTCAAGCTGGTGGGTACGACGATGCCGTGGGCGGCGGTCGGGATCGCGGCGGTCGCGTCAGCGCTGATCGAGATCGCCTTCCGCTGGGTGGACCGCCGCTTCACCGCCTAGCCCCGGCCCCCCTTTCCGCCCCCGGGTGGACGCCGCCGCCGTCAGCGCACGTCGACGGCGTCACCCGAGGACGTCACGGCCGGGGTCGTGGACGTGCCCGCGAAGACGTACCGGAAGGTGCCGTCCGCGGACGCCTTCACCGTGGTCCTCAGGTTGCCCCTGGTGTCGGACTTGACCGTCTTGACGGTGGTGTAGGCCGAGGCACCCTTCTTCTTGAACTGGAGCTTCACGGACTGCTTCGTGTACCCCGCGTACTTCTTCGTGTCCCAGTTGGCGCGCGTCAGGGCACCGGCCACGGTGATCGTCCGGCCCTTGCTCACCGGCTCCGGGGAGGCGTTGACGGTGAGCTTCGCGGCGCGCTTGACGGTGACGGTCTTGTACCTCTCCTTCACGACGTGGTCCTCGGCGCTGCCCTTGGCGAGGAGTCCGGCAAGCACCTTCCACTGGCCCGCGTTGCGGTTCGCGAGGGTCTCGCGCGGGGAGGCCTCGAAGGAGAGCTTGCACGTTCCGGTGGTCGCGTCGACCTTGGTGCACTTGGCCTCGTCGCCCGGGGCGAGGACGCCCGTGAGGAGCTCCGGCTCGAACTTCGTGCCGCGCCAGAGCAGGGCGATGCCGTCCTTGATGCCCTTGGGGTCGGTGCCCGTGACGGTGACGGTGAACCGCTTGGTGGACGTGCCGACCACGAGGTCCTTGCCGCCGTTGACGACGACCTTCGTGATCCTGGTGCTGCCCTGCACCGAGTCGGCGGCCTGCGCGGCCGGGACGGCGAAGGCGGACAGGGCGACGGCGCCGGAGAGGGCGGCGACGGTGGTGGTGGTGGTGCGGATGCGCATGTGGTCCTCGGGGGGGTGCGGAGCCCCGCGGCACGCCGGGGGGCGATACCGCGGGGTCGGGTGAGCGGGTGAGAGAGCGAGCGGGTCGGGAAGCAGACGCCTCAGGAAGCCGGCGGTTCAGGAGCGAGCCGCTCGGGAAGTCAGCGGACGTCGACGGCGTCGCCCGCCGACGTGACGGCGGGGGTCGTGGACGTGCCCGCGAAGACGTACCGGAAGGTGCCGTCCACGGACGCCTTCACCGTGGTCCTCAGGTTGCCCTTGCTGTCGGACTTGACCGTCTTGACGGTGGTGTAGGCCGAGGCACCCTTCTTCTTGAACTGGAGCTTCACGGACTGCTTCGTGTACCCCGCGTACTTCTTCGTGTCCCAGTTGGCGCGCGTCAGGGCACCGGCCACGGTGATCGTCCGGCCCTTCTTCACCGGCTCCGGGGAGGCGTTGACCGTCAGGCGGGAGGCGCGCTGGAGGCGGACGTCCGACTTCAGGTTCTTCAGCTTGACCTGCGTGCCCTCGTTGTCGGTCACGGCCGCGTAGGCGTTCCAGCGCACACCCGCACCGGCGTTGCCGAGCCGCGCCGGGTCCGCGGTGACGTAGAGCGTGCAGGTGGAGGTGGTGTCGTTCACGTCGACGCAGGTGGGGTTGTACTCCGCCGGGGTCGCGGGAGTGATGACGTCGGCGGTGTCGAGGTCACGGCCCAGCCAGAGGAAGCCGCTGGAGACGTCGATGCCGGACGGGGCGGTCGCGGTGAAGGCGAGCTTGAACCGCTTCTTCGCCGTCGTACCGATCGAGACGTCCTTGCCGTCGTTCACGGTGACCTTGGTGACCTTGATGTCGCCCGCCGCGGCGGCGACGCGCTGCCCGCCCGCGGCCTCGGAGGCGTCGGCGACGGACGCGGACAGCCGGGGGGCGGCGGGGCCGTCGCCCGCGTGCGCGGCGGGAACGGCGAGAGCGGACAGAGCCAGGGTGCCGGAGACGGCGGCGACGGTGGCACGGATGCGCATGGTGATGTCCCCAGGGGGAGAAGGGGGCCCCGCGGCGCTGACGCCCGCACACGAGGTCCCGATGATCTAGGAGTCTGTTGACCCGGCAGATCAGACCCCCAGCCATGGCCAGGGGTTGTACGCGCGGGGGAAGTTTTGCGCCAGGCTGTTTCAGGCCCCGCAGGCAGGCCCGGAGGCGGACCCGCAGGCGGGCCCGTCGCAGACCCAGGCGGGCCTGTCGGCAGACCCGCAGGCGGACCCATCGGCAGACCCGCAGGCGGACCCCCCGACGGCCCCGCCCCCTAGTCGAACCAGCGGTCCCTGGCCAGTTCCTCCGTGCGCGACGGGTCCTCGAGGAGCGCCGCCACCTCGAAGCGCCGCGGCCACTGGCGGGCGGCCCAGGCGAGGCCGGCGGCGACGCCCTCCAGGGTGGCCGCGTGCACGACGCCGTCGGCGGTGCGGCGCCACTCCAGGTCGACGCCGTCGACGAGCAGTTCGTCGTACTCGCGGTACGTGGCCGGGGTCGCGGGCCCGAGCAGCACCCGCACCGAGTCCGGCACCTCGTGCTCGACCCCGTCCCCGGAGGCGACGGCCTCCGCCGCGGGGAACCGCTCGCTCAGGCGCCGCACCTGGAACAGCTCGGCGAGGTCCGCCGCCCGCGACGGGGCGACGGGAAGCAGCGGCAGCCCGGCGGCGAACGGCAGCAGGTCCGGGGCGTCGGCGACGACGGCGTCCGCGGCGTCCACGACGACGACCTCGCCGTCCACGACGGCCCGCACGTCGTCCGGCAGCGTCACCCGGTCCGGGTCGCAATCCGCGAGCGCCCCGTACAGGGCGTGCAACTGCGCGGCGGACACGGTCCGCTCGGGGTCCGCGAGCCGGTCGAGCAGCTCCGCCGCGCCGCCCGGCTCCGCGAGCAGCGAGCCGACGGAGGTGCGCACGCCGAGCGCCCGCAGCACCTGCTCGTCCTCGAACCCGGTCGCGTCGGCGTCGTCGTAGAGCCCGTCGAGCAGCGGGTCCCCGCCCGCGGCCCGCAGCCCCGCGGGCCGCCGCCCCCCGATGACCGGGTGCCCGCGCAGCCACCAGGCGGTGTAGGACCGCACGCTCTCCGTCGTACCGTCAGGAAGCAGCACCCGCACCGGGTGCACGAGCGCGTCGCGCAGCGGCGGCCGGGAGAGCATCGTGAGGACCCGCGGCCAGTGCGCGTCGTCGACGAGGTCGAGGTCGCGCACGGCGACCAGCTCCGTCGCGACCGGCGGCACCGGCGTGTCCGGCAGCCGGTCGAGCACGTCCTCGCACCACACGTCGACGGCGTCGAGCAGCCCCGCGTCGTCGGGTTCGGCGAAGTCGGAGTCGCGCGGCTCCAGGTCGTCCGGGTCGAGGACGACGTCGGTGGCGCGGACCAGGGCGAAGGAGGCGAGCACCCCGCACGCGGCGAGCGGCTGCTCCCCCCACCGCCCGGCGAGGTCCGCGTCCACCTCGGCCAGCTCCCCTTCCCGCACGACCTGCGCGAAGGGGCTGCCGGGCAGCACCAGTTCACCGGCGGGCGCCTGCTCCCCGTCCTCGTCGGGCAGCGCGAGGGCGCCGAGCCAGGGCTCGTCGCCGGGGGCCAGCTCCGCGTCGCGTACGAGGGTGAGGACGACGTCGGCGAGGTCGTCGGCGCCGAGCCCGCCCACCCCCGCGTCGGCGTCCCCGTACCAGCTGTCGTCGTCGTCGAGGGAGGCGGCGACCGCGGCCCGCACCTGCGGAGTCGTCAGGACGGCTCGGGGCGTGGCGGGCAGGGCGCCCAGCTTCTCCAGGAGGGGATGGGCGGCGTCGGCGTGCGCGACCTTGAGGCCGAGGCGGGCCAGGGCCTCGGGGGCGGCTCCGCCGGACGCGCCGGGCGCGGGCAGCAGGACCTGGCGGGGCCCGATGGTGGTCCGGCCGTTCGCCAGGGGCACCGGCAGGCCCGAGAGCCGGTCGGGGTCGACGCCCGCGAGGGTGTCGTAGAGCCGCCGCCACCAGGCCGGTTCGCGCTCCAGACCGGCGAGCCTGTCGATGGCGTCGGTCAGCGGGACGCGGGCGACGCCGAGCGTGCGCAGCTCGCTGCGCCGCTCCAGGCCCGCGGGCAGCAGGCTGGGCAGTACCTCGGCGAGCACCCGCACGGTGTCCGCGCCCGCGCCCTCGACGACTTCGGCGTCACGGGGGCGCAGGGCCACCGGTGTCTCGGCGTCGGGCCAGTCGTGGTGACCGGTGTCGGCGTCGGTGGCGTCGGTGCCGGTGCCGGTCGCGGCGGGCGGGACGGCGGGCGGCAGGAACTCGGTGCGCGGCAGCCGGTCGAGGACGGCCTGGCGCAGCGCCCCGTCCAGCTCGCTCCTGCCGAGCGGGCCCGGTACGAGACCGATGATGTCCTCGCCCACCGGGCGCCACCCGGCGAGGAGTTCGGCGTAGGCGTCCGCCGCGCGCTCCACCAGGAAGTCCGTGAGCGGCCCCGGCGCGGCGTGCCGGCGGCTGGTGTCCAGCGGGAAGGAGGCGATGAGCAGGGCGGGGACGCCGAGGGGCTCGTCGCTGGGGGTCGGCGCGTGCAGGACCGCGGTGGTACGGGGGCGCTCCGGGGCGCCGTCGGGCCCGGCGGGCACGGCCCAGGTGAGGTGCCAGTACGGGCGCTGCCGCTCCTCGACGGGCCGGTCGGCGAGCAGCTCGGCGGCCAGCGTGCCCTGGTCGCTGACGGTGCGCCAGCGGGTGGTGCCGTCGCGGCTGTCCTCGACGACGGTGTACGGGCCTTCGGCGGACCGGCGCAGCGTGCGCGGCGGGGCGTCCTGGACGGTGACGGTGACCTCGTCGAGGCCGGGCAGCGCGAGCAGCAGCGCGTCGTCGACCCCGTCGAGGAGGCGGGTCACCAGGTCCTTTGCCGCCGCGTCGCGCAGCGGCAGGATGACGACGGTGTCGTACCCCTGCGGAGCGGCGCCCTCCGCTGCCAGCGGCAGACGCAGCAGCGGTACGTGGCCCTCCCTGCGGCGGATCTCGTCACCGAGGCCCGGGCTGAAGCGTGCGGTCTCGTCGGCGAGTTCGCGGGCCTCGGCGAGGGACCAGCGGACGCCGCCGGTGCGTCCGACGACCGCGGGTTCGTCGGAGACGGCGAGTACGGCGGCGAAGCCCACGCCGAAGCGGCCCGTCGTCCGCCGTGCGGCGGGGTCCGCGAGGGGTGCCTCGTCCTGCCCGGCCGTGGCGCGGTCGGGCAGGGCGCGGTCGAGGCGGTCGTCGCGGTCCGCGCGCTTCGCGGAGGCCCGCAGCGTGGAGAGGGACTCCACGCCCGTCGCGTCGATCGGGGCGCCGGTGTTGGCGGCCGCGAGGGTTCCGTCCCGCAGGGTGAGGGCCAGGCGGCCCGGTACGCCCGCGCGGGCGGCGGCGTCGGAGGCGTTCTGGGCGAGTTCGACGACCAGGCGGTCGCGGTAGCCGCCGAGCGCGAGGTCTTCCTCGGCGTTGGCGTCCTCCCGGAACCGGGCCGGGCTCGCCGCCCATGTCTCCAGGACGGAGCGGCGCAGGCGGGCGGTGCCGAACGGGTCGCTCCCCTCGGCGGCCGGCCGCACGAACTTGCTCACGGTGCTCGCTCTCCCTCTGCCTGCGCCGCGGGGCCCGCGGCCGCGGTCGGTGGCGGTGGTGGTGGGTCGGGGGCCGACGGTACCGCGTCCCGGCGGTGGGTGGACCGCCGGTGCCCTCCCGCTCCCCGTCCCCGGGTACCGGGCTCCGGGTGCGGCCCGGTGACCGGTTCCGCCGCGCTACCGCGCGTCGTGGGCTCCCCTCCGCGCGCCCCGCCGCACACGAGGGTCCTGACACGCGAGGCGGACGGTCACGGGCAGGCGGAGGACCCGACGGGCGGTAGCGCGGTGGCCGGTCCCCGCCGGGGGGTGCGCACGCGCGGCCCGACGCCCGGCAGGGGCGGGCGGGCCCGGCCGTGCGGGGTCAGGGGGGAGTCCCAGGAACCGTGGGGGCTAGGAGTGGCCGAGGTCCTCGCCGACCCCCGCGAGCGAGACCGACCCCGAGTCGGGATCGGGCCGCAGCGGCAGCACGTCGACCTTGGTCTCGTCCAGGACGGGCGGCGCGGGACGGGGCGGCTTCGGCATGACGGCGGCCTCCGAGTGCCCTCCGCAGCCGTAGGCGAGGGACACCACGTGCCCGTCGGCGGGACCGAACTCGTTGCCGCAGACCCCGAACGCCTGCCCGAGCGACCCGCCGATGGGCACCAGGAACCCGCAGCTCACACAGGCGGCGGGCGCGGCCTGCGCCATCGCGGTCTTGGCGCCGTACGCCTCGTCCCACCGGTCGGCGGCGGTGTGCAGCCCGTACCGCGAGAGCACCCGGGCGCGCCGCATGCCCAGCTCGTCGGCGATCGACGCGAGGGAGCCGCGGGCGGGCGTGATGGTCAGCTCGGCGGGCGGGACCGGGGTGACGTCGGCGTCCTCCGCGTCGGCCCGCTCGGCCAGCTCGCCGGAGAGGACGGAGGGGCGCGCGGGACGGGAGGAGCGGGAGGCGTCGGAGGGGCCGGAGTCGTCGGGGGCTGCGAGAACACCGCGCCCGCCGGGGACGCCGGGGACGCCGGCGGGGCCCGCGGCGACCGAGTTGGGCGGCGGCTCGTCGTCGCCGGAGTAGCCGGGCTCCAGGCGCAGGTCCTCGGCGTCTGTGGGCAGCAGGTCGCCGGGCCCCATGTCGCCGGGCCGGAGCCGCTCGCTCCACGGCACCCACTCGGGTGCGAGCAGCGCGTCGGGCCCGGGCAGAAGCACCGTCTCGTCGAGGGTGACGAACTTCGCGCGGGACGCGCGGGCCACCGTCACGGCCCACCGCCAGCCGCGGTAGCCCGGCTCCTTGCACTCGAAGAGATGCGTGACCACGCGGTCGCCCTCGACGACGACCTCGACGTGCTCGCCGACCACGCCCGGCGCGGCGGCCTCCTCGGCGGCCGTGCGGGCGAGGCCCACCGCCTCGGCGCAGAGACGGTCGGGGGTACGCGGGGTGCGCGGGGTACGGCTTCGCGTTGTCGCTGCGCTCACAGGTATCGCTTCTCTCCTACGCCGTCTCACGAGTGCGCCACCCTGACGCGGGGGCACGAACGGAGCGGACCAGGGGGCCGCGTCGACGTCCGCGCCCGACGTCGCCGGGCGCACCTTCGCCATCCATTCTGCGGGATGACCGTGAGGCGCGCGGCCGAGGACAACCGCCGTAGCGCGTTACGCACGCTACCTTCTTCTGGCCCCTGGGCCCACACCGGCGTACCGGGTGGCTGTGGGGGCGGCGCCCCCGTCCCCCCGCTTTCGGGCCTTCGGCCCTCGTCCCCACTCGTTTCGGGCCTCGGCTCTGGTCCCCACTCGTCTCCACCCGCCTCCACTCGTCTCCACCCGCCTCCACTCGTCTCCACCCGCCTCCACTCGTCCCCACCCGCCTCCGCTCGCCTCCGCTCGCCTCCGCTCATCTCCACTCGTCCTCCTCGTCCTCGCTCGTCCTCGCTCGTCCTCGAAGGGCGGGCGGGCTGGTGGCCCCCGGCTGCGCACCCGATGCGAATATCCCGCTAGTCCTGCGTCCTACGGGGCACTATGACTGCGTGACTGGCGTCAAGTGGTCATCGTCCCGCCCCACCGGGCGGCCGGGTGCGGGCACCCGGGCCGCCCGGGCGCTCGGGCGCGCCCTGCGGTGGCCCTTCACACGTACGGCCAAGGGCATCCGCAAGGCCACGCACGCGCACGGTGCGGGCGAGTCGGGGCTCGGCAAGCTGATCGAGCTGCACGCGGTGAACGGCGCGGGTGACGTCATGGTCACCGTGGCGCTCGCGTCGACGGTGTTCTTCTCCGTGCCGACGGACGAGGCCCGCGGCCGCGTCGCGCTGTACCTGGCGATCACGATGGCCCCGTTCACGCTCCTCGCCCCCGTCATCGGCCCGCTCCTCGACCGCCTGCCGCACGGCCGCCGTGCCGCGATGGCGGGCGCGATGCTGGCGCGTGCCCTGCTCGCCCTGATGCTGTCGGGCGCCGTCGTGACGGGCGGTCTTGAGCTGTATCCGGCCGCGCTCGGCGTGCTCGTCGCCTCCAAGGCGTACGGCGTCGTGCGCAGCGCCGTCGTGCCGAGGCTGCTGCCCATGGGTTTCTCGCTGGTGAAGGCCAACTCCCGGGTGACGCTCAGCGGGCTGCTCGCCACGGGTGTCGCCGCGCCCGTCGGGGCGGGGCTCCAGGCGCTCGGGGCGCGCTGGCCTCTGTACGGGGCCTTCGCGCTGTTCATCGCGGGCACGGTGCTGTCGTTCACGCTGCCGCACAAGGTGGACTCGGCCAAGGGTGAGAGCAAGGCGCTGCTCGCGGCCGACGAGGAGCACCTGCGTCTGAAGCGCGCCCGGGAGCGGCACCGCGAGCGGCACGCGGGCCAGGACCGGAGCCAGGACCGGGACGACGACACCTCGCGTCGGGGGCGGCTCGGGCTGCGTACCGTCGGCCCGTCCGTGACGCACGGGCTCGTCGTGAACGCGGCGCAGCGCGGGCTGTCCGGGTTCCTCATCTTCTTCCTCGCGTTCCTGCTGCGCGAGCATCCGATGGGCGGGCAGAGCGCGGCGGTGTCCCTGGGGATAGTGGGCGTGGCGGCGGGCGCGGGCAACGCGCTCGGTACGGCTGTCGGGGCGTGGCTGAAGGCGCGGGCCCCCGAGCTGATCATCGTGACCGTGGTGGCGGTGGTGCTGGGGGTCGCGGTGTGCGCGGTGCTGTTCTACGGGCCGGTGGGCATCGCGTCGCTCGCGGCCGTCGCGGGTTTCGCGCAGGCCCTCTCGAAGCTGTCCCTGGACGCCGTGATCCAGCGGGACGTGCCGGAGGCCGTCCGTACGTCGGCGTTCGCCAGGTCCGAGACGCTGTTGCAGATGGCGTGGGTGGTGGGCGGTGGCATCGGCATCGCGCTGCCCCTCAACGGCACGCTCGGCCTGACCGTCGCCGCCGTGATCGTCGCGGCGGGGTGGCTTCCCACGGCGAAGGGCCTCCTGACAGCTTCCCGCCGCACCGGCGGCCTCGGCCGCCCCCGAGTCGTCTAACGCGCCCCCGCCCGGGGCGCGGGGCACCACACGCACCCCCCGCCCAGGGGCGCGGGGAACTGCGCGCTCAGCCCAGGAAACGCCGCAGACGCGTCTGCGGAGCAACTGTGCAGACGCGTCTGCGGCTTGTCGTCGGCCGCTCGCGCAGTTCCCCGCGCCCCTCACGGGGCACCACACGCACCCCCCGCCCAGGGGCGCGAGGAACTGCGCGCTCAGCCCAGGAAACGCCGCAGACGCATCTGCCGAGCAAGCACGCAGACGCGACTGCGGCCAGTCGTCGGCCGCTCGCGCCGTTCCCCGCGCCCCTGACGGGGCGCACCCGTGGCCCTGACGGGGCACGGCACGCCGTACCCCCGCCTGGGGGGCGTCGGGCCCTGGCCCGATAACCTTCGGGTATGACCCTCCTGGTACTCCGCTCGGCGCGTCGCCGCCGCACCGTCGCCGCCCTCGGCGCCGTCTCCGCCGGACTCCTCGTCCTGTCGGCCTGTGACAAGCCGACGCCCCTTGCCACCGTGACGGTCGGCAGCAAGTCCGTGCACTCCGAGGCCGCCTGCTACAACGACGGCAAGGAGCTGAAGCCGTCCGAGGTGCAGAAGTGCCTGAAGGACAAGACGGACATCAAGTCCATCACGGTCGACCCGGACGAGAAGGTCCGCTTCGGGGTGGACCCGGAGGTCGCCGACAAGGGCTGGACGCTCCTGATGAACGGGCAGCCGCTGACGGAGGCCAGCAAGAAGACGTACGTCGTCATCCCGGGCAGCGTGTTCTTCAACCAGCAGTACGGGGGCGGCGGCAAGTCGACCACGGTGAGCCTCCTGGAGGGCGGCAAGGCCGAGGGCGGCGCGAAGGCGACCGGTCTGTGGTCGTTCAAGTTCAAGAAGGACTCGGACGCCTGACCGGGACCCCGCCCCGGACCCGGCCCCCGGGCCCGCGAGTCCTGATCGCCACCGCGGTCCCCGCCGAAAGGGACGCGGTGGCGTCCGGCCTGCACGGCGCCGACGGCTCCCCCGCGGGCCCCGTCGTCGAACTGCTGGTCGCCGGCGTCGGACCGGCCGCCGCAGCCGCCGCCACGGCCCGCGCCCTCACCCTCGCCGAAGCGCAGGGCACCCCGTACGACCTGGTGGTCTCCGCCGGGATCGGCGGCGGCTTCCCACCGCACGCGCCCGTCGGCTCGCTCGTCGTCGCCGACGCCGTCACCGCGGCCGACCTGGGCGCCGAGACGCCCGACGGCTTCGTGCCCGTGACCGGACTCGGCTTCGGCCGGGTCACCCACGAACCCCCGCCCGCCCTCGTCGCCGCCCTGGCCACCGCGACGGGCGCCACGACGGGCACCGTCCTCACCGTCTCCACCGTGACCGGCACCGCCGAGCGCGCCGCCGAGCTGCGTGTCCGGCACCCGCGGGCCCTCGCGGAGGCGATGGAGGGCTTCGGCGTCGCCGAGGCCGCCGCCCCGCACGGCCTGCCCGTCATCGAACTCCGCGCGATCTCCAACCCGGTGGGCCCGCGCGACCGCGCCGCCTGGCGCATCGGCGCCGCCCTCGCCGCGCTCACCGGGGCGTTCGGGAAGTTCACGCCCGTACTGGAGAGTTGGAACAGGCATGACTGAATACCCGGACCGCCCCCTGAAGATCGCCTACTCGCCTTGCCCTAACGACACCTTCGTCTTCGACGCGTGGGCGCACGGCCGGGTGCCCGGCGCCCCCGCGCTCGACGTGACCTTCGCCGACATCGACATCACCAACGGCATCGCGGAGGCCACCGCGCACGGCCGGGCCCCCGCCGACGCCGACTTCGACGTCCTGAAGGTGTCGTACGCCGTCCTGCCCTACGTCCTCGACGAGTACGCCCTGCTGCCCTGCGGCGGCGCCCTCGGGCGCGGGTGCGGGCCGCTGGTCCTCACCCGGGAGGCAGGGGTCGACCTCACCGGGGGGACGGTCGCCGTGCCCAGCGAGAAGTCGACCGCCTATCTGCTGTTCCGGCTGTGGGCCGCCGATGTGCTGCCCGGTGGTGTCGCCGAGATCGTCGTCCTGCCGTTCGACCAGATCATGCCCGCCGTGCGGGACGGGAAGGTGGACGGCGGGCTCGTCATCCACGAGGCGCGGTTCACCTACCGCGACTACGGGCTGCACAAGCTGGCCGACATGGGTGAGCACTGGGAGGCGGCGACCGGGCTGCCCATTCCGCTCGGGGCGATCGTCGCCCGGCGCGGGCTCGGGGAGGAGGCCCTGCGGGGGCTCGCCTCGGCCGCCCGCACGTCCGTGCGGATGGCCTGGGACGATCCCGAGGCCTCCCGTCCCTATGTCCTCGACCATGCCCAGGAGATGGATCCCGCCGTCGCCGATCAGCACATCGGGTTGTACGTGAACGAGTTCACGGCGGATCTCGGCGAGGACGGTTACGCGGCGGTCCGCGGCCTCCTCACCCGCGCGGCCGCGGAAGGCCTGGTCCCTGCCCTGCGCCCGGGCGCCCTGGAGTTTCCCTGAGGGCTGGATGCGGCGGAGATCTCAGCCCGTCCGGCGTTTGAGGACGACGTTCGAGGACGAGCGCGCAGCGCGATCCGCGGCGCGGCGCGCCGCGGCCACCCGAACGTGGACGCTCACACGTCGAGCTGGTCCGCCACCGCCCGCAACAGACCGGCGATCTTCGCGCCGGAGGCCTTGTCGGGGTAACGCCCCTTTTCCAGCATGGGCGTAATGTTTTCGAGCAGGGTCGTCAAATCCTGGACGATGGACGCCAGTTCGTCCGGCTTGCGGCGCTGGGCCGCGGCGACCGACGGGGTCGGGTCGAGAAGGGTCACGGAAAGGGCCTGGTCCCCGCGCTGGCCCGCCACCACGCCGAATTCGACGCGCTGGCCGGGCTTGAGTGTGTCGACGCCGGCGGGCAGTACGGAGGAATGCACGAAGACGTCGCCGCCGTCGTCGCGGGAGAGAAAGCCAAAGCCCTTCTCGCTGTTGAACCACTTGACCTTGCCGGTAGGCACGTGAAGTCCTCGTCCTCGTACTCGTCGTCGTACACGTGGGTGTACACGTGGGTGCCGCGACGCCGCCCGGCGGACCGTACGGCCCGCCGGGCATGCGTAATCGGCTCTGGATAGCAGTACAGCGGGTCGCCCGACCCGCCGGCTCCAAGACTATGGGTCCCTGCGCCGGTGACAAGACGTCCCCGGTTTCTTCCTTCGCGCTGGGAACTACCCTGGTCCGGTGCGTGACAAAACCCAAGCGAATTCCACCGGGCCGGGCGACGGACTCGTCCGGATTGGCGCGATCGTTTTCTTCGTCGGCGCCGTGGCCACTCTGGTCACGGTGGCCCCGCTGTTCCTCGGCGCGGACCCATTCCCGCCCGTCGCTTATGCCGTGTGCATGCTGATGGGCGTCGGTTTCCTCATCGCGGGCGGAGGTGTGCTGCGCTCCATCGCCCACCAGCGCCGTCAGGCCAGGTCAGCCGCGGGCCCCTCGGCACCGTAGGCGGTGCGGGCGGCCAGCCAGGCCGGAAAGGCGTTCAGGTCGTCGAGTACGACGTCGGCGCCCGCGGCGCGCAGTTCGGCTGCGTCGCACGGCCCGGTCGGCACCGCTACGGACAGCGCGCCCGCCGTACGCGCGCCGCGTACGTCCCCGGTGTGGTCGCCGACGTACACCGAGGCCCCGTACTCGCGCAGGGCCTGCGCCTTCTGCTCGGCCCACAGGTTGCCGACGAGGTCCACGTCGAAGCCCAGGTGCTTCATGTGGAGCCTGGCGTTCGGCTCGTACTTCGCCGTGACGACCAGCGGGCGCCCGCCCGCCGCCCGTACCGCGGCGACGGCCTCGCGGGCGCCGGACATCGCGGGCGACGCCTCGATCGCGTACGCGGGGTAGAGCTCACGGTAGAGCGTGGCCATGGGCGCCACGTGATCGGCTGGAAACCAGTGCCTCAGTTCCTCCTCCAGGGGAGGCCCGAGCCGGGTGATCGCGAGGTCCGCGTCTATGTATGTACCGGTGCGCGCGGAAAGCTCCAGGTAGCAGGCGCGAATGCCGGGGCGGGAGTCGATCAGGGTCATGTCGAGGTCGAAGCCGACGGTGAGTGCGCCGGGTGCCCGGTCGGTCCGTGAGGTCATGACTCCATTCTGCCGAGCGCCCTGATACCGGGGCGCGGGCGCCCCTTCCGCTCTAGACTTGTCCCGATGCGTGTGTCCGTCCGACGCGCTGTCGCGATGACGGCGGCGGTGGTGGCCCTGCTGCTCGCGGTCCTGTTCAGCCTCGCTGTCGGCGCCCGCGCGATCTCTCCGTACGACGTCTTCGACGCCCTCGTCGGCGGTGGGCAGGGTGACGCCGCCGAGGTGGTCCGGGAGATGCGGGTGCCCCGCACCCTCGTCGGGGTGATGGTGGGCGCCGCGCTCGCCGTCGCCGGTACGGCCCTCCAGGGCATCACCCGCAACCCCATCGCCGACCCCGGCATCCTCGGCATCAGCCAGGGCGCCTCCGTCGGCGTCGTCCTCGCCATCGCCTGGGCGGGCGCGCACACGCTGACCGGCTACGTCGGGTACGCCTTCGCCGGTGCGTGCGTCGCCGCCGTCGCGGTGTACGCCATCGCCGGCAGCGGGCGGGGCGGCGCCACCCCCGTGAAGCTCGCCCTCGGCGGTGCCGCCGTCAACGCCCTGCTCGTCTCCGTCACCACCGCCGTCCTCACCACCGAGGCCTCCGCGCTCGACGAGTTCCGCTTCTGGCAGGTCGGCTCGCTGTCCGGGCGTGACGCCGACATCGCCGCCAGGATCTGGCCGTTCCTCCTGTTGGGCCTCCTCCTCGTCCTGTCCGTCGCCCGGGGGCTCGACGCGCTCGCCCTCGGCGACGACGTGGCGAAGGGGCTCGGCCAGAAGGTCGCGGCGGTCCGGGTCGTGGGCGGACTCGGCGCCACCGTCCTCACCGCCGTGGGCGTCGCCGCCGCCGGGCCCGTCGCCTTCGTCGGCCTCGCGGTCCCCCACATCGCCCGCGCCCTCGTCGGCACCGCCCACCGCTGGACCCTCCCCCTGGCCGCCCTCCTCGGCCCCGTCATGCTCCTCACCTCCGACACGACCGGCCGCATCCTCTTCCCCCCGAGCGAGGTCCCGGCAGGCGTCATGACCGCCCTGATCGGGGTGCCGTTCCTGGTGACCTTGGTGCGCAGAAGGGCGGTGACGGCGTGAAGGTCTCCAACCTCTGTGGGCAACCGGTTCGCCCAGAGGGCGGAACGGGTGGGCACAGCCCATGTTCCGGCCAGCCGTCACGTATGCGCCCACCCGGCTACGCGGTACTCCGGTTCCGGCAAGCGACCTTCCTGGTCCACCGCCGCTCCGGGGCGGTAGCGGCCGCCCTGGCCGCCCTACTGGCCACCGCCTGCCTGGCGTACCTCTGCACGGGCGAGACCTACGTACCCCCCGAGGAAGCCCTGAAGGCCCTCTTCGGCCACCCCACCCCCCACGACCTGGTGGTGAACACCCTCCGCACCCCGAGGATGACGGTCGGCCTCCTGGTCGGCGGAGCCTTCGGCGTCGCGGGCGCCCTCATCCAGACGGTCGCCCGCAACCCCCTGGCCAGCCCGGACATCATCGGCATCAGCCAGGGCGCGAGCGCCCTGACGGTGGGCGCGATGACGTACGGCCTCACCGGGCACACGGCGCTCCCGTACCTCGCCGTGGCGGGCGGCACCCTGGCCGCCGCCCTGGTGTACGTGTTCGCCTGGCGGGGCGGCCTGCACGCCACCCGCTTCGTCCTCGTCGGCATCGGCTTCGCCATCGCGCTGCGCTCGGTGACCACGCTGTTCCTGACGAAGGGCGACCACCTGGTCGCCCAGCAGGCGCAGATCTGGATGACGGGCTCCCTGAACGGCCGCGGCTGGCCGGAGGCGGAACCCCTCGCCCTCACCCTCCTCGCCCTGCTCCCCTTCGTGGCCTGGGCGGCACGGGCCCAGCGCGCGGTCACCCTGGACGACGACACGGCGACCGCGCTCGGCACCCGCCTGGGCGGCGTCCGCCTCGGCCTGGTCCTGCTCGGCGTCGTCCTCGCGTCGCTGGCGACGGGCGCCGCGGGCCCCGTCGACTTCGTCGCGCTGCTCGCCCCGCAGATCGCCCGCCGCCTCACCCGCACCGCGCAGATCCCGCTGCTCTCCTCGGCCCTGCTCGGCGCCCTCGTGGTCGTCGCCGCCGACCTCCTCGCCCGCAGGCTGTTCGCGCCGACCGAGCTGCCGGTGGGCGTCCTGACGGCGGCCGTGGGAGCCCCGTACCTGATCTGGCTGATCGTGCGCAGCCGTACCGTCCGCGATGGAGGCACCGCGTGACCGCCCCCGCCCGCACCCCCGCCCACGCCCGCCTCGCGGCCCGCGAGCTGACCCTCGCCTACGAGGACCGCACGGTCGTGCACGGCCTCGACCTCGCGGTCCCCGACGGCCGGGTCACCGTCGTCGTCGGCCCGAACGCCTGCGGCAAGTCCACGACCCTGCGGGCGCTCGGCCGCCTCCTCAAGCCCAGGGGCGGGGCGGTCCTGCTCGACGGCGAAGCCCTCGCGAAGCTGCCCACGCGGCACATCGCCCAGCGCATCGGGCTGCTCCCGCAGTCCCCCCTCGCCCCCGGGGCCATCACCGTCGCCGACCTGGTGGCGCGCGGCCGGCAGCCGCACCAGCGCTGGTGGCAGCAGTGGTCCGACGCCGACGAGAGGGCGGTGACCGAGGCGATGGAGCGCACCGACGTGACCGCGCTCGCCGAGCGGCCCGTGGACGAGCTGTCGGGCGGGCAGCGGCAGCGCGTGTGGATCGCGATGGCGCTCGCCCAGGAGACGGAGCTGCTGCTCCTGGACGAGCCGACGACATACCTCGACATCGCCCACCAGGTCGAGGTCCTCGACCTGGTGCGGCAGCTCAACCACGACCGGGGGCGGACCGTCGTGGTCGTCCTGCACGACCTGAACCAGGCCGCCCGGTACGCCGACCACCTCGTCGCCATGAAGGACGGGCGGATCGCCGCCACCGGCACGCCCGCCGAGGTCGTCACCGAGGACCTCGTACGCGAGGTCTTCGGCCTGGAGTGCGTGGTGGTCCCCGATCCGGTCACCGGGTCCCCGCTGGTGGTGCCCGGCACACCGTGGCAGCCCCCGCCCCCCGCCGCGGAGGCACCGGCCCCCGGCCCCCCGGCCGACCCGGCCACCCCCGAAGAACCCGCCGACCCCGAAGACCCCGCAGTTCCCTAAGACCCCGCAGATCCCCAGGACCGCAAGCCCTCTCCCGACGAAAGGCCTGCCTCATGAACGGATCCTCCCGCCGCCCCCTCGCCCTGTCCGGCGCCCTCGTCCTGTCCTGTGTGCTCGCGCTGTCGGCCTGCGGTTCCTCCGACGACTCGGGCGGCTCCGGCGCGGGCGCGGGCAGGACGCGTACCGTCAAGACCGCCATGGGTGACGTCGAGGTCAAGGAGAGGCCCGAGCGGGTCGTGGTGCTCGACACCGCCGAGCTGGACTCCGCGATCACTCTCGGGGTGAAGCCGGTCGGCGCCACGCACGTCTCGGCGTCCGGCGGGTTCCTGAGCTATCTGCCGGAGGACGAGGTCGCGGGCGTCAAGGACGTCGGCGAGATGACGAACCCGAACCTGGAGGCCATCGCCGCGCTGAAGCCCGATCTGATCCTCACCTCCAAGATCCGGCACGCGGCGAAGTACGACCAGCTGAAGAAGATCGCCCCGACGGTGATGACGGAGACCACCGGCTACCCCTGGAAGGACAACTTCCGCACGCACGCCGACGCCCTCGGCAGGAAGGCGGAGGCGAAGAAGGCCGTCGCCGACTACACCGCCCACGCGAAGGAGGTCACGGCGGCGCTCGGCGGTCCCGCGAAGGCCGGGGCGACCGAGGTGAACGTCCTGCGCTTCATCGAGGGCGCGGACATCCGCGTCTACGGCGAGCAGACCTACATCGCCACGATCCTCAAGGACGTGGGCCTCGGGCGGGCGCCGATCTCCGCGAAGGCCAAGGACGGCTTCTCCTACGACGTGTCGCCCGAGAAGATCGACCTCGCTGACGCCGACGTCATCTTCCGGTCCACGTACGGCGATCCGGAGAAGGCCAAGCAGACGCAGACCGTGGGCAGCGGCCTGTGGAAGAACATGCGGGCGGTCAAGTCCGGTGACGTGCACGTCGTCGACGACGAGCTGTGGATCCAGGGCATCGGCTACACCGCCGCCGCGAAGATCCTGGACGAGCTGCGGGCGGACCTCACGAGGAAGTAGGCCCGCCGGGACCCGGCTGACGGGTCCCGCCCCCCGGCTCCCGGCCCCCGGGAGCCGCTACTCCTCCACCGGCCCCCGCCGCTGCGACCGCCACACCAGGAACAGCGCGGAGGCGACGGCGGCGCCGCGCACCACCCACGGCCAGGTCTCGGCCACGGCTTCGTTCATATGGCCCTTGACGATGGTCTCGCCCCACTTGCCCTGCGAGCGCCCCCACAGCCAGCCGACACCCGCGGCGACGGAGAGCCCGGGCAGCACGAACACGCCGACCTTCTTCTCGGCGCCGCTGAGCTTGCGCGAGAACCAGGCGACGACCCAGCCCGCGGTCAGCGCGAACCAGTTGCCGATGACCGCGCCCGCGACGAGCGTGGCCGCGGCGAGCAGCACCATGGGGCTGCTGAGGGACACGGCCCGGACGGCGACCGCGGCCTTCGCGGCGCCGTCCCCCGCCTTCGCCGCGGCGCCCCTGGGCGCGGGTTCCGGCAGCGCGGGCCGCCCCGCGGGGCGCTTCGCGGCGGAGGGCAGCGGCCGGAACCGGCGCCGCGGGACCGCCGCCTCGACGGCGCCGCCGCCCTCCCCGCCCTCGTCCTCGTCGTACGCGTCGTCCTCGTCGTCGTCCGCGGCGGCCCCGGGGGCCTTGGTGCCGCCCGCGGTCCCGGCCGCGCCGGGCTTGTCCATCGTCACGGAAGGGCGCTGGAGCATCTCCGGGATCTCCACGCCGCCCGTGAAGCCGTGCACGGTGTCGCGCTCCGGGGCGGGGCCCGACCCCTCACCGCCCACCCGCCACCAGTCGGGCGGGAGGTCGGCGTGGTCGCCGAGTTCCTCGGTGCTCGCCAGGTGCGGCGGGGCGGGGCCGGGGGGCGGCGGGGGCGCGGGGGCCTGCGCGGCGCGGCGGGCGGCGCGGGCGGGCGGACGGCGGGCGGGACGGGCGCCGGGGTCGTCGGCCGAAGCACCGGCGTCCCGGCCACCCCGGGCGGTCCCGGCACCCCCGGCGCTCCCGGCACCCCCGGCACTCCCGGCGTCCCCGAAGTCCCCGGCCGGGTCGGCCTCGCGGCCCCGGTCGGCCTTGCGGGCCGGTGCCGGGCGCAGGCGCGGGCGGGGCACGGCGCGGCGCAGGCGGCCCGGCTCCGGGACGACGCGGCGCAGCCGGGCCGCCGTCGACGACGTCGTCGGCTCGTCGGACGGCGCGGGGATGGCCGCGGACACGTCGTCGGGGTGGTCGGCCGCCGCGTCCACGAGGTCGTCGGGCGAGCCGAGGCGGTCCAGGATGCGGCGGACCGCGGCGGGGCTGTCGGGGGCGCCGACGCGGCGGCGGTCGATCTCGCCGCGCAGTCCCGAGACCAGCCGCATCCGGGTGCCTGACGGCAGTTGACGCTGCTGGGCCACGTCGCCGACGCGGCTCAGGTAGTCGAAGACGAGCTGGTCGCTCTCGATCCCCACGAAGTTCCCTCCGGGGCTGCGGTGTTGGCTGCGGTGTTGTGGGCCCGGACCTCGACGTTACCGTGATCCGCGGCCCCGGGTCCCCCGCATACGGTGAGATCATCAGCCCCTCTCGCGCCCCCTCGCACTCTCGCGCGCCCTCTCGTGTCACAGAACGTCGACAGCGCCCGCCGCGCGCCAACCGAACACACGTCTGTCGCACTCTCCTTGGGCGTCCGACACCCGTGCCCGCTGACCGTCGCCTGCCGAGGAGACACCTGCCATGCCCGCGACACCCTCTTCCGTTTCCGTGGTCCGCCGTCTCCGTGGCCGGGCCACCGGACTCGCCGTGGCCGGTACGGCCCTCGCCCTCGTCGCGGCGGTCCCGGCGACGGCCGTCACCCCGCGGGCGGCTCCCGCCGCTGCCGCCGACCCGGTGTCCGTACTGAAGTTCAAGGCCGCGGAGCGCGAGGAGGCCCTCGCCTACTGGACGCCCGCCCGCATGAAGGCCGTCGGCCGGTCGGTGGACCTCGGCCCGACCGGGCCGAAGGCCAAGCCGTGGGAGGGGCCCAAGTTGAAGACCGTGGGGCGGCTGTTCTTCGTCAACTCCACGGGCGCCGACACCTGGTGCACGGCCACCGCCGTGCAGAGCGCCAACCGCTCCGCCGTGATGACCGCCGCGCACTGCGTGCGCCGGGGCTCCTCCCCCTGGAACACCAACTCGTCGATGGTGTTCGCCCCCGGCTACCACAAGGGCAAGGCGCCGCACGGCGTGTTCCCGGTCCGCCAGGCCATGACCCCGCGCGCGTGGGAGACGGAGTCCACCGACGACCTGTCCGCGCTCGTCGTCTCGCCCGACAAGAACGGCAGGAAGCTCACCGACGTCGTGGGCGGCCGCGCCGTCGCCTTCGACCGGCCCGTCGGCGGCACGGTCTCCGCCCTCGGCTACTCCGCCACCCGCCCGCAGCGCGGCGAGTCGCTGCTGCGGTGCGTCGGCAGGGCCAAGAAGGACCAGGGCACGCAGTCCATCCCCTGCGACCTGAGCGGCGGCGCCAGCGGCGGACCCTGGTTCGCCGACTTCAGCGCCACCACCGGCCGGGGCACCTTGATCTCGGTCAACAGCTCGCTCGACTCCCTGGAGCCGACGAAGATGTTCGGTGAGGTCTTCGGTTCCCTCGCGAAGAAGGTGTACGAGAAGGCGCAGCGCGCCTGACGGCGGGTCGGGCGGGGTACGGCGTCACCGGGCGGCCCCGGTGACGCCGTACCGCAGCCTTCGCCGCCTGCGCCGCCCTCGCTGCCTTCGCTGCCTTCGGTTCAGTCGCCGACCACCAGGCCCCGCTGGCGCTGTCTGTGCAGCCTGCCGACCGCCACGAGTTGCCGGTGCTCCCACTCCGTGGCCCGGCGCAGCCGGTAGAAGGCCACCCGCCACTCCATTCCCGTCGGACGGGACAGTTCCACGTACAGGCCGTCGACGCGCCGCACCACGGCGGGCATCTGATAGACCCGGTCGTAGACCACCATGCCGCCGCACAGCTCCTCCGGCGACGCGAAGTTCGCGCCCTGTGCCGTCATCCCTTCATCGCCTTCCGGCTGTGCTCGTTCGCCACGGCGACGCGGGCGCTCAGCAGTTCGGTGGCGTCCACGAGTTCGACCCCTGCCGGGTCGGCGTCCCACTCCCTGCCGCCCGCGAGGGGCCTTAGTTGTACGTAGGGGCCCTCGTGGCCCATCACGCGGCCGAGGGCGCCGGTCGTGCCGTCCCTGACGGTGCTGCCGAGCGCGGGCTTGGCTGGGTACATCCGCTCCACCTCCCGGGTCCGGACCCTCTCCGCAGGAAGTCCTGTGCGGAGAGCGACGGTTGGGCTACCGTGCGTATTCCGGGTACTTCGAGCATGGCCCGGGATTCGGGGGTGAATACCGCCGACCGGCTGTAGTTCCGGGGCGTACGGGGGTAGTTCCGCATCTGCCGTGGAGGAGAACGTCATGCCGCCCAGGCGGGCAGTCACTGGCCGTAGTCAGGAACCGAGGCTCCGCTTCGCGGAGGAGCTGCGCGCGTTGCGCACCGGGCGGGGGGAGAGCCTGCGGCGGCTGGGGGAGGTGGTGGGCTGGGATCCGTCCCTCTTCGGGAAGATGGAGAAGGGGGAGACCCTGGGCGGGCCCGAGGTGGCGGAGGCCTTGGATCAGCATTACGGGACGCCGAGGTTTCTGCTGACGCTGTGGGAGTTGGCCATCGGCGACCCGGCGCAGTTCCGTGAGCAGTACCGGCGGTACATGGCGCTGGAAGCTGAGGCGGTGAACTTGTGGCACTTTGCCGTGAGCGTGCCTCCTGGGCTTCTTCAGACAGAGGGGTACGCGTACGAGCTACTCGCGGCTGGCGGCTTCAAGGGCCAAGAACTGACGCGACAGGTCGAAGCGCGGATAGGTCGGCAGGTGCTGCTGGAGGGTGACGACCCGCCCCCCTTCCGCAGCGTCCTGTCTGAGGCTGTACTGCGGACACCGCTGCGGGACCCACAGGCATGGCGAGTGCAGCTGGAGCACCTTGCGGAGATGGCCGAACGTCCGAACGTGGCGCTGCATGTACTGCCTCAGGCGGCGGGCCTGCACGGTCTGGACAGCCTGGCCACGATGTTTCTGCGCCTGTCGGACGGGCGTTCCGTGGCTTACCTTGAGAACCCCTTCCGGGGTGAACTGATCGAGACAGTCGGGGAAGTTGAGTTGCTGCAACGTGCCTACGATGCGGTGCGCGACAAGACTTTGTCCCCCGTAGCATCGCGGAAGTTTATCGGGCAGATTTTGGAGGAAGTGCCTTGCGCACCATCGACCTGAGCGCTGCCGCCTGGCGGAAGAGCTCCTACAGCAACTCGGCCGGCGGCGAATGCGTAGAGGTCTCCCACGACTTCCTGGCCACCGCCTCCTGGCGCAGGAGCAGCCACAGCAACTCGAACGGCGGCGCATGCCTCGAAGTCGCCGACAACAGCCCGGCAGGGCTCGTCCCCATACGTGACAGCAAGAACCCCGCAGGCCCGGCACTGATCCTCTCGGCCCCCGCCTGGTCCGCCTTCCTCGGAGGCGTCAAAGCGGGGGGCTGACCCGCCACGCACACCCGGCCCGGCGGGCAACCCGCTACCGTGGCCAGGATGAGCAACCCGGACGCCCCCCGTTCCCTGGCGGAAGCCCTCAGGGCGTGCGACGACGCGGCCATGGTCGCGTTGTTGCGGGCCCGGCCGGACCTCCTCACGCCGGTACCGAACGACCTGACGCAGCTCGCGACGCGCGCGGGCACGCGGGCGTCCGTCGTACGCGCCCTGGAGCGCCTCGACCGGTTCACGCAGCAGGTCGCGGAAGCCCTCGCGGTCGCGTCGGAACCGGCCGCGTACGGGGAGCTGCTCGGCCTCGTCGCGGGCGACGGCGAGCCGGGCGAGCTGCGGGGCGCCCTGGACCGGGCCCTGGCGACGCTGCGCGGGCAGGCCCTGGTGTGGGGCGGCGATGACCGGTTCCGCCTGGTGCGGACCGCGAGGGAACTGCTCGCGCCGACGCCGCAGCGGCCCTCGCCGACGGGCCTCGGGCCGACCGTGGGCGAGGCGATGGCGGGGATGTCGCCGGGCCGCGTACAGAGCCTGGTCTCGGCGGCGGGCCTCCCGGCGACCCACGACGCGGTGTCGGCGGTGGAGGCGCTGACAGCCCTGTTCACCGACCGCAAGCGGATGTCGGCGCTCCTGGACGAGGCGCCCCCGGAGTCCGTGGAGGTGCTCTCACGCCTCGTGTGGGGTCCGCCGTACGGGCAGGTCACCGCCGAACCGGCGGCACACCTGCGCTGGCTCATCGACCGGGGGCTGCTCCTGCCGACGGCGCCGGGGACGGTGGTGCTGCCCCGCGAAGTCGCCCTGCACCTGCGCGGGGGCCGCGCCCACCGCGTACTGGAGGCGGTCCCGCCGCCCGTCGTGGCCGCGCGCGAACACCGTCCACAGGTTGTGGACAGCACCGCGGCGGGCCAGGCGCACACGGCGCTCGCCACCGTCGAGGAACTCCTCAAGGACTGGGACGAGGGCGGCCCCGCCGTGCTGCGGGCGGGCGGCCTGAGCGTGCGCGACCTGAAGCGGACCGCGGTGGCGTTGGACGTGCCGGAGCCGCAGGCGGCGTTCTGGGTGGAGCTCGCCTACGCGGCGGGACTCCTCGCGGCGGACGGCGAGGCCGACGAGCGGTACGCGGCCACCCCCGCGTACGACACCTGGCAGGAACTGCCCGTCGCCGAGCGGTGGACGCGGCTCGCCACCGCCTGGCTGGTCGCGACCCGCACGCCGGGCCTCGTCGGCGGACGCGACAGCAAGGACCGCACGCTGTCCGCACTCGGGTCCGGCCTCGACCGCTCCTCCGCGCCCGAGGTGCGGGCACGCGTGCTCGGGCTGCTCGCCGAACTGCCCGAGGGCGCCGCCCCCGACACGGACTCCGTACTCGCCCGGCTCCACTGGGAACGGCCCCCCGGCCCGGGCACCTCCGACCTGCGGGCCCGCCTCGCCCACTGGACCCTGGAGGAGGCCGAACTCCTCGGCGTCACGGGACGGGGTGCCTTGTCCGCGCACGGCCGCGCTCTGCTGCTTGCCGGGGGCCTTGAGCAGCCCTCACCGCCGCCGCCCGGCGGCTCCCCCACCCACCAGGCGGGAGCCGACAGCGCGACGGGCGGCCCGGCAGCCGGAACGCCGGGCGCGGCCCGGACGAGCGGGACGAGCGGCGTGGCCGCGGACGGCACCGCCCGCGCGCAGTCACGCACCACGGCCGCGGGCGGCACCGCCCGCGTACCGGCGGACAGCACCGGCCACGCGCGAGCGGGCGGCGACGGCGCCGCGTCGGGTGCGGGAGCCGCCCCCTACCGGCCCCCCACCGCCGCCGAACTCGCCGCCGCGGGCAAGCAGGCCACCCGCCTGCTCACCCCCCTGCTCCCCGAACCCCTCGACCACGTACTGCTCCAAGCCGACCTCACCGCCGTCGCGCCCGGGCCCCTGCAACGGCCCCTCGCCGAAGCCCTCTCGGTGCTCGCCGACATCGAGTCCAAGGGCGGCGCCACGGTGTACCGGTTCACGCCCGGCTCCGTGCGCCGCGCGCTCGACGCCGGGCAGAGCGCGTCCGACCTGCACGCCTTCCTCACCGCGCACTCCCGTACCCCGGTGCCGCAGCCCCTGGCGTACCTGATCGACGACGTCGCGCGGAAACACGGCCACCTGCGCATCGGCGCCGCCTCCGCCTACGTACGCTGCGACGACGAGGGCGTACTGAACGAGATCCTCGCCGACAAGCGCGGCGAGGGGCTGCGCCTGAGGCGGCTCGCGCCGACCGTGCTCGCCACCCCTGCCGACCCCGCGACCCTCCTGGAAGGGCTCCGCGCCATGGGCTTCGCGCCCTCGGCGGAGAGCGCCGAGGGCGACGTCCTGATCACCCGCGCGCACAGCCACCGCACACCGCCGCGCACCCCGCCCGAGCCGGTGCCCGACGGCCCGCCGCTGCCGGACGCCACCCTCATCGGCGCCGCAGTACGCGCCATCCGCGCCGGCGACCTCGCCTCCACGGCCCCGCGCAAGGCCGCGCCCGCCACCGCCCCCGGCGAACTGCCCCGCACCGCCGCCGCCGAGACCCTCGCCACCATGCAGGCCGCCGTCCTCACCGGCGAGGCCCTGTGGATCGGCTACGTCAACGCCGAGGGCGCCGCGAGCCAGCGCGTCATCGCGCCCGTACGCGTCGAGGGCGGCTTCGTCACCGCCTACGACCACACGGCCGACGAGGTCCGCACCTACCCGCTGCACCGGGTCACGGGTGTGGCGGAACTGGCGGACGACCCGAGCTGACCACGGGGCCCGGCAGGGCCTTGCCGCCGGACCCGGCAGGGCGCTCCCCCTTGCGCGTCCAGCGGTGCCACCAGTGGTGGCGCCGCGGGTGCAGCGCACGGCCGAGGCGCCGCCCGGCGATGAGATAACCGATCAGCGCCCCCGCCGTGTTCAGGAGCACGTCGTCGATGTCGAAGGCCCGCCCGGTGACGAGAACGCCCTGCGCGGTCTCCACCATCAGCATCACCAGGGCCGTCACCGCGGCGACCCGCGCGAGGCCGCGCGCCCTCGGCATCAGCATCGGCAGCAGCACGCCGAACGGCACGCCGAGCAGGATGTTGCCGCCGATCTGCTTGATCGTGTCCTTGAAGTCCGGCTGGTCCAGATACGCGCTGATGGAGTCGCCGGGGCGCAGGTTGGTGTGGGTGAGGTCGGTGGACCCGGGTGAGGGCACCAGGGTGGCCCTGGCCAGCAGGACGGCGAAGCCGACCATGCAGACGAAGCTGAGCAGCAGGACCAGGCCGCGGGCGAGGACCGCGGTGCGGGTCCCGCGTTGCAGCCGCGGCACCGTCGCCGCCCGCTCGTCACCGGGCGCGGCGTGGCGCTGGGGGCCGCCCTCGTCGCGGCGCCCAGGGCTCTTGTCGTAAGCGGGTTCGGGGCTGGTCGCGTAAACGGGTTCGGGGCTGGTCGCGTATGCGGGCCCGGGGCTGGTCGCGTATGCGGGCCCGGGACTGGTCGCGTGAGCGGGCCCGGGACTGGTCGCGTGAGCGGGCCCGGGGCCCTGCTCGTAACGGGGCGCATCGCCCTTCTCGTAACCGTGCTCGTGCGTCGGCTCGGCAGTCATACCCCCCGGATACCCCCGAGCACGCGTCGTAGCGGAGTTCTCCGGGAGCGGGTCCTCCGGTGTCCGGTGGCGGGTCCTCCGGTGGCGGAGAACATCCCCCGGGGGCCCGCTCGGCGCACGCCCCGGCGCGCCAGGCGCACCGCGCCACCCGCCCGCCGCTCCGCGCCCCGGCCCGTCAGGACCACCTTCGGCCAACTCCCGCACGCACACATATCGTTACCCATAGCCTACATAGCGTGACGGTCACGAAACAGTTGCTCGATTCCGATCCGCGGCGCCTCGGGCCCTACCGCCTCGTGGGCGTGCTCGGACGCGGCGGCATGGGCGAGGTCTTCCTCGGGCGGGACCGCGGGGG
This sequence comes from Streptomyces sp. NPDC017940, assembly GCF_044328435.1. NCBI lineage: Bacteria > Bacillati > Actinomycetota > Actinomycetes > Kitasatosporales > Streptomycetaceae > Streptomyces > Streptomyces sp. NPDC017940. The sequence goes on along the minus strand of NZ_JBIRHJ010000006.1, from coordinate 161,872 downwards.
GCGGCTCGTCGCCGTCAAGCGGGTGCGGCCCTCGTTGGTGCACGAGCGGGACGCCCGGCGGCGGTTCGCCCGCGAGGTCGCGGCGGCCCGCAGGGTCGAGAGCCCCCTCGTCGCGCAGGTCCTCGACGCCGCCCCGGACGCGGACCAGCCGTGGCTCGCCACGGAGTACGTACCGGGCATCGCGCTCTCCGAGGCCGTCGACACCTACGGGCCGCTCCCGGAGCCGTACGTGCGCGCCCTCGCCCGGCAGCTCACGGACGCCCTCGCCGCGATCCACCGCGCCGGGCTCGTGCACCGCGACTTCAAGCCGTCGAACGTCCTGCTGAGCGCGTACGGCCCCCGCGTACTCGACTTCGGCGTCGCCCGGCACCTGCACGCGAGCACCTTCACCACCAGCCAGGCCTTCCTCGGCACGCCCGCGTTCGCCGCGCCCGAGCAGTGGGACGCGGCCGGCCTCACCGGCGCCGCGGACGTCTTCTCGCTGGCGTCGACGCTGGTGTTCGCGCTGCGCAAGCGGGCGCCCTTCGACGCGGAGGACATGTGGCAGGTGATGTACGCGATCCGCTTCGACGAACCCGACCTGTCGGACCTGCCCTGCCACTGGCAGGCCCTGACCACGCTCTGCCTCGCCAAGGACCCGGCCCGGCGCCCCACCCTGACCGAGCTGGCCACGGCGCTCGACCACTTCCCCGCCGGCGCGGAGGACGCCGCCCTGCCCGACGGCCTCGCCGAACTGCTCCCCGCGCCCGCCGCACCCCGCACGCCCGGCCCCCGCACGCGCGTGCCGGTGCCCGGCCCCGGACGGCGTGAGGTGCTGCGGGCGGGAGCCGCGGCGCTGCTCGGGGTGGGGTGCGCGGGCCTGGTGGCGGGGGACCGGCGGACGGGGGCCGACGTGTGGACGTTCCGCACGCACGGCGCGGTCCACCAGCTCCTTGCCGCGGACGGGACGCTGTACGCGGTGGACTCCGCGGGCTACGTGTACGCCCTGGACGCGCGCACCGGCGAGCCCCTGTGGAGCGAGTGGCTCGACCTGGGCAGCACCCGGCCCGGGCTCGGCGGCCCGGCCGTCGGCGCCCCGGGGCTCTACGTCACGGGCGACACGCTGTACGCGCTGAACCCGACGTCCGGGCAGGAGCGGTGGAACCTCGGCCTGGGCGCGGCCGGCGCCCCGGTGGTGACGCAGCAGGCCGTCTGCGTGATCACCTCCGACGCGTACGGCACCGGTGACGAACTCGCCCTCGTGGACCCCTACCTGGGCGAGCAGATCTCCGTGGGGCCCGACGGTCTCGCGGCCCGGGTGCGGGGCGGGCGCGGCGCGTTCACGGCGCCCGCGGCGGTCGACGGAACCACCCTCGTCCTCGGTGAGCGCAGGGGTTCCCGCGGCTTCCTGCACCGCGTCGGCCTCGCCGACCGGCGCGACCACCGCACCGTCCTCCTGCCGGGGGACGCGCTGCCGGCCCCCGCCGCGCCCCTCGTACGCAACGGCATCGCCTACCTCGGCACGACGGGCCCCGGCGCCGGACTGGCCGCCGTCGACGTGCACCGCATGCGGCCCGTCTGGTCCCGCCCCCTCGGCCCGCCCGGCGAGACGTGGTCCACGCCCGTGTTCGACGACGTCACCAACCTCGTCCACCTCACCGGCCGCACCGGCGGCGTCCACGCCGTCGACCGCGGCACCGGCGAGTACGCCTGGTCCCGCCGCCCCACGGCCCCCACCCCCAGCACCCCCGCGCTCACCGAAGCCGTCCTGTACGTCCTCACCCTGGCCGGCGACCTGATCGCCCTGAACACCCTCGACCGCGGCGCCCCCGTGCAGCGGCGCTCCTACGTCCCCTTCCCCACCGGCGCCACGGTCCCCGCCCCCGTCACGACTCCCGGCCTCGTCCACTTCGCCACCGCCGACCACGTCGTCCGCGCGGTCCCCCAGACGTCCGCCCTGCCCGCGTAGGCCCGTGCGCGCGGGCACCAGGGGCACTCCCCCGGCGGCAGGGGTCCGTCCCGGCGGCGATGCGGCACACTGGATGTTTGGCCTAGCGAAAGGGCACCCACCGGTGAACGGACCGCTCATCGTCCAGTCGGACAAGACTCTGCTGCTCGAGGTGGACCACGAGCAGGCCGACGCCTGCCGCCGCGCCATCGCCCCGTTCGCGGAGCTGGAGCGCGCACCCGAACACATCCACACCTACCGGCTCACGCCCCTCGGCCTGTGGAACGCCCGCGCCGCCGGGCACGACGCCGAGCAGGTCGTCGACGCCCTCGTCGAGTTCTCCCGCTATCCCGTGCCGCACGCCCTGCTCGTGGACGTCGCCGAGACCATGGCCCGCTACGGCCGCCTCACCCTCTCCAAGCACCCCGCCCACGGCCTGGTCCTGACCAGCACCGACCGCCCGGTCCTGGAGGAGATCCTCCGCTCGAAGAAGGTCCAGCCGCTGGTCGGCGCGCGCGTCGACCCGGACACGGTCGCCGTGCACCCCTCCGAGCGCGGCCAGATCAAGCAGACCCTGCTGAAGCTGGGCTGGCCCGCGGAGGACCTCGCCGGGTACGTCGACGGCGAGGCCCACGCCATCGACCTGGACGAGACCGGCTGGGCCCTGCGCCCCTACCAGCGGCAGGCCGTGGAGAACTTCTGGCACGGCGGCAGCGGCGTCGTCGTGCTGCCCTGCGGCGCGGGCAAGACCCTCGTCGGCGCGGGCGCCATGGCCGAGGCCAAGGCGACCACGCTGATCCTCGTCACCAACACGGTCTCCGCCCGCCAGTGGAAGCACGAACTGGTCAAGCGGACCTCCCTCACCGAGGACGAGATCGGCGAGTACAGCGGTACGAAGAAGGAGATCCGCCCCGTCACCATCGCCACCTACCAGGTCCTCACGACCCGGCGGAAGGGCGTCTATCCGCACCTGGAGCTGTTCGACTCCCGCGACTGGGGCCTCATCCTCTACGACGAGGTGCACCTGCTGCCCGCGCCCGTCTTCAAGTTCACCGCCGACCTCCAGGCGCGGCGGCGGCTCGGGCTCACGGCGACCCTCGTGCGCGAGGACGGCCGCGAGTCGGACGTCTTCTCGCTCATCGGGCCCAAGCGGTTCGACGCGCCCTGGAAGGAGATCGAGGCGCAGGGGTACATCGCGCCCGCCGACTGCGTCGAGGTCCGCGTCAACCTCACCGACTCCGAGCGGCTCGCGTACGCCACCGCCGAGGCCGAGGAGAAGTACCGCTTCTGCGCGACCACCGCGACCAAGCGCAAGGTCACCGAGGCGCTCGTGCGCAAGCACGCGGGGCAGCAGACGCTCGTCATCGGCCAGTACATCGACCAGCTCGACGAACTCGGCGAGCATCTCGGCGCCCCCGTCATCAAGGGCGAGACCACCAACGCGCAGCGCGAGAAGCTCTTCGACGCCTTCCGCGAGGGCGAGATCTCCGTCCTCGTCGTCTCCAAGGTCGCCAACTTCTCCATCGACCTGCCCGAGGCCACCGTCGCCATCCAGGTCTCCGGCACCTTCGGCTCCCGCCAGGAGGAGGCCCAGCGCCTCGGCCGCGTCCTGCGCCCCAAGGCCGACGGCCACGAGGCCCGCTTCTACTCCGTCGTCGCCCGCGACACCATCGACCAGGACTTCGCAGCCCACCGCCAGCGGTTCCTGGCGGAACAGGGGTACGCGTATCGGATCCTGGACGCGGATGGGGTGCTTGCGGAGGATGTTTGAGGGGGCCTGGGGGCTGAGGGGGCCCGAGGGCGCTGCGCTCCCTGGACCCCTGCCTCGTGCGGTGCGTCAGCCCGTGGCGGCCACCGGGTGGTCTGGTGCGTCGAGCCACGCCGTCGTGCGGCCGTCGCTCTCCACGGTGAGGCCGAAGCGGTCGATGCCCGGCCGCCCCTGCTCCTCCCACCAGCGGACGGCGGCTTCCACCTCGTCCCAGAGCCGGCGCGGGCCCGACTGCCAGACACGCGTCGCAGCGCCGCCACGGAACAGCACGCACGCCCATGAGCGGTCTGTCAGCCCGTAGAACCACACGGGCCGCGCTCCCTCGCGCCGGTCGGCCACTACTTCGCAGCAGTCGTGGACGCGGAGTCCCAGCGCGAAGCGCAGGGGACTGAAGCGCTCCCCCACGAGCTGTGTCTCCGTGATCCGGGTGGACGACTCGTCGCCGTCCGCCACGGGGCCCGTGACGTACTCGGCATGATCCACCCGCGGGCGGGTCTGGGCACGCAGCTTCATGAACTCCACGTGGCCCGTGAAGGTTCCTGACGCGCTCCGGCCGTCGTCGGCGACAACCAGACGGACCACGGCGTCTTCGTTGCTGTAGTGCGTGCCCCACGGAGCCACGATGACGCCGCCCGGGCGGCTCTGCTCCACCCAGGCCAAGGGGATGGACCGGAGACCGCACGTGGCGATGACCCGGTCGTACGGTGCTGCTTCGGCACAGCCCTCGTAGCCGTCCCCACGGACTACGCGCACGGGTGCTCCGAACCGTTCGAGAGCCGTGCGCGCGCCAGCGGCCACGGCTTCGTCGATCTCCACCGTGACGACGTTGTGAGCCCCGAGCCGGTGGGCGAGCAGCGCCGCGTTCCAGCCCGTGCCCGTGCCGATCTCCAGGACCCGGTTTCCGGGCTGCACGTCCAGGTCCCGCAGCATGGAGAACACCACGCTCGGCATGGACGCGGAGCTGGTCGGCACTGTCCCTGTCCGCGTGCCCGAGTGCTTGCCGTTGTCCCATTGCGTGACGACAGGCGCGTCAGAGTCGGCGTACCGCTGCCACGCCGCCGGGTCGTCCGCCCTGTCGACGACGACACTCCGTGCGGTGCTCATGTCGAAGGGCCACATGAGATCCGGCAGGAACGCGGAGCGCGGTACCGCGGAGAACGCGGGTGCCCAGCCGGACGACAGAATGCCGTTCGACATCAGCGCACTCCCCAGCTCGGCGCGAGTAGAGCGTTCCGTACCGATGTCGGCGTCCACTGGCCACACCTCACTGCGCTTTCGGCCGGGGCGGGTTGGGGGTCCCGGGGCCCCCGTCAGGGGTTGGAGGAGTCGGCGGTCCGGGCCAAGGCTCGCCCGGCAGCGGGTCGCCACCGCCACAGTGCTGGAACTGCTACGGCGCGTGACAGTCAGCCGGTGACATCCAGGTGGACGGCCATGTCGCGCATGTCCTGAGACAGGGTGCGCTTCTGGGTCTTGAGCAGGTCTGTCATCACGTATCGGGCCATGGGCTGGTGCTTGATCCACTCACCGGACGTGCGGCGAACGGACACCAGGACGTCCATGGCGTCCTGGTGCTGCTTCAGCGATACTTGCGCCCTGGCCACGTCCAGCCTGTGGCGGTCCCAGTTCGGGGCGGTCGGCTTACCGAAGTTCCGGAGCGCCTTCCCGGCCAGCAAGCCGTCGTCCGCACGGCTGAGAACGCCTCGTACGTCCCCGAGCAGCGACAGGTCCTCAACGACCTTCAGTTCCGCCGTGACGGGGCCGAATCCGCCCCAATGGAGCGGGAACTCCGCGTTCTCGCCACTCATCGCGCCGGCAGCGGTCCGGGCCATCCTGCGGGCTTCCCGCGCCACGTCCGGGCGGTTGTTACGAACGGCGGCAGACGCGACCCTGAGCCACAACTCGCCCCACACGGCCAAGTGCGCCGGCGTCGCGTCTGACATACGGGGTTCGATCTCTGCTGCCGTCTGCGCCGCGAGCTGCTCGCTCTCGTCGAACCGGTCCTGGCGGAGCAGCAGCCAGCACATACCGACGACTCCCGTTGCAGCGGTGAGTGTCCGGCCGGTCTCCCGAGCCAGCCGGATCGCTTCCACCAGCGCGTAGTACGCCATGTCGTACTGCCGAACCTGCGTCAGGTACTTGCCCGCCAGCAGCAGCGCATGGCAGCGAGCGATCATCGCCTGCTGCTGCTCCTCGCCCTCCAACGCCTCCACGGCGGCCTCGGCGGACCGCAGCAGTCCCGGCAGGCGCTTGGCCACGGAGTCGTACCGGTCCGCCCAGTAGAGCGCGTGAGCATCCGCCGTGGCCCGGCGCAGCGCCGACAGTTCCTCCGTCCGCCCCCGGTCCGTCATCGGCGCGGCGAGGCCTACAGGAGGCATCAGAGCCTTGCGCAGCTCCACCAGACAACGGCGGTTCGCCTCATCCCCGACCACCGGCGTCGTGGTCTCCGTGACGAACAGTGCCGACGTGGGGACATCCAGCGCACGAGCCAGCGCGTGCAACGTCTCCATGCGCACATCCCCGCCCTGCTCCACCTTGCGCACGGTCCCCACGGAGAGATCCGCCGCTTCGGCCAGCTGCTCCTGGCTCATGCCTGCCGTACGCCGGTGGTTCCTGACGTTCTCGGCCAGCCCAGTAGCCATGGCGCACGCTCCCTTTGACAGCAACGGCAGTCGTCACAGCAGCGTACGCCCGGCAAGGTGACCCCGGACCCCCCGGACGATGGTCGTGCCACGTCGCCGTCGCGGCAGCGTCATCCAGCCGCACAGGAGCACAGCCCCCACCGCGTACGGCGAAGCCAACGGCTGTTGCCACCAGGTGAGGTGGAGGTCGGCGGCGCCGGCGTGCGGGACCAGCCACAGGGTGCGCGCCGTGAAGAGCAGGGCGACCGCCCCCGCGATCCCCCTGCGCCCCTCCCCCACAAGCACCACGACCACCGGCACACACCACACCCAGTGATGGGACCAGCTGATGGGCGAGACGAGGAGCGCGGCGAAGGCGGCGACCAGAACCCCCCAGGCCGTGCCTGGCCCGGACTCCGCGCCTGGCCCGGACCTCGACCCTGACCCGGACCTCGACCCTGACCCGGACCTCGACCCTGACCCGGACCTCGACCCTGGCCCGGACTTCGACCCTGGCCCGGCGCAGCGCCGGGCGGCCCACAGTGCCGCGGCGACGACGAGAAACGCGGGCCCGGCCCACAGCACCCCGGGCGCGGGCTCGTGCAGCAGCCGTGCGGTGAGCCCCTGCAAGGACTGGTTGTCGACGATCCACGCCTTCCCGACCCGCCCCGTCTCGAAGATCCGCCGCGTCCAGAAGTCGACACTGGCACCGGGCAGCGCGAGCGCCCCGATGAGCACGGTCCCCGCGCACGCGGCCAGGGCGGTCATGGCCTCCCGCGCCCGCCGGGTGACCAGCAGGTGCAGGATGAAGAAGGCCGGGGTCAGCTTGATCCCGGCGGCGACCCCGATCGCGAGGCCCCGCCCCGCGGCACCCGGCGCCCGCGTCAGGTCCCACAGGACCAGGCAGGCGAGCGCCAGGTTGATCTGCCCGAACAGGACGGTCTGGAAGACGGGTTCGAGCCACAGCGCGAACGCGGCGCCCGCACACAGGGCCGCGGGCCGCGACGGCAGTCCGGCGAGGCGGCAGGAGAGGTGCAGGAGCAGCAGCAGGAGGGCGACGTTGCCGACGAGGAAGGCCGCCTTGAGGGCGGCGAGCGGCAGCCAGGTCGTGGGGACGAAGAGGAGGGCGGCGAACGGCGGGTAGGTGGCGGGCAGTTCCCACCGGGTGACGGTGAACCCGTACAGATCCCGGCCGTCGACGACGGCGGCACCCTCGGCCCGGTACACCTGGGCGTCGGCCATGGGCAGCCCGTGCACTCCGCAGAGGAGGGCGAAGCCCGTACAGGAAAGGGCAAGGAGGAGGATTCCGGACACCGCGCTGGGTGACCGCGTGGCCACGTACCGTCGCATCACGGCGTGACCCTAGCGAAGGTCCGCGAACAGCCGGTGCATCCGGCTCGGCGGGCAGTCGCCGCGCGGCGGGCGGTCGCTTCAGTGGCGGGCAGTCGCCTCAGCGGCTGACGTCTCAACGGCGGACGGTCGCCTCAGCGGCCGACGCCTCAGCGGCGGCGGACGCCCGCCTCCTCCGCGAACTCGCCGAGCACGGCCACGCCGAAGGCCGTACCCATGAACACCTTGGCGGCCCGCAGGGCGGTGCCGAAGCGGTGCGGACGGTGGTCGCCGGAGAGCGCCGTGGCGCTTGCGGCGGTGCGGGGGCCCGCGGGCCCGGAGGACAGGGACGCTGGAGTGAAGGTTGCGCTGCTCATGTATCCATGGTCCGCCCGCGGGAGCGCGCACGCATCGGCCTCGCGGGGTAACCGCACGAGGCTTCCGGTACGACTCACGGGCGGTGCCGTCCGCCTCGGGACGGAGCCGCTAGGAGGACGTCCCTCAGGGTTTTCTCGGGGGTGCCTCAGGGTTTCGGGGGTTCGGGGGGACGGGAGGGAAGCCTTTGGGAGCCGTTGGGGCGCCGGCCCGGGACCGGACGGGACGGGACCGGACGGGACGGGACACCATCGTGTCCGTTGCGTGGACGGCTTCGGGAGGCGTGGGCGACGCCATTCCGGCCGCGATCACAGGACGAGCATGGGCTTGACGCCGGGTCGGCGGGACCGGCTGAGCTCGGCCGCTGCCCTGGTCCCCTGTCCCTGACCCATGGTGCGAAAAATCGTTGGCCCCACCACCGGACGCTCACCTAAGCTTCTCCCTTCCCGCCTCCCGCCCCAGCGGAGCGCCGCCGTCCGGCCGGAAACCGGCGGCCCCCGAGTACGCACAGAGCACCGCACCACCCGTATCCGCCGGAGGCCCCCGCAGTGAACGCCGCACCCGTGCCCGGACTCGCACCCGAGCCCGAGCCCGAGAACCCCCTGGCCCGTGAGCGGGCGCACCTCTCCGCGTCCCGTTCCGCCCTGCGCGCCATGCGCGAGGACGTGGCGTCCCTGGACATCCGTGACGTCACGGCGAACTGGGTCAACGCCGCGGTCCTCCAGAGCCAGATCGACGACCGGATCAAGGCACTCGCGGATCTCACGCACACCCCGCTGTTCTTCGGCAGGCTCGACTTCCTGCACGCGCCGGGCGTCGAGCGGGCCGAGGGCGCCGAGGGCGAGCAGTTCTACATCGGGCGCAGGCACGTGCACGACGCCGACGGCGACCCCATGGTGATCGACTGGCGCGCCCCCGTGTCCCAGCCGTTCTACCGGGCCTCGAAGAAGGACCCGCAGGACGTCGGCCTGCGCCGCCGGTTCGGGTACACCGGCGGTGAGCTGACCGCGTACGAGGACGAGCACCTGACGGACCCCGGCGAGGCCGAGCAGGTCAGCAAGCTGCTCCAGCAGGAGATCGAACGCCCGCGCGTGGGCCCGATGCGGGACATCGTGGCGACGATCCAGCCGGAGCAGGACGAGATCGTGCGCGGCGGGCTCACCGGGTCGGTGTGCGTCCAGGGCGGCCCCGGCACCGGCAAGACGGCGGTGGGCCTGCACCGGGTCGCCTACCTCCTGTACGCGCACCGGGAGCGGCTCGCCCGCACGGGCACGCTGGTCATCGGCCCGAACCGCTCCTTCCTGCACTACATCGAGCAGGTCCTGCCCGCGCTCGGCGAGTTGGAGGTCCGGCAGGCGACCGTCGCCGACCTGGTCGCGCACGTCGAGGTGCGCGGCACGGACGATCCGGCGGCGGCCCTGGTCAAGGGCGACGCGCGGATGGCTCAGGTGCTGCGCAGGGCGCTGCGCTCGCACGTCACGATGCCGCGGGAGGGCATCGTGGTGGTGCGCGGCTCGCGCCGCTGGCGGGTTCCGGTGTACGAAGTGGAGGCGATCGTCGAGGAGTTGCTGGCCCGCGACATGCGGTACGGGGCCGCCCGCGAGGCCCTGCCGCAGCGCATCGCGCACGCCGTACTCGTCCAGATGGAGCGCGCCGGGGAGGCGCCGGACGACCGGGTGCAGGACGCGGTGGCCCGCAACGCGGCGGTGAAGGCGGCCGTGAAGGCGATCTGGCCGCCCGTCGACCCGGCGAAGCTGGTGCTCCGGCTGCTGTCCGACGGGGAGTTCCTCGCCGCCCACGCCGAGGGGATCCTCGACGAGGGGGAGCAGAAGGCGGTGCTGTGGGCGAAGCCCGGGCGCGGGGTGGGGAGCGCCAAGTGGTCGGCGGCGGACGCGGTCCTGGTCGACGAGGCCGCGGACCTCGTCTCCCGTACGCACTCGCTCGGCCACGTCGTCCTCGACGAGGCGCAGGACCTCTCGCCGATGCAGTACCGGGCGGTGGGGCGCCGGTGCACCACCGGTTCCGCGACCGTCCTCGGGGACCTGGCGCAGGGGACCACGCCGTGGGCGACGCGGAACTGGGCGGAGGCGCTCGCTCATCTCGGCAAGCCGGACGCCGTGGTGGAGGAGCTGACCGCGGGTTTCCGCGTGCCGCGGGAGGTGATCGCGTACGCGTCGCGGCTGCTGCCCGTGATCGCGCCGGGCCTCGCGGAGGTGGGGTCGGTGCGGGAGGCTCCCGGCTCGCTGTCGGTGCGCCGGGTGTCCGATCCCACGGAGGCGGTTGTCGCCGCCTGTGCCGAGTCGCTGCGCCAGGAGGGGTCCGTGGGCCTGATCGCGGCGGACGCGCGCGTCCCCGAGCTGGCGGCGGCCCTGGAGCTGGCCGGCCTCGGCTTCCTCTCCCCCGGCGAGGAGACCACGCCCGACGTCCGTCTCACCCTGGTCCCGGCATCCCTGGCCAAGGGTCTGGAGTACGACTACGTGGTCCTGGACGAGCCGTCCGCCGTGGTGGCGGGGGAGCCCGACGAGCGCACGGGCCTGCGGCGCCTGTACGTGGCCCTGACCCGGGCGGTATCAGGCTTGACGGTGCTCCACTCGACCCCGCTACCCCCCGCGTTGTCCACCGCCTGACAGCCACTGCACACCTGGGGCTGCGCCCACCGCCCGCTTGGGGCTGCGCCCGACTGACAGCCACTGCACACCTGGGGCTGCGCCCACCGCCCCGCTTGGGGCTGCGCCCGACTGCCTCGCCCCCGGAGGCCCAGTTGCCCACAGCCCGGGGGGGCCGTCGCACCGGCGCGAACGCCGCTGCGCGGCGGGAAATCCCCCACCCGCCCTCCCATCTCCAGGCGAGCCCCAGCACGGGCCTCCCAACCCCCGGCGATCGGGCTCCCCGCCCCCCCCCGGCGCCCGCTCACCGGCGGACCCACCCACCGCCCCCGTCCCGCCGAACAACGGTTGCGGCACGGGCGACCCGGGCCGGGGGGCGACTGGAAACGGGCGGGCAGGCGGGCGAGAAGGGGCGAACCGTCGGCCCGCACACGCCGAACACCGCTGCGGCACAGGCAACCCGAGCCCGGAAGCGGCTAGAAACGGGCGGGCAGGCGGGTAGGAAAGGGGCCCCCACCGGCCCGACCCAGCCCACCAACCGCTGCCGGAACAGGCGACCCGAGCCCGAAGGCGGACCAGAAACGGGCGGATGGGAAAGACCCCGCGAAGCGGCGGGCCACCCACCGGGCCGAGCACGCCGAACAACCGCTGCGGCACAGACGACCCCAGCCCCGGAAGGGGCGGGAAACGGGCGAGCGAGTGGGAAAAGGCCACCTACCGGCCCGCACCCGCCGAACATCAGCTGCGGCACAGGCAACCCGAACCGGGAAGCGGCTAGAAACGGGTGGGTGGGAAGGGGGCCACCCACCGACCCGAACCCGCCGAACAACGGCTGTGGCACAGGCGACCCAAGCCTGAAGGTAAGCCAGAAACGGGCGGGCGGGCGGGAAGGAAGGGCCCCCAGGCCCGGAGCCGCCGGGTCAGGAATCCAGGGCGTGGCGCCAAGCCGAGACGGCGGAGGCAGAGAGCGGAGCGCCCCACCCGTGGGGCCGAGCAGCCCCGCCGATGTGAAACCCGTCAACCCCCCCGTCCCGCAAAACAGCAACATGCTCAAGCCGCAACCCCCCACCGACAAGCAACCGCGCCTCATACCCGGGCTCCCCGGCACACGCGGCCTCGGCCAGCAACGTACCGATCCCCTCATCGACCCCACCCGCGGCCCCGGCGGTGAGATACGTGTCGAGCCCCGGCAGATCGGAGAGCTGCTTGCGCAGGGCGTCCCGGTCGGCGACCCGGTCGATGGCCCGGTGGAACGTCCACCGGCACCCGTCGAGCACCCCCACGACCCGCTCGACGGCGGCGACATCCGCCCCGCCGGTCTCGGCGTCGAGGAAGCCGAGGACGAACTCGTCGGCCCCCGCGCCCCGCAACTCCCGGGCCCGCCGCACCAGCGCGTCGACGTCCCCGGCGTCGAACCCGTCCGCGAGCCGCAGCATGACGCGCAGCGCGATGTCCACGGAGGCACGGATCTCGGCGAAGTCCTCGACGGACGGCGTCAGCCCGTCCGCGGCCATGTCGGTGACCAGCTCGAGGCGGTCCGCCCCTCCGGCCTGGGCGGCGACCGCGTCCTCGGCGTCGAGGGCGATCACCTCCAGGAGCGCGCGCTTGCTCATGGATGTCTTCCTTCGGGAATCGGCGCCTGCTGTCGGCGGGTCCGGGCGGCTGGGGGGCGTCGTGCGGACGGCGACCAAGCAAACGCAGGTCGACGGGGGCACGGACTGCCCACGGAAACACAGGTCTAGTCCAATTACCAGAGTACGCGCAGATCACCCCGGCGGGAATCGGACCGCGCCGGGGTGATCAGGCCAAGCACCGCGAACATCAGGCCACGCGGCACCGGAAATCTCAGCTCAGTGGCTTGAACCCGCGCAGCCGCAGGCTGTTGCCGACCACGAAGACGGAGGAGAAGGCCATGGCCGCCCCGGCGAGCATCGGGTTGAGCAGCCCGGCCGCGGCGAGCGGCAGCGCGGCGACGTTGTAGGCGAAGGCCCAGAACAGGTTGGACCGGATCGTGCCGAGGGTCTTCCGGGCCAGCCGGATCGCGTCGGCGGCGGCCCGCAGATCACCCCGTACCAAGGTGAGGTCCCCCGCCTCGATGGCGGCGTCCGTCCCCGTGCCCATCGCGAGCCCCAGGTCGGCCTGCGCGAGGGCCGCCGCGTCGTTGACGCCGTCACCGACCATGGCGACCGAGCGCCCCTCCCCCTGGAGCCGCTTCACCACGTCGACCTTGTCCTGCGGAAGCACCTCGGCGATGACATGCTCCGGCGCGATGCCGACCTCGGCGGCGACGGACTCGGCGACGGCACGGTTGTCACCGGTGAGCAGCAGGGGCGTGAGCCCGAGCGCCCGCAGCCGCCGGATCGCCTCCGAACTGCTCTCCTTCACGGCGTCGGCGACTTCGAGCACGGCCCGCGCCTCGCCGTCCCAGGCGACGGCGATGGCGGTGCGCCCGGCCGCCTCCGCCGCGTCCTTGGCCTGCTTCAGCTCCTGTGGCAGCCGGATCGCCCAGTCGTCGAGCAGCCGCTCACGCCCCACGAGCACCGCGTGCCCCTCGACGATCCCCCGCACCCCGAGCCCCGCCACGTTCGCGAAGTCCTCCGGCGTCGGCAGCTCCCCGACCCGCTCGGCGGCGCCCGCGGCGACGGCCTGGGCGACGGGGTGCTCGGACGCGTGCTCCAGGGCACCCGCGAGCCGCAGGACCTCCGCCTCGTCGGTGCCGTCCGCGACGCGCGTGACGAGCAGCGTCATCCGGCCCGTGGTCACCGTGCCGGTCTTGTCCAGGACGATGGTGTCGACGCGCCGGGTGGTCTCCAGGACCTCGGGGCCCTTGATAAGGATGCCGAGCTGGGCGCCGCGTCCGGTGCCGACCATGAGCGCGGTGGGCGTGGCGAGGCCGAGGGCGCAGGGGCAGGCGATGATCAGTACGGCGACCGCGGCGGTGAAGGCCGCCGTGAGCCCCGCGCCGTTGCCGAGCCAGAAGCCGAGCGTGGCGACCGCGAGGGCGATGACGACCGGCACGAAGACGCCGGAGACGCGGTCGGCGAGCCGCTGGGCCGCGGCCTTGCCGTTCTGCGCGTCCTCGACGAGCCGCGCCATGCGCGCCAGCTGGGTGTCGGCGCCGACGCGTGTCGCCTCCACGACGAGCCGGCCGCCGACGTTCAGGGTGGCGCCGGTGACCGCGTCCCCGACGGCGACCTCCACGGGCACGGACTCCCCGGTGAGCATCGAGGCGTCGACGGCGGAGGCGCCTTCGACGACCCGTCCGTCGGTGGCGATCTTCTCGCCGGGCCGTACGAGGAAGTGGTCGCCGGCCTTCAGCTCCCCGACCGGTACGGTCTCCTCCCGCCCGTCCCTGAGCACGGTCACGTCCTTGGCGCCCAGTTCCAGCAGCGCCTTCAGGGCCGCGCCCGCCTTCCGCTTGGAGCGGGCCTCGAAGTACCGCCCGGCGAGGATGAACGCGGTGACGCCCGCGGCGGCTTCGAGGTAGATGTTCCCGGCCCCGTCGCTGCGCTCGATGGTCAGCTCGAAGGGGTGCGTCATGCCGGGCGTCCCCGCCGAGCCGAGGAACAGCGCCCACAGCGACCACAGGAACGCGGCCGACGTACCGACCGATATCAGCGTGTCCATGGTGGCCGCGCCGTGCCGGGCGTTGGTGACGGCCGCCTTGTGGAAGGGCCAGGCCGCGTACGTCACGACGGGTGCCGCGAGGGTCAGGGACAGCCACTGCCAGTACGTGAACTGGAGCGCGGGGACCATCGCCATCGCGATGACGGGCACGGAGAGCACGACGGCGGCGGTCAGCCGCTCCCGCAGCGTCCGCAGCTCGGCGTCGCCGTCTCCCGCACCCTCGCCGCCCGGCCCGCCGTCCCCGCCCTCCGCGCGAGGTGGGGCGGGTTCCCGCGCGGTGTACCCGGTGGCCTCCACGGTGGCGACGAGATCCGCGACCGCGACCTCCGCGCCGTCGTAGCTGACCTTGGCCTTCTCCGTGGCGTAGTTGACGGTCGCCGTCACGCCGTCCATGCGGTTGAGCTTCCTCTCGACACGGGCCGCGCACGAGGCGCAGGTCATGCCGCTGATGGCCAGTTCCACCTGCGTGGTACGGGAAGCCTGCGCGGAATTCCGCGCGGAGGTCTGCGTGGAGGTCATGTCGGCCGCTCCTCATGCCCGGCATACCCGGGCCCGGTATCGCTTACGAGATCCATGTGTACCCCTGGGGGGTACCTAGACGCAAGCGTTTCCCGCCCTTGACTTCATACCCCAGGGGGGTATCGTCGGGACGCATGAGGACCGGACTGAGGATCACCGCGTACGCCGCCGCCGTCGCCGCGGCGTTCACCGCCGCGTACGGAGTGGGCACGAGCGTCGACAGCGTCAGCACACCGGCGGCGCACAGCGAGAGGAGCGAGCACGGCGAGAGGGACGAGCACGGCGGGAAGGGCCATGAGGACGCGGGGAGCGGGACCGGCACCACGTCCACCCCGGCGGGCCTGGCGTCGACGTCCCACGGCTACACCCTCGACCTGCGGACCCCGCGCGCGAAGGCGGGCACCCGCACCGACCTGCGCTTCACGATCACCGAGGAGTCCTCGGGCGCACCCCTGAAGACGTACGCGAAGGAGCACGGCAAGGAGCTGCACCTGATCCTCGCCTCGCGCGACCTGACGACGTACCGCCATCTGCACCCGGTGCGCGCCGCCGACGGCACCTGGTCGGTCCCCGCGACGCTGCCGGAGGCCGGGGACCACCGCGTCTTCGCCGACTTCAGGCCCGCCCGGGCCGAGGAGAAGGTGACACTCGGCGCGGACCTGGCCGTCACCGGCGCCTACGCCCCCGACGACTTGCCGCCCGCGAGGGCAACGGCGAAGGCGGGCGACGGCTACGAGGTGCGCCTGACCGGCACACCGGCGCCCGGCGAGCCCCGCGAGCTGACGCTGCGCGTCCTGCGCGACGGCAAGCCGGTCACCGACCTCCAGCCCTATCTCGGCGCCTACGGCCACCTGGTCGCCCTGCGCGCGGGCGACCTCGCGTATCTGCACGTCCACCCGGACGGGGAGCCCGGCGACGGCAGCACGAAGCCGGGACCCGCGGTCTCCTTCACGACGACGGCACCGAGCGCGGGCGCCTACCGCCTGTTCCTGGACTTCCGCCACGAGGGAAAGGTCCGCACGGCGGCGTTCACGGTGCGCACGCCGCACGCGCACTGAGGGGTGCGAGAAGTCAGGAGAAGATCGACAACTCCTCCTGCGTGGCGCCCGCCAGCTCGAACTCCGTGCTCGGCAGCGGGCGTCCCGCGTACAGCCGGACCAGCGTCGACGCGTCCCCGATGTACCGTGCGGGCGGCCTGCTGCCGTCGCTGACCCCGAGGATCAGCGGCTCGTCGAACCCGTCGAGGTCGGCGTGCAGGGGCAGCGCCGCCCGCTGCTTGCTGAACGCGGCCAGCAGCGGCAGCGCGTCCGCGAGCCCCTCGCCCCCGTACGCGCCCGGCAGCCCCCAGGCGTCCCTCACGTCTCCCGCGTGCACCCACTCCCCGAGCGCCACGCCGTCGAGGAGCCCCTTGGAGGCGGCGATGGGCCCGCCCGCATGGGTCATCCCGTGCTCCAGCTCGTCCACGATCCGGGAGTTCGGCCAGTCGGCCCGCTCGGCGATGTCGCGGCCGTTCCCCGCCGCGGTGAAGGCACCACCGTCGAACCGGCTCTCGATCACCCGGTCGAGCACGGCCGAGCAGTGCGCGAGCACATCGCGAACCGCCCACCCCGGGCAGCAGGTCGCCGCGGCGAACGCCGTGTCGTCGGCGGCACGGAGCAGCGGGATCAACGCGTCACGCTCGGTGCGCAGCAGCCGTCCCGGCCGATCGGACTCGTACGTTCCGTCGGCGGAGATCACGTCGTACGTCATGGCGGCCAGCCAAGCGCCCACCGCCCGGAATGGCAACGTCCACGCACCAATTGACCTCGTGCGGTGGACCCCCACGAAAGGTGGCACGCTCACCACCCGCCCGGCGAAGCTCTCAGCCCGCCCGGCGAAGCTCTCAGCCCGTCCGGCGAAGCTCTCAGCCCGTCCGGCGTTTGAGGACGAGGCGCGAAGCGCCGATAAAGCTGGGGTCCAGGGGGCGCAGCGCCCCTGGTTACGGGAAAGGGGTGCGCCTGGGGCGCCCCGCGAAGGCCTAGGGTCACCCCATGCCCGACCCAGACACCCACACCGGCACCGAAGCCGAAACCGCCGCCGACAAGGAAGCCCTCCGCCAGGCCTGGCGGGAAGCCCTGCTGGGGGCCCGGGGCACCGCCACGGGCCCGGACCCCACCCCGTACGCGGACAACCTCCTGACCCGCTGGTCGGAACCCCACCGCCGCTACCACACCCTCACCCACCTGAACAACGTCCTCACCCACCTGAACACCCTGGAGGACCACGCCCACGCCCCGCACAGGGTGCACCTCGCGGCCTGGTTCCACGACGCCGTCTACGCCCCGGACCGCTCCGAGAACGAGGAACGCAGCGCCCGCCTCGCGGAACGCGCCCTCACCGAGGCGGGCCTCCCCCCGGAGGCCACCGCGGAAGTGGCCCGCCTGGTCCGCCTCACGACCACCCACGACCCGGCCGATGGCGACCGCAACGGCGAGGCCCTGTGCGACGCGGACCTCGCGATCCTCGCCGCGCCCCCGGACGCGTACGCCGCGTACGCCGCCGCGGTCCGCGAGGAGTACGCCTTCGTCCCCGACGAGGCGTTCCGCGCGGGCCGAGCGGACGTGCTGCGCCAACTCCTCGCCCTGCCACGCCTGTTCCGCACCCCGCACGGGACCGCCCACTGGGAGGCCCCGGCCAGGGAAAACCTCACGACGGAGCTGGCACTGCTCACGTAGCCTCACCGCATGCTCTTCAACGGCGGGGAACGGATAGACGAGGCCACGGCACACGCGGTGGCCGCGCTGCGCGCGGTGGCGACGGACGGGTACGACTGGACGACCCCCGCGGGCGGCCTGGAGTGGAGCTGCCTGGCCACGGCCGAGCACATCGCGAGCGACTTCACCGCGTACGCGACGCAGCTCACGGGCCGCACCGCGGGCACCGGCGGCTATGTCCCGATGGACGTCAGCCTGGACGAGGGCACCGGCGCGGACGGCGCGGTGCGCTGCGTGGAGGCGAGCGCGGGCCTGCTCGCGGCGGTCGTACGGACGACGCCGCCGGGCGTGCGCGGCTGGCACCCGTACCGGTACGGCAGCGCGGACGCGGCGGGCTTCGCCGCGATGGGGGTCATCGAGCTGCTCCTGCACACGTACGACGTCCTGAAGGCCTTCGACGTGGCGTACGAGCCGCCCGCCGAGCTGTGTGAGGCCGTCCTCACCCGCCAGTTCCCGCACGTGCCGCCGGCCCGTGCCGACGAGGAGCACTGGCGCGTGCTGCTGTGGGCGACGGGCCGCGGCGACCGCGCGGGCCACGCCCGCAAGGAGCGCTGGCAGTGGCACAACCCGATCCAGCTGCCCGCGGGGCCCGTCGAGCTGATCGAGGTGGCACCGGACGCCGCCGCCGACCTTGCCGCGGGCGGCACCGGCGGCTTCACCTGGCCCGACGGCGGTCCGCACGAGGGCACGCGCCGGGGGGCGGAGCGCACGGCGAAGGGGTACGCGGCCGGGGCGCACCGCCCCGAGTGGGGCATGTTCGCCGTCGTGCGCACCGCGGACCGGCGCGCGGTCGGCGCCTTGGGGTACCACGGGGCGCCCGACGACGAGGGCTGGGTGGAGGTCGGCTACAGCCTGGTCCCGGAGGCCCGCGGCAACGGCTACGCGACCGAGGCCCTGCGCGCCCTCACCACCTGGTCCCTGAACCACCCGGACCACACCGCCGTCACAGGCGTACGCGCCCTGACCGACCCCGACAACGCCGCGTCCCACGCGGTCCTGACCCGCGCGGGCTTCGTCCGCGGGGCGGACCGCGACGACGACTTCGTCTTCGAGCTCCGACGCGCTCTCCCCGGCCCCGCCGGCGGTTGAGGGCCGGGGGTCCAGGGGGCGGAGCCCCTTGGTTGCGGGAAAGGGGCGGGACCGGGGCGCCCCCGCGAGGCCTACCGACCCGTACCCTTGCGCCGCCGCAACCCCGCCGCCAGCAGCATCCGCACCAACTCCCGGGAGGGAACCTCCACGGCCCCCGCCCGCACGGCGTCCCCGTACCGGTGCGAGGGAAGGTCGTAGTGGTCCCGCTCGAAGGCCCGCTCGGGCACCCCGATCCGCGCCGCGAAGGCGTGCAGTTCCTCGTACGAGAGGTCGCTGACGAGGTGGGACCAGAGCCGCCCGTGCCCGGGCCAGGTCGGCGGGTCGATGTAGACCGTCACCGGGCCACCGAGCCGAGGGACCCCACGGCGGCGACCACGACACCCGCCTTCCCGCACACCCAGTGCGGGTCCGCGCCCAACTCGGGCTCCACGTCGAGCGCGTGCGGATCACCCGAACCGCACACCGGGCACAGCGGCCACCGCCCGTAGCGCTCCAGGAGGGCGTCCTGCACGTCCTGGGCGACGAGCCCGGCGACGTACTCGGCGCCCTCGGGCCACTGCTCGACCCACCAGCGCCGCTGCGCCACCGAGTCCTCGACGAGGGAGACCACGCCGGGCTCTGCCACCTCGTCCGCGACCAGGTCGGCGAGGACCAGCGCGCGGGCGGCGTGCAGCGCCCGCTCCAGGGGGCCCACGGGGACGGAGGATGCGGAGGAGTCCATACAGCCATTGTGCGCCCTCGCCCGAGCGCGCCCGCGGGCCCGGTCGGGCCGCCGCGCACCCGTGAGCCGACGCGGTCGCGAGTCTTGACCCGCTCCCGAACCGAAAATATCTTTCAAGGGTGACCCCAGACGTGAAGGAAACTTTCGCGGGTGGCGCACCTCCGGCCCCGGCCGCCCTCGCGGCCAAGGTCCGCACCCTCGCCCCGTCGATGACCCGCTCCATGCAGCGGGTCGCCGAGGCCGTCGCCGGTGACCCGGCGGGGTGTGCCGCGCTCACGGTCACCGGCCTCGCGGAGCTCACCGGCACCAGCGAGGCCACGGTGGTCCGCACCGCCCGCCTCCTCGGCTACCCCGGCTACCGCGACCTGCGCCTGGCCCTCGCGGGCCTCGCCGCCCAGCAGCAGTCGGGCCGTGCGCCCGCCGTCACCGCCGACATCGCCGTCGACGACCCCATCGCGGACGTCGTGGCGAAACTGGCGTACGACGAGCAGCAGACCCTCGCCGACACGGCCGCGGGCCTCGACACCGTGCAGCTCGGCGCGGCCGTCGGCGCGCTGGCCGTCGCCCGCCGCGTGGAGGTGTACGGCGTCGCCGCGTCCGGGCTCGTCGCCCAGGACCTCGCCCAGAAGCTCCTGCGCATCGGCCACGTCGCGCACGCCCACTCCGATCCGCACCTCGCCGTCACCACCGCGGTGACGCTCCGCGCGAAGGACGTGGCGATCGCCATCACCCACTCCGGGTCCACGGGCGACGTCATCGAGCCGCTGCGCGTCGCCTTCGAGCACGGGGCGACGACGATCGCGGTCACCGGGCGCCCCGACGGCCTGGTGTCCCAGTACGCCGACCACATACTGACCACGTCCACCGCGCGCGAGAGCGAGCTGCGGCCCGCCGCGATGTCCTCGCGGACCAGTCAGCTCCTCGTCGTGGACTGCCTGTTCGTGGGGGTGGCGCAGCGTACGTACGAGACCGCTGCGCCTGCCCTCGCCGCTTCCTACGAGGCGCTCGCGCACCGCCACAGTTCTGGCGGGGGCGCCTTTGTCGGGCGGTGACGTCCCGTTGGCCGAGGGTGCCGTCCTATCGGCCTGCGGCCTCGTCCTAAAACGCCGGACGGGCTGAAAATGCCACCGGGCGGGGGTGGGACCGTCAGTCGTAGTCAGTGCCAGAAGTCCTCGACCTCACATCGCATCGTGAAAGAGCCATCACCCCATGACCTCCACCACAGACGGCTACGGCGAACTCCGGGCCCAGTTGGAGTCCCTCACCACCGAGGCGTTCCGGCCCGAGCTGTCCGAGATCGACCGGCTGCCGACGTCGGACATCGCGCGGATCATGAACGGCGAGGACGCGGGCGTCCCCGCGGCCGTCGCCGCGCAGCTGCCGTGCATCGCCGCGGCGATCGACGCCACCGCCGAGCGCATGGCCCGCGGCGGCCGGCTGATCTACGCGGGTGCCGGCACCGCGGGACGCCTCGGCGTGCTCGACGCCTCCGAGTGCCCGCCGACGTTCAACACCGACCCCGGTGACGTCGTGGGCCTCGTCGCGGGCGGCCCGAGCGCCCTGGTGACGGCGGTCGAGGGCGCCGAGGACCGCGAGGACCTGGCCGCGCGGGACCTGGACTCCCTCGCCCTGACCGCCGACGACACGGTGGTCGGCGTCTCCGCGTCCGGCCGTACGCCCTACGCCGTCGGCGCGGTGGCGCACGCCCGCGCCCGGGGCGCCCTGACGATCGGCCTGTCCTGCAACGCCGGCAGCGCCCTCGCCGCCGCCGCCGAGCACGGCATCGAGGTCGTCGTCGGCCCCGAGCTCCTCACCGGCTCCACCCGCCTGAAGGCGGGCACGGCCCAGAAGCTCGTCCTCAACATGCTGTCGACGATCACGATGATCCGGCTCGGCAAGACGTACGGGAACCTCATGGTCGACGTGCGCGCCTCCAACGAGAAGCTCCAGGCCCGCTCCCGCCGCATCGTCGCCCTCGCCACCGGCGCCGGTGACGCGGAGATCGAGGCCGCGCTGGCCGCCACCGACGGCGAGGTGAAGAACGCGATCCTCACCCTCCTCGGTTCGGTGGACGGCCCCACGGCCGCCCGCCTGCTCACCGAGTCCGACGGCCACCTGCGCGCGGCCCTGGAGAAGTCCCGTACCGAGTGAGGAAGCGGTGGCCGCCCCTCACCCGGCCCAGCGTCCCGTGGTGAACGCGAGGGCGAACACCGTGGTCAGCGGCGCGAGCACGCCCACAAGGGCGTTCGTGACCCAGGCGCGACGCAGCGACCAGGCCGCGAGAAGCGCCCACAGAGGCCACCACAGGAGGGTGGCCCGGGGCAGCGACATGTACCAGTACGAGGTCCCGAGCGCCCAGAGGCTCAGGGCGATGTAGGTCGCCTCCGGCCAGCGGCGGCGGCGCAGGAGGACGGCGAGGAGGGCGAGGCCGACGAGCATGGCGAGGAGTTCGGCCGCGAACATCAGGGAGTACCCGGAGCGGTAGCCGCCGTCGAAGGCGGCCCGCCAGGTGTGCGCCCACGCCTCCCACGGCGCGTGGAACTCCCGGTTCCAGCCGCGTTCCTGGGCGTGCTTCCAGGCCATCCAGTCACCGGTGAGTGCGTGCAGGTACCAGGTGTACAGGAGGGCGGGGAGCGCGGGCAGGGCCAGCCACGGCAGCGCGCGCAGGCGCCGGTCCGCGGGGCGGGCGCCGACGCCCACCGCGAACTGCACGGCCAGGGCGGCCGCGAGGAAGAGTCCGCTGACCCGGACGGCGGTGGCGGCCGTGGCGAGCACGGCGGCGAGCGCCCAGCGGCCCCGCAGCGCGGCCAGCCAGGCGGGCAGGGCGAGCGCGAGGAAGAGGGACTCCGTGTACCCGGCGGCGAGGAAGACCGCGCACGGCGAGAGCAGGACGAGCAGCACCGCGCGCCGCCCGCCCGCCGCCCCCGCACCGCCGGTGGCCCCCGCGATGCGGGCCAGCGCGAGCACCGCGACGGCCCCGCTCACCAGGGAGATCAGCAGCCCTGCCGCGCCCCAGTGCGGCACCGCCGCGTGCACCGCCCGCAGCAGCAGCGGGAACCCGGGGAAGAAGGCCTCCTCGTTGGCGAACCCCGGCACGGCGTCGGTGGCACGGCCGTAGCCGTGCTCCGCTATGTGCTGGAAGTGCACCCAGTCCCACTGCTCCCACACACCGAGCACGGGCGCCCCGTGCCGCGCCTCCGGGTCGCGCGGGAACAACTGCGCCCCGCAGTAGGCGGTGAGCCACAGCCCGACCCGCGTGCACAGATAGACGAGCAGCACCTCCCGGTCACCACCCCCGACCCGCCACCGCCACGGCGACGCCCCCGCGGGGGGCACGGGGGCCGTCCGTACCGGACGGGAGGGGGCGGCCGTAGGCATGGCTGATTCTCCCTTTCGACACACGGAACGCTTCAGCCCGCCCCCGGCACTTCCGGCGGGCAGTTCAAGGCCACCGGCGGGCAGTCACAGCCCGTCCGGCGATTGAGGACGAGGCCGTTCAGACCGACAGGGGGGTCCGGGGGCGCAGCCCCCGAAGGGGTGCCGCGCCAGCCGGGGGGGTCCCCCTACGACGACTCCGGCCCCCCGGCGGGCGGATACGTCCGCCCGCCCCCGCCCCCGGCAGAAGCGGTGGTGGGCGGCGCCCCCCCGGTAGCCGTAGCGGTGGGCGGCAGCCCCCCCGTGGCCGTAGCGGTGGGCGGCGGCGCGGCCGAGGACGGCGGCGGCCCGGACGAGGGCGGCGGCGGCACCGACGCGGACGGCACCGCGGTGGGCCCCGGCGAGTCCCCGGAGGACGGCGCGGGCCGAGGCCCGGGCCCATCCGTACGCCCGGCGGGCCGCACACCCTCCCCCGGCCCGGCAACCGCGACCAGCCCCCCGCTCACCCCGCCGAAGACCACGACGGCGGCCGCCGCGAGCACGGCGAACCGGCGCCGCCGGACACGATCACCACGCCGGGTGATCTCCACGGCGGCCACGGGGGCGGCGAGCCCGCGCCCTTGCCCCGCGAGGCCCCGGAGCGCGGCCGCCAGAACGATGTCGTCGTCGGGGCACCCCCCGGAACCGGGGAGCCGGTGGTCGAAGTGGCCCCCGGAACCGGGGTGCCCGTCGCGCGGCTGCTCAGCCACCGTGCGCCTCCTGCGTGGAGAGGTCCCGCAGTCGGGGCGCGAGCGCGGCCCTGCCACGGGAGAGATGGGTCTTGACCGTGCCGGTGGACAGGCCCGTCTCGTGGGCGATCTGCTCGACGGACAGATCGCACACGTAGCGCAGGGCCACGGTCCTGCGCTGTTGCGGGGACAGTTCCTTGAGCGCCTCGACCAGGACGACCGCACCGGGGTCGGGCGCGTCGGCGGCACCGGGCCCGCCGTGCCGCTGCCAGGCCCGTTCGGCCCGGAAGAGCCCCTGCCTGCGGCGCAGCGCGAGCCGCCAGGCCACGGTCCGTACGTAGGCCTCGGGCGCGGCCTCGCGCCGCAGCCGCCCCCGCCTGCTCCAGGCCTTGACGAAGGCTTCCTGCACGACGTCCTGCGCCTCGTGCAGGTCGCCGAGCATCACATAGAGCTGTCCGGTGAGCCGTCTGACCGCGTGGGCGTAGAACTCCTCGAATTCCTCAGCGGTCAATGACGTGCTCCCCCTCTGGTCGGTACACCTTCTCTAGGCCCGCGGCGTCCGATCCGGTTGACACCCTCCCCGAAGTTTTTTCGAAAGCCTCAGCGGTCCCCCGGCCGCCCCCGAACGCACGAGCGGGGCGGGCGGACCGCAAGGGTCCCGCCCGCCCCGCCCCGTCGGCTCCCCCGACCCCGGGTCAGCGCAGCGTCGCCAGCGCCTCCGGGTCGTACGACGACAGCTCGTCGAAGGCCCCGCCGAGGACCTTCGCCGCCCACCGCGGGTCCGCGAGGAGGGCGCGGCCGACGGCGACGAGGTCGAACTCGTCGCGCTCCAGGCGGTCGAGGAGGTTGTCGATTCCCTTGACGGGAGCGCCCTCGCCCTGGAAGGCGCGCATGAAGTCGCCGTCGAGGCCGACCGAGCCGACGGTGATGACCGGCTTGCCGGTGAGCTTCTTCGTCCAGCCCGCCAGGTTCAGCTCGGAGCCGTCGAACTCGGGCAGCCAGTAGCGGCGCGTCGAGGCGTGGAAGGCGTCCACGCCGGCCGCGGCGAGCGGGGAGAGGAGGGCGTCGAGTTCGGCGGGGGTGTCGGCGATGCGGGCGTCGTAGGCGTCGGCCTTCCACTGGGAGTAGCGCAGGACGACAGGGAAGTCCGGGGCGACGGCCGCGCGCACGGCGGCCACGATCTCCGCCGCGAACCGCGTGCGGGCCACCAGGTCGCCGCCGTACGCGTCCGTACGGCGGTTGGTGCCCGCCCACAGGAACTGGTCGAGCAAGTAGCCGTGCGCGCCGTGCAGTTCGACGCCGTCGAAGCCGATGCGCTCGGCGGCGGCAGCGGCCTCGGCGAACGCCCCGATCACGGCGTCGAGGTCGGCGCGCGTCATCGCCTTGCCGGTGCCCTCGGTGCCGTCGAGGCGCAGCCCGGAGGGGCCGACCGCGGGGGCGTCCGCGAACGGGGGCAGGCCCGCGCGGCGCACCATGCCGATGTGCCACAGCTGCGGCATGATCTTCCCGCCCGCCGCGTGCACGGCGTCCACGACCTTCGCCCAACCCGCGAGCTGCTCCGCGCCGTGGAACCGCGGGACGCGGTCGCTCTCGCCCGCCGACTCGTGGCCGACGTAGGTGCCCTCGGTGATGATCAGTCCGACCTGTGCGGCGGCCCGCCGGGCGTAGTAGGCGGCCACGTCCGCACCCGGCACCCCGTCGGGGGAGAAGTTCCGGGTCATCGGCGCCATCACGATCCGGTTCGGAACGGTGAGCCCGCCGAGGGTGAAGGGCCGGGACAGGACCGCGGCGGCGCGGTCGGCGGGGGCACGGTCCGCGGAGGCACGGTCCGCGGGGACGGAGAGGGGGGCCATGAATGAGCTCCTCAGAGAATCGGTCACGGATGGAACGGAGGCATCCTCCGCATCCGTCAACAGCGCACCGGACCACCTCATTCCGCCCCGGGCACGCCAAAGGGGCGGCACCCTCCTCGCGGAGGGCACCGCCCCTTCGTACAGCTCGGGAAAGCCGTACGGCTTCAGGACAGCCGATCAACCACGGGGGCCGATCAGAAGTCCATGTCACCGCCCGGCATGCCGCCCGGAGCGCCCGCGGCAGCGGCCTTCTCCGGCTTGTCGGCGATGACGGCCTCGGTGGTGAGGAACAGCGCGGCGATGGACGCGGCGTTCTGCAACGCGGAACGCGTGACCTTCGCCGGGTCGATGATGCCCTCGGCGATCATGTCCACGTACTCGCCGTTCGCGGCGTTCAGGCCGTGACCCGGGGTGAGGTTGCGGACCTTCTCCACGATGACGCCACCCTCGAGGCCGGCGTTCACGGAGATCTGCTTCAGCGGGGCCTCCAGGGCCAGCTTCACAGCGGCGGCACCGGTGGCCTCGTCGCCGTCGAGCTCCAGCTTCTCGAAGACCGAGGAGGCCTGGAGCAGGGCCACGCCACCACCGGCGACGATGCCCTCCTCGACGGCCGCCTTGGCGTTGCGCACGGCGTCCTCGATGCGGTGCTTGCGCTCCTTGAGCTCCACCTCGGTGGCGGCACCGGCCTTGATGACGGCCACGCCGCCCGCGAGCTTCGCCAGGCGCTCCTGGAGCTTCTCGCGGTCGTAGTCGGAGTCGCTGTTCTCGATCTCGGCGCGGATCTGGTTGACGCGACCCTGGACCTGGTCGCTCTCACCGGAGCCGTCGACGATGGTCGTCTCGTCCTTGGTGATGACGACCTTGCGGGCGCGGCCGAGCAGGTCGAGACCGGCGTTCTCCAGCTTGAGGCCGACCTCCTCGGAGATGACCGTGCCGCCCGTGAGGATGGCGATGTCGCCGAGCATGGCCTTGCGGCGGTCGCCGAAGCCAGGGGCCTTGACGGCGACGGACTTGAAGGTGCCGCGGATCTTGTTGACGACCAGCGTGGACAGGGCCTCGCCCTCGACGTCCTCGGCGATGATCAGCAGCGGCTTGCCCGACTGCATGACCTTCTCCAGGAGCGGAAGGAGGTCCTTCACGTTGGAGATCTTGGAGTTGACGATCAGGATGTACGGGTCGTCGAGCGACGCCTCCATACGCTCCATGTCGGTGGCGAAGTACGCCGAGATGTAGCCCTTGTCGAAGCGCATGCCCTCGGTGAGCTCGAGCTCCAGACCGAAGGTCTGCGACTCCTCGACGGTGATGACGCCTTCCTTGCCGACCTTGTCCATGGCCTCGGCGATGAGCTCGCCGATCTGGGTGTCGGCGGCGGAGATGGAGGCGGTGGAGGCGATCTGCTCCTTGGTCTCCACGTCCTTGGCCTGCTCGAGCAGGGCGCCGGAGACGGCCTCGACGGCCTTCTCGATGCCGCGCTTGAGGGCCATCGGGTTGGCGCCGGCCGCGACGTTGCGCAGGCCTTCCTTGACGAGCGCCTGGGCGAGGACGGTCGCGGTCGTCGTGCCGTCACCGGCGACGTCGTCCGTCTTCTTCGCGACCTCCTTGACCAGCTCGGCGCCGATCTTCTCGTACGGGTCCTCGAGCTCGATCTCCTTGGCGATGGACACACCATCGTTGGTGATCGTGGGGGCGCCCCACTTCTTCTCGAGGACGACGTTGCGACCCTTGGGGCCCAGGGTCACCTTGACGGCGTCGGCGAGCTGGTTCATGCCGCGCTCGAGGCCGCGCCGTGCCTCCTCGTCGAACGCGATGATCTTGGCCATGTGAAGTGGTCCTCCCGGACGGGGTGGAAAAGCAAACGGACCGTGCTGGCGCCCGCGACGGACGGCCTGCGTGCCGTGTGGTTCCTTGCCCCACCCGGCCTGCGGACCTCACCGACCCGATCCAAGTTCTGTCACTCTCACTCGTAGAGTGCTAACGCCAATGATTAGCACTCGGCCCCTGCGAGTGCAAGCGCCTCTCCCGGATCCCCGGAGCGCTCCGGACTCGTCCGCGGGCGCGCGGGCACACGCGAGGGGCCCGTACCCCCATGGGATACGAGCCCCTCACGATGCTTGCCTCGGTGGTCGGTCGCGCCGAGCTAGACGGCGAGCTTGACCATGTCCGCCTGCGGACCCTTCTGGCCCTGCGAGATCTCGAACTCCACTCGCTGACCTTCTTCCAGGGTGCGGTAGCCGTCCATCTGGATCGCGCTGTAGTGGACGAAAACATCCGCACCACCGTCGACCGCGATGAAGCCATATCCCTTCTCCGCGTTGAACCACTTGACGGTGCCCTGAGCCATGCCTAACTCCCCTATTACTGGCCCTTGCGCAGGACCGCACTTCGCGGACCCGGGTCAGACCTCACCCCCTACGGGTTGGGGGTGTGCGCCGGAACGCGTCGACCGCGGCTGAATGTATCTGTCCAACTGCCGTCTGCAACAGGTCAATCGGACGAGAATTCTGGGCAGGACTGTTCTCCGATATGCGGAGAATTCATCGGAGTTCAGGGCAAGTCGGGCCGGGCAAAAGCCACATAAGGCTTGAATGGGCCGGGCACTTTGGCTGCTTCTTGTCGGCCCGAGGCCGACTTCGCCTATCCGCCGGGCACCGCCCGGGGCGGGAATCGAAGCTCCATTCCCAACTGTACCGCGCTCAATCACACAGAATTGCCCCCTCCGCTTCTCTCGCGGAGGGGGCAACACCGGTGACGCCGCGTGCCGGTCAGCAGCCGCCGGCGACGGCCGGGATGATCGAGACGCCCGCGCCGTCCGGCGTGGCCGTCTCCAGGCCCTGCTCGAACCGCACGTCGTCGTCGTTGACGTACACATTCACGAACCGCCGCAGCTTGCCCTGGTCGTCCAGGACCCGGGCGGCGATCCCGGTGTGCTTCTTCTCCAGATCGGCGATGACCTCACCGAGGGTGCCCCCCTCGGCGACGACCTCGGCCTGGCCACCGGTGTAGGTACGAAGGATGGTGGGGATGCGAACGCTGACGCTCATGGGGTTCACCTCTGAGGGACGGGGAGTGGGGCGCCCCTGGAAGGGGCGCGGGGAACTGCGCGCGGACGGACCACGGCCGCCCGTCGGCGACGACGATCAGGCCCTACGGCGTCCGACCGACGAGCCCGGCGGAGCGAAACGCGTCGAGGCTCGGCGGAATGGTCGCCGTGACCTGCGAAGTCTCAGCGACAGCGTCAAGCGTCTTCAGACCGTCCCCGGTGTTGAGCACGACGGTGGTGAGGGAAGGATCGATCAGCCCCGCCTCGACCAGCTTCCGGGTGACCCCCACGGTCACCCCGCCCGCCGTCTCGGCGAAGATCCCTTCCGTGCGGGCGAGAAGCTTGATCGCGTCGACGACCTGCTCGTCGTCGACGTCCTCCACCGCGCCGCCGGTGCGCCGCGCGATGTCCAGGACGTAGGGCCCGTCGGCCGGGTTGCCGATGGCGAGCGACTTGGCGATGGTGTTCGGCTTCTGCGGGCGGACCACGTCCTGCCCGGCCTTGAACGCCGCCGACACCGGCGAGCAGCCCTCCGCCTGGGCACCGAAGATCTTGTACGGCTTGTCCTCGACCAGGCCGAGCGCGATCAGCTCCTTCAGACCCTTGTCGATCTTCGTGAGCTGGGAGCCGGAGGCGATGGGGATCACGAGCTGGTCGGGGATCACCCATCCCAGCTGCTCGCAGATCTCGTACGCGAGGGTCTTGGAGCCCTCGCCGTAGTAGGGCCGCAGGTTGACGTTGACGAAGCCCCAGCCCTCGCCGAGCGGGTCGCCGATGAGCTCGGAGCAGAAACGGTTCACGTCGTCGTAGTTGCCCTCGATGCCGACGAGCTCACCGCCGTACACCGCGGCCATGACGACCTTGCCCTGCTCCAGGTCGTGCGGGATGAACACGCAGGAGCGGAAGCCCGCACGGGCGGCGGCGGCGCCCACGGCCCCCGCGAGGTTGCCCGTGGAGGAGCAGGACAGGGTGGTGAAGCCGAAGGCGCGGGCGGCTTCGAGGGCCTGGGCGACGACGCGGTCCTTGAAGGAGTGCGTGGGGTTGCCCGAGTCGTCCTTGACGAACAGCCTCCCCGGCTCGACACCGATCTCACGGGCGAGGTTGTCGGCCTTGACGAGCTTGGTCCAGCCCGGGTTGAGGTTCGGCTTGTCGGCCACGTCGGCGGGGACCGGCAGCAGCGGGGCGTAGCGCCAGATGTTGGCCGGACCGGACTCGATCTTCCTGCGCAGGGCCTCCGGGTCGCCGAGCGGCAGGTCGTAGGCGACTTCGAGCGGTCCGAAACACTCGGCGCAGGCGAAGATCGGACCGAGGTCGAAGCGGGTTCCGCACTCGCGGCAGGAGAGGCCGGACGCGGGCCCGAGATCGACGGCGGGAGTCCCGGTGGCGGCGGTGGCGCCGGCGGCGGGGGAGGTTTCGACAGTCTGCACAGCCATGGAGGCGAGGCCCTTTCTCCTCATCTTCCTCGCGACGCATCTCGCCGCGAGACGGAATTGGCACCTTCCCGAGCCGGGAGCCTCGCGACGCCGGATCCGATGGATCGCGTACGAGACCGACTGGGTGGTTGCCGGGGCTTCAACGGGCCGTATCCCTCTGCCCCTCTGGATGAGCGGTATGGCGCCGGGCGCAGAACGCCCGGGGCATTTGTGACGCGACGGCCACCGACGTGCGATGGTCATGCGCGTTGTCCAAGACTGTAACCGAAGCCCTGGACGCTTGAGATAGTCGTCCGTAGCGCGAGATGGATCACAATCGGGAGGACCGCGCGTGCTGGAAGAGGTCGAGCGCTGGCTGAGCAGGCGTTCCTGGTCCGTCGCCGACCGCCCGCCCTCCGCCCTCCTGGCCGCCAAACGGGCAGCGGGCACCTCGGTGAGCGTGGTGCTGCCCGCTCTCGACGAGGAGGGGACCGTCGGCGCCATCGTGGCCGAGATTCGCCGCGCGCTGATGGAGCGGACACCGCTGGTCGACGAACTGGTGGTGATCGATTCCGGTTCGGGCGACCGCACGGCGGAGGTCGCCGCGGCCGCCGGCGCCCGGGTCGTGCACCGGGACGAGATCCTGCCGCGCCTGCCCGCGCTGCCCGGCAAGGGCGAGGTCCTGTGGCGGTCCCTCCTGGTCACCCGCGGTGACGTCGTCGCGTTCGTCGACGCGGACCTGAAGGAGTTCTCGGCGGACTTCGTCTCCGGCATCGTGGGGCCGCTCCTCACCGAGCCCGACGTGGACTTCGTGAAGGCGATGTACGACCGCCCCCTCGGCACGGCGGCCGGACAGGGCGGCCGGGTCACCGAGCTGATGGCGCGCCCCCTCCTGAACATGCACTGGCCGCAGCTCGCCGGGTTCGTGCAGCCGCTCGGCGGCGAGTACGCGGCCCGCAGGTCGCTCCTGGAACGCCTGCCCTTCCCCGTCGGGTACGGGGTCGAGCTCGGTCTGCTCGTGGACGCGCTGCACACCGCGGGCCTCGACGCCCTCGCGCAGGTCGACGTCGGCGTACGCGTCCACCGCCACCAGGACGGGCAGGCCCTCGGACGGATGGCGGCGGCGATCTACCGCACCGCGCAGCTGCGGCTCGCCCGCGCCCATCTCGTACGCCCCGAGCTGACCCAGTTCGTCCGGGGCGAGCACGGTTTCGAGCCGCGGACGCACCCCGTGGACACCGAGGAGCGGCCACCGATGGCCCAGGTCGCGGAGTACGCGCGGCGCAGGGTGGCCTGAGCAGGCAATTCTCGGCGCGGCCCGCCCCGGCGGACCCGACGGGGATGTGACGTCGGCCGCCCGCACGTTTGAGCGTTTCCGTCAGCGGCTAGGTTCGCCACATGGTCTCCGAGCACGCAGCCGCCCAGGTCCTCGTCGCGTCGAACCGCGGCCCGGTGACGTACTCCCTCGGCGACGACGGGACGCTCGACGCCAAACGCGGCGGCGGCGGCCTCGTCTCCGGGCTCAGCGCCATCGGTGACGACGCCGACGCCCTGTGGGTGTGCTCGGCGCTCGGCGACGGCGACCGGGAGGCCGTGCGGCGCGGGGTCGGCGAGCCCGGTGTGCGCATGCTCGACATCGACGCCGCCGTGCACGCCGACGCGTACAACGGCATCGCGAACTCCGTGCTGTGGTTCGTGCACCACATGCTGTACCAGACACCGCTCGAACCCGCCTTCGGTCCCGAGTTCCGGGCGCAGTGGGCCGCGTACGAGACGTACAACCGGGCCTTCGCCGAGGCCCTCGCGCGGGAGGCGGCGCCCGGCGCGGCCGTCCTCGTCCAGGACTACCACCTGACGCTGGTGCCCGGCATGCTCCGCGAGCTCCGTGATGACCTGCGCATCGGCCACTTCTCGCACACGCCCTGGGCGCCCGTCGACTACTTCCGGCTGCTGCCCGACGACATCGCCGAGCAGGTCCTGCGCGGGATGCTCGGCGCGGACCGGCTCGGGTTCCTCACCGGGCGGTGGGCCGACGCCTTCACCGACTGCTGCGTGGCGCTCCTCGGCGGTACGACGGGCACGCGCGTCGGCGTGCACGGGCTCGGGGCCGACGCGGACTTCCTGCGGGAGCGGTCGCGCCGGGACGACGTCGAGGAACGCCTTGTGACGCTGCGGGAGCAGATCGGCACGGACGCCTCGGGGGCGGCCCGCAAGGCCATCGTCCGGGTGGACCGCACCGAGCTGTCCAAGAACATCGTGCGCGGCCTGCACGCCTACCGCCAGCTCCTCGACGACCGGCCGGAGTGGCGCGAGCGGGTGGTGCACGTGGCGTTCGCCTACCCCTCGCGGCAGGACCTCGCGGTGTACCGCGACTACACCGCGGAGGTCTCGCGTGTCGCCGAGTCCATCAACTCCGCGTACGGGACCGCCGACTGGACGCCCGTCGTCCTGCACGTCAAGGACGACTTCGCGCGCTCCCTCGCCGCGTACCGGCTCGCCGACGTCGCCCTCGTCAACCCCATCAGGGACGGCATGAACCTGGTCGCCAAGGAGGTGCCCGTCGTCTCCGACGAGGGGTGCGCGCTCGTCCTGTCCCGGGAGGCGGGGGCGCACGCGGAGCTGGGCGAGGACGCGATCACCGTGAACCCGTACGACGTCTCGGGGACGGCCGCGGCGCTCCACGAAGCGCTCGTGATGCCCGTCGAGGAGCGGGCGGAGCGCACCAAGCGCCTTGCCGCCGCTGCCACGGCGCTCCCTCCGGCCCAGTGGTTCCTGGACCAACTCCACGCCTTGACGCCTTCGGCCTAGCCCGGGCCTGTACCTGCCCTGACCCGCCGCTCCACGGCGGATTTTCCCCACCCACCCACCCTTTGTCTCCCGGTGTGGGCAGCTGGTCCGCCAGGGGCGGAACGGCGGGGAGTGCAGCGAGGAAGGACCGACGGCCGGGGCAGGTCAGGACAGCCGGTCGGCCAGGCCCGCCAGGAGGGCGACCACGGCGGCGGGACCGTTGACGACGAGGTCGGCACGATCGGCCAGCTCAGTGACCTCCGCACTGCCACTGCACACCAGCAGCCCCTGCACATCCCCGTCCGACCGCAACTTCTCGACGGCGGCGAACGCGGGCAGGTCCCCGAGGTCGTCCCCCGCGTACAGGACGGACTCGGCACCCACCTCCCGTACGTAGTCGACCAGGGCGACCCCCTTGTCGACCCCGGGCGGCCGCAGCTCGAGCACCAGACGCCCCGGCTCGACGATCAACCCGTGCCGAGCGGCCAGCTCCCCGAGCGGCCCCCGCAACTCCTCGAACGCCGCCTGCGGATCCCGCGCCCGCCGCGTGTGCACGGCGACGGCCCGCCCCTTCTCCTCGATCCAGGTCCCGCGCCACGCCCCGATCGCGTCCAGGAACCCCGGCAGCTCCGCCCGCGCCCCCGCCACCCCGGGATGCGGCTCGGCGGCCTGCACGGTCGCGCTGACGGCGTCCCAGCGCTCGGCCCCGTAGTGCCCGAGGACGACGAGGTGTTCGAGGCCGGGAACCCCCGCGAGCCCGCCGTGCCGCACGGCGACCCCGGCGGGCCTGCCGGTGACGACGGCCACGGAACGCACCTCGGGCGCGAGCGCGGCGAGCGCGGGCACCGCGCCGGGGTGCGCCCGCGCCTGCTCGGGGTCGGGCACGATCGGCGCGAGCGTGCCGTCGAAGTCGAGGGCGATCACGGCGCGTTCGGGCCGGGCCAGGATCGCGGCGAGGCCGTCGCGCCCGGCGGGCGTCAGCGGCTGCGGCAGGCAGTACGTCGGGTCACCCATAGGCCAGACCTTAGCCCTAACGTTCGGCGCGCCGCGCCTCGCGGACCCGCCGCAGCCGGTTCACGGTGACCGGATCGTGGGCCAGGGCACGCTCGTCGTCGAGCAGCGCGTTCAGGATCTGGTAGTAGCGCACCGGGGCGAGCCCCAGCTCCTCCCGGACTGCCCGCTCCTTGGCGCCGGGCCCGGCCCAGTTGCGCCGCTCCAGGGCGAGCACCGCCTCGGCCCGGCCGGAGAGCGCACCGGAAGCGGGCCGCGCGTCGTCCGCCGCGGCGGGCGTACCGGGCGTGCCGGGAGCGCCGGGATCACTGGGCGGACCCGGCGTTCCGGAAGCGTCGGGCGTACCGGGGTCACCGTGCGTTCCAGGAGCGCCGGGCGTACCGGGATCACCGGGGGCACCCGGCGTACCGGGAGCGTCGC
Source organism: Streptomyces sp. NPDC017940 (assembly GCF_044328435.1). Classification (NCBI taxonomy): domain Bacteria; kingdom Bacillati; phylum Actinomycetota; class Actinomycetes; order Kitasatosporales; family Streptomycetaceae; genus Streptomyces; species Streptomyces sp. NPDC017940. Next base: position 127,914 of record NZ_JBIRHJ010000006.1, on the reverse strand, counting down.
GCGCACCGGCGTCGGGGTGGTCCGTCATGACGACCACGCTAACCCCGGCCCCGCCGCCGGGTCACTGCGCGTTCTCCTCCGCGGCGGCCTTCGCCTCGATCTGGCCGAGGATGGCCTCCGGGTTGCCGTTCTCGTCGACGGTCTTGCCGATGTACTTCTTGACCTGCACGGACACCTGCGCCCACGACGTCTTGCCGACCGGGTACAGCTGCGAGGCGGGCAGCTCCTCCAGGAACTGGCCGAGCTTCGCCGAGTCCTCCTTGTTCTCCGCCATGGCCTGCGACGCCGACGTCGTGACGGGCAGCAGGTCGTACTCGCGCGAGAAGTCGAGGACGTTCTCGGTGCTGTAGACGAAGTCGAGGAACTCGCCGATCTCCTCGCGGTGACCGTTCTGCTTGAAGGCCATCATCCAGTCGGCGACGCCCATCGTGGACTGGGCCTTGCCGTCGATGCCGGGCATCGGCACCATCCCGTACTTCAGGCCCTTCTTCGCGGACATCTGCATCAGGGTGGGGTGCCCGTTGAGCATGCCGACGTCACCGCGGGTGAAGGCCGCGAAGGCCTCGGCACGGTTCAGCTTGCCGGGCGGCGTCGGACCGGTGAGGCCCTTGCCGACCAGCTCGTCCTTCAGCCACTTGAAGGTCGTCACATTGGGCTTGGCGTCGATGTCGTACGAGCCGACGTTGTCGGTGTAGCCGCCGCCCCCGCTGAGCAGCCACTGCATCGTCTCGGCCTGCGCCTCCTCCGGGCCGAGCGGCAGCGCGTAGGGGATCTTCACGCCGCGCGCCTTCAGCTTCTGCGCGGCGGCCTGCAACTCGTCCCAGCTCTCCGGCGGTTTGATGCCGGCGCTCTTGAACAGCTTCTCGTTGAAGAACAGCAGGCGCGTGGACGCGGCGAACGGCATGCCGTACTGCACCCGGTTCACCTCGCCCGCCTTGGAGAGCGGGGCAAGGAAGTCGGCCTGCGTGGGGATGGAGAGCAGGTCGTCGGCGCTGTACAGCTTGTCCTGCGCGGCGTAGTCGGCGTACGCGCCGATCTGGGCGAGGTCGGGGGCGTTCCCGTCCTGCACCATCTCCTTGACCTCGCGGTCGACGTCCGTCCAGGCGTGCACGGTCACATCGACCTTGATGCCCGGGTGCTCGGCCTCGAACTTCTTCGACAGCTCGTCCCAGTACTTCTTGGAGGTGTTCGCCGAGGAGTCGCCGTAGTCGGCGGCCACGAGCTTGAGGGTGACGTCACCGGAGTCGCCGGAGTCGCCGCCGCAGCCGGAGAGCAGTGCCGTCATGCTCAGCGCGGCCACCGCCGCGGTCAGACCTGTCACGCGCCGCTGCACTGCTGTTTCCCACCCTCGTCGTTCCTGGCCGAACCGCGAGTTTCCCCCGCGTCCCGCTACAAGGTCTACACCACGCGCGTATCACTTCTGCAACGGCCTTGGCTTATTGCAGCGCCCACGTACTCCTGCTGAGCACTCCCCCGCACCCGCACCACCCCACCCCGGACCGCAACTCCCGCTCCGGCAAGGAGCCTTGGCGGATGTCGCGTACCGCAGAAGAGACAGCCACCAAGCCCGACTCCTGGCGGCGGGCGGCCACCGCGGCCGGCACCTTCGACGGCCTGCCGCGGCCGGGCGAACGGGTCGCGTGACCGGGTGCGGTACGTCCTGGTTCATGGCCGTTCCTGCGGGCGGGGCTCGGCGACATCCCCGGCGTCAAGCCGGTGGCGGAGGCGGCCGCCGACGCCGAGGAAGCGCTCACCGCTCCCCTGCCCGCCGACGTGACCGGCGCCGAACAGTGGACGTTCCTCGGCCGCGGCTGGACCTACGGACTCGCCCTCGAAGCCGCCCTGAAGATGCGGGAGGCGTCCGGCGCCTGGACGGAGGCGTACCCGGCGATGGAGTACCGCCACGGCCCCATCGCCGTCACCGGCCCCGGCCTCGACCCCCTGGCCGCCCTCGTCCACGCCCAACGCCTGGCGGTGACTGTGGCCGAGTCCCGAGGCCACGACCCGGACCACCCCCGCAACCTCACACGCAGCGTGATCCTGACACCGCCCGGCGAGGCATCCAGCCCGTCCGGCGTTTGAGGACGAGGCGCGGAGTGCCGAAAAGGGGGGTCCAGGGGGCGCAGCCCCCGGTTACGGGAAGGGGGCGGGCCTGGGGCGCCCCGCGAGGGCCCCACCCACCCCCAGGCGGGGAAAGAAGCCCAGCCCAAGGCCCAGGGGCCAGAACATGTGGACTAGACCTCTCAAGGGGTCACACGCGACACTGTCCCCGTGAGACATGTCATCGCCCTGGACGTGGGCGGCACAGGAATGAAGGCCGCCCTGGTCGGGGCGGACGGCACCCTGCTCCACGAGGCCCGCCGCCCGACCGGCCGCACCCGAGGCCCCGAAGCGGTGGTGCGGTCGATCCTCGACTTCGCCGCGGACCTCCACGCCCACGGCGTAACCCACCTGGGCGAACCCGCCGCGGCGGCCGGCGTGGCCGTACCCGGCATCGTCGACGCCGACCGCGGCACAGCGGTGTACGCGTCCAACCTGGGCTGGACCGACGTACCGCTGCGCGACCTCCTCAGCACCCGCCTGGACGGCATCCCCGTGGCCCTCGGCCACGACGTCCGCACCGGCGGCCTCGCCGAGGGCCGCCTCGGCGCGGGCAAGGGCGCCGACCGCTTCCTGTTCGTGCCGCTCGGCACGGGCATCGCGGGCGCCATCGGCATCGACGGCACCATCGAACCGGGCGCCCACGGCTCGGCCGGCGAGATCGGCCACATCGTCGTGCGCCCCGGCGGCCCGCCCTGCGGCTGCGGCCAGCGCGGCTGCCTGGAGCGCCTCGCCTCCGCGTCCGCGGTGAGCGAGGCCTGGGCGGAGGCCGGCGGTGACCCCACCGCGGACGCCGCGGACTGCGCGAAGGCCGTACGCTCCGGCGACCCGCGCGCCGTGGCCGTCTGGCAGAACGCGGTGGACGCCCTCGCCGACGGCCTCCTGACGGCCCTCACCCTCCTGGACCCGCGCACCCTGATCATCGGTGGCGGCCTCGCCGAGGCCGGGGAAACCTTGTTCACACCGCTGCGCGCGGCCGTCGCCGACCGCGTGGTGCAGTTCCAGACGCTGCCCGAGATCGTCCCCGCGGCACTCGGCGACGCGGCGGGCTGCCTGGGCGCGGGCCTGCTCGCCTGGGACCTCCTGGCGGCTCTCCAACCCGGAGCGGCGGAAGGCACCGGAGGCGCTGGAGGCGCCGGAGCCGCCGAAGGCACCGGAGCCACCGAAAGCACCGAAGGCACCGGAGCCACCGAAGGCACCGGAAGCACCGGAAGCACCGGAAGCACCGAAAGCACCGGACCCGCCGCCCCGACCGGCCCCCCGACCCCCATCACCCCCCACGACTCCCCGGAGGTAACCACCTGATGGCTCCCAGCAAGGTTCTCGCCGGTGCCCAGGTGGTACTGCCCACCGGGACCGTCCCCAACGGCCGCGTCATCGTCACGGACGGCGGCCGCATCGGAGGGAGCGCTCCCGCGGACGCCGAGGCGGTCGACCTGACCGGCCACTGGCTCGTCCCCGGCTTCGTCGACACCCACAGCCACGGCGGCGGCGGCGCGTCCTTCACCAGCGGCACCGCCGAGGACATCCTGCGCGGCGTCCGGACCCACCGCCTGCACGGCACCACCACCGTCGTGGCCTCGACCGTCACCGGCGAGATGGACGCCCTCGCCCAGCGCGCGGGCCTGCTCTCCGAACTCGCCGAGCAGGGCGACATCGCCGGCATCCACTTCGAGGGCCCCTTCATCTCCCCCTGCCGCAAGGGCGCGCACAGCGAGGCACTCCTGCGCCACCCGGACCCGGCGGAGGTCCGCAAGCTCGTCGACGCCGCCCGCGGCCAGGCCCGCATGGTCACCCTCGCCACCGAGCTCCCCGGCGGCACCGACTCCGTACGCCTCCTCGCCGAACTCGGCGTGATCGCCGCGATCGGCCACACGGACGCCACGTACGAGCAGACGAAGGAAGCCATCGACGCCGGCGCCACCGTCGCCACCCACCTCTACAACGCCATGCCCGGCCTCGGCCACCGCGCCCCCGGCCCCATCGCCGCCCTCCTGGAGGACGAGCGGATCACCATCGAGCTGATCAACGACGGCACGCATCTGCACCCCGCCTCCTTCGAGCTGGCCTTCCGGCACGCGGGCGCGGGCCGCGTCGCCCTGATCACGGACGCGATGGACGCGGCCGGCTTCGGGGACGGCACCTATCTCCTCGGCCCCCTCGAGGTCGAGGTGAAGGACGGCGTCGCCCGGCTCACCGAGGGCGGTTCGATCGCGGGCTCCACGCTGACCATGGACCGGGCGTTCCAGCGCTCGGTGACCGTCGACAAGCTGCCCGTCGGCGACGTCGTGGCCGCCATTTCCGCGAACCCGGCCAAGCTCCTCGGCATGTACGACCGCATCGGCTCCCTTGAGCCCGGCAAGGACGCGGACATCGTGGTCCTGGACGCCGAGTTCGCGCTCAAGGGCGTGATGCGCAAGGGCGAGTGGGTCGTCGACCCCACCGCGCCCTGACCCGGCACCCCGCGGGGCACTCGCCCCCGTACGCACCATTTCGGGTGCGGCGGTTGGTCCGAAGTCTGGGCCAACCGCCGTCTTTTTGGCATGATCAGAACCCGAGAGCCGCACGCAGCGCACCGCTCCGTGTTCCGTCGTCCCGGGGGTGAAGCAGTGATCGTCACGGTCACGCCGAACGCCGCCCTCGACCTCACCTACCGGGTCCCCGTCCTCACCCCGCACGCCTCGCACCGCGTCACCGACGTCACCGAGCGCGCGGGCGGCAAGGGCCTGAACGTCGCCCGCGTCCTCGCCGCCCTCGGCCACGACGTGACGGTCACCGGCTTCGTGGGCGGCGCCACCGGCCACGCCCTGCGCGCCCACCTGACCCGCGTCCCCGGCATCACCGACGGCCTGTACCCGGTCGCGGGCGCCACCCGCCGCACCCTCGCCGTCGTGGACACCCGCACCGGAGACACCACCCAGCTCAACGAGCCGGGCCCGACCGTCACCCCCGCCGAGTGGGCCGGATTCCTCGCCGCGTACGAGGAGTTGCTGCGGGGCGAGGACGTGCGGGCCGTGGCCCTGTGCGGCAGCCTGCCGCCCGGCGTGCCGGTGGGCGCCTACGCCGTCCTGATACGCGCCGCCCGCGCCGCCGCCGTACCCGTACTCCTCGACACCAGCGGCGAACCCCTGCGCCGCGGCGTCGCCGCCCGACCCGACATCGTCAAGCCCAACGCCGACGAACTCGCCGAACTCACCGGCGCCCACGAGCCCTCCCGGGCCACCCGCGACGCCCGCCGCCGCGGCGCCCACGCCGTCGTCGCCTCCCTCGGCGCCGAGGGCCTCCTCGCCCTCACCCCGGAGGGCACCTGGCGCGCCCGGCCGCCCGGCCCGATCCGCGGCAACCCCACCGGCGCCGGCGACTCCGCCGTCGCCGGCCTGCTCTCCGGCCTGGTCCGCCAACTCCCCTGGCCGGACCGCCTGTCGAACGCGGTCGCCCTGTCGGCGGCCACGGTCGCCGCCCCCGTGGCGGGCGAGTTCGACGCGGCGGTGTACGAGGACGTCCTGCCGAAAGTCACCGTGACGGGCGCCGAGCCACCCACGCAGTGAGCCCGGCGGGCGGCAACGGCGCCGACGCGGCTCAACGGGGTGCGGCAAGCCCGGGAAGGGGGTCAGCATGCCACTCACCACCACCGGCGCACTCGTCGCCCACGCCGTCACCCACAGCCGCGGCATCGCCGCCTTCAACGTCATCACCCTCGAACACGCGGAGGCCATCGCCCTCGGCGCCGAGCGGGCGGGCACCGCCGCCGTGCTCCAGATATCCGAGAACGCCGTGAAGTTCCGCGGAGGGCGCCTCACCGCGCTCGCCGCCACCGCCGCCGTGGCCCGCACCTCCTCGGCCCCGCTCTCCCTCCACCTCGACCACGTCACCGACACCGCCCTGCTGCGCGCCGCACACGCCGAGGGCTTCAGCTCGGTGATGTTCGACGCCTCGAAGCTCACGTACGCCGAGAACGTCAAGGAGACCGCCGACGCGGCGCGGTGGGCGCACGAGCGCGGCATCTGGCTGGAGGCGGAACTCTGCGAGGTCGGCGGCAAGGCGGGCGAGGCCCCGCTGGACGCCCACACCCCCGGCGCCCGCACCGACCCGACGGAGGCCGCCGCCTACGTCACCGACACCGGCATCGACGCCCTGGCCGTCGCCGTCGGCTCCTCCCACGCCATGACCGAACGCACCGCCGCCCTCGACCACGACCTCATCGGGGCCCTGCGCGCGGCCGTCCCCGTCCCCCTGGTCCTGCACGGCTCGAGCGGCGTCCCCGACACCGACATCCGCCGGGCCATCACCGCGGGCATGACCAAGATCAACGTGGGCACGGCCCTCAACACCGCCTTCACCGGCGCGGTACGCGACCACCTCACCGCCCACCCCACCGGCGTCGACCCCCGGAGGTACCTGACCCCGGCCCGCGAGGCGATGGCCGGGGTCGTGGAGAGCTTCCTGCGCCTGACGATCTGACGCGCCCGCCGGGGCGCTACTCCTTGACGTGCCCCGCCTTCAGCCACACCCGGTCGAGGACCGCGTCGCACTTGTCACCCTGCTGGCAGGAGACGGAGATCGTGTTGGTGCCCTTGTTCAGCTGGACGAAGGCGAAGGTCTTCGTCCAGCCCTTGTCCCACGCCCCCTCCCCGGCACCGGTGAAGTTGTCCATGTTGAGCTTGCGGCCGGACGGCGTGCCGTTGATCCCGAGCGTCGTCTCGGCCGCCTTGCCCGGCACGGAGTACCCCACGAAGACGGTATAGGCCCCGCTCTTGGGAATCCCGTCCACCGTCCAGGTCACCTGCGCCCCGGGCTTCTCGAGACCGGCCACGTACACCCCGCCCGCGGACTGGGCGCCCTCGATGTCGGACGCGGTGGTGGTGCCGCCCTCCAGCTTCAGGGCCTTGGCGTCGGCCTCGGGCAGCTCGGCCTCGGGCTTCTTGCCGTCGTCCTTGGACGCGGTCGGGCTCGGCTCCTCGGACACCGACTGGTTCTGGGACGGCCCCGCCTCGTCCCCGCCGTCGTCCCCGTCACCGCCGCCGAACACCATCGCGGCACCTATCCCGAGCGACACCACGGCGACCACGGCGATGGCGCCGATCAGCAGACCCCTGGTGTTGGGCCCCCGCCCGCGACCGCCACCGCCGCCCGCGTGACCGTGCGTCCCGGGCGCCCCGGGCCCACCTGCCTGCCGCATCGGCGCGGTGACCCCCGGCTGCGCCTCCGGGGCGGCGTAGTGGGCGTTGGGCTGCCCGTACGCCTGCTGCTGCGTCTGGGCGGGCGGATAGCCGTACGCGGGAGCCTGGGTGTGGCCGCCCTGGGCGTGGCCGCCCTGGGTGTGGTGCTGGGCGGCGTGGCCCTGGGCCTGCTGGCCGTACTGCCGCCGCTCACCGACCGCGCGTACGTTGTTGTACGACCTCGGCCCGGGGTAGCCGTACCCGCCGCTCCCGGAGGGCGGTGTCGCGCCGGCCGCCTGGCCGTCCGCGTACAGATAGCCGAACGGGTCGTCATCGCCCTCTGGCGCGCGCGACGTGTGCTCGCCGTTATTGCCGGGCGTCATTCGCAGGTCACTCCCTCGCATCGCGGATGCGGGCGAGCCTACCCGTTCCGGGTGACCGCCCACGGTGGCGTTGACTTCATCCAGGACATCCAACGGGTGCGCGGGCGCGGAGTCCGGCGACCGCCCGCCCCACCCCGACTCACGCACGGCACCCACCGCCGGTTCCGCTACCGCGTACGGGAGTTCACTCGCGCCCGCCCCCGGAGCCCGCCCGACGGCCCGCGACCCTCAGCTCTCGGCCCTCACCCGGCCCGGCGATGCTGCTTGGCCCGCGAACGCTTCTCGACGTACATCCGCTGATCCGCCGAATGCAACACTTCGTCCGCAGACATCCCGCAATGTGCCCATCCGATACCGAAGCTGGCCCCGACGCGCACGGCCCGCCCGTCCACCCGGATCGGCGGGATGATCGCGTTCCGCAGCCGCACCGCCAGGTCCTGCGCGTCGGCCCTGCCGAGCCCGTCGGCCAGCACCACGAACTCGTCACCGCCGAGCCGCGCCACCGTGTCCCCGTCCCGGACACCGCTGGTCAGCCGCCGAGCGACCTCGATGAGGACGGCGTCACCGGTGTGGTGCCCGAAGCGGTCATTGATCGACTTGAAGCCGTCCAGGTCGCAGAAGAGGACAGCGAGGCCCTTGGTGCCGTCGTCCGGAACGGTCTCCTCCGGCGGGGCGATCGTGTGCACATGGTGGTCGTAACCGTCGCCCTGCGGGTCCGCACCCACCCCCTGCCCGGGCCCGTTGCCCCCGGCGTACCCCGGCGCATACAGCCCACTGTTGTCGTACGCCGCATCCAACGAGTCCACCGTGGACGGCTGACCCGCGTGCGGCCTGCGACAGAGACGGGCGCTGAGCCGGGCCCGCAGCTCCGCGGAGTTCGGCAGGCCGGTGAGCGAGTCGTGCGAGGCACGGTGCGCGAGCTGCAACTCACGCCGCTTGCGCTCCTCGATGTCCTCGACGTGGGTGAGCAGGAACCGCGGGCCGTCCGCGGCATCGGCCACCACCGAGTTCCGCAGCGACACCCAGACGTACGTCCCGTCCCGCCGCCCGAACCGCAACTCGGCCCGCCCGCCCTCCGCCGACGTCCGCAGCAACGTACCGATGTCCTCGGGATGCACGAGGTCGGAGAAGGAGTAACGACGCATCGCGGACGCGGGACGGCCCAGCAACCGGCACAACGCGTCGTTCGTCCGCAGGATCCGCCCGTGCTGATCGCCGCCCATCTCGGCGATGGCCATGCCACTCGGCGCGTACTCGAAGGCCTGCCGGAAGCTCTCCTCGCTGGCACGCAGCGCCTGCTGCTCGCGCTCGAGCCGGACCAGGGCCCGCTGCATATTGGCCCGCAACCGCGCGTTGCTGATGGCGATGGCCGCCTGGAACGCGTACATCTGCAATGCCTCACGCCCCCACGCCCCGGGGCGCCGCCCGTTGCGCGGCCGGTCCACGGAGATCACACCGATCAGTTCGCCCCCCGACGACCCGGTCGCGTACATCGGCGCGAACAGCCGGTCCGAAGGATGCCACTCGTCCTCGAACCGCGGCTCGGGCCCCTCGGTGTACCACTGCGGCACGTCGTCCTCGTCGAGGACCCAGCCCTCCGTGTACGGGATGAAGCGCAGCGCGCCCCAGGCCTCGCCCATGGTCAGGCGGCGCTCCCAGGACTCGCGCGAGCCCACACGGCCGGTGATGAGGGCCTCGGCGGCCGGATTGCCCGCGAAGGCGGCGACGACGAGATCGCCGTCCGGGCGCACGAGGTTCACGCACGCCAGCTCATAGCCAAGCCCGTTCACCACGCCGTCGGCGACGGTCTGCAGCGTGTCCGCGAGGCTGCGGGCCGTGTTGAGGTCCGCAACCACCTGATGCAGCTGCCGCAGGGTCGCAAGACGGACGTACGGCTCCGACTCGGTCTCCATGCTCGCTCTCCCCGAGACCTCGACAGCAACTCCAGGATCCGCAGCGTCCTCAGTGTCCTCAGTGTCCGTATCTCTGACTCTTCCGACTCTTCCGACTGATCGTGCTTCTTCTGAGCCCCTGTGTCTCCGCGCTTGCCCGTACTGCCCGAACTGGTACCTACTGCTTCCCGTACGGGCAGGTACCACCACCCGTACCGCTCGATACTGCCGCCGTGCTCCTGGATACCGCTGCCCGTGCTGGTCAGGTCCTGTGCTCGCACCGCAGTGGTGCCGGTCGATACATCCCGCCGCCGCTGCGTGCTTCTCCCGCACCCCGTCGTGCCGTCGCACCCCAGCGCCCGCGCCGTCTCTACGCCTGTCCGATTGCCACGGTCACTGAATCACAGCGAGCTGCCCACTCGGTACACAGGGTCAACAAAATATGGGCCCTGTGACTCAAGTCACAGGTGGGAGATGCGATTTGAGCCCCTGAGTTGAGCCCAATTTGAGCTATGGCGGGGACAGATTGCCGCCTTTTGCCAAGCCGTTGCCCCGCCAGGCAGCTCCCGGCTCCCGGCTCCCGGCTCCCGGCTCCCGGCTCCCGGCTCCCGGCTCCCGGCTCCCGGCTCCCGGCTCCCGGCTCCCGGCTCCCGGCTCCCGGCAGGATCTTACGGGCTGCGGGGTGCGGGGTGCGGGGTGCGACCCCCTCGGGTCCCCCGTGAACCTCGGACCCGTCGTAGGGCGCGACCTCGGTCCTAGGTCCGTCCTCGGCCTGGAGGCCGATGCGGAACGTCTGCCTCCGCAGTTAGCGTCGAAGGCGTGGCTGCCGACCTGACCATGAAGAGCCAGACCCTCCCCACCCCTCATCCTGTGGGGGTGAGCAACGACGAGTTCCGCGCCGCCATGTCCCGCCTGGCGGCGGGCGTGGTCCTGGTGACGGCCCATGAGCCCCCGCTGGACCCGGACGACCCCACGGCCCCCGGCGGCGAGGACGTCGGCATGACGGCGACCGCCTTCCTGTCCGTCTCCCTCGACCCACCCCTGGTCATGGTCAGCCTGCGCGAGGGCTCCCGCATGGACGACCTGCTGGCGGAGCAACCTCTGTGGGCCGTGTCGGTCCTGTCCGAGAGCCAGCGCCACATCGCGGGCCGCTTCGCGATGAAGGGCCGCATCAGTGACCGTCTCCTCTTCGAAGACATCCCCTACGTACGCGGCGAGACCGCCGGTGCCCCTCTGGTGGGCGGCGCACTCGCCACCCTCGAATGCCGCACGGAGCAGACGGTGCCCGCAGGCGATCACACCCTGGTCATCGGCCGCGTACTGACGGCACATCTCCCGGGCGCCGACGGCGGGCCACTGCTGTACTTCAAGGGCCGCTACCGCCAACTGGGCTGACCACCCGAGCGGCACCTCTTCGCGGGGACTCCGCCGTCAACCCCAGCCCTTCCCCGACCGCCCCTGCTTGGTCTCCCCGCGCCGCTTCTTCTCCCGCAGCCGCCGCTCATTGATCCCGCGCGGGATGCGGGTGGCCCTGCGCGGCTTGGGCGGCGGCGCGGTGGCCTCCGCCAGCAGGGAGGCGAGGCGGGTGGCGGCCATCTCCCTGTTCCGCCACTGCGAGCGGTGCTCGCTCGCCCGTACGCTGACGACACCGTCCACGAGCCGGGACGCCAGCCGCTCCAGCGCCCGCTCCTTCCACACCTCGGGCAACGCCTCCGTACCCGCGAGATCGAAACGCAGCTCGACCTGCGAATCAGTGGTGTTGACGTGCTGGCCGCCAGGCCCAGAGGAGCGCGAGAAACGCCACATCAGCTCGGCCTCGGGCAGCGAGACGGAGCCACGGATGACGTAGGGGCGGTGACCTGACATGTGCACCATGGTCCCGCGTGTGCACACCTCCGTCACCTGCTTTACAACAGTGACGCATTCCATACGGGCCCTCGAGTAAAGAAAGTAAAGACGGTCTCCGGCATATGGAACCTTCTATACCCCCCTCGGCGTTCATAGGGGTGTCGGTAGCTTCGTCCCAGCACGAAGCCCGCAAGTACACATGTAGCACTCGGTTGTACTCACGCTAGGAAGGGACTCCCAACAATGGCTGTAAGCCTGTCCAAGGGCGGCAACGTCTCGCTCACCAAGGAGGCACCGGGTCTGACCGCCGTCACGGTCGGCCTCGGCTGGGACGTCCGCACCACCACGGGCACCGACTTCGACCTGGACGCCTCCGCCATCGCGGTGAACCCCCAGGGCAAGGTCTACTCGGACGCCCACTTCGTCTTCTTCAACAACAAGGAGACGCCGGACCAGACCATCGTCCACACCGGCGACAACGTCACCGGCCAGGGCGAGGGCGACGACGAGCAGATCAACGTCAACCTCGCGGGCCTCCCCGCCGACGTAGAGAAGATCGTCTTCCCGGTCTCCATCTACGACGCCGAGAACCGCTCGCAGAACTTCGGCCAGGTCCGCAACGCGTTCATCCGCATCGTGAACCAGGCCGGCGGCACCGAGATCGCCCGCTACGACCTGTCCGAGGACGCCGCCACCGAGACCGCCATGGTCTTCGGCGAGCTGTACCGCAACGGCGCCGAGTGGAAGTTCCGCGCCGTCGGCCAGGGCTACGCGTCCGGCCTCGTCGGCATCGCGCAGGACTTCGGCGTCAACGTCTGAGGCTCCACCGAGTAGCTGTAAGCCCCGGCACATCCCAACGCCGGGCACTGAGGGCCCCGACCGGTCACCTGGTCGGGGCCCTTCCCCGTCCCTGCCCCCTTCCCCGCCCCCGCCCCTGTCCCGTCCCCTTCCCCATGTCTCCCCACCGCCGCCCCCCGGCCCCCGCCTCCCCGGCTCCTCTGCGGCCCGTGGTCCTGCACCCTGGGCACCCCAGTGCTGCCGTCTCCGAGTCGTCTGCCCCCACGGCGTCACCGTCCCCCGGCTCACCGTCCTCCTCCGCCTGACAGGGCCATCGGTGCGCCAGCTCGCACCGTCCCGGCCCGGTGTCACTCCTGCACGAGAGGAGGGTGCGGGGTCACGGGCGCAGGGCGCGGGCGCAGTTCCACCCCTGGCCCGGCAGTCATCTCATGGCGGCAAATCCAGACAATCAACCCGTATGCGGCCGACCGTACGATTAGCCTGCGCCGCATGATCCTCGAACCTCTCCCGGCCGCCACCAACGGCACCGCCCCCACCCCCGGCGATCTGCCCGGCCCTCTGCTCACCGAGCTCACAGCCCTCTACGCTTCCCACCACGAGTTCTTCACCCTCAGCGGTGACTTTCCCGACGCCCACGACATCAGGGCCGAGCAGGTCGCCACTGCCCTCGCCGACGAACTCGCTCAGCCGGGCGCCGAAGTGCTTCTGGGGCGTTCCGAGGGCCGACTCGTCGGTGTCGTCGTCACCCTCGCCCGTCATCCCGACCCTGCCGAGCCCGACCTGGCCGATCCCGACCCCTGGATCGGTCTCCTCCTGGTGGACGCTCAGGTACACCGCCCCGGATTGGGCAAGGAACTGGCCGCCGCCATCGAACAGCGCTTCCGCGCGGCGGGCCACGCCGGCGTCCGCCTCGCCGTCCGCGACAACAACCCGAAGGGCCTGGCCTTCTGGACCGCCCTCGGCTACGAACTGGTCGACCATCGCGAGGACACTCAACTCGGCCGCCCCTGCGCGGTACTGCGCAAACCGCTCTGAGCCCTCGTCGCCCCGTACTGACCGTCAGCGCGCGCGGACCCTCAACTACTACACGATGCAATTGTCAAGGAACGGTGCCTCACACCGGCTCCCCGATGTCGGCTGCTCGATCTGAATCCCGAACCGCCCAGGGGTTGTAGCGGCGGGCGCAGGGGCGCTGCGCCAGGCGGGTCCAGCGGTCTCGTAGACGTCACCCCCCAAGGGTCGCGGCAGGAGCAGGCGAAGCAGACAATCGTGGTTGTCCAGTCCAGCTGCGGGTTGTCCGGCTACGGGCTGTCCGGCTTTCCCTCTCCATAGAGCCAGTCCGCCCACACCTGCTTCAGTTCCTCGCGCGACTCGTCGTCCCCCGCGTGTTTCTCCACATATGCCGTGAAGTCCTTGGTGTTCGCATTGCTGTGGCGATAGGTCTTCACCCAGCCCTGGATGATGTCGTAGAAGGTCTCGTCACCGACGGTTTCGCGAATCTTGTGGATCACCATCCCGCCCCGGTCGTACACGGGAGCATTCGAGATGCTGGCTGCGTCCGGCTGTTTGGCCGGCGGGAATTCCCAGATCGCTTCGTTGTCCGCCTTCGACTCGTAGTACTCCCCTTCGTACAGTGCGTCGAAGGTGTCCTGTGCGCTGTCGCCGCCGTTGTCCTCCTCCCACAACCACTCTGCGTAGGTCGCGAAACCCTCGTTGAGCCACATGTCCTGCCACGACTTCGGCGTGACCGAGTTGCCGAACCACTGGTGGGCCAGTTCGTGGACAAGGGTGGAGGTGTCGGCAGCGTCGACGGGAAACACGGGCTTGGTCTGTGTTTCCAGTGCGTACCCCAGGTCCACCCGGTCGTCGACGATCGCGCCGGTCGAGGAGAACGGATACTCGCCGAAGTTGAGCTCCGCCCAGTCCATGATCTCGGGGATCTTTGCTAGAACCTTCTCGGTCTTCTCATACTCACCCTTCGGAAGCGTCGGGTCGATTGCCGTGAACACTGGGACACCGGAGGTCGTCTTCGACGTCATCGACTTCCTTGTGTCGTACTCACCGATCGCCACGGTCGCCAGATAGCTGGCCATGGGCTCGGCGTTGTGCCAGGCGAACGTAGTGCGGCCGTTTATGGTCGTCTCTTGCGCCAGTTCTCCGTTGGAGATGGCTTGCAGACCCTTGGGCACAGTGATCTTTATGTCGTAGGCGGCCTTGTCGCTCGGGTGGTTGTTGCTGGGGAACCACGCCATGGAACCCGCCGGTTCGCCGACCGCGAGGGAGCTCCCGTTTCCCTCCAGCCAGCCTTCCTTCGAACCGTCCGCATCAGTGACCGTCTGCGGTGTACCGGAGTACCGGACGGTCGCGCGGAATGTCTCACCTCGATCGAGGACGTCGCGAGGTCGAACGGTCAGCTCGTCACCGGAGCGGTTGAAGCGGGCCTTCTTGCCCTCGACGTTGACGTCCTTGACCTCCAGGCCCTTGAGGTCGAGGTTGAAGGCGCTGAGGTTCTCGCCGGCCCGAGCCGTGATCTCCGCCGTGCCGGTGAGGTGTCGGGACTCGGGGTCATAGCCGACGGTCAGGCCGTAGTGCGCCACGTCGTAACCTCCGTTTCCGAGTTTCGGGAAGAAGGGGTCGCGGACTCCTGCTGCGCCGGGAGTACCGTCCACGCCTCCGTCTGTGCAGCCAGTGAGGGCGGCGAGAGTCAGGGTGGCCAGGGCGGCGGGGGCGATGCGGCGGGCGCGTGACCCCCTGGTCAGAGGGGCGGTGGCTCGGTAGTTCACCTCGGTGATCCTATGGCCACCGCCCTGTGATTCGCCGGGTCAGGGGCGCCGGTCGTCAGCGGCTGAGCGTCGCCGCGCCCGCCTTCGCGAACTTCTCGTCCAGGTCCCCGCTCGGCGCCCCCGCCACGCCTATGCCCGCGATCGGGGCGCCCTTGGCAGTGACGGGGGTGGCCCCCGCGAGGAACAGCGTGCCCGGGATGTCCTTCAGATTCGGGGCCTGCTCGAGCCGCTTGGTGAGCTCGGAGGTGGGGGCGTTCCATGACACAGCCGTGTAGGCCTTCCGCTCGGCGGATTCGTACGACTGCGGACCCGCTCCATCTCCACGCAGCGTGACGATCGTGTTGCCGTTGCGGTCGACGACGGCCACCGTCACGCGCTGATTCTCCTTCTTCGCAGCGTCCAGCGCAGCCTGCGCCGCCTTGGTCGCCCCAGCCACGGAGAGGTGCGTGGACCCGGTGAGGTGCCGACCGTTCGCGTCCGCAGTCACCGCGGCCTTGGCGGCGGCGTCCGGCGTACCGGCCGCGGCCGAGACCGTGCCGAACGTCGCTGCGCCGACTGTGGCGAGGGCGGCGGCCGTGGTCAGGAAACGGGTGCGCGGGGAGAGCTGCTTCATCGACTTCATGTCCGTTGACTCCTGTGCGAGTGCGCTCTTGCGAGCGAGCGGCGAGTCGATCTCGCCACGCAATCCATCGTCAGGCCCTCGCCAGCCCCTTCCCGTCAGCGTTCTGGCTGCCTGCCGCGCGCGCTTCGGCTGACGGCCGTGTCAACCGATCGGATGACCCGGTCGCGAGGGGTTGCGGGCCAGAATGGAGGAGTCTTCCCAGTTCAAGCGCGTGTGTGTAAGTCCGAGTAAGACCGAGTACGCAGGTTCGAATGCGCGAGTCCAAGCACTCACGTTCGAGCACACAGGTTCAAGCACGGGCAACGGTCGGAAAGGAGGCCAGCGTGGACCAGCAAAGTAGCGGCCCCGGCCCCACGGGCGGCCTCAGCCCCAAGAACACCCTCGGCAGCGCTGACGGCCACAACAGTACGGCCGACCTCCACGTCTCGGCCTCCGTGTCACGCCGGCTCGGCACCGTCATGCACACGGCATTCTTCCTTCTTCTCGGCGCCTCCCTCGCCCGTTTCCTCCTGCGCCACCCGGGCGAACCCCGCATGCCCGGCGTCATCGCCCTGTCCATCACTCTCGCCATCCTCTACGTCCTCGCCCCGGCACCCGGCGCCGCCCCCAGCACCCGCCGCCCCGTCTGGCTCGGCTCGGTGGTCGGTGCCTGGGTGGTCCTGGTCGTCCTCGCCCCCAGCTTCGCGTGGTGCGCGGTGCCCCTGTTCTATACGGGACTGCGCACACTCCCGACCCGAGCGGCACTGGCCCTGGTCACCGCCCTCACGGCCCTGGTGGTTGCCGCCCAGCTCAGACTCGCCGGCAGTTTCGACCCGAACCTGGCCTTCGCACCGCCCGCCGTCGCGGCTGTGGCGACCGCGGTGTTCATCCACATGCAACGGCAGACCGAGCACCAGCGCGCCCTGAACGACGACCTGATGCGCACCCGCAAGGAGCTGGCCGCCACCGAACGCCGCGAAGGCACACTCGCCGAGCGACAGCGCCTGTCGATGGAGATCCACGACACTCTTGCCCAAGGCTTGTCCAGCCAGCAGATGCTGCTGCAAGCCGCCGACCGGGTGTGGGACGCCGATCCGGCGACGGCCCGCGCCCACGTCCGTACGGCGGCGTCGATCACTGCACACGGTTTGGCAGAGGCCCGCCGCTTCGTCCACGACCTGGCTCCAGCGGACCTGGCGGAAGCCGTCACGAACGACGGTGAAGCCTTGCCGTCGGCCCTCCGCACGCTGGCGGAGCGGGAGACGGCGGTGGGGCTGACGATCCGCTTCCACGCCGAAGGCAGGCCCGTCCCGCTGCCCAGCAGAGCCCAATCGGCACTGCTTCGCATCGCGCAGGGTGCCCTGGCGAACGTTCGCGAACACGCGGACGCGAGCGCGGCAGCGCTGACGCTGACATACCTGGGCGACCAGGTGGTCCTCGACATTGCCGACAACGGGAGGGGATTCGTCGTCAGGGAGGGGGGACGAGGGGGCGCCGCGATAGAGGCCGACCAGGACCCGACCGATCTCCTCGGTGGCCAAAAAGTTGCTGTCGGCAGGGAAGAGGCCCCCCTCAGAGAGGAGGAGAACGAAGTGAGCGTGCACGATGGCAAGACGCGTGGGCCCTCCGACACCGGTGCCAGTCCTGAGGCTCCCCTCGCAGATGACGGGCACAAGTGCACCGACGCGACCACCAATCGTGAGGCCGTCACAGCCGAAGCAGACAACGACCACGGCCATGCGCATGCCCACGGCCACGGTCAGGACCTCGATGGCGGCCACGGTCACACCCACTCCCATGGATCCACCACCCCGCACACCAGCCCGGATCCTGTCAGCTCAGTCGCTGGTCGCAGGCCGAGCACCGACGCCAGACGAAGACCCCTCGCTGCGCGCGACCTCGACTCCGGGTCGAGGCGGGGGCACGGGTTGCCGGCTATACGTGCTCGGGCCCGACAACTCGGCGGGACGTTGACGGTGGAGTCGACGCTGGGTGAGGGAACGGTCCTGTCGGTCTCCATCCCACTGACAGCCGCGCCGCCGTCTGCCACCGGGGCCCCGCCCACGCCACCGAGTCCGAGCACACCTCAGGGCCCGACCGCAGCTCCGTCCTCGACCCCGACCTCGGCCCCCGCTTCGGCCTCGACCCCGACCTCGCCCTCGACCCCCACATCACCGCAGTCCGAACCTTCGCCCGATGAGTGGCCTCCGCCAGGGAGTACGCATGAGCAGTGATACGTCGCCGGATGAGACGGTGCGGCTGGTGGTGTGTGACGACCATGTGGTGGTGCGGGCGGGGCTGCTGGCCCTGTTGGCCAGTGCGCCGGGGATCGAGGTGGTCGGTGAGGCTGGTTCGGGAGAGGAAGCGGTGGCATTGGCGGGGAAGCTGGGGCCGGACGTGGTGCTGATGGATTTGCAGCTGGGGCCGGGGATCGACGGGGTGGAAGCGACGCGTCGGATCACGGGACGGGGCCGAGGGCCCCAGGACGGCGGCGGCAGCGGTGAGGAGGTCGGCGGCCA
The DNA here is from genome assembly GCF_044328435.1 of Streptomyces sp. NPDC017940. NCBI lineage: Bacteria > Bacillati > Actinomycetota > Actinomycetes > Kitasatosporales > Streptomycetaceae > Streptomyces > Streptomyces sp. NPDC017940. Next base: position 109,831 of record NZ_JBIRHJ010000006.1, on the reverse strand, counting down.
GGGCGGTGGTGGGGCGCCGCGAGTGTTGGTGCTCACCACGTACGACACGGACGCGGACATCACGAGGGCCATCGAGGCTGGGGCGACGGGGTATCTGCTGAAGGCGGAGCGGCCCGAGGAGTTGTTTGCGGCGATTCATGCGGCGGCGCAGGGGCGTACGGCGCTTTCGCCACCGGTCGCGTCCCGGGTGATGGCGCGGATGCGGGAGCCGCAGCCCACGCTCACGCCCCGGGAGCTGGAGATCCTCGCGCGGCTGGCGGAGGGGATGGGGAATCGGGAGATCGCCAGGACGCTGTTCATCAGTGAGGCGACGGTGAAGACGCACCTGGGGAGGATGTACGAGAAATTGGGGGTGGACACGCGGGCGGGGGCGGTGGCTGTGGCCAAGGAGCAGCGGTTGCTTCCCTGAAGGCCCAGTTGCCGGGGTTGCAGGCCGAGCCGACACCCCGGGGCGCTAGAAGCGTACGCCGCCTGGCGGTGCGGGAGTGGCCGAATCGTAGGGACGGCCGGGGCTTGGGAAGGGGTGGTTTGCTCCAGTTAGCCCCAGGCGGTTCCAGAAGGGACCAGGGCGGGGCCTACGCGGGACCGGGGCGGGGCTGCGCCGGGCCCGGGACGGTAACCAAAGCGAGGCTGGGCCGAGTCGGGGACGGGTACCAGAGCTGGCCTGCGTGGGATCGGAGCGGGCCTGAGACGGAAAACGGGACGGAACCAGGGCGGGACCCTGCGCTGGACTGGAGCGGGCGCGAAGAAGAAACCAGGACGGGGCCAGGGCGGGCCTGCGCGGGATCGGGACGGGCCCGAGACGGAAACCAGGACGGGGCCAGGGCGGGGGCCCTACGCAGAACCGGAGCGGGCCCGAGACGGGCTCGGGTCGGGTCCGGGGCGGGGCTAGGACGGGGCAGGGACGGGATTAGGGCGGGAGCTGCGCGGGGTAGCGGGTGGCCGGTGGGATGAGGCTCGTGTGGAGTGAGGCTCGGGTGGGGTGAGGCTGGGGTGGGTGTGCGGTGTGGGGTGCTGGGGTGGTGGCGTGGCACTATCGGGCGGGTGCTTGATATTGGTTATGCCCTTTCCCGCCGGTTTCCGGATCCGCCGCAGATGAACTATCGCGAGGCGGACGTTCGTGCGCTGCGGCACGACCTGTTCTGCGGGGACGTGTATCTGGCGGACACCGAGGCGGACCGGGAGCTGGGGACGACCTGGGGGTGGGTGCCGGTGCTCGACTTCGCGTGGGCGCTGTGCGACATCGTGGAGCAGCTGGACACGGATCCGCTCGGGAGCCGGGCGTCGCGGCCGCAGTATGCGGAGCTGGACTTCACGGAGTCGACGGATCGGATGCTGTTCGCGCGGCGGTTCGGGTGGGTGGACGTCGAGGCCGACTGGATGAGGGCGGAGGAGGAGCCGCTCACGTTCTCGCACGGGGAGTTGCGGAGGGAGGCGCGGGACTTTCTGCACGACCTGCTGGCGGACCTCATCGACCTGCATGAGGAACTGGGGGCGAACCCGGTGGTCTGGACGTTGCAGGCGCGGTATCCGCGGGTGGGTTGAGGGCGGGTGTCACATTTGGCGGGGGGCGGCTCGTCGTATCGGTGAACGTGTTCCCGTGCCCGTGAGGGCCGACAGAGACGGAGGCCGCCATGGCCCGCGCCCACGCCACCCGCGCACCCCACTCCTCCGGCCGTCCGCAACCGCACATCACGGTGGTCGGCGGCGGCTTCGCCGGGCTGACCGCCGCGATCACGGCGGCGGAGGCCGGGGCGAGCGTCACTTTGTACGAGTCGCATCACACGTTGGGTGGGCGGGCTCGTACGGCGGATGAGAAGTACAGGACCAACGAGGGGCCGCACGCGCTGTACAACGGTGGGCCGCACTGGACGTGGTTGAAGCAGCGGGGGCTCATCGGGGACCTCGCGCCGATCCCGCCGATCGAGGGCACCCGGTTGCGGCTGCACCACCATGGGGCGCTGCGGCGTACGCCGCCGTTGGCGATGCTCAGGCTGTTGCGGCGGGCGCCGGAACAGGCACCGGTCGACGTGGACTTCGCCACCTGGGCGGGCGCGCAGGTGGGTGAGGAGGGCGCGCGGGCTGCGGCGCACTACTCGGCGGTGGCGTTGTTCCACCATGACCCCGGTTCGCTGTCGGCACGGTTCGTGCACACGCGGTTGCGGCGGGCGGCGAAGATTCCGCCGGAGGCGCACTATCCGGTGGGAGGCTGGGGTACGGTCATCGATCGGATGGCGGCCCTGGCGTGGAACCTGGGGGTGCGGGTGGAGACGCTCGCCAGGGTGGACGACATCACGGAGTTCGCGGACCGGGGTCCGGTGGTGGTGGCGACGTCGCTCGATGCGGCTCGACGGCTCCTGCGGGACGACACGTTGCGCTGGGAGAGCGGTCGTACGGCGCTGGTGGATGTGGCGTTGCGGACCCGGCGGGGTGATCTGTTCGCGCTGTCGGACCTGGACGCCACCGGTTGGGTCGAGCGGTTCACCGCTCAGGACCGCACGCTGGCCCCCGCGGGTGAGCAGCTCATCCAGGCACAGATCCCCATCGGACCCGAGGAGTCGAAGGCGGACGGGGTGGCTCGGGCCGAGCATCTGCTCGATCTCGGTTTCCGTGACTGGCGTGAGCGGGTGACGTGGCGGCGTGCGGCTGTGGCGAACGGCCGTACGGGTGCGCTCGACCGGCCCGGCACGACCTGGCGCGACCGGCCGGCCGTGCACCGTGGTGAGGGCGTGTATCTCGCGGGGGACCAGGTGGCGGCGCCCGGACTGCTCTCGGAGGTGTCGTTCAACAGCGCCATCGAGGCGGTGACGCTGGCGCTCACCACGGAGAGCGGGCTGAGCGGGCTGAGCGGATCGAACGGCCTGAGCGACGGCAAGCCCGCTCCCTGGGTTGACCTCAAGTCCGCTTGAGGTTGAAGAGTGGGGGAGTCGGCCCCCCCGGCGGCGGATCACCCCTCCGTCGGCAGGTCACCCGTCCGGCAGCAGGTCGCCCCTCCGGTGGCAGTCACCTCTCCGGACGGCCCGCACCAGCGCCCGCGCCGGTGCGCCCGACCGACTCACGCCCAACCGCCCCGCACCCGCACCCGCACTCGCAAGGAGCTCCCATGCACGCCATCCGCCTCCACGCCTTCGGCCCCGCCGAGAACCTCGTCTACGAGACGGTCGAGGACCCGCAGCCCGGGGCGGGCCAGGTGCGGATCGCCGTCGCCGCGGCCGGGGTGCACCTCCTCGACACGGCGATCCGGCAGGGCGACAAGGGCCCCTACCCGGAGCTGCCCGCGCTGCCCACGATCCCCGGCCGTGAGGTCGCCGGAACCGTCGAGTCCGTCGGCGCGGGCGTGTCCGCGGACTGGCTGGGCAAGCGCGTCGTCACGCACATCGGCTTCGCGCCCGGCGGGTACGCCGAGCTGACGGTGGCGGACGTGTCCCGGTTGCACGAACTGCCCGATGGCCTGGGTTTCGGGGAGGCGGTGGCGTTGATCGGGACGGGACGTACGGCGATGGGCATCCTGCAATTCGTGGAGCTCGACGGGCGTTCGGTGGTGGTGGTTCCGGCGGCGGCGGGCGGGATCGGGACGCTGCTCGTGCAGTACGCGAAGCACGCCGGGGCGACGGTCGTGGGGCTTGCGGGTGGCGAGGCGAAGGTGGCGCGGGTGCGGGCGAACGGTGCGGATCTGGCGGTCGACTACACCGCCGCGGGGTGGCCGGAGACGGTGCGGGCGTTTCTCGAGAGGCTCGATGACTCTGACAGCCTCGACAGGCACGACGCTCCCGCCGCCCCCGCCGAACCCACCGCCCCCGCCGAACCCTCCGGCCCTGCCGACCCCTCCGGCCCTGCCGACCCCGCCGACCTCGACGCCCCCGCCCCTCCAAGCAGCCTCCACGCCCCCGACACCCTCGACCAGGACGGACAGCGAGCAGTGACCCACGTGCTCGACGGAGTGGGCGGACCGACCGGCCGGGCCGCCGTGGAGCTGTTGGGAATCGGCGGCACCCACGTCACGTTCGGCTGGTCGGCGAAGGAGGGCCCCGCGGAGCTGAGCGAGGACGAACGCGTAGCGCGCGGCGTCACGCAGATCAACCCGCTGGGCCAGGCCATGCTGGCGAAGGCGGGCGGCGAGAACCCCCTGCGGGTCCTGGAACTCGCGGCGCTGCGGGCGTACGCGGGTGGGTACTTCACGCCCGCCGTGCAACGGTTCCCGCTGGCCGAGGCGGCGTCCGCCCACCGCGCACTGGAGACCCGGGGAACCTCCGGGAAGGTGGTCCTGATCCCGTAAGGGACAGCGAAGGGACAGCGAAGAGGCAGCGAGGAGACACAGCGAAGGGGTGACGCAGCCGCAACGACAGCGCGGAGCGGCGAAGGGCGGTCAGGGGTGTCCCACCCGGCGCGCCCCCGCCGCAGAACAGGGGCGTGGCAAAAACCAGATGCCCGTGCGACTCACGCGAACTACCGTCCGTTATATGGACTCCGTACGCCCTGCCGGCTCCCTCACCGTCCGCCCCCTCCCCGAAACCGACATCGACCGCGCGCTCGACCTGGCGTACCTCGTCTTCCACGACACGCCGGAGGAGGAGAAGCGCAAGCACCACCACGATCTGCTGCTCGGCTGCGAGCGCATCGGCACGTACGACGGGGACACCCTCGTCGGCCTGCTGGCCACCTTCCCGTTCACCGTCTCCGTGCCCGGCGGCGAACTCCCCTGCTGCGGGCTTTCGTTCGTCTCCGTGGCGCCGACGCACCGGCGCCGGGGGGTGCTTTCCGGGATGATCGGGAAGCTGTACGAGCGGTGCGCGGCGGACGGTGTTCCGGTGGCCGTGCTGTGGGCTTCCGAGGACGCGATCTACGGCCGGTTCGGCTTCGGTCCGGCCACGCACGGCAACACCGTCGAGGTCCACACCGAGCGTCCGCTGGCGCTGCGCATCACCCCGGACGACGGCGCGCTCCGCCTGGTCGATCCGGCGGACGCCCCGGCACTGCTCGGCCCGTACTACGACCGTACGCGCGCCGACCGCGGTGGCCGTATCGCCCGCGACCAGGCGTGGTGGAGCGAGGAGTGGCTGGTCACGAAGGACCAGGAGGACGACGAGCTGTCGCCGCCGCGCGTCGTCGTCCTCGGCCCGCGGGCCGCTGCCTCCCTCGACGCGGGCCACCCCCAGGACACCGCCCACCCCCAGGACACCGACCACCCTGACTCCGCCGGCCACCCCCAGAACACCGCCGACTCCCAGGACATCACCGGCTACGCCATCTACCGCACCAAGTCCCGGGACGACACCCCCGGACTCGTCCGCCTCGACGAGCTGGAGGCCGACACTCCGCAGGCCACCGCCGCCCTGTGGCGCTACCTCGCGGACATCGACCTCACGGGCCTGATCCGCGCCTGGGGCCGTCCCCTGGACGACCCGCTGCTCCTGTTCGCCGCGGACCGCGACCAGGTCCGGGTGACGGGACAGTTCCCGGCGCTGCGGCTGCGGCTGGTCGACGTGGGCGCGGCGTTCCGCGCCCGCTCCTGGGCCGCGCCCGTCGACCTCGTCCTGGAGGTCAGGGACCCGCAACTCCCGGCGAACGACGGCCGCTTCCGCCTCACGGTTCCCGCGTCCGGCACGGACGCCACCACGCCCGGCACCGACGCCACCCCGCCCGGCACGGACGCCACCACGTACGGGCACCCCGCCACCACGTACGGGCACGCCGCCACCGCGTACGGGCACACCCGCGCCACGTACGAGCCCACCACCGACCCCGCCGACCTCACCGTCGATGTACGCGACCTCGCCGCCGCCTACCTGGGCGGCGTCACCGGGCTCACCGCGGTGGTGCGGGCGGGCCTGGCCACGGAGCACACCCCGGGCGCGGCTGCCGCCCTGGACTCGGCCCTGCGGACGGAGCGCCTCCCCCACACGGTGGACGAGTTCTGACAGCCCAAGCCGCAACCGGCACCGAAAGCGAAGCGCAAACGCAGCCGCAGCCGCAGCCGCCGTACGGCACCCTCACCGCCCCCCGAGTTCCTCCAACGCACCGCCCGTCAGCCGATAGCCCGTCCACCCGTCCTGCGCCCGCGCCCCCAACGCCTCGTAGAACGCGATGGACGGAGCGTTCCAGTCCAGTACGACCCACTCGAGACGCTCGTACCCCCGCTCGACGCAGATCCGGGCCAGCTCCCGCAGCAGGGCCTTCCCGTGGCCGCCGCCGCGTGCCTCGGGGCGCACGTACAGGTCCTCCAGGTAGATGCCGTGCACACCGCGCCAGGTGGAGAAGTTCAGGAACCACAGGGCGAAACCGGCGGCCAGGCCCGTCGTGTCGTCCACAGCCATGTGGGCGTACGCGGCGGGCCGCTCGCCGAACAGCGCGTCGTGCAGCTGCTCTTCGGTGGCGCGGGCCTCGTCCGGCTCCTTCTCGTACGCGGCGAGCTCACGGATCATGGTGTGGATGAGGGGGATGTCATCGGGAGTGGCGGCGCGAATCATGAGCGCAGCAAGCCACAGGTCGCGGCAGCGGGTCAACCACGTCGCCCCGAAGCGCGAGGCTCCCCCGACGCCCCCGAGGCACGCCCCCGGCCCCACCGCCCCCGAGGCACGAAACTCCCCCGACCCCACCACCCGCCGCCCCGAACGCTGCGCCGCCGCGCCCCCTCACCGCCCAAGCAACCGCCGAGCCAGCTCCACATGATCAGGCGCCAACGCCCGCCCGTCCTCGATGTCCCACAGGGCGTTCTGTAGCACCCGGCCGAGCGTCCAGGCTTTGGCCCGTTCCCGGTCGAGGCCGAGGACCTCGGTCATGGCGTCGAACCGCCAGCACACCTCGTCGGCGTCGAAGAGGTTGTCCAGGGCGGGCCACAGGTCGAAGCCGGGGTCGCCGGCGAGTGGCTTGGGGTCGATGGCGAGCAACGGTTCGCGGTCGGACGTGAGGACGTTGTCGAAGTGCAGGTCCCAGTGGAGCATCCGGTCGCCGGGCTCGCCGACGACCTCGCGCACGGCGTCGGCACACCGCGCGATCAGGGCCCGCTCGGCCGGGTCGGCCAGTTTCCGCAGGGCGGCCGGGGTGTCGTCGAGCATCTGTGCGGCGGTGTCGCCGAGGGTGCGCATGCCGGGCGGGGCGGGTACGGAGGTGAGGCGGGCGAGGAGTTCGGCGATGAGGACGACGGCCTCGCGGCACGCGTCACGGCCGGTCCCGGCGAACACGCTGAGCTCCGCGCCGGGCAGGGCGCGTTCGAGGAGCATCGTGCCGGTGGTGTCGTCGTGGTCGAGGAGCCGCACCGCGCCGTCGCCGTCCCACACGCGCAGCGCGACAGGTTCGCCCGCCGTCTCCTCGTCGAGGAGCTGGAACTTCACGACGGCGGGGCTGCCGTCGCCCCGCTCGACGGGCAGCACGAGGGCCGCCATGCCGTACATGGAGTCCCCGACGACCCGGAGCTGCCAGCGGTCGACGAACTCCGCCACCCGCGCGGGCAGCGCGGCGATGAACTCGCGGCCCGGTTCGCCCGCGTACATGTACTGCGACTGGACCAGCTCGTCCGGGATCTGGATGTCGATCACGCGGGCGACCCTACCCACGGACCGCGATCACCACATGCGATTAATTCCGGCCACCGAAACCCCGCCCCCGGCCCTCCGCCGAAACCTCCGGCCTCCCGCCGAAGCCACCGGCCCTCCGCCGAAGCCTCAGACCCTCCGCCAAAGCCACCGGCCCCCCGCCGGAACCACCGGCCCCCGCCAAAGCCCTCGGCCCCCCGGCCGAAACCCCCGGCCCCCCGCCGAATCCACCCCCTACGAGACCCCAGCCTCCTCAAGCACCTTCGCGAACGCCCCCTCGCTGTACAGCGCGTCACTCGGCGCCTTCTTGCCGTCGACCACGACGGTGGGCGTCCCCGAGATGCCGTCGGAGGTGAAGGCGTCCATGGCGGTGCGGACCCAGCTCTTGTACGAACCGTCGTTCACCGCCTTCCGGAAGGCGGCGTCACGCAGACCGACCGTGTCGGCGATCTTCAGCAGGAAGGCGGGGGTGAACGCGTCCTCGCTCTCCTCCGGCTGGTTGGTGAAGACGGCGGAGTGGAACTGCGCGAACTTGCCCGAACCCACGGCGGCCCGCAGCGCGTTCGCGGCGTTCACCGAACCGCTGCCGCCGAAGTTCCGGTCGAGGAACGAGGCGATCGTGTACTCGACCTTCACGTCCCCCGCGGCCAGCGGCTCCACGAGGGCCTGCGCGCCGCCCTCCTCGAACTTCTTGCAGAAGGGGCAGCGCGCGTCCTCGTACACCTTCACGGTGTGTTCCGTCTTCGGCTCGCCGAGCGTGATCACGCCGCCCCGCACGGAGGCGGGCACCTTGGCGAGCCGTTGCACGGAGGCGGGCGGAACCTTCGCCTCCGGTACGTCCGCGGGGTCCTGGGAGGGGGCGGGGGTGCCGGACGGCGCCGCGGGCTCCCCCGGGGAAGCGGCACCGTCCGAAGGACCCGCCGGGGCCGACGGCTTGCCCGGAGCGGCGCCGTCCGCCGACGCCGAGTCCTCGGGCAACCCCATCCAGCCCCCGCCGTCGTCGTCCCCACCACACCCGGCCACCAGGGACCCGAGCAGCACGACGGCGGCCGCGGCCGCACCGACGCGCCCGGCCCTGGATACGGCCCCGCGCGCCGCACCGAAGCGCCCGGCATCCGATACAGCCCTGCGCACCGCACCGAAGCGCCCGGCCCCGGATCCAGCCCTGCGTACGGCCCTGCGTACGGCCATGAAACAGTCCTCCCCACTTCCCGTCCCCCACGCGGCCTTGCGCCGCGCGACCTTCCGCCACGCGACCCTCCGCCACGTACGGCCACGTACGGCCACGTACGGCCCAAAGTAGCGCCCGGGCCCACGAGCACGGGAAGTCCGCCCGGCAACCGCCCTACAGGTCCGGGAGCAACCCCATGTCCAGGTCGACGACGACCCCGTAGTGATCGCTCGCCCATACGCCGTCGACGGGCTTGTCGAAGGCGATCCGGGCGCCGCGCACGCGCGCGAAGGCCGTCGGGTGGGCGTGCGGCGAACCGACGAAGACGTAGTCGATCCGGCGCCGGTGGCCGGGCTGCCGCACGAGGCGTTCGATGTCCTCGGCCGCGTTGGGGTTGTCGGCGGACCAGGTGTGTCCCGGCCCCTCGCCCGCGACCTCCCACGCGTCGTGGAAGTGCGTGCTGCGCCCCGACAGGGACTGCCTGCCGGTCAGGTACCGGATGCCCGCCGTGTCGGGGTCCGCGTTGAAGTCCCCGGCCATGATCGTGGGCAGGGCCGTCCGGTGCCGGGCGTCGAGGTCGCCGAGGGCGAGGACCTGACGCTCCCGCCGAGCCTCCGCGTCGAGCCTGAACGACGTGGTGGGCGCGATGAACAGCACGTCGCCCAGGTCGGGCAGCGGGACGTGCGCCGCGAGGGTGAGCCAGGGGACGTCGGGCGCGTCCACGCCCCGCTGGTCGAGGACCTCGACGACGTGGTGCGGCCACCGGGTCGCGATGGCCGTCCCGCCGTACCGGTCCTCGTACGGGGGCTGGGTCGCCGCCGTCTGCGCCTGGTGGGTGCCGTGCAGGCCGGTGCCGTCGAGCAGTTCGGGCAGCTGGTCGGGCAGGACCTCCTGGAGGGCGACGAGGTCGGGCTCGTACCGCCGCAGCTCCGCGTTGATCACGGCGGTCCGCGCGGCGGCGTCGCCCCGGCTGTTCCACACGTTCAGGGTCAGGACGCGCACTGGGCCTCCCGGGTCGCGGTGACGTCGAACTCGAGCAGTACCTTCGGTGCGATCATCAGCGTGGTGGACGCGTTCCAGTTCACGCCCCAGTCCTCGCGGTCGATCGTGGCGCCGCCCCTGAAGGCGACCCGCAGGTCTCCCCGCGCGTCGCTCTCGCTGCCGGTCAGCACGGCGTCCAGGGTGACCGGCCGGCTCACGCCGCGTACGTCGAGGTCGCCGGTGACCTGGTAGCGGGCCTCGTCGACCGGTACCACCCGGGTCGACGTGAACGTGAGCGTCGGGTGCCCGTCCACGTCGAGGAACTTGTCGCGCAGCAGCTTGTCGCGCTGCCGGTTGCCGGTCCGGATGCTCGTGGCCCGGATCGTGAGCCACGCGCGGGACTCCGATGGCCGGTCGCCGTCCAGGTGCGCGCCGCCGCTGAACTCCTCGAACCGCCCGCGGACCCTGGTGGACAGGGTGTGCCTGGCGACGAACGCGATCCGGGTACGGGCGGTGTCGAAGACGTAGTCGCCGGTCAGTTCGGCGGGTCTGGAGACGGTGGACATGTGGTCTCACTCCTGGGATGGACTCGTGGGGGAGGCGGACGGGGGCCCGGGGCGGCCGCGACGCACGGTCACGGCCGCCCGGGGCCGGGAAGGGCGTCGATCAGCCGAACTGACCGACCTCGTAGTCGCCCGCGGACCGCTGCGTGATGACGTTCAGGCGGTTGAAGGCGTTGAGTACGGCGATGGTGGTCACCAGGGCGCCGAGCTGGGTCTCGTCGTAGTGCTTGGCTGCGTCCGCCCAGGCCTCGTCGGTCACACCGCCCGCGGTGTCGGCGATACGGGTGCCCTGCTCGGCCAGTTCCAGGGCGGCCCGCTCGGCGTCGGTGAACACCGTGGCCTCGCGCCAGACGGCGACGAGGTGCAGGCGCTGCTGGCTCTCCCCGGCGTGCGCGGCGTTCTTGGTGTGCATGTCGACGCAGTAGCCGCAGCCGTTGATCTGGCTGATGCGGAGGGCCGCGAGTTCCAGCGTCGCGGCGGGCAGGGTGGACTCGGCGACCGTCCTGCCCGCCGCGGCGAGGTGCTTCACGGCGCTGCCGGATACGGGGTTGCTGATGAAGTCGAGGCGGGTGTCCATGGTGTTCTCCTTGCGGTGGGCGTGATGAGAGGGCGCGCGTCCTGAAAGCACGACGAGACAGCGCCGCGAAATGTGAGATGCACCCCCGGCCGACCCCGAGCCGCCCGCACACCGACCTCCCGGTCGCCCGCACACCGACCTCACATTCCGGCGGCCTGTCTCGTCGTACGAGTGCCATCTCGTCGTACGAGTGCCGCCTCGCCGTACGAAGGCCATCTCGCCGTACGAGTACGAGTGCCGCCTCGTCCCACAAGTGACGGCAGCCGCAGCCAAGGGAGCGCCCGAACCATGAACAACCCGAACCCGCTCGAGCGGGCCGACGACCCGAACCCGCCGGAGCGGGCCGCCGAGCACCCGGACCAGGCCTTGAGCGTGATCAGGAGCGAGCAGCCCCGGCTGATCAACCTCGCGTACCGGCTCCTCGGCTCCCTGGCCGACGCCGAGGACGTCGTACAGGAGGCCTACGTCCGCTGGTACGCCCTGTCCCCGCAGGCGCAGCAGGCCGTCGAGGCCCCCGGCGCCTGGCTGTCGCGGGTCACCAGCCGCATCTGCCTCGACCAGCTCCGCTCGGCCCGGGTCCGGCGGGAGAACTACGTGGGCGAGTGGATACCGGAGCCGCTGCCGGACCGTACGGAGTGGGCGGACGGGCGCCCCGGCGGCCGGTCCGTCGAGCCGGCGGACCCGGCCGACCGCGTCACGCTCGACGAGTCGGTCAACATGGCGTTCCTCGTCGTGCTCGACTCGATGACCCCGGCCGAGCGGGTCGCGTTCATCCTGCACGACGTCTTCCGCTACTCCTTCGCGGAAGTGGGCGAGATCGTCGGCAGGACCCCGGCGGCCTGCCGCCAGCTGGCCTCCGCGGCCCGCCGCCGCATGCGCGCCTCCCACTCCCCCGCCGCCCCCACGGCTCCCGCGACCCCGGCGGCCCGGCGCGCGGCCCTGGTCAGGGACTTCAAGCAGGCGTGGGAGGCCAAGGACATCGAGGCGCTCATCGGCCTCCTGGACCCCGACGCGACGGCGCTTGCGGACGGCGGTGGCCTGGCCGCGGCCGCGCCCCACCCCATCGCGGGCGGCGAGCAGATCGCGCACTACATGGGCAGCCTCACCGAGAAGATCGCCCACCAGACGCTCCTGGAGCGCACGGTCAACGGCCAGCCCGGCCTCGTGCTCCAGGAGGACGGCGTCACCGCGTCGGTGCTCGCGTTCGACTTCTCCGGCGACCGGATCACCCGCGTCTGGGCGGTACGGAACCCCGAGAAGCTCCGCACATGGACGGCGGACGCAGGCTGAAGCTCCCCCCAGGGGCACCGCCTGCGGGGCCCGGCGGGCGCCGTGGCCGCCGTCAACAACACCGAAGGCCCTGTCGTCCGCACGGACGGCAGGGCCTTCGGTCGTCCACTGCTGCGAGCCCCCTGTCGGATTCGAACCGACGACCTACGCATTACAAGTGCGTTGCTCTGGCCAGCTGAGCTAAGGAGGCACGCACGGACCCATCGGCGGGTGTGCCCGTGAAGTGTAACCAACACGACCGGCCCGGTAGTCGAAAATTTCCTCGAAGCTCGTGGCTCGTGGGCTACTGACAGACCAACGACCTGCGGGGTAGCGTCACGGGCAGTTCACCCACGTGGACTAGACCCATCCTGTTCGACCCATCCTTTACTCGGATCGTCCGGCACGTTCCTGCCGGTGAAGGGGGCCCTCACCATGGCCACTGTTACGTTCGACAAGGCGACCCGTGTCTACCCGGGTTCCGACAAGCCCGCCGTCGACGGTCTCGACATCCAGATCGAGGACGGCGAGTTCCTCGTCCTGGTCGGCCCGTCCGGCTGTGGCAAGTCCACGTCCCTGCGCATGCTCGCGGGCCTGGAGGACGTGAACGGCGGCGCGATCCGCATCGGCGAGCGCGATGTCACGCACCTGCCGCCCAAGGACCGGGACATCGCCATGGTGTTCCAGAACTACGCGCTGTACCCGCACATGACGGTCGCCGCGAACATGGGCTTCGCCCTGAAGATCGCGGGCGTCGACAAGGCCACCATCCGGCAGAAGGTCGAGGAGGCCGCGAAGATCCTCGACCTCACCGAGTACCTGGACCGCAAGCCCAAGGCCCTGTCCGGCGGCCAGCGCCAGCGCGTCGCGATGGGCCGTGCGATCGTCCGTGAGCCGCAGGTCTTCCTCATGGACGAGCCCCTCTCGAACCTCGACGCCAAGCTCCGCGTCTCCACGCGTACGCAGATCGCCTCGCTCCAGCGCCGCCTCGGCATCACCACGGTGTACGTCACCCACGACCAGGTCGAGGCCATGACGATGGGCGACCGGGTCGCCGTCCTGAAGGACGGCCTGCTCCAGCAGGTCGACTCGCCGCGCAACATGTACGACCGGCCGAACAACCTCTTCGTCGCCGGCTTCATCGGCTCCCCCGCGATGAACCTCGTCGAGGTCCCGATCACCGACGGCGGCGTGAAGTTCGGCAACTCGGTGGTCCCGGTGAACCGCGAGGCGCTGTCCGCCGCGGCCGACAAGGGCGACCGCACCGTCACGGTCGGCGTCCGCCCGGAGCACTTCGACGTGGTCGAGCAGAACGGCGGCGCCACGAAGACGCTGTCCAAGGAGACCGAGGACGCCCCCGCGGGCCTCGCCGTGTCCGTGAACGTCGTCGAGGAGCTCGGCGCCGACGGCTACGTCTACGGCACCGCCGAGGTCGGCAGCGAGCAGAAGGACCTCGTGGTCCGGGTGAACGGCCGCCGGGTCCCGGACAAGGGCGCGCAGCTGCACGTCGTACCGCGTCCGGGCGAGATCCACGTCTTCTCGACCTCGACGGGCGAGCGCCTCAGCGACTGACCCACCGCGCGGCCCCGGCGCCCACCCGCGCCGGGCGCCCGCACGGACCCGGCGCGGGCACTCCCGCCCCGTACGGACCCGGCTTCCCGGGCGCGTGCACGTCCAGCTTCCGCGCGCACGCGTCGAACCGCTACCTTCCAAGGGCCCCGCACCCCGGTGCGGGGCCCTCGGCCGTCCGCGGCGAACCGCCGCGGGCCGTCCGCAGGGCGTCTGCGGAACGTCCGCGCGGCGTCGAGAACCGTCGTCCACCCGAAGCGTTGTCGACAAATACCCCGGCACAACGGTCATTTCGATCCACGACGTCAACATGCGACGAGCCGGACACTTTTACGGGTCGCTCAACCGGGTGACTAAATGTCGCCAAATCATCACCTGGCGCTACTCTCACTCGCGTGACGCACTCCGCCAACCACACCCAGAAGCCGCGCCCAGGCCACCACCGCGGCCCCGGCCGCCGCATCGGGCGCACGCTCGCCCTCGTCCTGCCCGTCGTCCTGGTGCTGTCCGGCACGCTCGCGGTCACCCGGGTCAACTGGTCCGGCTCCTCATCGGACTCGGTCCTCACCGCATCCGCGGGCGACCTGTCCGCACCGGCCAAGTCCCGTACCCCGCAGGACATCCTGCGCGACCGGCTTCTCCTGGAGCTCCAGGAGAAGGACCCGGGCGCAGCCCTCACGCAGTTGCAGCAGGAGGTCGACCGGCACCCCTCGCTGGCCAAGCACTGCGTGTCCATCGCCCGCGCACTCGGCCGCGCCGCCGTCCGGGCGTACGGCCCGAGCCGCGCCCAGTCCTACGCGCGGCCGGTCTGCGACACGTCCTTCGCCACGGGCGTGGCAGCCCACCACAACCGCTGACGCGGCACCGGCAAGGGCAGCACGGCACCCCGCGCGCAGCGCCGCGTAGGGTGCCGTCATGACCTCCGGTGCCCACCATTCCGCACGCCCCACGCAGGCCGTCGTCCTGGCCGGCGGCCAGGGCTCACGCCTGCGCCCGTACACCGACGACCGGCCGAAGCCCATGGTCGAGATCCCCGGCACGGGAACGCCCATCATCGGCCACCAGCTGGCCTGGCTCGCCGCCGAGGGCGTCACGGACGCGGTCGTCTCCTGCGGCCACCTCGCCGAGGTGCTCCAGGAGTGGCTGGAGTCCGCGGACCTGCCGCTGAAGGTCAGCACCGTCGTCGAGACCGAGCCCCTCGGCCGCGGCGGCGGACTCAAGTACGCCGCCGCGCACCTGCCGCACGCCGACGAGCCCTGGTACGCGACCAACGGCGACATCTGGACCCGCTTCTCGCTGCGGGACATGGCGGCCTTCCACGCCGAGCGCGACGCCACCGCCACCCTCGCCCTGGCCCGTCCCCGCATCCCCTGGGGCGCGGTGGAGACCGACACCTTCGGGCACATCACGGACTTCGTCGAGGCCCCGCCGTCGCCGTACCTCATCAACGCGGGCGTGTACGTCTTCTCCGCCGCCTTCACGAAGCTGCTGCCCGACCGCGGCGACCACGAGCGCACCACCTTCCCCCGCCTCGCCCGCGAGCGGCGCCTGGCGGGCTATCCGCTGCCGCAGGGCGCGTACTGGCGCGCGATCGACACCGCCAAGGACCTGACGGAGGCGGCCAAGGAACTCGCGTCCCCGACGCGCTGACGACCCCTCGATGCGTCCACTCAGGACGGCGTACAAGGACATACGGGGTAGGACAAACGGGGTAGGACAAACAGGGAAGGGCCCCGCACACAGCACGTGTGCGGGGCCCTTCGCTCGCGACCCCGGGCGGGGCCGGCGCCTCAGCCGAGGACACCGCCGAGCAGGCCACCCGGCCTCTCGGCGCCGCCCCCGGTGCTGCTGCCACCGCTGGTACCGGTGCCGCCGGAGCTGGAACCGCTGCTGGTGGCGCCGCCGCTCGTGGTGCCCGCGCCGCCCGTGCCGCCGCCGGTCGTGGCCGGGCCGCTGGAGGCCGCGGGCTGCTCCTGCTGCGGGGGTGCCTGCTGCCGCTGCTGCGACGACGGCGCCTGACCGCCGCCGGTGCCCTGGGTGGCGCTCGGCTGGTCCTCGCTCACCCCGCCCCCGGTCTCCGGGGCGGCGCCCGGGGTGCCCGCCGCGCCCTGGGTGGGGGTGGCCGAGCTGCCCTGGGTGGGCGACGACGCGTCGGTGGGCGCCGTGGGGCTCTGCCGGTCGCGGCGCGGCTTGCGCTCGCGGTCCGCGTCCTCCGGAAGCGGGGATCCCGGCAGTTCGTTGCGCGGTGCCTCGCCGGGGCCCGGCACGGTGACGCGGTCCGCGTCCCGCACGGCACCGCCGAGCACCGAGCCGATGAGCAGCGTGAGGCCGACGACGACGGCCCCGACGAGGGCGCCGCGCCGCAGCACCCGGCGCCGCAGCTCCCACAGTTCGGCGCGCGGCCCGAGCGTGCGCCAGGCCTCACCCGCGAGCCTGCCGTCGATGGAGTACACCGGCGCACCCGCGATGATCAGCGGGGACCAGGCGGCGAGGTAGATGATGTCGGGCGCGTCGTAGGCGGGCACGGTCTTCCAGCTGACCGTGACCAGGAGTGCGGCCGAGAGCAGCACCCCGATGGACGCCGCGACCCGCTGCCAGAGCCCGAACACCGTGAGCACGCCCACGATGACCTGGAGGAAGGCGATGACGAGGCCCGCGCCCACGGGGTGCTGGAGCGCGAAGTCCCGCAGCGGCTCCGCGAGCGCCCACGGGTGCAGGGAGTTCAGCCACTTCACCATGGAGCCGCGCTCGCCGCCGTCGAAGTAGACGGGGTCGCACAGCTTGCCCATGCCGGCGTAGATGGAGATGAAGCCGAGGAAGACGCGCAGCGGGAGCAGCACGACGCCCAGGTTCATGCGGCGGCCGGGGAAGTAGGCCTGCCGCAGTCCGCCGCCGTGCCCGGCGCCGGTGCGGCGCCCGGGGGCCTCGTCGCGGTCGTCGTACTCGTCGGGACCGGCACCGCGGCCGTCGTCGTAGCCGTCGTCGTAGCCGTCCCCGTCACCGTCGCCGTAGGGGACGGTGGCTGCGGCGGCTACGTGGTGTTCGTCGTCGGCGCTGCCCGGCAGGCGCATCTGCGGCAGCAGCCGGGTGCCCTCGCCGGGGTGGCGGGGCGGGATGAAGGCGGCCGTCTCCGCGGGGTCGCGGGGCGGGGTGAAGGCCGCGGTCCCGGCGGGGTCGCGGGGCGGGATGAAGGCGGCGGTCTCGGCCGGGTCGCCGTAGGGGTCGTCGAGGTCGACGCGCGGGATGACCTGGGTGGAGCCGCCGTCGTCGTAGGGGTCGCGGCCGCCGAGCGCGGTCCCGGCGTCGCCGTCACGGCCGGCCGCTTCGGCCGAACGGCGCACACCGCACGCGCGCGCGGCCTGCAACAGCCCGCCGGCGTCGAGGTCGCCCGGCGCGGACCTGCCGCTCCACACGACGGGCGCGCGCCTGCGCGCCGGTGCGGCGGCGGCGGGGACGCGCACGGTGTCGTCCGCGGTGTTCAAGCGGCTTGCGATGCGCGGAGATTGGGTCCGCCCGGCGGTGGGGAGCTGCACGCGGAAGCTCGCGTGATTGACGATGACCTGCGCCGGGTCGCAGGGCACCTTCACCATGCTCAGCGCGGGAGTGTCGTCGAACCCTGACGAGCGTCCCCCCGTGGGTGTGCGGGGTGTTCTGGTGTCCACACTCATCTAACCGAGTGATGTGTGGTTTGGACACTGCCTTGACCCACGGGAAATGTCCGGACCCCGTCAAGCACCCGTTACCGGGTGTACGACGGGGTCCGGTCGGCGGCGCCGTCAGCGCCTGCGGCGCGCCGCCTCGTACAGCACCACACCCGCGGCGACACCGGCGTTCAGCGACTCCGCGCCGCCGGGCATCGGGATGCGCACCCGGAAGTCGCAGGTCTCGCCGACGAGCCGGGACAGGCCCTTGCCCTCGCTGCCCACGACGATGACGACGGGGCCCCCCAGGGCGTCCAGGTCGCCGACCTCGTGCTCGCCGTCGGCGGCGAGGCCGACGACGGCGATGCCCGCCTTCTTGTACGCCTCCAGGGCGCGGGTGAGGTTGGTGGCGCGCGCGACCGGTGTGCGTGCCGCCGTGCCCGCCGACGTCTTCCAGGCGCTGGCCGTCATTCCCGCGGCCCGGCGCTCGGGCACCAGGACGCCGTGCCCGGCGAAGGCGGAGACGGAGCGGACGACGGCGCCGAGGTTGCGCGGGTCGGTCACGCCGTCCAGGGCGACGATGAGCGGGTCCTCGCCCTGGTCGTAGGCGGCCGCGGCGAGGTCCTCGGCGTGCGCGTACTCGTACGGCGGCACCTGGAGCACCAGGCCCTGGTGGTTGAGGCCGTTCGTCATCCGGTCCAGCTCGGCGCGCGGCGCCTCCATCAGGTGGATGTCACCGCGCTCGGTGGCGAGCTGGAGCGCCTCGCGGACGCGCTCGTCGTTGTCGATGAACTGCTGGACGTACAGCGTGGTGGCGGGTACGCCACCGCGCAGCGCCTCGTAGACGGGGTTGCGGCCGACGACCATCTCGGACGCCGACTTGCCGCCCCGGCCGCGGGGGGCCTGCCTGCCGGTGGCGCGGCGCGCCTTGGCCTGGGCGGCGCGCTGCTTCTGGTGCCCCTTGCGCATCTCGGCGGGCGGCGTGGGCCCCTTGCCCTCGAGGGCGCGGCGCCGCTTGCCGCCGCTGCCGACCTGCGCGCCCTTCTTGCCGGACATGCGGCGGTTGTTAGCGGCCATGACCTACCTGTCTGTGTGAAGCGGGTTTGCGTCCGCGCGCGGGGCGTGCGGGCGCATCGGAAGTCTCGTGTGCGTCGACGCTTCGGTGCGTCGGTGCGTCGTCTGTGTCCGTGCGGTGTGCGTACGTACATGCAGTGTGCCGCCCGTGTCCGCGGGCGGCACATCAGCGTGCGTACCGGGCTAGCGCGGCCCGAGCGTCCAGCGGGGGCCCGCGGGGCTGTCCTCGATGACGAGGCCCGACTGGCCGAGCTGGTCGCGGATGGCGTCGGCGGTGCCCCAGTCCTTGCGGGCGCGGGCGGCCTCGCGCTGGTCGAGCACGAGGCGTACGAGGGTGTCCACGACGCCGTGCAGGTCTTCGCCGCTGTCGCCCTCGCCGCCCGCCCAGTGCGGGTCGAGCGG
Organism: Streptomyces sp. NPDC017940; assembly: GCF_044328435.1. Lineage (NCBI taxonomy): Bacteria > Bacillati > Actinomycetota > Actinomycetes > Kitasatosporales > Streptomycetaceae > Streptomyces > Streptomyces sp. NPDC017940. The sequence goes on along the minus strand of NZ_JBIRHJ010000006.1, from coordinate 91,052 downwards.
GTCGAGGCCGAGGACGCCGAGCATGGCCCGCACCTCGGCGAGGCGTGCCACGGCGGCTTCCTTGTCGTCGGCGGCGAGCGCGGAGTTGCCCTGGCGGACCGTGGTGTGCACGATCGCGAGCGCCTGCGGGACGCCCAGGTCGTCGTCCATCGCGTCGGCGAACGCGGGCGGCACCTCGCCGGCGGGCTCGACGGTGCCGCCCGCCTTCTCCACCACGCGCTGCACGAAGCCCTCGATGCGCGCGAACGCGGACTCGGCCTCGCGCAGGGCCTCCTCGCTGTACTCGATCATCGAGCGGTAGTGCGGGGTGCCGAGGTAGTAGCGCAGGACGATCGGGCGCCACTGCTTGACCATCTCGCTCACGAGCACCGAGTTGCCGAGCGACTTCGACATCTTCTCGCCGCTCATGGTGACCCAGCCGTTGTGCACCCAGTACCGCGCGAAGGTGTCTCCGTAGGCCTTGGCCTGGGCGATCTCGTTCTCGTGGTGCGGGAAGATCAGGTCGATGCCGCCGCCGTGGATGTCGAACGCCTCGCCCAGGTACTTGTGGGCCATGGCGGAGCACTCCAGGTGCCAGCCGGGACGGCCGCGGCCCCAGGGCGTCTCCCAGCTCGGCTCCCCCGGCTTCGCCGCCTTCCACATCGCGAAGTCACGCGGGTCGCGCTTGCCGGTGACGCCCTCCTCGGGGGGCTGGCGCAGCTCGTCCAGATCCTGGTTGGACAGCTCCAGGTAGCCGGGGAAGGACCGCACGTCGAAGTAGACGTTGCCGTCGGCCTCATAGGCGTGGCCGCGCTCGATCAGGCCGCGCATCATCTCGATCATCTCGGTGATGTGGCCGGTGGCGCGCGGTTCGTAGGTGGGGGGCAGGCAGCCGAGGACGTCGTAGCCGCTGTTGAAGGCGCGCTCGTTCTCGTACCCGATCGACCACCAGGGGCGGCCCTGCTCCGCGGACTTCTTGATGATCTTGTCGTCGATGTCCGTGACGTTGCGGACGAACGTCACGTCGTAGCCGCGGTGGGCGAACCAGCGACGCATGATGTCGAAGTTGAGGCCCGACCGGATGTGTCCGATGTGCGGGGCTGCCTGCACCGTGGCGCCACACAGGTAGATCGAGACACAGCCTTCGACGAGGGGGCTGAAGTCACGGATCTGCCGGGCGCTGGTGTCGTACAGGCGAATCGTCACCACTCCAGGGTAGTGGGCGAAGGGCAGTGCCCCGCGCCCCTGGGGGGACGCGGGGCGACACGGCGGTGTTGCGCCGGTGCCGTGGCGGTGTCCTCAGATGCGTCCGGTCACCCTGCGGGGCGTGACCCGCACGACCACGCGCGGGCCATCCTCGCCGGACCTCGGGTTGAACTCGGCGTACCGCTGGCCGGTGTACTTCAGCGACAGCTCGTCGATGAGCTCCTGGCCGCCCTCGTCGGAGAGGGTGGCGGTCCCGCGGATCTCCGCGTACGTGTAGGGCGCGTCGAAGGGCTGGACGAGCACCGTCACGCGTGGGTCGCGGCGCAGGTTCTTCTCCTTCTGACGCCCCACGGTGGTGGAGAACACGACGTCGTCACCGTCCCGCTTCACCCAGACCGGTGACAGCTGTGGGCTGCCGTCGGGCTGGAGGGTGGCGACGACGAGGAAGACCGGGGTGTCGAGGAGGGCCTTGAGCTTGTCGGACATTGCTGCGGTCACGGTGTCTCCCTGCGGGTGCCCGTTCGGGCGGGTGCGGTCGGATATGCGCCGGAGTACCCGATCCTCCGGCAACCCACCTGCCCGCCCGCGGATTTCCACGCCCCTGTGCGCCGCGGGCCCGCTTCCGGACGGGCTGGAGATAGCCCGTCCGGCGTTTGAGGACTTTGAGGACGAGGCGCGGAGCGCCGGCAGAGAACGGCTTCCGGCACGGAACCCCCGGGTACCCGGAATCCGCCCGGCCCCGCCGCTAGGCGCCCCGCACCACCAAGGCCGTGGCGACGGCCGCGAGCCCGTCCCCCCGGCCGGGGAAGCCGAGCCCGTCGGTGGTCGCCCCGGAGACAGTGACGGGGGCGCCCACCGCACCGGAGAGGACCCGCTGCGCCTCCTCGCGCCGCTTGCCGATCTTCGGCCGTGGCCCGACGACCTGCACGGCGACATTCCCGATCACGAACCCCGCATCCCGTACGATCCGCGCCGCCTCGGTGAGCAGCGCGAGCCCGGAGGCGCCGGCCCACTCGGGGCGCCCGGTGCCGAAGTGCGCGCCGAGATCGCCGAGGCCCGCGGCGGAGAACAGCGCGTTGCACGCGGCGTGGGCGACGACGTCCGCGTCGGAGTGCCCGGCGAGACCGGGCCCCTCCCCCTCCCACCTGAGACCGGCGCACCACAGCTCACGGCCCTCTTCGAAGGCGTGGATGTCGGTGCCGATGCCGACCTGCGGCAGCGGGAACGGCGCCGCGGGGGTGTGCGTGGTGACGGTGTGCGGTGCGGTGGTGCGCGCCTCGGGGGCGGGCGGTGCGGGGGCGGGCGGTGCGGGGGCGTGCGCCGCGGGGGCGGGCGGTGCGGTGGCGTGCGGTGCGTCAGAAGCCATCGTTGGCCCTCCTGCGGGCGAGCACGGCCTCGGCGAGTACGAGGTCGAGCGGCCGGGTCACCTTGAACGCCTCTTCGTGGCCGGGTACGAGGACGACCGGCTCGCCGAGGCGTTCCACGAGGCCGGCGTCGTCCGTGGCGCCGTCCCCGACGACGGCGGCCTCGTGCGCGCGCAGCAGGGTGGCGCGGTCGAAGCCCTGGGGTGTCTGCACGGCGCGCAGCCGGGCCCGGTCAGGGGTGGCGACCACGGGTTCGGGCGCCCCCGGGGTGGCGGGTCCCGCGGGGCCGACCTCCTTGACCGTGTCGGTGACCGGGAGGGCGGGGACCACGGCGGGCGCCCCGTCGCGGACGGCCTCGATGACGCCGTCGACGGTGTCGACGGGGACCAGGGGGCGGGCCGCGTCGTGCACGAGCACGATGTCGACGCCGGGCGGCAGCGCGTCCAGGCCGAGGCGCACGGACTCCTGGCGGGTCGCGCCGCCGGGCACGACGAGGACGTCGGTGCGCTCGGGCAGGGCGTGGTCGGTGAGCAGGGTCTTGACCTCGGCGGCGCCGTCCGGCGGGGCCACGACCACGACGAGCGAGACGGCCCGCGAGGCGGCCATGGCACGCACGGCGTGGATCAGCATGGGGGTGCCGTTCAGCGCGCGCAGCGCCTTGGGGGCGCCCGGGCCGAGCCGCACTCCACGCCCGGCGGCGGGGATCACGGCGGCGGTGCGCGGCCGGAGGGCCTGGGGCTGCGCGGCGTCTGCGGGGTCGGGCCGGACCGCCGCGGTAGATGCGTCAGACATCGGTTCCGTTCAGGTTTGTGTGCTCGGGCGACGTGGGTATGGCCTGGGAGTACCCCCTGCTTGGAGCAGTAACAGGGCTGGGGGAGTGCCGGGTGAGAGCCCTGACCGGACCCTTCCGTGACATCCGGTCGAGCCAGCTGCCCGAGCCCGGCACGCCAAAGCACCGGGGGAACGACCACGTATACGCACCCGGTGCACCGGGGGAATGACTCCGTGTACCGCGGGTAGGCCACCCGGAGACAGGTATGCCGCAGTGCCCGGCAACACCTTTCGGAGTCATCGGGCACCGCGGCAATGTGTGCTTCTCTGCTCGCACGTCACGCATGATCGCACTGCTGCACTGCTTGCTCATGAAGTGCTTGTTTCACGCAGCGCTTGTTTCACGCAGCGCTTGTTTCACGCAGCGCTTGTTTCACGCAGCGCTTGTTTCACGCAGCGCTTGTTTCATGATCTGCTTGATCGATCGTGCGCGCGCGTCGGTTCAGGACGCGAGAACCTCGTCGAGCAGGGCCTCGGCCTTGTCCTCGTTGGTGTTCTCCGCGAGGGCGAGTTCGCTCACCAGGATCTGGCGGGCCTTGGCGAGCATGCGCTTCTCACCTGCGGACAGTCCGCGCTCACGCTCCCGACGCCACAGGTCACGGACGACTTCCGCGACCTTGATGACATCGCCGGAGGCGAGCTTCTCGAGATTTGCCTTGTAACGGCGCGACCAGTTCGTGGGCTCTTCGGCATACGGCGCGCGCAGCACTTCGAAGACCCGGTCGAGACCGTCCTGCCCGACCACATCACGCACACCGACGAACTCCGCATTGTCCGCTGGCACACGTACCGTCAGGTCGCCCTGGGCGACCTTCAGCACCAAGTAGGTCTTGTCCACGCCTTTGATCTGGCGAGTTTCGATGGCCTCGATCAGCGCGGCCCCGTGATGGGGATAGACCACGGTGTCGCCAACCTTGAACGTCATGTGACAGGTACCCCTTCCGTGGCTATCCAGGGTAACACGGATACGGCGTCTTCTGAATGGCGTTTTCGCAGGTCAGGGCATATCTCGGGGCTTGACAACAGCGACAGGAACGTGCTGCGCGAGGGCTGCGGAAGGGGGTATTCGCAGGTGGGAGCCACTGTCCGGCGGAGGTGAAACGTCCGCGTTGCGCACCCCGCGAGGGCGCCTCAAGGGGACGAACGTCCCGGTTTGCCGGGTTCCCGTGGGTGAACTTCCGCTACTCCGTTCGGCGATCGACGTCACGTACGAGCCGACTAGGTGAATCAGGAAATGATCAAGCCGCGCGGAGCACCGGTGCGCCGAAGCGCGCTCCGCTCCGCCTGCCGTTGGGCGGCGGTGATCCACTCCCTGTTCCTCTGCCGTTCTCACCCCGATCTTCCGGCGATCTTCCCCCGATCTCCCACCGGATCTCCCTCCTGTATCTCCCGTCCGAACTCCCACCCGATCCTCCGTCTGGCCAATTCTCGGAGGGGTGGCGCATTTCTTGCGGAAAAGCGTCCGTGCGTCGTCGTGGGCGGTTAAAAAAATGTGCGGCGCTGGACGAAGGGAAGCTCGCGGGAAGACGCAGGGCGGGCCGCGGGGCGGCCCGGGTGCGAAGAAACCGAGGAGGCTCGCGGGTCGGAGGGGCGGGTCGGGTGCGGTGGCTCGGGAACGGCTCGGTAACCTAAGCCCGCTGACACACCCTTAGGGCGGTCGACCGGCCGCCCGCCGTCCGTTACCGCCCTCGTTCTAGGAGTTGCCGCCGCCGTGAGCCGCAGCCTTCGACGCGGCGCCATCGCCGCCACCGCCCTCGCGTTCTCGCTCGCCTCGCTCACCGCCTGCGGTGCCGGAAACAACGCCGAGACGATCGAGATCAAGCCGGACAACGCGGCGATCGCCGTCGGTGACATCAAGATCCAGAACGCCATGATCATCACGCAGCCCGATCGGGAGTCGACCGGCCCCGCCGTGTTCGCCGCGATGGTCTTCAACAACGGCGACACCGACCAGACCCTCGACGCGATCACCGTCAACGGCGTCGGCAAGAAGGCCGAGCTGTCCCCCGCCAAGGGCGAGAAGAAGGGCAAGGGCGGCGGCCTGACCATCCCGGCGGGCGGCTCCGTCACGATCGGCGGCAAGGACAACGCCTCCGCGGTCCTGCCTTCGAGCCGTGAGGCCGTCAAGGACGGCAACGCGCAGCCCGTCACCTTCGCCTTCAGCAAGACCGGCGACGTGAAGCTGAAGACGTTCGTCGTCCCGGCCGAGAGCTACTTCAAGAAGTGGGGCCCGAGCGAGCTCCCCGAGAGCCCGGACGGCAAGCCCTCCGGCAAGCCCTCGGGCGACCGGTCCGGCAAGCCCTCGGGCAAGCCGTCCGGCACCCCGTCGGGCGAATCGGACGAGGCGGCCACCGGGACGCCGTCCGGCGAGGGAACCCCTTCGGGCGACGACGCCAAGCCGCCGGCCAACGGCGCGGACGGCGCGGCGGACGGCGCGAACAACGCGGTGAGCGGCGCGCAGGGTGAGGCCGGGCACGACGAGGGGTCGACCGGCCAGCACTGACGGCGCGCCGACGCCTCGTACGAAGCCGCATACGCCTCGCACGAAGCCGCATACGCCTCGCACGAAAGCGCATGCGCCTCGTATGCCACATGGGCTGCCGTGTGCCACGGGCACAGCCCTGCGCCACGTACGCAGCCGTGTGACACGTACACAGCCTTGTGCCACGTACACAACAGGGAAGGGCGGGAACCCCCGGGGGTTCCCGCCCTTCCCTTGTCGGTGGCGCTGGTCAGGTGTCGGTCTACGGCTCGAACTTGTAGCCGAGGCCGCGGACCGTCACCAGGTAGCGCGGTGCCCCCGGGTCCGGCTCGATCTTGGCGCGCAGGCGCTTGACGTGCACGTCCAGGGTCTTGGTGTCGCCCACGTAGTCGGCGCCCCAGACGCGGTCGATGAGCTGCATGCGGGTGAGGACGCGGCCCGCGTTGCGCAGCAGCATCTCCAGGAGGTCGAACTCCTTCAGGGGCAGGTCGACCTTGGAGCCGGAGACGGTGACCACGTGGCGGTCGACGTCCATGCGGACCGGCCCCGCCTCCAGGGCCTGCGGGGTGACCTCCTCCGGCTCGCCCCGGCGGCGCAGCACCGCGCGGATGCGGGCCACCAGTTCGCGGGAGGAGAAGGGCTTGGTGACGTAGTCGTCGGCTCCTATTTCCAGTCCGACGACCTTGTCGATCTCGCTGTCCTTGGCGGTGACCATGATCACCGGCACGTTCGAGCGGCTGCGCAGCTGGCGGCACACCTCGGTGCCGGGCAGGCCGGGCAGCATCAGGTCGAGCAGGACGAGGTCGGCGCCGTTGCGCTCGAATTCGTCCAGGCCGTCCGGGCCGGTGGCCGCGATCGCGACCTCGAAGCCCTCCTTGCGGAGCATGTACGACAGGGCGTCGCTGAAGGACTCCTCGTCCTCGACGACGAGCACTCGGGTCACGGAAGGACCTCCGGGGCGGCAGGAATGGGTTCGTATGCAGTTGTGTCGTCGGGCCTTGCGCCCTGGTGCGCGCCGTCCGCGGTGAAGCCGTGTCCGGCTCCGCGGTCGCGGGCCGCAGCTGCCTCGGGCAGACGCAGCGTGAAGGTGGAGCCCTGTCCCTCGGAGCTCCACACGGTGACCTCCCCGCCGTGCGAGGCGGCCACGTGCTTGACGATGGCGAGGCCGAGGCCGGTCCCGCCGGTGGCGCGCGAGCGGGCCGGGTCGACGCGGTAGAAGCGCTCGAAGATGCGCTCCTTGTCCTTGTCGGAGATTCCGATGCCCTGGTCGGTGACCGCGACCTCGATGAGGTCTCCGCCCGGTGCGGTGACCCGGCGTGCGGCTATGCCGACCCTGGTGCGGGCCGGCGAGTAGTTGACGGCGTTCTCGACGAGGTTGCCGAGGGCCGCGGCGAGCTGGCCCCGGTTGCCCCAGACGTGCAGGTCGGCGATGCCGCCCTCCCGTCGGCCGTCGGCGCCCTGGCCGGGTCCCTGACCGAGCCCTTCGGGCGCGGCCATGTTCGTGGCCATGGTGATCTGCTTGGTGCCCGCCTGGTGGCGGCAGCGGTCGATGGCCTCGCCCACGAGTTCGTCGACGCGGACGGGCTCGGCGTCCTCCAGCGGGTCGTCGTTCTGCACCCGGGAGAGGTCGATGAGCTCCTGCACGAGGTTGGTCAGGCGGGTCGCCTCGTTCTGCATCCGGCCGGCGAAGCGTTCGACGGCCTCGGGGTCGTCGGCGGCGTCCATGACGGCTTCGGAGAGCAGGGAGAGGGCGCCCACCGGGGTCTTGAGCTCGTGGCTGACGTTCGCCACGAAGTCGCGGCGCACGGCCTCGATCCGGCGGGCCTCGGTGAGGTCCTCGACCAGGAGCAGCACGAGGCGGGAGCCGAGCGGCGCGACCCGCGCGGAGACCGCGAGGGCGTCGCCGCGGCCGGTGCCCCGGCGCGGCAGGTCCAGCTCGACCTGTCGTATCTCGCCGTCCCGCCGGGTGTCCCTGGCCATCTGGAGCATCGGTTCGACGGCGAGCTTGCCGCCGCGCACGAGTCCGAGGGCGTACGCCGCGGAGCTCGCCTTGACCACGCTGTCCGCCTCGTCGAGGACGACGGCGGACGAGCGGAGCACGGAGAGCACCGTGTCGACGCCGGGGGGCAGGACCGGGTCCGTGTGCAGGGATGTCCTGGTGGGCCTCTTCTGGTCGCGTTCGCTCCAGCGAAACGCCAGCATGGCGATGACGCCGGTGCACACCCCGGCGATCGCTGCCGCTGCGGCGACCGCCGCGTTCACGTCCATGCCTCCAGGTTATGCGCGTTCGGAGCACCTCCCACAGCCATCCGGGTGGCCACTCGAACACTCGTCGCTCAGAGTTCACTGTGGGGACGGCAGTGGTTCATTTCGGCGGGAGGGCCTGGTGGACCGGATGATTCCGGTGCGGGGCACGGCCTCCGGGTGCGGGACGGGTGTCGCCCCCGGGGGCCCTGTGTGCAGTGTGGCGCATCCGGGGCGACGCGGGGCACTGTCGCCCATAGTTCACCTTGACGACAGAGCTGATTCATTTGAGATGACTTAAACGGTCGCGTCGGCCCCGCACCGTGGGAGCGTAGGGGTGACCCCCTGTGACGTACGAGAGAGGGACAGCCACATGCGTGACGCGTACCACGAGGAACTTGACTCGATCGGCGAGGGCCTGGTCGAGATGGCCCGTCTTGTCGGGTCGGCGATCGGGCGCGCCACCACGGCCATGCTCGACGCCGATCTGAAGCTGGCGGAGAGCGTGATCGCCGCCGACCAGAAGGTCGACGACCTCCAGCACGAGCTGGAGGCGCGGGCGATAGCCCTGCTGGCACGGCAGCAGCCGGTGGCGACCGATCTGCGGATCGTCGTCACCTCGCTGCGGATGAGCGCCGACCTGGAGCGCTCGGGCGACCTGGCCCAGCACGTGGCCAAGCTGGCCAGGCTGCGCTTCCCGGACTCGGCGGTGCCGCGTGACCTGCACGCCACGATCCTGGAGATGGGGCAGCTCGCGCAGCGCCTGATGGCCAAGGCGGCAGAGGTCATCATCACGAAGGACGTCGATCTGGCGTTGCAGCTGGAGCAGGACGACGACGAGATGGACCTGCTGCACCGCACGCTGTTCCAGCACCTGATGGACGACCGCTGGAAGCACGGCATCGAGACGGCGGTCGACGTGACGCTGCTCGGCCGGTACTACGAGCGCTTCGCGGACCACGCGGTGTCCGTCGCCAAGCGGGTCGTGTACCTGGTGACGGGGGAGCACGCGGACGAGATCCAGTCGGGCGGCGTGCCGGTCGAGGGCGCGTAGCCGCGCACTGCCGGGCACGCCGAAGGGCGGGCGCCGTTCCCTGCGGGGCACGGCGCCCGCCCTTCGGCGTGCGTCAGTGGGTCAGCCGCAACCGCCGCCGCACTGGCACGGACCACCGGACTGGCAGCCACAGCTGCAACCGGAACCGCACTGGCAACCGCTCGAACAGGTATCGGTCTTGGGGGACTCGGCCATGGTCTCCTCCTCGAAGGCGTACTGCGAAGACGTACTGCCTGCCGGTCCATTGCACGCCCATAGCGATGGGGCGCGTCAACGGCGCATTTGTGCGCGTACGGCGTTTGCCCCTCGACGAGGTTGGGGCCACGCCCGCCGACCCCGCTGTCCCGGGCTCCCGGGCTCCCCCCGGCCCCCGGGCTCCCGGCCCCCCGGCTCCCGCGCTCCCCCGGTCTCTCGCGCTCCCCGGCCCTCCCCGGTCTCCTCCGGTCTCGCTCCCCCAGCCTTCCCCGGCTCTCGCGCTCCCGGGCCCTCCCGGGTCCCCCGGTCCATCTCCCCCGGCCGTCCCGGGGAGCGCGGGAGGAGCACTAGAGCGTGGCGAGCGGGGGAGGCCGGCGCCCCCGCCGTGGGCGTCCCGTCCCGGCGTTCCACCCGGGCTTCGTTTCGCCTGGTCAGCGGCGCAGGTGCGTCCCAGCTTCCCAACCTGTCCGTGTTCTGTGGTGGCGGGCACTGACCGGCTCACAGACTCGGGGCGTCCACCACCGCAGCCGTTGACCGCCGGGAACCGGGGCAGAGACCCCGGTCGGCCGTCGACGGCGCGAGCGCCGACGACTCAGGGAGTCTCCCCATGCCCCGTTCCCCTTCAGCGCGCGCCGCCGCACGGCCGGGGCGGCAGCCGCCGCCTTGCTGTCCCTGGGGCTGCTGACCGCGTGCGGCTCCGATTCCTCGGACACCGACGCGCCCGCGTCGAACACCGGCACGTCGAGCGCCGGTCCGTCCCGGAAGACCGAGTCGCGCCCCGACACGTCCGACAGCGGCGGGAAGGGGAACACGAAGCCGTCCCCTCGGGCCAAGGGCGGGGCCGAAGGCGGGGGCGTGAAGCTTCTGACGGGCGACACCCTCGCCCCGAGCACGTTCCAGTTGAACGTCGACGGCGGCACCGAGAACCTCAGCGAGGTCTCCGACCTGACGATGGACCAGCCTGTGCAGCAGGTCCCCTCCAACGCGCTCATCCCAGGCCAGCAGCAGTCGGGCACGGTGACCGTGGTCCGCGGCGCCGAACAGTCCCAGCAGTTCACCGACCTGATAGGCGGCACCGCCCAGCCCGCGACAGCGTCCCTCAATGTGCTGGATTACATGGGCAACGCGAAGAAGCAGTACACCCTGCAAGAGCCCAGGGTCATCAAGGTCGACAACCCCCCGACCGGAAACGCCCAGAGCGTCACGATCAAGTTCACGAGCCTGACAATCGGCTAGGACGCAGCAAGGCCCCCACCGGCAGGAAGACCGGAGACGGGGGCCTTGAACGCGACGACCACGCGACGACCACGCGACGGCTTCGTGATGGCCTCGCGCGTGGGGGCCTACTTCTTCTTGCCCTGGTTCTTGACCGCCTCGATCGCCGCCTTCGCGGCGTCCGGGTCGAGGTAGGTGCCGCCCGGGTTCAGGGGCTTGAAGTCGGCGTCCAGTTCGTAGGACAGGGGGATGCCGGTGGGGATGTTCAGGCCCGCGATGTCGGCGTCGGAGATGTTGTCCAGGTGCTTGACCAGGGCACGGAGGCTGTTGCCGTGGGCGGCGACGAGGACGGTGCGGCCCGTGAGGAGGTCGGGGACGATGGCGTCGAACCAGTACGGGAGCATCCGGACGACGACGTCCTTGAGGCACTCCGTCCGCGGCCGCAGCTCCGGCGGGAGCGTGGCGTAGCGCGGGTCGGAGAACTGGGAGTACTCCGCGTCGCGGTCCAGGGGCGGCGGCGGGGTGTCGTACGAGCGGCGCCACAGCATGAACTGCTCCTCGCCGAACTCGGCGAGGGTCTGAGCCTTGTCCTTGCCCTGGAGCGCGCCGTAGTGCCGCTCGTTCAGACGCCACGACCGGTGTACGGGGATCCAGTGGCGGTCGGCCGACTCCAGAGCGAGCTGCGCCGTGCGGATCGCGCGCTTCTGGAGCGAGGTGTGGACCACGTCGGGGAGCAGGCCGGCGTCCTTGAGCAGCTCACCGCCGCGGACCGCCTCCTTCTCGCCCTTCTCGTTCAGGTTGACGTCCACCCAGCCGGTGAACAGGTTCTTCGCGTTCCATTCGCTCTCGCCGTGGCGGAGGAGGATCAGCTTGTACGGTGCGTCGGCCATGTCCCCGAGCGTAATCGAACCGTCCGAGCGGCCGCGCCCCGGAGCGACCGCCGGGACGATTGACGAGCGGTGTCAATCGAGTGGCGGGCGCGCTCGACGGCGAAGTAATTTGTGCTCGCCGGTTTGGGCACTTACAACTACCGCTCGCATCGCCTCGGGGGAACCATGTCAGTCACCGCAGTGAGACGCGCCGTCAAGGACTCCGTCTCGGGCATGCCCCCGGCCTTCTGGTGGTTGTGGACCAGCACCCTGGTGAACCGGCTCGGGGCGTTCGTCGCCACGTTCATGGCGCTCTACCTGACCCTGGACCGCGGGTACTCGGCCACGTACGCCGGACTCGTCGCCGCTCTGCACGGTCTCGGTGGCGTCGTCTCCTCGCTCGGCGCCGGCGTGATGACCGACCGGCTCGGGCGGCGTCCGACGCTGCTGATCGCGCAGATCTCGACGGCCGCCTCCGTGGCGCTGCTCGGCTTCATGCAGCACCCGGTCGCGATCGCCGGTGTCGCCTTCCTCGTCGGGATGGCGAGCAACGCATCGCGGCCCGCCGTGCAGGCGATGATGGCGGACATCGTGCGCCCCGAGGACCGGGTGCGCGCCTTCTCGCTCAACTACTGGGCCATCAACCTCGGTTTCGCCATCTCCTCCGCGGGCGCCGGCTTCATCGCCTCCTACAGCTATCTCGCGGGGTTCCTGATCGAGGCCGCCATGACGCTGGTGTGCGCGATCGTCGTGTACGTGAAGCTGCCGGAGTCACGGCCGCAACCCGGTGCGGCGGGCGGTGACGCGGACGGCGTCGGGCTCGGCACCGTGCTGCGCGACGGGCGGTTCATGGGGGTCGTCGGCCTCTCCTTCCTGGTGGCCCTGCTCTTCCAGCAGGGCTCGGTGGGGCTGCCGATCGCGATGGGCGAGGCGGGTTTCTCGCCGAGCGACTACGGCGTGGCCATCGCCGTGAACGGCGTCATGATCGTCGTATTGCAGATCCCGGTCACGCGGTTCATCGAGCACCGGGACCCGCAGAGCCTCCTCGTCCTGTCCTCGTTCGTCGCGGGCATCGGCTTCGGGCTCACCGCGTTCGCCGGTTCGGTCGGCCTCTTCGTGGTGACCGTGATGATCTGGACGCTCGCCGAGATCGTCAACGCACCCACCCAGACAGGCCTGGTCGTGCGGCTCTCGCCGACCCATGGACGCGGTCGCTACCAGGGCATGTACACGATGTCGTGGGCCGTCGCCGCCCTGGTGGCGCCCCTGATGTCCGGCCTGCTCATCGACCGTCTCGGGGCGCAGTGGCTGTGGGGCGCGTGCGCGGTCGTGGGCACGGTCGCGGCGCTCGGGTACTGGGGGCTGATGCGGGGGCTTTCGGACGCGGCGGAGGCGGCCGAGGCTGCGGATGCGGCGAATGTGGCCACTGCGGCGGCGGAGGTGGCGACGGCGACGGCTGCGACGGCTGTGGCTGTGGCTGCGGCTGCGGCTGCGACGGATGTGCACGGGCGGGACACCGAAGGCGCAGAGGGCACAGAGGGTGCAGAGGGCACAGTGCGTGCAGAGCGTGTGCAGAGCGCGCGGAAGGCATAGGAGGCACCGGGAGCGCGGGGGGGCGTGGAGTGGGCCGGGGGCGCCGGGGGCGGGAAGGTCGCGCCGGCTTCGGCGGGCTCCCTCAGCGCGCCGGTCGCCGCCGCTACCGTGAGCCCAGCGCAGGATCCCCTTGGACCGCAGGGAGAGTGACCTGACCATGGCCGAACCACTGAAGACCTTCATCGGCGGCGAGGAGGTGGACGTCCCCAACACCATCCCGGACATCCGTGCCGCGCTGCCGGAGGACCGGCGCGCGGAGTTCGACCGCGCCATCAACGCGGCCGGGATCGACGAGATCCACTCCGTGATGCGGCACTGGATGCTGGAGGCCGTGCCCGACCCGGAGGCCGAGGCCCTGCTCGCCCGCCTCGCCGCCGACGAGGCCGAGAGGCGGAGCATCGCGTGAGCCGTCACCGCAGGAGCGGGAACTATCGCATCACGTACGCGCCACCGGCCGACGACACCCTCGCCAAGATGGCCGACGCGGACGCCTTCCGGACGGCCATGGCCCGCACGCTCGGCCGCGACCCCTACGGGCACGGTTCGACCGCCGTGTCCGCGGAACCCACCGAGCCCGACCGCCGTGAGGCGACGGTCGGCGGCGCGATCGTCCTCTACTACGTGTCCGGTTCGGTCCTGACCGTGACGGTGGTCCGGCTGGTCCCGTTCGGCTGAACCGGCGGGAACGCCCTGCCGGGCCTCGCCGGAGGTCACTCCTCCAGGGCGCGCTGCGCCTCGTACAGGTTCCGCGGCCGTACCGCGCCCGGCGAACCGTACGCCTCGATGCGGCCGTCCAGCTCTCCGGAGAAGTCGGGTACGTCGATCTGGTCGAACTCACGCACCCGGGAGATGCCCACTGTGGCGCTGTAAGGGGCGATGCCGTCAAGTTTGACCAGTCCGGCGCGCTCGTTGGTGACCGTGACGTTCCAGTGCGTGAAACGCGCTCCGTAGAGGGGCCCCGCGCTCGCGTCGCCGCCGTGCCGCCCGTCGTTCTCGACGGTGATCTGCGTGCGTACGTTGGCGAACGGCATCCCGCGGTGCGTGTCGAACGTCCCCGTCCGCATGTCGCCCCGCGACCAGACGTTGTACGACGAGAGGCCCTCGACGTTGATGCCGTGGAGCTGGGTTCCGGCGGGCGCGGGCGTGGTGCGGCGCTCGATCCGGAAGTCCTCGATCAGGTTGTCGTGCGAGCCCTCGCGGCAGAAGTACGGGTGGTGCGCGCCGCGGCCGCCCACGGAGGTGCGGCGCAGGGTGCACGCGGAGGCGGCGACGAGCCCGAACCCGTTGTCGACGTGGCGTACGTGGACGTCCTCGGCCCAGCAGTCGTACGCGCACTGGAAGGTGACGCCGTTGTGGCCCCTGTCCAGGAGGTGCGGGGACTGCGGGGTCTCGACGGCCGCGAGGGTGAGGCCTTCGACGCCGGACCCGGTGAGCGCGCGGACGTGGGTGGTGAGTCGGGGGTCCCACTCGGGGCGTACGTCGAGCGGGAGCGGGCGCTCGAAGGTGACGGTGCGCCCCTTGAGGCGGGCGACCCGTACGGGCCACTCGTAGGGCACGTACGACGTCAGCTTGGTCTTGTCGTCCCATGTGTAGGCCCGCGCCCCCGGGCCGCCGCCCGCCATGTGCTCCAGGAGGGTGTGGTCGGCGTCGTCGGCCAGGCGGAGGAGGACGAGGTCGCCGGGGCGCAGGCGGGAGGCGTCGGTGACGCGGGCGGACCAGGAGCCGCGGGCGGCCGGGGCGAGGGTGGTCAGGGTGCGCCACTCGTCGCGCCTGTTGCCGGTCCAGCCCTCGAAGGGCCAGGTCCCGGCCCTGATGGCGGTGGTCAGGCTGTCCCAGCGCGCGCTCGGGCAGAGCCAGATGAGGCCGCCCGCCCAGGACCAGCTGGACTTGTCGCCTCCGTAGCGGCTGCCGTAGGGGCCGATGAGTTCGGTGAGGTTCTTGGTGGCGAGGAGTTCGGTGCGGGTGGGGCCCGCGCCGCGCAGGACGACGTTGTCGTGCCGGATGCGGATGACGTCGTCGACGCGGTAGGTGCCCGGGGCGAGCTGGACCGTGCCGCCACCGGCTCTCCCGGCGGCGGCGAGGGCGCGGTTGATCGCGGGCGCCGCGTTCGACTGGGCGTCGGGCCTGGCGCCGTAGTGGTGGGCGTGGAACACGCGCCGGGGGCGGGAGAGGTGCCGGGCTCCCCTACGGGCTCCGGCCCGGGCTATGTAGGGGATGTGGGGGTGGGTGTAGGGGGCGCGGGTGAACTCTTGCCAGAGGGTGGGGGGTTGCGGGGAGCTGGTTGCTGCTTGGGCGGCGCCGGCTGCTGCCGCGGTGACTGATGCCGCTGCCGCGCTGACTGTGGCGGTTGTGGCGGCTGTGGCTGCTCCGAGCACGGTGCGTCTGGTGAGGTCTGCCATGTCGCGCCCCCTGCGGCGGTCTGCGTACGTGAACATGGTTCATGTCTGCGTTGGGCGGGAGCATGCCATGGCACACCGCGCCGGGGAAGGTGTCGTACCGCGAGACTTCCAGCCGACCGGATGTGTGGCCGTGCCCACCCGTTCCGCAGCTGGCGGACCGGCTGCTTACCGGGGCAGGAAGCAACAACGCGCGGCAGCGGTGAGTTTCAGGACCGAGGCTGGGTCAGGTGGGTGAACGCATCCAAGTTGCGGGTGGACTCCCCGCGCGCCACGCGCCACTCGTACTCCTTGCGGATCGCCGAGGCGAAGCCGAGTTCCAGGAGGGTGTTGAAGGAGCCGTCCGCCGCTTCGAGGACGGAGCCGAGGAGACGGTCGAGTTCGTCGGGCGTGACGGCGGCCAGCGGGAGTTTGCCGGTGAGGTACACGTCTCCCAGGGAGTCGATCGCGTAACCGACGCCGTACAGGCGCAGATTGCGCTCCAGGAGCCAGCGGTGCACGGCCTCGTGGTTCTCGTCGGGGTGCCGGATCACGAAGGCGTTCAGGGACAGCGAGTGGTTGCCCACGCGCAGCGAGAGGGTCGTGGAGAGCTTGCGCGTACCGGGCAGCTTCACCACGTAGGAGCCGGGTTCGGGGGACTCCCATGCGAGCTCGGCCTCGTCCAGAGCCCGCTCGATCACCGCACAGGGCGCCCCGCTGGGATCGTCAGCCATGGTGTGAGCGTACGTGACGCCGGTGGTCGTGCACGGCGGCGCAGTACACGTCGGCCGTGGCGGACGCCGCGGTTCCCCAGCCGAAGGACTGCGCGTGCCGCGCGGCCGCCGCGCCCATGTGGTCCACAAGCTGTGGACGGTCGGCGAACTCGCCCAGCACGCGCGCGTAGTGGGCGGGTTCGTGGCCGGAGATCAGGAACCCGGTCTCGCCGTCGCGCACGGCCACGGGAAGTCCGCCCACCGCCGCGGCGAGCACCGGCGTGCCCGCGGCCTGCGCCTCGATGGCCACCAGGCCGAAGGACTCGCTGTAGGAGGGCATCACGAGCACGGACGCGGCCCGGAACCAGTCGGCGAGCTGATCCTGTCCGACGGGCGGCTGGAAGCGGACGACGTCGGCGATCCCCAGGCGCGCGGCCAGCTTCTGCAAGCCCTCGGGCTTGGCGAGGCCGCTGCCGCTCGGCCCGCCCACGATCGGCACGACGATCCGAGAGCGCAGTCCGGGCCGCTCGTCGAGCAGCCTGCCCACCGCGCGCAGCAGCACGTCGGGGGCCTTCAGGGGCTGAATGCGGCCCGCGAAGAGCGGTATCAGGGCGTCCTGCGGCAGTCCGAGGCGGTGCCTGGCGGCGGCGCGGCCGTCGGCAGGGCGGAACCGGTCCAGGTTCACGCCGGGGTGGACGACGGCGACCTTGCCGGGGTCGGCCTCGTAGTGGCGGACGAGTTCGTCGGCCTCTTCGGAGGTGTTGGCGATGAGCCGGTCGGCGGCGCGCACGATCTGGGTCTCGCCGATGACGCGGGCGGCGGGCTCGGGGGTGTCGCCCGCGGCGAGCGCGGCGTTCTTGACCTTGGCCATGGTGTGCATGGCGTGCACCAGGGGGGCGCCCCAGCGCTCGGCGGCCAGCCAGCCGACGTGGCCGCTGAGCCAGTAGTGGGAGTGGACCAGGTCGTAGTAGCCGGGCCGGTGGCCCGCCCAGGCCTGCATCACGCCGTGCGTGAACGCGCACAGCTGGGCCGGCAGCTCCTCCTTGGCGAGGCCTTCGTAGGGGCCGGCGTCGACGTGGCGCACGAGGACGCCCGGCGCCAGCTCCACGGTCGGCGGCAGGGCGCCGGTGGTGGCGCGGGTGAAGACCTCGACCTCGATGTTGAGGGCGGCCAGGCGCTTGGCGAGCTCCACGATGTAGACGTTCATGCCGCCCGCGTCACCGGTGCCCGGCTGGTGCAGCGGTGAGGTGTGGACGCTGAGCATGGCCACCCGGCGTGGGCGCCGCGAGGACCCCGGCAGCCTGATCCGGGCGGGTGCGGATGGGGAGCGACGCCCGAGCCTGGTCACGTAGTGGCTCACGTGGCGGTCCTCCTTGGCCTTGGCGGCGGGCACGACGAGGGGGAGGCCGGTGCGCGCCTCCTGGGGAAGCAACACCGGAGGGGCCCGCTCCATTTCCTCTTTGCCAAAGCATTGCCTAGTCATTCTCCAGCGATCCCCTTGCTTACGCTTGCCTCATGTCCGCCCGCGCACCCCGTTCGCCCCTCCGCCCCGTCGGGACAGTCACGCGCGGCACCACCAATCCCAACCGGTTGCGCCGCATGGACCGCTGGATCACCGCCTCCCACGGCGCCGCGCTGCGCGGGGCCGACGCGCCGCTCGCCGTCGACCTCGGCTACGGCGCGGCCCCCTGGACCGCCGTCGAACTGCTGCTCCGGCTGCGCACGGTCGCCCCGCGCGCGTGCGTGACGGGCATCGAGATCGACCCGGAGCGGGTGGCGGCGGCCAAGCCCTACGAGCGCGAGGGGCTCACCTTCCGGCACGGCGGCTTCGAGGTGCCCCTTGCCGCGCGCCCGCAGTTGATCCGCGCGGCGAACGTGCTGCGCCAGTACGACGAGGACCAGGTCGCCGCCGTCTGGGAGCGGCTGTGCGGGCGGCTCGCGCCGGGCGGGCTGCTCGTGGAGGGGACCTGCGACGAGATCGGGCGGCGGCACGTGTGGGTCGCGCTCGGCCCCGAGGGCCCGCGCACGGTGACGTTCGCGGCGCGCCTCGCCTCCCTGGAGCGCCCGTCCGACCTCGCGGAGCGGCTGCCGAAGGCGCTCATCCACCGCAATGTGCCGGGCGAGCCGGTGCACGCGTTCCTGCGGGACTTCGACCGGGCGTGGGCGGCGGCGGCCCCGTACGCGGCGTACGGGGCGCGGCAGCGGTGGGCGCGGGCGGTGCGGGACCTGGCGGCGGACTGGCCGGTGGTGGACCGCGGGGCGCGGTGGCGGCAGGGGGAAGTGACGGTGCGGTGGGGGGCGTTGGCGCCCCGCGGGACCTGAGCGGCCCGCACGCCTCGTGCGCCCTGCACGCCCCGTGCGTCCCGCCCACCTCGCGGGAACGATCTCCGTGTCCCGTAGGGGTGATCTCCGGGTCCGCCGATGGAACGATCTCCGCGTACGGCTCGTCACACGAGGCAGACGGGGGATCGGAGTTGCCGCGTGGCTCTGTCGCAATCGGCGCCGGCGTGGCACCATCCCGGAAACGCGAGAAGTTACTGACGGTAAATCAGCTTTGGGGGTGGCGGACGTGACCGGCAAGGGGCACTCGACGACGACGGCCGTGGCACTGATCTGTGCGTGCGCTGCCGCGGTGCTCGCCGCACCGGGCACGGCGTTCGCCTCTCCCGCGGAGCCGGTGCCGCCCACGAAGAGATCCCTCGAACAGGTCCGCAAGGAGATCGACAGGCTCTACCGCGAGGCGGGCACGGCCACGGACGCGTACAACGCCGCGGAGGAGAAGACCGAGAAGCAGTCGCAGGAGATCGTCAGGCTCGCCCGGTCCATCGACAAGGGACAGGCGAGGCTGAAGAAGCTCAAGGCCCGCGCGGCCGCCGGGGCCCGCGCGCAGTACCGCGGCGGCGGAGTGCCGGACGAGGCCAAGCTGCTGCTCAGCGACAACCCGAGCCGCTTCCTCGACGGCGCGGACCGGCTGCGCAGGGGGCAGCACGCGACGAAGTCCATGCTGACCGAGATGGCCCGTACGCAGGAGGACTTGACGACGTACGCCAAGGACGCCACCACCCAGTGGAAGCGCCTCGAGGCCAACCGCAAGGCCAGGGCGGAGGCGCAGAAGAAGGTCAAGAAGAAGATCGCCGCCGCCGAGAAGCTGGAGTCGCGCCTGGAGAAGAAGGAGCGCGAGCGGCTGCGGAAGCTGGAGGAGGAGGCCGCCCTGGAACGGCAGTCGGCCTGGGTGGACACCGGCGTGCTCAAGGACGCGAAGGGCGATGCGACGTCGCCGGGCAAGAAGGCCATCGCCTACGCCACCGCGCAGATCGGCAAGCCGTACGTATGGGGTGCCGAGGGCCCGAAGTCCTTCGACTGCTCGGGGCTCACGTCCCAGGCCTGGGCGGCCGCGGGCAAGGGCATCCCGCGCACCTCGCAGGAGCAGTGGAAGCAGCTCCCCCACGTCGACGTGAAGAACATGCGCCCGGGCGACCTGATCATCTACCACAAGGACGCCAGCCACGTCGGGCTCTATGTCGGCGACGGCGCCATCGTGCACGCTCCCCGCCCGGGGCGGAACGTGACGGTCGCGGGCGCGGGCTCGATGGAGATACTCGGCGTGGTGCGGCCGGACAAGTAGCGGTCCGGTCGTCTCCCCCTCCACGGGAGCACCGGGCTGTGACCGGTGTCGCACGACCCGGCCCCGCTCAACCCCGCGGACGTGACGTTCGTCATCACAAGCGGACCGGGTTCGTTCCAATTGCCGTCCAGGATGCGGCATATGCCGTCGGCCGCGTGCCGGGCGCCATTCCCCACGAGCCCCGGGTACCGCTATGGTCCCCGTCTGCTGGTGCGTGCGACCGTCGCCCCACCATGCCCTCGGGGGGAGGGAAGGAACTCAACGATGCCCGTACCCATACCGCGGCAGAGAGCGATACCGGCCGCGGAAGGCGCTCAGGCCAAGACCGTCCCGGCAGCCGACGGCGCCGGCCCCGCGGAGCACGACGCCACCGCGGGTGACAGGTCCGCGGACCTTGGCGCCACCGGCCATGGGGCCGCGGGCCTCGGTACCGTGGGCACCGCGGGCCTCGGCTCGGCGGGCCATGGCACCGCTGAGGGTGGCCACGATGGCGGCCGTGATGGCGAGCCCGCGGGCCACGGCTCGGCGGGCCACGGCACCGGAGGCCATGGCACCGCTGAGGGTGGCCACACCGGCGGCCGTGACGGCGACCCCGCGGGCCGCGGCACCGCTGAAGGCAGCCACGACGGCGGCCGTGACGGCGACCCTGCGGGTGACAGAACCGGCAAGGGAACCGGCACCAGCAACGGCACCACCCTGCTCGTCATCGAGGACGACCCGACCGGCTCCCTGCGCCTTCCCGAGCTGACGGACTCCGCGGGCAAGCCGATCCGCATCCGCACCGCCCGCAACCTCACCGAGGCCGAGCGGCTGCTCACGGACGACGTGCACTGCATTCTGCTCGACCTGGCCCTGCCGGGACGGGCCCCCGTGAGCGGCCCCGAGGACACCGACCGCGCCGCCACCGACCCCGACGAGCTGGCCGTGCTCCGGCATGTGCTGCGCCTCGCGCCCCGCCACGCCGTGCTCGCGCTCACCGCGTCCGGCGACGCCGAGACCGGCGCCCAGGCCGTGGGGGTCGGCGCCCAGGACTATCTGCTGCGCGAGGAGCTCGACGGCCGTCTCCTGGGCCGCGCCATCCGGTACGCGGTGGAGCGCAAGCGCGCCGACATCGCGCAGCGCCAGCTCTCCGAGTCCCGGTTGCGCGCGCAGGAGAACGCCCGCCTGGAGCGCGGGCTGCTGCCCACGCCGCTGCTCGACGGCTCCCCGCTGCGCTTCGCCGCCCGCTACCGCCCCGGCCGCTCCCGCGCGCTGCTCGGCGGCGACTTCTACGACACGGTGCGCACACCCGACGGCTCGGTGCACGTGATGATCGGCGACGTCTGCGGGCACGGCCCCGACGAGGCGGCGCTCGGTGTCGAGCTGCGCATCGCCTGGCGCGCGCTGACCTTCGCGGGGCTCTGCGGCGACGAGTTGCTCTCCACCCTCCAGCAGGTCCTGGAGCACGAGCGCGCCGACGAGGAGATCTTCGCGACCCTGTGCACGGTGGACATCGCCCCGGACGGACGCAGGGCGGGCCTGTGCCTCGCCGGGCACCCGGCACCGCTGATAGCCCGGCCCGGCCGGCCCGCGGAACTGCTCCCGTACGACAACGGCGGCCCGGCGCTCGGCCTGCTGCCGCGCGCCCGGTGGCCGCGCCGCCAGGTGGAGCTCGGGGGCAGCTGGAGCCTGATGCTGTACACGGACGGCCTGATCGAGGGCCGGATCGGGCAGGGCAACCAGCGGCTCGGGCAGGACGGCATGGTGGAGATGGTCCGCCGCCAGATCGCGGCGGGCCTCGGCGGCGAGGAACTCCTGGAGGCCGCGGTGAACGAGGCCCGGGACCTCAACGGCGGGGATCTGACGGACGACGTGGCGGTACTGCTGCTCGACCGGACGCGCTAGGGCCACCGCCCGGCTCAGCGCCCCGCCCCCGGGCAACACGTCCCACACGCCCCTGGGACACACGGTTCCGAGCCCGCTGCGGCTGCGAGCCTGCTGCTACGAGCCCGCTCCGGGCCTCGCCTCAGCGCCCGCCGTTGTAGGGACCGTACGGACCGTCGCTGCTCGAACCGCGGCGGCCGCCGCCCCCGCCGGTGATCTGGCGCAGCGCGGGCCGCACGTCGACCATGTACACGATCGTCGCGATGAGGCCGATGATGGGGAGGAACGACAGGATCGGGAAGAGCAGGTTCACCACGAAGGCGAGCCCGAGGATGATCAGCCAGAAGGGCTTGGTCTTCTTGTCCGCCGCGCGGTAGGCGTCCTCCCGCCTGATGGCGGCATCGAGGAGCGCGAAGCCGCTGAACACGATCAGGGCCAGCGACAGCAGCCACATGAGGTTCGCGAACCCCTGCATCAGCACAACGTCCACCACCAGTCTCGGCGTATCCCTACGCGACGTACGGAGTCACCGTCACCGTACCCGCTTACCCGGACAACGGGCCGGGCACTCCGCGAGTGCCCGGCCCGGCGGAACGGAGCCGTGTCGTCGGCTTCGCCTACTTGGCGGGCGGTGTGCTCTTCTTCGTCGTGGCGGAGGACCCCGTGGTGGAGGACCCCGTGGCGGACGACCCCGTCGTGGACGACGAGGAGGACGACGCCGACGCCGAGGACGACGTCTTCTTGGCGGCGGGCTTCTTGGCCGTCGCGGTGGTGGTCTTCTTGGCGGCGGGCTTGTCGGCGGCCGCGGCGGAGGCACCCTTGCCGGAGCCACCCGTGGCGGACGCACCCGTGGCGGAGGACGCCGGTCCCGTACCGGAGGACGCCGAGCCCGTACCGGACGAGGCGGTGCCGGCGCTGGTCTTCGCGTCCGCGGACTCCTCCGGCTCCACCGTGACGGCCAGGTCGGTCAGGCCCTCGGCGGCCTCGCCGCGCCAGGAGCGCACGGTCTGCTCACCGTGCTCGGCGACCTGATCGTACTTCTCCCGCGCCTGGACCGCGTACTCGACGGCGACGCCGACGCCGCGCAGAGCGAGGTCCTGGGCGCCTTCGCCGAGCTTCTTCAGGTCCGTGTCCAGGGAGCCGAAGAACTCGCCGACCTTGGCCTGGATGACCTCACGGGCCTCCTTGGCACGCGTGGCGGCCTTGTCCTGGACTTCCTTGGGGTCGGTGTTGCGGACGGCGTCGATGCGCGCGGGGGCCTCGGCGGCGAGCTGCTCGATGAGGCCGGGCACCTTCTTGGCCTGCTGGTACGCGAGGTCGGCGCCGCCCGCGAAGAAGTAGAGGGGCTTGGGGTCGGTGAACGTCTTGCGTACGTCGTCGGTGCTGGGCATGGCGAATGGTCCTCCCGGATTCGCTTCGGCTTGCGGGTGGCTCGCCCTAGGACTTCTCGCCCTGGGGCGGCTCGCCCGCGGATTGCTTGCGTGTGGGTGGCGCTACGTCGTCACTGCCGCCGGCCCGGACACCGTCGTCCCCCGACGCGTCCTGGCCGGTGCCGTCCGCGTCCTGGGCGGCGCTGTCGGTGTGATCGGTGCCGTCCGCGTCCTGGGCGGTACCGTCGGCGTGATCGGTGCCGTCCGCGTCCTCCGAGGTCACGAAGCCGTTCTCCTTGCGGAACGACTCGTAGATCTGTAGCAGCACCTGCTTCTGCCGCTCGTTGATGGAGGGGTCGGCGAGGATGACGGCGCGCGTCTCGAGCTCGTCCCGCTCCTTCTCGTCGAGGATGCCCGCCCGGACGTACAACGTCTCGGCCGAGATCCTCAGCGCCTTGGCCACCTGTTGCAGCACCTCGGCGCTCGGCTTGCGCAGCCCGCGCTCGATCTGGCTCAGATACGGATTGGACACCCCGGCGGCATCGGCGAGCTGCCTGAGCGACAGCTGCGCGGTGCGCCGCTGCTCGCGCAGATACTCCCCGAGATTGCCGACGTTGAGCGATGCCATGGGTCGATGGTGCACCCATCTCGCTAACTATTGCAAGCACCCGCTTGCAAAAGTGCGCCACGCCACGTCGAACCGTGACGAGCCGCTGGTGCTGCTGCTCCCGCGCTGGGCAGTCAGGATGGCTGGACTTTGTCGAAGAGGGCGAGGGCTTCGGCGGGGTCCGGGCTCACGAGGCGTTCCAGACCGGCGGTCGTGATCTTCGCCCAGCTGCCGGCCCGTGCCCACATCTGTTCCTCGAAGGCGTGAACGGCCTCGTCCAGATACCCAGGGCCGGTGGCGGTGGCAATGGTCTCGGCGAGTTCGGCGCCCTCCAGCGTCACGAGGTTCGCGCCCGCCCCCAACGGGGGCATCAGGTGGGCGGCGTCGCCCAGGAGCGTCACGCCGGGGACGTGGGTCCAGGTATCGAGTGGTTCGAGAGCCTCTCCGCTGAGGAGCAGTCCACGATCCTGCGGCTCCTGTCGCATTTCTGCGTTCAGGCTCGTGCCACCACCGAGGACGGACCGGAAAGCATCCGCCGCTCCGGACTCAGCACTGCCGGCGTGTGGGTCGCGCGACCTCAGGAACGGGCCGTCCTGGCGAAGGATGCCTTGGCCCAGAAGTAGCCGACGGCGGTGAGGCCGAGGAGCCAGGCCAGGGAGATCCAGGCGTCGTTGCCGATTCCGGTGCCGAGGAGCAGGCCGCGGAGGGTTTCGTTGATCGGGGTGAAGGGCTGGTACTCGGCGAACCAGCGCAGGCCCTCCGGCATCGAGTCGGGGGTGACCACCGCGGAGCCGAGGAAGGGCAGGAACGTCAACGGCATCGGTGCGTTGGAGGCGGTCTCCACGCTCTGCGAGCCGAGGCCCATCGCCGCCGAGACCCAGGCGAGGGCGAAGGCCAGGGCGATGAGGATGCCGAGCGCGGCCAGCCACTCCACCGCGCCCGCGTCCGGCCGGAAGCCCACCGCCAGGGCGACGCCGATGACCAGGGCCAGGCTGATCAGGGTCCGTATGACGTTGCCGACCACATGGCCGACGAGCACGGAGGACCGGGAGATCGCCATCGTGCGGAAGCGGTTGATGATGCCCTCGGTCATGTCGGAGCAGACCGACACGGCCGTGGAGATGGCCGCCGACGTCACGGCCATCAGCAGGATGCCGGGCGTGACGTAGTTGGTGTAGTCCCCCCGGTCGCCGCCGCCGGTGGCACCGGGGATGTCGATGCCGCCGCCGAGTGCGCCGCCGAAGACGTACACGAACAGGAGCAGCATCAGCAGGGGCATGGCGATGACGGAGATCGTCATCGACGGATAGCGCCGGGCGTGCTTGAGGTTGCGGCGCAGCATCGTCATCGAGTCGCGCACGGCGTACGAGTCGGCGCTCATCGCCGGGCCTCCTTCGCTGGGGTGCGGGCGGGGTTCGGCGCCGGGTTCGTGGCGGCCGCGCCGTACGCCTTCGGGGCGTGAGCCGCGTGGTCCCGGCCGGTGAGGGTCAGGAAGACGTCGTCCAGGTCGGGAGTGTGCACGGTGAGCGTCTCGGCCTGGATGCCCGCGCCCTCCAGCACGTCGAGCACCGAGCGCAGCGCGGCGATGCTGCCGTCGCTCGGGACCTGGAGGCTCAGCGTCTCGTCGTCGCGGACGACCGTGGAGAGCGCGAGGCGGTCCACGGCGGCCTCGAGCTGCCCGATGTCGTTGAAGCGCAGCCGGATGTGCCCGCCGGGGACGATGCGCTTGAGCTCGTCCGCCGTGCCCTCCGCGACGATCCTGCCGCCGTCGAGGACCGCTATGCGGTCGGCGAGTTGGTCGGCCTCTTCGAGGTACTGCGTCGTCAGGAAGATCGTCGTGCCGCCCGCGACCAGGTCGCGGATGAGGTCCCACATCGTGCGGCGGCTGCGCGGGTCGAGGCCCGTCGTCGGCTCGTCGAGGAAGATGACGTCGGGGTCGCCCACCAGGGTCATCGCCAGGTCGAGCTTGCGGCGCATGCCTCCGGAGAACGCCGACGCGCTCTTCTTGGCCACGTCGGTGAGGTCGAAGCGGGCGAGGAGTTCGGCGGCGCGGCGCCTGCCCTCGGCCCGGTCGAGGTGGAGCAGGTCCGCGATGAGGAGCATGTTCTCCTCCGCGGTGAGCAGGTCGTCCACCGCGGCGAACTGGCCGGTGACGCCGATGGCGGAGCGTACGGCGTCCGCGTCGTGCTCCAGGGAGCGGCCCGCGATCACGGCCCGCCCCTCGTCGGCGGCGATGAGGGTGGAGAGGATCTGGACGGTGGTGGTCTTGCCGGCGCCGTTGGGGCCGAGGAGGGCGAAGATCGTGCCTGGGGCGACGTCCAGGTCGATGCCGTCGAGCACCACCTTCTCGCCGTACGCCTTGCGCAGCCCCTGCGCGGTGATGCCCTGCGGCGGGGCGGTCCCATCGGTGGTGGCAGTCATCGTGCCGCCGCCTCCTCATCCCTCGGTGGTACGGATTCCCCGGTGGTACGGGGCCCCCGGGGGTCCCGGGGGGCCTTGCGGTGTCGGGCGCCGTGCGTCAGGCGTTCCTACCGTGCGGCGTACGCGCTGTCGGGCGCCGCGCGTCAGGCGTTGCGGCGGATCACGATGTCGCCGACGCCGGTGCGCGCGCGGACGGTGACGGACTCGGCGTCCGGGCCGGGGGCCTCCGCGGTGTCGATCGAGTTGTGCACCGTACCGGCGTGGGACTTGACTTCGAGCTGGGCGACGCTGGTCCTGCGGACGCCGACCTCGATGCCGCCGTCGGAGGTCTCCAGGGTGATCATGCCCCGGGTCACCTCGTCGACCTTGATGGTGCCGCTGTCCGCGGTGATGTCGACCGCGCCGTGCGCGACGCCGACGGAGACGGCGCCGTACGCGGCGGTGGCGCGCAGTTCGCCGGTGACCTCGCGGACGGTGGTGTCGCCCTTGAAGTTCCTGACGGTGGCCGCGCCCGCGACGTCACCGAGCTGGATCCGGCCCGCCGCCTCGGCCTCCACGTCGCTCGTGGCCCGGTCCAGGACCACGTCGCCGTAGCTCGTCTTGAGGAAGGCCGCGTCGGTCTCCGTCACCCGGAGGTCCCCGGACGCGGTCTCGAGCCGGCAGTCGCCGAGGCGCCCTTCGGCGGTGAAGGAGCCCGCGGCCGACAGGCCCCGGACGTCCGACCCTGCGGGCAGCTCGACCGTGACGTCGACCGAACCGGACTTGCCGCCGAAGAGCGACCGCTTCTTGGCGCCCTTGACGACCAGCGTGCCGCCGTTGCAGGTGACCTCGATCTGCCCGGCCGCCTTCACGTCGGCCTGCTCGGACCCGTTCGACGGCGTCACCGTGACGACGGTGTCCAGCCGCTTGCTCGCGACGATGCGGGCGGTGCCCATGTCGAACTCGACGACAGCGGAGATGGGCTCGGGGGTGTCGAAAGTAGGCATGGCCGTCCTGTTCTGACTGTGGTGGCGGGACCCGCTGGGGTCAGCGAGCACATCGGTCGTCGTACGTTCCACCGGCTCGGCCCTCGCATTCAGCGGGCCCTCGCCGTTCGTGATGCCAGCATGGCATCACCGTGGCACCAATGCAACCTCCGTTGGCACACGCATGGTGCCACTGGTGGCGTGGAGGGGCGTGCACCGTTGCCACGCGCTCACCTGAGCCCGCCGTGAACTGCGGTTTCCTTGAGCTGCGCCTCAATAAGGAGCTGGACCGATGGGTGCGGCGGGACGCAGGGTTGCCCCATGACCGACACCACCGCATCCCGCACCTCCTGGTACGCGCGCCCCGCCGTCCGGGAGTGGCGCTGCCCGCCCCCGCCCGCCGAGGTCCGCGCCTTCCACGAGACGCTGCCCGGGTACGCGCCCACACCGCTCACGGAAGTGCCACCCCTGGCCGAGGAGCTGGGCGTCGGGCGCGTCTTCGTCAAGGACGAGTCGGCGCGCCTCGGCCTGCCCGCGTTCAAGGCGCTCGGGGCGTACTGGGCGGTGCACCGGATCCTCGCGCGGCAGCCGTCCGGGACCCCCCTCAAGCTGGTCACCGCGACCGACGGCAACCACGGCCGTGCGGTGGCCAGGATCGCGCGGCGGCTCGGGCAGCGGGCCCATGTGTTCGTGTCGGGCGGGGTGCACCCCGGCGCCGCTGCCGCGATCGAGGGTGAGGGCGCGCGGGTGACGCGCACCCGGGGGAGCTACGACCTGGCGGTGCGGGCGGCTGCGGACGCGGCGCGGGCGGAGGGTTCGGTCCTCGTACAGGACACGGCTTGGGAGGGGTACGAGGAGGTGCCCGCGTGGATCGTGGAGGGGTACTCCACGCTCTTCGCCGAGGTCGACGCCCAACTCGCCGCCGCCGGTGCCGCAGCGCCCGGCCTCGTGGCCGTGCCCGTGGGAGTGGGGTCGCTGGCCCAGGCCGCCGTCACCCACTACCGGAGCCGGGACGGCCGGGGCCCCGCGCTGCTCGCCGTCGAGCCGACGGCGGCCGCGCCCGCGCTCGCGAGCCTGACGCGGGGCGAGCCACTGCCGGTGACCACCGGGGAGACGGTGATGGCGGGCCTGAACTGCGGCACGGTGTCCCGCCTCGCCTGGCCGGTGCTGCGGCAGGGCCTGGACGCCGCGCTGACGGTGTCCGACGCGGACGCCTTGGCGGCGGCCCTCGACCTGGGGGCGCTCGGGGTGTCGTCGGGGCCGTGCGGCGCGGCGACCCTGGCCGGGGCGAGGGCCGCCCTCACGGGGGCGGCGGCACCGGCCCGCCGGGGCGACCTGGCCGTCGGCCCGCACGCCACGGTGGTCCTGCTGAACACGGAGGGCCAGGAGGCCAACCCCCACGGGGCCTAACCGGACGGCCCACCCCGTACGGGGCACGACCGAACGACCCCCGGCACCATCACCCCTCCCCCGCCCCCTCCTCCCCCTCCCAAGGAACCCCCCCGGCCCCACACACCACGTCCAACCGCGACACCGCCCGCGTGAGCACCACGTACAAACGATGCATCCCGCGGTCCTCCGCCCTCACGATGTCGGCGGGTTCGACGGCGACCACGTGGTCGTACTCCAGGCCCTTGGCGAGCGTCGCGGGCACCACCGTGACCCGGGCGGCCGGTTCGTCGGGGCCCGCCGCCGCGACGCCCGCGCCCGTCAGGGCCGTGTGCACGCGTGCCGCCGCGGCGTCCGCGACGACGACGCCGACCGAGCCCTCGCGGGTGAGGGCGCGGCGTACCGCGGCCACGGTGCCCGCGGTCACGTCCCGTACCCGGTGCACGGTCACCTCGCCGTCGCCGCGGAGCGACCGCGCGGGCGGCACGTCCACGTCGAGCCCGGCGAGGATCCGGTTGGCGAGGGCGACGACCGCCCGCGGTACCCGGAAGCCGGTGGTCAGCGCGGTGACCGCGGTCTCGGGCCGGCCCAGGTGGGCGAGTTGGGCCCGCCAGGTACCCGCCGCCCACGGCGTGGTGCCCTGCGCGAGGTCGCCGAGCACGGTGAGCGAGCCGAAGTCCGCGCGCCGCGCGATGGCCCGGCACTCCATCGGGGAGAGGTCCTGCGCCTCGTCCACGACGATGTGGCCGTAGCCCGCGGGCCGTTCGAGGAGCCCGGCGACCTCGTCGAGCAGGACGAGGTCGGCGGCGCTCCAGCGCGCGGACTTGTCCGAGCGCGGGGGCCGCGCCCACAGCAGGTCCCGCTGTTCCCGTACGGACAGGATCCCGTCGGCGGCGGCCGCCAGCGCGCCCGCGTCGCCGAGGAGTCCGGCGAGCACTTCCTCGGGCCTGGCCCTCGGCCACACCGCGTCGACGAACGCGGAGACGGGGCGGGCGCGGGAGATCCGCTGGAGCCAGGCGTCGCCGACCGGGCCCGCGCGCCGCTCCGCCTGCTCCTGGATGTGGCGCACGGCCCGGGTGCGCACGCGCTCGCGCCCCGTCCCGTACGGGGGCTCCTCCGCGCGGACGTCCGCGACGATCCGGTCGAGGTCACCGGCGGGCACGCGCCAGCGGTACGAACCGTCCGGCACCGCGAGCGGTTCGGCGCGGGACCGCACCCGGGCGTAGAGCGCGCGGCGCAGTACCCGGGCCATCCGGGCGTCGTGCTTCACGGCGGCCGCCGCGTCCGTGTCGAGGGACCGCACCGGCTGCCGGGCGATCTCGTCGAGGACGGTGGACTGGCGCACCCCGGTCTCGCCGAGGGAGGGCAGCACCTCGGCGATGTAGCGCAGGAAGGTGCGGTTGGGGCCGAGGATCAGGAGCCCGGAGCGCTGGATGCGCTGGGGGTGGGTGTACAGGAGGTACGCGGCGCGGTGCAGGCCGACGGCGGTCTTGCCGGTGCCGGGGGCGCCCTGCACGCAGACGGACTCGGTGAGCCCCGCCCGTACCAGGTCGTCCTGCTCGGGCTGGATGGTGGCGGCGATGTCCCGCATGGGGCCGACGCGGGGGCGCTCGATCTCACCGGTGAGGATGCGGCCGCGAGGGCCCACAGGGTCCGCGTCCGGTGCCAGCAGGTGCTCGTCCTCCAGGCCGGTCAGGTCCGCCGACGCGCCCTTGCTGCCCGGCGCCCAGCCGAAGCGGCGGCGTACGGCCACGCCCTGCGGGTCGCGTACGCCCGCCTGGTAGAAGGCGCGGGAGACGGGGGCGCGCCAGTCGACGACGAGAGGTGGCGCCGAGGGGTGCTCGGTGATGCGCAGCCGGCCTACGTAGTAGCGCTGGCCGCGGTGGTCACCGGCTTCGGGGGCGTGCGCGTCGAAGTCGACGCGGCCGAAGAACAGCGGCGCCTCGGGGAGTTCGCGCATCTCCTTGGCCCTGCTGCGGAGCCGGTACCCGAGCACCTCGGCGTCCGCCCCCGACGCCGACACCTGCTCGCCGGTGACCACGTGCTCCTGCGCGCCGTCGACCATCGCGGCGAGGGCGGCGCGGCAGAGGTCGTGGTGGCGGCGCTCCCGCCCGAGCGCTTCGTCAAGTGGCGTCAAGCCTGGGGTCCTGCGTGGCGTCATGCCGACGAGCGTACAAGAAAACGTTACCGAGTAACATTTATAACCGTGACTCATACTGCGGTACGCTGCCGGGCATGACCGGCGAGAACGAGGAGACGAGCACCCCCGCGGCCCCGGTGGGCCTGCGGCAGCTCAAGAAGCAGCGCACGTACGAGGCGATCTCGGAGGCGGCGATCGCGCTGTTTCTCGAGCGCGGCTTCGAGAAGGTGTCGGTGGCGGAGGTGGCCGCGGCCGCCGAGATCTCCAAGCCGACCCTGTTCCGCTACTTCCCGGCCAAGGAGGACCTGGTCCTGCACCGGTTCGCCGACCACGAGGACGAGGCGGCCCGCGTCGTGGCCGGCCGCCCCGCGGGCCGGTCCCCGCTGGCCGCGCTGCGCGCCCGCTTCCTGGACGGCCTGGACCGCCACGACCCGGTGACGGGCCTCAACGACTCCCCCGGAGTCCTGGCCTTCCACCAACTCCTGTACGCCACACCCTCGCTCGTCGCCCGCCTCCACACCTACCAGGAGCGGATGGAGCACGCGCTCGCGGCCGCCCTGGACACCGACTTCCCCGGGGCCGCCCCCGAGGGCTCCCCGGGAGCCGCCCCCTCCCTGGACGCACGGCTCGCCGCCGCCCAGATCCTGGCGGCGCAGCGGGTCCTGGCCCTGGAGAACTGGCGCCGCGTGGACGCGGGCGAGCGGGCGGGCGATGTGCACGCGGACGCGGTGCGCGCGGCGACGCAAGCGTTCGACCAGCTGAGCGCGGGACTCACTCGGTACGCGTGAGGGGCGCGGGGGCGCGGGGGCGCACCCGAGCGGCGGTACCCGCCCGCCTGGCGTGCGCGTACGCATGCGCAGCGTGGCTCAGCCGTTCCTCGACAGGAGCGCCTCGACGCCGTCGAGCACGCACCGCAGCCCGAACTCGAACTCCGCGTCGGGCGAGTCGTCCGGCTCGCCGAGGGCGCCCGAGGCGAGGAGGTGCCGCAGCGCGGGATAGCGGTCGGGGGCGGGGGCGGGGCCGGGTTCAGCACCGGGGCCGGTGGCGGGGGTGGGGTCGGTGCCGGTGGCGGGGTCGGGGCCGATCAGGGCGCCGACGGTGCGTTCGTAGCGCCGCATGACCTCGGCGGGGGTCTCGCCCCGGGCGGCGACGGCGGCGGTCAGGTCGGCCATGAGGGTGGCCTCGTTGCGCACGTACCCGCCGACCAGCATGATCACGGAGATTCTGCGGCTCTCGTCGAGGCCGGTGCCGTCCAGGGCGGCGAGCCCCCGCTCCATCCAGGAGAGGGCGTGCGGCGAGGCGGGCGGCGAGGAGATCGGGATCCGCAGGAGCCACAGGTTCCGGTGGAACACCGCCCGCTGGGCGTGCGCCCACCACTCCAGGCGGGCACGCCAGCCGGTGACGTCGCCCGGTGCCGGGGGCGGCGGGCCGTAGGCCGCGTCCTGCATCAGGACGTACAGCTCGTCCCTGGCGGACACGTACCGGTACAGGGACATCGTCGAGACGCCGAGTTCCTTGGCGACGCGCCCCATGGAGACGGCGCCGATGCCCTCCGCGGCGGCGACGCCGATGGCCGCGTCGACGATACGGCCGAGGCTCAGGCCGGGCCGCGGGCCCTTGGCGGGACGCTCCCGCAGCCCCCAGGCCACCTCGAGGCTCGGCGGCAGCCCCGTACCGCCGCCACCCCTGCCGTCCGGCATGCCCGACCCTCCTCCGCTCCACCCCTGGCACGGCTCCCGACGAACACCGCTTGACGCACATCGTATTTCTGCGTAACCCTTACACGGTAATGCTTATGCCGTACGCAGTACTTGCCACGAGGACCGGACGACCGGGAGCCGGGGAGCCGGGGAGCCGGACGGACAAGGAGAGAAGATGTCCATCGCCGCGATCGAGGCGACCGGCCTCACGAAGTCCTACGGAGCCCGCTCGCGGACGGGCGGCACAGGACCGCCCGTCATCGTGCTGCGCGGCATCGACCTGCGCGTCGCACCCGGTACGGTCTTCGCCCTGCTCGGCCCGAACGGCGCGGGCAAGACGACCACCGTCCGCATCCTCGCCACCCTCACCGAACCGGACGCGGGCACGGCTGCCGTCGCCGGGTACGACATCCGGGCCGAACGCCACCGGGTGCGCCGCGCGATCAGCCTCACCGGCCAGTTCGCGGCCGTCGACGAGGCGCAGACCGGGAGGGAGAACCTGCGCATGATGGGGCGCCTCACGGGCCTCGGACGTGCCGCGGCCCGCGCGAGGGCGGCCGAACTCCTGGACCGCTTCGGCCTTTCGGGGGCCGGTGACCGCCTCGTCCGCACGTACTCCGGGGGCATGCGGCGGCGCGTCGACCTCGCGGCCGGTCTCGTCGGCGAGCCCGAGGTGATCTTCCTGGACGAACCCACGTCGGGGCTCGACCCGCACAGTCGCCGGGCGTTGTGGAACGCGGTGGCCGAGCTCGCAGCGAACGGGACGACGGTCTTCCTGACCACGCAGTACCTGGAGGAGGCCGACCGGCTCTCGGACCGGGTCGCGGTGCTGCACGAGGGAAGAATCGTGGCGCAGGGTACGGCGGCGGAGCTGAAGTCCCGGGCCGCGGGCCACCGGCTCGACCTCACCCTGGCGACGTCGGCGGTCTATCTGCGCCTGGCCGCCAGTGCCCCGCACGCCACCCACCACGACCCCGCGGCCCGCACCCTCGGCCTCCCCACCGACGGCTCGGCGCGCCACATACGCGCACTCCTCGACGAACTGGACCCGGCGGGGACGGACGTGACGCACTTCGCCGTGCACACGGCGACGCTGGACGACGTGTTCCTGTCCCTGACGGCGCCCGGCCGAGGAGCGGCACACCATGCCTGAGCCACGCAGCCGCCGCGCCCTCACCCACGCCCGGACGAGCCCCCTGAAGAACGCCTTCACGAACACCGTCACGAACGTCCTGACAATGACAGGGCGCTCGATCCGTCTCAGCCGCCGCAACGTGGACGCGCTGATCACCGCCCTGGCCCTGCCCGCCCTGCTTCTCCTGATCTTCGTGTACTTCTTCGGCGGGGCGATCGGCGGGCAGACGGGCACGCGCTACGTCACCTACGTCGTCCCCGGTGTCCTCCTGCTCTGCGCGGGCTTCGGCTCGTCGAGCACGGCCGTGGCGGTCACGGAGGACCTGAAGGGCGGCATCGTGGACCGCTTCCGCTCCCTGGACGTGAGCGGCACGGCGATCCTCGCGGGCCACGTCCTCGCCTCGGTGGCCCGCAACCTCCTGGCCACCGCGCTCGTGCTCGCCCTGGCGTTCGCCATCGGCTTCCGCCCTTCGGCCTCACCGGCGGCCTGGCTCGCGGCTGTCGCGGTGCTGGTGGCGTTCGTCCTGGCGCTGTCCTGGCTGTCCGCGGCGGTCGGACTCCTGGCCAGGTCGCCCGAGGCGGCGAGCGGCTACACCTTCTTCGTCGGCTTCCTGCCCTACCCGAGCAGCGCCTTCGTCCCCACCGACACCATGCCCCGCTGGCTCGCCGCCTTCTCCGACCACCAGCCGGTGACCCCCGTCATCGAGTCCCTCCGCACCCTCCTCCTCGCCCAGCCACCCGGCACCGCGCCGTGGGTGGCGCTCGCGTGGTGCGGGGGGATTCTGGTGGGGGCTGTGGGGGTGGCGGGGGTGTTGTTCAGGAGGCGGGTGGCGTGAGGGGCCGGGCGACGCGCCACAGGGTGTCGAACAGCACGCCACGCTGTCGGATCTTCTCGCGGGCAACCGCCCCCGAGTCGATGTGCCAGTGCGTGAGCAGGGCGTCGTACCCCATGAGGTCGAGCACTTCCCGCTCCGGCGGTTCGGAGGCGGGGCCCTGGACGACATGGTCGTATATCCCGTCGAAGAGCTGCTCGCGGCCGATCATGCAGAACTTCAGGAACGGCGATATGTGCAGGACCCGGAACTCCGCGTGCAGCTTCCCTTTCCGACCGGCACAGAGCCGACCACTCAGGGCGTGCATGGCCGCCGCGTTCCTGCGGACCTTCTCATCGAGTTCCCGCCGCCAATCGGGATCGTCTTCGGCCCTCCCGTCGACGACCCGCCCCGGCACCTCCATGGGCCTCCCGAAGTCCGGCACGATGACCCGCAACCGCACCTGCGGGTGCCCCCGCAGATCACGCCGCTCCAAGCAGAGCTTCAACTGCTCCACGACCGTCTCCCCGGTGAACCCGACGGCATCGATCCGGGGATCCGACGTCAGCACCTCGGTGAAGTACTGCCCGAGGTCCCCCGCCTGCACCTCGTGGCGCGCGGCGGGGTGCAGGGAGGACTTCAGGTCCTGTACGGCGCCGTACAGGACGTAGCCGACCAGGGTGAAGAGGGCTCCGCCCAGGTACACCTTGCCTTCCAGCGCGTCCCCGACCGGAGTCACGAACTGCGCGACCAGGCTCAGCACGAAGGCGAACAGCAGCAGCCCTCGGGTCAGCGCCGGCTCGACCCGCGTCCAGCGATCCCTGGTCCCCTCCCACGCTGTACGGCCGTCGGTCACCAACGCTCCCGTCCACACGCCAAGTCGCCGCCCCTTCCCGTGCAGGTGCACATGGTGCCCGGATCCCCTGCGATCAGGAAGTGGGGGGAACAGACCAGTAGGGCAACTCACCGATCCGTGCCGGAGCGCCGGGAGGGGTCCGCGTGCCAGTCCCGCAGGGCGGCGTCCACCTTTCGCCGGTCCGGCACCTCCAGCCTCAGGGGCTCGGCGGCACGCCGTATCGCCCGGCACACCTGTGCGGTCGCGTCCTGGAAGTCGTCGCTCCTCGCTCGTACGGGCAGCGCGAGGGCCGCACGCATGACGTCGGGAAAGACCGACTGCGCGTATTCGAAGTCCAAGTAGACCTGCAAATCGGTGTCGAGCCCGACGGTATGGGCGGCGAGGCCGGCCCGCACCATCTCCTGGCGCCACAGCGCCCGCATGTCCCCGTGCTGGTCCTTGTCGTAGTCCATACGTACGAGGTGGGTGGCCAGGTCGTGCAGTGGATCGCCGTACAGTGCCAGCTCCCAGTCGATGACGGCGAAGCCGCTGCCGCCGATGATGATGTTGGCGCGGTGGACGTCGGTGTGCAGCAGACAGAACGGTCGCTCGACCAGGCGGGGGCTGCTGTCCTTGAAGCCCGCCATGGCGTGTGGACGAATTCCCACGGCCTCGAACAGAGTTGCGAAGTGTTCGCGGTGAGGTCGGTGCACCCGTTCTTCGGTGAAGTCGATGAGCCAGTGCAGAAAGCCGGTGGTGTCGCCGTCCTCGGGCCAGTCGGCCCGTAGGGGCGGCAGCTCGTCCTTCGGTACCTTTGCGGCCCTGGCGAAGAACGCGGCGAGGCCCCGCAGGAGTTCGGGCTGCACCGGCAACTGGGGACCGCGTTCGGACAGCGGCTTGCCCGCGTGGTAGGCGTGCATCGACCAGTCACCGAAGTCGGCCAGACAGCGCGGCACTTCCCTCAGGTGACGTGAGACCACCGCGAGAACCTCGTTCTCCCGTGGCCAGATACGCGGCACCACCTCCACGGCCTGCAACGGCGTACGGCACTTCACCCGGGCCCTGGGCATCGTGCCGAGCAGCAGCGCCAGCCTCCAGCCGAGCGGAACGATGTAATTGCTGTTGTGGTACCCCGTCACCACCCTGCCGTGGGGCCGCTCACGATGCCCGGCCGCGAGCCTCCTCACCCACCGCGCGCGAAGAGTTGACAGCGGGCCGACCTGGGCCTCGAGTGCTCTGTGAGGCAGAGGGGGTGACATACGCCGAGAGTAGCGTCGGAGCGAGCACACGTTCTCCCCATGCCAGGAGGGGAACACTCGCTCGACCCACGCTGTGCACGGACTCCAGCCCCAACAGCCCCGTGGCACGCTCCGAACGGCTTCCGCGTCACTTGACGCACCCGAGCACCTGCCCCAACGACCGCACGACCACCCCCGCCCCCACCCCCCGCAACACCCCCTCCTTGCGCTCGTTGCGCGCGTACCCCAGGAACTCCACCCCCGCGTCCCGCGCCGCGAAGTAGTCCGCGGGGCTGTCCCCGATCATCAGGGCGCTCGTCGGGTGCGCGCCCATGGCCGACAGTGCGCGGGTGACGCAGTACGGGTTCGGTTTGAGGAGGTGGAGGTTCTGGGTGCGGCCGTAGATGTGGGGGGCGAAGCAGTCGATGAGGCCGCGGTCGGTGAGGTAGCTCGCGGCGACCCGCGGGGAGTTGTTGGTGGCGATGGCGAGCCGCGCGCCCACGGCCGTCCAGGTCCGGATCAGCGCGTCCGCGTACGGAGTCGGCCACGCCGACACCACCGCCTTCAGCTCCTCGTGCGTGAGCCGCTCCTCGAGTTCGGCGACGAGGTCGCTGTCGGGGTGGCGGTGGTCCACGGCCCGCAGGACGCTGTGCGGGTCGGGGTCGTCCCTGACGCCGCCCGCGAGGAGGCCGTGCAGGCCCTGCTCCTCCAGCCAGTCGACCTGCTGCCGGGCCACCCGCGCCGCGGAGTGGCGGGCGAATAGCCGGCAGATGGGCCCGTCGAAGTCGAAGAGCACGAAGCGGGCACGGCTCACCAGGTCGCGCAGGCCGTCCGGCGGAGCGTCCGCGTCGGCCGGCTCGGCCGCGTCGGTCGGGCGGGTGGTCGAGTGGTTGTTCGCGTCACCGGTCACCTAAGAGAGTGTTAGGTCCGTGGTGATCGTTTCCCAGAGGGCGGCGAACCACTTCTGAGATTCTTCGACGAAGCCGGTGTCGCGCGGACTGTTGCCGTCGGTGAAGGAGAACAGTGCCGCCGTGAGCCCGCCCACGTCGTAGGCGTCCACCGCCTCCAGCGGGTCGGCGCCCTCCGCCGCCCGCCCCTCGATGTCCGCGTCGAACGTCAACCGGGCGCGCTCCAGGGTGTAGTAGGCGAGCAGCGCCTCCGTGCCGTTGAGCAGGTACAGCTTCACCGGCGTGGTGAACGGCAGCGCGCGGAACGTGACCCTGACATCGATGCCGTGCGACTGCCGCAGCGCGGTGAGGTTGTGCCGGAGCACCTGTCCCTGGGCGTTGCGCTGCGCGAGCCAGCGCCGGTGCAGCCGGTCGCGGTCCCGCTCGTCGCCGGACGCGACCGGCACCGGGAAGGCGAGGTTGATCTCGCTGCTCGGCAGCAGGATCCGCACGTCGATCGACTGCGGCCGCAGTCGCCCCTCGTGGATCTGCCGGATCGGCTCCATGACGGCGTTCATCAGGGTCTCCGCGGTGTACGAGACCACGTCGATCCGTACGTGCGGCGCACCGAACGCTTCGGCGAGGCGGGGGGCGAGCGCCACCATCGACGGCTGCGGCTGGGGCTGCGCGCCGGGTGCGGCCGAGGCGCCGGGGCCTTCCGCGACCCGTGGCGGGCTGCCCCTGCTGATGTGGTTGAGCAGCCCGTCCCGCTGCAACGAGAGCAGCGCCTGGCGCACCGTGCCGCGCTCCACGCCGAACTCCTCGGCGAGCTTGGCCTGGGTGGGGAGGCGGTCACCCGTCTTGAGGGTTCCGGTACGGATGCGGTCGCGCAGGGCGTCGGCGATGTCCTGGGGGGAGGGCTTTCTGCTGCCGTTCACTGCACCGTTCTCCTTGGTCACGACCAGAAGATACAACTCGGCACAACTCGACGCCATCTCGCGATAGTTGACGCCAGGTTGTTTACGCACACTTACCAAGTGGGGACAACTCAAGTGAGTTGGTTGCCAACTCGCCAAGAGATGGCAGAAGGGGGAACCACCATGCCCGCCATAGCCCTCCTCGCAGCCGTGTTCGCCGTCACCGTCGAACAGATCGTGCAGTGGAAGTACGGAACCCTTGGCATCGTCGGCCTGCTCCTGCTGACCGTGGGCGTCAAGGCGAAGAACCCCACGTGCAGCTCCATCGGGGCGGCCGTACTCGCCCTGATGGTCACCGGTCCCGCCCTGTGACCGGGCGATGAGCCGAACCGGGGCCTACGGCCCCGCGTTCAGCCTCAGGTCCTGACTGATCGTCTCCCAGAGGGCGTCGAACCACAGCTGGGACTGCTCGACGAACGCCGTGTCCCGCAGCCCGTCCCCCTGTTGGAACGGGAAGAGCATCGACTGCGTTCCCTGGGCGTCCCACATCTCCAGGTGCTCCTGGCCGAATTCCTCGTTCCGCTTGGCCAGGGTGTAGTACGCGAACAGCGCCTCCGTGCCGTTGAGCAGGTACAGCTTCACGGGCGGGGTGAAGGGCAGGGCGCGGAACTCCACCCGTACGTCGATGCCGTGGGTGCCGCGCAGAGTCAGCAGGTTGTGGCGGAGCACCTGGCCCTGGGCGTTGCGCTGGTCGAGCCAGCGGCGGTGTACGTGGCCGCCCTCGTCCGCGCCTTCGACCGGTGCCGGGAACGCCAGGTCGATGTCCCGGCTCGGCAGCAGCACCCGCACGTCGACCTTGGCCGGTTTCAGCTGTCCGGCGTGGATCCGCCGCAGCGGTTCACCGATCGCCATCGTCAGCGAGACCGACGTGAGGCAGAGCGCGTCGATCTCCACGTGCGGCTCCTGGAAGGCCGCGGCGACGCGCGGGGCGAGCCCCACCATGGTGGGCTCGGGGCGGACCGTGTCGGGGCGCGACGCCGAGGGGGCCGCGACCGTGGCCGGGCTGCCCTTGGACACGTTGGCGAGCAACTGCTCGCTGTGCAGGATGCGCAACGCCTGGCGTACGGCACCGCGCTCCACGCCGAACTCTTCGGCCAGCTCCGCCTGCGTGGGCATGCGCTGCCCCGGCCGCAGCCGCCCGGACCTGATCCGGTCGCGCAGCTCGTCCGCCACATCGTGGTGCGAGCGGTGGTCCGGCGCGCTCGGCGCCTTCCGCTCGTTCACGGAGGTGTGGTCCGCACTCACAACCAAACCGTACAACTTCTCGCCATCTTTGGGGAGTTGCTGAGAAGGTGGTTATGAGACGCACCATCGAGGAGATAACTCAGATGGAGTTGGTAGCCAACTTGGGTGACATGGTCGGACTCTTCGGGGGGTTGGCCAACACCCGGAGCGCCGGGCCGAACCCGGCGCCCGGAGCGATCGGTTGGCAGCCGGCCAGGGGGCCCGCCGCCCCCGTACCGGAAGGGGGACCGTCATGCCACTCGTCGCCATCGTCGTCGCCGCCCTCGCCCTCGGGTTCGAGCAGCTCGTCCAGTGGAAGTACGGACCGATGGGCATCGTCGCGTTCGTGCTGCTCACCGTGGGGGTCAAGGCCAAGAACACCACCTGCGGCGGTATCGGGGCACTGATCCTCGTGCTGCTGCTCGCCCAGTCGGGCTGACCCGGCACACACCGCGCCGGGCCGACCGGGCCCGGCCCGCACACGGGCTGGCCGAGCTCTCATCCGGAGGGGAGCCGGGAGTTCGGTCAGCCGTCACACCGGGGGTCCCGGCCCCCCCAAGGACCAGGGGAGATCGGACGGGAACCCGGAGGGGACTGGGCGAGGACCCTCAGGGAAGCGTTCGAAGACCCTGCGGAAACGGCGGCGGGGTGGTCCGAGCCACTGGACCACCCCGCCGCTGTTCCCCCCGGGACGCTGTTCACTCCGGGACGCTGTTCACTCCGGGACGCGCGGGGGACACGACCCCCGGCGTCCGTCAGAGCACGGCCCGTATCTCGCCCACCTCGCGCCCCGCCCCGAGGAGCGGCGCGCTGCCGATCCGGTCCAGGACCGGCGCGTCGGTGCCGAGCAGGCGCAGGGCGCGGGCCAGGACCGGGCCGAGCACCCGGGTCGAGCCGTCGTCGATCTTGAAGGCGAGGGCCCGGCCATCGGGAAGCGCGACGGCCTGCACGGCCTCGGCGCCCATCTTCGACAGCGCCCCCGGCACCTCCCGCATCAGCCAGGTGTCGGGGCGCCGGGTCCCCGCGACGTACTCGGGGTGGGCCCGCATGGCGTCCGCGACCCGGCGCTCGGCGCTCCCGGCGGGGGCCAGGACGAAGTGCCGGTAGGCGCGGGCGAGGCCGGTCAGGGAGATGGCCATCAGGGGCGCGCCGCAGCCGTCCGTGCCGACCGCGGCGACGGGCTCGCCCGCGGCCTCCTCGATCACGTCGTGGACCAGGCGCTGGAGCGGGTGCCCCGGGTCGAGGTAGCTCTCCTTGGGCCAGCCGTTGAGGTCGCAGACCGCGAGCATGGCGGCGTGCTTGCCCGAGCAGTTCATGGTGACCCGGTCGCGGACGGCGCCCGCGGCCAGGTAGAGCTCGGCCTCGACGGGGTCGAGCGGCAGGTCGGGCGGGCACTGCAACTCGGCCGCGGTCAGGCTGTGCTCGGCGAGCAGCTTCCGTACGAGGTCCAGGTGGAACGTTTCGCCGGAGTGACTCGCGGCGGCCAGGGCCAGCCGCTCCCCGGACAGGTCGAGCCCGGCCCGCAGTACCGCGGCGGCCTGCATCGGCTTGTTGGTGGAGCGCGGGAACACGGGCGCGGTGACGTCGCCGAGCGCCAGCTCCACGGTGCCGTCGGCGGCGAGCAGCACCAGGCTGCCCCGGTGGCGGCCCTCGACGAAGCCGGACCTGACGACCTCGGCGAGGACCGGGGGGATGACGGGGGTGCCAGGGCCGGCCGAGGGCAGCGGCGTCGGCTGTGTCTTGGGCTTGCCCGGTGCCTCGGGCTTGTCCGGCGTCCCGGGCGTGCCCGGTCTCCCGGGCGTGCCCGGTATCTCGGGCGTACCCAGTGTCCCGGGCGTGCCCGCTATCTCGGGCGTGCCCGCTATCTCGGGCGTACCCAGTGTCCCGGGCGTGCCCGGCGTCTCGGGCGTACCCAGCATGTCGGGTGTACCCGGCGTCTCGGGCGTGCCCGGCGTCTTGTGCGTGTCCGGCATCTTCGGCCTTCCGGGGTGCGGGCGGTGCAACGACCGTCCGCGGGATGCCGGGGTGCCGGGACCGGCCGTCACGGCGGTCGTCCGGGCGCGGGTCGGCGCCGCGATCACAGGATCGCGGCGGCTCCGGGCGCGGGCGTCCGCCGGTGACACCGGTCACGGGTGTCCGCCGGGTCCCCGGGTGGAGCCGGGCCCGGCGGGGCGGTGGCTACCGCCGGGCCGGCGGGGTCACGCGAGCAGGTCGTCTACTTGTGCTTCGCCTTCACGGTACCTGCGTGCGATCTCCGCACTGCAATCGTCCGTGGTGCGCTGCATCTCCTGACGTCGCCGCGACACCTGCTGTTCGTACCGGACCAGGCGGCCCATGGCGGCGTGCAGCTCCTCGTCCGTGCGGGCGGCGAGGTCGGAGAGTGCCACCTCGGCGAGCATGTCGGCGGCGAGGCGCCGGTACTCCTCGCTGTGCGGCGTGCCGAGCGTCACATGCCTGGCCGACGAGCGGTGCCGTGCGGGGGCGTCCCTGAGGATCTCCGGGAGCCGGTCGACGACCAGGGGCGAGTCGGGGGCGCCCGCGGCTCCCGGGGCCCGGCCGCCGGTGCCCGCCTCCGCGCGCGGGCGGCTGCGGCGTGCGGTCTCGGCCCGCAGGATGTCGATGCGCCCCTGGAGCAGCCTGCGTACGTAACTCAGGTCGGCCTCGTCCTGCTGGGTGGAGCGGCGCAGCTGCCGCAGCTCGGGCAGGCGGAGTGCGGGCAGGTCGTGCGCGGGCGCGTCCGGCAGCAGCGGGCTGCCGGTGCGCTGGGTGGGCGGCCGCGACACGTTCGTCCCGCCCGTCCCGCCGACGCCGCCCGCGTCGCCCGTCCTGCCCGTCCCGGCCGCCCGTCTCGCCCCGGCCGTCCAGGGCATGTCGGACGCCTTGGGCGTACTGGGCGTACTGGGTGTGCTCATGTGGCTCTACCGTCCCCTCAGCCTGCGCGGTACACCGCGTGGAAGCATCGTGCCACCCCAAGTGGCCGCTCTGTGCGTGATGCCCCCAATCAACCCCGGATGGGGGGTTCTGGACCGGCGCACGGACGGCGTGCTCGGGCAGGGCATGATGGTCCGCATGCGTGCGGTGGTGCAGAGGGTGGACAGTGCGAGTGTCGTCGTGGACGGCGAGACGGTCGGGGAGATCGTGGGTGAGGGGCTGTGCGTGCTTGTGGGTGTCACCCACGACGACACCGCGGAGAAGGCCGGACAACTCGCCCGCAAGTTGTGGTCGTTGCGGATGCTCCAGGACGAGAAGTCCTGCTCGGACGTCGGTGCCCCGCTGCTCGTGATCAGTCAGTTCACCCTGTACGGGGATGCCCGTAAGGGGCGGCGGCCCACGTGGAACGCGGCTGCTCCCGGGGATGTGGCCGAGCCCCTCGTCGCGGAGGTCGTCGCTCGGCTGCGGGCGCTGGGGGCCACCGTGGCGACGGGGCGCTTCGGGGCCCACATGCGCGTGGGCCTCACCAACGACGGCCCCTTCACCGTCCTCCTGGACCTATGACCCGCCACGCTTTCCCTGGCCCCTGGGCCCTGTCCCTGCCGGGGGCACCCCAACCCCGCCCCTTCCCGTAACCAGGGGCGCTGCGCCCCCTGGACCCCAGCCCTTTGTCGGCGCTCCGCGCC
This sequence comes from Streptomyces sp. NPDC017940, assembly GCF_044328435.1. Lineage (NCBI taxonomy): Bacteria > Bacillati > Actinomycetota > Actinomycetes > Kitasatosporales > Streptomycetaceae > Streptomyces > Streptomyces sp. NPDC017940. Next base: position 48,128 of record NZ_JBIRHJ010000006.1, on the reverse strand, counting down.
TCGTCCTCAAACGCCGGACGGGCTGAAATACCCTCGCCGCACCGGAAGCCGCTGCCGCACCGGCGACAGTCCAAGCCCGTCCGGCGATTGAGGACGAGCGCGTAGCGCGATGGAGGGGCGGGCGGGTGGGGGTGAACGGAGAGGATTGCTACGGGGCCACCACGGGATCCTGGGCGGCGGCGGTCGTGCCGGCCAGGAGCTGCGCGTCCAGGGGCACGTTGCGCTTGATGAGGGCGAGGGCGATCGGCCCCAGCTCGTGGTGGCGTACCGAGGTGGTGATGAAGCCGAGCTTGCGCCCGTCGGGCCCGTCGGCGGCCAGGTGGAGGGGCGTACCGTGCACCGGCAGGTGCACCTCGCTGCCGTCCAGGTGGAGGAAGACCAGGCGCCGCGGCGGCTTGCCGAGGTTCTGGACGCGGGCGACGGTCTCCTGCCCGCGGTAGCAGCCCTTCTGGAGGTGCACCGCGCTGCCGATCCAGCCCAGCTCGTGCGGAATGGTGCGGTGGTCGGTCTCGAAGGCGAGGCGCGGCCGGTGCTGCTCGACGCGGAGTGCCTCGTACGCGAGGAGCCCGGCGGCGGGGCCCTGCCGCTCGGCGAAGGCGGGCAGGTCCTCGCGGGGCAGGAAGACGTCACGGCCGTGCGGCGTCTCGCGTACGGCGGCGGCCTCCGGGACGGGCGCGATGGACCCGGCGGGCAGGTGCACCACGGCGAAGTCGGCGGTGCGGTCGGCGACTTCGACGCGGTAGAAGAACTTCATGCTCTCCAGGTACGCGACGAGGGCGTCCTGGGTGCCGGGCTCGACGTGCGCCCACATCGTCTCGCCGTCGTCGACGAGGTACAGGGCGTGCTCGATGTGCCCGTTCGCGGACAGGATCAGCGCTTCCGTGGCGCGGCCCGCGGGCAGCTCGCTGACGTGCTGGGTGAGCAGCAGATGCAGCCAGCTCAGCCGGTCGGCTCCGGTGACGGTGAGGACACCGCGGTGCGAGAGGTCGACGAAGCCCGCGCCGTCGGCGAGGGCGCGCTGTTCGCGGAACAGGTCTCCGTAGTGGGCGGCGACGCCTTCGTCCACGCCCTCCGCGGGGACGGCGCCGGGCTGCGACAGCAAGGGGCTCTTCATGTTCACAAAGATTACGACCCGCGAGCCCCGGCGCTTATTCCGCCGCCGCCGTTCCGGCCGCCGCCGCCGATTCCGCCGCCGTCGCCGTACCGGCGTCGGGCGCCGGCTCCGCGTCCGCCCCGTCGGCGCACTTCGTACAGCGGCCGAAGATCGCGAAGTGCTTCAGATCGGTGTCGAACCCGAACTGCTCGCGCAGCTTCGCGGTGAACTCGGCGGCCACGTCGAGGTCGGCCTCGATGACGCCGGTGCAGTCCCTGCACACCAGGTGGATGTGGTGGTGGCGGTCCGCGAGGTGGTACGTCGGCGCGCCGTGCCCGAGGTGGGCGTGGCTGACGAGGCCCAGTTCCTCCAGGAGCTCCAGGGTCCGGTAGACCGTGGAGATGTTGATCCCCGACGCCGTCCTGCGGACCTCGCAGAGGATGTCGTCGGGGGTCGCGTGCTCGAGGGCGTCCACGGCTTCGAGGACGAGCTGGCGCTGCGGCGTGAGGCGGTACCCGCGCCGGCGCAGGTCGCTCTTCCAGTCGGAGTCGGAGTCGGTGCTCACCACGTCCCCGAGTTTAGGGCTATTTGAAGAAGGCGATGCCGTCGTCCGGCAGGTCGCCCAGGTTCCGCGCCATCTCGGCGACGTCCTCGGGCGTGACGACCTTCTTCAGCTGCGCCGACATGTACGGCCGCAGCGGCACCTCGGGGGTCTGCTTCTCGCCGACCCACATCAGGTCGCCCTTCACATAGCCGTACAGGCGCTTGCCGCCGGTGTACGGGCCGGCGGCGGCGGTGCGGGCCACGGCGTCGGTGGCCAGGTCGATCTGCGGCTTCTGGTGGGCCAGCTCGCCGTACCAGACCTCGACCACGCCGTCCTGGCGGACCATGACGACCTCGACCTTGCGGTCCTCATCGATGCGCCAGAAGCCCGACTCCGACTCGAGCGGCTCCACCTTGTTGCCCTCGGCGTCGAGCACCCAGGTGTGCGAGTGGAACTCCAGGAAGTCACGCCCGTCGTGCGTGAAGGAGACCTCCTGGCCGAAATTCGCCTTCGGCGAGCCGGGGAAGTCGGTGACGCCCGCGCCCGCCCAGTTGCCCAGGAGCCAGGCGAGGGGGACGAGGTCACGGTGCAGGTCGGACGGGATCTCGATCATGGGGTGCTCAGGAGTCTCTCGGTGGGGGGTGCGGTCAGCGCTGGCCCTGGTACAGCTTCTTCACGGTCAGCCCCGCGAAGGCGAGGACGCCGACGCAGACCAGGACGAGGAGAGCGGAGAAGAAGGCCTCAAGCACGGGGTGCTCCTTGATTCCTTGGTGAGGATGTGGGCGTGGGTACAGAGCCGTACCCCACTGTAGTCGGGCTCCGCTGCCGCCTCTCGCCGAGGTGGCCCACCCGCGCCCCGGCCCCCCGGTCGCGTCGGCCCCGGCCCGTCAGCGCCACCGGCTCCGGCTCGTCAGTGCGGTCGGCCCCGGCCCGTCAGCGCCGTCGTCTTCCGTCCAGCTCGTCCCACCACTCGTCGGACTTGGGGTCCCCCGAGCAGTCGTCCCACCAGCGGTCGTCGGGGCCGCGCCGGTTGGCGGTGACGGCGGCGAGCGGGGGAATCACCATGGCGACGACGCACATGCCGACGGCCACGGGCACCGACCAGAGCCGCACGACGCCCCAGGCGAGCACGAACAGGGCCACGCAGGTCCCCATCATGGCGAAGTACACCCGGCGCCGTCGCGCGTACATACGTCCAGCGTAGACGCGCCCGGCGGCAGACCGAAGGGCCGCGCCCCGCCAGTGGCGTCCAACCCCTGGGGCGCGGCCCTCGGCCCGCTGCGCGCGCCGCCGCCGGACGGCTCTCGCTCAGACGGCGATCGCGACCTCCGCGAGGCCACCGGTCTGCGCGACGACCGTACGGTCCGCCGAACCGCCCGGGACCAGGGCGCGCACGGTCCACGTGCCCTCGGCCGCGTAGAAGCGGAACTGGCCCGTGGCGGAGGTGGGCACCTCGGCGGTGAACTCGCCGGTCGAGTCGAGCAGGCGCACGTAACCGGTGACGGGCTCGCCGTCGCGGGTCACCTGGCCCTGGATGGTGGTCTCACCGGGCTTGATCGTCGAAGCGTCCGGGCCGCCGGCCTTGGCTCCACACATGTGTACTCCCAGGGGAACTAGGGGGAAGGAAGGTCGGGGGGTGCTACTTGCCGGCGCCGAGCTCGATCGGCACGCCGACGAGGGAGCCGTACTCGGTCCACGAGCCGTCGTAGTTCTTGACGTTGGTCTGGCCGAGCAGCTCGTGCAGCACGAACCAGGTCAGGGCCGAGCGCTCACCGATGCGGCAGTAGGCGATCGTGTCCTTGGCGAGGTCGACCTGCTCGTCCTCGTAGAGGGCCTTCAGCTCGTCATCCGACTTGAAGGTGCCGTCGTCGTTGGCGTTCTTCGACCACGGGATGTTGCGGGCGCTCGGCACGTGGCCGGGGCGCTGCGACTGCTCCTGCGGGAGGTGGGCCGGGGCGAGCAGCTTGCCGGAGAACTCGTCGGGCGAGCGCACGTCGACCAGGTTCTGCGAGCCGATGGCCTTGACGACGTCGTCGCGGAAGGCGCGGATGGAGGTGTCCTGCGGCTTGGCCTTGTAGTCGGTGGCCGCGCGCTGCGGCACCTGCGCGCCGTCGACCAGGTCGCGGGAGTCGAGCTCCCACTTCTTGCGGCCGCCGTCGAGGAGCTTCACGTCCTGGTGGCCGTAGAGCTTGAAGTACCAGAAGGCGTAGGAGGCGAACCAGTTGTTGTTGCCGCCGTAGAGGACGACGGTGGAGTCGTTCGCGATGCCCTTGCCGGAGAGGAGCTTCTCGAAGCCCTCCTGGTCGATGAAGTCGCGGCGGACCGGGTCCTGGAGGTCCTTGGTCCAGTCGATCCTGATCGCGTTCTTGATGTGGTTCTTGTCGTACGCCGAGGTGTCCTCGTCCACCTCGACGAGGACGACCTTCGGGTCGTCGATGTGGGCCTCGACCCAGTCGGCGTCTACCAGGACGTCGCTGCGGCTCATGCGTTTCTCCTCCGGAGCAGGTGCGGCGGGGCGGAACGGGAGGTGCGGATACACGGGTGCGGGGAGGCACGGGCGTACGGCACGGGATGGCCCTGACGGCGGTCAGCGGGCCTCGGGGAATACGGGAAACGGGCTCCCGCTCAGAGAGCGCGACAGAGCATGGCGGCGACGCGGCACAGGTCCACTGCCCGCCGCTTCGTGAGATCCGCCTGTCGATGCATGCGACCGATCGTAGGGACGCAGGGGCGGCCGTGTCACCGGCGTGTCGGATACTGAGACGTTTTCGTCCAGAATACGGACACGTGGTCGATTCCCGGCCGGTCGCGCGGGCCGGCCGCCCGCCGGACGCGCCGTGGGCGCCCGCCCCCCATCTGAGGAACGGACGCCCACGTCTCGTACTACGGACACTGCGGACAACTGCCGGAACAGCCGTGCGGGATCAGGACATCAGGTCCACGTTCTCGCCCTTCACCGCCACGTCCAAGCCGTCCGGCGCCGCCTGCACGGTGTCGAGCTGGACGCCGCCCGGCAGGTCGGTGATCTGCTCCTCGAAGTCCGTGACGTTACGGACCATGCCCTCGGGCAGCGGCAGGGAGACGCCGAGCACGTCGATCTTGTCGGGGATGGTGTCGGCGTGCACCTTGATGGAGTCGCCCTCGACCCGCAGGCTGCTCAGCACGTGCACGGGCTTGGGGAGCTTGGTGCCGCCCTTGCTCACCTCGACCTCGACCTTGATCTTGCCGTTGCCGCCGTCGGAGAGCCCGACGACCTCACCGGTGGCGCCGAGCGGCAGCTTCACCGGCTCCGACTTGGCGGCCTTCAGGAGCTCGTCGTAGGAGATCCGGGCGACGCCCGCGGCCCGGTCGGCGGTGGCGGAGCTGTAGTCGCTGGAGAAGTCGACGCCGTGCATGGTGGCGCTGAGGTCGGCGACGCGGATGGTGTCGCCGCCGGACTTCGCGTCGTAGTCCTTGATGCCGATCTCCACGTCGTCGAGCTTGCCGCCCAGCGCCTGGGTGAGGAAGGGGAAGCCCTTGATGGACACGTCGGGAGTGCTGCTGAGCCCCTCCTGCGACTTGATCTTCTCCGCGGCCTCGTTCTCCGCGAAGGACACGGCGAACCGGTCGGCCGCCACGAAGAGGCCGCCGAGGACCACCACGACGATCAGGAGTATGCGTATCGCGCGTTTGCTCATGCCTGCTGTTCCCCGTCCCCCGCCTCGGTCGTCCGTTCTGCCGCGAGCCTAGAGGACAGGTCCCCGGCCCGTGCGCCCGGCCGGGGACCTGTGGATCAGATGTGACATTCGGGGCCGAACGGTCAGCCGAGGGCGCGCCCCAGCAGGTACACGGCGGGTGCCGCCGCCGCGAGGGGCAGCGCGACCCCGGCCGTGAAGTGCACGAACCGCGACGGGTAGTCGTACGAGGCGACGCGGTGCCCGATCAGGGCGCACACCCCGGCGGCGAGCCCGAGCAGGGCGCCCTTGCCGCCGCCCGCGCCGGCGGCGCTGTCGAGCACGGTCGTCGCCCCGCCGACGGCGATCCCGGCACCGGCCGCCGCGAGCAGCGCCACCACCACCGACGCGGGCGTCGGCAGGGGCAGCGCACGGGCGACCACCGCGACCGCCACGGCCACGCAGCCGACGGTGGCGGCCTCGTGCGCGGCGGCCAGGTGCCCGGCCGCGATGATCGCGAGCGCGCTGGAGGCGACCGTCGCCATGAGGCCGTACATCCGCTCGTCGGCACCGGCGCGGCTGCGCAGCTGGAGGACGAGGACGAGCAGCACCCAGACGCCGAGGGTGCCGAGGATGGCGGCGGGGGCGCTGCCCTCGCCGGTGGCGAGCAGCGCGACGTCGGCGACGACACCGCCGAGGAACGCGAGCGCGATGCCCTGGCGGGCCGGCCACATCCCGTTCAGCCGGAACCATCCCGCGGCGGTCACCGCCTGGAGGACCACCAGCGGTACGAGCAGCGCGTACTGCCCCACCGCGGCGCCTCCGGCGAGCAGGAGCCCGAGCGCCGCGGTGAGCAGCGCCGGCTGCATCCCCGGCTCTATGACCGGGGACCGCCCCTCGGCCCGGGCCCGCTGAGCATCGGTGACCCGAACGTTCCCGGTCACGGTGGCGGGCCCGTACCCGGTCCCGACCTCGGCTTCCCTTGTGGACGACTGTCCCGCGGCTTGCCCTGTGGGCGGCTGGTCCGCAGCTCCCTCTGTGGGCGGCTGGCCCGCCCAGGGGGCGAGTGGGGTCTCCTCTGCTCGAGCGGAGCCGAGAGCTTGGGGATGGGCGGGCACAGCCCCACTGCCGGGTTCCTGGTAGTAGGCCCCGGGGTAATCCGTCCCGGCCGGGCCTTGATAGGCCTGGCCCTGGTACCCAGCCGGGGCATCCCCGTAGGACTGCGGAGGCAGATACGCCGTCTCGGTCGCGTCAACGGCAGGCAGCGGCGCCCCCACCTGCGTCTCCCAGGTCTGCCCCTCCCACTGCTGCGTGTCCTGCGCGGCGTACTGCTGTTGCTGCGCGTAGGGGTCCTGGTACCCCCAGCCCTGCTCGGCCTGGGGATAGCCCTGAGCCGCGTACCCGTCGTACTGCTCGGGGTGGTACGGCTGCTGCGGATGCTGGGGGTGGGGCTGCTGATAAGGGTCGTACGGTTCGTTGCTCATCGCGTACGGGTCATCCTCCTGCGAACGGCGGGAGCACCTCGACCGTGCCGCCCTCGGCAAGCCGTACCGTCTCATGGGCCCGGGTACCCACGGGATCGCCGTCGATGAGGAACGAGCAGCGCCGCAGCACACGGTCGAGTTCTCCGGGGTGGCGCGCGCGGGCCGCGCCGAGCGCCTCGGCCAGCGTGGCCTCGGCGTACGGCTCCTCGGCGACTCCCGCGGCGGCCTTGGCCGCGGCCCAGTACCGGATAGTGCCCGTTGCCATTCAGCTCAGCCCTTCCTCTCGTCGGCGGCGGCCGACGTCTCGTCGGTGGCGGCCGACGTCTCGTCGGTGGCGGCCGAGGCCTCATCGGCGGTCACCGACGTCCCCTCGGCGGTCGCCGACGTCCATGATGCCGTGAGCCACGCGCCGATCCGCTCCAGAAGGGCGTCGTCCGCGGCGTGCTCCGCGTGGCCCATGCCCGCCTCCAGCCACAGCTCGCCGGTTTCGCCCGCCGCGGCGGCCAGCATCCGCGGGTGATCGACCGGGAAGTACGGGTCGCGGTCGCCGTGCACGATCAGCAGGGGCGTCGGCCCGATGAGGGGGACCGCCTCCGTCGGCGACAGCGGCACGGGGTCCCACTCGTGCGGGTGGATCCGGGTACGCAGACCGAGCCGCCCGACCACCCGCCCCGAGCGCCGCGTCACCACCCAGTGCAGCCGCCGCATCGGCGCCGTCCCCCGATAGAACCAGCGGGCCGGTGCGCTGACGGACACGACCGCGTCGCTGCGCGCTTCCGTGCGCCCCCCGTGCAGCGCCGCGTGCCGCAGCACCACGGAGCCGCCCATGGAGAACCCGACCGTGGCCACGCGCGCATGGCCGAGCGAGCGCGCCCACTGAACCGCGGCGGCCAGGTCGAGCACCTCGCGGTCGCCCACCGTGGAGTGCCCACCGGACCCCCCGTGCCCCCGGAACGAGAAGGTGATCACGGCCGCACGCTGCGCGAACACCGCGGCGGCCCGGCGCAGGTGGGGCCTTCGCAGGTCCCCCGAGAAGCCGTGCGCGAGCACGATCGCGGGCCCGCCGACCGGCCCCGGGCCGGGGTCGTACGCGGCCTCGATCGCCACCCCGTCCGACGTACGCAGAGTCGTACGCGGCGTTACGCTGCGTTGAACACCAGTGATCGGCTGCACAGAGGATCGCGCCGTTCGACCTGCCGGACCGGAACTCATGTGGGCTATTGTGCTGCGCAGAGGATCCGGGCAGCGAAGCCCCCGGGTCCTTTCCTGCTTTCCGGCGGGAAGCTGCATCCCACAGCTGGCAGTGCCCGACCAGTGCTTGACCCGTGGGAAGCAGTGCCAGGAGAGCAGTGCCCAGGAAGCAGTGCCGCATACGCAGGGACCGAGGAGGAACCGACGTAATGGGCGAGCGAAACGTGCACGACAGTCAGAAGGCTCCGGCGATCAGGCCGGCGACCCGGGCAGGTGGGCCGCGATGAGTTCTCTGCTGCTCCTCACCAACGCCCTCCAGCCCTCGGCGGAGGTGCTTCCCGCCCTCGGCCTGCTCCTGCACCAGGTGCGGGTGGCCCCGGCCGAGGGTCCCGCTCTGGTCGACACCCCCGGTGCCGACGTCATCCTCGTCGACGGGCGGCGCGACCTGCCCCAGGTCCGCAGCCTCTGCCAGCTCCTGCGGTCCACGGGGCCGGGGTGCCCGCTGGTGCTCGTGGTGACCGAGGGCGGTCTCGCCGCCGTCACCGCGGACTGGGGTATCGACGACGTCCTCCTGGACACCGCGGGCCCCGCCGAGGTCGAGGCGCGGCTGCGCCTGGCCGTGGGCCGTCAGCAGAGCACCGCCGACGAGTCCCCCATGGAGATCCGCAACGGCGACCTCTCCGTGGACGAGGCGACGTACAGCGCGAAGCTGAAGGGCCGGGTCCTCGACCTCACCTTCAAGGAGTTCGAGCTGCTCAAGTACCTCGCACAGCACCCGGGCCGGGTGTTCACGCGCGCCCAGTTGCTCCAGGAGGTCTGGGGCTACGACTACTTCGGCGGCACGCGCACGGTCGACGTACACGTACGGCGGCTGCGGGCCAAGCTCGGCGTGGAGCACGAGTCGCTGATCGGCACCGTCCGGAACGTGGGTTACCGCTTCGTCGTCCCGGAGAAGGTGGACCGCGCGGCCGACGAGGAGAGCGCGCGGGCGGCGACGCCGAAGCCCGCGGACGAGCGGGCGTCCCGACCCGCCGCGGGACCGGCGAAGGAAGCCGTCGCACGCCCTGCTCAGGGGTGACTCCATCCGCGTAGACTGCGCGCGTGGCCAAGGTGACGCGGGACGATGTGGCGCGACTGGCGGGTACTTCGACCGCGGTCGTGAGCTACGTCATCAACAACGGACCCCGGCCGGTCGCCCCGGCCACGCGCGAGCGTGTCCTCGCCGCGATCAAGGAGCTGGGCTACCGCCCGGACCGGGTCGCCCAGGCCATGGCGTCCCGCCGCACGGACCTCATAGGCATGATCGTGCCGGACGCGCGGCAGCCGTTCTTCGCCGAGATGACGCACGCCGTGGAACAGGCGGCGTCCGAGCGCGGAAAGATGGTGCTCGTCGGCAACTCCGACTACGTCGAGGAACGTGAGACGCACTACCTGCGCGCCTTCCTCGGCATGCGGGTCTCCGGCCTGATCCTCGTCAGCCACGGCCTCACCGACCAGGCCGCAGCCGAGATCGACGCCTGGGACGCGCGCGTGGTGCTCCTGCACGAGCGGCCCGAGGCCATCGACGACGTCGCCGTCGTCACCGACGACGTGGGCGGCGCCCAGCTCGCCACCCGGCACCTGCTGGAACACGGCCACGAGTACGTCGCCTGCGTCGGCGGCACCGCGGACACCCCGACCGTCGGCGACCCCGTCTCCGACCACGTCGAGGGCTGGCGGCGCGCGCTGCGCGAGGCCGGCATCCCCACCGAGGGCCGCCTCTTCGAGGCCCCCTACAACCGTTACGACGCCTACCAGCTCGCGTTGCAGTTCCTCGCCGCCCCCGACCGCCCCACGGCGATCTTCTGCTCCACGGACGACCAGGCCATCGGTGTGCTGCGAGCCGCGCGCGAGCTGCGCATCGACGTACCCGGGGAACTGGCCGTGGCCGGGTTCGACGACGTCAAGGAGGCGGGCCTCACCGACCCGCCCCTGACCACGGTCGCCTCCGACCGCCCCGCGATGGCCCGCGCCGCCCTCGATCTCGTCCTCGACGACGGGCTCCGGGTGGCCGGGTCCCGCCGTGAGCGGCTGAAGGTGTTCCCCTCGCGGCTCGTGGTGCGGCAGTCGTGCGGGTGCGGGCCCGCGGCCGCGACTGTTTTCTGACGGGCGTCCCCTTCCCGCGGGTGACGGCTTCCTCGCGGGCGTTCGCCTTCCGCGCAGGCGTCTTGCTTCTGCGCGCGGGCGTCTTTATATCGGGCAAACGCGGTTCTGTCGGGGTTCTCAGGGCGTCCTCAGAGGGCTCTCATGTACCGGGCGCACGATCGGAGACATGACAGAACCCTCCTCGCAGCAGCCGCCCGTCTACCCGCCGCCGCCCGCCTTCGGGCCGGGCCCGGCCGGGCCCGCCCCGGCGGGTCCGGCCCACTCCGGCCCGCGCCGTGCCCGCGGCCCCGTGGCGCTCCTCGCCGCCGTCGCGCTCGCCGCAGCCGCCGTGGGAGGTGGCACCGCGTACGCCGTGCAGACGCTGACCGGCGGCGACGACGGCCACGGGGCCAGGAACGTGAACGGGACCAGCGTCTCCGCCGGCAGCAAGGGCACCGTCTCCGGTGTCGCCTCCGCGGTGTCCCCGAGCATCGTCGAGATCAAGGCGAGCGGCGGCGCGGGCAAGTCCACGGGATCCGGCGTGATCATCACCTCCGACGGTGAGATCGTCACCAACAACCACGTCGTCTCGGGGGCCTCCGAGATCACCGTGCGGACCAGCGACGGCAAGACGTACCGGGCCGAGATCGTCGGTACGGACAGCAAGAAGGACCTGGCGCTGATCAAGCTGCGCGGTGCCTCCGGGCTACGGGCGGCGAGCCTCGGCGACTCCGACGACGTCCAGGTCGGCCAGCAGGTCGTCGCCATCGGTTCCCCCGAAGGCCTCACCGGCACCGTCACCAGCGGCATCATCTCCGCGCTCGACCGGGACGTGACCGTCTCCGCGGATCCCGGGCGGGGCCAGGAGCGGCAGCAGCCGGGGGAGGGCTGGCCGTTCGAGTTCGGCGGGGAGCAGTTCAACGGGGACACCGGGTCCGCCAAGACCACGTACAAGGCGTTGCAGACCGACGCCTCGCTCAACCCCGGGAACTCCGGGGGCGCGCTCATCGACATGAACGGGAACATCGTCGGCATCAACTCCGCGATGTACTCGCCGAGTTCGGAGCAGCAGGCCGGGGTGCAGCAGGTTGCCTCCGGGAGCGTGGGGCTCGGGTTCGCCATTCCCATCGACACGGTCAAGGCCGACTTGGGGAAGCTGCGGGCGGGGGCGTCGGGGTGAGCCCGTCCGGCGTTCGAGGACGAGGCCGCAGGCCGACAACGGGGTCTGGGGCGCAGCCGTGCGACGCTGATACCCCCACCCGGGAAGCCGCAGAACGCCGTAGAACGCCGCAGACACCGCAGAACGCCGCAGGAAGAGAAACATGAACCCCGCCGAAGCCGACCGCGAGTCCCCGCACCAGCCGCAGCGCGTCCTGATCGTGGACGACGAGCCCGCCGTACGCGAGGCCCTGCAACGCAGCCTCGCCTTCGAGGGGTACGGCACACAGGTGGCGGTGGACGGCGCCGACGCCCTGGAGAAGGCCGCGTCCTACCGGCCCGACCTGGTCGTGCTCGACATCCAGATGCCCCGCATGGACGGCCTGACCGCGGCCCGCAGGCTGCGCGCCACCGGCTCGACCACGCCGATCCTGATGCTCACCGCCCGCGACACCGTGGGGGACCGCGTCACCGGCCTGGACGCGGGCGCCGACGACTACCTGGTCAAGCCCTTCGAGCTGGACGAGCTGTTCGCCCGCATCCGCGCCCTGCTGCGCCGCAGCTCCTACGCGGCGGCCGCCGGGCAGGCCACCGAGGGCGAGACGCTCGCCTTCGCCGACCTGCACATGGACCTCGCCACCCGCGAGGTGACCCGCGGCACCCGCACGGTCGAGCTGACCCGTACCGAGTTCACGCTCCTGGAGATGTTCCTCGCGCACCCGCGCCAGGTCCTGACCCGGGAGCAGATCCTGAAGTCGGTGTGGGGCTTCGACTTCGAGCCGTCCTCCAACTCCCTCGACGTGTACGTGATGTATCTGCGCCGCAAGACGGAGGCCGGGGGTGAGCCGCGGCTCGTGCACACCGTGCGGGGAGTGGGGTACGTGCTGCGCGCCGACGCCACGGGCTCCGGCAGCGGCGCGTGAAGGGGATCGTCCGCCGCTTCCGGGCGCTGCCGCTGCGTTCCCGGCTCGCCCTGCTCGTGGCGACCGCGGTGGCGGTCGCCGTCGCGGCGGCGGCGGTGGCCTGCTGGTTCGTCGTGCGGAACGTGCTCGTCAGCTCCCTCGACGACGCGCTGAGCGAGGCCAATGTGCCGCTCGAGTTCGTCAACAGCCAGGTCGACAGCACCGGTCGGTGCCGGCACTCGGTCATCACGGGCGGTGACCGCCCCGATGTGTACAAGCAGACCGTGCAGGTGGTCGACCAGACCGGCGGCAGCTGCATCATCCTCGGCAAGCAGCGCATCGAGCTCAAGGACTCCGACACGGCCGTGGCGCGGCGCGAGGTGCGGAACTCGTACCACGACGCCACCGCGGCCAACGGCGAGGACTACCGCGTCTACACCTTCCCCCTGCCGGACTCCGACTACGCCGTCTCCGTGGCCCGCCCCCTCAGCGAGCTCCGCGACACCCTCAGCAATCTCGTCCTCGTCCTGGCCGCGGTCGCCGGTGTCGGGGTACTCGGCGCCGGGGCCGCGGGGCTCTGGGTGGCACGGGCCGGGCTGCGTCCCGTCGACGAACTCACCGCGGCCGTCGAGCACGTCGCCCGTACCGAGGACCTGAACCTGCGGCTGCCCACCGACGAGGACAGCGACGACGAGATCGACCGGCTCTCGCGGTCCTTCAACGCCATGACGTCCGCCCTCGCCTCGTCCCGCGACCTCCAGCAGCAGCTCATCGCGGACGCGGGGCACGAGCTGCGGACCCCGCTGACCTCGCTGCGGACCAACATCGAGCTGCTCGTCCGCAGCGAGGACACCGGCCGCGCGATCCCGCCCGACGACCGCAGGGCGCTCCTTGCCTCCGTCAAGGCCCAGATGACCGAACTGGCCTCCCTCATCGGCGACCTCCAGGAGCTCTCGCGCCCCGACGCGGCGCACGGCGGTGGCAAGGTGCAGGTGGTCGCCCTGCACGACATCGTGGAGGCGGCCCTGGAGCGGGCCAGGCTGCGCGGCCCCGAGCTGACCTTCGAGGCCCGGCTCGCACCGTGGTTCGTACGGGCGGAGCCCCCGGCCCTGGAGCGGGCCATCGTCAACGTCCTCGACAACGCCGTGAAGTTCAGCCCGCACGGCACCACCGTCGAAGTCGTCCTCGCGGCCGGGGAGCTGACGGTGCGCGACCACGGGCCGGGCATCCCCGCCGACGAACTCCCGTACGTCTTCGACCGGTTCTGGCGCTCCCCCACGGCCCGGAGCCTGCCGGGGTCGGGGCTCGGCCTGTCCATCGTGGCGCGCACGGTCCGGCAGGCGGGCGGCGAGGTGACGCTCGGGGCCGCGGATGGCGGGGGCACGGTGGCGACGGTACGGCTGCCGGGGGCGGGCACACCGCCGCCGGGTGAGCCACACCATCCCTGAGACGCCGAGACGCCGAGACGCCGAGCCCCTCGAATGCCGCGACGAGACGCTACGTCTTGCGCGAGGCCGCGGTGGCGCGTACAGTGAGGGCATCGATGACGAGACGAGACGTATCGTCATCGATGCCCGCCCCTGTCGTCCACGAAAGAAGCCGCACTTGTTCCGTGCCCCGGAAGCACCCGCCGCCCCCGCCCACTCCCCTGTCGCGCCCACGCCCTCCCAGCTCACCCTCACCGACGTCACCAAGCGCTACGGCGACCACACCGTCCTCGAAGGGGTCCGCCTCACCGTCCGCCCCGGCGAGAAGGCGGGTGTCATCGGCGACAACGGCTCGGGCAAGTCCACCCTGCTGCGCCTGATGGCCGGGCAGGAGCGTCCCGACGGCGGCACCGTCACCGTCGTGGCACCCGGCGGCACCGGCCACCTCGCGCAGACCCTGGACCTGGCCGACTCCGCCCGCGTGGGCGACGCCGTCGACCTGGCGCTCGCCGAGCTGCGTGACCTGGAGCGCCGCATCCACACCGCAGGGGCCGCCCTGGACGGCGCGGACCCGGCCGCGTACGACGCCTACGCCGCCCTCGTCGCGCGGTTCGAGGCCCGCGGCGGCTACGGCGCCGACCGGCGCGTCGACGTCGCCCTGCGCCACCTCGGCGAGCGCACCGGCCTCGACCGCGCACGGCGGCTCGGCACGCTCTCCGGCGGGCAGCGCTCCCGGCTCGCCCTAGCAGCGACGCTCGCCTCCGCCCCCGAGCTGCTCCTGCTCGACGAGCCCACCAACGACCTGGACGACGAGGCCGTGGCCTGGCTCGAGGAGCGGCTGCGCGCCCACCGCGGCACCGTCGTCGCCGTCACCCACGACCGGACGTTCCTCGACCGGGTCACCGACACCGTCGTCGAGGTCGACCACGTCGCCCGCACCGTGCGGCGGTACGGCGACGGCTACGCGGGCTACCTGACCGCGCGCGCCGCCGCACGCGCCCGCCAGGAGCGGGAGCACGAGGAGTGGCGGGCCGAGGTCGCCCGCCAGTCCCGGCTCGCCGAGTCCCACATCGGACGGCTCGGCGCGATCCCCCGCAAGATGCCCCGCGGATTCAGCGGCGCGGGCGCCTTCCGGGCCAGGTCACGGGCGCACGGCGCGCAGTCCCGCATCCGCGGTGCCCGCGAGCGGCTGCTGCGCCTCATGGAGAACCCGGCACCGGCACCACCGGAGCCGCTGCGCTTCGCGGCGAGCATCCGGGTCACGGCGGAGACCGCGCCCGCGGGCGCCGACGGGCGGGCCGACGGCGCCGTGGACCGTGCGGTCGAGGTCGCCGGGTTGCGCGTACCGGGGCGGGTCGCCCTCGACTCGCTGTCCGTACCGGCCGGCGGGCGGCTGCTCGTGACCGGGCCCAACGGCGCCGGCAAGTCGACGCTGCTGCGGGTGCTCGCGGGTGAGCTGGCGGCAGAGGGTCTGGTGCGGCGCCCCGCCAGGGTGGGGATGTTGCGGCAGGCCGTCGCCACGCTGTCCGGCGCGGAGGCGGCCCGCCCGCTGCTCGCCGCCTTCGGGGAGCACCGCGCCGAGGAGCTCCTCGCGCTCGGTCTGTTCCGGGCGCAGGACCTGCGCCGCCCGGTGGGGGCCCTGTCCGCCGGTCAGCGCCGCCGCCTCGAACTGGCCCGCCTGGTGACGCGCCCCCACGACCTGCTCCTGCTCGACGAGCCGACGAACCACCTGTCCCCCGGCCTGGTGGAGGACCTGGAGGCCGCACTCGCGGGCTACACCGGGACGCTGATCGTCGTGACGCACGACCGGCGGCTGCGGGCGGGCTTCCGGGGACCGGTCCTGGAACTCACCCCCCGGCCCCGCCCGGGCGGTTGACCGCTCAACGGCCGAACGCCAGCTCCGACCCCTCGAGCTCCGCCCTGATCCCGTCCTTCTCCACCCGCACGTCGGAGAGCCGCACCGAGCCGTCGCCCGGCAGCTCCGGGAGTTCGAAGGCGAGGGTGAGGCGGTCGACGAGGACGGGGCGGGTGAGTTCGGAAAGCCCCTGGAGCAGAGCGGGGTCGAGGCCGAGCTTCTTCAGGAGCGCGGGGTGGCCCGTCGCCGCGTCGATGAGGTTAAGGCGCATCACGTCGTCGACGAAGCGCGGGGAGCCGGTGACGTCGTTCAGCCTGGCGTCGCTGCGCAGCGCTCCCCGTACGGTGTCGTCGGGCACGCCGAGCCGCTTCGCGATCGCGGGCACGGAGAGCAGGGCCTTCGCCCTGGCGGACTCGTCCGCGACCCGGCGGGCGCCCGCGCGGCTGAGGTGCAGGCCGTCGGACGCGCGGGGTCCCGGGCGGTAGGAGGCCATGCCGCCGATGCCCAGGCGCATCCGGCCGATGTCCGTGGCGACGCCGCGGTCACCGTTGCGCTCGATGCGGGCGTCGGCGCGGACCTTCAGGTCGTGCCCGGCGACGGGCAGGGTGCCGCGGGCGTGGACCCGGTCGCGGCCGTGGCCGGTGAAGGTGACCTGGGAGGCGCCGAGTTCCCTGTTGAGGTCGTCGAAGGAGAGCAGGACCTCGCCGCGCATCCGCCCGATGACGGCGCCGTGCAGCGAGGTGGGCCCCTCGCCCTTCACGGTGACGTCCGTCGCGGTCGCGGAGACCTTGGCGAGCGAGACGCGGTCGGCGGCGACGTCGGGGACGGTCACCTTCACCTCGTCGAGGCGCTGGTCGAGGACCTGGGTGAGGAAGGGGAAGCCCTCGATGTCCACCTCGGGGGCCGCGCTCAGGCCGAGCTGGTCCTTGAGCCTGTCGCCTGCCTCGTGCTCGGCGTACAGGAGCGCCCAGCGGTCGGCGAGGACGAGGAAGGCGGTGGCCACGGCGAGGGTGACGAGCACCTTCGCGGCCGGTGGGAGCCCGGCGAACCGGTTGCGGCGCCTGCGGCTGCGGCTGCCGCGCCGGTGGTTGGGCGGCTGCCACGGCGCCTCGGCCTCGGCCGCGCCGCCGGTGTCGTCCTGGAGGAAGTCCTTCAGGGGGTGGGGTGCGAGGGCGCCCAGCTCTTCGTACGGATTACGGCGATTTGTCGCGACGCACGGACGGCCCGAGGGGACGTCCACGTACGGACGGTCGGGGGGCGTTTCTCCGTACGGACGGTCGGGGGGCGTTTCTCCGTACGGACGGTCGGGGGGTGTCTCTACGTACGGACGGTCGGGGGGTGTCTCTTCGGACGACTCATGAGTGGCTATGCGGTGGGGGGAACGCATCAGGTGATCTCACCATACGTTCACACCCCACCCCAAGCTCGTTCGCCGGAGAGCAACTTCACAGCGCTGGGCGAACACCCCTACCGGTCCTGGTACCGGTACCGGTACCGGTACCAGGACGAACGCCCACTTCAGGGACGCACAACGGTGATGCGGTCCGCCTTCGGCGGCGCGAGGGGCTTGTCGGCCGAGGAGTTGGCGGTGAAGTAGTCGTTCAGAGCCTTCAGGTCGTCCGCGCCGACCAGGGGCTTCGTCCCCTTGCCGAGCTCGGCGAAGCCGTCGCCGCCGCCCGCGAGGAACGAGTTCATCGCGACGCGGTAGGTGGCGTTCGGATCGATCGCCGCGCCGTTCAGCTTCACGGAGTCGGCGACCACGCGGTCCGCGCCCGACTTGGTCATGTCGAGGGTGTACGTGAATCCCGCGGAGACCTGGAGGATCTTCGGGAAGGCCTCGTTCGGGCCGCTGACCTGCTGGCGGAGGCCGGTCAGGAGCTGGGCTCCGGTGAGGTCGACCAGGTTCACGGTGTTGCTGAAGGGCTGCACGGTGAACGCCTCGCCGTACGTGACGACCCCGTCGCCCTCACTGCCGCTCGCCTTGTGGACGAGGTCGGAGCGGATGCCGCCCGGGTTCATCAGGGCCAGGTCGGCCTCGGGGTCGAGGGACTTGGCGTGCGCGAGCTGGGCGTCGGAGATCAGGTCGCCGAGCGGGGACTCGGGCGTGCCCGCGCCGCGGCCGGGGACGTCACCGGAGATGAAGCCGACGGGCTTGTTCGCGATGGGCGCCGCGAGCTTGTCCCAGCGGCCGATGAGGCGGGTCATGTCGGCGGCCCTGGGCTGCGTACGGCTGACGACGTGGTTCGCGGACCGCACGCTTGTCCGCACGATGTCCTTGGTGCGGCGGTCGTACGTGAGCGTGGTGTCCGTGTAGAGCTTGCCGTAGGAGGACGCCGAGGTCACCATGCGCGGCTTGCCCGAGGGGTCGGGGACGGTGCAGACGTACGCCTGGTGGGTGTGGCCGGTGACGATGGCGTCGACCTTGGGCGTGATGCCCTTGGCGATGTCCGTGATGGGCCCCGAGATGCCGTCGCCCGGGCCCGGGGAGTCGCAGTCGTAATTGTACGCCTGGCTCGCCGGGGAGCCGCCCTCGTGGATGAGGGTGACGATGGACTTCACACCCTGCTTGTCGAGGATCTTCGCGTACTTGTTGACGGTCTCGACCTCGTCGTGGAACTTCAGGCCCTTGATGCCGTCGGCGGAGACGATGTCAGGGGTGCCTTCGAGCGTCACGCCGATGAAGCCGACCTCCACGCCCCTGTGCTTCCACACCCAGTAGGGCTTGAGGACGGGCTCGCCGGACTTCTCGTCCGTGACGTTCGCGGCCAGATAGGGGTAGTCGGCGCCCTCGAACTCCTTGTCCTTGCCGTGCTTGTCCTTCTCGTAGCAGCCGTCCTTGGGGTGGCAGCCGCCGTTCTGGATCCGCGCGAGTTCCTTGGCGCCCTCGTCGAACTCGTGGTTGCCGACGCTGCTGACGTCGAGGCCGAGCTTGTTCAACGCCTCGACGGTCGGCTCGTCGTGGAAGAGCCCCGACAGGAGCGGGCTGGCGCCGATCAGGTCGCCGGCCGCGGCGGTCACGGAGTACGGGTGCTGCTGGCGGGCGGTGCGCAGCGAGGTCGCGAGGTACTCGACGCCACCGGCGTCGATCTTCTTCTCGGTCCCGTCGTGCTGCTTCTCGACGACCTGCCCGGAGGAGCCCGCGGGCGGCTGGAGGTTGCCGTGGAAGTCGTTGAAGGACAGCAGCTGCACGTCGACCGTGCGCTTCTTGTCCTCGGCGGCGGCCGCGTCCCGACCGTCCTGCCCCGCACTCGCGGGCAGCGCGGCGGCGAGCGCACCGGCCGTGGCGATCCCCGCCGCGACGGCGAGCACCCGGGTGGTGCGACGCCTTGGCCTTCGATGCTTCGGTATGCCGGACACGAGATCCCCCGGGTTGAGGTGAGACGACTGGGGCCGACGGCAGCCTATGGTCAACGCGCGTAGCGCAACAGAGGCGCGCTGGTTACAGCCTGATTGCCATTACGGGTCCAGTACGGGACAACCGAAGCCCGTCCGGCACGCGACCGTTCGACCCGACACACGAGGACGAGCGCGCAAGCGCGATCCAGCCCGTCCGGCAGACGAGGACGAACGCGCAGGCACAACCAGCCTGTCCGGCGTTTGAGGACGAGCGCGCAAGCGCGATCCACCCCACTCGGCGCACGGGGACGAACACGCAAGCACAATCCAGCCCGTCCGGCGTTTGAGGACGAGCGCGCAAGCGCGATCCACCCCACCCGGCGCACGGGGACGAACACGCAAGCACAACCACCCCGCCCGGCACCGAGGGCAAGCCCAAGCAAGACACCCCACCAAAGGCGCCCCCGCCAGAACTACCCTCGACGCATGACTGACGACCACCCCGCCCCACCCCGCAAGCTCGACAACGTCGACCACCTCACCGCAGCCCAAGCGAGCGAGGCCCTCGAACTGCTCGGCGCAGCCGCCCGCACCGACGGCCAGCAGGCCGTCTCCGAACAGGGTCGGCTGCAACTGCGCGGCGGCCCCCGCGAAGGGGTACGGCACCTGCTCCTGACCGTCGGAGGCGAACTCGTCGGCTACGCCCAGCTGGAGGACACCGACCCCGTCGAGGCCCCCGCCGCCGAACTGGTCGTGCACCCGAGCCACCGCGGCCGCGGCCACGGCCGGGCCCTCGGCTCGGCGCTGCTCGCCGATTCGGGCCGGAGGCTGCGCGTGTGGGCGCACGGCGGCCACTCCGCGGCGCGCCACCTCGCCCAGGTCCTCGGCCTGACCCTGTTCCGCGAACTGCGCCAGATGCGGCGCCCGCTGACGGACCTGGAGCTGCCGGACCCGGTGCTCCCCGAGGGGGTCCGGGTACGCGCCTTCGTCCCCGGCGAGGACGACGCGGCGTGGCTCGCGGTGAACGCGGAGGCCTTCGCCCACCACCCCGAGCAGGGCTCCCTCACGCAGCGGGACCTGGACGACCGCAAGGCGGAGCCGTGGTTCGACCCGGCGGGCTTCTTCCTGGCCGAGCGGGAGGCCGACGGCGAGCTCGTCGGCTTCCACTGGACGAAGGCGCACGCCCAGGAGCGCCTCGGCGAGGTGTACGTCGTCGGGGTACGGCCCGGCGCGCAGGGCGGCGGCCTCGGCAAGGCACTGACCACGATCGGCCTGCGGCACCTGGCGGCGGCCGGCCTGCCCACGGCGATGCTGTACGTCGACGCGGACAACAAGGCGGCGGTGAGCGTGTACGAGCGGCTCGGCTTCGTGACGCACGAGACGGACCTGATGTACCGCACGGAGTCATGAGCGCGAACGCCTGGGGGTTCCTACGCGACCCCCCAGGCGTCATGTCGGCGTAACCATTGATTCAGACAGCCTTGCGAAGCTCAGGCAATGCAGCCCCCCACCGAGCCCACGCCGGACGGAGCGCGCCCGAACGGCCAGGTCCGTCTCGCGCACCGGGCCTCCGGCGCGCCCGGAAGGGGCGACGCGCGGAAGAATGGGTCCATGAGCGAGCGCACCGCGCAGTCCGAATCCCAGCACACCGCCGACGCCGCCGAGGCCACCGCCGACGGGATGCGGCACGCACAGCCGTCCGTCGGCTCCCTCGCCGCGCACCGGCCGCACACCATCGCGGCCACCGTCTCCGACCTCGACCCGGACATCGACGCCGACCTGGACGGCTACGACGAGGAGGCGCAGGCGGGCTACGGCGGCGCCGAGCTGCCGAAGGGCCGGTTCCTGGACCGGGAGCGCAGCTGGCTCGCCTTCAACGAGCGCGTCCTCGAACTCGCCGAGGACCCGAACACCCCGCTCCTGGAGCGGGCGAACTTCCTCGCGATCTTCGCGTCGAACCTGGACGAGTTCTTCATGGTCCGGGTGGCCGGCCTGAAGCGGCGCATCGCGACCGGCGTCGCGACCCGCTCCGCGTCCGGCCTCCAGCCCCGCGAGGTCCTGGAGCTGATCTGGTCCCGCAGCCGCGAGCTCATGGCCCGGCACGCCGCCTGCTACCAGGAGGAGATCGCCCCGGCCCTGGCCGACGAGGGCATCCACGTGGTGCGCTGGGCCGAGCTGACGGACAAGGAGCAGTCCCGGCTCTACACCCTCTTCATGCACCGGATCTTCCCGGTCCTCACCCCGCTCGCCGTCGACCCGGCGCACCCCTTCCCGTACATCTCGGGCCTGTCCCTGAACCTCGCCGTGGTGATCGAGAACCCGGTCACCGGGCACGAGCACTTCGCGCGCGTCAAGGTCCCGCCGCTCCTGTCCCGCTTCCTGGAGGCCTCCCCGCAGCGCTACGTCCCCATCGAGGACGTCATCGCCGCGCCCAAGCACCTCCAGGAACTGTTCCCGGGCATGAACATCAAGCAGCACCACATGTTCCGGCTCACCAGGAACGAGGACCTGGAGGTCGAGGAGGACGACGCCGAGAACCTCCTGAAGGCCCTGGAGAAGGAGCTGATGCGGCGCCGCTTCGGGCCGCCGGTGCGCCTCGAGGTCGAGGAGTCCATCGACGAGGAGGTCCTCGACCTCCTCATGCGGGAGCTGAAGATCGGCGAGTCGGAGGTGCACCCGCTGCCGGGCCCCCTCGACCTCACCGGGCTCTTCGCCCTCGCGGGCCTCGACCGGCCCGAGCTGAAGTACCCGAAGTTCGTGGCGGGCACGCACCGCGACCTCGCCGAGGTCGAGTCGGCGTCCGCGCCCGACATCTTCGCGGCCCTGCGCGGCGACCACGACGTGCTCCTGCACCACCCCTACGACTCGTTCTCGACGTCCGTGCAGGCCTTCCTGGAGCAGGCCGCCGCCGACCCGAACGTGCTCGCCATCAAGCAGACGCTGTACCGCACCTCGGGCGACTCCCCGATAGTCGACGCGCTGATCGACGCCGCCGAGTCCGGCAAGCAGGTCCTCGTCCTGGTCGAGCTGAAGGCCCGCTTCGACGAGCAGGCCAACATCAAGTGGGCGCGGAAGCTGGAGGAGGCCGGCTGTCACGTCGTGTACGGCCTGGTCGGTCTGAAGACGCACTGCAAGCTGTCGCTCGTGGTCCGCCAGGAGGGCGACAACCTCGTCCGCTACTCGCACGTGGGCACCGGCAACTACCACCCCAAGACCGCCCGCCTGTACGAGGACCTGGGCCTGCTCACCGCGAACCAGGAGGTCGGCGCGGACCTCTCCGACCTCTTCAACCGGCTTTCGGGCTACTCGCGCCGCGAGACCTACCGGCGCCTGCTCGTCGCGCCCAAGTCGCTGCGGGACGGCCTGATCACCCGTATCAACCGGGAGATACAGCACCACCGCGGCGGCCGCCCCGCCTACGTCCGCATCAAGGTCAACTCGATCGTCGACGAGGCGATCATCGACGCGCTGTACCGCGCCTCGCAGGCCGGGGTGACCGTGGACGTGTGGGTGCGCGGGATCTGCGCGGTGCGGCCGGGCGTCGCGGGCCTGTCGGAGAACATACGCGTGCGGTCCGTACTGGGCCGCTTCCTGGAGCACTCGCGGCTCTTCGCCTTCGGCAACGGCGGCGAGCCGGAGGTGTGGATCGGCAGCGCCGACATGATGCACCGCAACCTCGACCGCCGGATCGAGGCGCTGGTCAGGGTGGCGTCCCCGGCCCACAGGGCCACCTTGAACCGGCTCCTGGAGACCGGCATGTCGGACACCACGGCCTCGTGGCACCTGGGGGCGGACGGCAACTGGACGCGGCACGCCACGGACCCGGACGGCCAGCCCCTGCGCAACGTACAGGAGATGCTCATAGACGCCCGGAGGCGCCGGCGTGGCACAGCAACACCATGAGATGACGGCGGGCGAGGCCCTGTCGGTCTACCTTCAGGACCAGGCGACCGACTTCCTCCGCTCGCTGCGGCTGCACCGCGAGTCCTCGACCGACGCGCAGGGCGCCGAGGAGTCCCTCGCGGCGGCGCGGGCGCTGCGGCGCGCGTCCCGTCGCATCGGCGCCACGCTGCACACCTTCCGGCCGCTCCTCGACCCGGAGTGGACGGAGGGCCTGCGGCCCGAACTGGCGTGGCTCTCCGGCACCCTGGCCCGCGAACACGCGTACGCCGCCCGCCTGGAGCGCCTCCTGACAGCCCTGCACCGGCTCTCGACACCCCCGCCCGCGGCACCGCGGGAACCGGACCCGGACCCGGTACCGGTCCCCCTCCCGACGCTCCCGCGCACCGCCCCGGCCACCGCGATGGCAACCGCGCCCGGCAGCCGCCAGGACCCGGCACCGGGCAGCCGCTCCGCCCCTGCCGCAGTGGGCCATCGCCCCGCGGGACGAGTGGGGCCTCCCCTGGCCGAGCGGAGCCGGGAGCTCGGGGACGGGTGGGCACAGTCCGCGGTACCGGGCGCCCGTGACGTGCGGCCGGGCGCAGCCGAGGGCCCGAGGACCCGGCAGCAGCAGGCGCCGGGCCAGACGCAGCCCGGAAAGAAACCTTCCGGCCCCCTGGCCGTGGGCGCCGCCAAGGCCGCCGCCCTCCTGGAACGCCAGCTGACCCTGGCCCGCACGCGGGCCCACTCCGCCGCACTCCAGGCCTTCGGCTCCTCCCGCTTCCACGCGGTGGCGGACAACGTGGCCGTACTCGCCAGCGAGGTCCCCCTGAGTCCCACCCCGGACACGGACCTCAAACCGCTGGCCGCGGCGGCCGAGTACCACCTGACCGAGGCGGTGGCGTGGCTCCCCCTGGTCCGGGCGGGCCTCCCGTACAACGCGGAGGCCCTCGTCCACGGCCTGGCCGCGGACACCGCACCGGACGCGCAGGACGCCCCCTGGCTGAAGGTCCGCTCCCTGCTGCGCCTGCACCGCTACGCCCAGGAGGTGCTGCTCGGCGACATCCCGCAGGACGCCCGCCTCGCCCTGGCTGGACAGGCCCTCGACCTGCACCGCGAGGCCGCGGAGGCGGCGGAGGCAGCCGCGTCGGCGGCCCGCACCCCCCGCATCGCTCCGGCGACCGCGTACGCCCTCGGGGTCCTGCACGCCGACCAGCGGCACGAGGTGGAGGCCGCACGGTACGCCTTCCAGCGGGCGTGGCTGCGCGAGTCGGTGACCGCCCAGTGACGCGGGCGAACGGCCCGGTCCTGGCGGCGGGCTGCGTCCTGTGGCGCCCCAGCACCTCCGGGGGCCCCACCGGCTCCGGGGGCCTCACCACCTCCGGGAGCCTCGTCGAGGTCGCCCTGGTGCACCGGCCGAAGTGGGGCGACTGGTCCTGGCCCAAGGGCAAGCTCGACCCCGGCGAGACCCCGTCCGAGGCGGCCGTGCGGGAGGTCGAGGAGGAGACGGGCATGACGTGCCGCCTCGGGCCCGCGCTGCCCACCGCTCACTACACCGACGCCAAGGGCCGCCCCAAGGTGGTCCACTACTGGGCGGCCGAGGCGACCGGGGGCGAGTTCTCCCCCAACGACGAAGTGAGCCACCTCCTGTGGCTCGCCCCGGACGCGGCCCGCGGACAGCTCACCTACGCCTTGGACAAGGACCTGGTGGAGCCGTTCCTCGCCGCCGTCGGCCTCCGCGAGCAAGGCGCGTAGGCCACAGCGCCCCGCCCCGCCGCGCAGGACCCCGCGGCGCCCCACTCCACCCCGAGCCCCGGCACAGCGCCACCGCCGTGCCGGGGCTCGCCCGTGCCACCCCGGCGCGACATGGCGGAACGCTGAACGCCGCAAGAACGAGACGTACTCGCATGGACACTGTGCGTGATCAAAAGCGAGGCTGGAAGTGGACGTTTGCGGGGCGACTTCGCCCGTTGCGTCCCCCACGACGTAATCCGACCGTGACCTAACCACAAAGTCCTCGTAGGTTCACCGCCCGTTCACTTACGGCCATCGACCGCGTCACCTGTTCTGCCTAATTTCGGCCCTACGTGATGGCGGCGCGATCGAACGGATCCACCGACAGCACGGGCACGGCCCGGCCACCTACGGCCACTCGAACCACTTCGCACGCCGCCCCGTGAGGCGGCTCCCGGAAGGAACTCCCGAAAGTGAAGCTTCAGCGCAAGAACCGGCGGGCCCTCACCCTCGGTGCTCTCGCCGTCTCCGGCGCCCTGGCCCTCACGGCGTGCGGCTCGGATGACACGGGTGACAAGGAGGGCGGCAAGAAGTCGAACGCCGCCAGCGACATCAA
The DNA here is from genome assembly GCF_044328435.1 of Streptomyces sp. NPDC017940. Lineage (NCBI taxonomy): Bacteria > Bacillati > Actinomycetota > Actinomycetes > Kitasatosporales > Streptomycetaceae > Streptomyces > Streptomyces sp. NPDC017940. The sequence goes on along the minus strand of NZ_JBIRHJ010000006.1, from coordinate 23,132 downwards.
GTGCGAGGGCGCCAAGGGCCAGCTCGCCGCGTCCGGCTCGTCCGCCCAGAAGAACGCCATCGACGCCTGGGTGAAGCAGTACACGGCCGCCTGCAAGGACGTGCAGGTGCAGTACAACCCGACGGGTTCCGGCGCCGGGATCACGGCGTTCCTCCAGGGCCAGAGCGTCTTCGCCGGTTCCGACTCGGCCCTGAAGCCGGACGAGATCGCCGAGTCGAAGAAGAAGGTCTGCAAGGACAGCCAGGCCATCGACCTGCCGATGGTCGGCGGCCCGATCGCGGTCGGCTTCAACGTCCCGGGCGTCGACAAGCTCGTCCTGGACGCCAAGACCCTGGGCGACATCTTCAACAACAAGATCAAGAACTGGGACGACAAGGCGATCGAGAAGCTCAACCCCGACGCCAAGCTCCCCAGCACCAAGATCCAGGCCTTCCACCGCTCGGACGAGTCCGGCACCACGGACAACTTCACCAAGTACCTCAAGGGCGCCGCGCCGTCCGCCTGGCCCTACGAGCCCGGCAAGACCTGGACGCCCAAGGGCGGCCAGTCCGCGCAGGGCTCCTCCGGTGTCGCCCAGCAGGTGAAGCAGACCGCGGGCGCCATCTCGTACATGGAGCTGTCGTACGCCGAAGAGGGCATCAAGACCGTCGACCTGAAGACCGAGGCCAAGGAGCCGGTGGAGGCCACGGTCGACAACGCCTCCAAGGCGATCTCCGAGGCCAAGACCGTCGGTGAGGGCAAGGACCTCGCCCTCGAGCTGAACTACAAGCCCACCGCCGAGGGCGCGTACCCGATCACCCTGGTGACGTACGAGGTCCTGTGCGAGAAGGGCAACAAGAAGGACACGCTGCCCACCGCCAAGTCCTTCCTCAGCTACATCGCCAGCGAGGACGGCCAGGCCGTGCTCAAGGACAACGGCTACGCGCCGATCCCTGACGAGATCATCACCAAGGTCCGCGAGACCGTCGCAGGCCTGAGCTGACCCACAGGCGCGGCCCACCACCGGTGGGCCGCGCCGTCCGGTGCACCGCCGCCAGGAGTCACGCCGCCCACCGGCAGGCCGGCTCCGCAGACCGGAGAACCTCATGGACATATCCACGGACACCCCACCACCACGCCCACCGGCCACCGACGCCGAGCCCGCGACCGCCGAGCAGAAGCGCGCCGCCCGCGGCGCCACCCGCCCCGGTGACCGGGTCTTCCTCGCCCTCTCCCGCGGCTCCGGCATCGCGCTTCTGGTGACGATGGCCGCCATCGCGGCGTTCCTGGCCTACCGCGCGTCCAAGGCCCTCGCCGACAACGAAGGCGACTTCTTCACCACGTTCGAGTGGGACCCCGCCGGCATCACCACGGGCGGCAAGCCGGTCTTCGGCATCGCCGTGCTGGTCTTCGGCACGATCGTCAGCTCGATCATCGCGCTCCTCATCGCCGTCCCGGTGGCCATCGGCATCGCCCTGTTCATCTCGCACTACGCGCCGCGCAGGCTCGCCACCCCCATCGCCTTCGTGATCGACCTCCTCGCCGCCGTGCCGTCGATCGTCTACGGCCTGTGGGGCGCCATCGTGGTCGCACCCAACCTGACCGGCCTCTACGGCTGGCTCGACGACTACTTCGGCTGGACCGGGATCTTCTCGTACGACGGCGGTTCCCCGCGCTCCCTGATGACCGTCGGCATCCTGCTCGCGATCATGATCCTGCCGATCATCACCAACGTGAGCCGCGAGGTCTTCCTCCAGGTGCCGAAGATGCACGAGGAGGCCGCGCTCGCCCTCGGCGCCACGCGCTGGGAGGTCATCCGCATGTCGGTGCTGCCCTTCGGCCGCTCCGGCATCATCTCCGCCTCCATGCTGGGTCTCGGCCGCGCGCTCGGCGAGACGATCGCCGTGGCCACCGTGCTCTCGCCGACGTTCCTCATCCAGGCATCCGTGCTCGACTACGGGGGCGGCACCTTCGCCCAGAACATCGCCAGCAAGTTCAACGAGGCCGACCAGTACGGCCGGGACGCCCTCATCGCCTCCGGTCTGGTCCTTTTTGTCATCACTCTCCTTGTCAACGGCGCGGCCCGCCTGATCATCGCGCGCCGCAAGGAGTACTCGGGGGCCAACGCATGAGCACCAGCACCGTCAAGGCCTCCGGCCTCAGGACCGCCCGCCTCCCGCAGTGGACCCCGTACGTCGTCGCCCTGGGCTCGCTGGCTGTCGGCGTCGGCATCGGTGTCGGAGCCGGACTCGACTCCCGCATCCAGTGGGGCCTGATCGCGGCCGTCCTCCACGTCGGCGTCAGCTACGGCCTCGCCGTGTCCGTCGAGGGCACCCGCCAGGCGAAGGACCGCCTCGCCACCTCGATGGTGTGGGTGATGTTCCTGCTGGCCGTGCTTCCCCTCGCATCCCTGATCTTCGAGACCGTCAAGCGCGGCTCCGAGGTCTTCGACGGCTACTTCCTCACCCACTCCATGGGCGTGGTCGCCGACAAGGAGACCGGTGGCGGCATCTACCACGCCATCATCGGCACCCTGCAACAGGTGGCCCTCGCCAGCCTGATCGCCGTGCCGATCGGCGTGCTCACCGCGATCTACCTGGTCGAGTACGGCCGGGGCAAGCTCGCCAAGGCCGTCACGTTCTTCGTCGACGTGATGACGGGCATCCCGTCGATCGTCGCCGGTCTGTTCGTCCTCAGTCTCTGGATCCTGATCCTGGGCTTCGACCCCTCCGGCTGGGCCGGCGCCATGGCCCTGGCGATCCTGATGATGCCGGTGGTCGTGCGCTCCACCGAGGAGATGCTGAAACTCGTACCGAACGAGCTGCGCGAGGCCTCCCTCGCACTCGGCGTACCGAAGTGGCGCACCATCCTGAAGGTGGTCCTGCCCACCGCGATCGGCGGCATCACGACCGGCATCATGCTGGCGATCGCCCGTATCGCCGGTGAGACCGCGCCCGTGCTGCTCTTGGTGTCGGTGAACCCCTTCATCAACACGAACCCGTTCGAGAACTCGCAGGGCTCACTGCCGCTGTACATCTACCAGCAGTACGCGTCCGGTACCCAGCCCGGTTACGACCGTGCCTGGGCGGCGGCGCTCGCCCTGATCGCCTTCATCATGATCCTCAACCTCGTGGCCCGTGGCATAGCCCGCTGGAAGGCCCCGAAGACCGGTCGCTGAGGCGACTCCCCACGGCTCCGCTCCGTCGAGCGGGGACCACCCGGCGACCGACAGCAGACTTCCCGAAAGCAGTGATCTCCATGGCCAAGCGAATCGACGTATCCGGCCTCAACGCCTACTACGGTTCACACAAGGCGATCGAAGACATCTCCATGACCGTGGAGCCGCGCTCCGTGACGGCCTTCATCGGCCCGTCCGGCTGCGGCAAGTCCACGTTCCTGCGCACCCTGAACCGCATGCACGAGGTCACCCCCGGCGGTCGTGTCGACGGCAAGGTGCTCCTCGACGGCGACGACCTGTACGGCTCCGGCGTGGATCCGGTGAACGTGCGCCGCACCATCGGCATGGTCTTCCAGCGCCCGAACCCCTTCCCCACCATGTCGATCTACGACAACGTCGCGGCGGGCCTGAAGCTCAACGGCTCGTACAAGAAGAGCGAACTCAGCGACGTCGTGGAGAAGTCCCTCAAGGGCGCCAACCTCTGGAACGAGGTCAAGGACCGCCTGAACAAGCCGGGCTCCGGGCTCTCCGGCGGTCAGCAGCAGCGCCTGTGCATCGCCCGCGCCATCGCCGTGGAGCCGCAGGTGCTCCTGATGGACGAGCCCTGCTCGGCGCTCGACCCGATCTCCACCCTCGCCATCGAGGACCTCATCGGCGAGCTGAAGGAGCGCTTCACGATCGTCATCGTGACGCACAACATGCAGCAGGCGGCCCGTGTCTCGGACCGCACCGCCTTCTTCAACCTCTCGGCGGTCGGCCAGCCCGGCAAGCTCATCGAGATCGACGACACGGAGCGCATCTTCTCCAACCCGTCGGTCCAGGCCACCGAGGACTACATCTCCGGCCGCTTCGGCTGAGCCTCCCCGGCCGGAAAGAACTCCCCGCGGTGCTGCATGGCGGTGCCACCGCAGGGACGCAAAAGGGCCCGCCCCCTGGCTCCCGGGGGGCGGGCCCGCGCCTTTGCCGCACCCCCCTCGCCCGCCCCGGCCGCGGCCTGCGCCGCGGCCCCGGAAGCAGCGGGGACGACGGAGCCCCCGGCCCGGATCAACCGATCCGAACCGGGGGCTCTCCACTCACGAGCAGGCCCGCAGCAGCCCCGGCCGGGCCCGCGGAGGACCCGCGCGGGCCCAGGGAGGGCCGCCTACAGGAACGCCAGATTCACGACCCAGAAGCTCACCGCGGCCACCAGGGCAGCGGCGGGCATCGTGATGAACCAGCCCAGGATGATGTTCTTGGCGACGCCCCAGCGCACCGCGTTCACCCGCTTGGTCGCACCCACGCCCATGATCGCGGACGTGATGACGTGCGTCGTGGAGATCGGCGCGTGGAACATGAACGCGGTGGTGAACATGATGCCCGCGCCCGTGGTCTCCGCCGCGAAGCCCTGCGGCGGGTCCAGCTCGATGATCTTGCGGCCGAGGGTCCGCATGATGCGCCAGCCGCCCGCGTACGTACCGAGCGACAGCATCAGCGCACAGGAGATCTTGACCCAGATCGGGATCGGGTCGCCCGGGTCCTCGACGTCCGCGATGACCAGGGCCATCACCACGATGCCCATCGTCTTCTGGGCGTCCTGGAGGCCGTGCCCGAGCGCCATGCCGGCCGCCGAGACGGTCTGGGCGATCCGGAAGCCGCGCTTGGCCTTGTGCGGGTTGGACTTGCGGAACATCCACATGATCGCGCACATCACCAGATAGCCGATCACCAGACCGACCAGGGGCGACAGGAACATGGGGATGACGATCTTCTCGACCACCCCGGACCAGATCACCCCGATGCCACCGGCGAGCGCGGCGCCCACCAGGCCGCCGAAGAGCGCGTGCGACGAGGAGGAGGGCAGGCCGAAGTACCAGGTGACGAGGTTCCAGACGATCGCTCCGACCAGACCGGCGAAGAGGATCCACATCCCCTTGTTGCCGTGCGGCGTCTCGATCAGCCCCTCGCTGACCGTCTTGGCGATGCCGCTGCCGAGGAAGGCACCGGCGAGGTTCATGACCGCGGCCATGGCGAGGGCCGCGCGCGGCGTGAGCGCACGCGTGGAGACGGAGGTGGCGATGGCGTTCGCGGAGTCGTGAAAGCCATTCGTGTACGTGAAACCGAGCGCGACGCCAATGGTCACGATCAACGCGAAGGTGTCCATGGAGGTGCCTCAGGACTCCTTGACCGCGATGGTCTCCACCGTGTTGGCGACGTGCTCGAACGCGTCGGCCGCCTCTTCGAGCACGTCGACGATCTGCTTGAGCTTCAGCACCTCCATGGCGTCGTACTTGCCGTTGAAGAGCTGCGCGAGGAGCTTGCGGTGGATCTGGTCGGCCTGGTTCTCGAGGCGGTTGACCTCGATCCAGTACTCGGTGAGGTTGTCCATGGTGCGCAGGTGCGGCATGGCCTCGGCCGTCAGCTCGGCGGCGCGGGCGAGCACCTCGATCTGCTGCTCCACTCCCTTGGGAAGCTCCTCCACCTGGTAGAGGACGACCAGGTCGACGGCCTCCTCCATGAAGTCCATGATGTCGTCGAGCGAGGACGCGAGGGAGTAGATGTCCTCGCGGTCGAACGGCGTGATGAACGAGGAGTTCAGCTGGTGGAAGATCGCATGCGTCGCGTCGTCCCCCGCGTGTTCCGCGGCCCGCATACGCTCTGCGATCTCGGCCCGGGCCGAAGAATCGGCCCCGAGCAGTTCCATCAGGAGCTTGGAGCCTGTGACGATGTTGTCCGCGGACGCGGCAAACATGTCGTAGAAGCTCGTCTCCCTGGGGGTCAGACGAAATCGCACGTGGGGTCCTCGGGGTGCTCTGGATGCGGTCAGGCTGATGCTAGGCGCATCATCCGGCCACGGCTAACCGGCCAGACCCCAGTGTCGCCCATCAGGCACAGTGATCAGCACACCACCCGAGGAATCGGCTACCCTATACCCACCAGGGGTATGCACAGGAGGACGCGATGACGACCACCGACGCGGCCGGCGCGGCCACGACCACCGAAGCGCCCTCCGGCCCCGACCGGACGGCCGAGCCCGGCCAGGCCCACAAGACGCACGGGTACCACAAGCAGAAGGACGAACACCTCAAGCGCCTGCGCCGCATCGAGGGCCAGATCCGTGGCCTGCAACGCATGGTCGAGGAGGATGTCTACTGCATCGACATACTCACGCAGGTCTCCGCGGGCACCAAGGCCCTCCAGTCCTTCGCCCTCCAGCTCCTGGAGGAGCACCTGCGCCACTGCGTCGCCGACGCGGCGGTCAAGGGCGGCGACGAGATCGACGCGAAGGTGGAGGAGGCGACGAAGGCGATCGCCCGGATGCTCCGTACGTGACACGCACCGTTCGCCCTCCGGAGCACATGCGGACAAAAGGGGCGAGTGGGCGGGGAGGACCCGCCGTGAAGCGGCGAAACAAAAGTCCGGAAACCCATGGGACAACGTCCGGTAAACGGTGCGGAGTGTTGCTGGCGGGGTCGGGAGCATCCTTGGCGGGGGTCGGGCGCGGGCCGGGCTGAGCCGGGGTGCGGGCCGGGGCCCGGGCGCGGGCCGAGCTGAGGGCCGGGCGCGGGCCGGGGGCCGGGCCCGGGTGCGGGCCGGGGGCCGGGGCCCGGGGGTTGGGCCTACGGCCGGGATTCGTCCCGGCCCACCCCGCCCTCGTACCCGTCGGAGACCTGGAGCACCTCGTCGATCCGGTCAGCGCTGAGCCGCTCCCCGCGCGCGGCGGACGCCGCGATGATCAGTTCGCCGCACAGCTCGATCTCGGCGAGGGCAACGTGGTCCTGAACTGCCGTCCCACCCAGCGGAGCCACGTTCACCACCTCTTCCTGACCACGGTCGTGCCGGTACCGGCTTCCTAGAGTAGGGAGCGGCCTGCGCACCGCGCATGGCACGGACGGACCATATTGCACCCCTCATTCCCCCCTCCGCCCCGACGGTCCGAGGCCTGTGCCGCCGAGGGCGGTCACCGCCGTTCAGCGGGCCACCCCCAAGTGCAACGGCTCAGCGCTCGGCAATCTTCCCGGCGAAGATGTCCTTGTCCGCGGGGAGCCGTACGTGGACCCGGGTCCCGAAGGCGTACAGCGAAGTCGTCGACGCCACCGCCGCGTTGGCCACCTTGAACTGGTGGCGGACCTTGCGCAGCCGCCCCTGTTCGTCGAGGTAGGCGTCGAAGGGCACGCGGCCCTTGCTGAACCCTTTCGCCAGTGCTGACCGCAGCGCGGGGCCGTGCTCCTTCGAAGCGGACCGCGTGGCGCGGGCGAGGTCGACGACGCCGCGGTAGTGGACCACGTCGACGCCGCCGACCCGGGTGTGCTCCACGTACGTCACCCGCCGCGCGCCGCGCAGGAGTTCCGCGGCGACCAGCGGGTCGGTGGCGCCGCCGGTGACGAGGTTGCCGTCGGACAGCTGGGCGGGCTCGATGCGCACCCATTTGTCGGCGGGCACCCCGGCCCCGCGGTTCTTCATGTACAGGTCGCCGCCCGCCATCAGCTCCGTGACCGGGGGCCTGTGCTCGCCGCGGGTGCCCGCCGGGTCCTCGGGCAGGACGACGTCGAAGCGGCCGACGCGGCGCCGGAAGTCGTACCCGCCGCGCCCGGTGACCGTCACGCGGGTGCCGCCGCTCGCCATCTCCATGGAGGTGCGCGCCCTGGCGCTGCCGACGCGCTCCGGCGAGTCCGCGGCCTCGCGCACGGCGCCCACGGGGTCGGCGGCCGCCGGGTCGTCGCCGGCCACCGCGCCACCGCCGGAGCAGCCCGTGACGAGCGCCATGAGGCCCGCCGCGGCGACCGTGGCCGCGGCGGTCGCTCTGCCCGTGTGCCTGTGCTGCTGCCCCATCGCGCCGGCGACCCCCATCCCTTCCGTTGTCGTTTTGACTAACGACCGGTACGGGCCCCCGTCACGCGACGGTGGGGTGCGCCCCGCAGGGGGCGCGGGGAGCCGCGCGCTCGACGCGCGACAAGCGCAGACGCGTCCGCGCAGTTGCTCGGCGGACGCGTCTGCGGCACCTCCGTGGCTGGTCGCGCGGTTCCCCGCGCCCCTGACGGGGCGCCGCCGACGGGGGCGTTCACCTGACCGGCGTACCGTGGCCGCGTGGCCCAGCAGCAACCTCCCGAGCCCCACCGGACCTCCACCGTCGAGAACGGCCCGTTCTGCGCCGCCCGCTGCACCTGCGGCTGGCGCGGTCCTGCCCGCAGAGCCCGCAGCAAGGCCCGCGCCGACGCCGCCGACCACCTCACCCGGCCGATGTAGCGGCGGATCCGATGTCGCCGCGCCGGGGAACCCGTACCGCGCCCGCACCGTCTCGTTGTGCGGGAAGCAACGGGAGGGCCTCATGCAACGACGTACGTTCCTCGGAACGGCCACCGCCGCACTCGCGGCGGGCGCCACCGCCGCCTGCTCGGGCAGCGCCAAGGACACCGCCGCCGGGTCCGGCGGCACGGGCGACAGCGGCGCCCTGGACAGCAGGGGCGGCAGCGCGGGCGGCAGCGGGGGCACCACCCCCATGAAGACCGCGGCCGCCTCCGCTCCGGCGAACCTCGCGGCTCTGGCCAGGGATCTGGACGGCACCCTGATACGCCCTGACGAGGCCGCCTGGGCCACCGCGCGCCAGCTCTACAACACCCGCTTCGACAACCTGCGGCCCACCGCCGTCGCCTATGTGGCGGGCGTGGACGACATCCGCACCACCCTGGCGTACGCCCGTGCCCACGACACCCCCGTGGCCATCCGCAACGGCGGGCACTCCTACGCCGGTTGGTCGTCGGGCACCGGCCGCCTCGTCATCGACGTGTCGAAGCTCAACCGCGTACGCAGCTCCGGCACCACCGCCACCATCGGCGGCGGCGCCAAGCTCATCGACGTCTACCGCTCGCTGGCCGCCAAGGGCGTCACCGTCCCGGCGGGCTCCTGCCCGACCGTCGGCATCAGCGGCCTCACCCTCGGCGGCGGCCACGGCGTGGTCTCCCGCGCCTACGGCCTCACCTGCGACAGCCTCACCGGTGCGACGCTGGTCACGGCCGACGGCAAGCAGATCAGGGCCGACAGGACCGAGAACAAGGAGCTGTTCTGGGCCCTGCGCGGCGCGGGCAACGGCCAGTTCGGCGTCGTCACCGAGCTGACCTTCCGCACCCACCCGGCCCCGCAGGCCGTCTCCGCCTATCTGAGCTGGCCCTGGTCGAAGGCCGCCGCCGTGCTCAAGGCATGGCAGGCGTGGGGTCCCGCGCAGCCGGACGAGATCTGGTCGTCGCTGCACCTGGCCGCCGTGCCGGGCGGCACGCCCACCGTCTCGGTCGCGGCGTTCTCGCTCGGCACGTACGGCTCGTTGCAGAACGCCGTGGACCGGCTCGCGGACAAGGTGGGCGCGCCGGCGCGCAGCGTGTCGTTGAAGCGCCGCTCCTACGAGCAGGCGATGGAGGTGTACGCGGGCTGCTCGTCGTTCGCCACGGACGCGCAGTGCCATCTGCCCGGGTCGACACCGGGGCGTACGCCGAGCGGCGCGCTCGGCAGGGAGACGTACGCGGCCCGCTCCGACTTCTTCGACCGGTCGCTGTCCGGCGCCGGAATCCGCGCGATGCTCGCGCGGATCGAGTCGGTGCGCGGCCCGCGCGGCACGGCGGGCAGCATCGCCCTGACCGCGCTCGGCGGCGCCGTCAACCGCGTCGACCCGACGGCGACGTCCTTCGTGCACCGGCGTTCGCGGATGCTCGCGCAGTACATAGTGTCCTGGCGCCCCGGCACGTCCGGCAGCACTTCCCGGGCCTGGCTCGACTCGGCCCACGGCGCGCTGACGCGGTACGCGTCCGGGGCGGCGTACCAGAACTACACGGACCCGACGCTCACCAACTGGCGCGAGGCCTACTACGGTCCTGCGGCGCCGCGCCTGAAGAAGGTGAAGCAGCGGTACGACCCGACGCGCTTCTTCTCGTTCCCGCAGGCGCTGTAGGCGGCGCGGACCGCCGGGGCGCTACGCCGCCAGGTCCCGCTCGTCCGCCTCCGGCGCCGTCTCCTGCTCGGTCAGCGTGGCGACGGGCTCGACGTCGCCCGCTCCGCGCCACACCAGCCGGGAGGCCCGCGCCGAGCGTCCGACGGCCTTGGCGAGCGGCGTCAGGAGGGCCATGGCGAGCGGGGAGAGCAGCAGCGCGACCGCCGTGCCGAGCGCGAAGCCGCCGACGACGTCCGTGGGGTAGTGCACGCCCATGAAGACGCGGCAGAAGCCTTCGGCGGCGGCCAGCGCGATGCCGGCGATGCCGAACTTGCGGTGGGCGACGAACAGGCCGACGCCGATGGCCATCGCGAGCGTCGCGTGATCGCTCACGAAGGAGAAGTCGCTCTTGCCGTCGACGAGGACGTCCAGGCCCTGGTGGTCCTCGAAGGGCCGTGGCCGCTCCACGAAGCCCCTTATGGGGATGTTCACGAGAACGGCGACACCGGCGGCGAGCGGCGCCCACACCACGGCGGCGACGGAGGTGGCGGCGTCGTCGAGTGCGCCTCGTCTTCGGGCGCCCCACCAGCACCACACGACGAGCAGGACGAGGGCGAGCAGCAGTCCGTACTCGCCGACGAACGCGATCGCCCTGGCCAGCCAGCCAGGGGCGTCGTCTGCCATGCCGTTGATGTCGTAGAGCAGGCTGACATCGGGGTTCGACCCGGAATCATCGAGTCCAGCCATGGTGCTGCGGCCCCTTGTCCTCTTCACTCATGAGCGCGCGCCGTTGCGCGCCCTTCCATCAACCCCCGTGGTCAGTGCAGTCGTGCCCGCGTGCGTGCCGTCTATCCCGTACCAGTCAAGGGAACGCCCGGTCCCCCTCACTACGTTCCACTCTCCACCGAAAGATCACTCAGACGTTATCGAAGAGAGATTCATCGCCGCAGCTCAGGGGCTTGCTCTGACGGAGGGTTCAAGCCAGATCACACGGCGCACGCGCCGCGCGCGGGCCTCCGCTCAGCACTCGGGCAGAGCGCCCGCGCGGCCCGCGGGGCGCGGGTCAGGCCCCCGCGCGCCCGTCCGCGCCGCTGTCCGCGGGCCGTCCCGACGGCCGTCCGACGGGACCGCCGGACGGTTCGCCCGAGGGCTCCCCGGCCGGCCCTCCGGAGGTCTCTCCGGCAGGTGTGCGGGCCGGTTCCCTGGTGGCATCGCCCGCGGCGGCCTCCGCCGCCCCTGCGCCCGCACCGCCCTCGTCCGTCCCGGCACCCGGTTCCGCACCCGTGCCGTTCTCCGGCCCCGCGGGCTCCTCGCGCCCCTCCGGCTTCTCCTCCGCACGCTCGACACGCTTCTCCACCGGCTTCCCGGGGATCGCTTTTGCGCCATCTTCGGTGACCCGCGTGGCGCCGAAGTAGTCCGGGGTGTCAACCGGGTCGAAGCGGATCACCGCGCCCGGCCGGGGGGCGTCGATCATGTAGCCGCCGCCCACGTAGAGGCCGACGTGCCGGATGGCGCGCGAGTTGCCGAGGTCGTCCGAGAAGAAGACCAGGTCGCCCGGGAGCAGCTCCTCCCGCTTGGGGTGCGGCCCGGCGTTGTACTGGTCGTTGGCCACGCGCGGCAGGTCGATCCCGACGCTGCGGTACGCGGCGAGCGTCAGCCCCGAGCAGTCGAACCTGCCGTTCTGGTCGGCGGTTCCGTTGCCGCCCCACAGATACTCCGTGCCCAGCTTCCGCTGCGCGTAGGAGATCGCTCCCGCCGCCTGCTGCGATGGATTCACCCGGCCGATGGGCCTGGCGAAACTCTGCTCGAGGGTCGTGATGATCTTGACGTAGTTCTGCGTCTCGTTGTACGGCGGCACCCCGCCGTACTTGAGCACGGCGTAGGCGCCCGCGTTGTACGCGGCGAGCATGTTCTTCGTCGGGTCGCCGGGCGCGTCCTTCACGTACTTCGCGAGCTGGCAGTCGTACGAGGCCGCGGAGGGGATGGCGTCCTTGGGATCCCACACGTCCCGGTCCCCGTCCCCGTCCCCGTCGATCCCGTGCGTGGCCCACGTCCCCGGGATGAACTGCGCTATGCCCTGCGCCTTGGCGGGGCTCTTCGCGCGCGGGTTGAAGCCGCTCTCCTGATACAGCTGGGCGGCGAGCAGGGCCGGGTTGATGGCCTTGCACAGATTGCCCCACTTCTGTACGAGGGGCTGGTACGACGCCGGTACGGCGCCCTTGGCCAGGCCGACGTTCCCGCCGCCCCCGGCACCCCCCGCCGTGCTGCCCGCGACGACGAACGTCCCGATGACGAGCAGCCCGATGAACCCCATGGACCCGCTGAACGCGACGGCCGCGAGCAGCCACGTCTTACGCACCGTCAACCACCCCAAGGCTCCCGGGAGTCCGCCGGACCCAGTGTAGGGGCGACGGTCTCCGCACCGGCGCGGAACACACGCCCCGGAGAGCACGCTTCCCCTGCCCCCTGGCCGACATGCCCCCGCACACATGACGGGAAACAGTCCGTCACCGGCGATTGACGGAGCGCCAACTCTGCCAGAATGTAGGGGCGTTGAGCGCGGGGGGCGCGGGCGGAGGGGACTGCCCGCTGCCGGTCAGCCGCGCCTTACGGCTGGGGGGAGCCGCAGATGGAGTCCAAGCGACCCGACGACCGGGGCGGGGAGCCGGTGGACCGGCACCCGGATCCCGACGGCCGCTCCGACGAGCCCGGTGCCCGGCAGGCACCCACCGCCCCGGAGGACCACTCGCACGGGGCTCGGGGCTACCCTGACCCGCCTCACGGGGACCCCGATCGGCCTCAGGACAGTCTCGACAGTCCCGGTCCGCCTCAAGGCACCCCCGGTCCGCCTCCCGGCAACCCCGGACCGCCTCCCGGCAACCCCGGACCGCCTCCCGGCAACCCCGATCCACCCCGAGGCAACCCCGACCCGCCCCAGCGCACCCCCGGCACTTTCGGCCCCCCGCCCACCCAGCCCCCGGGGACACCCCCGGGCGCGCCAGGGGGGACGATGCCGGGCGCGCCACCGGCACCGGTGTACCCGGCACCCCCGCCCCACCCCGCCTACGGCCCACCGCACCCCTACGCCGCCCCATCCCCGGCCGCCCCCGGGCCCTACGGCACCCCCGAGGTCCTGGGGACCGCCACACGGCCCGGGGCGCCCCCGCCGGAACCCGCTCCGCGCGAGCCCCTGCGGCCGCTCGCCGCCGCGCTGCTCAACCTCACCGGGCTCGGCCTCGGGTACGTGCTGATCAAGGCCTGGCTGCCGGCGGCGCTGTGCTGGGCGGCCACCGCCGGGCTGCTCCTGGTCGCGCTGCCGGCCGACGTGGACGGCGTACCGGGCGGGGCCCTCCTCGGCTATCTCGCCGTGCTCGTGCTCGCCGCAGCCGACGCCGCCCGCAGGGCCCTGCGCGCACCCATCGGCTGGCGCCTGCGGGCACCCCTCGCGGCGGCACTCGGCATCGTGCTGCTCGCCGTCCCGGCCTCCGGCGCCCTCGCCTACGACACCGCCAAGGACGAGGCCGTCGAGGACATGCTGCTGGACCGCCTCAGCAAGGCCGACCGCATCGTCGAGGACCAGGGCGGCCGCCCCTTCGCCGCCACGAAGAACCAGTACGGCACCGCCCTGGACATCTACCGCGGCCTCCTAGACGACCACGCGGACTCCCGCGCAGCCGACCGCGTACCCGGCCGCCTGGACGCGTACTACAAGTCCGTCGCGGCCCCGTACACCGAGAAGCAGTACTGCGAAGCCGTCGAACCGCTGAAGTATCTGCGCACCCTGCCGGGCACCGTCGGCAAGGAGCGCCTCGGCCGCCTCGCGAGCTGGCCCGACAGCCGCCTCGCCGACTCCCTCCACGCCTGCGGGATGACCTCGCTCGGCACGACCAAAGGCGGCTCCGACCTGCGCGAACTCCTGGAGACCTTCCCCGGCTCCGCGGCGGCGGACAAGGTCGTGCCCGGCATCCGCGCCGCCATCGACGACCGCACCGCCGAGCTGAGGGGCGCCGACCCCTGCACGGCGGCGGGCGAGCTGCGCGCCATCCGCGCCACCACCGTCTCGCTGCCCGCAGGAGCGGGCGCCCCGCTCGGCACGAAGGCCGCCGACGCCGTCGAGTCCGGCACCTACGCCTGCGGGGTCGACCAGTTCGAGGACGGCCGCTACAGCGAGGCCGCGAGGACCCTCGACGGCTTCGCGGACACCTACCGGGCCAGCGGCAAGCGCGAACGCGCCAGGACCATCGCCATCGCCGCCGAGGTCGCCGCCGTCAGGCCGCAGGCGGGCGGCAGGCTGCCCGCGCAGCGCGGACCCGGCTCCGGCCAGGACTTCGTGGTGCGCAACGACGGCCCCGGCGCCGTCGAGATCCTGTTCACGGGGCCCGCCACCGGCAGCGTCAAGCTCGGCGCCTGCGCGGGCTGCACCACGTACAGCACCCGTGCCGAAGGCAAGTCCAAGGCCTGCAAGGCGAGCGGCCGCAGCTATCCGCAGAAGACGCTGCGGCTCCCGCCCGGCGAGTACCACTTCCTCTACAAGCGCGACACCGCCGCCATCGGCAGCAGCGGCCTGGTCCGCAACCACAGCGACGGCGCCACGGTCCAGAGCGGCTACCGCTACACGGACTGCGCGTACGTCGTCAGCGGCGGCCTCGGCGACTTCGCACCCCGCTCCTGACCCGCACCCGCCCCGAGCCGGCCCCCCGTCAGGGGCGGCCGGCCCGCCCGTGCCCGAGGTGACGTCAGCGGCCACGCCGGACATTGATTGCCCGGCGTCACCCCGCGTGATACACAGAGTGACCATACGTTCCCTCGTATACCGTTCTGCGCTCGCCGCCGACCGGCGACGTGGGCTGCGTACGACGAAACGCACGAAGTCGGCCAACAATTGACGTCAAGGCGGCACGCGCCGGGCCGATTGTCAGCGAGAATGAGCTCCGTCCTCTGCACTGGGTAGGCAGAGGTGAGCAGAGGTGCCGGAACAACGCACTAGGGGCGGTGAGTTACACATGCTTATGGCAGCCGAGAAGGGCGACATCAACACCATCATCGGTGGGATCGCCCCCGACTGGGGCCCCTTCGGGAGCCTGGGCAACGAGGCGCGCGTGATGATCGAGGTGGTGATGGCGATCGCCATCCTGTTGTGCCTCGGCATCGCGATCTGGGGCGCCGCCAAGCAGCGCATCGGCGCGACGGCGCTGCGGGACACCTTCAGCGCGGAGCAGGGCAAAGGTTTGATCATCGCCGGGCTCACCGGCGTCTTCATCATCGGATCACTGGGCACGCTGTTCACCATCGTGTACGGCATGGCGGTCTGACCGGCCCTGCCACCCGTTCCTTCCCCGTCCGTCGTGCCCACCGGCTGAGGTTGCAACTCCCTGATGTCGAGTCACCACACCGCGCCCGCGCGGGAACCAGCACGGCTACCGTCGTGTCTGGTCCACCCGACGGACCGCGCGGTCGAGCAAGAGGTTGAGGGGACGTACGCGGCATGAGCGATGACGATGACCTCTTCGGCGGTACGGGCGAGACGCGGACGCGGCTCCCCGAGCGCGACGGCGCGGACGGGTACGGCCCGGCGCGCAGATCCGGCCGTTCCGCGGGACGGTCCCCCTCCCGCAGCGTCGTCACCGTCGTCGGCGTCGTCGTCCTCCTCATCGCGGCCATCGCCTTCGCCAACCGCGGCGGGTCGTCGTCCGACGACGGGGGCGACGGGGGCCGGGGCGGCGGGAAGGGGCCGGAGGCGGCGTCCACGGCTGCCTCCGGGGAGAAGCCGGTGAGCGGGGGCACGGGAGGGATTCCTTCCGGTTACTCCGAGAGCGAGCAGGGTGCGCAGAGCGCGGCCGCCAACTACGCGGTGGCGCTCGGCTCCGCCGAGATGTTCGACAAGTCCAAACGGGTCGGCATCCTCAAGGCCATCATGGCTCCCGGCAGCGTCGACGGGTTCGCGGCGGATCTCGACAAGGCGTACAACCCCGCCTTCTTCAAGAACGTGGGCCTCAACCCGGACGGCACCACGCCGAGCGGTTTCCAGTTCGTCTCGCGCACCAGCCCGATCGGCACCAAGGTCGTCGAGTTCGGCGACGGCAGGGCAACGGTGGAGGCCTGGTGCGGCGGGCTGCTCGGGCTCGCAGGGGAGCAGTCCACCAAGCCGGTCACCAGCAGCTGGTTCACCATCACCATGAAGCTGCGGTGGACAGACGGCGACTGGAAGATCACCACCCACTCGCAGAAGGAAGGTCCCGCCCCGGTCCCGGGCGACGACCGCGCGTCCAGCTCCGACGAGATCGCCGAGGCGGTCGAAGGGTACGGAGGGTTCACCTATGCCCGGTAGTCGACGCCATCCCGTGCTGGCCGTCACCGCCGCCGTCGCGGCCGTGCAGACCGCTGTCCTCCTCTTCGCCACCCGCGCCGCCGCCGCACCCGACGACGACCCCTGCCGCCTCATCCACGGCCCCGCCAAGAAGTACTGCGAGCAGGGCGAGGGCGGAGACAGCCGCACCCCCAGGTCCCCGACCGACGAGGGCGGTGGCCTCGAGAGCCTCGACCCCCTCGCCTCCCTCGCCAAAGGCTTCGGCGACGCCGCCTCATGGATCGTCAACAAGCTCACGGAGTACGTGAACGAGACCGCCGCGGTGGACTTCACCAACGAGAAGTTCCTTCAGCAGTACGCCGTGGTGTTCGCCGCGTCGACCGTCCTGACGCTGATCGTGTGGCTGCTCGCGGTCGCCAAGCGCGCCATCCGCGGCGTGCCCATGCTCACCGCGCTGTCCGAGGCCATCGGATTCCTGTGGCTGACGGTCCTCGCCTCGGCGTTCACCCCGCTGATCCTGGCCACCATCGTGTCCGCGACCGACGGCATCTCCGAGGTGCTGGCCAGCTCGGTGGGCGGCGAGACCGACGAGTTCTTCGGCACGTTCTCGCAGGCCCTGGACAAGGGCACCGACATCGGCGGCGGCCCGATCATGCTGATCGTCGTCTCCGCCGTGTCCATCGCGGCCGCGGGCATCCTCTGCCTGGAGCTCGTCATCCGCGCCGCCATGCTGTACGTCGGCGCGCTCCTCGGCACGGTCGTCTACTCCGGCCTCGTGGACAAGAACACCTGGGGCCGCATCCGCCGCTGGGCGGGCCTGATGATCGCGATCATCCTGGTGAAGCCGATCATCGTCATCGTCCTCGGGATCGCGGGCGCGCTCCAGGGCGAGGACGGCCCCGACTCCCTGTCCGCCGTGGTGTCCGGGCTCTCCGTCATCCTCCTCGCGATCTTCGCAAGCGCCTCCATCTACCGCTTCGTCCCCGGCTTCGGCGACGACATCATGGCCACCCGCAACAACCGCCTCATGCGCGGCGCCGAGAACCGCGCCGCCACCGCCCTCAACTCGCCCGCCGCCTGGGTCGCCCAGGGCATCCGCACCCACAGCGCCCGCTCCAACGGCAAGGCGGGCGGCGGCCAGGCCGGCGGCGGCGACAGCCCGGCCCAGCCCGCCACGGCCAACGCCGTCGGCAGCGGTGTGTCCACCCACGGCCACCGCTCGGCGCCCCCCTCGGGCGGCGGCTCCGCCCCCGCCGCACCCCCGCCCCGCACCAGCCCGTCGAGCACACCGCACGCGGGCGAACGCACCGGAAGCACCAACAGTCCTGGAGGTGAAGGGCGTTGACGACCCAGTCCCATGTGTCCCCACCGGTCACGCCCCGCCGCACCTATCTGATCGGCCGCGCCCGGCCGAACGCCATCATCGGCCGCAACCGCGAGACCGGCGAGATCGCCCTGATCATCGCCGGCGGCTTCCTCGGCATGATGTGCGGCATCCTCATCCCCTTCCTCGCACTGCGCCTCGTCCTGCTCATGGGCTTCCCGCTGATCGCCATCGCGGCGGTCTACCTGCCCTTCAAGCAGCGCACGTTCTACAAGTGGTTCGAGATCAACCGCAGCTTCAAGCGGTCGCTCAAGCGCGGCACCACCTACCGCTCGGGCGCCGCCGAGGCGGGCGTACGCCTCGACGGGCGCGAGGTCGAGGTCGGACCGCCGCCCGGCATCGGCCGCATCAACTGGCTCGCCGCCCCCTTCGGACCCGACGAGATCGCCGTACTCCTGCACGCCGACCGGCGCACCGTCACCGCCGCCATCGAGATCGAGGGCCCCGGCGTCGGGCTGCGCGACAGCGAGGACCAGGAGGCCCTCGTCGACCGCTTCGGCACGCTCCTCAAGCACGTCGCCAACGGCGACGGCTTCGTGACCCGGCTCCAGATGCTGGCCCGCACGCTGCCCGCCGACCCGGACGCGCACGCCAAGGACGTCACCGCCCGCGGCGACGACCGCTCCCTGCCCTGGCTCCAGCACTCCTACGACCAGCTCCAGTCGATGGTGTCCACCAGCAGCGAGCAGCACCGCGCCTACCTCGTCGCCTGCATGCACTACTCCCGCGACCTCGCCGCCGAGGCCCAGGCCATGGCGCGCGCCGGCCACCCCCGCGGCGGTCGCAAGCTGGACAAGGACGCCGGGCTCGCCATCGTCATGGCCCGTGAGCTCACCGACATCTGCTCCCGCCTCCAGGAGGCGGACATCCGCGTCCGCCAGCCCCTCGGCCAGGGCCGCCTCGCCTCCCTCGTGCACTCCATGTACGACCCGGACCACCCCATCGACCACATCCAGGCGATGACGAAACGCAACGCCTGGCCCGCCGAGCTGGACGCGATGGAGCCCACCTACCTCCAGGCGAAGACCCGCGAGTCCTCCACCCGCGCCCCCTGGTGCCACGCCACGGCCTGGGTGAAGGAGTGGCCGATGACCCCCGTCGGCGTCAACTTCCTCGCCCCGCTGCTCGTCCACACCCCCGACGTCATCCGCACCGTCGCCGTCACGATGGACCTGGAGCCCACCGAGGTCGCCATCGAGCGGATGCTGACCGAGAAGACCAACGACGAGGCCGAGGCCAGCCGCCAGGCCAAGATGAACCGCACCGTCGACCCCCGCGACATCGCCTCGCACTCCCGCCTGGACCAGCGCGGCGAGGACCTCGCGAGCGGCGCGGCGGGCGTCAACCTGGTCGGCTACATCACGGTGTCGTCCCGCTCCCCGGAGGCCCTCGCCCGCGACAAGCGGACCATAAGGGCATCGGCCGGAAAGTCGTATCTGAAGCTGGAGTGGTGCGATCGCGAGCACCACCGGGCATTTGTGAACACGCTGCCGTTCGCGACCGGCATCCGTCGATGACGGTCCTGCGACGCGGCACCGCCGACGAACAGGCCAACGGTAAGGGTGTGAAGGTGCGATGCGGGACCCGCTGACCGTCCTCACGGACGCGTTCACGTCCTTCCTGTTCGGGAAGGTCGAGACGACACGCCTGCCGGTGCGTACGTCGACGGGGCAGGCCCAGGCGGTCTACCTGCCGACGGCCGCGCCCGGCCTCGGCGACTCCGGCGTGATCATCGGCCGTGAGGTGTACTCCGGCAAGGGCTACATCTACGACCCGTTCCAGCTGTACGGGCAGCAGCTCCCGGCGCCGCACTGGCTGGTGCTCGGCGAGTCGGGCAACGGCAAGTCGGCCCTGGAGAAGACGTACGTCCTGCGCCAGCTGCGGTTCAAGGACCGCCAGGTCGTCGTCCTGGACGCCCAGGGCGAGGACGGCGTGGGCGAGTGGAACCTCATCGCGCAGGAACTGGGCATAACTCCCGTCCGGCTCGACCCGACGGCCGCCCTCGACATGGGCATCCGCCTCAACCCCCTGGACCCGGCGATCACCACGACGGGCCAGCTCGCGCTGCTCCGCACGATCATCGAGGTGGCCATGGGCCACGGCCTCGACGAGCGCTCGGGCTTCGCCCTGAAGGTCGCGCACGCCTACGTCAACGAGACCATCGCCGACCGCCAGCCCGTCCTCACCGACATCGTCGACCAGCTGCGCCACCCCGAACCGGAGTCCGCGGAGGCGATGAACGTCGCCATAGACGACGTCCGGGCCTGGGGCCTGGACGTGGCCCTGGTCCTCGACCGGCTCGTGGACGGCGACCTGCGCGGCATGTTCGACGGCCCCACGACCGTCGGCATCGACCTGGACGCGCCCCTGACCGTTTTCGACCTCTCCCACATCGACCGCAACTCCATCGCCATGCCCATCCTCATGGCCATCGTCGGCGTGTGGCTGGAGCACACCTGGATCCGCCCCGACCGGAAGAAGCGCATCTTCCTCGTCGAGGAGGCCTGGCACATCATCAACTCGCCCTTCGTGGCACAGCTATTCCAGCGCCTCCTGAAGTTCGGCCGCCGGCTCGGCCTGTCCTTCATCGCGGTCGTCCACCACCTCTCCGACGTCGTCGACGGAGCAGCCGCCAAGGAGGCCGCCGCCATCCTGAAGATGGCGTCGACCCGCACCATCTACGCCCAGAAGGCCGACGAGGCCCGCGCCACCGGCCGTGTCCTCGGCCTGCCGCGCTGGGCCGTCGAGATCATCCCCACGCTGACGCCCGGCATCGCCGTCTGGGACGTCAACGGCAACGTCCAGGTGGTGAAGCACCTGATCACGGAGACGGAACGCCCCCTGGTCTTCACCGACCGCGCCATGACGGAGTCCGCGAGCGACCTGCTCGCCCACGACGCCTTGGTGGCCGCGGAACGGGAGGCGGAGGAGAGGGCCGCGTACATGGAGAAGCAGCTGGGCGACGGCCCGGCGGGCTCCCGGTCGACGGTGGCGTGACATGCGGCCGGACGGGCGTTACCGGGAGCGGGGGCCCGCGCCCGACGAGGGGGCGCGCGGGCGGGGCGGTGTGCCGGACGGCCTCCTGGTGGCCGTACTCGCCTTCCTGCTCGGCATGGTGGTGCTGGTCTGGTCCGCCACGGGCATCGCGGGTTGGTGGGCGCACGGCGCGTGGCCGGAGCACGTGACGTTCGGCGAGACGCCGCCCGCCGTACGGCACCTGATCGAGGAGCCGCACGACATCCCGGGCGCCTGGCCCAGGACACCGGGCGACCAGCTCTCCGGCTACGGCCTCTTCTGGGGCCTCCTCATCGGCCAGGTCATGATCCTCGTCGTCCTGACCGTCTTCACCCTGGGCACGGTGGCCCGCTACCGAGCCGTCCGCAGGGCCCGCAGAGCGGCACCCGTCCAGCACCACCCGGCGCCGGAACACTCCACTCCGGCTCCGGCTCCGGCTCCCACAGTGGACGCCACCCCCGCTGCCGGTCCCGTTCGAGCGGAGCCGAGAGCTCGGGAAAGGGTGGGCACAGCCCACGACGGCACCGCGCCCACACCGACGACCCCCGCCCCCACGGACCCGGTGCCATCGACGGCACCGACGGCACCCGATGTGGTCCTGTCCAAAACGCCGACGTTCCCCACCCCCCGTACCCCGCTGGTCCTCGGCACAAGAGCAACCCACCGCCCCCTGGCAGCAGAGGCCATCGCCACCGCGGAGTCCGCAGCCCTGATCGTCACTTCCGACCCCACCCTGTGGGAGGAGACCAAGGACGCGAGAGCCAAACTCGGCCCCGTCCTCGTCTACGACCCCTCCCACCTCTGCGACACCCCGGCCCGCCTCCACTGGCCCCCCACCTCGGGCTGCGAGGAGAGCGCCACGGCCGCCCACCGCGCCAGATCCCTGCTCGCCCCGATCAGACCGAGCGCCAAACTGGACACCGCGGTCGCCGACACCGCCGACACCCTGCTGCGCAGCTTCCTGCACGCCGCCGCCGTCGACGGCCGCAACATCAAGCACGTACACCGCTGGGCCCAGGGCACCCAGGTCCAGGACGCCGTCCGCATCCTGCGCACCCACCCCAAGGCGAGTCCGGGCGCGGCGGGCGAGCTGGAGTCCGCGCTCACCGCGCACCCCGAACGCCGGGACATCGCACAGGAGCTGACGGCCCGTGCGCTCTCGGCCCTTTTCACGGTGAACGTACGGGAGTCGTGCACACCGAACCGAACTGATGCGCTCACCCTGGATTCCTTCATCGATGAAGGGGGCACGCTTTTTGTGGTGGGCGAGGCGATCGAGGACCCCAAGACCGATCCCGGCGCCATGCCGCTCCTCACGGCACTCGCCTCCAGCGTGGTCGAGCACGGCCGGCGCATGGCCGAACGGTCATCCTCCGGTCGGCTCGACCCACCACTCGCCCTCGTGCTCGACGATGTCGCCGCGGTCGCCCCGCTCCCGCAGCTCCCGGAGCTGCTCGCCACCGGCGCGGAACGGGGGATGCCGACGCTGGCCCTGCTCCGCTCCCGCGAACAGGGCCGCGCCCGCTGGCCGCACGACGAGCTGACGGTCTGACCGGGCGGCGAGTCGACTGGCGTACGGGACCGGCGTACGGGACCGGTGCAGCCGGCCGGTGGGGCTGCCGGGCTAACCCCCGGCCCGCTCGAGCACCATTTCCCGCTCCCGCGCCTCCGGGTCCCCCGGCACGGGCACGGCCTCCCCGCTGGGTACGAACCCGAACCTCCGGTAGAACGCCTCCGCGCGCGGGTTGTCCTCGTGCACGAAGAGCCGCACCCGGTCCACGCCCGCTCCCTCGGCCCCGGGTGCTCGCGCCCAGTCGACCGCCGCTGCGAACAGCGCGTCGGTGAGGCCCGTGCCGCGGTACTCGGCCCGTACGAAGGCACCCACGAGATGCGCCTGCCGCACCGTGGTCCGTTCCGTGCCGAGCGCGCCCTGTGTCCCCGGCTCCTCGATCAGCACGGTCACCGAGCCCGCCCAGGCCCCGTCCCGCCCTTCGGCGATGAACTGCCGCATCCCGCGCGAGGGCACCGCGGCTCCCTCCGTGCGTTCCTGCCAGTAGGCGTCGGGCTTGGCGACGGCGCTCTCGTACGTCTCCAGGAAGGCGACCGGAGCCGCCGGGTCCCGCAGGGCGAGCAGCCGCAGCTCACGGACCTTCTGCCAGTCCTCGGTGCGCACGGACCGTATGAGGTGTTCCATACACCGATCTTGGGCGGCGGACCGACCGCACGCAACGCGATTTGCCCACGAGCAGCTGGTGCTGACCTGGCCGTGACCGGTCCTGAACGCAGAAAACCCCCGCACCGTGAGGTGCGGGGGTTTCCCATAAAATTTGTTCGGCGGCGTCCTACTCTCCCACAGGGTCCCCCCTGCAGTACC
>NZ_JBIRHJ010000005.1:525916-677486 GCF_044328435.1 Streptomyces sp. NPDC017940 | reverse complement strand
GACGCGTCCAGGTCGTAGTCGGTGCCCGTCGTGGTCCGCACGTCCCAGCCGAGGCCCACCAGTACGGCCGTCAGACCCGGCGCCTCCTTGCTCAGTGAAACGTTGCCGCCCTTGGACAGGGAAACTCCCACTGCTACACCCTCCGTTGTCGTCGTGTCCCGCATGAAGATCGTGTCCTGCATAAAGGTCCTGCATGAAGTGTGACGCACGCGCGCGCGTGCGTCGCGTACGCGTCGTCCTCCGCAAGGACGCCCGGCACGGCCCCCCGGTTGCTCGCCTCGGGGAACCGTACGCCCGCCGACCGGTGCCCGTCGATGTGCCGCCGCTCGGCGACGGCGCACGCGTCCGCGTCACCGCCGAGCTGTCGGCGGACTCCTAACCGGCCGACCGCAACCGGAAGACCGTGGGCTCGGTCCTGCGTTCGGCGCCCGGGACGACCACCGCGCGCGACGTCGACGGAGGCGCGCGCCGGTCGCCTCCCTCGTGTCGCCGCAGACGGTGGCCGAACTCACCGCGGAGGCGGCAGCGATGCCGTCCGGCCCGGCCCGTCGTCGGCGGTGTCGATGTGGTCCCGCCCGGCCCGCCGCCGGGCGGCGTCGATGCCGTCCCGCTCACCCCACCGACGGCGACGTCACACGCGGTCCGAGGCGCCGCACGAGCCCGATCCGGGAGCTGCTGCCGAGCTTCGCGTAGGTGTGGCCGAGGTGGTACTCGATGGTCTTGACGCTCAGCGCGAGCGTGGTGGCGATCTGGCGGTTGGTGAGGCCCTGCGCCGCGAGGCGCGCGACCGCGAGTTCCTGCGATGTGAGCGCCCCGTCCAGACCGTCGTCCGCGGCGCCCCGGTCCCGTTCGCCGGCCGCCGGGTCCGGGGCGGCGCGGCCGCAGGCGGTCAGCTCCCGCACGCACTGCGCCCGGTAGGGCCGCGCGCCGAGTTCCGTCAGTGTGGTGTACGCGGCCTGCAACCGGGCGATCGCCAGGGACCTGCGGCCGGTGCGGCGCAGGAACGCGCCGTGGTCGAGCTGCACGCGGGCCCGCCCGAACGGCAGCGGCACCTGCGCCGCGTGGTCCTGCGCCCGTGCGAACGCCGCCTGCGCGCGCTGCGGGGTGCTGCGCGGCGGCCAGATTGCCCCGGACCCGGTCGGCCGCCGCGAGCGACGCGTGCCGGCCCCGCGTCCGCGTCCGGTCCTCGAACGGGGCGAGCACCGCGTCCGCCTCGCCGAGCTCGCTTAGCTGGACGAGGGCGTCGACGAGCAGCGGCTGCCAGTCCACCACGCCCGGCTCGTTCACCCCGTCCTGCTCCGCGAACCGCAGCAGCGGGCGGAGCGCCTCCACGACCTCCTGGGGCTCACCGCGGGCCTCCGCGAAACACGCCCGCGCGCGCACCGCGTACGCGAAGGCGACGGGCGTCTCGGCGCCGCCGGGCACCTCGAGCGCGGTCCGCAGATGCTCCGCCGCGCGCTCCCACGCGCCGCGCGCGGACAGGATCTGGGCGGCGACGCCGTGCGTGACCGGCTTGAGCCACGACTGGTCGGTGTCGTCGGCGATGGAGGCGGCCGACTCGGCGTGGATCAGCGCCTCGTCCCACTGCCTGAGACGGTGCATGCTCTGGGCGAGCGCGGAGGCGGAGAGCAGCCGCAGCGGCACCGTGGTCGTGCGGCAGTTGGCGACGGCACCCATGAGGTCCCTGCGCGCCCCGTGCAGATCGTCCGACCACAGCCGCAACTGGCCGCTGGCGAGCAGCAGGTCGATGCTCTTCAGCGGTACGACCATGGGCTCCAGCAGGTCGCCTGCGAGCGCGATGCCGTCCTCGGCGCGGCCGCTCAGGCCGAGGGCGATGAGGTGGTTGAAGCGCAGCATGCGGCTCGGGCCCTGCGCGGTGGACAGGCGCTGCGCCCGCTCGGCCCACCGCGCGGCCACCGCCGCGCGCCCGCACATCACGGCGGCGTAGCTCAGCTGCTCGGCCGCGCGCGCCGCGAGGGACGGATCGCGCTCCCGGTCGCACTGCTTCCAGGCGTCCACCAGAAGCGCCCAGGCCTCCTCCGTACGGCCCTGCACCCGTGCCACATAGCCGCGTACGTAGCCGCGCAGCGCCGGGTCCGAGCCCTCGGGGAGCCCGCCCGCGAGTTCGGCGGCGTCCTGGACCCGGCCGTCGAGCAGCAGCGCCTCCACGGCCTCCACGGCGAGGCGGTCCCGCTCCCGCGGGCTCGTGGCCGCGCGCGACGCGTGCCGCAGATGCGTGCCCGCGACGGCCCACTGCCCGGTGGCGGCCTCGCGGCGCGCACAGGCCGCCAGGGCCTCGGCCGGCTGCTCGTCGGGCCCGGTGGCGGCGAGCACGCGGTGGCGCAGCCGGGTGTACTCGTCGTCGACCAGTTCGGCGGCCCGCGTGTGCAGGGCGGCATGCTGGGCGGGGCCGATGTCCTGATGGACCGCCGCGTACACCAGCGGGTGCGGGAAGGCGACCTCGGCGGCGACCCCGGCGGCCGTCCTCCCGCAGCAGGCCTGCCCGTACGGTCCGTTCGAGGGCGGGCAGCGGCTGGGCCACGCGGGCGAGCCGGGCGGCGCCGCCGAGCCGGCAGGAGAGCCCGAGCACGCTCACCGCCTGCACCAGGCGCTGCGCGCTCGGACCACACCCGGCGAGGTTGGCGAGGACCAGCATGGCGTACGAACGCGGCGCGGGCAGCGGCGTCGTCACGTCGAGGAGCACGGCGGACGGCACCTGGTCGAGGCGGGCGCGGGCGTGCAGCGGGTTGCCGTGGGTGTGCTCGCGCAGGCGCAGCGACGCGGAGTGGGGGAGGCGGGCCACGCCGAGGCGGGTGCTGAGGGCGGACAGGTCGCGGGCGGCGAGTCCGTCGAGGGCGAGGCGGCGGGTGCGGGCGTCGGTGAGCAGCCTGCGCAGTCCCTCCGGCAGCTCGGGCACCTGGGGATCGCGCAGCGCGACGATCGCGAGGATCGGCCGTGGCGCAGCCTGCGCAGCGCGAACGTGAGCGCGTTCAGGGACTCGGGGTCCGACCAGTGCGCGTCATCCACGACCAGGACCACGGGCCCCTTGCCCTGCACCTCGCTCAGCAGGTCGAGGAGGCCGAATCCGGCGGCGAGCGGCGGCAGGTTCGCGTGCGGCGACTGCGGTGCGCGGACGAGTCCGGCCAGGGTCTCGGGCACCGGCAGCGGACTCTGTCCGACGAGCTGGGCGAGCACCCCGCACGGCAGCGCGCTCTCGTTCTCCTCGCCGCTGGTGTGCAGCACCCAGGTGCCGTGCACCGAGTCGAGGAACCGGCGCACCAGCGCCGTCTTGCCGATGCCGCCGGGCCCTTCGAGCAGGACGAGGCGGGATGTGCCCGTGCACACGTCCGCGAAGTCCTGTTGCAGCGCGTGCAGTTCACGGGCGCGCCCGCAGAACGCGTCCGTGGGCGCGGGGGGAGTGGAAGAGGTCGAGCCGCTCGTCCTGCGGTGTCATCGCCGCCCCCGCGCGTCGGCACCCGCCGCGGATGACCGGAATGAGCCGGTGACCCGTGCCGGACGCATGGAACATGGCCAGGACACCACGATGCTGGGCGACCCGCGTTCCGCACAAGGCGAATTCCGCCCTCCGCCCGCGCCGGTCGGCCGGGGTGGCGCATGCGGGGCCAGGGCGGCGTGCGGTCGGCGCCCGGCGGCTCCGGGCGCGAGGGCAGGTCCGGGCACGCGCCGTCCTCGAGCGGTGGTTCGAGCAGCGAGAGGAGCTCCAGCCAGCCGTGGAAGGGCTGCGGGCTCGCGCAGCTCCCGGACGCGACGCTCCCGCACACGCGATCCTGGTCGAGGTGCACCTCGATGACGTAGCGCACAACGCCTTCCGGGGGCCGGCCCAGGGCGTGAGCCGTGTCGCATGACGATGCCCCCCAGCGTAGGAGCGGCCGCCCCGGCGCCGCGTCGGTGCCGCACCTGGGGAAGA
Organism: Streptomyces sp. NPDC017940; assembly: GCF_044328435.1. Classification (NCBI taxonomy): domain Bacteria; kingdom Bacillati; phylum Actinomycetota; class Actinomycetes; order Kitasatosporales; family Streptomycetaceae; genus Streptomyces; species Streptomyces sp. NPDC017940. Next base: position 673,558 of record NZ_JBIRHJ010000005.1, on the reverse strand, counting down.
CCCAGGGGTGGAGGCGCAGTTGCCGTCGCGACCGCGGTGACCGGGGACACAGGCGGTGTTGCCCGGTGCCGCGCGGTGCGCGAGTGTTCCTGCCATGGACCGTGACCACGACCACGCCTCCCCCGCACCCCCCGCTTCCCCCTCGCCCACACCCTCCGCTTCTCCCCCCACCTCCGCCTCCGCTTCCCCCTCGGCTTCCGCTTCCGCCTCCGCTTCCCCCTCGGCCTCCTCTCCCCTCCCGGCTCCCCTCCCGACGAGCCCCTCCGACTCCGGGGTCTCCTCGCCGCCCCCGTCCGGGCCCCTGCCTCAGCTGTCCCGCCGTCAGCTGCTCGTGGCCGCGGGCGCCGCCGGTGCCGTCGGTGCCGCCGGTGCGGTGACGGCGGCGGGTACACCGGCCGCCGCCGCGGCGCGGGAGACCGCCGGGGTGCCGCTGTCCTTCACCGCGGCCACCAACGGCTCCGCGACCCTCTCGCCCGCGGGGGACCGCCTGATCGCCGAGGTGCAGCACGTCCTGTGGTCCACGGCGCGCACCGGCGGCACGGCCACGCCCCTCACCGAACCCGGCCTGGAACCCAACCGGCCGGTGTACGCCCCGGACGGCCGCCTCGTCGCGTTCTGCGCCTACCAGGGCGGCAACTTCCACCTCTGGACCATGCGCCCGGACGGCTCCGACCTGCGGCAGCGCACCGAAGGCCCCTGGGACGACCGCGGCCCCGCCTGGTCGCCCGACGGCACCCGCATCGCCTACTCCTCCGAACGCGGCGGCGACCCGGTGCAGGGCAGCCCCTACCGCATCCACGTCCTCGACCTGCGCACCGGCGAACAGACCCCGGTGACCGGGCTGCCCGGCCAGGAAGGACCCCACCAGGAAGGCCCCTGGGAGGACTTCGACCCCGCCTGGACTCCGGACGGGAAACGGATTCTGTTCGTCCGGGCGAAGGCGGTCACGGCGCCCACCGGCCCGTCCCTGGAGGCCCGCACCGTCGCCGCCGTCCCCGCCGACGGCACGGGCCCGGTCGTGGTGGAACACACCGAGACCGAGAAGGCCCAGGTCATGACGCCCGCCCCGGCCCCCGACGGCCGCCGTCTCGCCTACCTGCGCACCACACCCTCGCCCGCGGCGTCCTGCACGCTCGTCGTCGACGGCAAGCGCGTCGCCGTCGCCGGGGACATCGCCCCGGTGCCGCCGCGCTGGACCAAGGACGGCGAACTGCTGCTCACGGTCGACGGCCGCTTCACCCTCGTACGCCCCGAGGATCCCGGCGCCGCCACCGAGTTGCCCTTCGAGGGCGTGCTGACCGTGGACCGGCCGCGCCACCGGGTCAAGGAGTACGACCTCGGACTCGCCGGGGGGCGGGCGCGGCCGGTCCGTGGCATCCACCTGCCCGCCCTGGCCCCGGACGGCCGCAGCATCGCCTTCGCCGCACTCAACGCGCTCTGGCTCGCGGACACGTCCGGGAGGAAGGCACCGCGACGGCTGCGCCGTGCCGAGCCCACGGGCTACCTCCTCGGGCCGAGCTGGGCCCGCGACGGGCGCTCCCTGGTGTACGCCGACGACCGGGACGGGCTGCTCGGCGTCTACCGGCGCGACCTCGCCACCGGCAAGGAGACCGCGCTCGCGACGGGCGGCCGCGTGCACCCGGCCCTGTCGCCCGACGGGGAGCGGCTCGCCTGCCTGGACATGACGGGGCGGCTCGTCGTACGGGACCTGGCGGCGGGCACCGAACGCGTACTCGCGGAGCCGCTCGGCGGCGGCGGGCTGCCCGGACGGCCGAGCTGGTCGCCCGACGGCCGCCGTATCGCCCTGTGCGACCGCAACCGCCTGAACCTGCGCTTCCGCGAGGGCTACAACCTGGTCCGCGTCGTCGACGCCACGACCGGCGCCGCCCGGCTGCACGCCGCCGGACCGCACACCTCACTCGCCGACCGCTACGACTCCGGGCCCGTCTGGTCGCCGGACGGCCGCTGGATGGCGGTGATCGTCGAGTCGGCGCTCTGCCTGCTGCCCGTCACGCCCGAGGGCACCCCGCGCGGCGAACTGCGCACCCTCACCACGGAACCGGCCGACCACCCCACCTGGTCCGGCGACTCCAGGACGCTCCTGTACCTGTCGGGTGCCCGCCTCCGGCTCGTCGGCGTCGACGGCGGCCCGGCCCGCACCGTACGCGTCCCCCTCGACCAGCGCAGGCCCGCGCCCGCCGACACGGTGGTGCACGCGGGACGGCTGTGGGACGGCACCGGGGACACGGTCAGGGAGGACGTCGACATCGTCGTACGCGGCGGTCGCATCGCCGCCGTCGAACCGCACCGCGCCTCCCGCAGGGGCGGCCGCAGGCACATCGACGCCTCCGGCCGCACGGTCCTGCCAGGTCTGTGGGACACCCACACCCACCCCTGGCAGAGCACCTACGGCGGCCGCCAGACCGCGGGCCAGCTGACGTACGGGATCACCACCGCCGTCTCCCTCGGCGGCTTCGCCCACGAGCAGGCCCGCATCCGGGAGGCCGTCGCCACCGGACAGCTCGCGGGACCCCGCCTGCTGAGCACCGGCGAGCTCCTCGACGGCGGCCGCGTCGCGTACAGCATGGGTCGCGCGCACCGCACCCGCGCGGGTCTGCGCCGCTCACTGGAGCGGGGCGAGCAGCTCGACTGGGACTTCGTCAAGACCTACGTACGGGCGCCGGGCTGGGTGATGGAGGAGGCGGCCAGGTTCGCCCACGAGCGCCTCGGGGTGCGTGCGGGCAGTCACTTCCTGTCGCCCGGCATCCAGTCGGGACAGGACCTGACGACCCATCTGCAAGCCACCCAGCGCGCCGAGTACGGACACGCCACCACCGCGTCCGGGCGCTCCTACGACGACGTCCTGGAGATCTACAGCGCGCGGGGAGCGCGGTTCGCGATGATCGCCACGCCGTTCACGTCCTCGCCGCTCCTCGGCGCCGACCCGGCACTCGCCGACGACCCCCGGGTCACGGCCGTGATGCCGCCGTGGGACGCCGCCCAGGTGCGCAAGGGGGCCGGGGAGCCCCCGACCCCGGACCAGCTGGCCACCCTGCGCAGGGAGACCGATGTCTACCGGCGTGTCCTCGCCGCGGGCGGCATCGTCGCGCTCGGCACCGACCAGCCGCTCGTACCGGTAGGCCTGTCCCTGCACCTGGGCCTGCGCGCCCTGCACCGCGGCGGCCTCTCCCCGGTCGAGGCGCTGCGCACCGTGACCGTGCTGCCCGCGCGGCTCTTCGGTGTCGCGGACGAGCTCGGCACCGTGGAGCGCGGCAGGATCGCCGACCTCACCGTGGTGGACGGCGACCCGTTCACCGACTTCAGCACGCTGGTGCGGACGGTGTCGGTACTGCGCGGCGGCGTCGCCCACGACACCGACGACCTCGTGGCGGCGTTCCCGGAGCCGCCGCGCCGCGCGGGCGAGGGCGGTGACTGGCTGGAGGTGGGGCGCCTGATGCGGCGGGGCGGGTGCTGCGATCCGGGGGTGTAGGCGACGACCGGCAGCCCGGCCCCGGCACGGAACATCTCGACCGGTACTTCGCCCCCCGGAGAACCGGACGTCACCTTGATCGCGTGTAATAGGCGGCACATCAGTACATCAGCACATCTAAAGACAGGCATATCGGGTGGCAGTCATATCGAGGGTGGGGGCGGCGGCGGTGGCCGCCGTGGCGTCCGGAGCACTGGTCGCGGGGGTGGCCGTGGCCGCGCCCGGGACCGGGCCGGACCGGACCGCGGGCGCGGAGCCGGGCACGAGCACGGGGGCCAGGGGCACAGCAGGGGCCGAGGACGGCAGGACGGCGACCGTCACCCTGATCACCGGTGACCGCGTGGTCGTCGGCGTGGGGAACCGAGGGGCTGACGGCAAAGAAGCTCACGGCAGGAAGGCTGACGGCAAGAAAGCCGGCGGCGGGAATGCCGACGGCACGAAGGGCGACGGCAAGGAAGCCCGCGGCAAGAAGGCGGCGTACACGGAGGTCGTCCGGCTGGTCCGCGGCCCAGGCCGTGAGCAGGTGGCGATCTCGGTGCGGCGCGAGGCCGGGCACGTGTTCGTCGTGCCGCAGGACGCGCAGGAGCTGATCGACGCGGGCAGCCTCGACCGGCGGCTCTTCGACGTCACGCGGCTCGTCGAGGACAGGTACGACGACGCGCACCGCGCGTCGCTGCCGCTGATCGTCGGCTACCGCCCCGGGCGGGTGAACGCCCGCACGGCGGGCGGACCCTTCAAGGGCCTGGCCCACGACCGCCGCGCGCTGCCCGCGGTGGGCGGCGAGGCGTTCCGCACCCCCAAGTCACAGGCTTCCGGCCTCTGGTCGGCGCTCACCGGCGGCACGGGCGCGCCGGGCACGACGGGCACGACGGGCGACAGGGGCGCGCGGGAGAGCCGCACGAACGCGCGTACCACCGCCGTACCCGCCGTCTCCCACGTCTGGCTGGACGCCAAGGTCCGCCCCACGCTCGACAAGAGCGTCCCGCAGATCGGCGCTCCCACCATGTGGCGGGCCGGTTGGACCGGCAAGGGAGTCAAGGTCGCCGTCCTGGACACCGGGGTCGACCAGACGCATCCCGACCTCAAGGGCGTCGAGGTCCTGGAGAAGAACTTCACCGACGCGCCCGACGCCAAGGACCGCATGGGCCACGGCACGCACGTCGCCTCGACGATCGCGGGCACCGGCGCGAAGTCCGGCGGCAAGTACAAGGGCGTGGCGCCCGGCGTGCGGGTCCTCGACGGCAAGGTCATCTCCGAGGAGGAGGGCGGCGGCACCGACTCCAGCATCGCCGCCGGCATGCAGTGGGCCGTCGACAACGACGCCAAGATCGTCAACATGAGCCTCGGCAGCCTGGACACCCCGGGCACGGAGCCCCTCGAGGAGGCCGTCACCCGGCTCTCCGACAAGGCGCTCTTCGTCGTCGCCGCGGGCAACGACGGCCCCGAACCGGGCACCTTGAACGCTCCCGGCAGCGCCCCCGAGGCCCTCACCGCCGGTTCCGTCGACAAGAACGACGAGATCGCGTGGGGCTCCAGCCGCGGTCCGAACGCGGACGGGGTGACCAAGCCGGACATCACCGCGCCCGGTGTCGACATCACCGCCGCTGCCTCCTCGCAGGCCCCCGACCAGGGCGGGACCGACGGCTACATCTCCATGTCGGGTACGTCGATGGCGACCCCGCACGTGGCCGGGTCCGCCGCCATGCTCCTCCAGGAGCACCCCAAGTGGACCGGCCGGCAGCTCAAGGCCGTGCTGACCGGTTCGGCGAAGCCCCATCCGAAACTCACCGCGCACCAGCAGGGGGCGGGCCGCGTCGACCTGACGCGCGCCGTCTCCGCGTCCGTCGTCTCCTCGCCGGGATCGCTCTCCTTCGGGACGCAGCCCTGGCCGCACACCGACGACAAGCCGGTCGCCAAGACCCTCACGTACCGCAACTACGGCACCGAGCCCGTCACGCTCGCGCTGTCCGCCACCGCGGTGGACCCCAAGGGCCGACCGGGCCCGGCGGGCATGTTCACCGTCGAGCCGCGCAAGCTCACCGTCCCGGCGGGCGGCTCCGCGAAGACCACGGTCACGGCGGACACCCGGCTCGGCACCGCCGACGGCGTCCACGGCGGCACCGTGCTGGCCTCGGGTGACGGCCAGTCCGTGCACACCGGGATCGTCGTGGACCGCGAGGTCGAGAGTTACGACGTCACGCTGAAGCACCTCGACATCAACGGCGCCGACTCGACCCACTACGTCACCACGCTCACCGACCGCGCGACGCAGAAGAAGTTCACGGCCCCGTTCCGTACCGGCCCGGCCACCGTGCGGCTCCCCAAGGGCACCTACGTCCTGGAGAGTTCCGTCTACGGGCCGACCACGACCTTCGCCGTCTTCGTCCAGCCGAAGCTGAAGGTGGGCGCCGACCAGGCGATCACGCTGGACACCCGCAAGGCCAAGCCGGTCGCCGTCACCGCCCCCGACCGCGGTGCGCGCCTCACGACGTCGAACATCGGCTACGAGGACCAGGCCGCCGGGATCGCGGCCAACTGGAGCCTCACCGGCACAACCGTCATCCGCACCGCCGGGCTCGGCACCGCATCCTCCTCGTCGCCGACGTTCCACGCCCAGTACATCGGTGCCTTCCGGGCCCCGGGGGCGGCGGGCGGCAGGACCGACTACCGGCTGGCCTTCGGGCGCACCGGCAGCTGGTTCCCCGGCCTCGCCCGCGCCGTGACCAAGGCGGAGCTCGCCGAGGTGAAGTTCGGCCTCGGCGCGTCCGTCACCGGCAGGAAGGGCACGTTCTCCGCCACCCCCTCCGACAGGAACGGCAACGGGCCCGCTCTCGCCCCGACGAGCGAGCTGAAGCTCCCGGCCTCCGGCACCAGCTACCTCAACACCAAGGACCTGCGCTGGGCCTGGTCCATGGCACAGCTCGACGACGCGGGCGAGCCGGCCGCCTCGTACGACAAGGACCCGGTCGCGTACAAGGCGGGCAAGCGTTACACGCTGAACTTCAATACCGGTGTCGTGGGCCCCGACCTCGGGGCCGAGGAGGGCCAGGGCGCGCGGCGCGCGGGCAACTCCCTGGACGCGTACGTCAGGCTGTTCAACGACGGCGCGGGGCACGCGGGCGACTCCGCGACGGTCGGCGGCTCCACTCGCCTCGAGTCCGGCGGCCGTACCATCGCCGAGGGCGGGCCCGGCGCGATCTTCGCCGACCTCCCGTCCGCCTCGGCTCGCTACCGGCTGACCACGGAGGCCACACGCGCCGCCAAGGACACCTCCACCAGTACGAAGGTGGGCGTGGCCTGGTCGTTCACCTCGGCGAAGACGTCCGGTGAGGAGCCCACCGAGCTGCCGCTTTCCACGGTCCGCCTCGCGCCGAAACTGGCCCTGAACGGGACGGCCCCGGCGGGCGGCGCCCTGACCGTGCCGCTGAAGGTGGCGGGCGCCGCGGCCGCCGACGGCAGGATCGCCACGCTGACCGTCAAGGTCTCCTACGACGGCGGCAGGACGTGGAAGGCGGTCACCGTCACGAAGGACGCGAAGGGTGCGCGCTCGGCGAGCGTGCGGCACCCGGCGACGGCCAAGGCCGTGTCGTACCGCGTGTACCTCAAGGACACCTCGGGCAACACGATGACCGAGACGATCACCAACGCCTACCGGCTCGCCCCGTGACGGGCGTGCGTGACGGGACGGGCGGGGAAACCGTGCGGCTCGCCGAGGCGGCGGCGGAACGGTAGCCCCGGTCCGAGCCGGTGACGTTCGCCGCGCTCCCGCTCGTGGAGCTGCGGGGGCGGGCGGACGCACCGGCCCGACGAGGGCGGTGGCGGGTTCGGGGTTCCCCCATCCCGTCCGGTACACGAACCCGCGGGCCGACGGGCCGTCGCCGCTGCCGACTCATCGCGTTCTCAGCCCGCGGCTTCCCGCGCGGTTCCTCGCGATGTTGCGGATCTTCCTGCTGCTGCCCGACTCGGCGAGCAGGGCCAGCACCGCGGGCGACGTCGAGCCCTCGGCGAGGGTCCGCTGCATCCAGTCCGTGACGTCCGCCAACTCGGCCGGTGCCGGCACCCGACCGTCCTCGACGGTCAGATGGAACAGCCAGTCGTGGACGCGGCGGCGAATGAACGCGCGGTACCCCTCCGCCCCCAGCCGGTCGACCTCCGGCAGTAGTCCTTCCGACCACTGCCGGAACTCGGCGGGGCCGCTCACCCGCGTCGCGATCCTGTCCACGAGGTCGACCACCGCCGTCTTGGACACGATCTCGACGGGGTCCCGCAGGATCGCGGCCACGATCGCGCGGTCCCGGTCGCGGCTCCGCGAGGAGGCGGTCACCGAGACGACGCGCCGGTAGGCGGACGAGCGCACGTGCTCGTCCGCGACGGCATCGTCCACGTCCACGTCGAGGACGCAGGCCTCCGCGAGCAACTCGGCCACGTCGGAGCGCAACGTCATCTCTCCATCCCTTCCCGCGGGGCCGGACTCCCCTCGGCGGCCATCTTCCTCCAGTGCGCACGCCGCCCCGAACGGAACGGCCCGGCCCGCGGGCGCAGGGGCATCGGGGGCGCCCGCGCCGACGTGCGGGTCCATCCCACCCGTACGCTCAGGCGGCCCCGCCCCGCGCCGCCGACAGCAGCCCCGGCCAGTCCGGGATCTTCACCGAGCCGCGTCCCAGGGACCGCCCGAGTTCCGCCTCGGCGCGTTCGATCGCCAGCCAGCCCGGCCACTCGACGGGCTCCGCGCCGGCGGCCCGCAGCGCGGTGAGGGGCTCTTCCGGCACGTCCCGCGAGGCGAGGGCGGGCGCGTCGGCGAGCAGGGAGAGGGCCGTCTCCTTGGCGCAGGGGCGGTTGGTGCCGATGACGCCGGTGGGCCCGCGCTTGATCCAGCCCGCCACGTACTCGCCGGGCGAGACCGCGCCGTCGCGCAGCACCCGGCCCGCCGTGTGCGGCACCGTGCCCGTGCCCGCGTCGAAGGGCAGCCCGTCCAGGGGCACACCGCGGTACCCGACGGACCTGAGGGCGAGCTGGCCGCGGATGTCCTCGTACGTCCCGGAGCCGGTCACCGAGCCCCGGCCGTCGGGCAGCGTCCGCTCGAAGCGCACCCCGCCCGCCCGTCCCCCCGCGTCGAGGACGGCCACGGGGCGCAGGAAGAACCGCAGCCGGATCCGCCGCGCGAGACCGCGCTCGGCCGCTCCCGCCCAGCCGCGCAGCACCTCCACGTTGCGGCGCACGGCTCCGGGCAGCCCCGAGGGGTCGAGGTAGGCGGGATCGAGTGCCAGCTCGGCCGGGTCGACCAGGACCTCGGTGTCCGGCAGTGAGCCGAGCTCCCGCAGCTCCTTGGTGGTGAACCGCGCCTGGGACGGACCGCGCCTGCCCACCATGTGCACCTCGCGCACCCGGCTGTGGGCGAGCACGTCGAGGGCCTCGTGCGGGATGTCGGTCGGGAGGAGCTCCGCGGCGCCGCGGACCAGCATCCGCGCGACATCCACCGCGACGTTCCCGACGCCGATGACGACCGCCGACTCCACGCCGCGCACGAAGCGGTCGGGCGGCCCCGCACCGTCGGCGGGCACATCGGGATGGGCGCTGTACCAGGACACGAACTCGGTGGCGGAACAGCTCCCCGGCAGATCCTCGCCGGGCACCCCGAGGCGCCGGTCGGTGGCGGCGCCCACGCAGTACACGACCGCGTGGTACATGCCGAGCAGCTGCCCCGGCGACAGTGCCCCGGGGCCGATCCCGACGCCGCCGAGGAACCGCACGCGCTCGTGCTCAAGAACCGCGCGCAAGGTGTTCTGCAAAGACTTGATCTTCTCGTGGTCCGGCGCCACGCCGTACCGCACCAGGCCGTACGGGCACGGCAGTCGGTCGAGCACATCGACCCGCAGCCCCGGTACGAGGTCCTGCTGGACCAGGCTCTGTGCGGTGTAGACCCCGCTCGGACCCGAACCCACGACGGCGACCTGCACGGTGGCACTCCTTCCGCGAGGTGTACCCCCCGGATGCCTGAAGGCCTGGTGTTGCCTGCCCCGCATCAGCATCGCACCCCTGTGCGTCCAGGGGGAGGTGCGCCGCAGCGCGTGTTGGCGGGTGCGGGGTGCCGCCGACCGCGGGGCGCGGGGCCCCGGCCGTGGTCAGCCCATCCCGCGCATCCGGTTGATCTCGCTCGTCTGCTGGGCCACGACGTCGTTGGCCATCTCCTCGACCAGGATGTTGTTGCCCTGGGAGAGCGCGTCGGACGCCATTGTCACCGCGCCGGTGTGGTGGGTGATCATGAGCTTCAGGAAGAGTGCGTCGAAGGCCTCGCCGCGGGCCGCGCGCAACTGCTTCAGCTGCGCGGGCGTGGCCATCCCCGGCATGTCCGCGTGGTCGTGTCCGCCGCCGTCACCGTGCCGCCCGTGCCCCTTCGCCCCGGCGCCCCGCTCGCCCTTCCCGCTCTTCTTGTCCTGGGCCTTCAGCCAGCGCTCCATCGCGCCGATCTCCGGCTTCTGCGCGGCGGTGATGCGGTCCGCGAGGCGCTTCACCTTCGTGGACTCGGCGCGTCCGGGAACGAGTGCCGTCATCTCCAGGGCCTGGCCGTGGTGCGGGATCATCTTCTCGACGTACTCGAAGTCGGCCGAGTTGGGACTGTCGTCGTCGGTTCTCTGCTTCTCCGCCTCCTGCGCGGACAGCGTGGCCGCCGTCTCACCCGGTTTGCCGGGCACGATCACCGAAGGCCCGGGCGTCGACGACGACTTGGCCCCGCCGCCGGAACCCGGATCGGAGCTCGACCCCGAGTCGCAGGCGCCCAGCGCGAGGACGGCGGCCGTCAGGAACACCGTCCCGGCTCCGGCGCGGACGGCGGACGTACGACGTGCGGGAAAGCGACGGTGGGACACGGTGACCTCCTGTGACGGGTGGGGCGGTTGAGTCCGTCCGGGCACGCGGGGGTACGCGATGCGCCTCAACGATCAGTCATGTTCATTACGACCCTGTGTCCGATCTGTTGATCTGTACATGAAAGGCACGATACTGCGGGTGTCCGTGAACCGTTCGTCCTTGGACGGCACTAGGGAGGACACAGTGACCCTGTTGAACGAACCCCGAACACGGCGCAGACAGTGGGGAGTCGCAGCGGCCGCGGCCGGACTGCTCGCCGCACTCCTGACCGCGACGCCCGCGGCGGCGACCCCGGACCCGGGCGACACGCCCAAGGCGCCCAAGAAGGTCTCCAAGAGCGACGCGGCCGACACCAGGGAGGCGATAGCCGACGGCCGGATCCCCGCGCCGGACGAGATAGTCCACTCCGACAACATCGAACACCTCGCGAACATCCCCAAGGACGCGCTGTCCGACACCAACTCGGACCTCGCCTTCCAGGGCAGGTACGCCTTCGCGGGCAACTACGACGGCTTCCGCATCTTCGACATCGGCAACCCGAAGAAGCCGAGGACGGTCTCGCAGGTCCTGTGTCCCGGATCGCAGAACGACATCTCCGTCTCCGGCGACCTGCTGTTCCTGTCGACGGACTCCTCGCGCAGCGACAGCTCCTGCTCGAGCACCACCCAGCCCGCCACGGAGAAGTCCTCCTGGGAGGGCATGAAGGTCTTCGACATCAGCGACAAGAAGAACCCCCGCTACGTCGCCGCCGTCGAGACCGCCTGCGGCTCGCACACCCACACACTGGTCCCCGAGCGCCGCGACGTGTACGTGTACGTCTCCTCGTACGCGCCGAACGCCGCGTTCCCGGACTGCAAGCCGCCGCACGACGGCATCTCCGTCATCAAGGTGCCGCGCAAGGCCCCGCACAAGGCCGCGGTCGTCGGCTTCCCCGTCCTGTTCCCGGGCGAGGGCCCGGACGGCGGCGGCAACCCGGGCGGGCCCACCAACCCGGGTGTCTCCAAGACCACCGGCTGCCACGACCTCACCGTGCTGCCCTCCAAGGACCTCGCGGCGGGCGCGTGCATGGGTGACGGGATCCTGTTCTCCATCAAGGACCCGGAACGCCCGAAGGTCATCGACCGCGTCCAGGACAACGTCAACTTCGCGTTCTGGCACTCGGCGACCTTCAACCAGCGTGCCGACAAGGTCGTGTTCACCGACGAGCTCGGCGGTGGCGGCGGCGCCACCTGCAACGCCGAGATCGGCCCGAACCGCGGCGCCGACGGCATCTACGAGATCAGGGGCAAGGGCAGCAAGTCCAAGCTCGTCTTCAAGAGCTACTACAAGATCCCCCGCCACCAGGCCGACACCGAGAACTGCGTGGCCCACAACGGCTCCCTGATCCCCGTCAAGGGCAAGGACCTCATGGTCCAGGCCTGGTACCAGGGCGGCGTCTCCGTATGGGACTTCACCGACTCCGCGAGGCCCAAGGAGATCGCGTACTTCGAACGCGGACCGATCTCCGCGGACCAGCTCGTCGGCGGCGGCTCCTGGTCGGCGTACTACTACAACGGACACATCTACTCGAACGACATGGTCAAGGGCTTCGACGTCCTGAAGCTCAACGACAAGCGCACCGAGCCCGCGGAGCGGGTGCGGCTGCGCGAGCTCAACGTCCAGACGCAGCCGGAGTACTTCGGCGGGCACCACTGACCGTCACCGGGGGCCTAGGCCCGCTCGGGGCCGCCCGGCAGCAGCCGGGCGGCCCCTTCGCCGTCGGCGGGCGGGGTCAGTGGCCGACCCGGAGCCCGTGCGCGGCGAGGACCGGCGCCACCGGCTGGTGGTAGGTCGTGCCGCCGCTCCCGCAGTTGCCGCTGCCGGCGACGGCGATGCCGAGCGCCGTGCCGCCGTCGAAGGCCGAAGCGCCCGCGTCACCCGGTTCCAGGCACAGGGACGAGCGGAAGAGACCGTGCACGACTCCCTGCGGGTAGGTGACGGAGACGTTCACCGCCTGCACGGTGCCGCAGCGGTGGCCCGTGGTGGGCCCCGACTGGCACACACGCTGCCCGATCGCGGGCTGTGCCGCCCGGTCGATGCGGTGGGGCCGCCCGCCCACGGAGATCTCGCTCGGGTAGGAGTAGTCCGGGTTGGTGTAGCGGACCAGGGCGTAGTCGCTGCCGGGGAACCGGGACACCTCGGTCTCCGCGACGGGCACCGTGAGGCCCGGGTCGGCGAACCAGCGCGTTCGCGTCCCGGCGCAGTGTCCGGGCAGGACGCCGTGGAAGCGGCTGCCGTCGGTCGCGTTGAAGGCCACCGAACAGCGGCCGCCCCCCGAGCTGAAGAGCCGGTCACCGCCGCGTATCACGCCCTGTTCCGCCGGGGCGGCGACCGCGGCGGGGGCGGCCGCGACGGCGAGCGCGGCCAGGGTGCAGGTGAGGGCCTGGAGCAGGATCGTACGAAGCCTCATGACGGGTCCTGTCGGGAAGGCGGGGAAGGCGGAGAAGGCGGAGAAGGCGGGGAAGGCGGGAGGGAACGGGGCGAGCCGTGCGCCATTGTGGCCCGGCCGGGCCCGCATCGCGCCGCGCCCGCAAGTACCGTTACGTCAGCCGCCCTTGACGTACGGAGTAGTGGTGTGTGCCGCCTCCACGTGGAAGGTCGCCGAGTGCGCCGCCGGGGCGTGCGCGTGGTTGAACGCCCGGATCAGGACCGTGTGCCGCCCCGGGCGCAGCCGTGCCGTCGCCGTCAGTCTCCCGTCGGCGGGGTCGAAGCGGTGCGGGACCCGTCTTCCGTCCACCTCGACGGTGATCCGATCCGCGCGCACACCCGACACCGCGTCCCTGACGCGCGCCGAGATCCGCACGGCGGGGCCGCCGGTCCCCGCGCCCGCGGCGGGCGCCACCCGGTCGATCACCGGGGCGAGGGCGGGCTGTCTGCCGGGCCTGCCGCCAGGACGGGAGCGGCGGCGCTGGATGCGGGCGACGGACGGCGGCACGGGCTCGGCGCCGAGCAGGGCGTCGAAGACGAGCGGCAGATCGACGCCCGGACGGACCTCGGCACCGGCGGTGACGGTGAATTCCACGCCGACCCGGCCCCGCGCGGGAACCCGCACCCGGGCCCGCCGAGGCGTCACCGACCAGCCGCCGAAGGCCCGCGGGGCGACCGTCACGGTCTCCGGTGTGCCGTTGAAGTTGTAGACGTCGAGCGTCATGCGCGTCACGGTGCCGAGCCGCTGGCCGAGCGGTGGTTCGGCGTCCCCGTCCGCCTTGCCGGGCGCGGCGTTCGCGGCCGCCCAGCGCTGGCTGAGGACGATGTGCTCAGCGGGCGGGAGGGGGCGGCGCCGCACCCGGTCGTCGCCCGCGGCGGGCCGGGGGCGGCGCGGCGGGGGTGCGTCGGTGACCAGGTAGAGGGGGTCGCGGGACGCGGCGACCCGTACCGTGCCGCGCGCCGAGCGGGGCGGGGCGCCGAGCGCCGCGCCCATGATGTCGTACACCCGTGTCACCGCGTCCGGCACCGGCACGTCCACGTCCCGCGGCTTCGGCGCGCACACCACCGTCACCGTCCGCCCGGCACCGTCCCCGAACACGAACCCCGCCGCGCGCGGCAGCAGCTCCGGCAGCGGCCCCGCGTAGTCGGCCGCACCGAGAAGCCTGGTCAGGGCCGCGTACGCGCTGAACGCGGGCAGCGGCTGGAAGTCGCGGCTGAACAGCGCGAACGACACTCCCTCGTCGGTGCACGGCGGCCCGCAGAACCAGAACTGCCGGTCCGTGCCCGCCGCCAGGCTCTCCACCGTCGACAGGACGAGATAGCGGGCCTGCGTGCGCTGCATCGCCGGGGAGAGGTCCGTGCCGGGTTCGGTCGGCAGGAACGTTCCCGACTCCGTCATCCACAGCGGCAGCGCCACCCCGAACCGGTCCCGCAGCTCCCGCTGGTCGTCCGCCGACGAGGGGAACTCCGGGTCGGTGTCGTCGAGCGGCGGATAGCCGTGGAAACTCCACACGTCCGCGTACCGCGCCACGCCGTTCTGCAACATCAGCTCCTGGAACACGCCCTCCTGCGCGATGCCGGGCAGGACCACCGGCGGGCCGCCCGGCTCGTCCGTGATGCCGAGCGCCGCCGCCTTGACGTACGCGGCGTGCTGGTCGCCGGTGCTCGCGGTGGTGTCCACGTCGGGCTCGTTGGACAGCTGGATCGCGTCCGCCACGACCTTCCTGCCGCGCCCCGCGAGGTGCCTGGCGTAGCGGTAGGCGTCCCGCAGATCGGCGGGCAGCGGCACGGACGTCGGCGTCATCGCCCACTCGGGCGGCGAAGAGACGACTTCGAGGACCTCCAGGTCGTGCTGGTGGAAGACCTCGACGACCGCCTCGTGCAGACTGCTGTCGAACAGCCCGCCCGGCCGGCGCTGGGCCGCCGGCCAGGCACTCCCGTCGCGTACGTGGCCCACGCCCATCGCGGCCGTCGCCGCGGCGAACGCGGGCAGCAGGGGCGGCGGCACCAGGGCGTGCGTGGCGACGTTCACGCCGAAGCGGTTGGCCCGGCCGTGGACGGCCCGGCGCGGGGGCAGGTGCGCGAAGTGGCCGACGACCCGGCCACCGGGCCCCGGGCCGAGGGCCGCCACGGCCCGGTAGTTGCCGGGTGCGAGGACCGGCAGCGGAGCGTCCGCCTCCCGGGCGCGGGCCGGGACGCGCACGGCCCCGGACGCGACCTCCCTGGCGAAGTGGTCGAGGACGCGGTAGGTCACCGTCAGGGCCCGCGGAGCCGCCGCGTTCAACCCGAGGCGCAGCGCGGCCGGGGCCCCGTCGCGGTAGTGGCCGAGGTTGTCGGGCGGGCCAGCGAGCCGCACGGACGTCAGCGCCACGGGGACGGGGGTGAGCGTGAACTCGTCGAGGAGGAAGCGGTATCCGGTCAGGTCGTCGAGGACGGTGGGTCCGTCGACCGTGAACGTGAGGGTGTTGGCGCCCCGGCGCAGTTCGACCTCGCCGAGGGTGAGGCGGGACAGGTCGCCCCACGCCTTCGGGGACTCGTACCAGTACGGCTGGGAGCGGGCGACGGGCCGCGCCGGGCCGTCGTTGACGGTGATGCTGACGTACGAGCCGGTCTCCTCGATGTGCGGTTGCTCCACCGGGACCGTCGCGACCGCCCGCAGCAGATGCGGTCCCGCCTCCGGGACGTCCACGGAGTACGTGGCGTACCAACCGCCGTGCGGGGGCGGCGGTTTCGCGGTGGTGAGGGCGAGGAGCGCGCCCCCGGACGCCCTCGGGTCCCGGGCCGTGGGGATCGTGGTGCGGGCCGCGTCCTCGCCCCGCACGGTGATCACGGAGGTGCCGCCACCCCGAGCGGCGCGCCCGTCGGTGTCGTCCCGCGGGTCGGCGGCGCGACGGTCGCCGGGTGGCGCGGTTCCCGCCGCGGCGGCCGTGACCGTCAGGGAGAGCCCCGCGGCCAGGCCCCCCGCGACTGCTGTGCGTCGGTCGATGCTCATGCGTCAAGCACACCGCGCCCCGGCCCCGACCACGTCCTGCGCGGGCAGGGCCTTGCTCCCGGCCAGGAGGTGCACCTCGTCTCCACCTCAGGGTGGAGGACACCGCCGGTAGGGTCGATGCGTGGGATGGGGAGCGGTGCGTGGGGGGTTGGGCGCGGGGCCGGGTGCGGAGAGGCCGGGCGCGGCGGGGCTGGGCGTGGCGGGAGGCGCGGGGGCGGGTGAACACCTGGGCGGGGTCGACGCGGGGGGCCGGGGGGCCGACGGCGTCGATGTGGTGGGCGGTGGGCGCGGCGGCGTCGACGTGGGAGGCAGGGGGCTCGGTGGCGGTGTCGACGCGGTGAGTGGTGGGCGCGGCGGCGTCGTCGTGGTAGGCCGCGGGCGCGGCGGCGTTGACGTGGTGGGTGGTGGGCGCGGCGGTGTCGACGTGGTGGGTGGTGGGCGCGGCGGCGTCGTCGTGGTAGGCCGCGGGCGCGGCGGCGTCGACGTGGTGGGCCGAGGGCTCAGTGGTGCCGACGCCGTGGTGCCCGCGATGCTGTTGGCGGGGCATTTGCTCGCCGTGTTCCTCTCGGGCGCGCTCACCGAGGGGTCGCCAGCCTTCACCTTCGCGGGGGCGCCCTGGGAGGCCGGGGCCCCGGGCGCGGGCGGCGCCTCCGGGGGCGCCTCGGGTGCGGCCGGCTGGCAGGCACTGGTGGGCGTCCTCGTGCTGGCTGTGGTCGCCGTCGTCCTGACGGAGCGCCGCAGGGCGCCGGTGCCGGTGTTCGCCGTCGCCCTCGTCGCCGACGGCGTCACGGAGGCGTTGCTGCCGCAGCCGGTGGTGACGCCCGGACCGGCCTGCGCGCTGTGGATCGCCCTGTTCTCCCTCGCCACCCACGACTCCGCGCGCCGCGCGCTCGGCGCCGCAATCCTTGCCACTGCGGTCCTGCCGCTGCGCGGGATCCCGCTGCCCGGCATCCAGGACCCGGCGCCGGGGCCGCTGCTCGACGACCTCCTCGCGGGCGCCCTGCTGCACCTGGCGATCGTGCTCTGCGGACGCCTGCGCCACCACCGCACCGCCCGCCGCACGCGGCTCCGCGCCCGCCTCGCCGAGGTGGAGCGCGAACGCCGTGCCGCGGTCGCCGCCGAACGCGAACGCCTGGCCCGGGACCTGCACGACGCTGTCGGTCACCATCTGACGGGCGTCGCCGTGCAGAGCGCCGCCGCTCTCCGCCTCGCCGCCGCCCGGCCCGAACTGGCAGGTCCCGCCCTGGCCGCGGCCGCCGCCACCGGCCGCGACGTCCTCGCCGCCCTGGGGCGCCTGGTGTCCGTCGTGGGCGACGAGACGCCCGACGCCCCGCCCCACGAGTCCGTCCCGCATCTGTGCGCGGGCCTGGAACGCCTCGGCTTCCCCGTCACCCTCACCACCGAGGGCCGCCCGCGCCCCCTGCCGGGCGAGACCGCCGTCGCCGCGTACCGCATCGTCCAGGAATCCCTGACGAACGCCATGCGGTATGCGGCGGGCGCGCCCGTGACGGTGTCCCTGCGCCATGGGCCGGGCGCCGAAGGGGAGTTGCGGGTCGCCGTGGTCAACGGGCGGGTGCCGGGGCGGGCCACCGTGCCGTGCGGGCCGCTGGGCACGGGGCGGGGTCTTGTGGGGATGCGGGAGCGGGCCGAGGGGGTGGGGGGACGGCTGGCCGCGGGGCCGACGGACGACGGGGGCTGGACGGTCGAGGCGACCCTGCCGGTCCCCGGGCCCCGTCCGCGGGCCCGCGCCCGGATCGCGGACGCGGCGGCGTTCGCCCTGTGCGTGGCGCTGCCCCTGCTGCTGTCCGTCGCCCCACCGGACGCCGTCCTGAGGGATCCGGCGCCGCGTCACCTCGCCCTGCTGGCCGTCCTGTTGGCACTTCACGCGGCGCCCCTCCTCATCCGTCGGCGTGCGCCCGCCACGGCCTTGGCCGCCCTGCTCGTGACGGCCCTCGCCTGGTCGGCCACGTGCTCCGCGGGGTGGCTCGACTTCGCCCTGCTCGGCCCGCTCGCCTTCGCGTGGACGGCGGAGCTGATCGCCCTGTACGCGGTCGGGGCGTACGGCCCTGCCCGCGT
Organism: Streptomyces sp. NPDC017940; assembly: GCF_044328435.1. Lineage (NCBI taxonomy): Bacteria > Bacillati > Actinomycetota > Actinomycetes > Kitasatosporales > Streptomycetaceae > Streptomyces > Streptomyces sp. NPDC017940. Next base: position 655,667 of record NZ_JBIRHJ010000005.1, on the reverse strand, counting down.
GACGTGGCCCGCGCCGGTGGCGGTCGGCCTGGCCGGGGGCCTCGCGGTGGGCTTCGCGGTGGCGGGCGACCCCGCGGAGACGGCGGGCCCGGGCGCGGTGCCGCTGCTCGCGGCCCTCGGGCTCGCCGCGGTGCCCTGGCTGCTGCCCGTATGGGCGCTCGGCCTGCTGGCCCGCGCCCGGCGCGGCGAGGGCGGCCCCTGGGAGCGCCGACTCCTCGACGCGGTCGCCGCACGGGTCGGCGACGCGGTGACGGGCGAACGGCGACGCGTCGCCACGGGCCTGCACGCGACGGTCGTCGCCCACACGGTGGCGCTGGTGCACCGGGCCGAGGAGGGTTTGCTCCCGCCCGCCGCCCTTGACGCGGTTCCGCGTCTGCCCGCTGCCTCCGGCGCGGTTCCGTGTCTGCCCTCCGCCCCCGGCGCGGACCCCGTCCTGCCCACCGCCCCCGATGGCAGCCCCGGCCCGGCCGCCGACCCGCGCAAGGCCCTCGCCGCGACCACGGACGCGGCACGCGCGGCCCTGGCGGGCCTGCGGGAGCTGCTGGACGCGCTGGAGGAGCCGGGGGCGACCATGTCCCCGCACCCCCCGCACCCTGGAGGCGGGCCGACGCACGCGGGCAGGAAGCAGACACGCACGGGAGGCGGAGGCGTGAACGAGGCGGGGGAGGCATGACGCGGCGGGGGCGTGACGCGGTGGAGACATGGCGCGGCGGGCGCACGGTGGGGCGGGGCACCATGCAGCGAAGCCATGGCATCGGTGGAGACACGCCGCAGCGGGGTATGACGCGGCGGAGGCATGATGCGGCGGAGGTATGACGCAGCGGGGGCATGGCTCGGTGGAGGCATGGCGCAAAGGCGCACGGCGCAACGGGCGCACGGCCGGGCGGGGTATGACGCGGCGGAGGTATGACGCGACGGGGGCACGACGCAGCGGCGGCATGACGTGGCGGAGGCATGGCTCGGCGGAGACACGGCCCAGCGGGGGGCATAACGCGGCGAAGACACGGCGCAGCAGGCGCACGGCGGAGTGGGGCACGGCGGAGGTGGGCGTATGACGGTGCGGGTGCTCGTGGTGGACGATCAAGCGGTGGTCCGCGCCGGTTTCGCCGCGGTCATCGACGGCGAACCGGACCTGGCCGTGGCGGGCCAGGCCGCGGACGGCGGCGAAGCCGTCGAACGTGCGCGGACGAGCCGCCCGGACGTGGTCCTCATGGACATCCGGATGCCGGGTACGGACGGCCTCACGGCGACGCGTCTGCTTACCACGATGGACCCGCCCGTACGCGTCCTCGTCCTCACCACGTACCGCCGTGACGAGTACGTCTTCACGGCGCTGCGCGGCGGCGCGTCCGGGTTCCTGCTCAAGGACTGCGACCCGCAGGAACTGGTCGACGCCATCCGCACGGTGGCCGCGGGCGAGGCACTCCTCGCCCCCGAGATCACCCGGCGCCTCATCGACGCCTTCGCCACCGGCGCCGTCGCCCCGAGGGCCCGCCCCGACGGCCGTCTGGACGCCCTGACCGGCCGCGAGCGCGACGTCCTGCGCGAGGTGGCACGCGGCTCCAGCAACACCGAGATCGCCGCGACCCTCGGCATCGGCCGCGCCACGGTCAAGTCCCACATGAACGCCCTGCTCGCCAAGTTGTCCCTGCGGGACCGTGCCCAGGCGATCATCTTCGCGTACGAGGTGGGGCTCGCGAGCCCCGGGGACCCGCGGTGAGGGGCGCGCACCGGGCCGATCGGCCGCGGCGATCGGCTAGCGGGGCAGCACCCCCACGCCCCTGAACGCGAGCGGGGCCGAGATCACCATCCATACGGCCAGGGCCATGGCCACGTAGTAGAGGTGCGACTTCTTCTGCCGGATGACGGTGATCATGTCGCGCAGTTCACGGCGGCGGCGACGGGACTTCTTGAACACCTCGCGCTGCGCCTGCCGCATGAGCGAGATCCGGATGCGCGTCACGGTGAAGTGCCACATCACGGTGCGCTCCTCCTCCAGACCGCAGGCGGACAGGAAGATGTACAGCCATTCCACGGTGGGGAGTTGGGTGCCGCCGAGCACCTGCGTGAACGTGGTGTCGGAGATGTGGTAGTGCTTGCGGCTGCGCGCCTCGAGCTCCTGGATCGACAGGCCCTTGTCGGTGACGAGCTCGTTCATCAGCTCGATGACGTCCTCCGGCGTCGTGCACAGGGCGAGCGCGGTGTGCATGTGGTCCGCCGACGTGACGGAGCTGACGCGCTTGTCGCGGCGCTCGTACTCCCGGGCCTCCTGGACGAGGGACAGCAAGCCGTCCGGCTGCGGCGGTACGGCCGGAGCCGACGGGGGAGCGGGCTCGGGCGCCCGCCGCAGGAGCGCGGTGAGCCGCGGCAACTGATGCTCACCGGTGTCCTCCGAGGAACTCGGCGTGCCCTTCATGTCCCGTCGGGCGGCCCGGTGCGCCCGCCGCCACCGCTCCATGTCGCCGGTGTAGCCGCACCCCATGACGAACGCCTCGACGAGTTCCAACGAGGGCACCTTCTTGCCCGCGGTCGCGCCCGAGATCGCCGCGGTGGAGTAGCCCGACACCGCCGCGAGCTGGCTGATGGTCAGGTTGCTGTCCTTGCGCAGCGTGCGCATGTCGATCGCGAGGGACTTCAACGACAGGGGAACGTCGGTGGGAATCTCCTTCTCGGGACGCGCCACGGCCCTGCTCCTTCCGCTGGTTCGGTAGCTGCTGGTCAGAGGGCGCCGCGGCCCTGGTCCCCGGCCCCGCGGTCCGGCCTGCCGCGGCGCTCCACGCGCCGGCGTGCCGCACGCTCCCGTCGGCGGTGCCTCGGATGCTTCGGGTACGGCGCGTGCGTACCGCGCTTCGTGCTCCTGCGCGCGACCGGTGCCGGGTTCGCTGCTTCTCCGGTGGCGCGCACCGTGTCCGCGGAGGCCGCCGCGGAGTTGGACACGCTGCCGGGAGGCGGCGACCCGGCGGCGGAGCCGTACGACGAGGCATCGGCGGAGGCGAGGTGGAGCACCTGGAACAGGAGGTTGCCCACCGCGGCGGCGCTGCCGATCCCGATCTGCGCCGACGCCGCCGGTTCCACTCCGCAGAGGGAGGCCGTCGCACTCGCGGCCGCACCGACCGTGCCGGCGACGCAGGCCGCTACCGCGGCGCGCTTCTTGGTGCCCATCAGGGTGAGTCCCATCCGCGTCCGTCCTCATGGGAGGGACGCTGTTGCGGCGCCCCCGCCCGGACGGGCGGGGGCTCAATGGCGTGGGTGCTGTTGGACTGCCGGGATGCGCGACACAGCCGCGCAACCCGTCCGGCATGACTGGAGGGCACACCGGGAACCGCGTGCGTCCGGTGAAGAGGGGACGGAAGCTGCAACCGCCGTCCGATGGGCGCAGAGCCATTCTGCCCTAGCGGTTCGGGTCGTGGAGGGCGAGGCAGGGGTGCCCGCTGGGGCGACAACGATGTCCGCCCGCACGGAAGTTGAAAGGCCAACGGGTGACCTATCCGGAGGGATCCCTCGACCGGTCAACTGTGAGCGCAACCGATCTGGAGCGATCACGCCTGTCATGGAAGCCGGACCGCGGCCACAGCCCCGCGCAAACGGGCCATTCATAGGTCATGCGCCGCACGTGGAAATCCAGCCGCCGTGCGCGTGAACAACCTTCGAGCGCGACCCGTACGCGCGGGAACACGCCAGGTCACCGGTGAAACAACGCATAAAAGCGCCTGGTTGGGAGTTGTTCACGAGTTACAAAGGATCTACGATGAGGGGAGATGAATGAGCCTTATGGCTCCATGAACTCCCCGTGGTGCGCAACCATGGGGACACCGGCCGGTCCCGGACCGGCCGCCATCCGAGGCGGCAACTCACTGGCGTGGGTGCGACCTTGGACTGCGCCCCCCGCTGCAACGGGGGGCCAGATACTTCCGCTCAGGACGAGCGACGAACGACCGGCGGCCCGTGGAACGTCGCCGAAGACGTGAAGAACGCGAAGGCCGGGAAGCCCGCTCCCGCCCAACCGGTGTGACGCATTCCACTCACGTCCAACCAGCGGCAAACCCAGGACAAACCCCAGGTCGACGAGTGCCCGCCGGGGGGCACGACGCAGCCCCGGCACCGACGGGCCCGGCCGCGTACGGCCGGACCCGTCGAGCGCGGAGCCGGGCACCGCTCCCTGCGGTACTGCTGATCGCTGCTGCGGTACCGCTAGTCCCTGCGGTACTGCGCAGCCGACCCCTTGGTCCCCTCGTCCTCGTACGAGCCGGCCCTGCCGCGGTCCACGTGGAACTTCGTCAGGGTGGTCACGGGGGAGTTCGGGTCGCGGCGGTCGCCGATGACGCGCATGTGGGTGGTGAAGCGCCGGGGCGTCACCTCGTACACGTCGTAGCCGTACCGGTTGCCCTCGAAGTACTTCAGGTGCGGGTTGGCCTTGCCCATGAGGGGGCCGTTGGCGGTGTTCCACTCCGCGGAGTAGGCGCCCGAGGTCACCGAGTGGGCGGTGAACTCCGTTGCGACCAGGGGGGATTCGGGCTGGTCGAAGTCGGTGCGGACGTCGTCGACGAACGCCGAGTGCCAGTCGCCGGTGATGACGACCAGGTCCTCGAGACCGCTCTGGTGCACGTGCCCGAGGACCTCCTTGCGCTCGGCGAGGAAGCCGTCCCACTGGTCGGTGAACATGTACGAGCCACCGGGCCTGCCCCGCAGCTGGCTCAGCATGATCGAGTTGGCCCACACGTGCCAGGAGTCCGGGGCGCGGTCCACCGTGCGCTTGAGCCAGGCCTTCTGCTCGGCGCCGAGGATCGTGCCGTCGGGCAGGTTCTGCGCGGAGCGGTACGAGCGCAGGTCGAGGATGCTGAGTTCGAGGAGGTCGCCCCAGCGGCGCACCCGGTGGATCTCGGGGTCGGGCAGGGCCATGCCGCCGAAGGAGTCGCGGTGCGGCATGTGCTCGAACCACGCCTGGTAGGCGGCCGCGCGGCGGCGCATGAACGGGGCGCCGCCCCCGGTGCCGCTGTAGTCGTTGACGACCTCGTGGTCGTCCCAGGTCAGGAACCACGGGTGGGCGGCGTGCGCCTCGCGCAGCGACTTGTCGCCCTTGTACAGGGCGTGCCGCTTGCGGTAGTCGCCGAGGGTGAGGATCTCAGGACCGTCGTGGTCGCGTACGTGCTTCTCCGGTACGCCGCCGACCTGGCCGTGCTCGTAGATGTAGTCGCCGAGGTGCACGACGAAGTCCACGTTCTCGCGGGCGATGCCCCGGTGCGCGGCGTAGAAACCGTCGTGGAAGGCCTGGCAGTTGGCGGCGGCGAAGGTGACCTTGGAGACCCGGCCGCGCGGCGCGGTCCTCGTACGGCCGACGCGGCTCGTCCTGCCCAGCGCCTTGAACGCGTACCAGTAGTGGCGGCCGGGCGCGAGCCCGCTCACCGGCACGTGCACGCTGTGGCCGAGCGTCGCCGAGGCGGGCGCGGTGCCGCGGGCGACGACGTGCCGCAGCCGGGAGTCCCGCGCGACCACCCAGTCGACCTCCACGATCTCGGGAAGTCTCTGCTCGGCGGCGAGGGGTTCGGGCGCGAGTCTGGTCCACAGGAGCACCGAGTGCGGCTGCGGATCGCCGGAGGCCACACCGAGCGTGAAGGGCGCCCGGTCGTACTCGGCGCCCAGGCGCTCGGCGGCCTCACGGGCCTGCGCGGGAGAGAGCCCGGCGGTCAGCGGCCAGGCGAGGTTCAGCGCACCGGCGGCCGCGGCGGCCTTCAGCAGGTCACGGCGGTTGACGGTCATCGGTGGCCTCCGTCGGCGCTGAGGGTGAGGGAGAGGGCGTCCGCGTAACCGTCGTTGGAGGTGCCGCCGCCGCTGCGGGTGAGGACGAGGAGCAGCCGCGCCGAGCGGGCGGTGGGCGGCACCGCGGCCTCGGCGGTGCGCTCGAGGAGGCCCGTGCGGCCCGCCCGGTCCCCGGCGCCGACGGGTCCGAGCACGCTCAGGGCCACCGGCGTGCCCGCGGCGTCGCGGAACTCCACGGAGAACCGGGCGCCGTCCTCCTGCCCGGCGTAGCCCCCGAGCCAGGCGGACAGGGTGTAGCGCACCCGCCCGGCGTCGACCGCCCGGCGTCCGGTCCGGCCGGTCTTCGGCAGGGCGATGTCCTGCACCAGGGCGGTACGCGCGCTGTTGCCGCCCGAGAAGAAGCGGCTGCCGCGCCGCGCCGGACCGGGGTCCGCCGGGGTCGGGTAGCCGCCGCCCAGGCTGTAGGCGATGAGCGCCGGGGCCCCCTGGGCCACCTGCCAGCCGCGGACCTCGGTGACGGGGTCGGCGGTGCCGCCCGCCCCGCTCTCCGCGTCGCCGTTGACGACGAGATTCACGCACGCCTCCTGTGATCGTTGGGTTGAGCGCGGTCAGCCCACCAGCCGCGTGTGAACCAGGAGAAGCATTCCGGCGAATTCTGTTACGTCCCCACCCGCCCCGGGCCGCGGGGACGCAACCCTGCCGTCGGCCGTCGGCCGGTGCGCCTGTCGACCCCCGCGCGACCTGTGAACCCGGAAAGTCCCGGCGCCCGGTCAACCTCACCGGTTCCCCGTGCCTCCTTAAGGTCAACGGCCCTCGCTGACTGACCACCTGACCAGAGGGCCGGGAACGAGGAGGGGAACTGTGCGGACGCACAGATGGAGAGATGTCGCTCTTGCGACCGGTATGGCCGGGGTGCTCGCGGCCACGGGGGCCACAGCGATCGCGGACGCAGCCCCGGAGGCACCGGCCCAGGCACCCGACCTGCGCGCCGACGTGAACCGGGACGGCAGCGTCGACGTCGAGGGCACCAGCGACTCGGCGGGCGAGAACACCTGGACGGCGCGGCGCGGCGCGATCGTGCTGCCGAATGTCGACGACGACGCGAAGCGCTGTCCGGTCAAGGACGCCCGGGGCAGGCCCCTGTCGGACGCGCGACTCGCCCGGTGCAACGACGCCTCCGACACCAAGGTCAACGGCGCGCGCGACGCCGCCGACCTGGCCCGCCTGAAGACCGTGCCGCTGACCGGGACCCCGGCGGGCAGCCACGGCACCGTCAAGGCGATCGGCACCGGCGCCGAGAAGGCCCGCCTGTTCGTCCAGCGCGACGGCCGCTGGTCCCTGCTGCGGCCCACCGACCGGCTCTCCGCCGCCGGGCTGCGCGCCGGGGTCGAACTCGGCGTCGAGGCCACGGACGTGGTGCGCGACGCACGCGAGTGGAACGGCGAGGTGAAGGTCCGGCTCACCGTCACCGGCGGCGGCACGTCCCGTTCCGACGACGTCGTGCTGCGCACCGCCCCCGTCCTCACCCACCACCACTTGCAGCGTGCCGAGGAAGTACTCGTCACCAAGGTGAAGGGCGCCGGTGCCTACGGCCGTGACCAGCGCAAGTTCGTCAAGGCGCTCGCCGAGCAGGTGAAGGACGCCGGCATCGGCAAGCCGCTGACGACCTTCACCGAGTACGGCGACCCGTGGGCCCAGGACTTCGTCGAGCCGGCCTACGCGAGCATGCCGGGCCCGGGCGGCAAGCAGCGCACGATGCGCGTCATGATCCGCTCCGCACAGCCCGACAGGGACGCGGGCCGCGAGCTGTTCGAGAAGCTGCGCGGCCCCGACGTGGGCGTGGTCCAGGTCGGCAAGCCCGCCGCGAACGAGGAGTGGACGCTCAACTCCATGGGCAACCTGGAGACCATCCCGCCCTACACGCTGAACGGCAGGAGCTACCCCGCGGGCCGCATCATCCAGGGCTACCGGGCGGACTCCGGCTCCAAGCCCGCCAAGTCGATGCGGACGTTCCTGTCCTCGCAGGGCGTGCAGGCGCCGCTGCTGCTCGACACGTCGTGGCTGTCGGTCGGGCACGTGGACGAGTTCGTCCAGTTCCTGCCCGCCGACACCGAGCGCGGCTGGCGCATCGGCGTCGCCGACCCGACCGCCGGGGTGGAGCTCCTGCGCAAGGCCCGGCGGGACGGGCACGGCGGGACCAAGATGTTCTCCGTACCGAGCGGCAGCGACGTGCCCGCGCCCAAGGAGACCATCGACCAGGTGCTCGCCAAGGCCTCCTTCCACGCCGACAACAAGGTCGCGGCGGAACGCATCAAGGCCAACCTGGACATCCTCAAGCGCGAGACCGGCGTCACGGACGCGGAGACAGTCAGGGTGCCGGGCCTGTTCACGCGGGACTCCGGCACCCCCGAGGACCTCAGCGGCAGCCGCAAGCTGCGCCGCATGGGCCCCGACAGCCTGAAGAGGTTCAGCCAGTTGCGCGGCGCCGACGAGGCACGCAAGGGCCGGGACTCCGCGGGCGGGGCCGGGAGCGGCGCCGCCGCCGTCCGGCCGAACAGCGCCTACGTCCCCGGCGCGGTCAACGGCGTGCTGCTGAGCCCGACCCGCTATCTGGCACCCAGGCAGTGGGGTCCCGTCATCGGCGGCCGGGACATCTTCACCACGGCGGTGAACTCCGTGTACGCCAAGGCGGGGTTCACCACGGCCTACATCGACGACTGGTACACGTACCACCTCGGCATGGGTGAGGTGCACTGCGGCACCAACACGCTGCGGGACGCCCGCGCGCCCTGGTGGCCCGCGGCCTAGCCGCCACCGGGCGGGACCGGTGCGCCACGACGGGCCCGGCCCCGCCCTCTGCCCTCGGCGAATCTGCCGCAAGCCGAGAAACCGGCTCCGGCACCGTCCTGCGCCCCACAGTGGAGCGAGCGGACCGCACGAGCGGTCCGGCCGTTCGCTCCACGACGAGGAGGCCGTGCGATGACACCGCCGCACACCGACTGGGCGCCGCCGCGCGCCGCCGACGGGGACACCCCCACCACCCGCTTCGACGACCAGCTGGCCTCACACCTGCTCGGCCGGCGCATCGTGTTCCTCGGCACCCAGGTCGACGAGGTGTCGGCGAACCGGGTCTGCGCCCAGCTCCTGCTGCTCTCCGCCGAGGACCCCCGCACCGACATCAGCCTCTACATCAACAGCCCCGGCGGCTCGGTGCACGCCGGTCTCGCCATCTACGACACGATGCAGCTGATCCCCAACGACGTGGCCACGCTGGCGATGGGCTTCGCCGCGAGCATGGGCCAGTTCCTGCTGACCGTCGGCGCCCCGGGCAAGCGGCACGCGCTGCCGAACGCGCGCATCATGATGCACCAGCCGTCGGCGGGCGTCGGCGGCACCACCGCCGACATCGCGATCCAGGCGGAGAACCTGGAGTTCACCAAGCGCTCCATCGAGCGGCTCACCGCCGAACACACCGGGCAGACCCCGGAGACCATCGCGCGCGACGGCGACAGGGACCGCTGGTTCACGGCCGCACAGGCCAAGGAGTACGGCATGGTCGACCATGTGCTCACCTCCCTGCCCGACGTCAGGCCTGCCGCGTCCAAGCGAAGGATGGGGCTGTAGAGATGGCTCAGTACACGATCCCGACCGTCGTCGAGCGCACCCCGCAGGGCGAGCGTGCCTACGACGTCTACAGCCGCCTGCTGTCCGAGCGGATCATCTTCCTCGGCACCGAGATCGACGACGGCGTCGCCAACGTCGTCATCGCCCAGCTCCTCCACCTGGAGTCGTCCGCGCCGGACCACGAGATCGCCCTGTACATCAACTCGCCCGGCGGCTCGGTCACTTCCCTGATGGCCATCTACGACACCATGACCTTCGTCGGCGCGCCCATCTCGACGTTCTGCGTCGGCCAGGCCGCCTCCACCGCGGCCGTGCTGCTCGCGGGCGGCGACCCCGGACGGCGGTTCGTCCTGGAACACGCCCGGGTGCTGCTCGGGCAGCCGGCGAGCGGCGGGCAGCAGGGGACCGTGTCGGACCTGAGCCTGCACGCCAAGGAGATGGTGCGGATCCGTGCCCAGGTCGAGGAGGTCCTGGCCCGCCACACCCACCACGACGTGGCGACGCTGCGGGCGGACACCGATCGCGACAAGGTGTTCACCGCGCACGAGGCGGTGGCGTACGGGCTCGCCGACGAGGTCGTCAGCCGCCGCCGCGCGACCCTGGGCTGACCCCCGCGCCCGCCGCGTACCGGGCCACGACCGGGCCCAGGCAGTCGGCCCGGTCGGCGCCGGGCCCGCCGAGGCGCGCGAGTGCGGCCCGGGAGCCGACGAACGCGATCCGGTCGAGCTCCGGTTCGCGGCCACGGGCCCGCTCGGCGGCCGTCAGGGCGGCGAACCGCTCCCGCAGCAGCGCCGCAGGACGGCGCGGGGCGAGGAACAGGACGCCCGCGCTCCCGTACGCACCCAGCGCCACGCCCCACAGGGCCAGTTCGGCGGGGAGGTGCACGACGCCGGTCTCCTCGGCGAGTTCCCTGGCGGCGTTGCGACGCAGCGCCGCCAGGTCGAGAGGCGCGCCGTCCACCGGCGGTTCGACGGCTCCGCCCGGCAGTTGCCAGCGGCCCGGCGCGGCCGTCGACGCCGCCATCCGGCCCATGAGCAGCCGCCCGCCGGGGGTCGGCTGGAGCACGTCGGTGTACAGGGGCGCCACGCACGCGGTGGCGCCCGGGACGCGGCGCAGGCCGTAGCGGCGGTACGTCGTCCTGGCCCAGGTGAGGACGAGGCCGTGCGGCCCGTCCCTGCCTGGCGCCGCGCACGCCGCCACCGGTCCGTCGAAGAGCAGCGGGTTGGCCAGGACCGCCTCGTCCCAGATCCGGTCCATGGCCGTCCGCTCCCCGGGCGGCACCGGCGGCGCGGCGCCCTCGACGAGGTGGATCCGGTGTACGTCGAGGAGCTGGGCGCCGGACGGAGCCAGGTCCCGGCCGCAGGCGCCGAGCGGGTCCACCTACCTAGGCGGCGAGCCGCAGTTGGGCCCGGTGCGCGCCGCCCCGGTCCGCGGCCGAGCGCGGCGGTGCGAGGGGCGCGGCGGTGAGGGGAGCGGTGACCGTCGACACCGCGCGCTGCCGCACCGGCGCGGCGGGCGCCACCGCGGCACCGCGGGCGCGCGGGCGGCGCAGGGCGAGCAGCAGGTCACCGTGGGCGAGCGCCAGCAGGTCGGCGAGACCGAGGCCGAGAGCGGCGGCCGCCGCGGCGAGCACCTCCGAGGACGCCTCCTTGCGGCCGCGCTCGACCTCGGAGAGATACGGCACCGAGATCCGCGCGGCGTCCGCGACGTCCTTCAGCGTCCGCTCCTGGGCGCGGCGTTCACGCCGCAGGACGTTCCCGACGAGGTCACGCCAGAGGGGCTGTCTGGCTGCGGGCGCGGGCGCGGTGGCGGGGGCCGGGGCTGCCGCAGGGGCGGAGGCCCGCGGGGCCGGGCGCAGAGGGATGACGCGGGCGGCCCGGCCTCCCGTGGGCGGAAGGTCCGTGGGCTCGGCCTCGGCAGGGCTCGGGTTCGTCGCGTGGCTGCTCACGGCTTCAGAGTAGGAGCGATGATCGCTGTGCGGTCGGCGTTCTGCCGACGGCGTAGCGCGTTCTGCCGACGGCGAATCGGAACCCGTGCGCTCGCCCTCGGGTCACGGGGATTCCCGGGTCACTGGGATTCCCGGGCCACTGGGGTCCCCGGGTCATTGGGGTCCCCGGGTCACTGGAGCCCCCGGGGGACAGGAATCCCCGGGCCACTGGGATCCTCGGGCCACTGGGATCGCCGGGCGGGTACGAACTCCTGGGCCACTGGGAACCCTCGGGCGGTAGGAATCCCCGGGCCACTGGGAACCCTCGGCCACTGGGCCCCCCGGAGGGCAGGAGATCCCCGGGCGGCAGAAATCTCCAGGGACGGGGGGAACCTCTTCGATTCCCCCGCACGTTGGAGCGGTTGGCGCACCGGCGCCCACCGGCACCCTCCCATGGGGACGGCGTACCCGACCCGACCAGGAGGCCCCGCGTGCAGCACCGCACCCGGTCGGCACGCCTGGCCGCGTCCCTGCTCTCCGCCGTCGTCGCCGTCCTCGCGTTCGCCGTGCCCTCCCGCGCGGCGACCGCGGCCACCGCCGGCTCCGCGGCAGCCCACACCTGGGCGGCCGCGGCAGCCGACCGGCACGGCACCGCCGCCGCCAAGGGGGCCCTCGGCGGGCAGCGGCCGACGGCCCACGGGCCGCACACCTCGTACGGCAAGGACGGCCACCGCGCGGTCCACGTCACCGCCGCGCACCCGCTGCCCCTCCAGATCCCGCACCCTCCGGGCCCCGGCACCGCGGGCACCGGCGCGCACCACGTGCCGCACGGCTGTCTCGGCGGCCCCGACGCCCGACTCCACCTCACCACGCCGTCCACACGGTTCGCGGACGCCGCTCCCGAGCCGCGCGGCCCCCCGTCCCGACGGAGCTGACACCGCCTCACCGGACGCCGCCACCGACCCTCGCGCGCCGTCCGCCTTCGTCATGCCTTCTTCGTCGATGCCGTGAATGCCGTGCATGCCCGTGCATGCCGAGCACACCGTGCATTCGTGGAACTCGTGGATGTGGAGAACCCCCATGCCCCGCGCACCTCTGTGGCGGGCGCTCGTCGCGCTCGTCGCCGTCGCCGCCTCGCTGTACATCGCCCTCACCCAGTCGCCCCGCCTGGGCCTCGACCTGCGGGGCGGCACCCAGATCGTTCTGGAGACCAAGGACTCACCCACCGTCGACGCCGACGCCGACGCCACCCGCAGGGCCGTGGAGGTCCTGCGGCAGCGCGTCGACGCCCTCGGCGTGTCCGAACCGAGCCTCGCGCAGGCCGGTGACCGCAGGATCATCGTGGAGCTCCCCGGGGTGCGGGACCCCAGGGAAGCCTCCGAGGTGATCGGCCGCACCGCGCAGCTCACGGTGCACCCGGTGCGGGGCGAGACCGACCGCAAGGGCCCGGCACGGCCCGCGGCCGACGGCTCCCGCACCCTGCCCGACCCCGACCGCCCCGGCGGGCACCTGGTGCTCGGGCCGGCCGTGCTCACCGGCGACGGCGTCAAGAACGCCGACGCGGTCCTCGACCAGCAGTCCCTGAACGGCTGGTACGTGACGCTCGACTTCCGCGACGGGGCGGCCGGCGACTGGGCCGACGTCACCGGCAAGGCGGCGTGCGCGCCGCAGGGTTCACCCGAGCGACGGGTCGCCATCGTGCTCGACGGCAAGGTCGTCTCGGCGCCCGGGGTGAACGCCGACGTGGCATGCGGGACCGGCATCACGGGCGGCACCACGCAGATCACCGGCGGCTTCGACGAGGACGAGGCCCGCGACCTGGCCGCGCTCGTCAAGGGCGGGGCCCTGCCCGTGCCCGTCGACGTCGACGAACAGCGCACCGTCGGCCCGACGCTCGGCGCCGACGCCATCGCCGCGAGCACCCAGGCGGCCCTCATCGGCCTGGCCCTGACCGCGCTGTTCATCACCGTCGTCTACCGCCTCCTCGGTGCCCTCGCCACCGTCGCGCTCGCGCTGTACGGGCTCATGTCGTACGCGGTCCTGGTGGCGATCGGCGCCACGCTGACGCTGCCGGGACTGGCCGGGTTCGTCCTCGCGATCGGCATGGCGGTCGACGCCAACGTGCTGGTCTTCGAACGCGCCAGGGAGGAGTACCTCGGCGCGCGCGGCACCGGGAGCCTTCCCAAGTCCCTGCACACCGGCTTCGCCAAGGCCTGGAGCGCCGTGCTCGACTCCAACGTCACCACGCTGCTCGCCGCGGGACTGCTCTTCACCTTCGCGACCGGCCCCGTGAAGGGCTTCGGAGTGACCCTGTCCATCGGCGTCCTGGTGTCGATGGTCTCGGCGTTCGTCGTCTCGCGCGTGCTCGCCGAGACCGCGGTGCGCCGCGGCTCCGTGCGCCGCCGCCCCCGCCTGACCGGACTCGCCACCACCGGCCGGGTCCGTGCCCTGCTGGCGCGCCGCGGACCCCGCGTCGTGCGGCACCGGCGGCGCTGGCTCGGCGCGAGCGCGCTCCTGGTCGCGGTGGCCGTCGCGGGCATCGTGGGCCGCGGGCTCGACCTGGGAGTGGAGTTCACCGGCGGGCGTCTCGTCGAGTACTCCACCAGCGAGAAGGTGGACGCCGACACCGCGCGCAAGGCCGTCGCCGACGCCGGCTTCCCGCGCGCGGTGGTGCAGGAGGCGGGCGCGGGCGACATCAGCGTACGCACCGGCGAACTCAGCGACGCGGAACAGCAGCAGATCAAGGAGGCGCTCGCGGAGCACGGCGGCGGCCGGGTCACGGTCGAACGCGACGAGCAGATCGGTCCGAGCCTCGGGGACGAACTGCGCCACAAGGCGCTCATCGCCCTCGGCATCGCCGTGGCCGCCCAACTGCTGTATCTGACCGTCCGGTTCCGCTGGACCTTCGCCGGTGCCGCCGTCGTCGCCCTGGTGCACGACGTGCTCCTGGTGGTGGGCCTGTTCGCGTGGCTCGGCAAGACGGTCGACAGCGTCTTCCTCGCCGCCGTCCTCACCGTGGTCGGCTACTCGGTCAACGACACGGTCGTCGTCTTCGACCGCATCCGTGAGGCACGCCGCCGCGATCCGGGGACCGCGCTCGCGGCCACCGCCGAGAAGGCCGTCGTACGGACACTGCCACGCACCGTGAACACGGGCACGGGCGCCCTGTTCGTGCTCGCCGCGCTGGCCGTGCTCGGCGGTGACTCGCTCGCGGACTTCTCGGTGGCGCTCATCGCGGGCGTCGTCCTCGGCGTGCTCTCGACGGTGTCGGTCGCGGTACCCGTCGCGGTCCTCCTGGAGCACCGCAGCCCCGCACCGCCGAGCCGCCCCGCCGGGGAGCACGGCCGCGGGGCGCCCGCCAGTCCGCTGGAGGCGCGGCGGCGGGGGACGGGCGCGGTCGTCTGACGTCTGGCGCCCGGTGTTCGACGACGCCGACGCGGCGGCGCCCCCATCCCGGGCGGGGCGGGGGCGCCGCCGCGGTCCCGATGTCCGTGTCAGCGCGCGACCCGCCAGGTCAGCGACCCCTTGAGCAGCTTCCTGAGCTCCGGGTCACGCACCGCGCGCGTCGGATCGGTGGCCCGCACCGTGACCTTGTGCGGGCGACCGTCCGCCGGTACACCGAGGGCGCGCGGGGTGACGGACCGCGCGTCGGCGCCCGCCTTCACGGACCGCCCGTCCACCGACCAGCGCAGCCGCACGCCGTCGGCCGCCCGCACCTTCACCCGCTGCCCCCGGCGCACCGCGGTGTCCGTGGGCGTGCGGGCGGAGACCACGGACGCGTGCCGGTGGAAGCCCGCGATCATGGCCTCCCGCCCCGGCGAGTTGAACTCGCGGCCGAGCGTGCGCATGATCGAGTTGTCCGTGGGCCGGTACAGGCCGCGCGGGTGGTAGCCGCCGCCCTCGTAGGTGCCGACGGTGCCGCCGTCGGGCGAGGCCTGGCCGATCCAGCGGTACCACTTCTTCTTCTGCGCCGTCAGCTGCGCGGCGGTGAGCTTGCTGGTGTTGGACTCCCACGGCTCGGCGCCGGTGTACGTGCCGTACTCGTCGTACCAGTACTCGTCCGCCAGCTTGCCGAGCGAGTGCCCCGTCTCGTGCACGACGACCTGCGAGGACTGCGCGTGGTCGGAGGAGGCGGTGGCGATGCCGTCGTAGCCGGAAGGCGAGGTGATGTCGTTGTAGCCCGCGCCGCCGTACTTCGCGGAGTTCGACAGGACGATCACCAGGTCGGGGTCGGCGGCCTTCTTCGCGTACGCCTCCACCTTGTTGGTGTCGACGCACAGCAGCCGCTCGATCCCGTCGCAGTGGAAGGCCGAGCCGAGCGCGGTGTCCTTGCGGACGTTGCTCGTCGGATCGCCCGAGACGCCCGACTGGCGCGAGTGCGCGTCCACCGCCCAGACGTTGAAGAGGTTCTTGTACGAGGCGTACGGCTCGACGGCGGCGACCTCCGCCCACTTCTTCCGCACGTCGGCGTGGAAGTCCTCCTGCTGCGCCGCGGTGTAGCCGTCACCGATGAAGACGACGTCCGCCTTGGATCCCGTGGGGCCGTTCCGCACGATCGGGACGACGGTCCCGTCGTCGGCGACGGCCCTGCGCTCCCGGCCGGAGAGCGGCTCGGGCGCCGGCACCTCGGTGTGCCCGGGGTGGCCGCCGGGGCCCGTGAAGTACTCGACGTGCTGGGTGCCCCGGCCCTCGGACCGGGTGGGGCCGGGCTCCGCGGTGGCGCCCGCCGTGGCGGCGAGCGTCGCCGACAGGGCGATTCCCGCGGCCGCGGCGACCTTCAGCGGGGTACGTCTGGCTATGCCGGACTTGCGTCTGCGCATGGTGGGGGTCCTTCCGGAAGCCGCCGTGTAAATGGCGAGTTAAGCCTGCTTAAGGCGTCGCTCAACGTAGGGGCTTCCGGGGGTACGAGGCAATGGTGAGGCGCAAGGTGCCGGTGGGACAGCTGAGTTCACGCCAGGGCGCACGCTCACGCGCACGGCGCACCCGAGCGCCCGCACGCCCTCTCCTGGTCGTCGTGCGGGGCCGCGGGCGTGGGATTTCCCCCCCGGCATCTATGCAGCACCGTCGACATCGACTTAGCTCGGGGTCCGACCCAGGGAAGGGGAGAGGTGGCGGAGAACAATCCCGCGGGTGCGCGTCCCGGGGGTGCGCGTCCCGACGGTGCCGTGGACCCCGTCGAGATCGGCCGTCGCGTGCTGCGGCTGCGTACCGAAAGGGGACTCACCCAACGGCAGCTGGCCGAGCCCGCCTACACGGCCGCGTACGTGTCCACGCTCGAGTCCGGCAAGGTACGGCCCTCCGAGGCGGCGCTGCGCCACCTCGCGGGACGGCTCGGCGTCGACCACGAGGAACTGGTCACGGGCCGCCCCGCCCGCCTGGCCACGGAACTGCGCCTGCGTCTGACCGACGCACGCAGGGCCCTCGCCACCGGCGCCCCCGAGGACGCCGCCGCGCTCTTCCGCGCCCTGCACGAGGAGGCCGTGGCGCACGGCCTCACCGACGAACAGGCCGCGGCCCTGCAAGGACTCGGTGACTGCCTGCTCGAGTCCGGCGAACTCACCGACGCCCGTGACTGCTTCGCCGCCGTCGAGGGCCTCCTCGCCGACCAGCCCCTGCCCCGGCGCGTCCCCGCCGTCCGCGGCCGCGCCACCGCCCACCTGCTCACCGGGGAACTGCGGTACTCCTGCTACCTCCTGGAGTCCACCCTCGACGAGCTGAACGCCGCGGGCCTGCACGACCCCGACGCCCTGCTGCTCCTGTACACGGCGTCCATCGCCCCGTACATGGACATGGGAGCGCACGCACGTGCCGCCCACGCCGCCGAACTCGCGCTCGCCCTCGCGCCGAGGGTCAGCGATCCCGCCCTCGTCGCCCACATGCACCGCGGGGTCGCCCGCACCCTGATCGCCGAGGGCCGCACCGCGGAGGCCGACGCCTCCCTCGCCAAGGCACAGGAGCTGTACCGGCAGCTGCACATCCGCACCGAACTGGCCCACTGCCACTGGATGCGCGGCTACGTCAGCGCCCAGGACGGGGATCTGGAGCGCGCCGAGAGCGAGCTGCGCACGGCCCGCGACATGCTCGCCTCCAAGCGCGCCGCGCTCTTCACCGAGCAGGTGGAGGTCGAACTGGCCGACGTGCTGCGGCGGCGCGGCAGGGCCGAGGAGGCGGAGGCGCTCCTGCGGCCCCTGCTCACCTCCGGCGAGGCCACCGGGGCCCTTGGCGCCGAGCGCGGCGCGGTGCACGCGGGCGGCGCCCACCGGCTGCTCGGCCTCATCGCCGAGGAACGCGGCGACACCGACAGCGCCGAGGAGCACTACTGCGCCGCCCTGTCCCTCCTGGAACGCTCCAGTGCGGCGGGCGACGTGGCGGACCTGTGCCGCCTCCTGGGCGATCTGCTGCGCCGCACGGGCCGGGTGGAGGCCGCCATGGACGCCTACCGCACGGGCCTCGGCCACCGCGCGGCGCCCGGCACCACGACCCTGGGCCCGGCCCCCGCGCCCCCGCCCATGTGACGCGCACGGCCCGCCGCGCCGGTCCGTGCCCACCGCGGGCCGGGCTCAGCCGAGGAAGCGGCGGTAGACCTGCCGTGAGCCGCCCTCCGGACCGGGCGGCGCGGCCTCGGCGGGGCCGAACCCGAGGTTCTCGTAGAAGACCCGGGCACCGCTCGCCACGGCGCCCGGGTGGTCGGCCCCGAAGGTGACCACCTCGACGCTGCCGGGGGTCCGGACGAACAGCCGCGTCGCCTCGTCCAGCAACGCCCGGCCGGCCCCCGCGCCGCGCCGCCCCGCGAGACGACGAGCCAGTGGACGCGGCCCCGGTTCACGGCTCCTGGGGGTCCGGTGTGTCCTGTACGTCGCCGCCCAGGGTGGCCGCGGTCACGGGGTCGCCGCAGGTGAAGTCGCCGGGCGGGATGCCGGGATGGTGGGCCGCCGAGGGGTCGGGCGCGGGGTCGGGGGCGGCCGCGGGGCCGAGGGTGAGGCGGGAGACGATGCGGTAGCGGTCGCCGCGGTACAGGGAGTGGACGTATTCCACGGGGCGGCCCGCGGTGTCCGTGGTGAGGCGTTCGAAGAGCAGGGCGGGGGACAGGTCGGGCACGTCCAGGTGCCGGGCCTCGGAGCGGGTGACGACGGTCGGCTCGATCGTCTGCGTCGCCTCGTGCACCCGCACGCCGTGCCGCTCGCGCAGATGCGCGTACAGGTCGCCGGTCTCCAGTTCGCCCGCGGTCAGGCCCGGCACGAGGTCGGCCCGCAGGTGCAGGTGCTCGACGGCCATCGGGGTGCCGTCGACGAGCCGCAGCCGCGCCACGTACACGATGAGCCCGGACGGCGACATCCCCAGTCTGCGGCCCACGCGGGCCCCCGCGGCCACCGTGGTGAACTCCAGGAGCCTGCTCGACCAGGCGCCCGCGGCCTGGGGGACCGTCAGCGTGGCCCGCTCGGAGACGAGTTCCTGGGTGATCTTCGCGGGGGCGACGAACATGCCGCGGCCGTGCTGGCGTACGAGCAGGCCCGCCGCGACGAGTTCGTCGACCGCGGCCCGCAGCGTCGGCCGGGACACGCCGAGGAGGGCGCACAGGGCGCGCTCGGACGGGATGCCGTCCCCGGCCCGGCGCGACTCGATCAGTTCCAGGACGTAGTCGCGCACCCGCTCCCGCTTGAGCACGGTCCCCGGTGCGTCGGTCTCCATGCCGTCCTCTCGTTCGCGTCGCCGCCTCGACCCGCCGCGTCGCGGCGTCGCCGCCCGGCTGGTCAAGCGAAGTGTAGCCACAGGATCCGGACACGTGTACGGCCAACTGGGCGCGCATGCAGCGGAGTTGAGGGTTGTTCACGTTTGCGTGGCGGGCTGACGGCCCGGTCGGGTCGTGCCACCTGCCCTCATCGGCCAGTGGTCATCTGACCAATTCACGCAACTGGTCAACTAGGCACGATGCCCGTACCCCGACCCCATCGCCGGCGGCGCTCCCAAACGTCAATAACCGGCCCTTCTCCCGTGTGTCGATTCCCACCGTTTCGACGCGGTCCCGGTGGGCTTCATTTCCGGAATTGAAAACGGTCACCGATGCAGCCTTTGCGGACGGCGGCACAAGTGCGCTTGACTGCCGCGCGTCGATGCCGCTATTTCTGGGGGGAATTCCTGTGGGGCACGTCGGGCACGCTCACCCGCACCATGACCATGGCCACCAGGCAGGCGGCCACGGCGGACACAGCCATGGTGTGTCCGCCGACGCCGACCGGCGCTGGCTTTCACTGGCGCTCGTATTGATTGGCGTTTTCATTTCGGTGGAGACCGTGATTGCCTTCGCGGCCGGGTCACTCGCGTTGCTCTCCGACGCCGTCCATATGCTCACGGACGCTTTCTCCATCATTCTGGCTCTCATCGCGATGCGACTGGCCCAACGGCCCGCCAAGGGCACGTACACCTTCGGGCTCAAGCGGGTCGAGATACTGTCCGCGCAGGCCAACGGGCTCACCCTGCTGCTGGCGGCGGCCTGGCTCGGCTACGAGGCCGTGGTGCGGCTCTTGCACCCGCCGGAGGTCACCGGCTGGATGGTCCTGGCCACCGCGCTCACCGGCGTAGCCGTCAACCTCGGGGCGACCTGGTGCCTGTCCAAGGCCAACCGGTCCTCGCTGAACGTGGAGGGGGCCTACCAGCACATCCTCAACGACCTGTACGCGTTCATCGGCACCGCCGTGGCCGGTGTCGTCGTCATGACCACGGGCTTCGCCCGCGCCGACACCATCGCCACGCTCTTCGTCGTCGCCCTGATGGTCAAGGCGGGCTGCGGGCTGCTCCGCGACTCGGGCCGCATCCTGCTCGAAGCCGCGCCCGCGGGCCTGGACCCCGATGCCATAGGCGTCCGCCTCGCCGCGTCGCCCGACGTCGCGGAGGTCCACGACCTGCACATCTGGACCATCACCTCCGGCGAACCCGCCCTGTCCGCCCATGTCATGGTCCACCCCGGCGGCGACTGCCACGCCGTACGCCGCGCCCTCGACCACCTCCTCGCCGAGACGTACGGCCTCACGCACACCACCCTCCAGATCGACCACGAGGACCACGCGCCCCACCCGACCGCGGCCACCGCGCACCCGGGCCCGGGCGCCGCGGCATCCCACTGCGCGGGCGGCCACGGCCCGAGGCACCGCAGCGAGCCGCACGCGCACTGACGGAGCCGCAGGCGTTCCGACGCACCGCCACCGGGACCTCAGACGTGCAGCTCCGGTGGCAGGCCGGTCCGGCGGAGCCGCCGTCTCAGGGCGCCGACGCCACCATGTGGACGGCGAGGCCCACGATGAGGCCGCTGGACGCCAGGGCCGTGCACAGCTGTCCGCGGCGGCCGGTGAGGGCGTGTCCGAGGAGGGCCCCGCCCCCGGCGAGCAGCAGTTGCCAGCTGGCGGACGCGGCGAAGGCGGCCAGGGTGAACACCGCCTGCCCGAGCAGGCCGGGCTGCACGTCGGTCCTGTTGCCCACGACCGGCGCGGCGAAGTAGATGACGGTGGCGGGGTTGAGCAGCGTGATGCCGAGGAGGCTGGTGTAGGCGCGGGCGGGGGACGGTGCGTCCGGCGACGCGCCCGCTCCGGGGCCGGTCGCCGTGCCCGGCACGCGGTGCCGGGGGAGGGGTTTCGCGACCGGACTGCGGCGCGGGGCTCGGGGTGTCGTCGCCGTCCCGCGGTGCCGGGTGAGGGCCTGCGTGGCCGATCGCACCGCCAGCGCGGTGAGGACACCTGCGGAGGCATAGCGCAGCGGTCCGACGAGCGGCGTGACGGCGGCCGCGGCCGCCGTGCCCGCGGCCGTGGCGACCAGGGCGTACAGACCGTCGGCCGTCGCGACCCCGAGCGCCGCCGACACGCCGGTCCGCAGCGAGGTGCGGGCGGTGATCGCCACCAGATGGGCCGCGACCGCGCCCACCGGTACGGCGATGCCGTACCCGGCGAGGAGCCCCGCGACCAGATGCCCGGTCACCGGCGGGGAAGCACGGGCCTCCGTGGGCGGCCGCACTGCTGCCCGTCCTGCGCCGGACGGAGGGCGGTGGCGGACGGCGGCGTGGCGGACGGCGGCGTGGCGGGAACGGTGTGGGAGCGCATGGCCAGAGCGTGTTGCCCGGACACCGGCCCGGGCAACCGAATTACCGCTCCCCGCACCCTCCGAGCCGCCCGCCCGCGACCCCCGGCACCCACCGAGCCGCCCGCCCGTGACCGCGTCCCCCCATACCCACCGACCCGCCGCCCGCGACCGGGCCCCCGCACCGACCCGCCGCACCCTGCTCACCGCAACCGTGACTGCGACCGCAGCCGCGGCAACCGCCCGTGCGACGGGCGACTGGCCGGAGGAGCCCCGAGTCCGGTGGCGCGTCGAGGCGGCACGTGGAGTCACCGCGTGAACGTGAAGCGCGGCGCCGCCGCGGAGAGGACCGCCGACACGGGGTCGACCCCCCAGACGGCGCGCAGCTCCTCCGCGAGCGCCCCGATCAGCTTCGGCACATCCGCCGGGGCGGTCTCGTGCAGGCCCTCCACGACGACGAGGACGTCCGACGTGGTGTCGCGGACGGCCGAGTGGCCGCTCTGGCGGTTGGTCCAGCGCCGGGCGTGGGCCCTGCGGTGGTCGTCGGCGAAGACGACCTCCCGCGGCGCGGGCCGCTCCACCTCGCCGGAGAACGTCTCGTAGGCCTCGTCCCCGTCGGCGTACCGGACCTGGAGGTTTCCGTCGATGCGGGAGACGTCGAAGACGCCGACCGGGATGCCGTACGCGAGGGACGCGGCGTTGCACAGGTCGATCAGGGGGTGGATGCGGGGCAGGGAGCCTTCCTTGCGGAAGCGGCGCAGGAGGGACTCCGACGCGCAGCGGTACTGCGTCGGCTTCAGGCCCATGGTGGTGAACGCGCGCCGCCAGGCCTGGACTTCGGGCAGGGCGCTCTCCGGTGTCCCGGCGAGGCGTTCGGCGGCCGTGGCACCGAACTCGGCCACGGGCCTGTCGACCGACGCGTCACAGGTGATGCCCCGGGCGGAGATCACTCCGGGGACCAGTTGGGGGAAGACCTGCCAGAGGTCGTTCGCATGCTGGAAGTGCACGGCGTTTCCGATCAGTGAGGGAGCGGCGAGGGGAACAGCGGGGGATCCGTGAGGACCGGGAGGACCAAAGAGGACCGGAGAGGAGGCGGTCGGCGGTAGGGGGCGCGGGTGCGGGCCGGAACCGGCGTCAGAGGAGGGCGAGTCTGACGCCGAGCACGGCGAAGGCGCCCGCGAAGACGCGCCGCATCCAGGCCATGACCCGGGGCCGGCCGATGACGTGGTCGCGCACGGCCGCGGCGAACATCCCGTACAGGACGAACACGACCAGGGACACCAGCATGAAGTACGCGCTGAGTTCGGCCATGCGCAGGAAGCCGTAGGGCTCGCTGTCGTCGACGAACTGGGGGAGGAACGCGAGGAAGAACAGCGTCAGTTTCGGATTGAGGAGGTTGATCAGAACGGCGGAGAGGATCACGTCACGGGCGGAGCGGGGCGAACCGTCCTGCTCGGCGGCCAGGGCGCTCGTGTCGCGCAGCGTCTTCCACGCCATGAGGAGGAGGTAGGCGACGCCCAGGTACTTGAGCGTCTGGAACGCGAGGGCGCTGGTGTGCAGGAGGGCGGCGAGCCCGGTGATCGCGGCCAGCGTGTGCGGAACGATGCCGAGGGTGCAGCCGACGGCCGCCACCACACCGGCGCGGGTGCCCCGCGAGAGGCCGGCGGCCACGGTGAACAGCACTCCGGTGCCCGGTGTCACGGAGAGCACGAATGAGGTGAGCAGGAACTCCATGCCTTGACTCTGGCGTCACAATGGATCCGTGAACAGGTCCAATGGATCATCTTCCGACTGGTCCATAACGCGCCGGGGCCGTGCCGTGGCCGCGTCCGACTTCCTCCAGCTGAACCCCGCGGAGGCCCCCCGGGGCGGCCTGTCGGACTGGCTGGCGCGGGAGATCCGGCGCGCGGTCGCCGAGGGGCTGCTGCCCGCCGGGAGCAGACTGCCGGCGACGCGCGTCCTGGCGGCGGAACTCGGCGTCTCCCGCGGTGTGGTGACGGAGGCCTACCGACGCCTCACGGAGGACGGCCACCTCGCCGGGCACGGCAGGGCGGGAACGATCGTCCTGTCGGCACCCCTCGCCCGACCGTCGGAAGCCCCGGACGCGCCGCACGCACCCGGCTCCCCACGCACCCCGCACGCGCCCGGCTCCCCACGCACCCCGCACGCGCCCGGCCTCCCGGGCACCTCGCACGCCCCCCGCTCCCCGCACACCCCGCACGCACCCGGCCCCCCGGGCACCCCGCTCCCTCCCGCCGCGCCCGCTGCCCCCGCCGCCCCGGACGCCGGTGCCGGGGTGGCGGGAGCGTCGGGCGTGCTGCGGCCTCCCGGCCCACCGGGAGCGGGGACGCTCTTCGCGGTGCCGCCCGGCACGGGCGTCTTCGACGCGCTGCGGGCCGCCCCCGCCCGCATCGACCTCTCGCCGGGCCTCCCGGACCTCGCCTCGTTCCCCCGTACGGCCTGGCTGCGCGCCGAGCGGACGGTGCTCGCCGGACTCGTGCCCGCGGACTTCGGGTACGGGGACCCGCGCGGCACCCCGGCACTGCGCCGCGCCGTCGCGCGCTGGCTCGCCCTGAACCGCGGGATCGCCGCCGACCCCGACGAGGTCCTCGTCGTCGCGGGCACCGCACAGGCCCTCGGACTGCTCGCCCTGGTGCTCAGGGACGAGGGAGTCACCCGCGTCGCCCTGGAGGACCCCAGTTCCCTCGGCATCCGGCAGCATCTGCGCAACTCCGGTCTCCAGTTCCCGCCCGTGCCCGTCGACGAGCGGGGCGTCCGCGTCGACGCGCTGCGCGCCACCGGTGCCCGTGTCGCGCTGCTCACCCCCGCCCACCAGTTCCCGACGGGCGTGGTCCTGGACGGCGGCCGACGCCGTGAACTGGCCGACTGGGCCCGGGACGGCGGACTGATCATCGAGGACGACTACGACGCCGAGCACCGCTACGACCGGCCGCCGGTGCCCGCGCTGCGCGCCACTCTCACCGAGCACGTCGCCTACGCGGGCAGCGTGTCCAAGCTGCTCGCCCCGGCGCTGCGGGTGGGCTGGCTGCTCGCCCCCCGCCGCTACCACGACGCACTGGTCGACGCCAAGCGCTTCGCCGACCTCGGCAACGCGGCGCTGCCCCAACTGGTCCTGGCCCAGCTCATGGAGTCCGGTGCCCTCGAACGCCAGCTGCGGTTCCTGCGCAAACGCCACCGCGTCCGGCGCGACGCCATGATCGCGGCCATCGCGGACTCGATGCCGCAAGCGGTCGTCCACGGAGCCGCCGCGGGCCTGCACCTGATGGTGACCCTCCCGCAGGGCCACGACGACACCGCCCTGGCCGCTGCGGCCCTGGAGCGCGGCGTCAAGGTCCAGCCGCTGTCCTGGCACACCCAGCGGCCCGGCCGGCCCGGCCTCGTGCTCGGCTACGCGGCGAGCACGCCCACAGCGGTCCGGGAGGGGGTGGCGGTCCTCGGCGACCTGCTCAGTGGTGGTCCAGCGTAGGCCGCTCCTCCAGGGGCCGGTACACCGTCAGCGCCTCCAGCAGCTTGTCGACGCGCAGCGCCGCGGGCGCCTCCCGCACCTCCCCGTCGTACGCCATCTGCGTCCCCTCGGGCAGCCCCGTCACGACGAGGCGCCGGGAGTGCGCCGAGGCGTACAGGCGGGTCCGCGCGAGCCCACCGGCCAGCGCGGTGGCGAGCAGGCGGGTGCGGGCGAAGCGGCCGCCGTGGGCGATCCGGATGTCGAGCAGGCCGTCGGCGAGGTCGTGCCTGCGCACGGGTGCGATGCCCACGTTGCGGTAGGCGCCGTTGCCCGCGAACAGCAGCCACATCGCGCGGCGCCGGCCGTTCACGACGGCGCGCAGGGGCTCGTTCGTACGCAGGATCCGCGCGACGGACAGCACCGTGGCGGCGGGGCCGCCGATCCGTGGCGACCAGTGCTCCCGCATCCGGACGAGCTCGGGGTAGGAGCCGAGGCTGAAGGTGTTGAGGAAGTAGCCGGCGACCGCGTCCGCCTGTGCGGGGGAGCGGTGCGTGGCGACTGAGGAGATGCGGCCGACGTCCACGCGGACGGCGGTGCCGCGCGCGACGGCCGCGCAGGCCTCGGTGATGGTCTCCGTGCCGAGGTCGGCGGCGAAGTGGTTGAAGGTGCCGCCGGGCAGCACCATCAGCGGCACGTCGTACTCCAGGGCGGGCGCCACCGCCGCGTTCACGGTGCCGTCGCCGCCGCAGATGCCGAGGACGCCGCCGCAGCGCGCCGCGTCGCGCGCCGCCTCCGCGATCACCTCGGGCAGCGGTCCCGCGTCCGGCTCGTAGATGATCACTTCCGCGCGGGGCAGGGCGATCTTCAACTGTCGTACGGGATCGGCCAGTTGCGGCTGCACTCCCGAGGAAGGGTTGACGACCACGTACAGGCCCTCGCCCTCGGGCAGGGCCGGGGCGTCGACCCGCGGCCGGGCCGGGGGCGGCAGCTGGGACCGCGAGGGGACGAGACCGCGTACGGCGAAGGCGGCACCCGCGCCGAGACTCGCGCCGACCAGGACGTCGCTCGGATAGTGCACTCCCGTATAGACGCGGGAGAAGGCGACCGACGCAGCGACGGGCGCGATCGCGGCGCCCCAGCGGCGCGACTCCAGGGCGGCGCCCACCGTGAACGCCGCGGCGGACGCGGCGTGCCCGGACGGGAAGGAACTGGTCACCGGCTGCCGCGTCAGATGCCGTATCACCGGCACCGTGTCCAGAGCCGGACGCGAGCGGCGCACCGCCCGCTTGCCGAGGGTGTTGACGGTCGCCGAGGCCAGCGCCAGTGAGGCCGCGCCGCGCACGGCGGCCCGCCGCTCCCGGGTGCCGCCGACCGCCCACATGCCCGCGGCGATGCCGAACCAGAGCAGCCCGTGGTTGGCGCTCCGGCTCAGCCGGGGCAGCACCGGTTCGGCGCCCGGCCACGACCGGGTCGCGACCTTGTCGAACGCGGTGTGGTCCAGCGTGCGCAGCAGACGCCGGAGGGCTCCGGGGGAGTGATCGCTCATGCCCCTGTTATACGCGTTCGCCCGGCACCGACGCGTCGCGGGGATCGGGGTCCGTCCGGTCCACCTACGGCACCCCCGCGCAATCGTGACCGCTCGTCGGCGGGGCAAGCGCACGGGGTCCGGATGTCCCCCGCGGTCGCCGACGGCCGCATCGCTGCCGGGGGCGCCCGCGACGAACGGCCGGGCCGCGGCGCCCACCGGTTCCGGTGCCGCGGCGTCTGCCCATCGGGCTCAGCCGACACAGCGTCCCAGTCGCACGGGCGGCCGGACTGACGCGGCCGCGGCCCGTCAGTCCGACGCGGGCCGTGCCGCGAAGACGCGGTCGAGGAGGGCGTGCAGGATCGCCCGGTCCCCGTCGTCGAGTGTGGCCAGGCCCGCGAGGGTGGTGTGCATGCCCGCGCGGATGGTGTCGATGGCCCGCTCGCCGTCCGGGGTGATGACGACGTTCTTGACGCGGCGGTCGCCGGGGCTCGGCTCGCGGCGGACCAGGGCGCGCTTCTCCAGGCGGTCGATGATGCCCGTCATGTTCGAGGCGTCGCAGGCGAGGGTCTCGGCCAGGACGCGCATCGCCGCGGGCCCGCGCCGCAGCACGGTCAGCGTCTTGGCCTGGCTCGCCGTGAGGTGCTCGCGGCCCGCCGCGGCGGTGAAATCGCCGTAGTAGGCGCCGAGCGCCATCGAGAGCTGCTCCATGAGCCGGCCCGTGTCGACGGCTGCGGGTCCTGTCATGTGATCGACCTTACGCCCTGAAACTTGACCATCTCAAATATCGACCCCTACCGTAAGATATTACTTGAAGTCTTCAAGCTTCTAGGTTCTTAAGTAGTTGGGAAAGAGTTCTCCGTGTCTCACGCACAGCACACGGCGTCCACGCGGGCCTCGGGTTCGACCTCGGTCGTCCTGGTGCTCGGGCTCGCCGCCATGGTCGTCTCGATGATGCAGACGCTGGTCGTCCCGATCCTCGGGATCATCCAGAGCGAACTGGACGCCACCACCGCCAACGTCAGCTGGGTGACCACGGCGACACTGCTGTCCGCCGCGGTCTTCACGCCGCTGCTCGGCCGCTTCGGCGACCAGCACGGCAAGAAGCCGACCCTCGTCGGGGTGCTGCTCGTGATGATCGCGGGCTCCGTGCTCGCCGCCACCACGACCTCGCTGACCTGGCTCATCGTCGGCCGCGTGCTCCAGGGCGCGGCGACCGCGATCTTCCCCCTCGCGCTCTCCGTGCTGCGCGAGGAGGTCAGGCCGGAGAAGCTGCACGGCGCCATGGCCCTGGTCAGCGGCACGCTGGCGTTCGGCAGCGGCCTCGCCCTGGTCGGCGCGGGGCTCCTCACCCAGGGCTCGGACCCGGACTACCACCGGGTCTTCTGGCTCGCTGTGGTCCTCGCCGTTGTCGCCCTCGCCGGTGTCCTCCTCGTCGTCCCCGCCTCGCGTACGAAGACCGGCGGGCGGACCGACTGGCTCGGCGCGCTCACCCTCGCGCTGCTCCTTGTCCTGCTGCTCCTGCCGATCTCGCAGGGCCACGAGTGGGGCTGGACCTCCGGGCGCACGCTCGGCAGCTTCGCCGCCGCGGTCGTCATGGCCGGGGTGTGGGTCCTCACCGAGCGGCGGGTCCGCGAGCCGATGGTGGACATGGAGATGTTCACGCACCGCCCCGTGCTCTTCACCAACGTGGCCGGTCTGCTGCTCGGCTTCGCGATGTTCGCCCAGTTCATCGGTGTCTCCTACCTGGTGCAGATGCCCGAGGCCCTGGCCGGGTACGGCTTCGGCGCCTCCGTGCTCGACGCGTCGGTCGTGTATCTGCTGCCGACCACGCTCGTCTCGCTGGTGGGCGCCCAGTTCGGCGGTGTCCTGGTCCGCCGGATCGGGGCGCGCGGCACGCTGGCCGCCGGAGCCTGCTTCGGTGTGCTCGGCTTCGCCTGGCTGACCCTGGCGCACGACACCAGTGCCTCGGTGATCGGTGCGGGCATGGTCGTCGGCCTCGCGATCAGCTTCGGGTACGCCGCCATGCCGGCCCTCATCGTCGCCGGCGTCCCGGCGCACCAGACCGGCATCGCCAACGGCATCAACTCCATCTCCCGCTCCGTCGGCAGCGCCATCGCCAGCGCGGTGATCACCTCGCTCCTCGCCTCGAAGACCATCCGGCTTCCCGCGGGCATGCCCGCGCTGCCCGAGGAGAGCCAGTTCACCCTGAGCTTCGGCATCGCGGGCGCGGCGTTCGTCCTCGTCGCCGCGGTCTCGCTGCTCGGCCTCAAGGCGGCGCACGGTCCGCGTACGCCGGTGCTCGAGAAGGTCGCGGAGTCCGAGACCCCCGAGCGCGCCGGGGTCTGACCGGCCGGGCGCCCCGCGGCCCGGCCGCCTTCGGGTGACCGGGCCGCGGGGCGCCCGGCCTGCGCCGGATCACGTGCCGGGCCCCGGCGGCACCGTGCCGAGTGCCTCGGTGCGGGCCTCGACGGCCCGCAGGACCGCCACCATGTCCTGGTCGCCGTGGCCGAGGCGCACGGTGTCGGCGAACAGCGCGTGGCACACGTCGAGGAGCGGCGAGGCCACGCCGGACGCCCGCGCCGCGTCCGCGACGAGGCGGTTGTTCATGAGGACGTCGAGCACCGCGGCCTGGACGCCGAAGTCGCCGGACAGCAGCTTGGGCGCCTTCATGCGGGAGACGTCGCTCGCCATCGAGCCTGCGCCGAGCACGTCGAGGAACAGCTTCGTGTCCAGGCCCTGCCGCTCGGCGAAGTGGAAGGACTCCGCGAGGCCGGTGACCGTGGTGATCAGGAACAGGTTCACCGCCAGCTTCATCAGGAGCGCCCCCGGCACCTCGCCGCACAGGAACGTCTCCCGGCACATGGCGCCCACCAGGGGCCGCACCCGGGCCACGTCGTCCGGCTCGCCCGCCAGCATCCCCACCAGGCGCCCCGCCTCGGCGGGCACCCGCGACCCCGACACCGGCGCCTCCACGTACCGCCCGCCCGCCGCCCGGACGTCGGCTCGAAGGCCCCGGGAGTAGTCGGGCGACGTCGTCCCCATGGGGACCACCGTGCACCCCGAGACACGGGCCGCGAACGCGGGCGTGCCCCGGCCGAGTGCCGCGTCGATCGCGGCGCCGTCGGCCAGCATCAGGATGACGACGGGGGCCTTCGCGAAGAGCTCGTCGACGCTGGAAGCCTGCCGCGCCCCCGCCGCGCGCAGCGGATCGCACCTGGCGGCGGTGCGGTTCCAGACCGTCAACTCCGCGCCCGAGCGCGCCAGACAAAGCGCCATCGGCTGCCCCATGACACCGAGACCCAGGAAACCCACGTCCATCTCGCACCCCCGTGCCGGGTGTTGCGACCGTTCCACCGGGCCGTCAACTCCGCGATTATGACCGCTGTCATAGTAGCGTCGGTGACGGCGTACGGCACAGGAGTCGGCACGGGTGCGTACGGGGCGTGCCGCGGCGGAGGGAGGCCACGACGTGGCGGCAGGCGAGGAGTCGGGGCGTGGACCGCGGGAGCGGATGGTGTTCAGCGCGGCCCAGTTGATCCGCGGGAGCGGGGTCGGCGCCACCGGCATGCGGGACGTCGTCGCGCACGCGCGGGCGCCGCGCGGCTCGCTCCAGCACTACTTCCCCGGCGGCAAGGAGGAGTTGGTCACCGAGGCCGTGGAGTGGGCGGGCCGGTACGCGGCGCGGCGCGTCGCACGGTTCGTCGCGGGGCTGCCCGAGCCGACGCCGAGTGCTCTGTTCGCCGCGATGGTGCGGCAGTGGACGGACGACCTCGCGGTGCGGGGCGCCGGCTCCGGCTGCCCGGTGGCGGCGGCGGTCGTGGACTGCGCGGACACCAGCGAGACCACCCGGACGGCCGCCGCCGCGGCGTTCACCGCCTGGACCACCGCG
This sequence comes from Streptomyces sp. NPDC017940, assembly GCF_044328435.1. Lineage (NCBI taxonomy): Bacteria > Bacillati > Actinomycetota > Actinomycetes > Kitasatosporales > Streptomycetaceae > Streptomyces > Streptomyces sp. NPDC017940. The sequence continues at coordinate 625,411 of NZ_JBIRHJ010000005.1, read as the reverse complement.
GTGGCCCGGGCGCTCACGGCCATGGGCGTGCCGTCCGCCCGCGCGGACGCGCTCGCGACCCTGATGATCAGCGCGGTGGAGGGCGCCCTGCTCGTCGCCCGCGCCGAGCGCGACGTACGCGCCCTGACGGCGGTGTCACAGGAGCTCGGGCCGCTCCTCGACGCGGCGGTCGGGAAGCGGTGAGCGGGCGCCCGAAGGAACCGGCACCCCCGCAGCGACCGACGGGACACGGAACCCGCGCCCATGCGTCGATGTCCCTCATAGGTCGTGCACGCTCCCCGTTGCCCGACGTGGCGCGGCGGGCGCCTGCTGACCTGCGCGGGGACAGTATGAGGCAGGGAAAGTAACGATCCGGCGGTGTTACCCGGCGGAACCCGGCGCGCGCCGTCGTCCAACGGACGGGTGCGCGCCGCGGCTTGGCCCGGTGTCCTGACGGAGCGTCATTCTCGGCCACGACCGGGCCCGCGTTCCGGCCGCGACCCGACCGGAATCCGAACAGTGTACGGACGGGTTCGTGTCAACGATTGAGGACGACGCTGGCCGGGGACGGTCCTTGCGGATACCCTACGGGCGCCCAACGAGTTCCGTGGCCCATGGAGATCTTCAGGTGAACCCAGCCGACCACCAACCGGCGCCCGGACACGAGATCGCCCGTCTCCTCGACGACGTCGACGCCTACGCCGCCCGGCTCGGCACCTCGCGCGCCCGCCTGCTCGACGTCGGCCTCATCTCCCACACGACCGGCATCGAACCCGAACGCGTGCGCGGTCTGCTCGCCGGTGAACCCCCGGAGGAGGAACCGCGGGAGAAGAACGCACGTGAACTCTTCCGCAAGGCCCTGTTCAAGGAGCGGCTGCGCTTCCTGCAACGGACCCGGCTCAAGGAGACCTTCGCGGGCAGGGAGCCGTACGGGCTCAGGGAGATCTCGCGCGCGACGGGCATCTCCGCGCAGCACGTGTCGAACCTGCTCAACGGGGAGCGGGGCGCCAACCACGACCACGCGGCCCGGCTCGAGGTCTTCTTCCGGGTTCCGGAGGGCTTCTGCTCGCGCACCGAGGGCGCGGCACTGATCGCGTATCTGCGCCGGATGGTCAACGAGGACCTGCCGAAGCTGGCGACGCGGGCGGTGCTCCAGGAGCTGGGCGCGTGCTCGGTCGCCTTGCGCGGCACCGCCGACGGGGCGCAGATCGACACCCTGCGGGACCTGCTCCCGGCGCTCGACGAGCTGGTCAAGGTGATCCAGGGAAAGCATTCAGGAGGGGCCTCGGAGGCAGGGCGCGAGCGTCCGTGAGAGAGGTGCGCTACGCGCGTTGTGGTGCATGAAGGACACCGATTCGGGCCGTTCGTGGGTTCATTCGCACCCTATGCCCATGACATGCGTCGTTCTCAATCGTTGACACCGCCTGTGATAGTGCATCAGGATCTGTCTCACGCCAGAGCCGGGGGGCAGGTCGACTCTGACGGCGGAACGTTAACCTGCCCGGATGTTCCATTCGTCCGTATGACCTGCTGACGGGTTCCCGCGTGGGGGCGGGGGACACTCGGCATGCGGTCATCGGTCCTGCTCATACCCCGGACGGTGAGGCTGCCGCGCCACAGCAGAGATGGGCTCGCCCGCCCAACTGCTGCGGCGTCCCGGGGGATTGGTCGGCCCCTGCGAATGGAACGAGCGTTTCGTCAGGTGATGCCAGGACCATCGCGGCCGTGCGACCGGGCCGGGGTGGGGCGGGGAGGAGCGAAGGTCAGGTGGCGACATTTCTCGGCACCACGCGCTCCTTGGTGGTGCGGCCCATGGAAAGGCAGTGGTCGGAGTCCCGCTGCCGGGAGCGAGCGACGCCCGTCCTCGTTCCCACTGGGCGGGGGTGGGGACCCCGCTCGCCCAGCCGCCCGATCCTGATGAGCCGTGCTCACCTCAAGACGGGGCTAATTCAGGAAGATGCCATGGATGCTACTGCTACGTCCCTCGCCGCCTCGGCCGGGGCCATCATCGCCGATGAGCACGGCGATGTACTGATGGTGAACCCGATGTACACGGCCTACTGGAATCTGCCCGGGGGGCATGTCGAGGCGGGAGAGGACCCGAGCGCCGCCTGCGCCCGGGAGATTCGCGCGGAACTCGGTCTGGACGTCGAGATGGGGGACCTGCTCGTGGTCGCCTGGGTCGACTCCGACGGCTGGATGCCGCGTGTCTACTACATCTTCGATGCCGGGGAGATCAGCGCGGAACAGCGACAGGCGATCACGATGCGGGAGGACGGCGCGGGGGAGTACCGCTTCGCGTCCCCGGAGCGGATCGACGCGTCGCTCATTCCACCCTTCGTCAAGCCCATGTGGGACGCCGCGCTCACGGCGCGGAAGGACAAGCGGCTGGTGTGCCTCGAAGTGGAGGTATGAACAGTGTGACCGCTCATGCCGAATGAGCGGAGTGCGAGTGCGGCGACGACAGCCGTGACGAACGAGAAGCACGGGAGAGATCCGAGCCGACCGGTCCCTGTCCCGACGCCGCACTCGCACGACCCCTCGGGAGCCGCCGACCGCGCACGCGGGTCGGCGGCTCCTGGCCGTCGGGCGCTCCTCCTCCGCCGCCCGGCGTCACGGACCGGCGCGGCGCCGCCGGGCCTTTCGATCATGAACTCCCGGTACGTGTCCTTCGCATATGCCAAACGGCGAGATCCTGTCGACAGGACGAACCGCGCTGCGCCCGCCACCCCTCGGGCGGCCCCGCTCGCCGCCGAACTTGGCCAAAGAACCCATAGGTGCCCTTCCGCTTCCATGTCATCGTTGAGCCATCAAATGGTCTGGACCTGACAATCGGTGACGGTGTCCGCCCGATCGGCGGCGCGCCGTGAGCGAGGTCGGCGAGGGGAGCCTACGCATGCGCGGGACGACGGTCTTGCCCGGTACGAGTTCTGGGAACGGCAGCGAAGTGGGCCTGGGTGGGCTGCCGATCCACCGACTTGAGGTGCCCATGCCCAACACGTTGCCCTTCGCCGTCGGCACCTTCGACACCATCGGCCCGATGTCCCGGGCGTCCTTCCCGCACCGGCACACCTTCCACGAGATCGTGTACGTCACGGGCGGCACCGGCAGCCACGTCGTCGACATGGACCGCTTCACCCTGCGCCCGCCCCACCTGGGCTTCATCGCGCCCGGGCAGGTGCACTACTGGGACGGGGTCAGGGGTCTCGAGGGTCGCGTCGTGGTGTTCACGGACGACTTCCTGATCGAACACCCCAGCGACCAGGCCCTGTTGCGCCGGCTCGGCCGCAGGCCCTGGCTCGAACTGCCGGACCGGGACGCGGCCTGGGCGGCGCGGCTCGTGGCCGAGATGGACCACGAGTACCGCACGGGGGCCGAGGGCTTCGGCGGCGTCCTGCGGGCGCTGCTCCACATCCTGGTGGTCCGCGCCGCGCGCCTGCCCGCGCCGGGCCGTTCGCTGCGGCAGCCCGCGCAGGACCCCGGATCCGCGGCCCGCCCCGCGTCGATGGCGACCCGGTTCGTGGCCCTGGTGAACGCGCCGGGGACGCTGTCGTGGTCGGTGCGCGAGTGCGCAGGACACCTCGGGGTCTCGGTGAGCTATCTGAACGAGGCGGTGAAGTCCGCGATGGGCCGCACCCCCGGCGAGCTGCTCCGCGAGGCCCGCGTGAACGAGGCCAAACGACTGCTCGTCCGCACGGAGTTGACGGTGCGTCAGGTCGCGGACAGGGCGGGGTTCAACGACCCCGCGTACTTCTGCCGCTTCTTCCGGCGCGAGACCGGTGCCACCCCCGGCGACTTCCGCCGCGGCGGTGGCGATATTCACCACGACCACCGCATTGCGTCCATCGCTCCCCCCGGGCCCGCCGCATAGCTTCTTAGCCGATCCCCACCCCCCGCCCCCAGGAGGAGCGATGGACGGCGAAACGAACGTCAACGGACACGGCACCGAGCCCGCCGGTCCGGCCGACGAGTCCATGGACCCGGCCGCCCCCGCGGCGCACCGCGGACCGAGCCGCAAGACGGTGCTCAGGGCCGCCCTCGCCGCGGGTGTCACGGTGCCGGTGGCGATGATGGGCGTACCCGCCCTGGCCCGCACGAGCGCGGGCACCGGCCAGGCCCTCGAGGTCACCCCGTCCTGTGACGACGGGGACGACCCGACACCGCCGCAGATGGAGGGCCCGTACTTCAAGCCCAACTCCCCGCGGCGCTCCTCGCTCATCGAGTCCGGCATGCAGGGCACCCGGCTCACCGTGTCGGGCTACGTGTTCGGCCTGGCCTGCAAGCCGATCTCCCAGGTGCTCCTGGACTTCTGGCAGGCGGACGCCCGCGGCGCGTACGACAACGCCGGCTTCCGGCTGCGCGGGCACCAGTTCACCGATGCCAACGGCGCCTTCAAGCTGACCACGATCTTCCCGGGCCTCTATCCGGGCCGCACCCGCCACCTGCACGTCAAGGTGCAGGCGCCGGGCCGCCCGATCCTCACCACGCAGCTGTACTTCCCCAACGAGCCGCGCAACAACACCGACCCGATCTTCGACGCCCGGCTGCTCATGAACGTGCGGGACGTCGGCAACGCCAAGGAGGCCGTCTTCGACTTCGTCCTGAACGTGCCGCAGTCGCCCTCGCCCACCGACCCGCCGACCCAGCCGCCGGGCGGCACCTGGGCCGTCGGCACCGGGTACAACGCCGGCGACCGCGTCACGCACGGTGGCAGGGCCTACGTCTGCATCCAGGCGCACACGGCCCAGCCCGGCTGGGAACCGTCGTCGGCGCCGTCGTTGTGGCGCGCGGTCTGAGCCGGACCGCACCGGCGCCACCGCGCGGCCACCACTGATCCGGCGCCCGGGGCGGCGCGGCGGTCCGGACGGACGTACCCGGACCGCCGTGTCCGCCCCGGCCCCGTGCGGCCCGCTCGCTGAAGCACCCGCTCGCTGAGGCGGCCCGCTCCCGCGTGTCGAGGATCAGGCGGGCCGCCTGCAACGCTCCGGTGTGCGGGCCGGAACGCCTCGCTGCGGGCGGATCCCACCCGCAACGGGGGCCGCAGAGGTATGGCGATCTCGCCTCCCGTACGGGGAGGATGCCCAGTCCTTCGGTGCACCTTGCCGCACCGCCGTCGGACGGGAGTGAAGGCACCGCGATGGGCACACACGCAGCCGCACGCACGCGCAGACCCATACTGTTCGCCGCTCTGGGCGCCACCTTGCTGGGGGTTCTGTTCGGCATCCCGCGGGCCGACGGGGCCCCGCGCTCGGCCGATGCCTGCCGCACCGCGGCCACCGCGCTGCCGCGGGGCGACTGCGGCCCGTTCTGGCAGGTCCTGGCCGAGGACTTCGACGGCGACCGGGTGCCGCTCGGCTCGTTCAGCGACTGCGATCACCATGTCGACACGTCCGCCGCGTACTGCGCCGGGCTGCGCGGCGCGTACCGCGACAACTGGTGGGCGTACCCGACGGGGTGGCGCGACACCGCCAACGACCGGGGCCGTTCCGTCGTGGGTGTCTACCACCCGGAGGACACGGTGAGCGTCGGGCCTGCGGCGAACGGCGACGGCCGGATGCGCATCCGGATGTGGCGTCCCGACGACGGCGGGCCCGTGCACGCGGCGGCTGTCGTACCGCGTGCCGTGATGCAGATGAAGTACGGCAAGTACAGCGCTCGCATCAGGGTCACCGATGCGTCGCCGGGCTACAAGTCGGCTTGGCTGCACTACGGCGGCGGCTGCGAGATGGACCACCCCGAGGGCGAGTGGACGGGTTCCCTCAGCGCCTTCCACCATCCGTGCGGCGGCGGTGAGCAGGGTTCGTTCCACGGCGCCGACGACTGGACCGAGTGGCACACCGTGTCGACGGAGTGGACCCCGGGGCAGGTCCGCTTCTTCGTCGACGGCCGCCAGGTCGGCCAGGACACCCGCGAGGTGCCGGACCACCCCCTGTCCTGGGTCATGCAGAACGAGAGCGCCCTGGAGGGCCCGACGGCCGCCCCGGGCAGCAGCGCGCAGCTGGAGATCACATGGGTCACGGCGTACGCGTACGGCTGGAAGTGATGCCGCCGTACGCGATGCGGCTGGAAGTAATGCGGCTGGAAGTGGCTCAGCCCCAGCGGTATCCGTCGCCGAACAGGAGGGTGTGCTCGAGGACGTCCTCCAGCGGGTCGTCGATCTGGCCGGTGCTGATCAGGGCCACGACCGGCGCGGTGTGCGAGCCGCTGTGGTGGGTCTCGTCGGCGTGCGCCACGTCGTTCGTCAGGGCGAGGGGCGCGGCGCACACCGCCGCCGCCAGCGCCGTACGGATGGTCCGGTGTTTCCGACTGCTCTTCATCGCCCGCTCCTCGACCTCGCTCCGATGGGGTCCCCCATGACACTCCCCTGGCCCAACGACCGAGCAGATCAAAAGGTCACCGGTGATCATACGAACGGGGAATCACCCGGTGCGGTGACCTGGGAGGCGTCGCGCGGGGGGCCGACGCGAGGGCGCGGGCGGGTCGGATGGCGTGAAGTCGATGCTCCGTCCGTGGGCCGGGGGTCGCCGTCCCCGGCCCACGTTCAGTGGCCGTGCGGGATCAGCCGCCCGACCGCGGCGAGGAAGCCGCGGCGTTCCGCAGCGGGTGGCCCCGCGGGGGCGGGGATCTTCGGCGCCGGGAGGCGCAGGGCGGCCGGTTCCCAGTCGCAGGGCGGAGCCGGACGCCCGGCGAACGCGCTGTCGCGGTCCGCGCGGAACGCCGCGGCGCAGGCGTCGTCGTGGGCCTTGAGCCCGACGCTGACGAGGGTGAGCAGGAGCGCGACATCGACGTCGCAGTCGAGCAGCACGGTGATCCAGGACGCGCCGGGACGCATGCGGATCGCCGTGCTTCCGGCCAGCTGCGGGCGCAGCCGGTCCACGGCGGCCCGGGTCAGGCACACGTCCGCCGCGGCGTCGGAGTGGAAGTGGACGAGTTCGTAGGCCAGGGTCTCGGGCGCCCCCGCGATGCCGAAGGAGCGTCCGACAGCGCACCGAGGAGCGCCGCTTACCAGGTTCGGCCACGACGCGAGTGCGGTCATGGCGCGTTGTGCCGCGGTCATGGGGTCATCGTCGCGCGGATTTCACCCGGCCAACTACCCCTGTTCACCGATTGATCGGTGTCCGCCCTGGTTCTCGGCCACCCCATCTCAGATGACGATATGCCAGGTCGAGCCGTGCCCCGCGACCGATATGTCCCCGTCGGGGCACCGCGGCGCCCGTGTGACGCAGGTTACAGATCCCGGGCGGGGGCTCCCTTCCCGCCCCGTTCGGTCCTTGGATCGGCCGGGACGGGATCCACCGCCGGGCCCGCACCACCGCGAGGACTCACTCGTGCCCGCGGTGACCGGCGGCCGGGAGCTGTCCGTGGCGCGAGGTCGTCGACGTACAGAAGTTCGACGACTGTCCGGTGCTCGTCGAACTGACGCGCCGGGGCGTCGACGCGCACGGCGACACCCTGTTCGGCCCGCCCGATCAGCTCGTGCTCGCGGGTGTCGTGCGGGTGTCGCCGTCGGCCTCGTCAGCAGCTGAGGTTGTTGCCCGGGGCGACGCCGAGTGCCTGGGTGAACTGCTTGTACTTGGTGATGCGGCTCTGGACCTGGCCCGGGTTGCCGCCGTTGCACTCCAGGCTGCCGTTGATGGAGCGGATGGTCTCACCGAAGCCGCGGCCGTTGACCATGGCGTCGTGCGGCGTCATGGTGCCGGGGCCCTTCTGGGTGTTCCAGTACCACAGGCCGGTCTTCCAGGCGACGGCCGAGTTGTTCTGCACCAGGTCGGGGTTGCGCAGCAGGTCGATGCCCAGGGCGTCGCCCGCCGCCTTGTAGTTGAAGTTCCAGCTCAGCTGGATGGGGCCGCGGCCGTAGTACTTGTCGTGTCCCGCGGGACAGCCGTAGGGCTGCGTCCGGTCGCAGTAGTGCGGGTAGTTCGCGGTGTTCTGCTCCACGACGTGGACCAGACCGCCGGTCTCGTGGCTGACGTTGGCGAGGAAGGCCGCGGCCTCCTGCTTGCGCACGGTGGCGCTGCCCGTCTGGGTGAACCCGGGGTAGGCGCCGAGTGCCGCCGTGAGGCCGCTGTACGTGTAGAACCGATTCCGGTTCGGGAACATCTGGTTGAACTGGGCCTCGCTGACGACGAAGGCGGCGGCCGCCTTGCCGGACACCGGCTCGGCCGGGCTCGCGGACTTCTCGGCCGACGCCGGTGAGGCGAAGGTCAGCAGTGCGGCCGCGGAGGCGGTGGCGGTGACAAGTCCGAGTACGCGAGATCGCATGGCTCACTCCATGGGGGGACGCCGAAGATCGGCGGTGCGACGGTGCGGGGTGGGGGGGGGTGGTCCGCGTGCCGGAGCGCGGGCCGTGACGGGCCGGACGGTGGGTGTGGGCACGCGGGTGCCCGCCGGCCGACGAGATTCCGCTTCGTTGGACTAGACCATACCGATCGCTGTGTTCGCGTCAAGAGCGTCGAACGGAGCCGGGCGCGGCGGGTGTTGTGGTCCGATGCCGGGAGCGCAGGCGGGGGTCGAGACGGGAACGGAGACGGAAGCGGAGGTGGAGCAGAAACGGAGCAGAGACGGAAGCGGCGCCGGTCGAGGCCCGAAGGCCCGACCGGCGCCGCGTCGTAGGAAACCGTGCGAAGCCGTGTGAAGTCGTACGAAGGTGCTTACCGCCCGAGGCGGGCTACTGCCCGAACTGGGCTACTGCCCGCGCCGTTGAGCGTGGCTCGGCCCCTGCTCGCGTACTGCTCCGTTCGCGCACGGACCGGTGCTTCAGCGTACGTCGACGAAGTCGCCGGTCGCGTTGACTCCGGTGGTCGTGGAGTTCTCGGCGAAGGCCCAGCGGTAGGTGCCGTCGGTGGAGGCCTTGACCGTGGTCTTCAGGTTGCCCTTGTTGTCGCTCTTCACCGTCTTGACGGCGGCGTAGGACGGGGCGCCCTTCTTCTTGAACTCCAGCTTCACGGACTGGTTGGTGTAGCCCGCGTACTTGTGCGTCTCCCAGTTGGCGCGGGTCAGCGCGCCGGTGACGGTGAGCGTCTTGCCCTTCTTGATGGGCTCGGGCGAGGCGTTCACCGTGAGCTTGGCCTGGCGCTGCACCTTGAACTTGCCGGCCTTCTCGGCCCACTTTGTGTCGTCGTCGTTCGCGGTCACCAGGGCGTCGACGTACCACGTGCCGGCCGGGCTGTTGTCGTAGAAGTCCGTGTCCGGGTCGAGCGTGAACTTCGCGGTGCACGTCGACGTCGTACCGGCCGCCACGCACTTCACGTTGCCGTTCGGCGTGGCCATGGCGGAGTTGGGGCCGAACAGCGTGATGTCGGCGCTCTTGATGCCCGAGTCGTCCGTCGTGGTCACGGAGACGCTGAAGGTCTTCCCTGCGGTGGTGCCGAGCGCGACCGGCTTGCCGCCGTTCGTGATGACCTTGTCGATGGTGACGTCCTCGGCCGGGGCGGCGAGGGCGACGGGGGCGGCGAAGCCCGCCACGGCCACGGCCAGGGCCGAGCTGAGCACGGCGATGCGGGTGCGGTGGTGCATGGATCCCCCCACGGGATGACACCGGGTCAGAAGTGCTGCCCGGCAAGTGATGTGAACGCGATGACTTTACGCCTTCACGGCATCTTCATTGTTGTGTTGATCACCACGTGCGTCGCGTACAACCCTTTCGCCTGGTGGTGTGCTCGCATTCGAAGAGGGGTTCGACGCGTCGTCCGGATAGTTGGTTTCGGTGGCGCCGAGCCTGGTGAGTGCCGCGGAACCCGGTGCGCGGGTTGTGCCGAGTCCGCCGCCAGGAGGATGGTCGGGCGTGCACGGCGCACGCGCGCGGGGCCGAATCCGGGCAGCGGGCGCGAGGACCGTCCGAGCAGCGAGAGGGTGAGGGGATCCGTGCCGGGAGCACGGTGTTCCGGCATGTGAGGCGAGCCACCAGCATCCAGTCCGGGCAGCGCACCACACGGGCGGTGGGCTCCGCCCTCGAGGCCGCGCCCTGGCCTCTCCTGCTCGCGGGCGCCGACGGCCGCGTCCGGTGGGCCAACCCCGCGGCGCGGGCCCTCTTCCCCGGCGTGTCGGCCGGTACCGAACTGGCGCGGCACGCTCCGCTGTGGTTGGCGGAGGCCCATGCCCGCCGCGACCGTGCGGCGGCGGGCAGTGTGGCGGGCCGGGCGGTGCGCGCCGAGGCCGCCGCGGGTGAGCGGGACGACGTGCTGTGGTGGCTGCACGACGAGACGGGGCCGGGTTCCGTGCGCCGGGCACTGCGCGCGGAGCGGGACCGGGCCCGGCTGCTCGCGGATGCCTCACGCCAGCTGTCCGGCTGCCTCGACCTGCGCGGATGCAGGGCGAACGCTGCCCTGCTCGCCGCCAGGCACCTCGCGGACGCCGCCGTGGTCGTCGGCGTGGCCCGGGGCACGGGCCTGCCCTTCGCCGCCGCCGTGCGCGACGGGGAGGTCACGCACGGGCGGCTCGCCGGTGACGCCGCTGAGGTACCGGGCCTCGCGGAGGCACTGGAGGGGTTTCCGCCCGTTCCCTCGCGTTGGCTGGACCCGGGCGCGCTGCCGGGGTGGCTGGCGTCGGCGATCTCGGGGGCGGCGGTGTTCTCGGGAGCGGCGGGGGAGGAGGGAGTGGTGGGGGCGACGGGGGCCGCGGGGGCTACGGAGCCCATCGGTGTCCGGGTCGGTGGCGGTGTCGGGGCGCTGATGGTCGCGTGCCTGCCGGGTGGCGGTGGGTCCGTCGGTGCCCTGGTCCTGCTGCGCGCGGCGGGCGCGGAACCCTTCAGCGAGGACGAGGAGGCCTTCGTCCGAGTCTTCGCCGCGCGTGCGGGCGCGGCCCTGGACACGGCCAGGCTCCGCGGCGATCACACGGCCGTGGTCGAACTCCTCGCGCAGGACCTCCTCCCGCCCGGGCTGCGGCGCGTCGACGGCGTCGAGTACGCGGGCGGGTACCGTCCCGCGCACGGCGAACTCGACGTGGGCGGCGACTTCTTCGACATCAGCCCCGCGGCCGAGGACGGCGGCGAGACCCATGTGGTCCTCGGTGACGTGTGCGGCAAGGGCCTGGAGGCGGCCGTCCTCACCGGCAGGATCCGCAGCACCCTGCGCGCCCTGCACCTCGTCGAGCCCGACCACGGACGGCTGCTGCGGGTACTGAACTCCGCCCTGCTCGGCACCCGGCACAGCCGCTTCGCCACCCTCGTCCTCGCCTCCGCGAGGCGCCGCGGCGACACCGTCGCGCTCCGCCTCACCAGCGCGGGCCATCCGCCGCCCCTCGTCGTGCGGCTCGACGGCGGCGTCGTCGCGGCCCCGACGCACGGCACCCTGGTCGGCGCCCTGCCCGAGGTGACCTCGCACACCCACCACGCCACGCTGCTGCCCGGGGACGCCTGCCTGCTCTACTCCGACGGTGTCACCGAGGCCAAGGGCGGCCCGCTCGGCACCGGCCGGTTCGGCGAGGAACGGCTGCGCGCCGCCCTCGCGGAGTACGCGGGGAAGCCGCCGGAGGCGATGGTCGAACGCGTGCAGATGCTCGTCGCCGACTGGCTCGGCGGACGGCACCACGACGACATGGCCCTGATGGTCATCGCCGCGCCCCGTGCCCCGGAGACCGCGCTGAAGCCCTGACCCGACAAGCGGAAGGACCCCTACCGCCGGACGGGAATTCGAGGCCTCCCCCATGGGGAGATGGCCGGGGCGCAGCGGGCCCGAGGGGTCGACACTGTCCCCATGCAGTGGACGCAGGATGACGCGGCGGCCCAGTGCTCGGTGGAGGTGCACGTCGACGACCGGAGTGGTGTGTGCGTGGTGGCCGTCGTCGGCGAGATGGACGTCGAGTACGAGCCCGACATCGAACTCGCTCTGGAGACAAGGCCCTTGAGACTCCGCCTGGTACTGGACGTGACGCGTCTGGAGTTCGCGGACTCCACGATGCTCAACATCCTCATCCGGACCCGCCGCAGACACGACATGCGGCTCCTCGGCCCGATCCCGAAACAGCTGCACGAGCTGCTGCGGGTCAGCGGGACCCTCGGGCACTTCCAGGTCTGCGGCTCCCTGGAGGAGGCGTGCGCGCCATGACGCACTCCCCGGACGTGGCCGCGCGCGACGCGGCCCACGGTGTCACCGAGGCCTGCTCGATGTGTGCCCGAGGGGCGGTCCGGGGGAGGTGGCGGCCCGTGGCCGGGGACCGGCCCGCGCTCCTGGTCGTGGAGGCGACGGACTCCGGCATCGGCGTGGCCCGCCGGGCGGCCCGCGCCTACGCGGCCCTGCGCTGTCCCGCCGTGGACGCCGCCGACGTCGCGCTCGTCGTGTCGGAGCTGTGCACCAACGCCTTCCGGCACGCCACGGGCTGGTGGCGGCTCAGGATGCACGGCCACGACGACGGCCTGGTCGCGGACATCGACGACGCCAGCGCGCGGCCCCCGGCGCCGCGCGTCCCCGACACCGAGGGCGGCACCGGGGGCATGGGCATGCTGCTCGCCGCCTCACTGACGACGACGCTCGATGTGTATGTGTACACCGGCGGCAAGACCGTACGCGTCACCTGGAAGGCGCCCCGCTGAAGCGGCGACCGGCCGCGAAGCCGGAGGCGCGCCGCCCCGGCACACAGTCCCCACCCTGGAGGTACACCGGATGGCACCGACGGCCACCGCACCCGAGGACCGGGCGGGCCCCTGGGCCGACGAACTGTGGGACGCGGTGGTGACCGGCGACGAGCCGTCCGCCGCCCGGACCGCCTTCGCCGCGCTGCGAGCGGGCCTCGACACCGAGACCGTACTCCTGGACGTGATCGGCGCCGTGCAGCGCCGCGTCGGCCAGGAGTGGGCGGACAACCGCATGACCGTCGCCCAGGAACACGCGGCCACCGCCATCAACGAACGCGTCGTCGCGGCACTGTCACGCCCCGGCGCCCAGCCCCCCGCTCCCGCCCCGCGCTCTGCCGGGATCCCAGTGGCCGCACCGGAGCCCTCCTCCCCGCACGAGACCGCACGCCCGCAGCGCTCTCCCGCGGACGCACCCCCGTACGCCGAGGGCTCGCATCCGTACGCAGACGGCCCGCGCGGCGGGTCACGTCCGTACGCCGAGGGCTCGCATCCGTACGCAGACGGCCCGCGCGGCGGGTCACGTCCGTACGCCGAGGGCTCGCATCCGTACGCAGACGGCCCGCACGGCGGCTCACGTCCGTACCCCGATGCATCACCTCCGTGCCCGGACGACTCGCGCGGCGGATCGCACCCGTACCCCGACGGCCCGCACGGCGGCTCACGTCCGTACCCCGACGGATCGCGCCCGCGGCCCGGCGGCCCGGCCCGGCCGCGCGTCACCGTCGCCTGCGTCGACGGCGAGTGGCACGCCCTTCCGGCCCGTCTCCTCGCCGAGGTCCTCTCGCTGCGCGGCTGGCACGTCGACTTCCTCGGCGCCCAGGTCCCCACCCCCCACCTCGTCGCCCACCTGCACCGCACCGGCGCGGACGTGGTGGCCCTCTCGGCCTCGCTCGCGACCCGGTTGCCCGCCGCGCACGCGGCGATCTCCGCGTGCCGGGCCGTGGGCGTCCCCGCGTGCGCGGGCGGCGCCGCCTTCGGTCCTGGCGGGCGGCACGCCGAGCTGCTCGGCGCCGACCTCTGGGCCGCCGACGCCCGCTCGGCGGCCGCCAGGCTCGCCGGGGGCCCGCCGCCGCGCCCCGCGGCCCCGTCGGCGGACGCACCGCTCAAGCACCTGCTCGACCAGGAGTACACCCTGGTCAGCCGGGCGTCCGGGCAACTGGTGGGGGCGACCCTGGAGGGTCTCGAGGCCCGCTGCCCCGCCCTGCGGGAGCACACCGGGCCGCAGCACCAGCCCACCGCCGAGGACGTCGCCCACCTCGTCGCCTTCCTCGCCGCCGCCCTCTACGTCGACGACTCCGGACTCTTCGCCACCGCCACGTCCTGGACCGGCGCCGTCCTCACCGCCCGCCACATACCGACGGAGTCCCTGCTGCACGCCCTGGACGTCCTGCGCAGCGAGGTGCGCGACCTCCCGCGCGCCACCGCCATGATCCGCCGGGCGGCCGAGCTCCTGCGGACGGGCGGGCCGGGGGAGTGAGGACGCCCAGGTTGGGGGAGTGGGCGCGTCAGGACGGGCACGCCGTCGTGCGCCGGAGCGCGCCCACGAACGCGTGCGCCCCTCTAGCCACCGCCGCCCGGACCGAGGATGCTGCGTGCACAGTGCCCGTGACCGGTTCGGGGGAGCGCATGCGCAGTTCCAGGGAAGCCCGGGCGAGCGACCAGGCGTACTGGGTGCTCACGTTCGACGCGGAGGGCGGCGAGGGGGACGGGAAGCAGTGCGCGCGGATCGCGGCGGAGGCACGCGCCGCGGGCGTCCGTGACCTCGTGGTCCTCGCGCACACCGGACACAACGACGAGGACACCGCGGCAGGGACCGACGACCGCTTCCGCTCCCTGTTCGCCGACGTGAGCGACCACGAGGGCCTCGGCTTCGTGAGCGTGCACTGGCCGGGCATGCGGTTCCCGCCGGAGCCCCGCCTCACCGACGCCACCGAGGCCGCCCTCAACCGCACGTTCCCCGGCGCGGAGCAGCTCGTCGCGGACCTGCGCGCCCTCCTGGACGAGCGGCCGGTCCGCTTCGGCGCGGTCGACGACGTGGGCATGATGCTGCGCCGTCTCGTCGAGGCGCCGCTGCACTCGGACGTGAACGCCTACGCCATGGACACCGGCGACGGGCTGCTGCCCCAGTCCGACCCCGCGATGCTCTTCGACAGCGCCACGCACGTCTGTGAGGGGTTCGCCCACGCCCTGGAACAAGCCGGTGAGGAAGCCGAACGGACCGCCCGGCGGCCGGAGCGCATCGAGCAGCCGAGCACCGGCGCCGAGGCGCCCACGGTGTCGAAGTCCGGGACGCTGACGGAGTCGGAGACGGCGGGACCACGGCCGCCGGACGCCCCGACCGACTGGCTGGCGCGGTCGGAACCCCTCGGGCCGCGAACCCGGCCCTTCGGCTCGTCCGAGGTCGGAGAAGCCCCCGACCGGCTGTGGGACGGCGCGTACCAGCTGCTGTGCCAGGCAGTGTCGTACGCGATCAGACGGCACGCCGGACTGATCGGGGAGAGGGGGCTCGCGCCCGCGCTCCGCCGGATCGCGGACGAGCTGCCGGACGCCCGGATCCACCTCGTCGGCCATGGCGCGGGCGCCCGCCTCGTCGCGTACGCGGCCCGGGGCCTCAAGGACGGCGCGCACCGGGTCGGCTCCCTGACACTGCTCCAGGCCGCCTTCTCGCACTTCGCCTTCGCCGGGCACCAGCCGCAGCAGTTGCGCGGGGGCGGCGCGCTCGCGGAGGTGGTGGAGAGCGTCGCCGGACCGGTGGTGTGCGGTTACTCGCACTACGACCTGGAACTGGGGCTGCTGTTCCCGCTGGCCTCCCGCCTGATCGGCGAGTCGCCCCCCGAGGGGGGCGTCGGCCGGGTCTGGGGGGCGCTCGGGTACGACGGGGCGCAGGGCGTCGAGGGGTGCCCGACGCTCACCCTCGCCGACGCCCTCGTCGAGGACGCGCTGCCCCGCTCGGGCTGCGTCAACGTCGACACCTCCGCCGTCGTCCGCGACGGTGCGCCTCCCCTGGGCGCGCACGAGGACGTCTTCCACCACGATGTGGCCCGCCTCGTGCTGGCGGCGGGGCGCATCACGGGGGAGGAACGGAGGGCCTCGGATCGGCCCTGAGAAAAGTTTCGGATCAGTAGGTGTGAGAATGGGAAGCCAGGGCAAACGCGTGTCGAGTCCCCTGTACGTGTCAGGGGGCGTCGTCAAGAGAGGGGTGGATGGCGTGGCTGCCGCGATGGTGTCCGAGGTCCAGTCGGCGAAGGCACAGACCTGCACGGAGGGGGAGCTGCCGCTGATCGAAGCACCGTCGAGCGTGGAGCCGCACAACGCACGCGTCCTCTCGAAGCAGTTCTTCGACCGGCTCGCCGTCCTCGAAGAGGGCACGCACGACTATCAGTACGTACGCAACACCCTGATCGAGATGAATCTCTCCCTCGTCCGCTACGCGGCGTCGCGCTACCGCGGCCGCGGCGACGAGATGGAGGACATCGTCCAGGTCGGCACGATCGGCCTGATCAAGGCGATCGACCGGTTCGACCTGTCCCGCGAGGTCGAGTTCGCCACCTTCGCCGTGCCGTACATCGTCGGGGAGATCAAGCGGTTCTTCCGCGACACCTCCTGGGCCGTGCACGTGCCGCGCCGTCTCCAGGAGGCCCGGATCGAGCTCGCCAAGGCGACCGAGGAACTGGCGACCCGCCTCGACCGGGACCCGACGACCGCCGAGCTCGCCGAGCTGATGTCGCTGTCCGAGGAAGAGGTCATCGAGGCCCGCAAGGCCTCCAACGGCTACACCTCCGCCTCCCTCAACGCGGCCCTGGCCATGGGCGGCGGCAGCGACGAGGGCGAGGCCGCCCTCGCCGACTTCATCGGGGCTGAGGACGCCGCCTACGAACTCGTCGAGGACTTCAACAGCCTCGCGCCCCTCATCGGAGAACTCTCCGACCGCGACCGCGAGATCATTCACATGCGGTTCGTCGAGGAGCTGACGCAGGCCGAGATCGGCGAGAAGCTCGGCGTCTCCCAGATGCAGGTGTCCCGGCTCCTGAAGCGCATCCTCGGACGCCTGCGCGCGGGCCTGATGCCCGCCGGCGTCTGACCGCCCCGCCACTCGCGGGTGCCGCCGACATCCGCACCCTTCTCGCCGCAGGCCCGGACCGCACGGTCCGGGCCTGCGGCATGTCGGCCGCGGCCGCCGAGGCCGCCATGGCTCACCAAGACCGTCATGGCCTTCCGGACTGCTACGCCGTCCCGTCCGCGACGGCCGCCCGGTCCGTCACGGCCGCCCGGTCCGTCACGTCCGTCCCGTCCGCCACGGTCGTCACGTCTGCCCCGGCCGTCACGGCCGTCCGTGCCAGTCGAGGCACACCACCGTCGCGTCGTCCTCGGCCCGCACCTCACCGCGGTGTCCGGCGAGCTCCCCGAGCACGGCGCGCGGCACCTCCGCGGGCGGGAGCAGCCGGGTGTTCGTCAGGGCCCTGGCCAGCTCGCGGTCGCTGTAGAGCTCTCCCGCGGGCGAGGTCACGTCGTACACCCCGTCGCTGACGAACAGCAGCCGGTCGCCCGGCAGGACCCGGAAGGGCTGCTCGGTGTAGAGGGAGTCCTCGAACATGCCGAGCGGCAGCTGCGCCTCCAGGTCCTTGATCTGCTCCACCCTGCCCGAGCGCAGCCGCCACACCTTCGGCGAGCCCGCCTCGATGACCCCCACCTCGCCGGTCGCCAGATCGAAGCGGAGCAGCAGGGCCGAGACGTGCGCGGTGCCCCGGTACTGCCCGTAGACGGCCTGGTCCGCGAGGCACGCCTGGTCGGCGAGGCCGAGGCCGGCACGGCGGGCGTTGCGCAGGGCGTGCACCGTCAGACTGGTGAGCAGCGCCGCCGAGATGCCCTGGCCCATGCCGTTGGAGACGGTGAGGGTGAGGTGGTCGGCCGACGTCGACCAGTCGAAGTTGTCGCCGAAGACGGCGTACGCGGGCTCCAGGTGGCCGCCGAGATCGTACTCGCGGCGCGAGCAGGAGCGGCCCGGCAGGAGCTGCCACTGCATCTCCGCGGCGAGGGTGAGCCGCTCCACGCGCCGGGCCTGCACATACAGGTCCGTGTCGCGTTCGGCGACCACGATCTCGTGCCCGAGCGCCTCCGCGATCAGCGTGAGTTCCCGCAGCGTCCGCGGCGAGTACACCTCCGCGGGCAGGGTGACCGAGAGCACACCGAGGCGGTCGCCCCGCACGGTGACCGGCAGATGCACGACGACCGCGCCGGTGTCGCCTGCCACGCCGTCCTCGGCATAGGGCTCCTGCGCGCCGAACGCGCGCCCCGGTGCGCTGGCGTGGACGGGAATCCGTTCCGTGGTGTAGGGGAGAGCGGGGACCGGTTGGAGTATGGTCATCGCGTAGTCGGCCATCAGGAGTTCGACCTGCGTCGCGGTGAAGTGCTCGCTCAGCGCCTTGCGGGCCGCCTGCGGAAGTTCGTGAGAAGCCGCGTCGCGCAACGCGCGCCCGACTGCCGCGTATCTGTCCACTGCCCACCGGCTTTCTCTAGTACGAGGATGAAAGGGAGCAACCCCCCGTCCGGACTGCGAGGCCCGGCCAGGCCGATACGGAGAGTGGAGACATGGGCGTGAACCCGGGATCCTCGCAGCGGCGTCCCCAGGATGCCGCATCCGCGGCTCGTGAAGTGATCGAACTCCTCGAGGTGCTGTGGGAGCGCGGCAGGGACTCCGTCCCGCCCGCGCCCGTCTCGACGTCGCAGCTCCGGGTTCTGTACGTCCTGGAGCGCGAGGACGGCATCAATCTGCGGACGCTCGGCGGCCTGCTGGGCGCGGCCCCGTCCTCGGTGAGCAGGTTGTGCGACCGGTTGCAGGCGCTGGGCCTGGTCGAGCGCACCCAGAGCCGGGTCAGCCGCCGGGAGTTGACGCTGCACCTCACCGGGCCCGGGCGTACGTACCTCGCCGATCTGCGCAGTCGGCGCGAGAAGGCGCTGACGGCCGTGATCGCCGGGATGTCGGGCCCCGCGCGCGCCTGTCTGGTCGAGGGCCTGAGCGGCTTCCGGGAGTGTGCCGACAAGACGCCCACCACGCGGATGCATACATCGCCCGTTACGGGGGAAACGGAAGGGCCTGCCCGGACGGCGTGAGGGAACGCGCGGAACGGGGGTCGTCCGGTGTCCCGGCGCACCCACCGCACGCGCGTGTTCTCGATCGCCCGTTCCCGCGCCACTCGTAAGTGCCAATGAGCTGGGAGCGCTTGCGGACCGCGGGGCCGGTGACGGCAGGATTGTTGCCGTATGGATACAGTTGCCGAGCGGAAACTGTCGGGTGCCGAACAAGACGCCCGGACGGCCGCGGGAGGCGCTGCGCGCTCCTCCCGGCGGTCCGGTCCACGGTGGCAGTGCAAGGACACGAGGTCTGTACGGACGGACCTCCGGATGCGAGAGGTTTGGTCTGTGACTACCAGCGACACCGCGACTACCGGCGACTCCGTCGACTCCGAGGCACGGGCACGCGTGACCGAAGTGCTGCGTGCGAACGCCGACGCCATCGCGGACCGATGGGTGCAGCTCCAGCTGGAACAGGCCGTACTGGGCAGCGACCTGACGGAGAGCGAGCTGCACGAGGAGGCGGACGCCCTGGTCGCCGCCCTCGCGGCGGCCCTCGCGGGCGACGCGCCCGTGCGCCGTCTCGCCCACAGCGACCGGGACCTCAACCGCATCGTGACCGACCTCTCGCTGCGCCGGGCGCGCGGCGGGGCCTCACCGACCGTGACCTCGCTCGCGGTCCTCGCCCTGAAGCAGGCGCTGCTGGAGTCCGTGCGCGGCACCACCCGGGAGAGCGACGAACTGCTCGCCGCCGCCGTCCTGATCAACCAGCTCCTGGACGTCGCGGGCGCGCTCTCCTTCGAGGTGTACGTCGAGGGCCGCGAAGCCATCATCCGCCGCCAGAGCCACCAGCTCCTCGAGATGTCCACGCCCGTCGTCCGCCTGTGGCGCCAGGTACTCGCCGTCCCGCTCATCGGCACCCTGGACACCGCGCGCACCCAGGTCGTGATGGAGAACCTGCTCCAGGCCATCCAGGACGACGAGGCGCTGGTCGCCATCATCGACATCACCGGTGTCCCCACCGTCGACACGGCCGTGGCACAGCATCTGATGCAGACCGTGAAGGCGGTCCGCCTGATGGGCGCCGACTGCGTCATCAGCGGCATCCGGCCGCCCATCGCGCAGACCATCGCCCAGCTCGGCATCGACCTGTCCACGATCCTGACCCGTGCGACCCTGGCCGACGCCCTCGCCGCCGCCATCAAGATCACCGATGCGCCGGGCCCCGACGGAGCTGACGGCCGGTGAACGGCCGCCCCGCCGCCGGTGTCCCGATCCTCCAGCTCGGGGACGTCCTGGTCAGCGGCCTGTTGAACGAGCTCGACGACAAGTCGGCGATGGCGTTCACCGAGGAGCTGACCGAGACCATCAGCTCCACGGGCGCCCGCGGCGTACTGATCGACATCTCCCGCCTCGAGCTGATCGACTCCTTCGTGGCCCGCATGCTGACGCACCTCACCACGACGGCGCGGCTGCTGGGTGCCCGTGTCATCGTGGCGGGCATGCGGCCGCCCGTCGCCATCACGCTGGTCGAGCTCGGCATCGAGCTGTCCGGCGTGGAGACGGCCCTCAGCGCCGAGCAGGGCCTGACCGCACTCGGCTGGCACAGGACCGCCCCCGCGCGTGCCGGGGAGGCGCGATGACCCGATCCCACGCAGGCACGACGCGGGCGCCGCAGCGCGCCGACGAGGTCGCGCCGGCGCATCACGCCACGGACTCCAGCACCCACCCGGTGGCCAGCGAGGAGGATCTGCTCAGCATCCGGCACGCGGTGCGGGCCGCGACCCTGCACGCCGGATTCGGCATCGTCGACCAGACCCGCGTCGTCACCGCCGCGAGCGAACTGGCCCGCAACGCCTACGTCCACGGGGGCGGCGGCACCCTCACCCTCGACATCGTCCGCAGGCTCGGCACCACCGGCGTCCGGCTGACCGTCGAGGACGACGGGCCCGGCATCGACGACATCGAGAAGGCCTTCACCGACGGGTTCACCACCGGGGCGGGCCTCGGCCACGGTCTGGGCGGCGCCCGCCGCCTCATGGACGAGTTCACGCTCAGCTCCGCCGCCGGGCGCGGCACCGTCGTCACCGCCACCCGCTGGAACAACAGGCGCGCCCCATGACCCACGACCCGTCGGGCGCCCCTCTCGCGGAGCCCACCAGGGCCGTCCCCATCGACCACTTCAGCGCCGTGCACCTCGCCGCCGCCACGGCCCGTACCCTCGCCCGGCGGTGCGGGCTGCCCGGTGCCATGCCCGACCGTGCCGCCGTCGTCGCCTCCGAACTCGCCAGCAACATCGCCAAACACGCCAGCGGCGGCAGCCTCTACCTCCAGCCGCTCACCCCGGGTGAGGGCATCGAGATCCTCGCCGCCGACCGCGGCCCCGGCATGGGCGAACTGGAGCGGTGCCTGGCCGACGGCTACACCACCACCAACTCGCTCGGCGCGGGCCTCGGCGCCGTCAGCCGCATCGCGACCTCGTTCACCATCCGCACCAGGCAGCACCACGGCACCCTCGTCTGCGCCCGGCTCCTGTCCGATCCCGCCGCCGCCCGGCCCGTCGGCTCGCTGCGGCTGCCCGCCGAGGGCGAGGAACACTGCGGCGACGCCTCCGCCACCGCCACGGGCGAGAACGGCCTGACCGCCTTCGTTGTCGACGGCCTCGGCCACGGGGCGCAGGCGCAGGAAGCCGCCCAGCTCGCCCTGCGCTGCTTCCACCGGACACCCGACGCCGAGCTGCCCGCCCTGCTCGGCGCCACGAACCGCGCCCTGCGCCACTCCAGGGGCGCCGCTGTCGGGGTGCTGCGGCTGCACGACGGCGACGTCCTCTACTGCGGTGTGGGCAACGTACGCGCGGTCCTGCTGTCCGCCGACGAGGTCGGACCCCAGCTCAGCGGCCAGCCGGGCGTCGTCGGCTGGAACATGCCGACGCCGCAGGTCCGCCGCATCGCCGCGCCCCCCGGCGCCACGGCCGTGCTGCACACCGACGGCGTCGACGCACGGTGGGCGCGGGCCCCCGACCCCTTCGTGCTGCGGCTGCCGCCGCCCCTGCTTGCCACCGCCCTCGTCCACGGACACCGCCGCTCCCGCGACGACGCGACCGTCCTCGTCGTCAAACAACCCTTGCAGAGGCCCCGATGACCGCCACCGACCTGCGGACGCTGCCCGCGCTCAGACAGGCCGTGCGCATGCTCGCCGCCGACCACCACGTCGACACGGAGGTACGGGCCCGGCTCGCGCTCGCCGCCACCATCGTCGCCGAACCGGCCATCGGCGCCGATCGGACGGTAGCCCTCAGCGCCAGCAGGGAGCGGTGCGCCGACGGACAGCGGAGCGTGCTCGTCGTCACGCTCGACCGGCCCGACTGCGACGCCGACGCCCCCGCGGCGGGCGAGCTGCCGCTCGCTGCCCACAGCACGTCACCGCGTACGGTCACGTGGCGGATCCCCCTGGCCCTGGCCGACCGGAACGACCGGTCCGAGCCGACCGACCGGGCAGAAGGGGCCGCCCGGCCGGAAGGGACCGGCCGAAGGGGAGCGGCGGTCGGCCGCGCGCCGCACCCCCGTTCCGCGCAGGACGGGCGCGCCGTGCGACCCGGGCGGTCCGCCGCGGCGGCGACGACGGAGCCCTCGGACCCCACGGACGAGAGCGAGATGCTCCTGAAGGAACTGGGCGTCGCCCTCGCGCAGATCGACGCGCTCAAGGCGGAACACCGCCTCCTGAAGCACGAGCTCTCCGAGACCAACAACGGTGTGCTCGCCCTCTACGTCCAGCTCGACGAGCGCGACCAGGAGCTGCGCCGCGCCCACGGCCGGGTCCTGCGGGAACTGGAGGACGCGCTGCGGCCGCCGGTCCTCGACGTGGCCGGCGTCGAACTCGGCGTGCACTACGCCCCCGCCGACACCGAGGCCCCCACCGGCGGTGACCTCTACGACTGGTTCGTCCTGCCCGACGGCACCGTCCACATCACGGTCGTCGACGCCCTCGGCCACGGCGTCCGCAGCACCCGCAGCGCGCTGACCGTGACCCATGCCGTGCGCACCCTCGCCCTCGAGGGCCACGCCCTGAAGTCGATCGTGGCCCGTGCGAACGCGGCCCTCACACCGTTCGACCCGGACATCATGGCGACCGTCCTGCTGGCCCGCGTGGACCCCGCGACCGGCGACGTCCACCTCGCCAACGGCAGCCACCCGCCGGCACTGCTCGTCCGCCGCGACGGCGATACCGCGTTCCTCGACACCCCGGGCCGGGGCATCGGCTTCCCCCTGCCCGGCAGCGAGGAGGTCCGCAGGACACGCCTCGAACCCGGTGACCTCCTGCTGCTGTACACCGACGGCCTCACCGAGAGCCGCAGGGATCCCCTGGAGGGCGAGGCCAGGCTCAGGGCGGCCGCGCGCCGCCACGCGGGCCTGTCCGCGACGCGGCTGACCGGGGAGATCGCCAAGGAGATGCACGCGGTGATACTGCACGCCGACGACACCCTGGCCCTCGCGGTACGCAGGACGGGCACGGCGGAGGGCGCCGGCACGGCACATCAGGGGAGAAATGAATAGACAGGAGTAGACAGGATAGACCTGCGCAATCTGGAAACCCGGTGCCGCAGAGGGTTCGCGACCGATCTGCTCCCGGGAGGGTTCGGCAGTGAGCTCTCCCCCTGTTCCCGCGGTCGCCCGCGGGAACAGGGGTACCAGGGGTACCGGGGGTGTCAGGGACACAGGGGCGCCGCCGGGGCGCGGTCACCGGATGCGGCCCGGCGGATCTCCGGTCGCGGCTTCAGCTGCTCGGGGCCGCGCACGGCTCCTGACGGGCGAGGCTCCGTCGCAGTGCCCGGCGTACGTCGTCGCTCAGCTCGCCGTCGCAGGTCCACTCGACGACCTGCTCGGCGACGAGCCGGAGCTTGGTGTTCGTGTGCTGGGAGACTTCCGTCAGGACGTCCCACGCCTGTTCGGGGCGGATGTTGGAGATCGCGGCGAGCGCGCCGATGGCCTGGTCGACGGTGGCGTGGGCGCGCACCGCGTGCTTGAGCTGGCCGACCTCCGCGCGGAGCTCGGATATCTCCTGCTCCTTGGCCGCCACTTTACGCTCGGCCGCCGTCGCGCTCTCGGTGACCGATATCCGTGGCTCGGGGTCCGAGCGCTGGTCAACCATGGCGGACGGGTGCTTCCGTGACGGCGTCCGCGATGTCGAACACCGAGTCGGTGTGGGTCAGCCGCAGCAGGTGCCGGACGGTCTCGGAGGGCCGGGCGATGACGAGACGGGCCCCCGACCGGGAGGCCTGTTCGCGCAGTCTCAGCAGGACGTTGAGGCCGCTGGAGTCGCAGAACGTGATGTCACGGCAGTCGAGGACGACGGTACGCCCGCCGGTGCCGAGCCCGCTGCCCGCGGTCTCGGTGAGCCGGGGTACGCCTGCGAGGTCGAGCTCACCCTGGAGGCGCCATATGCTCCGCGTCGCCCCGGGGTCCGGGGCGACGGCGACGACCGAGAAGCGACCGTCCATACGCGCACTCCCTCTGGGCGGTCATCGCCCGACTCGGCCTGTCCGTGCTGCACTGGGACGACACCTGCCCCGTACCGCGATTTTTACCTGCGTTCCGCAGGCGCGGATGTGTCGGCTTCGTCACAGGCCGATGCCTCTGGGAGTGCCGATGCTTCTGGGAGACCGACGCCTCTGAGGGTCTCGACGCCCCAGGGAGGTCTCTCCGGGCTTTCGCCGTTCTCCGGGCTGGGCTTTCTGCGTACGTACGGGGCCTTCACAGGCTGCCGACGAGGGGGCGTGGGACGGTCGCCCGGACGCTCTTGCCGCCGGGGCGCCGCAGCACCTCCACGCCACCCGTGAGACTGCGAACCAGGTGCATGCCGAAACCGCCGGGCCGCCCGGGGTCGAGCGGCTGCTCCTTGGGCGGCCGGTCCTCGGCGTCCCGCACCGACACGGTGAGGCCGTGTGCGTCATGGCTGAGGCGGAACGCGGTCACGCCGCGGGCGTGCCGCAGCGCGTTGGTCACCAACTCCGACACGACGAGCAGCACCGCCTCGCGCTGCTTCTCGTCCCCGTATCCGACGACTGCCATGAAGTCTTCCGCCATCGCACGGGCCTGCGCCGCCGATGTCGGTCCCTCCTGCTTCCATTCGCGGAACACCCGCTGCTCCTCTGGGGGATGCACCATGGCAACCTCCCGTCGTTTTGAGGCTCTTGGACATCAATCGCCTGCCCCGAACAACGACCTGTACGCGGGTGTCACCCGAGTGGCACCGCCTGCCTCCCGCCAACAAGCCCCTGACCAGGCAGGGAGCCCACCCTACAGTTCCAGGTCACGGCCCCGGTGAGGACCGCGGGTGCCGGGGCGCGGGCCGCGTACAGCACAGGCCGGGCCGCGGACAGCACTGGCCGGACGGATAAAGCGGTGGCGGGGCCGGGCCCGCGCGGACGAACATGGCACGCATGAGTGATCACCCCGCGCGATGGACCCGATCGACCGTCCACCCCGACATGTGGGCGGACCCGGACGACGACCCCCGCGACAGTGACGGCGCCGGTCCGGACGGTGAGCTCCCGACGCTGCTCGACTTCCTCGACGGCTACCGCCTCACCCTGCTGATGAAGTGCGAGGGCCTGGACGCGGAGCAGCTGGCCCGCCGCTCGGTCCCGCCGTCGACGATGTCGCTGCTCGGCCTGGTGCGGCACCTCGTCGAGGTGGAGCGGGACTGGCGCAACTGGATCCACGAGGGCGATCCGGAACCGAAGCTGTACGGCCCGAAGGACGCGGACTTCCACGGCGCGGTCGCCGATCAGGCCGTGGTCGACGCCGCGTACGCCGATCTGGCACGCGAGCAGGCCGCGACCGACGCCGCGCTGGCCGAGCACCCGGACCTGGGCGAGCGACTGGGGAAGGACAGGACCTCGGTCCGGGAGCTCATGGTGCACAGGATCGAGGAGTACGCCCGGCACTGCGGGCACGCCGATCTGCTGCGCGAGTGCGTCGACGGACGGGTGGGCCAGTGACGGCGGCCGGGTCGCCGTGCTCCGGTCCGCCGCTGGGGGGGGCGGCGGACCGGAGCTGCCCGGGGTGGGGACGGGACGCAGGTTCAGGAGTGCTGTCCCGCGGTGGGTCCCGCGATCAGTTCCAGGGGTTGGCCGCTGATCGTTGATCGCCGTCCAGAAGCGGGTCCCGGCGCCGAGGGACAGACCCAACGTGATCGGGCGCAAGGCTTCTACGCCCCGCCCCGTGCCCTGTCACCGTCCCCCGGTGCCGCCTTGGGTGCCCCCTTCGGCGCCCCTTTCCGCGGCGGTCAGCGGGCGCCGAAGTTCTGGGTCCACCACGGGCCGCCGGAGCCCCGCTCGATGCCCACGCCCAGCTCCTTGAACGAGCAGTTGAGGATGTTCGCGCGATGGCCCTCGCTGTTCATCCAGGAGGTCATGACGGAGGCGGCGCCCTGCTGGCCGCGGGCGATGTTCTCGCCGTACGTGCTCCACCGGTACCCGGCGGCCGTGATGCGCTTGCCCGGGTCGGTGCCGTCGGGGGAGGTGTGGTCGAAGTAGCCGCGCGCCCTCATGTCCGCGGAGTGCCGCTGGGCTGCCGTGGCGAGTTTGCTGTTGTAGGTGAGCGGACGGCACCCGGCCTCGCGGCGTTCGTCGTTGACGAGCCGCAGGACCTGCTGCGCGGTCGAGCCGGAGGGTGCCGGTGGCGCCGGCGTGGCGCTCGGGCGGCGCGTCTTCGGGGGCGCGGAGGGCGGCTTCGGCTTCTTGGGCCCGGTCTTCGTCGTGCCCCGCGGCTTCCGCTCCGCCTCGGCGGACTTCTTCGGCTCGGCCGACTTCGCCTCCGTCTTCGTCTTGGGCTTCGCCTTCGTCTTCGACGGGGACGCGGAGGGGGACCGCTTCGTCTCCGGCGTGCGCGACGGCTCCGAGTCGGCCGGGGCGGGCTCGTCCGTCCTCAGGGCGGCGGCCGTGCTCTTGTCGGGGGACTCGGAGCCGTCCGTGCCGAGCTGCATGACGGCGGTGAGGGTGGCTATCGCCGCTATGCCTGCGCCGGCCGCGACCGCCTGCTTGCGGCGCCGCGACGTGCGCCGTCCCTGCCGCAGCTCGGCGCGCGAACCGCGGGAGCCGGTGCCGGGCGGGGAGATGGCCGTGACGTCGTCGGACGTCCAGTGCTGCTGGGCGGCCTGCGGGTCCATCGGATCCTGTGGGTTCATGGTGTGGGGGATCGCCTCGGTGTCGTCGGTCGGATGGCGGTACTGCGGGTGTTCGGCGTGCTGGATGCGGTCTGTGTGCTGCAAGCGGTCCGTGTGCTGAAGGTGGACCGTGTGCTCGGCGGGCTCGGCGGGCTCGGCGGGCTCGTCGTGCTGGACGGGCTCGGCGTGCTGGACGGGTTGCGCGTGGGCTGTCGGGACGGTCACGGCCGGGTCGGCCACGAGGAAGCTGCCCGCGGCCAGCGGCGGTACGAGTGCGAGGCCCGCCAACAGTCCCTCGGCGGGAGTGAGGCGTGCGCCGTGCCCCGTACACGCGGCGCACGCGCGGGTGTGGCGCGCCAGCCGCTTGCGCCACAGCGCGGAGGGCCCGCCGTCCCAGGACGCGGTCAGCTCCGTGAGGCCGGGGCAGCGCGGTGTCACCGCGAGGGCGCGCACCACGGTGCGGGCGGACACCAGTTGCGCCTTCATGCGCTGGATACGTACGGCCGTGTGCTCGGCGGTGAGGCCGAGGGCCGCGGCGACCTCGGCCCGCGAGAGTTCCCCGGCCGCCTCCAGCCACCACAGGGCGAGCAGTTCCCGGTAGTCGTCGTCCATCCAGCGGGTCGCCTGCGCGACCTCCTTGCGCTCGCCGGACAGGCCGAGCCGCAGGATGGTGACGTCGGTGAAGTCGCTGCCGGGATCCGGAACGTCGTACGCGTCCTGGAGGCCGCTGTCCACCGGCGTCGGCTGCTGGAGGCGGCGGGTCTCGTTCATCGCGATGGCCACGAGCCAGGACCGGAACGACGCGGGGTCCCGCAGGCCCGGGAGCCCGCGGAGCATCCGCACCATCACTTCCTGCACGGTGTCGTCGACGTCCGCGTGCCCCCCGAGGGCACGGCCGACGATGTTGTACACGAGCGGCAGGAAGGAGGCCGCGAGGTCGTGCCGCGCCTGTGCGTCGCCCGTCCGCGCGGCGGCGACCAGAGCGGCCAGCTCGGCGCCGTCGACCTGCTCGCGCTTGCGCCGATCGTGCTCCACAACGCTTCTCCTGTCCTGGTGTCCGTGTGACCCCCGCTGTTTGGGAGATCCTGCGCGCCGCGGCGGGATAACAGAAACCTCGACGAGGGCATTGAGAGCCGGGTCACGTTTTCCGGGCCCTCGGGGGCTGTCCCCACCGTGGGGCTCGGGGCAGCCGGATGGGCGCGCGGCACGGCGTGCGCCATCGTGGACGCGGGTCGGGGCACCGACCTGGTCCGGCCTGCGACCAGGTACGGACACCGGCGACGAAAGGCAGCACATGAGAACGGCGACGGCCGTGGTGACGGCTCTGACGCTCACGGCGGGGGCCGCCGTCGCAGCGACAGCGGCGGCTCCCGCGCAGGCAGCACCGGTAACGCGTGCGGCGGAGTCGGGAATTCACGGCTTGTGGCGTACGGACGGATACGGCACGGTCTGGGCGGTTCGGCACGGAACGCTTCAGGAGTACCAGACCACGTCGGTGAGCTGCGTGAAGGGCGAGACGGCGCGGCGGACGGGCCCCGGCCGGTACACCCTGGACGGCTCCGTGCTAACGGTACGGAGGGCGCACGGGCGCGACCGGGCGACGCTGCGCACGGACAGCTCCGTCGGCCACCAGGAGCTGCGACGGATCGACAGGCTCCCCGCCGCCTGCACCCGTCCGGCGCCGCGGGGCCCCGTGGCCTCCTTCGACGTCTTCTGGCAGTCGTTCGAGGAGAACTACCCGTTCTTCGCCGCCCGGGGCGTCGACTGGCACGCCGTGCGCGACCGGTACCGGCCGAAGGTGCACGCCGACACCACCCGCGAGGAACTGTTCGCGCTGTTCTCAGAGATGGTCGCGCCGCTCGAGGACGCGCACGTCATGGTGCAGGACGGCGACCGGCGCTTCGCCCGGCCCCGGACGGGGACCGCGGTGCCCTCGCCGGAACTCGACGCCCGGGTGAAGGAGCTGGTACTCCGACGCGACCTGAAGGGCGCTGAGAACGTGACGGACTTCGCCGAGGGACGGATCACCTACGCCGACCTGCCCGGCGGCCAGGGGTACCTGCGGGTCTCCGGATTCAGCGGGTACGCGGGCCCGGCCGCCCCCTTCAGCGCGCACCTCGCCGAGCTCGACCGGGCCCTGGCCACCGTCTTCACCGAGGAGCGCACCCGGCGCCTGCACGGACTGGTCATCGACCTGCGGATCAACGGCGGCGGCTCCGACGCCCTCGGGCTGCGCCTCGCGGGGCGCCTCACCGACACCGGCTACGTCGCGTACTCCAAGCGGGCCCGCAACGACCCCGCCGACCCCACCGGACACACCCGCCCCCAGCCCGCACGCGTCACCCCCGCCCACGGGCCCCGCTATACCGGCCCCGTCGCCGTTCTCACCGGCGGCTCGACGGTGAGCGCGGGGGAGACGTTCACCCAGTCGCTGATCGACAGGCCCGGCACCACCGTGCGTGTCGGACAGCACACCCAGGGCGTCTTCTCCGACGTCCTGGTGCGCAGACTGCCCAACGGCATGGCGGCCTGGCTGCCGAACGAGGAGTTCCTGACCCGGTCGGGAACCACCTTCGACGGCCCGGGAATCCCCCCGCACCTGAGCGAACCCGTCTTCACCGACGAGGAGTTCGAGCACCACAGGGACTCGACCTTCGACCGGGCCCTGCGGGTCCTGGGACGCGATCGATGGGCCCTCGCGGACGGCGAGCGGTAACCCGCGCGGGCCGGGCCCGCCGTGCGCGTCGTCTCAGACCTTGGCCTCCGTCACCGCGGTCGCCGTCCAGCGGATCCGGGACGCGCACACGGACACCAGGGACGCCGAGACCGCCACCGCCGCCATGCCCCAGACCAGGCTGCTCCCGGCGGCGATGAAACCGATCACCGGGGGACCGGCGAGGAGGCCCGTCGTGCCCATGGCCGCGACGAGCGCGAGGGCGTCCGGGCCCTGCCGTGCCGCCGCCACGTACACGCACGGAGTCACGGCGGCGATGCCGAGGCCCATGCAGGCGAAGCCGATCAGGGCGGGCACGACACCCCCCGCGAGGAGCGCGAACGCGAGGCCCACCGCGGCCAGGACGCTGCCCACGCGCACGACGCGGGCGTCGCCCCAGCGGGTGCGCCAGCCGTCGGCGAAGAGCCGGGCGAGGACCATCATGACCGACACGACGGCGATCCCCAGGGGCGCGAGGCGCGCTGACGCGTCGGCGACCTCCTTCATGTACAGCGCCGACCAGTCGTTCATGGCGCCCTCCGCGACGGTGCCGAAGACCATCGCGCCGCCCATCCACAAGGTGACCCGGGAGGGGACGGTCCAGGTGCGCCGCTTCTTCGCCGCCGCCCCGCCCTCGGCTCCGCCCGCGGCGCCGTCGGCGGTCTCGCCCGGGGGCGGCCCGGCGGGCTGCTCCTCGGGGAGCAACGAGGGCTGCGCGTACAGCGTCAGCAGGATGACGAGCACGGCGGCGACGCCGAAGTGCAGCGCCACCGAATGGCTGAGCGCGCTCATCCCGGAGGCGAGCAGCGCCGCCCCCAGCGATCCGGCGCTGAACGTGGCGTGCAGCTGCGACATGGCGGTGCGCCTGTGCCGGGACTCGAGGGCGGCGCCCTGCGCGTTCATGGCCACGTTCAGACACCCGACGCCCAGGCCGTCGGCGCACATGACGGCGAGCGCCACCGGATAGTTCGGCGCGGCGGCCAGGGCGAGCAGGAGCACCCCGAGGAACAGCGCCGAAAGGAGCGCGAGGCGCTGTGATCCCCAGCGTCTGCTGAGCGCTGCGACCAGCGGGAAGGAGGCCGCCGCGCCCACGCCGCAGGCCATCAGGAGCAGCCCGAGCTCGGCCTCGGAGAGGTCGAGCTTGGACTTGAGCGCGGGCAGCCGCGCCGCCCACGTCGCGTACTGGAAACCCAGGACGCAGAACAGCGCCGCGATGGCCAGTTGTGCGCGGCGGAACTCATCGCGAACGAGCAACATCTTCATCAGTCTCTTCAGCCTCGTCGTCCTTCCGGCACGGCCGCGGACATGTACACCGCGTCGGTGCCGTAACTCCCCGGGAGCGGTATCTCCCGATGGGCCCGGTATCCCTGTGCCGTCCAGAAGGTCTCGCTCCCGGCGACGGCGACCAGGGAGATCTGTTCGTACGTCTGCGCCCGTGCGGTCGAGGCGAGGTGGCGCAGGAGCCGCCGGGCGAGCCCGTGGCCGCGGTGGTCCTCGGCGACGACGAGGTCGTGCAGATGCAGGTTCGCCGAGGGGACGGGGGCGGCGCCCGCCGCTGCCGTCTCCTCGGCCCGCGCCAGATCCGGCGACTGGAACGGCGGATAGGGCAGGGCGAGCAGATAGCCCGCGGGCTCCCCTGCGCGGTCGAGCACGAAGCAGGTGCTCGGTGAGGCACGGGCCCGCGACTCCAGTGCCGCGCGGCCCTCGGAGAGACCGAGGTCGGTGTACACCGCTGCCTCCAACTCCGTGATGCCGCCCCAGTCGCCCTCGGCGATGTGCCGGATGCGTACGTCGTGGACCATCTAGCGCGATCCTCCCGGGACGGTTGCGGGCGGGGCGGCACTGTCCGCACGGTCTTCGTGGACGCCGGGGTCCTCGCGTATCCAGGTGTAGGGCAGCGGGCCGAAGCCGTTGAAGCCCTGGGTGGTGTAACTCGTGGCGTAGGCACCGCACGACAGGATCCACACGGGGTCGCCGGACGCCACCGTCCTCGGGACCTGGACCGGGCTGCCCTCGTGGCTGTACGCGTCGTCGCTGTCGCAGGTCGGTCCCGCGACGACGGCCGGGACGAAGTCGCCGCCCCGGTGGCCGGGGAACACCAGCGTGTACTGGAGGGCGTCCATCTCGTACAGGCCGTTGAACTTGCCGCAGCTCAGGTACAGCCAGTACTGGCGCTCGCCGTCGAGCTGCCCGCGGGCGGTGAGGCGGGACACGTGCGCGCGCACCGCGCCGTGGTCGGCCACCAGATAGCGGCCGGGCTCGATGACGAAGTCCAGCGGCCTCCCGGCGACGGCGCGCAACCGCTGCATGCCCTCCCTGATCACGGCGAAGATCTTGTCCAGGGGTGGTTCGAGGGGCGTGCCGAGCCGGTCGCGGTAGCCGAGGGCGGGTAGCCCGCCGCCCAGGTTGATGTGGTCCAGGGCGATGCCGCGCCGCCGCAGGGCATCGAGCACGTCGGCCATCCGGTCGCACGCGTCCGACCAGGCCTCGGCCGTCATCTGCTGCGAGCCGACGTGCACCGAAAGACCCGACGGGGTCAGACCCGCCGCGCGTGCCTCCTCCATGACGCGCAGCGCGTCGGCGGGGGAGCAGCCGAACTTGTGGCTGAGGCCCCACAGCGCGCCGTCGCCGTCGGTGGAGAGCCGGCAGAACACACGGGAGCCGGGGGCGAACTCCGCGATCGCCCGGACGTCCTCCACGCTGTCGGTCGCGAAGTCCCTGATGCCGAGGAGATGGGCCTCGGTGATCTGCCGGTCGGACTTGATGGTGTTGCCGTAGTGGATCCTGTCGGCCGGAGTGCCGGTCGCGAGGGCCTGGGCGATCTCGTGCGGGCTCGCCGCGTCGAACCCGGCGCCCCGCCCAGCCAGACAGGTGAGGACCTCGTCGACGGGGCAGGCCTTCATCGCGAACCGGACGGCGGCCCCGGGCAGTTCGCGCACCAGGGAGTCGTGGCGGTCCGCGATGCCGGGAAGGTCGTAGACGAGCAGGTCCTCCGTGGCGGCCGCGAGGGCCGCACGCAACTGGGGCGTGGTCGTGTCGTACATGGTGGCTGACCCGTTCCGCTACGCGTGCAGTCGGCTGAGGGGCGTGGCGCGCGCGGCCTCGACGAGGGCCGCCCAGGCTTCGATGAGCAGGGCGAAGTCCTCCATGTCCTGGCGTGCCTCGTCGAGCAGGCGGCGTCGCCGGGGCGCGAGGGAGTCGGCGAAGGCGGCGTACTTGCCGCCGAGTCTCCGGTAGGAGCGGTCGAGGACGCGAAGGCGCTCGGTGTTCTCCGCCGTGTCCAGGAGGGTGCTCTCGCGCACGAGTGCGGCCACGCGCTCCACGCGCACCTGGTGGTCGTCGTCGAGCAGGCCGGGGCCCGCGGCCGTCATCCCGCGGTAGACGAAGTTCAGGTACAGCATGGAGAGGAAGAACTTCACGAACCGGTTCTGGTAGGCGACGAACCCGGCGTCGGTCCTGCGCTCGCCCGTGTAGAAGTTCACGATGTTGCGGTTGTGCAGCACGCCGGGCAGCGTGGCGTCGTACACCAGGTGCAGCAGGAAGTAGTCGCTGCCGATGGTGTCGGTGGCCGGGGGCAGCGGCACCCGCTCGTGGACCTGGTGGAAGCTGACGTTGCACATGTCGACGCGCATGGGGTCGACGAGGGTGAGGAGCGCCTCGTCCGCGGTGAACGGTTCGTGCCCGGCGCCGCGGAAGGACTCGTCGACCAGTTCCCGCTTCTGTTCGTCCGTCCAGTCGAAGGGCGCCCACAGGCCGACGACGTCGCGGAAGACCTCGCGGTCGATGGCGTACATCTCACCGATGTCCACCGACAGTTCGCCGATGAACGACGAGCCGACGAGGACCACCGGCTTGTCCGCGTGGTGTGCCTCCAGCGTGCTCGCGGCGACACCGTCGGCCGCCTCGGCCGCGCGCTTGCCGAGGGACGTCAGCTCGTGGTGGACGGGGTACACGGGCTGCCCGTCCAGGACCTGGTAGGTGCTGTCGGAGTCCCTGCGGTGGACCGACTCGCAGCCGAGGGCGGCGGCGACGAGGAAGGCACGGTTGGTGCAGGCCCCGTACGACACGGCGTCGGGCAGCATCAGATCGAGCAGCAGGTCCGGCTTCAGGAGGCCGGACCCGCGGATCGCCTCCCGCAGGAAGGCGCGCTGGGCGTCCTCGTCGAGGTGGTGGACGACGAGGTGCGGCGCGCCGTGCGCCGCCCCGGCCGCGCGGGCGTGCTCGGCGAAGGCCCCGGGCGCCGAGGAGTCCAGGATCAGCACGTGTACCTCGACGGCGAAGGCGCGTACCGCGTACTGGGCTTCTTGGAGCAGGGCCGTGACCATCGGGGCGCAGGCCCTGTTGGTGGGCAGGGTCAGGCAGATCTTGCGCATGGCGTGTCTTCGCTTCCCCACTAGGCGTTGTCCGGGTGCCAGGAGCTGAGGCCGAGGAGTTTCTCGCCGAGCCCGCTGAGTTCGGCTCTGCCGTAGCGCTCGGACTCGTGCCGCGTGGCGTCGCCGACGAGCGTCGCGTTCCAGTCGGGCGTGGACAGGCTGCGCCAGGACTCGATCCGGGACTTGCGCAGCGCGTGGTGCTCCTCGAGCGCCGGCATCATGGAGAGGTACTGCACGGCGCGGACACCGTCGTCGGAGGTGTTCGGGGCGACGCCGTGGGCCAGCATGCCGTTCCAGATGAGGAGGTCGCCCGCCCTCAGCTCGGGGCGCACCACGGGGAACTCGGCCCGGTCGGTGCCCGGGCGCACCGGGTCGCGGCCCGCGGGCTGGTCCAGCCTCCAGCGGTCGAACTGGCGGAACAGCTCCGGCGAGCACTGGAATCCGCCCAGCTCCGCGCGGGTGTCGTGGAGCGCGATGATGCCCTGTACGCGCTGCGGAAGCACCTCGCGGGTGGAGTCGACGTCCCAGTGCAGCTCGATGTCGAAGCCCTCTTCGGTGGGGGCGATCAGCGCACGGTCACGGTTCTTGACGTTCGGCGGGTTGAGGTTGAGCCGGTCGAGGGTCACCCACAGCTCTTCGCAGTCCCACACGTCGACGAAGGCGTCGTACACCCGCTGCGTCTGCCGGCTGTCCCACATCAGCTGGTGGTGGTACGCCTCCACGAAGCCGTAGATGTAGAGGTCGCGCTCCAGGTCCGTGCGGAACTCCCGCTCCTCGTACCAGGTGTCGGGCCGGGACCGGTCGAGTCCCTGGAAGTCCCAGGTGAAGTCGAGCAGGCTCCGGGCGGCCGGGGCGGGTATCGCTTCCTCCACCACCACATAGCCGTAGGTCTGCCAGAAGGTGAACTGCTCCTCGCTCAGGACGCGCAGCGGGCGGGACTTCACGATCTCCCTGAGCGGGAACTGCGCGAGGTACGACTCGCCGTCCGAGCTGAAATAGGGCCGGTCGGAGGCGGCGCGGTGCAGGAACTCGTGGGTGGACATGCGGGGTCCTCCATGGCTGGTGTCGCGGTGAAGGGGTACGTGTGGATGCGGCGAGAGGGCGGGGGAGACCGCGGCTGCACGGTTCGGCGCATGGGGGGAGGCCTCACGGGGAGGCGGCGACGAGTACGGCGGGAGCGCTGCCGTCGTCGCGGTCCGGGGGCCGCTCTGCCCGCCGGGCCGGTCAAGGGCCGGGTGCCGCTCGCCGCGACGGGACGGGGCCGTCCGGTCACGGGGGGCGTGCGGGATGTCGACATGCCCCGGTGGATCCGGGGTCTGCGTGGGTGCGGGGGCGTGGCCGACGCGGGCCACGGGGCTACGGTCGTGCCGGTGGCACGGGCCCGGGGCGGCGTCGGCGCGGGACGCCGTGGATCTCGGTGTCGACAGAGCCGGTGGTGCTACCTCCTAGTGCTCGACCTGGTGCTCGGCGCCGCCTCCTGCGAAGGGCTCCGGAGGACGCACGGTGCCGACCGGTCGACGTCCTGCCGGGGGCCCACGCCGGTTCCTGACGCCGGCGCCGCTCTCCCGTAATGGACTAGACCAGGTGCGGTTTTCCCTCAAGATGGCCTAGACCTGGGCTGAAGTCAACCCCCGCCCGATGGGGGCGCGTTGGGCTCTGCGCGCCCGTGGGTACGGTGTGTCGTCGGCCGGTTCCGGGGGGTGCGGGGCGGGCCGCTCGCCCGCGCCGCACCGGTGCGACCCTTCAGACGGTGCCGACGAGGACCTCGGCGACCGCGATGCCCGACACCCTCGTGGCCCCGTACGTCGTCAGGTGCACCGCGCCGATCTGCTCGCCCGCGGGCACGCCCATCTCCACCACGAAGGCGTCGGGACGGCGCCGCACCAGTCCGGCGAGCGCCTCGGACATCCAGGGGTGCCGGGCCGCGTCACGGACGACGACGACCAGGTCCCTGCCGGTCGCCGGTGCCAGCGCGAGCCGGTCGAGGAGGTCGTCCTGGTCTCTCAGCTCGGCCTCGGACAGGCGCACGGAGGTCGTGCCCGGGCGCAGGGCGCGCAGTGGCTCGCCGACGCCCCACGGGGTGGCGCCGTCCACGGCGAGGCTCATGGTCGGGGAGAGCTCGACGACGTGCGGGTCGGCCGCGAGCGGCAGCGCGGCGCCGGTGCCGCCGCGGTGGACGCGGACGGCGCGGCGGGCCGCGACCAGGCCGATGTCGGACGGCTTCGCCTCCGGCTCGGCCGCCCGTGCCAGGCCGCTCGACCAGGTGGCGAACTCGCTCACCCGGGCCGCGGCCTCGGCGAGCCGCTCCTCGGGCAGCGTCCCTTCGAGCACCGCGCGCACGAGGGCGTCGGCGAGGTCGACGGTCGTGGACTCCTCGGCGCTCTCACCGCCGACGCACACGGCGTCCACTCCGGCGGCGACCGCCCGCACGGTGGCGCCGCCGATGCCGTAGGGGCCGCTCACGGCGCTCATCTCGATGCCGTCGGTGACGACGAGGCCGGTGAAGCCGAGCCGGTCGCGCAGCAGGCCGTTGACGACCGGGCCGCTGAGGGTGGCGGGCAGCTCCTCGTCGTACGCGGGCACGAGCATGTGCGCGGTCATGACGGCGCGTACACCCGCGTCCATTGCGGACGTGAACGGCGGAAGGGCCGTACGGACGATCTCCTCGGCGTCGGCCGTGAACCGCGGCAGGCCGTGGTGGGAGTCGACGTCGGTGTCGCCGTGGCCCGGGAAGTGCTTGGCGCAGGCGGCCACCCCGGCCGATTGCAGACCGCGGATCCAGGCGGCGGTGTGGCGGGCGACGACGTCGGTGAGCGCGCCGAAGGAGCGGACGCCGATGACCGGGTTCATCGCGTTGGAGTTCACGTCGGCGCTGGGCGCGAAGTCCAGCGAAACGCCGATCGCGCGCAGCTGGTGGCCGATGTCGCGGGCGACCTGTTCGGTGAGGTCGGTGTCGTCGATGGCGCCGAGGGCGAGGTTGCCGGGCCAGGAGGCGCCGGTGCGGGCGCCGATGCGGGTGACGTCACCGGCCTCCTCGTCGATGGCGACGATCAGGTCGGGGTTCTCGGCGCGCAGGGAGGCGGTGAGCGCGGCGACCTGCTCGGCGCTCTCGATGTTGCGCCCGAAGAGCACGACGGAGGCGAGCCCGTCGGCGATCCGGCGGCGCACCCAGTCCGGCGCGGTGGTGCCCACGAACCCCGGCTGGAGCACGGAGTTGGCCAGCCGGGTCAGACGCGGGTCGCTGTCGCTTGCCATGAGGGACCTCCGTAGAGCGGGGTGCGGGAACGGCGGCCCGGCCGGCCGCGGTGGAAGCGGGGGAACGAGCCGGATATTGGCCTATACCAATCAACGGTGTCAAGGAGTCGTTGTAGGGGGATGTGCGGACAAATGTGCTGCACGCGAGGGGTGTTCGATGGTCTGGGCGGGGGAGCCCTGCGGGGATCCCTCTCCAGTCTTGGGCGTGGTGGGGGAGCGCGCCGTCATCCATTCGGATCGCCGACTAAGCCGAAGGGTGTACCCGAATGTCGTCCAGTCTGTCGATCCTCGTCGGCGGCCCGCGCCGGAGCATGGAAGGAGATCCCGGACTGAAGGCGGTGGCACCATGCTGCACGACGGACTCTCCTCCCGGCCCACCCGGCGACCCTCCTCACCTGCGGGGCCTGCCGGGCCTGCCGGGCCTGGGGGACCTGGGGGACCTGGGAAATCTGCGGAGCCTGCTGGGCCTGCTGGGCCTGCGGGACCTGGGGCACCCGTGGGACCCATGGGGCTCCCCTCCCTGCTCGGCGAACTGGCCCGGCTCGCCGCGCTGCCCCTGGAGCTCGGCGAGACGCTCCCTGCCCGCGCCTACACCAGTGCGGACTTCCACCGCCTTGAAGGGGAGCGCATCTTCGGCAGCGACTGGGTATGCGTCGGCCACGTCGACCAGGTCGCGGGGCCCGGCGACTATCTGCGCACGGACGTCCTCGGCGCCCCGCTGGTCATCACGCGCGACGAGAACGGCGACCTGCACGCCCTGTCCCGGGTGTGCAGGCACCGCTTCATGGACGTCCTGCCGCCGGAGACGACCCCCGACCAGGGTTCGCTCAAGCGGCTGACCTGTCCGTACCACACCTGGACCTACCGCCTGAACGGCGAGTTCGCGGGCCGCCTCGCAGGCGCCCCCCTGATGAACCAGGTCGAGTTCGACCGCACCGCGTGCAGACTGCCCCGGTACCGCCTGGAGGTGTGGCAGGGCCTGATCATGGTGAGCGCCGACCCGGACGCGCCGCCGCTCGGCCCCCAGCTCGCCGACCTGGACGCCACCCTCGCGCCCTACCGCATCGCGGACCTGGTCGTCGCGTACACCGAGCGCTGGGACGGCGTCCCCGCGAACTGGAAGGTGGCGTTCGAGAACGGCTCGGAGAACTACCACCACATGGGCTCGCACGCGAACACCCTCGATCGGATCCTGCCCGGCAAGGACACCGTCGTGGACGAGTGCGAGGGGCGCGGGTTCAGCATGTACACGCCCTTCGCGTCCGGCATGGAGCTCCCACAGGACCCGGACGGCACGGATTCCGACGGCACGGACCCGGACGGCACGGACCTGGCGGGCACGGACCTGGTGGGCGCGGGCCTGGTGGGCACGCCCATCCCTGGGCTCGGCATGCGCCAGCTCTCGGGGATGACCGTCGCGGGCGTGTTCCCGAACATGGTCCTCGCGCTGCTGCCCGACAGCGTGACCTTCGTGCGCTGGGTGCCCACGGGGCCGGACACGCACGACGCGCTCGTCACGGTCCTGGTCCCGGCCGAAGCCAAGCGGAACCCCGGCTTCGACGGGTATGTAGCGGCCTCCAAGGAGCAGTTCAAGGTGATCCAGGCGGAGGACCTGGTGGCCATCCGCGGTGTCCAGCGCGGCCTCGCCACCGACCCCGCCCCGTCGGGCGGCCGCTTCTCCCATCTGGAGCGCCCGCTGTGGCAGTTCCAGCGGTATCTGGCGGAGCGCCTCGCGGGGGACGCCCCGGCGGCGCCCTGATCCGCGGCGCGGCAACGAGGACCTCGCGCGGGAGGGGACGTGGCGGCACATCCCGGGTGTGGGCAGCGCCCCCGCCGACCCCGGCTCGCGTACACGCTTTGTCCTGACGCGAGAAAAAGTCGTGTTCCTTGTCGCGCAAGGGGTTCCCGCCGCGGCGAAAGCTGGCTAGCGTCCCGCCCCGAGCCACCGCACGCGCCACGCCAGTACTTCCGCCATCATCGCCTCCGTACTCGCCGGGAGCAGCAATGAGCGCACGGCCGTACCGAAGACTCCGCGCCCGTCTGAGCTTCCTGGTGGTCGCCTCCTTCCTCGCCGGGACAGCCTGGGCGGCCCCGGCCGGCGCCGATGAGGAGCCGAGCCCCTTCGTCGAACTCCCGCCCCAGGAGCCCGGCGTGACGCAGCGCGTCTACGACGTGCAGCAGCCGCTCAAGACGCTGTGCGAACTGAAGGCCGGGCAGACGCCGAACACCGACCAGCTGAAGCAGAACGTCGACTGGAAGGAACCCGGGGACTTCGGGGGCCACGCCGACAACTTCGTCTCGCAGACCATCGGCAACATCCAGGTTCCCGAGGACGGCACCTACGCCTTCCGCCTCACCAGTGACGACGGCTCCCGACTGGTCATCGGCAACCAGCGGGTCATCGAGCACGACGGCCTGCACGGCCCGACACCCAAGGACGGCACGGCCGAGCTGACCGCGGGCCATCACGCCCTGCTGATCGAGCACTTCGAGGCGGGCGGTGAGCAGCAGGTCACGCTCTCCTGGCGGCCGCCGGGCGCGAGCGACTTCACCGTCGTGCCGAACTCGGTCCTGAGCACCGACGCCGGTGTCGTACGGGTCACGGCCCCGGGCCGCAAGGAGTGCGCCAACTCCACGGAGTCACCGGGCGACGGCCTGCCGCTGAACGGCGTGCACCCCGACTACCGGCTCACCGACCTCAGGCCGAAGGGCTTCGAACCGCAGGTCACCGCGATGGACTGGCTGCCCGACGGCCGCCTCGCCGTGTCCACCTGGGGCGGCACCGACAACACCGAGGGCGAGGTCCACCTCCTGGACCACGTCACCGGGGGTACGGGACCCGACAAGGTGACCACCGAGAAGGTCGCCGACGGCCTGAAGGAACCGATGGGCCTGAAGTACGTCGACGGTTCGCTGTACGTCTCGCAGAAGCACGAGCTGACCCGCCTGAAGGACACCGACGGCGACGACGTCACCGACGCCTACGAGACCGTCGCGACCTGGCCGTTCGGCAAGAACTTCCACGAATTCGCCTTCGGCCTGCTCTACCGCGACGGCTACTTCTACCTGAACCTGTCCGTCGCCATCGACTACGGCGGCGCCACCACCGACCCGCAGCCCGCGAAGAACCGCGGCACCACCGTCAAGGTCGACCGCGAGACCGGCGACGTCACCTACGTGGCGGGCGGCCTGCGCACCCCCAACGGCATCGGCTGGGGACCGGGCGGCGATCTCTTCGCCACCGACAACCAGGGCGGCTGGCTGCCGTCGTCCAAACTCCTGCACGTCAAACAGGGCCGCTTCTTCAACCACCACACCAACCCCGACGGGCCGTTCGACGACAGGCCCGTCACCCAGCCCGTGCTGTGGCTGCCGCAGAACGAGATCGGCAACTCACCGAGCACCCCGCTGCTCCTGAAGGAAGGCACCTTCGCCGGGCAGATGCTCATCGGTGACGTGACGTACGGCGGAGTCCAGCGAGCGTCCCTGGAGAAGGTCGGCGGTGAGTACCAGGGCGCGGTCTTCCGCTTCACCCAGGGCCTCGAAGCCGGGGTCAACCGGCTCAGCACGGGCCCCGACGGTGCCCTGTACGCAGGCGGCCTCGGTGCCGGCGGCAACTGGGGGCAGCCCGGCAAGCTGAAGCACGGCCTCCAGAAGCTCACACCGGCGGCCGACGACGCCTTCGACATCAAGACCATGCGCGCCACGAGGACCGGCTTCGAGCTGGAGTACACCAAGCCGGTCTCCCGGGCGACGGCCGACAAGCTCGCCGCGCGCTACCGCGTCACCCAGTGGCGCTATGTGCCGACCGCTGCCTACGGCGGCCCCAAGGTGGACGAGGAGACACTGCCGGTACGCGCGGCGACGCTCGCCGCGGACCGAAGGAAGGTCACCCTGGACATCCCGGGCCTCAAGCCCGGACGCGTCGTCCATCTGCGCTCGCCCCGCCCCTTCACCGCCGAGGGCGGCAAGGAACTGTGGAGCACCGAGGCGTGGTACACCCTGAACCGCATCCCCGGCGCCGGCCCCGCACAGCAGACGTTGTACGAGGCGGAGGAGTCCCGGCTCGAAGGCGGCGCCGGCACCAACGACAACCACTCCGCCTACTCGGGGCGCGGCTTCGTCGACGGGTACGGCACCAAGGGCGCCGCCACCACCTTCGACGTCACGGTCAAGAAGGGTGGCACCTACGACGTCGGCCTGCGCTACGCCAACGGCCCCCATCCGGCCGCGGGGACCAAGACGCTGACCGTCCACGTCAACGGCCGCGAGGTGCGGCAGACGAGACTCCCGAGCACCGGCACCTGGGACAGGTGGTCCACCCGCGCCGAACGGATCGAACTGCGCGCCGGCGCCAACACCATCACCTACCGCCATGGCGACGGCGACACCGGACACGTCAACCTCGACCTGCTCGCCGTCCACCCGCGGGGCGACACAACCACCCTCTTCGACGGCACCGACCGCTCACCGTGGCAGCACACCGACGGACGCACTCCCCAGTGGCCGCTGGTCGGCGACCGCGCCATGGAAGTCTGCTGCGGCGACATCCGCACCAAGGAGGCCTACCAGGACTTCAAGCTGCACGTCGAGTTCCGGCTGCCGAAGCTCCCGCCGGACGTGACCGGGCAGGACCGCGCGAACAGCGGGGTCTACCTCCAGGAGCGGTACGAGATCCAGATCCTGGACTCGTACGGCGACAGCACACCCGCCGACAACGAGGCCGGCGCGGTCTACACGAAGAGGGCACCCGACAAGAACGCGGCCAAGCCGCCCGAGACCTGGCAGACGTACGACATCACCTTCCGCGCCGCCCGCTTCGACGACGGTGGCACGAAGACACAGGACGCGCGCGTCACGGTGGTGTGGAACGGCGTGAAGGTCCACGACGACGTGGCGATCGACGGGCCGACGGGAGGGGGAGACGCGGAGAGCCCGGCGGCCGGGGCCATCCGGTTGCAGGACCACCGCAACGCGGTCCGGTACCGCAACATCTCGATCCAGCCCCTGTAGACCTCGACCACCCGCACTCGACCCCGACTCGCACTCGACGCCGTCGACCTTCTCGACGTCCGTCAACCTCCTCGACGTCCGTCGACCGTCACTCGACGGCCGTCGGGAGGCCGGGCGGGACGCGCCGCAGCGGGCGCGTCCCGTCCTCCCGCGCCGCCGGGCGCGTAGGGTCCGACGGCATGCAGCCCTCACGCCCCTCGCTGTCATGACCGGCCGCCGCAGCGCCGGACTGCTCCTGTTCCGCAACCCGGGCCCGGCCGTCGAGGTGCTCATCGGCCACATGGGCGGACCGTTCTGGGCCCGCCGCGACCACGCGGCCTGGTCGATCCCCAAGGGTGAGCACGGCGGGGAGGAGGAACCGCTGGCCGCCGCGGTGCGGGAGTTCGAGGAGGAACTCGGCAGGGCGGCCCCCGCGGGCCCCTATCTGCCGTTGGGCGACGTACGGCAGGCGGGCGGCAAGACGGTGGCCGTGTGGGCCGTCGAGGCCGACCTCGACCCGGCGACCGTGGTGCCCGGCACCTTCCGGTTGGAGTGGCCGCGCGGCTCCGGCCGCTTCCAGGAGTTTCCCGAACTCGACCGGGTGGCCTGGCTGCCCCTCGACCGGGCTGCCGACAAGCTCGTCGCGGGCCAGCGGGTCTTCCTGGAGAGGCTGGCCGCGCACTTGACCGCGTGACCGCGTGACCGCGTGACCGTTTTTACGGGTGCGGGTGCGGGTGCGGGTGCGGGTGCGGGTGCGGGTGCGGGTACGGGTGGAGCGGGGCGGGGCGTGCTCGGGCGCGGGTGGAGGCGGGGTCCGCTTCGGCTCAGCCGCGCCCGTCCCGCGTGTCCCGTACTGTCAGATCGCCGTGCTGATTCATGATCACCCGTCCGTGTCCCTCGGCCTTCCCGGACTGCCGGTACGTGGTCGACGCCGCGGGTGCGGGCGGCGGGAAGGAGGCGATCGCCGCCTGGAGTTCCGCTGCCGCGTCCGGGTGGTCGGCGAGGAAGTCCTGGAGCCGCACGCGCCAGGCACCGCGCGCCTGCGCCAACTCGGCTCCGCCGTCCGCGCGCCGCGCCACGTCCCGCAGCGCGTCGAGGCGCCGCCCCGCCCTTTCGCTCTGCTCGGGGTCGCCTCGGCCGAGGAGCCGCACGAAGCGGTCGCGCGTGGTCTGCCAGGCGTCCTCCGCCGCCGCGCCGACGAGCCCGGCGGCGCCCGCGGCGGCCAGGGCGGCCAGCCATTCGGGGTTCATGTGGTCTCTCTCCTCACGTGTGCGTTCGTGTGCCGGTGGGCTCAGGGGGCCCGCTCGGCGGTCCAGTCGCCCTTCGCGTTCTGGCAGCCGGTGGCGAATGCGCCCTTCATCGAGTCGCCGTGGACGGTGCCGGTGAAGACGATCGCCGACTGGCCGCCGCCCGCGGAGCCGAAGGTGATGCGGTCGCCATCGAGGCTGCCGGTGAGGGCTCCGTCCAGGTCGCAGCCGCTGATGCCGTTGACGGTGAGGTCGCCGGTGATGCGGCCGCCGTCCTCCTTCAGGCGCGCGTCGAAGGTGCCGCCTCCCACGGCGACGGACCAGATGCCCGTCCAGCGCCCGTCGAGCCGCACGGCGCCGTCCGGGGCCGGTGCGGAGGACGCCGGTCCCGCGGAGGGGGTGGGCGGCACGGACGGGGTGACGGCGAGGCCGAAGTGCGAGTAGCGCGCCGACACGGCGGCGGCACCTCCAGGCCCCGGCACCGCGTCGACGACGAGCCGTACGAGGCGCCCGCGCTTGTCGATCCGTGCGGTGAAGGCGACGGGCGAAGGTGCCGCTGACCTCGCTGACATGGCCGATCTCGCTGATGTGGCCGATCTCGCTGACCTCGCTGATGTGGCCGATCTCGCCGATGTGGCTGGTGCCGCCGATGTGGTCGGTGTCGGTGGGGTTGTCGAGGGAGAAGGGGCGTCCGGTTGGCGCGGGGGTTCCGGAGGCGGCGGGGACGCGGGCCGCAGCGTCCCCTCGAACGCGCACCCGTCACGCTCGGCGGCGGTCACCGACCGCAGCAGCCGCGCGGCCGCGGTGGGGTCGACGGCGTCGGTGAACGCGCCGTCGGACCGCACGAGG
Organism: Streptomyces sp. NPDC017940; assembly: GCF_044328435.1. Taxonomy (NCBI): domain Bacteria; kingdom Bacillati; phylum Actinomycetota; class Actinomycetes; order Kitasatosporales; family Streptomycetaceae; genus Streptomyces; species Streptomyces sp. NPDC017940. Next base: position 581,194 of record NZ_JBIRHJ010000005.1, on the reverse strand, counting down.
TTCCTGTCGGCCCCCGCGGGGACCAGGGTGCCCGCGGGCAGGGCGACCCTGCCCCGCGCGATGGTTCCCGCCACGGAAGGACCGTCGCCCACCCGCTGGGTGAACCACGCGGAGCGCACCCGGGGGTCGGCCGCCCCCAAGACGCGGTGCGTACCCCGGTGGACGGTGAAGCGGTAGCTCGTCAGGCCCGTCCTGCGGGCCGCTTCCGCGAGCGCGGCGGGAGCCGAACGGCCGTCGACGGCGGAGTCGCACGAGGCGCCTCGGCCGGGAAGGGACACGACGACGCTCACGGAGGCGGCGGCGACGACCACGACGGTGACCAGGGTGAGTACGGCGGGCACGCCGACACCGCCGCCGCCCGCGCCCAGCACCCCCGCCGCCTTCGCGAACACGGACGTGGCCTTGGTGACGACCGCGCCGCCGGGCACGGATCCTCCGGTCACCGCGCCTTCGGCGCCCACGGAGGGCGGTCCCGGCGGGGGAGGAGGGGCGGTGGGCGGTGGCCCGGGCGCTCCGGCCGGCGTGGCGGGTTCGGCCAGCGGCCCCTGCGGCAGATCTCCCGCCGCGCCGTCGGCCTCCGCCCCCGAGAGGTGCCGGGCGGCAACCGTCCCGGTCACGGCGGCCCCCGCTCCCGCGACGCCGACCACCGCACCCGCGGCGCCCCGGCTCATCCGGCGCGGCCGCTCGGCGAGCCCGAGGACCACCTGGTGGTAGATGTTGCCGTGCTGTACGGCGTTGACCGTGCCGTGCCCGTCGGCGGTCGCGAACTGGGTGGAGGACGTACCCGCCGACTCTGCCCCACCCGCCGACTCTGCCCCACCCACCGGATCCGCCACCGTGTCGGGCGCCGGATCCGCTGTGCCGAAAGGCGCCTTTGCCGCGCCGCGCGTCACGTCCGCCGTACGGGCCGTCACGTCGGCCGCCGCGAGCAGCGCATGCACCGTGTCCGTCAACCGCCGTGCCTGCGCGCCCTGTTGCGGGTGCGCGGCGAGTGCGGCGGCCAGCTCCTGCCGCACGTGGGGCACGGAGTCCATGAGGAACTCGTCCCGCCCGGCGGAGTCGCGCCGCTGGGCCTCAGCCGTCCATGCCCGAATCCGCTCGACCGCCGAGCCGTCCCCCGGGTCGAGGAGCGCGGCCACTCCCGTGTGGGCGACGGACCACGCGTCCGTACCGATCGCCGCCGCCAGATGCTCGGCCACATCGGCGGCCGTGTCCGAAGCCGCTCCGGCAGCGGTCCCAGTGCCGGCGGAGTCCGGGAGCCGTCCGTGCGGACCGTGCGTGTCCTCGGTCATCAACGCCGCCTCCCCCGATGCGCCACGCCGTTGAGTTCGTGAAGCTAGCAGCCGAGGCCGCACCTCAGCAGGCCTTCCGCGGGGAGCGCGAGGCGGACGGCAGTGAAGGGCGCGCACAGGGCGCGCCCGGTCGGTGGAGTGCGCCGCCCGACGGGTCGCGAGTGACCACTGACGGCGTACTGGCACCTGCAACGGATTCCTGATACTCACGCACATACGCCAGCACAGCTACTTGCGGCCCACGCACGTGCACCAGCACAGCTATCTGAGACTTACGCACGTACACCAGCACAGCTATCTGAGACTTACGCACGTACGCAAGCACCGCTACCTGCGACCCACGCACGTGCACCAGCACCGCTACCTGCGACCCACGCACGTACAGCACCAGCACCGCCAACTAGACGCACACCCATACGTCGGCACAGCCAGCCGTACCGAACGCCGTTCGCCGAACGCCGGAGGTCCCTCATGGGCAAGCGCCGTCCGCACCGCCCGAGCCTCGCGGCCGTGACCGCGCTCCTCGTCACCGCCCTGCTCGCCGGAGGCACCGCCCCGGCCGCCACGACGGACGGGACAGCCACCCGTACCACCCCCGACGGGGCCCCCGGCGCGTCGGACGGCGTCCCCCGCCTCACCGACGACCGCGGCCGCACACTCACCCTGCGCGGCTGGAACGTCGAGGACAAGACCCACCACGGCCCGGACGCCCTTGTCGCGATCACCGAGCGGCACTTCGCCGATCTGCGTGCCCACGGCTTCAACTTCGCCCGCCTGCTGGTCTTCTGGGACGACCTGGAGCCCCGGCGGGGACAGTACAGCGAGGCGTATCTGCGCAAGATCCGTCGGATCCTCGACTGGGCGCGCACCCACCGCGTCCACGTCGTCATCGACGCCCATCAGGACGTCTTCGGACCGGCGTTCGATCACCGCGGGATACCGGCGTGGGCGACACGCACCGACGGACTCCCGTTCACCCCGCACCCCGACGACTGGTTCGCGGAGTACTTCGAGCCCGCCGTCCAGCGGGCCTTCACCCACCTCTACGAGGACGCGGACCTGCAACAAGCCCAGGCACGCATGTGGCGGCTGCTCGCCGATCGCTTCGGCGGCCACCCCGCGGTCCTCGGCTACGACCTGATCAACGAGCCGATGGGGGAGCTGCGGCAGGGCGAGGACCTGGCGACCGCGGCCCGCCGCATCGAGGCCACCCAGCTCACCCCGATGTACCGGCGCCTCGCCGCCGCGATCCGCACCCGGGACCGCACCAACTGGCTGTTCGTCGAGCCGACCCCGATCGTCGGCGAGGGCGTGCCCACCGGACTCGGCCGGGTGGCCGACCGACGCGTCGTGTACGCGCCGCACTTCTACGACACCGCGATGGAGGCGGGTGCCGACTACGATCCGGCCGCCGGCTGGATCGAGGCGTACGAGAAGGCCGTCACCGTCTACCCGCGCGAGCAGTCGATCCCGGTGGTCGTGGGGGAGTGGGGCCCGCTGAACAGCGGACTGCCGAACATGCGCAGGTTCCACGACGACGCCCTCGCCTCCTTCACCCGGTACTCCTCGGGGTGGGCGGCCTACGTCTGGTGCTACGGCGGCGGCTACTGCGCCCTCGACCGGGACGGTCGTCTCCGTACCAACAAGGAACGCACCGTCACCCCGTACGCCCCCGCCGTCGCGGGCACCGTACGTACCGACACCCACGATCCCGGCACCGGCACGTACCGCCTCGCCTACCGTTCGAGCCCGCGCCCCGGCACCACCGTGCTGTCCCTGCCACCAAGCCGCACCGGCTGGCGGATCACCGTCCCGGGCAGTAAAGCGCGGCCCAGCGCACGGCACGTGCCCGCCGGACCGGCGCGGCAGGTCACGGTGCGGGCGGGCGGCGGCGTCGAGGTGCGGGTGACGGTACGACCGGCCGCGTGACGGCGACCGGCGGGCTGGTGTGGTCGACGTCGGCCGGTGTGGCTAGCGCCGGTGGTTGCGGCGATAGCGGAACGGGCCCGGCAGGTCCATGGACGAGGAGCGCCGACCGTTGGAGTTGATGGTGTGCCGGGGGCCGTGCCTGCCGCCGAGGGTGATCGACCACGAGCGGCCGTTGATGTTCAGGCGGACCCCGGGCAGGATCCGGAACGACTTGCGGTAGTGGATCGGCATCGCGGACTCCTCGCGTCCCTCGTGCTCCCGCTCGCAGACGACCTCGTCGCCGCGGCCGGCGTACGGCTCGACCCGGTCCTCGTACGGCGTCGGCTCGACATCGACGACGGCCCCCACCGGCACGCCGGAGCGCGCGAGCGCGCAAGGCAACCGGTCATGAAGAAAGGCAAGGAGAACATCCGCTCCTTGCCACTCTTAACTTATAGCGCACCGGGGGGCTTGCGGCAAGGCCCCCGTCGTGACGCAAAATCGCAGGCCACACCCCGAAACCTGCGGACATGGAGTCTCCTGAAGTGCACGTGCTTCCGTCAGCAAGCCCCTTGAACACCGGCGTCTTCGACCTGCCCGACCGCCTCTCCGCCAAGGCCGACCCGACGCTGATCGCCGACGACGAGAAGCACTTCACAGCCGTCGCGGCGAGCGTCGAGCAGGCGGTCACCGACCTTTCCGACCGCCTGGACGCCGAGCTCAAGGCACCCGGCGGCACCGGCAGGCAGGCGATGGACCGGGACGCGGAGGTCCACCGCCTCACCGGCCGCCTGCGCGCCCTGCGCCGCTTCGGCCTGGACCTGTGCCTCGGGCGCATCGTCACCGCCGACGCCCCCGAACCCGTGTACATCGGCCGGCTCGGCCTCACCGACAGCGAGGGGAACCGGCTCCTCGTCGACTGGCGCTCCCCCGCGGCCGAGCCCTTCTTCGGGGCGACCCACGCCAACCCGATGGGCCTGGCGAGCCGCCGCAGATACCGCTGGACCGGCGGCCGGATCAGCGACTACTGGGACGAGGTGTTCACCGCCGAGGGCCTCGAACGGCACACGGCGCTCGACGACCAGTCCGCCTTCATCGCCAGCCTGGGCAGCAGCAGGTCGGCCCGGATGCGCGACGTGCTCGCCACCATCCAGTCCGACCAGGACGCCATCATTCGCGCGGGCTCCCGCGGCGCCCTCGTCGTCGACGGCGGACCGGGCACGGGCAAGACCGTGGTCGCCCTGCACCGCGCCGCCTACCTGCTGCACTCCGACCCCCGCCTCGGCCACCGCAAGGGCGGCGTGCTGTTCGTCGGCCCGCACCGGCCCTACCTCGCGTACGTCGCCGACGTCCTGCCCAGCCTCGGCGAGGAGGGCGTGCAGACCTGCATCGTGCGGGACCTCGTCGCCGAGGGCGCCACGGCACCGGACGAGAACGACCCCGAGGTCGCCCGCCTGAAGTCGTCCGCGGACATGGTGAAGGCGATCGAGAAGGCCGTCGCCCTCTACGAGGAGCCGCCCGCGAAGGGCATGACGGTCACGACCGACTGGGGCGACATCCGGCTGAGCGCCGACGACTGGGCCGAGGCCTTCGAGGCACCGGACCCCGGCACACCGCACAACGAGGGACGCGAGCAGGTCTGGGAGGAACTGGTCGCGATCCTCCTCGACAAGCTCGACGGCGACGTCCCGATCCACGCGTTCCGTGCCGCGCTGCGGTACGACGAGGAACTGGTCGACACCCTGCACCGCGCCTGGCCGCTCCTCGACGCCGCCGACCTGGTCTCCGACCTGTGGACGGTCCCCGCCTATCTGCGGCTGTGCGCCCCCTGGCTCGAAACCCGCGAGGTCCGCAAACTCCAGCGCAAGGACGCACCCAAGGCCTGGACGGTGTCCGACCTGCCGCTCCTGGACGCGGCGCGGCAGCGGCTCGGCGACCCGGAGGCGACCCGGCGCAAGCGCAGGCAGGAGGCCGTCCTCGCCGCCCAGCGCGAACGCATGGCGCAGGTCGTCGACAACCTGATCGACGCCGCGTCCTCCTCGGGCGCCGACGGCGACGACGGCGAAGGCCTCGTGACGATGCTGCGCGGCCAGGACGCCCAGGTCAGCCTCGTCGACGAGGCCGAGCTCGCCACGGCCGACCCGGACCTGCTCGCCGGTCCCTTCGCGCACGTCGTCGTGGACGAGGCACAGGAGCTGACCGACGCGGAGTGGCAGATGCTGCTGCTGCGCTGCCCGTCCCGGAGCTTCACCATCGTCGGGGACCGGGCCCAGGCCAGGCACGGGTTCACCGAGTCCTGGCGGGAACGTCTCGGACGCATCGGCCTCGACCGCGTCGAGGTGGCGTCCCTGACCGTCAACTACCGCACGCCCGAGCAGGTCATGGCGGAGGCCGAGCCGGTCATCCGCGCCGCGCTCCCCGACGCCAACGTGCCGACGTCGGTCCGCAGCGGCGACGTCCCCGTCGTCCACGGCTCCGTCACGGAGCTGGCGTCGGTCCTCGACACCTGGCTGGCCGCGCACGCCGAGGGGACCGCCTGTGTGATCGGCGATCCCACGTTCCAGGAGACCTCCCGGGTCCGGTCGCTGACGCCCTCCCTCTCGAAGGGGCTGGAGTTCGACCTGGTCGTCCTGGTCGACCCCGAGGCGTTCGGCGAGGGCGTCGAGGGAGCGGTGGACCGCTATGTCGCGATGACCCGGGCGACCCGCCAACTGGTCGTCCTCACCAGCTCCTGAACCACCCGGCCGCCCCCGACGTGTGCGGGGCCGTCTCACGCCCACTTCTGCTGTCGCGTGGACGCGCAGCGCACCGCGCGCAGACCGGCGCGGCCGTCGTCCTCCAGGCACCTCCCGGTGTCCGCGTTCCTGAGGCCGACCGCCTCGTCGGGCCCCGGGGCGAACACCCACTTCTGGGAGGGCGCCGCCCCGCACCGCTCGGTGCGCAGGTCCGCCGGGTCGTGGTCGAGACACTTTCCCGTGGCGTGATTGCGGAGCTGACGCGCACCGTCGGCATACCGGCGGACGGTCCACCACTGGTACGGCATCCCGTTGCACGCGTAGGAGCGCAGCCCCTTGTCGAGGCTGTCGTCCAGGCAGTTGCCCGTGGCCCGGCTGACGAAGATCCGGGTGGCCTCGGGTGGCCTTGTGGCACCCGCCCCCGCGGAGTGCGCAGAGCCGTCACCGGCCGGGGCCTTGGCGACGGTGTCGGCGGGGTGGGCGGGGGACAGGGGCGGGCCGCCGGGCGAGGAGCGCGGCGGGGGGACCGGGCCCGAGGGCATGGCGGACGAAGGGCCCGGCGTGGTGCGCGGGGCGGGCGGGGAGTCGTGGGGGAGGGCGAGCAGGGTGACGACGACGCCGGTGAGCAGACCGGCCACGGCTCCGGCCGCCGCACAGGCCCACCGGCCGGTGAGCCGGGCCCGCAGGGAAGCCCCGGCGTCCCGGTCGGCCGCGGGCGGCCGGGGGTCGGCCGCGGGCTGCGGGCGCTCGACGGCGACTTCCGGTAAGGGCTCCGGCCTGCTGCGGTCGGCCGCTTCCCACAGCGCCCGGTACTCGATGGGGTCTCCGCCCAGCGCCCGGCACACGTCGCGGACCACGGGCCACGGCGGAACGATGTCCCCCCGGAAGTAGCGCGAGAGCGACGAGTCGCTGATCCGCACCTGCTTCTCCAGGCTCCGCAGCGTGCGCCCCGAACGCTGCTGGAGGGCACGCAGCGCCCCGCCCAACCGCCGCGCCGCCACGGCGTGTTTCGCTCGTCCGCGGTCGGTCATCGAGAACGGCTCCCTGTGTGGCGACTTGACGGGAGAGGGGGCACCTGGAGGGCGAGGCCCGCTCCAGGTGCCCGTGTGCGGGTCTTCCGAGAAGATCGGACCGCGCGGAGGTCAGACCCGGTCGGCCGCGATCAGGACGTACTGGAAGGACCCGTCCTTGTAGGAGTTGATGAACGCGTCCTCGATCCCCGTGACCAGCGAGGACGTGGCCCGCAGCTCCCAGTACGGCAGGGTGGCGGGGGTGAGGTCGACCACGGCCTGCGGCACGAGGCGGTTGTCGGCCATGGCGCGCAGGTACTCCCGGCGCGAGTGGATGTTGCACTCGAAGTGCGCGTTGATCTGCGAGACCCACTTCGACGGCTGGCCGTACCGCGGGTTCCAGCAGCCGGTGATGGTCACATAGCGGCCGCCGACCTCGAGGATGCGCGCGTGCTCGGCGAACAGGTCGTGCAGGTCGACGTACATGCTCGACTCGTTGTTCCACGAAGCCGCGACCTCCCCGGTCGCGAAGGGCGTGGCGAGCATGTTGCAGACGCGGGCGTGGACGTGGTCCTGCACGCGCAGTTCGCGCGCCCGGTGGTTGGCGAAGGCGGCCTGCTTGGCGGAGAGCGTGACGCCTTCCACCTTGCATCCGAAGCGCTGGTGGGCCATCACCATCGAGCCGCCGCGGCCGCAGCCGGCGTCCACCAGGGTGTCGTCGCGCCCGATGTCGCCGAGGTGTCCCAGGAGGAACTCGGCCTGTGCCGACTCCAGGCGGTGGAGCTCCGCGATCAGCTTCTTCTCGCTTTCGCTGTCCTCGGCGTCACCGAGCGCGGAGTGGTCGACGTCCCCGATGCCGTAGTGGTGGTGGTAGAGGCCGTCGACGTCGCCCAGGCGCAGGTTCACGGGCCTGGCCTCACCGTCCCAGTAGCGGGCGATGTCCCCCTGGTAGGGCGTCGCGGGGCCGGGGATGCGCAGGGGGGTGCCGCTCGACGTGGCGGTGAGGTCGGTGCTTGTCACAGATGAATCCATTTCTCTTACCAGAAGTCGGGCAGGCTGTAGCGGTAGGTGTTGGACCGGTGCCAGTAGTGGTTGCCGTCGACCCAGGCGGCCACGCCGCGCAGAAAGCGCTGCGCGCTCGGCACGGGGCAGGCGGCGGCCAGCTCCGCGGCCGCGGCCTCGAAGTCGCGCATGAGTTCGTTATGGACCTCGACCGACTTCAGATAGGCGTCCCGTTCCGAGAGGCCCTCGCGGTCGGCGATCACGACGGGCAGGTTCAGGTGCCTGCCGGGGGAATGGAGTTCCTTGGTGTACGAGTACAGGTCGTTCACGATGGTCGTCGCGTTGCTCGCGAGCGCGATGACCCTCTGCATGGCGGGCTGGGCGTGCAGGTCCGCCGGGAGTTCGTAGCCGCCGACGGTGTCGGTGATGGTCGGGCAGGGGCGGAAGTTGTTGAACTGGCGCATCGCCAGGTACTCCCACACCTCCGGCACGCGGTCCAGCTGGGCCCAGGCGGCCTCTGCGAGATACCCCATGTGCAGCCGGGCCATGTCGTGCCGGAACCGGTCGGCCTGGGAGGGGCTGCCCACCTGGACGAAGTACTCCATGGCGGAGCGGTAGGCACGTCGGGGAGCGTCCGCGTGCAGGGACTGCGCCCAGTGCGGCTGGTACTCCTGGGTGGTGTACAGCGGGTCGAGGGCGGTGTGCGCGAGGAGAAGGCGTTCTCCGAGGCCGTCGGGGGAGCCTCCGTGGTCCTCGCAGTAGCAGTCGTCGACCGCGTTCTCGGCCACCATCAGACGGGTGGCGATCATCAGGTGGTCGACGCTGGGGGCGTCCGGATGGCAGGCGACCATGTAGCGGCCGACCAAGAAGCCGTCGAACTCCTCCTCCCAGTCGTCGGGATACAGGGAGACCTCGTCGATGGCCCAGGCCTTGATCCTGCGGCTGACCTCCTCGACCCGCACCGGGTCGGGTTCGGGCACCGGGTGGTGGTAGAGGCCGGGGATCGGCGTACCCTCCGCCTCGTGCTGCCGTGGCTGCTCCGGTGGCGGAGCGGGCGTCTCCGGCTCCGCCCGCGGGGCCAGGCGCAGGCCCGCGGTGCCCAGACCGCTCGGGCCTCGCAGGATCCGGGAGAGGCCGGCGTCCGGCGCGGGAGCCGCGACGGACGACGACGGGACGTCGATGACGGGTGCGGCACCGGGGGCGGGCGGGACGCCGACGGGGGGCGGAGCAGCGACGGAGGGCGGGGCGGGCGGCGAGGGCGTGCCGGACGGAACGCCGAAGACGGCCTTGATGTCGCAGGCACGGGCCGCGGCTTCGGCGAGGACGTGTGCTCCGAAGCGGGAAACCGCATCGGGCACGCTCGACTGCGGAGGTGTCGGCTCGGGCGCGTGCGCAGGCGTCGGCGCGTGCGCGGCGGGTGTCGGAGCGTGCACGGGTGCAGGCTCGGGCGCGGCGGGCATCCGGGGCTCCTCGGCGGAGCGGGCGACCGGGTCCACTACCTGCCCCAGCGGGCGATCTGCACGTTCTCCAGGACGCCGACCGCGTCCGGCACGAGGATCGCGGCGGAGTAGTAGGTGCTCACGAGGTAGGAGGTGATCGCCTGTTCGTTGAGGCCCATGAAGCGCACCGACAGGCCCGGTTCGTACTCGTCGGGCAGGCCGGTCTGGTGCAGGCCGATGACGCCCTGGTTGTCCTCGCCCGTACGCATGCACAGGATCGAGCTGGTCTTCTCCTCGGTGATGGGGATCTTGTTGCAGGGCAGGATCGGGACCCCGCGCCAGGCAGGGACCTGCTGGCCGCCGAGGTCGACGTGGTCGGGGTAGATCCCGCGGGAGTTGAGCTCGCGCCCGATCGCCGCGATCGTCCTGGGGTGCGCGAGGAAGAACTTGGAGCCGCGGCGGCGGCAGAGCAGTTCGTCCAGGTCGTCGGGGGTCGGCGGTCCCGAGTGCGGCTGGATGCGCTGTTTGAAGTCGGCGTTGTGCAGCAGGCCGAACTCCCGGTTGTTGACCAGCTCGTGCTCCTGGCGTTCGCGCAACGCCTCGATGGTGAGGCGCAGTTGCTCCTTCGTCTGGTTCATCGGGCCGTTGTAGAGGTCGGAGACCCTGGTGTGGATCCGCAGGACGGTCTGCGCCGCGGAGAGTTCGTACTCCCGCGGATTCAGTTCGTAGTCCACGAACGCGCCGGGCAGTTCGTGCTCACCGGTGTGGCCCGCCGACATGGCGATCTCCGCCTCGCCGCGGTGGTTCTGCCGCCGCCGGGAGCGCGACCTCAGCTCTTCGAGATGGGCCCGCAGGGCGGGCGACGCCGACACCACGGCCGCGAAGTCGGCGCGGGACAGGGTCAGCAGGGTGCCCGCGGTCTCCGCGGTGGCCGTGTGGTCCCAGCGGGCGTCCTCGTCCAGGAGGGCGTGCTCGCCGAATCCGTCGCCGTCGGCGAGTACGTCCAGGGCCACCTCGTCGCCGTAGGGTCCGGCCGTGGTCTGGTTGACGCGGCCGTGGGCGATCAGATGCAGGTGCTCCGCGGGCGCCCCGCGCTCGGCCAGCGTCTCACCGGCGCGGACGTCGCGCTGCACGCACCGGTCGGCGATGGCGGTCAGCACCTCCACGTCGTCGAAGCCGCGCAGCAGCGCCAGTTCACCGAGTTCGCGGGGGATCACCCGGACGTCGGCGCCGTCCTGGACGAAGTCCACGGTGCCGTCGCCGACGGTGTAGCTCAGGCGGCGGTTCACCCGGTAGACCCCGCCCTTGGTCTCCACCCAGGGGAGCATCCGCAGCAGCCAGCGAGAGGTGATCTCCTGCATCTGCGGGGCGGACTTGGTCGTGCTTGCGAGATTGCGGGCGGCCGCCGTGCCCAGGCTTTTCTGCCGCGGCAGTTCCGCTTGTGTCTCCGGGCTCGAGTCAACAGTCATCGGGCGAGCTCTCCTTGCTCAGGGGAGTGACGCGTGTACGTGGACGTCACCGGCAACGGAAGAAATAGAGGCGGGCAGGGGTGAAGGAGATATGGGCGCATAGGGAGGGGAATCCGTTCAGATTCACAGGAACCCTAGTGGCCGCTCCGGCCGCCGGACCAAGGAAAGCGGCCGACATTAACTCGATACGATGATCGTGCCCGAACGATGTTTGCCCGCGTGCCGACGGTTTCCAGCCGAGATCACCTCGGGCCCGCCCGTGCCTGACGGATCCGTCCTGCCTCTCAGGCCACGTCCACGCCGTCCAGTTCGGCGTAGTACGCGTCCTTGGACAGGCGGACCGTGTTCCAACCCGCCCGCAGCACCAGGGGAGTTCCGGCCGTCGACCGCCAGCGGTCCCAGCCGGTGTGCGGGTAGGGGACGACGCCCGCCGCGGTGCCGTTCACCGTCAGCCGGTGCGCGGCGGGGACCGGGGCGCCCGCGCCGTCCAGGGAGCCATTGCCGTAGCGCACGAACAGTGTGTGCGCGCCCGCGGACGCGGCGAAGACCCTGAACTCGACGTGGCTGTCGGCGTGGTCGATCCCGCCCACCGCCCTGCCGCCCGAAGCGAGGGGTGCCTCCCGGACGGCCGCGTTCAGGACACGGGCGTCCTCTGCCTCGTAGAAGCTCTTGCTGCCGCGCACCACCGGCCTGCCGTCCGCGAAGCCGAGGTCGGCGGCGTACAGGAACCGCTGCGTGTAGTCGGCGTTCCAGCCGTGGAAGACGATGCGGTCACGGCCGTCGGGACCCGTCACCACGTCCTGGCCGCCGGGCCCGCGGACCGCTCCCGCGAAGCTGTCCGTCGTCAGCAGCGGCCCGGCGGCCTTGGTGTACGGGCCGGTGAGCCGTTCGGCGACCGCGTACCCGGTGCGGTACTGGTCGCGGCTGTAGAAGTGCGCGGAGTAGAACAGGACGTACCGGCCCCCGCGCCGGACCAGCGTGGGCGCCTCCACCAGCGGGTCCTCCCACTCCCTGTCCTGCTTGACGAGCCGGGTGGCGCCGCCCGTGAGGCGGGTGCCGTCCCACGACGTCGGCTGGAGGTGCAGCCAGGTGTCGGCGCCGAGGCCGCAGCAGTTGCCGTCGTTCTTCCACAGCACGTACCGCCGGCCGTTCTCCGTGTACGAGGCCGCGTCGATGGCGCCGCCCGCCGCGGCCGGGCAGATCAGCGGTCCCGCGCCGACCGGCCGGAACGGTCCCTCCGGCGACTGCGAGAGCGCGACGCCGATGCACTGCCGGTCGCTAGCGCGGTCGCGGGCCGTGTAGTGCAGGGTGAAACCGGCTCCGTTGTCGTACACCTCCGGCGCCCACACCAGACCGCGGTCGGGCACGGCCCAGGCGCCGAGTGCGGGCAGGACGTCGGTGCTGTCGGTGCGCCAGTGGGTGAGGTCGGCGGACGTGGCGTGCTGGACGTGCTGTCCGGCGCCGTTGGTGGCGTACGCGTGGTAGGTGCGGCCGACCTTCACGATGTCGGGATCGGGGAAGTTCCGGGCGAGCACGGGGCCGTCGGCGGGGTGTGCCGCCGTCGGTGCGGGGGCTGGTGCCGCCGGGGAGGGCGCGGCCGGGGCGTGGGGGCCGGCCTGGGCCCGGCCGAGGATCAGGATCAGGATCAGGGCCGCGGCGGTGAGTCCGCAGGCTGCGACGCGACGTCGCATGGGGGTTCCTTCCCGCGGCGCCGGCCGCGGAAGCCCGGGGGCGCGGGCCGGTCCGCGAACCGGTCCGCACAGGGGACGAGTCGGCAGTGTCGTCCGATCAACGCGCCGCGGGCCACCGGGACACCACCGCGTCGGCTCCCCGGCACCCTCGGTGTCCGAACGTCCTGACGGAAGATCACTCGAAAGGGGTGGGAAGATGCGTGCGGCGGGTATGCGGTGATCACGCTCGCCTCGCACCGCGACCGCGGGCGAAAGTCTCGGCGGCCCGCCCGGCCGGGCCCACCCCTCAGGAGGCGACCCATGAACGAGCCCTACGCTCTCCGCCAGCTGCTCCTCCTCGTCGACCGCTGCGAGAGCGGCACCCTGCTGCCCGACGAAGCCGCCGAACTCCGCGCCGCGATACGCGCGTTGTACGCCCGCCCCGCCGCCGACCGCGAGATCGTGCTGCACCGGCGCATGACCAAGGCCGTCGAGGCCGCCGTCGACGACTACCGTGCGCAGACCTGTCAGTGGACCGAGGCGGACGGCACCACCTCGGAGATCGCCCGGCGGGCCACATCGGCGGCGTTCGGCGCGGTGCGGGCCGTGGTGCCGCTCCAGGAGGAGCCGCACGGATGCCTCTTCGACACCGGGCGGCTGCCCGTCGAAGCCGGTGCCCGGGGGCTATGATCCGACTGTCCGTCGCTGGAAGGTGGCCCGCCCGTGCCTGTGCCGAGCCTGCTGGCGGTCTTCGCACACCCCGACGACGAGTCGCTGTCGGCGGGCGGGGTGCTCGCCCGCCACGCGGCCGCGGGCGCGCGCACCGCGGTCGTCACGGCGACGTGGGCCGCGGACTCCCCGCGCGCCGCCGAGCTGGCCGACGCGCTGCGGATCCTCGGCGCGGGGCCGCCGCGGATGCTCGGCTACGCCGACGCCCGCGTACCGCGGTCGGCACCGGACGGCGCACGGTTCTGCGACGCGCCCCTGGACGACGCGGTGCGGCGACTGGTGGCACACATCAGGGAGTTCCGCCCGGAGGTCATGGTCACGCACGACGCCTACGGCGGTCTCTCCGGGCACGCCGACCACGTGCACACCCACCGCGTGGCCGTGCTCGCCGCCCAGGCGGCCGGGCTCGGGCGGCTCTTCCCCGAGGCCGGTGACCCCTGGCAGCCGAGCGCCCTCTATCTGGCCACGCACCCGCACTCGGCGGTGTCGGCGCTGGCGGAGGTGGTCGGCGCGCACGAGACGGTGTACAGCGTCCCCGACGACCTGGTCACGACGGTTGTCGACGTCCGGCCCTGGCTGGAGCGGAAGACCGCCGCCGTCCTCGCGCACCGCACCGAGGTGGCTCGCGGAGCCGTGCCGGGACTGATCGCCGAGCTGCCGCCGCGGTCACGCGAGCGCCTGCTCGGCACCGAGTGGTACATCCGCCAGGACCTCGCCCCCAGAGCCCCGGGCCCGGCGAAGGACGTCCGCACGGAGCTGACCGCGACCGCCCGGCCGCCGGGGACGGCCGCGCCCTAGAGCTGCCGCAGATGGTCCCGCAAGGTGCGGGCCACATGCGCCATGAGGGCGTCCGCGCCGAACTGGGTGCCCGCGGGGACCAGGGACTCGGTGAGCACGGCGACGGCGAAGGCCTGGCCGTCGGCGTGCTCGACGACGCCGATCTCGTGGCGGAGGTTGAGCAGGGTGCCGGTCTTGGACGACCAGGTGGTGGCGTCGGAACTGAAGTCCGGTGTCAGGCGGTGCCGGATGAGGTTGTGGGCCATCAGTTCCCGGACCCGCGCGGCCACCTCCGTGGGGATCTTCGAGGGGGTCCACAGGGCCTCCAGCAGTTCGACGCACGCCCTGGCGCTGCCGGTGTTGGCGCGCGTGGTGTCGAGCTGCGGGATCCGGTGGCCGCGCCCGCTGGTGCCCGCGTCGATGGCCAGGGAGTGCGCGAGGTGGACCTGCTCGGCGGTGAATCGCTCCGTCGGAGTGTCGGCCAGGGCGCGCAGACCGTGCCTGACGGTGAAGCCGCGCAGCCCGAACCCGTCGACGATGGCGGCCACCCGCGCGGGCGGGGTGAGGTCGAACAGCGCGTCGCCCGCCGAGTTGTCGCTGACCGACGTACTCAGGTACAGCAGGTCGTCGATGGCTATGCGGGCGGGGTGGCGGAAGCGGCTCACGCCCGTGGGCCCGGGTGTGGTGATCCTGCCGGGCCGCACGTCGAGAGCGGTCGCCCCGTCGATCTCGCCACGCCGGATGCGCTCCACCGTCGCGAGGGCCAGCGGAATCTTGACCAGCGACGCCATGGGCAGCAGGGTGTCGGGTTCGAGGCCGATCTCGTCGCCCGACCCCAGATCGCGTACGAGGACACAGCAGCGCAGGCCGCCGTCGCGCAGCTCGGCGCGCAGCTCGCGCAGCAGCGCTTCCGTGGTCACACGGCCCCTTCCGCTGCGGTCGCCCGGGTGTCCGCGCCGAGGCAGCGGGCGATGGCCTCGCCGAGCCGCGCCCGCAGGTGCCGGGGGTTTCCGTCGGCGGCGGCGGCGAGGGCGAAGCCCCGGTCGATCGTGAGTTCGCCGACGGGCCGCCAGACCAGACCGAGCTCCGCGGCCTGCGCGCGGGAGCACAGCAGCAGATCGTCGCCGCACAGGACGTCCGCCGCCGCGGTCGTCAGCTGCTCGGCGGCGACGAGTTGGGCGGGGCGCAGGCCGAGCGCGTCGCGCAGCCGGGTCAGGGGGTCCCGGATGTGCGGTACGTCGTCCTCCGGCTGGATCCAGATGCGCCGGGCCGGTCCTCTGGACCCGCGGCGCAGCCGCAGCGTCTCCACGTACACGCGCTGCACGCCGGGATCCCGTGCGGTCGCGAGACCGAGCGGCACGGACCAGGAGGCCTCGTCCGCGGGCACCGCGAGCAGGGCGGCCCGCACCTGCTGGGCGTCGAGGAGTTCCCTGCGCCGTGCGGGATCCTCCTCGCGCAGGTCGAGCGTGACGCCCTGTCCGCGCGCGTCGGCGACGAGGCGGGCGAGGGCGGCCGTGGAGCAGATGCCGGGCACCGCGAGCCGCCACGGCTTGTGCCTGACGGCCTCCGCCTCGTGCAGCAGCACGTCGGCCGCCCGCACCAGCTGCCTGGCCGTCGGCAGCAGGTCCCGGCCGAAGGGGGTCAGGACCGCACGGCGCGAGGTCCGCTCGAACAGCGGCTCGCCGAAGCGCTCCTCCAGGGCCGCCACCCGACGGCTCGCCACCGGCTGGGACATCCGGGCGGCCGCCGCGCCGACGGTGAAGCTGCCGCGCTCACTGACGCTGACGAACGCGCGACACGCCCCTACGAGATCCACAGCCCGCACCCTACGCCCTATGCCGGAACAGCATGAAACCGCGCGTTGGCGTATTGGACCGCATGACCGCCCCGCGGCGAGGGTGGGTGCGGCACTGATCACCGCACCGGGACGGGCCGTGCCGCGCCGTCCCCCTGTGCCCCGGGAACGGGGCGCCCTGGAGGTTTGGACCATGCAGTACACCCATGCCCGGCGTGCCGTCGTCGGCGCGCTCACCGCACTCGCCCTCGTGCCGCTCGTGGCCTGCGGCCAGGACGAGTCCCCTGCGTCGTCGTCCCCGAAGTCGCCCGGCGGGGCGGGCTCAGGCACTTCGGCAGCTTCGGGAACCTCGGGGACGTCGGGGACCACGGGTGCGACGAGGACCTCGAACGTCTCCGAGCGGCCGGCGACGGCCAAGAAGCCGTACACCCGCGCGTTCAAGGAACTGGAGCGCAAGTTCGACGCACGGCTCGGTGTGTACGCCGTCGACACCGGCACCGGACGCGAGGTGGCCTACAACGACGGCCGGCGCTTCGCGTACAACTCCACGTTCAAGGCGCTCGCCGCCGGTGCCGTGCTGCGCAAGAACTCCCCTGCGGGGATGGACAAGGTGGTGAAGTACTCCAAGGAGGATCTGATCACCCACTCGCCCGTGACCGAGAAGCACGTCGACACGGGCATGAGCCTGCGCGCCCTGTGCGACGCGGCCGTCCGCTACAGCGACAACACCGCGGCCAACCTCCTGTTCGACGAGCTGGGCGGGCCGAAGGGCCTCGACGCCGACCTGGAGGAACTCGGTGACCACGTGACCCGGGTGGAGCGCGTCGAGCCCTTCCTGAGCCGGTGGGTCCCGGGCGAGAAGCGGGACACGAGCACACCGCGCGCCCTGGCGAAGGACCTCCGCGCGTATGTGCTCGGCGACGTCCTCACCGAGCCCGGGCGGGCGCTGCTCGCCCGGTGGCTGAAGACCAACACCACCGGGGACAACGTCATCAGGGCCGGGGTGCCCAAGACCTGGGTGGTCGGGGACAAGACGGGGACCGGCACCTACTACGGCGCCCGCAACGACATCGCCGTCGTGTGGCGCCCGGACGCCGCCCCGCTCGTCGTGGCGATCCTCTCGCACCGCGCCGACAAGGACGCCGAGCCCGACGACCGGCTGATCGCCGAAGCGGCGTCCGTGGTCGCCGACACCCTGCCGTAGCCTGCGAGTCCGCTGCGTCTCACCCCGCCGCCGCGGCCGACCGCGCGGCCGCCACGGCCTGCTCGGCGTAGCCCCGGCCGAAGAGCACCGTGTGCACGAGGAGGGGGAAGAGCTGGTGCACCCCGACGCGGTCCTGCCAGCCGTCGGCGAGCGGTGCCCCCTCCTGGTAGCCGCCCAGGACGCGGTCGAGGTGGGGGCAGCCGAAGAGGCGGAGCATCGCGAGGTCGGTCTCGCGGTGGCCGCCGTGGGCGGCCGGGTCGATCAGGCGTACGTGCCCGTCGGAGCCCCACAGGACATTGCCGCTCCACAGGTCCCCGTGCAGTCGTGCGGGCGCTTCGGCGGGCCCCGCGAGGTCGGGGAGGCGCGCGCAGACGCCCTCGACGAGGGCTGCTTCGCCGGGCCGCAGCAGGCCCTCGTCGACCGCGCGGCGCAGATAGGGGAGCACCCGGTGCTCCGCGTAACAGCCCGGCCAGTCGCCGCCGGGAACGTTGCGCATGGGGGCGCGCCCGATGTACGCGTCCTCGGGTCCGCCCGGCGGCGCGGCGCCGAACGCGGGCGCACCGGAGGCGTGCAGGGCGGCGAGGTCCCGGCCGAACCGTACCGCCGCGTCCGGGGTCGCCCGGCCCCGGGGCACCCGGTCGGTCACCAGCCAGTGCCCGTCGTGGCCGTGCACCTCGGGCACGCGCACCGTCCCGGCGGCGGTGAGCCAGCGCAGCCCCGCCGCCTCGGCCCGCACCGCGCCGGGCGCGTCGTCGTGCTTGACGACCACCACACGGCCGCCGTCGAGGGTGACTTCGGTGACGGCCCCGGAGAGCGGGCGCGCGGAGGTGACGGGGAGGCCGGTGAGGCGGGACGCCGCCGCGCCCGGGCCCTCGGCGTCTGTGGGGCGGGAGGTCATGCGGGGGTGGAGGGCGGTCGCAGGAGGCCCTTGAGGAGCAGGTCGACGAGGCGGCGTGGGTCGTAGCGCGGGTCGCTGTCACGCCCGACGCAGAGGTTGCCGATGCCTCGCATCAGTTCGTACGCGCGGGTGCCGGGGCTGATCTCCCCCGCCTCGGCCGCGGCGTCGAGGAGCTGCTCGCAGACGGGCACGAGACGGTCGAGGAAGTAGGCGTGCAGCGCGTCGAAGCCGCTGCTGTCCGACTGCATCGCGTTGGCGAGTCCGTGCTTGGTGACCAGGAAGTCGACGAAGAGGTCCGCCCACTCGCTCAGTGCCGTGAAGGGGGAGCCCGCGCTGTCCAGGAGGCGCGGTCCCGCCTCGGCGCAGGCCTCGACCTGGTGGCGGTAGACGGCGGCGACGAGATCCGCACGCGTGGGGAAGTGGCGGTAGATCGTCCCCATCCCCACCCCCGCCTCGGCGGCGATCCTGCGGATGGGCGCGTCGACGCCGGAGGTGACGAACACCGCGGCGGCGGCGGTGAGCAGGGTCTGCTCGTTGCGCTGCGCGTCGGCCCGCTTGCTTCGGCCCGGCCCCTTGGCGGAGCGGTTCGTGTCGGGCACCGCCGCGGACGGGTTCGGATCGGGCACCAGGCTCTCCTTCCGGTGATCGTTGACAAAGCGGAACAGTGCTCCGTATCGTAATCGGAACAACGCTCCGCTTCGAGCATAGTCGAATCCGGGCGCTCTTCGCCGTACTTGCTCGCTCCCGTATCTGCTCGCTCCCCCTGCCTGCTCGCCGTCCGCCGCACGCGCCCGGCAGCAGCGGCACTCGAAAGGGACACGAAACACCATGAGCACGCACACGCCCACCTCCGGCGGATCTGCCAGCGGATCTGCCAGCGGATCTGCCAGCGGGTCTGTCGGCGGATCCGTCAGCGGATCCACCAGTGGTCCCAGTAATGGATCCACCGCCGGATCCACTGCCGGATCCACTGCCGGATCCACCGCCGAATCCATCGGCGAATCCATCGGCGCGTACGGCGCCCTGGGTTCGCCCGTACCGGTCCTCGCCGTCACCCCGGTGGTCCTGCCCGTACCCGGCCGCGCCGTCGACCTGGAGGTGCGGGTCTCCGCGCCGGTGACCGGCGGCGACCTTCCGGTCGTCCTCCTCTCGCACGGCCAGGGCCACTCCGGCCACCTCTCCTCCCTGTACGGCTACGCGCCCCTCGTCGACTACTGGGCGGCGCGCGGCTTCGTCGTCATCCAGCCCACACACTTGAGTTCGCGCACGCTGAGCCTGCCCGCCGACACCCCCGGCGCACCGCTGTACTGGCGGTCGCGGGCGGAGGACATGCGGCACATCGTCGACCGGCTGGACGCGATCGAGGACGCCGTCCCGCAGCTCCGCGGGCGCCTGGACCACGGCAGCATCGCCGTGGCCGGACACTCGATGGGCGGGCACACCGCGAGCCTGCTCCTCGGCGCCCGCCTCACCGACCCGGACAGCGGGAGGGAGGTGGACCTGAGCGAACCCCGGATCACGGCGGGTGTGCTGCTCGCCGCGCCGGGCAGGGGCGGAGCCGCGCTGAGCGAGTTCGCGGCGCGGAACTTCGGCTTCATGGGCGCGCCGGACTTCTCCGCGATGACGACGCCCACGCTCGTGGTCGCCGGTGACAAGGACGAATCGGCCCATCTGACGGTCAGGGGTGCCGACTGGCACGCCGACCCCTACACCCTGGCCCCCGGCCCCAAGGCCCTGCTCACCCTGTTCGGGGGCGAGCACGGCCTCGGCGGCGTCTCCGGGTACGACGTCGCAGAGACCACGGACGAGAACCCGGCGCGCGTGGCGGCGGTCCAGCGGCTCACCTGGGCCTACCTCCGCAGCCGGCTGCGCTCCGAGGAGGACGGGGGCGCGGCCTGGCGGGCGGCCCGAGCCGCCCTGGCCGCCGACCCCGAGCCGCAGGGGCGCGTCGAGGTCAAGTGAGCGGCGCGGCGGTGGGCACCACCACGGGCGCGCCGTCGGACGACGCGAAGAGGATCTCGGTGTCGATGCCGTGCAACTCGCGTACCAGCGCGGGGTCGATGGTCTCGCGCGGCGGTCCGGAGGCGACGACGCGACCGTCCCGCATCGCCACGACCGTGTCGGCGTAGCGCGCCGCGGCGGCCAGGTCGTGCACGACCATCACGACCGTACGGCCGCCCGCCGCGACGGCGCGCACGAGCTCGAGGACCTTCACCGCGTGGCCGATGTCCAGCGCGCTCGTGGGCTCGTCGAGCAGGACGACGGGGGTCTCCTGCGCGGCGCCATGGCGAGCCGGCAGCGTTGGCGCTGGCCGCCGGAGAGTTCGTCGAGCCGGCGGTCGGCGAGCGCGGTCGTACCGGCGGTCGGCGAGCGCCTCGGTGACCGCCCGCTCGTCGTCGCGTGACCACTGGCGGAGCAGGCTCTGGTGCGGACGGCGGCCGTACCGCACAAGGCCCGCCACGGAGACGACCTCCGGCGCCTGCGGGGACTGGGGGAGCAGGGCGATGCGGTGCGCCGCTTCCCGCCGGCGCATCCGCCACACGTCGGTGTCCCCTGCCAGGACCCGTCCCGAGGTGGGTTCGTGGAGCCGGGCCACGGTGCAGGGCCTCGCCGGTGGCCTGCTCACGCCGGTCGGCATCGGATGGCCCCGGAAGCGCACGGGCCGACGGCACGGGACCGGCGACCGGCCTTACCCGGACGCGCCACCGCTCACCCGTGCTCGGGCGACGGCGACGGCGGCAGCAGCTGCGGGCCGTGGCGCAGGGCGTCGAGCACGACCCGTACCGCCGCGCGCGGGGGAGAGCCGCGGCGGACGGCCGCCGTGATCGTACGCGTCAGGGGACTCGCCAGCTCACTGGTGGCGACGCGGTAGCGGCGGTCGACAGCGAGGTCGGGCAGGAGCGTGATCGAGAGCCCGGCCTCGACGTGTTGCAGGGCCAGCATGTAGTTGCTGAAGCGGCACACCACCCGCGGCTCGAACCGGGACTGGCGGCACAGGCGCAGCGCGAGGTTCGCCATGTAGGACTGCGGCATGTCGAACGCCCACGCCTCGTCCGCGTAGTGCGCGAGGTCCACGGCGCCGCGCCCGGCCGCCGGATGGCCGTGCGGCACCACCAGCAGGATCGAGTCCGTGGCCAGCGGTACGAAGTCGACGTCGGGGCCGAGGGGCAGCTCGTCGAAGTCCGTGGTCGTGATGATGATGTCCGCGTCGCCGCCGCGCAGCGCGGGCACGCTCTCGTGCGGCTCCAGTTGCAGCAACTGCACGTCCAGGTGCGGATACTCGCGGGCGAGACGGGTCACCGCGGGCACGGCCATGGTGTGGATCGCGCTCTGGAACGCCCCGAGGCGCACGAGGCCCGCCGGTTCCTCGCCGAATCCGCGCAGCTCGGCCTCGACGCCCTCCATGTGGTCGAGGATCGCCCGCGCGCGCCGCGCCAGGATCAGCCCCGCGGAGGTCAGCCGCACCCGCCGTCCCGAGCGTTCCAGGAGCTGGGTACGGGTCTCGGCCTCCAGGACGGCCAGCTGCTGGGACACGCTGGACGCGCTCAGATTGCTGGCCTGGGCGACCGCCCGCACCGTACCGAGCGTGTCGAGCCGACTCAGCAGCCGCAGCCTCCAGGGATTCATCATGCCCCCATTCTTGTGCGGTTCTGCCGAACAGGAAAGCCGGAATCGTGAGATGGACGTGTCGCTCGGAGGCGCCCTACGGTCGGCTGCATGGCTGCTTCGCACACCACTGCCCCTTCCACCTCCGCTGGCCAGTCCGCCTCCGCCGCTGCCCCGTCCGCCGCTGCTTCGTGCAGCGATGCTCCGCCCAGCGAGGCCCCGTCCGGCACCGCCCCGTCCGGTGACACCGCCTGGGGGGCGGCAGGGACCGCCCGTCCGCCCGCAGGGACCGCTCAGCCGAACGCAGGGACCGCCCGGCCGTCCGCCGGGGCGGGGCAGGCGTCCGACGACGCCTTCTGGGCAGACGCCGAGCGGCACCTCGTCCGCTACGGACCCGAGTTCACCCCCGAGATCATCGAGCGCGCCGCGGGCAGCTTCGTGTACACCGCGGGCGGCCGTAAACTCCTCGACTTCACGTCCGGGCAGATGAGCGCCATCCTCGGCCACTCCCACCCGGAGATCGTCAACACCGTCCAGCGGCAGATCGCGAGCCTCGACCACCTCTTCAGCGGCATGCTCAGCCGCCCCGTGGTGGACCTCGCCCGGCGGCTCGCCGAGACGCTGCCCGCGCCGCTGGAGAAGGCCCTGCTCCTGACGACCGGCGCCGAGTCCAACGAGGCCGCCGTCCGCATGGCCAAGCTCGTCACCGGCAAGCACGAGATCGTCTCGTTCGCCCGGTCCTGGCACGGCATGACGCAGGCCGCCGCGTCCGCCACGTACAGCGCGGGCCGCAAGGGCTACGGCCCCGGCGCGCCCGGCAACTTCGCCATCCCGGTCCCCAACGCCTACCGGCCCGACTTCACCACGCCCGACGGCGCCCTCGACTGGCGCCGTCAGCTCGACTTCGCCTTCGACCTCATCGACGCGCAGTCGACCGGCAGCCTCGCCGCGTGCCTCGTCGAGCCGATCCTCAGCTCCGGCGGCATCATCGAGCCCCCGGCCGGGTACTTCGCCGCACTCAAGGAGAAGTGCCGGGAGCGCGGCATGCTCCTGATCTTCGACGAGGCCCAGACCGGTCTGTGCCGCACCGGGACCTGGTACGCCCTCCAGCGCGAGGGCGTCGTGCCCGACATCCTCACGCTCTCCAAGACCCTCGGTGCCGGGCTGCCCCTCGCGGCGGTCGTCACCAGCGCCGAGATCGAGCAGGAGGCGTACGAGCGCGGGTTCCTCTTCTTCACCACGCACGCCGCGGACCCGCTCGTCGCCGCGGTCGGCAACACCGTCCTCGACGTCCTGGAGCGCGAAAGGCTCGACGAACGCGCCCGGTCCCTCGGCACGTTCCTGCGCCGGGGCCTCGACGAGATCGCGGGACGGCACGAGGTCGTCGGTGACGTCCGCGGCCGCGGCCTGCTCGCCGGTCTCGAACTCGTCGTCGACGGGGAGGCCGGGCGCGGTTCGAGCGATCTCGGCGCGCGCGTCACCCAGCGCTGCCTCGACCTCGGCCTGCACATGAACATCGTCCAGCTCACCGGCATGGGCGGGGTGCTGCGGATGGCACCGCCGCTGACGGCCACCGAGGAGGAACTCTCGCTCGGCCTGACGATCCTGGACCAGGCGATCGGGGAGAGCGGCGCGGCGCTCTGAGTCGGGTCCCGGGTCCCGGGTCCCGGGTCCCGGTGCCCAATGCCCGGGGGCAGGGGGTGGCGTCGTGACGCGTATGGGTCAGCCGCCGTCGAGTGCGCCGCGGACGGCGCCGGTCCGCTCCCGACCACCGCCGCGACGGCCACCGCCCACACGTGGCTGACGTCACGGGGGTTGAGGGTGCGGTCGAGAGCGGCGTACGCGGCCAGGGCGCAGGAGGCCGCGATGGTCAGGACGACCGCGATCCCCGCCAGGTCCTCCGCGCGGCCGTAGCCGTAGGTGTAGCGGCGGTTGGCCACCCGCCGCCCGAGGACGAAGGCGATGCCCAGGGGGATCGCGGTCAGCGCGTCGGCCGCGTTGTGGATCGTGTCGCCGAGGAGCGCGACCGAACCCCACAGGGCGACGATCACCGCTTGGACGGCG
This sequence comes from Streptomyces sp. NPDC017940, assembly GCF_044328435.1. NCBI lineage: Bacteria > Bacillati > Actinomycetota > Actinomycetes > Kitasatosporales > Streptomycetaceae > Streptomyces > Streptomyces sp. NPDC017940. The sequence continues at coordinate 557,596 of NZ_JBIRHJ010000005.1, read as the reverse complement.
GTCGTCGCACCCAGGACCGCCAGGGACAGCCACAGCGTGCGCAGCCCCTCGCGCGAGGTCTCCCCCTCCGCGTCGACCTTGTCCATGGCATCGTGACGGTGCGGGACGACCAGGTGCCCGAGCCGGTGCCGCAGCCACGCCCACCACCCGCCGCGCCGGTCCGGCTCGTGCCCAGCCTCGAAGGGGCGGGACACCACCCCCCGGGCGGCGACGGCCGCGGCGGTGAGGACAGCGGTGCCGACGAGCCCGGCGAGCACGAGGCGGGCGGGCAGCCGCGGGCCCGCGAGGCCGCGGGCCGCGAAGCCCGCGACCAGGCCGAGGAAGGAGGGCCCGCGAGCGCCACGGCGGCGGCGGTGAGCAGGGTGACGGCGAGGGCGACGACGGTACGCGTGCGGGACGGGCGGTGGCCGAGGCTGCGGACCAGGTCGTCGCCGAGGGCGGGCGCCGACAGCGGGCGGACGACCGGCGCGGCGACGAGGAGTCCGACGCCGACGACCGGTGCGAGCCGCGCCAGTTCCCCGTACCCCTCGACGCCCGCGAGCGAGCCGAGCACCCAGAACCGGAAGCGGTCGTAGGGCTCGGCGGAGTTCATCACGATCACGGTGGTGAGCCCGCCGAAGGTGGCACCGAGCGCCGAGCCCGCGAGCACCAGGCGCATCGGCGAGCTACCGCCCCGCCCCGCGATCAGGAGTAGCAGGGCGCTGGCGGCCACGGCCCCGGTGAACGCGCAGACCAGATAGGCGAATCCGGAGTCGAGCCCGAGCAGGGCGATGCCGCCGACCACGCCGAGGGAGGTGCCCGCGTTCACACCGAGCAGCCCGGTCTCGGCGAGCGGGTTGCGGGTGACGGCCTGGAGCAGGCACCCGGCGACACCGAGGGCGGTGCCGACCAGGACGGCGGTCAGGGCGCGGGGCAGCCGCAGGTCGCCGATGACCAGGGCGAGTCGGGAGCCCGCGCGGGCGCCGCCGCGGTCGAGGAGATGGTCGAGCGCGCCCGACGCCCCCACCTCACCGGCGCCGACGGACAGCTACACGGCGCCGAGCACGAGGAGAAGCACGGCGAGTACGGCGATCCGGACGCGGACCGCCCGCCGGTCGGCGTCCTGACCGCCCGCCGGTCGGCGTCCTGACCGCCCGCCGGTCGGCGTCCTGAACGTACGCCGGTCGGCGTCCTGAACGTACGCCGGTCGGCGTCCTGAACGTACGCCGGTCGGCGTCCTGAACGTACGCCGAAGTAGCCGGAGCAGGGGGCGAGGTGGAGTTGGCCGAATCGCGCTCTCGCGGGGGTGGGTCGGTCAACTGCCCGGCGGACGGGTCCCCTTCGACGGTGAGCTGCGGTGTACCCGTGTGCTGCGACCGCATGAGGTGAGGTTGCCTGACCAAACACAACATCCTCCAGGGGCTGTAGAGGATCATGGCGGGTTTGGTTTAGGTTAGGCTTACCTAATAGCGAGGGGGAGCTGCTCATGTCCGCACACATATCCGGCACCGGCGTGGAACTGGCCGGGAGAACGGCCCTGGTCACCGGAGCCGGGCAGGGCATCGGCGCGGCCGTGGCACAGCGGCTCGCCGCCGAGGGGGCGCACGTCGTGGCCACCGACCGCACCGCCGAAGCCCTCGACCGCATCACCCGCGGCCCCGAGGGCGGCCCCGGCCGGGGCGCCGCAGACCGTCCCGAGGACCCGGCACCGCACGACGCGGGTCCACCGGGCACCATCACCGCACACGTCATGGACGTCACCGACGCCACGACGGTCGACACCGTCGTGGACGACGTCGAGCGCACGCACGGCCCGCTCGACATCCTCGTCAACGTGGCCGGAATCCTCCGGCCCGGACCCGCCGCCGAACTCACCGACGAGGACTGGGCCGACACCTTCGCCGTGAACACCACCGGCGTCTTCCACGCCTCCCGCGCGGTCGCGGCCCGCATGACCGCGCGCGGCCGCGGCAGCATCGTCACCGTCGGCTCCAACGCCGCAGGCGTGCCCCGCACCGGCATGGCCGCGTACGCCGCGTCCAAGGCGGCCGCGGCCATGTACACCAAGTGCCTGGGACTCGAACTCGCCCGCAGCGGCGTACGCTGCAACGTCGTCGCCCCCGGCTCCACCGACACCGCGATGCAACGCGCCCTGTGGACCGACGCCACCGCCCCGCAGCGCGTCATCGACGGCGACCCCGCCTCCTTCCGCACCGGCATCCCCCTCGGCCGCATCGCCGCCCCCGACGACATCGCCGAGGCGGTCCTGTTCCTCGCCTCCGACCGGGCGCGGCACATCACCATGCAGGAGCTGTACGTCGACGGCGGCGCCACCCTGCGGTGACGCCCCGCGCCCTCCCCTTTGCACCCGGCCCGCACCCGACAGGCCGCACGTGCACCCCACCCACCCCCGCACTCGCGGCCGTGCCTCCCCGCGGAGCACGGACCGGGAGAGAAACGGAGCCCCCGGTGTCGACGGCACCCGATGTCGCCCCGCACGTCCCCGCCCTCGCCGATCCGGCCCACCCCGCCATCGGCGCGGCGACCGCGCTCCTCGCCGACTACCGTCCGGGCGAGCGCTTCCTCGGCACGCCCACCCGCACCCTGCTCGGCCGGGGAGTGCACAGCGAAGTACCGCACGACGAGAGATCCTTGGCGGCACGCGTCGCCGAGACGCTCGACCGGGCGCGCGCCGACGGAGCCGCGTCCCCGGTCGTCGTCGGTGCCGTGCCGTTCGACCAGAGCGCACCGGCGGCACTCGCGGTGCCGCAGTCGCTGCGCGACGCACCGCCCCTGGTCGCGGACCCGCTGATCGCGCTGCCCGCCGAGGCACCGGCGGGCGCCGACTGGCGCATCCGGCAGGTTCCGGCCCCCGAGGTGTACGGCGCGTCCGTGGCCGCCGCCATCGAGCGCATGTGGCGCGGGGAGTTCAGCAAGGTCGTGCTCGCCCGCACCCTCGAACTCGACTGCGCCGAACCCCTCGACGTCCCCGCCATGCTCCAGCGCCTGGCCCGCCGCGACCCCGGCGGCTACACCTTCGCCCTGCCCACGGGACCCGGCAGGACCCTCATCGGCGCCAGCCCCGAACTCCTGGTCTCCCGCCGCGGCCGGCGCGTGCTCGCCAACCCCCTCGCCGGCTCCGTCCCGCGCAGCGACGACCTCGCCGAGGACGTGCGCAGGGCCGCGGCGCTGCTCCAGTCGTCCAAGGACCTGCACGAGCACGCCGTCGTCGTCGACGCCGTCCACCAGGCGCTCGCCCCGCACTGCACGGACCTGACCGTCCCCGCCAAGCCCACGCTGATCCGCACCGCGGCCATGTGGCACCTGTCCACCACCGTCACCGGCACCCTCGCCGGCCCCGGCGCCTCCGCGCTCGAACTGGCCTGCGCCCTGCACCCCACCCCGGCCGTGTGCGGCACCCCGACCGCGACGGCACGCGACGTCATCCGCGACAGCGAGCCCTTCGACCGCGGCTTCTTCACCGGCATGGTCGGCTGGGGCGACGCGTCGGGCGACGGCGAGTGGGTCGTCACCATCCGCTGCGCGGAGGCCGAGTCGAACTCGCTGCGCCTGTACGCGGGCGCGGGCGTCGTGGCCGCCTCCGAGCCGGAGGCCGAGACGGCGGAGACCGCCGCCAAGTTCCGTACCTTCCTCGCCGCCGTGGGGGCCGAGCTGTGAGCGCCGCCCCCACCGCCCCCGCCACCGGCCCGGACGGCACCCCGACCTGGCCGGCGGAGTTCGCCGAGCGCTACCGCGCCGCGGGCTGGTGGCGCGGCGAGACGTTCGGCGGCATGCTGCGCGAGCGCGCGGCGGCCCACCCCGGGCGCGTCGCGATCGTCGACCCCGCGACCGACCGCCGCTTGACCTACGGCGAACTCGACGACCGCGCCGACCGGCTCGCCGCCGGGATGAGCGCGCGCGGCATCAGCGCGGGCGACCGCGTCGTCGTACAACTCCCCAACATCGCCGAGTTCTTCGAGGTGATCTTCGCCCTGTTCCGGATCGGGGCGCTGCCGGTGTTCGCGCTGCCGGCCCACCGCGAGACGGAGATCACCTATTTCTGCCGGTTCACCGAGGCCGCCGCCTACGTCGTCGCCGCCGAACACGGCGGTCACGACTACCGCGTCCTGGCCGCCCGGGTGCGCGCCGAGGTACCCACCCTGCGGCACGTGTGGGTGGCCCAGGGCGACCCGGGGGAGTTCGAGGCGCTGTCCGACGTCACCGCCGAGCCCGTGGACCTGCCGGGTCCCGCCCCGCACGACCTCGCCTTCCTGCAACTGTCGGGCGGCTCCACCGGCGTGCCCAAGCTCATCCCGCGCACCCACGACGACTACATGTACTCGCTGTGGGGTTCCAACGACCTGTGCGGCGTCGACGAGGACAGCGTCTATCTGTGCGCGCTGCCCGCCGCCCACAACTTCCCGCTGTCCTCGCCCGGCACCCTCGGCGCGCTGTACGCGGGCGCCAGGGTCGTGCTCTGCCCGCGGCCCGGCCCCGAGACCGCGTTCCCCCTGATCGAGCGCGAAGGCGTGACGATCACCGGACTCGTGCCGCCGCTCGCCCTGGTGTGGACCGAGGCCGCCGCGACGACGGCGCACGACCTCGGCAGCCTCCAGGTCCTGCTCGTGGGCGGCGCCAAGTTCAGCGAGGAGGCGGCGCGCCGGGTCGGGCCCGCGCTCGGCTGCACGCTCCAGCAGGTGTTCGGCATGGCCGAGGGGCTCGTCAACTACACCCGGCTCGACGACCCCGAGGAGACCGTCGTCACCACCCAGGGCAGGCCCATCTCGCCGGACGACGAGATACGCGTCGTCGACGACGAGGACAACGACCTGCCCGCCGGCTCCACCGGCCACCTCCTCACCCGCGGCCCCTACACCATCCGCGGCTACTGGAGGGCCCCCGAGCACAACGCGCGCTCCTTCACCGCCGACGGCTTCTACCGCACCGGCGACATCGTCCGGCTCACCCCCACCGGCCACCTGGTCGTCGAGGGCCGGGCCAAGGACCAGATCAACCGCGGCGGGGAGAAGATCGCCGCCGAGGAGATCGAGAACCACCTCCTGGCCCACCCCGCCGTCCACGACGCCAACGTCGTCGGCGAACCGGACCCCTACCTCGGCGAACGCACCTGCGCCTATGTGATCCTGCGGACCGGCGCGGAGCCGCTCAGGCCCGTCGCCGTAAAGCGCTTCGTGCGCGAACGGGGCCTCGCCGCCTACAAGGTCCCCGACCGCGTGGAGTTCGTGGACGCCTTCCCGCAGACGGGCGTCGGCAAGATCTCCAAGAAGGACCTCCGCTCAGCCGCCACCGCCACCGCCACGACCCCCGCCCCCGCCACGGCCACCGCCGCCGAGTCCGACGCCCCCCGCACCCCCTGACCCACCCGAACGGAGAGCCCAGCGCCATGGCCCTGCCCGCCATCAGCTCCTACCCCCTGCCCACCGCCGCCGAGCTGCCCCGCAACCGCGTCGACTGGACGGTCGACCCGGCACGCGCCGTGCTCCTCGTGCACGACCTCCAGAACTACTTCCTGTCCGCGTACGAGGCCGACGCGGCGCCCGTACCGGAGCTCCTCGCCAACGTACGCGCCCTCAAGGAGCGTGCGGCCGCCCTCGGCATCCCGGTGCTCTACACCGCGCAGCCCGGCGGCCAGACGTCCGAACAGCGCGGCCTCCAGCAGGACTTCTGGGGCTCCGGGCTGCCGGACGACGCGCACGCCGCGGCCATCGCGGACGCCGTCGCCCCCGGACCCGGGGACAAGGTCCTGACGAAGTGGAAGTACAGCGGGTTCGTGCGCACGGACCTGGAGGAGCACCTGCGCGACCTCGGCCGCGACCAGCTGGTGATCACGGGGATCTACGCCCACATCGGCGTCCTGATGACCGCGGCCGACGCCTGGATGCGGGACCTGAAGGCGTTCGTCGTGGCCGACGCCGTGGCGGACTTCTCCGCCGACGACCACGCGATGGCGCTGCGCTGGGCCGCGGGACGCTGCGCCGTGGTCACCACCACCGACACCGTCCTCGAGGGGCACTGACGACCGTGAGCCAGACCCTGACTCTGGAGCAGTTGCGCGAGGACGTCGCCGACGTGCTCGGCGAGGAGCCCGTCGACGTCCCTCTCGACGAGCACCTCGGCGACCACGGCCTCGACTCCGTACGGCTGATGACACTGGTCGGCGGCCGGCGCGAGACGTACGGCGTGGAGGTGGCCCTCACCGACCTCGCCGAGCGGCCCGCCGTGGCCGCGTGGGCGGCGCTGCTCGGGCTCACCGCCTGACGGGGGCACAGCTCCCTCCCCGGTCGCGGGCCACCCCGGGGCGGCTCCCGCCGTCCCGGGGGCGAGGCGGTCCGGCCAGCTCCGCGGTTCCCGCCACCCCGCGGCGCCGGTGTCGCCATACTGGGCACCGTGCGTGTAGCGATCATGACTGCCGGTTCACGGGGTGACGTGGCCCCCTTCACCGGGCTCGGGGCCGGGCTCGTCGCGGCGGGGCACGAGGTGACCCTGGTGACGCACGGGAGGTTCGCGGAGCTGACGGCGGGCTCCGGCGTCCGCTTCCACGCCCTGCCCGTCGACCCGCGGGCGGAGCTGCACTCACGACGGGGGCAGGGTCTGCACCGCAGCCGTACGGGCCCCGGCAAGCTGCTGCGCGTCATGGCGATGGCCAAGGACGCGGCGGCGGAGTTGGCACCGGGTCTGCTGGACGCGGCCGGGGACAGCGACGCGCTCGTGCTGTCCGGAGCGGTGGCGCCGCTCGGCTGCACCATCGCCGAAGGCCTCGGCCTCCCCAGCGTCGGCGTGAACCTCCAGCCCTTCTACCCCACCGGCGCCTTCCCGCCCCCCATGGCGGGGACGCGTTCCCTGGGCCCCACCGGCAACCGCCTCGCGGGGCACGGGGTCCTCACCGTCGTCGAGCGGATCTTCCACGACACCGCCCGTGACCTGAGGAAGCAGCTCGGCCTCCAGCCCCGTACCCTCGCGGCGTCGCGCCGCGCCCACGAGGACCGGCGGTGGCCGGTCCTGCACGGCTTCAGCCCGCACGTCGTGCCCCGCCCCCACGACTGGCGCCCCGGCCTCGACGTCGTGGGCTACTGGTGGCCGCACGACACCGGCCGGCTGCCCGCCGACCTGGAGGACTTCCTCGCCGCGGGCCCGCCGCCGGTGTACGTCGGCCTCGGCAGCGCCACCGTCCCCGACCCCGACCGCCTCTGCGGCCAGGTGGTGGGCGCGCTGCGCGCCGCCGGCCTGCGCGGTGTGATCCAGCGGGGCTGGGCCGGACTGTCCGCATCCGGCGACGACGTCCTCACCATCGGCGACGTGCCCCACCGCCTGCTGTTCCCCCGCACGGCGGCCGTGGTGCACCACGCGGGGGCCGGCACGACCGCCGCCGGGCTGCGCGCCGGTGTCCCCGCCGTGCCGGTGCCCATCCAGTTCGACGAGATGTTCTGGGCCGCCCGGCTCACCGCCCTCGGCACCGCCCCGTGCGCGCTGCCCCTGCGCCGCCTGACCACGGCCCGCCTCACCGCCGCGCTGGTCGATGCCACCAAGGACCCCTCCTACCGGGCCCGCGCCCGCGCCCTGGCGAACCGCATCTCGACCGAGGACGCGGTCGCCCCGGTGGCGGCGGCCCTCGCGGCCTGCTGAGGCACGCGCGTCCACGGTGACGGCGCGTACCGGGTACCGGTCGGCGCGTCAGCGGCGCAGCGGGCCCTCGCAGCTGAAGGCGGACGTTCCCGCCCGTCCGTCCGTCCAGATGTCCACCGTGCCGAACGAGCAGTTCATGTCGGTCAGGTTGTTGGTACCCTTCGCGGCCCGGTCGAGGATGAAGTGGTCCACCGTCTCGGACATGTCCTTGAAGACCCGGTCGGGGCTCCCGGAGTCGCTGAGGTTCGCGGTGATCCGGCCGTCGCACGCGAAGCGGGGACGGTCCTGCGACCCGGTGGCGGCGCACTCGGGCGTGATGCCGGTCGTGGCGGTGAAGGAGGCGCGGACCTGGTCGGCGGACGTGTCGCGCAGCTCGTCCAGCGGGGTGTACGAGGTGTCGGGCACGAACAGGTCGTCGACCTGGGCGATCTGTGCGTCGAGGAACGCGTCGTACGCGCGCTGGAGGCCCGCGTCCTTGCCGAGCCGCTCGCGCCAGGCGTCGAAGGCCGCCGGGTCGTCGGCGCGCAGATGACCGTACATCTCCTTCAGCAGGGCGGGCCGCTCCGTCCACAGGAACGTGAAGAACGTGCCCGCGTAGTCGTAGAAGCGGAACCCGTCGCCGTCGTACGTGGCGTGCAGGAGCCGGTCGACCGTCATGCGCGGGCCGCCGTCCGCGGTGTCGGCGATGATGCCCTTGACCAGGGACTTGCGGACCTTGATCCCGTCGTCGCGCGTGGCACCGTCGAAGAACTCCGCGGTGCCCTCGTCCATCGCCGTGGTCCGGTCGCGCTCGTACCAGGGGCCTTCACCGAAGGAACCGGGCACCGCCCAGCGGCCGTTGAGGTAGTGCGTGTACTCGTGCCGGAACAGCTCCTCCAGCGTGAGCGAGGAGTCCTGCGGGACGCGCCGCTGATAGGTGTAGAACGTGGCGCCCTTCTCGATGTACATGCCGCCGTTGTCGGTGCTCAGACCCGTCAGGAGCGGCTGGAAGTTCTCGTACTCGGCGCGGGAGGCGTACAGGACGACGCCGAGCGTGGAGTTGGTGTCGCCCGGCAGGGGTCGGAGGGTGCCGAGCACGCGGTGGAACTGCGCCTTGACCTGGGCGCTCGCGTAGTAGAGCTGGTCGACGGTGCTCCGGGACAGGCTGCTGCGCACGCGCAGGTCGTTCGCTGCCTCCTTGCCGTACGTGTAGGTGTGCGGGAAGAGGCGCTTCTCGATGTCCGTCCTGCACACCCGGTGCGGCGCGCAGGCCTCGAACTCGTTCAGCCAGGTCGCGACCTTCGCCCAGGGGGCGCTCAGCTCGCCGAAGTTGCGGGCCGTGGTGGCGAGGAGCGGGCCGAGCCCCGCGACGATCTCACCGCGGAGGGCGTCGATCTGGCCCATGCGCCCGTACTCACTGAGCGCGTCCCGCACCACCCAGGCATTGGTCGAGCCCTTCAGATGGGTGTGGCCCGCGAACGCCTTGAAGGCGGCGCGGTAGGAGGGGGAGGCCGCCACGGCGGCGCGGAACGCGGCGTCCTGGTTGCCGGGGTGGACGCCCAGGTAGTTGAGGGTGAGCGCGGCGAGGGCCGCACCGCCCCAGGAGGCGTCCTTCGCGGTGTCCGGGTGGGCGGCGTCCATGGTGGCCAGGACCCGCTCGGCCAACGGCAGCTGGTGCTGGCGCAGGCCCTCGGCGCCGGCGGCGGTGAGGACTTCGCGCAGGGTCTCGGCGTTGCTGCGGGTGACGTCGAAGGAGCGGGCGGCCGCGCCGAACGCGTCGAGGGACCCGCGCACGGCGGCCAGGGTCGCGGGGTCGGCGAGGTCGACCTCGTCGTGCGAGAAGGCGTGGTAGGCGACGGCGTGGAGGTAGGTGAACATCTCCAGGAGATGGGTGCCGTTCCTTCCGTCGTGTCCGGCGGCGAGCCGGTTAGCGCGGTGGGCGACGGCCTGGATGTGGGCCCGTGACATGACGGGTGCGAGGCGCTGGTCCCAGGTCCAGATCAGCGTCCGCAGGCAGCCGTCCGCGGTGACCTCGTCGGCGGCGAGGAAGTCGGCGAACCGCTCCGGCGAGAGACCCTTGATGCCGTCGAGGGTGCAGGGCACGGCCGTCCCGCCGAGGGTGGCGCGCGGCACCTCCTCGCCGTCGGCGGCTTCGGGGGCGCGGGTGCGGGGGCCGGGAACACGGCCGTCCGTGAGGCCGCCGGGTGCCGGGAGGGCGCGGGTCGCGGGCGCGGGTGCCGTGGCCCTGCGGTCCACCGCGTCGTGCGGGTTCGGGCCGGGGGCCGCGGCGGGCCTCGGCACCGGCGCGGGGACGGCCGGCGCCGACACCGCCTCCGGTGCCGCGGACGCCTGTGCCGCCGTGAGACCGGCCTCGGTGGCCGTGACACAGAGCACCGCGGCCGTGGCGGCGGTGAGCAGCGATCCGCACAGGGTTCTCGAGGGCTTCTTCGGCTGGGACACCGATCACTCCTGAGTGTGGGGGAGGAGCAAGGCGTACCGAATACGCCTTGATGTTGTGGCACGTGGAACAACCCGCCTTGCTACGGGGCGATATGAGAGACCGTCAGCTCAGTGACCACCCCGTCATGTGATGCGTAACGTAGTAATGTGAAATTGCACTGACAACCCCTTGGCGCCCAGGAATGTGCCCGAAGGAGCCCCCGTGAAGGAATCCGTCGCCGCTCCCTGCACTGTCAGCCACGACCTGCCCACGTCCAAGGAGTTCGAGGAGTCCATGGCCCGGAACTGGGCGCCGACCCCGCTGCCCGGCGACATCCGGCTGCCCGCCGCCGCCCTCACCCCCGCTCGCCGCGCCCGACTCTCCGCCCGCTTCCCCGGCGAGCGCGTCCTCGTCCCCGCCGGTGAGCTGTGCGTGCGCTCCAACGACTGCGACCACCGCTTCCGCCCGCACAGCACATCACCCGCACCCTGCCGCTGTCCGGCCGCTTCACACCGGTGCAGCGACAGGTGTACGAACTCGTCCTCGCCGCCCAGGAAGCGGGCATCGCCGCACTGCGGCCGGGCGCGCCCTTCCGGGACTTCCACCGCGCGGCGACGCGTGTGATCGCGGAAGGGCTCACCGGGTGGGGTGTGTTGAAGAGTCCCGACGCGGAGGCGCACCGGCGCTACACCCTGTGCGGCAGCGGGCACATGCTCGGGCTCGACGTGCACGACCGCGCCCAGGCCCGGGCGGACGCCTACCTCGACGGGGTCCTCGAAGCGGGCCAGGTGCTCACCGTCGAGCCCGGCCTGTATCTACAGCCCGACGACGAGACGCTGCCCGTCGAGCTGCGGGGCATCGGCGTACGCGTCGAGGACGACCTGGTGATCACCCCCGAGGGGGCGCGACTGTTGTCCGGCGCGCTGCCGCGGACGCCCGACGGGATCGAGGCGTGGATGGGGGAGTTGGTAGAGAGGCGCGGCAACTCGCCTTTCTGAGGCGGGAGATGACGGTCGGAGTAGGAGGCGCGTGCGAGATCCCTTGGCAAGCCATGTGCCATGTGAAATATTACTGAGGTGCCCATGAGGAGCTCATCGGATCTCATCGTCGTCGGCGCCGGAGTGGTCGGCGCCGCCTGTGCCCACTACGCCGCCCGGCGCGGCCTCGACGTCACGGTGGTGGACCGCGGCCCGGTCGCGGGCGGCACTACCGGTGCCGGTGAGGGCAACCTCCTGGTCTCCGACAAGGAGCCGGGCCTCGAGCTCCGCCTTGCCCTGCTGTCGGGCCGCTTGTGGCGGGAGCTCGCGGACGTCCTGCCCGACCGTATCGAGTACGAGGCGAAGGGCGGCCTCATCGTCGCCTCGGGGGAGACCGGCCTGTCCGCCCTGCGCGACTTCGCCCACCGGCAGGAGCAGGCAGGCGTGCGCGCACAGGAGGTGACGGGGGAACGGCTCCACGACCTGGAGCCGCACCTCGCACCCGGCCTCGTCGGCGGCTACCACTACCCGCAGGACGCCCAGGTCCAGCCCGCCCTCGCCGCCGCCCACCTGCTGCGCGCCGCGGGGAACCGGGTGCGTCTGCGGCTCGGCGAAGAGGTCGTGGGCGTCCTTACGCGCGCCGACGGCACCGTGCGCGGGGTGCGGACACCGGCGGGTGAGCTGCACGCCCCGCACGTCGTGAACGCCGCCGGGACCTGGGGCGGCGAGTTCGCCCGCGTCGCCGGGGTGTCCCTGCCGGTGCAGCCGCGACGGGGCTTCGTGCTCGTCACCGAGCCGCTGCCGCGGGTGGTGCGCCGCAAGGTGTACGCGGCGGACTACGTCGCGGACGTGGCCTCCGGGTCGGCCGCCCTCCAGACGTCACCGGTCGTCGAGGGCACCCCGGCGGGGCCGGTCCTGATCGGCGCCAGCAGGGAGCGCGTCGGCTTCGACCGCACCCTCTCCACGGAGGTGCTCGGCCGCCTCGCGCGGGGGGCGGCACGACTGTTCCCCGTGCTCGCCCGCGTACGGGTGCTGCGGACGTACGCGGGCTTCCGTCCCTACCTGCCCGACCACCTGCCCGCCGTCGGGGCCGATCCGCGGGCACCCGGGCTGCTGCATGCCTGCGGCCACGAAGGGGCGGGGATCGGGCTCGCCCCGGCCACGGGGGCGCTGATCGCGGCACTGGTGGCGGGCGACGAGCCGCCCCTGGCCGCGGCCGACATGCGGCTGTTCCGGCCGGAGCGGTTCGATGCCCCGCACTGACGCGGGGCGGGCCCGCTGCCGGTGCGTGTCCGCGTCCGCGTCCCTGCCTCGGGTGTTCGGTGGGGGTGAGTGGGTCGGCTTTCTGCCTCGGGTGCTTGGTGGGGGTGAGTGGGTTGGCTTTCTGCCTCGGGTGCTTGGTGGGGGTGAGTGGGTTGGCTTTCTGCCTCGGGTGTTCGGTGAGGGCGAGCGAGTCCGCTCCTTCTCCCGGCCGCTTGCTGACACCGCCGAGCTGGCCCGCTCCCGGTCCCGTGCGCTCGCTGCCCGCGAGCGGGTCTGCTTCCGGTCCCTGTCTTGGTCCCGGACACCCGCTGACGCCCCCGAGCGGGTCTGCCTCTGCCCTGGCCCCGGCGCCTGCCCCGGCCCCGTTCCCGGTCCTCGTCCCGGAGGTGCGTTGCCCGGCGGGCAGCTGCGATCCCTGTGCCTGCCCTGGAGCCCGGACCTGTCCCTGACGCGCGCCGATCGCGTGCCCGTTCCTGGTCTTCGTCCCGGAGGTGCGTTGCGCGGCGGGCAGCCCCGCTACCTGTGTCCGCCCTGGAGCCCGGACCTGTCCCTGACGCGCGCCGATCGCGCGTCCGTTCCTGGTCCTCGTCCCGCAGGGGCGTTGCCCGGCGGGCAGCCCCGCTACCTGTGCCCGCCCCGGACCCCGTACCTACCCCGACGCGCGCCGACCACGCGCCCGCCCCCGGGCCCGGCCCGGACCCCGTACCGGCCACCACCTCCGGAAGGAACCGCGTCATGACGCGTCACCGCAGCCCCGCCGCTCTCGTCGGCGCGGCCACCGAGACCGCCTTCGAGATCACCTTCGACGGCCGGACGCTCAGCGCGCTGCCCGGGCAGTCCGTCGCCGCCGTCCTCTGGTCCGGCGGTGTCCTCGCCTGGCGCACCACCCGGGTCGGCGGCCGGCCGCGCGGTGCCTTCTGCGGCATGGGGCAGTGCTTCGACTGCCTCGCGACCATCAACGGTCGCCCCAACCGCAGGGCGTGCCTCGTACCCGCCCGGCCCGGCGACGCGATCACGACGCAGGAGGGGGAGGGGCATGCCGGACTCGCCGTCTGAGGAGGCCCGCGCCGTACCGCGCGACGGCGCCGACGCCCCGGCGCCCGACGAGCGCTCGGTGCCGTGCGACGCCGCCGAAGGTGTGGCGCCCGGTGACACCCGCGCCGTGCGCTACGACCTGGCAGTGATCGGCGCCGGATCGGCCGGGCTCGCGGGTGCCGTCGTCGCCGATCGGCTCGGGCTCTCCGTCGCCCTGCTGGACTCCTCCGGAGAGGTCGGCGGCCAGTTCTACCGGCACCCCGCCCCCGCCCTCGGCGCCCGCAGGCCCGAGGCCCTGCACCACGACTGGGGCGCCTTCGCCCGGCTCCGCCGCGAGCTGGCGGCCGGCGGCGTCGTCCACCTCGCCGGGCACCACGTGTGGGCACTCGCGCGCGACGCGGAGCTGTGGGCCGTGCACGCCGTCACCGGCGCGGACGGCGACGACGAGCGACCCGTGTGCGTACGGGCCCGCGCGGTCCTGCTCGCCACCGGCGCCGGCGAACGGCAACTGCCCTTCCCCGGCTGGACGCTGCCGGGCGTGGTGGGCGCGGGCGGCGCCCAGGCCATGCTGAAGTCCGGCCTCGCGCTGCCGGGGCGGCGGATCGTGGTGGCGGGCAGCGGCCCCCTCCTGCCCGCCGTCGCGGCCTCGCTCGCCGCCGCGGGCGCCCGCGTACCCGCCGTCGTGGAGGCCTCCGGCTACCTCCGCTACGCCCAGGACCCCGCGGCGCTCGCCGCGAACCCCCGCAAGTTCGCCGAGGCCGCGACGTACGGCACGGCCCTGCTGCGGCACCGGATCCCGCTGCGTACCCGCAGCGCGGTCACCGAAGTCCACGGCCGCGACCGGGTGGAGGGCGTGACGGTCTGCCGCCTGGACCGCGACTGGCGGCCGCTGCCCGGGACGGCCGGGCGGATCGACTGCGACGCGCTTGCCGTGGGGCACGGACTGGTCCCGCAGATCGAGCTCGCCATCGGAGTCGGCTGCGCGACCCGGCGCACGGAGGACGGCGCGCACGCCCTCGTCCTCGACGCGCTCCAGGAGACCTCGGTACGCGGGCTGTGGGCGGCGGGTGAGACCGGGGGTGTCGGCGGCGCCCGACTCGCGCGGGTGGAGGGGGAGCTGGCGGGGATCGCCGTGGCCGCCCGGCTACGCGGACGGGAGACCCTCGTCCGTGGGAGCCGCGCCCGCGCGCTGCGGCGCGGCCGTGCCCGGATGCGGGCCTTCGCGACCGCCATGGCCCGCGCGCACGCCCCAGGACGCGGCTGGACCGAGTGGCTGGACGACGCGACCGACGTGTGCCGCTGCGAGGAGGTCACCGCGGGCGCCGTCCGCGAGGCCGTCCGCGACTACGGCGCCCGTGACGCCCGTACCGTCAAGCTCCTCACCCGCGCAGGCATGGGCTGGTGCCAGGGCCGGATGTGCGGGGCGGCCGTGGCCTGCCTCGCATCCCCCGCAGGGACGGAGAGCACGGGCGAGGCGCCGACACCCGCACCGGAACGCCGCCCGCTGGCCGTCCCGGTGTCACTGGCGGCACTCGCGGCCCTGCACCCCGACGAACCACCGGCCGAGGACGAACCCCACCCGAGGTGAGTGCCAGACCCCGCCGCACCATGCCCGCCACCCAGACAGCACCCCACCGACCCCGCGGCCCCGCTCTACCGCCTTTGCTCCACAGGTCACGTCCCACAGGTCGCGCTCCATCGCTGCCGCTCCACCGCTCATGCCCCACAGATCGCGCCCCACCCGCTCATGCCCCACCCGCTCATGCCCCACAGACCACGTGCCTCCGCTCACGCCCCAAAGACAACTCCCCCTCGCCTCCCACGAACCACGCCCCACAGACCGCACCCCCCGAAGGGACCTTCATGACCACCCACGCCACCCCCGACGGTCACGCCACCCCCGGGGCCACCTGGCAGCCCGACCGCCCCTGGCGCGGCATCATGGTCGCCACCGCGCTGCCGCTGCGCGCCGACCTCTCCGTGGACCACGACGCCTACGCCGAGCACGTCCGCGGGCTCATCGACGGCGGCTGCGACGGCGTCGTCCCCAACGGCTCGCTCGGCGAGTACCAGACCCTGACCGACGAGGAGCGCGCCCGCGTCGTGCGCACCGCCGTCGAGGCGGCCGGTGACGGCGCCCGGGTGATGCCAGGAGTCGGCGCGTACGGCAGCGCGGAGGCACGCCGCTGGGCCGAGCACGCGGCTGAAGAGGGCTGCGGCAGCGTCCTGTTGCTGCCGCCGAACACCTTCCGGGCGGACGCCGGGGCCGTCCGGTCCCACTACGCCGAGGTCGCCCGGGCAGGCGTGCCGGTCGTCGGCTACAACAACCCCTTCGACACGAAGGTGGACCTCACCCCCGACCTGCTCGCCCGGCTGCACACCGACGGCAGCATCGTGGCCGTCAAGGAGTTCAGCGGCGACGTGCGCCGGGCGTACGAGATCGCCGAACTCGCCCCGGACCTCGACCTGTTGATCGGCGCCGACGACGTACTCCTGGAACTCGCCGTCGCCGGTGCCGTCGGCTGGATCGCCGGATATCCGAACGCGTTCCCCGTAGCTTGCGCCGAGCTGTACCACGCGGCAGTCGACGGTGACCTGAAGCGGGCCCTGCCGCTGTACAGGTCCCTGCACCCGCTGCTGCGGTGGGACTCCAGGACGGAGTTCGTGCAGGCGATCAAGCTGTCCATGGACATCGTGGGACGGCGCGGCGGCCCGAGCCGCCCGCCCCGCTCCCCGCTCACGGGAACGGCGGAGTCAACCGTCCGCTCGGCCACCGAGAAGGCCCTGGCCGAAGGGCACCGCTGACATGCGTACCCGCCACGTCTACCACGCCGTCGACTCGCACACCGAGGGCATGCCCACGCGCGTCATCACCGGCGGCGTCGGGGTGCTCCCCGGCGCCACCATGGCCGAGCGCCGCCTGCACTTCATCGAGCACCGGGACGACCTGCGCACCCTGCTCATGTACGAGCCGCGCGGACACGCCGCCATGAGCGGCGCCGTCCTCCAGCCGCCCACCCGCCCCGACGCCGACTACGGCGTGCTGTACATCGAGGTCTCCGGCCTGCTCCCGATGTGCGGGCACGGCACCCTGGGCGTGGCCACCGTCCTGGTCGAGACCGGCATGGTCGCCGTCACCGAACCGGTCACCACCGTCCGCCTGGACACGCCCGCAGGCCTCGTCCGCGTCGACGTACGGGTCGAGGACGGCGCCGCGAGGACGGCCACCCTCACCAACGTGCCCGCCTTCTGCGCGGGCCTCGACCACAAGGTGCGGGTGCCGGGGTACGGCACGGTCACCTACGACCTGGCGTTCGGCGGGAACTTCTACGCGTTCGTGCACCTCGACGCGCTGGGCCTGCCGTTCGACCGCGCCCGCAAGAACGAGCTGCTCGCGGCCGGACTCTCCCTCATGGAGGCGGTCAACGCGTCCCCCGGACGCCCCGTCCACCCCGAGCGGCCCGACATCGCCGGGCTCAAGCACGTCTATCTGGCCGCCCCCGGCTCCGACGCCCGGCACTCCCGGCACGCCATGGCGATCCACCCCGGCTGGTTCGACAGGTCCCCGTGCGGCACCGGCACCTCCGCGCGGATGGCGCAGCTGCACGCCCGCGGCGAGCTGCCCCTGAACCAGGACTTCGTCAACGAGTCCTTCATCGGCACCCGGTTCACCGGCCGCCTCACCGGGACGACCGAGGTCGCCGGGGTGCCGGCCGTCGTACCGCGCATCACGGGCCGCGCCTGGATCACCGGCACCGCCCAGTACTTCCTCGACCCCGACGACCCCTTCCCCGGAGGTTTCCTCCTGTGACCGCGACCGTGGCCCTGGTGGAATCACGCAACCCGGCCGACCCCGAAGACCTTCTCGTCCAGACCCCCGCCCCGGGGGCGTTCGCCGCCGTCGACACCGTCGAGCGCGCCCGCGACGCACAGCCCGGCCGGCACCGCGAGGGTGCCGCGGCCCGCTCCGCCGCGCTCACCGCTGTCGCCGCCGCCGTCGAGGCGGCCGCCGGTGAACTCGCCGACCTCGCCGTGCGCGAAGTGGGCAAGCCCGTCACCGAGGCCCGCGCCGAGGTCGCCCGTACCGCCGCGATCCGGCGGTACTACGCCCAGGCGCCCTACGAGCCGACCGGTACCGTCCACGACCCGGCCGCCGGGACCGGGCCGCTGCTCACCCGACGCCGCCCGCACGGGGTCGCCGGGCTCGTCACCCCCCACTAAGGAGTCAGGACACGGCCCCCGCGAACAGGGCCGCGCCGCCCTGGAGTTCTCTACCTCCGAGCGCACCTACACCCTGGGCCCGGCACGCGAGGCGGACCTGACACAGGAGCCCGGTAAGGCAACGTGACATTGTACGCTGGTGATCCCCTCGGCCACGGGGACGCGGGGCACGAAGGGAACACCACGGGCATGGGGCACCTCAAGCAGCGCAACCTCATCACCACCCGGGAGCGCCTGCGCGACCAGGTGGCACACGCCCTGCGCGCCGCGCTGATCTCCGGCGAACTCCAGCCCGGGCAGGTGTACTCCGCGCCCGGCCTCGCCGAGGACTTCGGCATCTCCGCGACGCCCGTGCGCGAGGCCATGCTCGACCTCGCCCGCGAGGGCTTGGTCGAGCCCGTCAGGAACAAGGGTTTCCGCGTCACCGAGGTCGACGAACGCGACCTCGACCAGTACTCGGAGATCCGCATGCTCATCGAGGTGCCGATGGTCGGCAGGATCACGCGCAGCGCCGCCCGCGAGGACCTGAGGGCGCTGCGACCGGTCGCCGAGGAGATCGTACGGGCCGCCCGCGAGCACGACCTCATCGGCTATCTGGAGGCCGACCGCCGCTTCCACCTCTCGCTGCTCGCCCTCGGCGGCAACGACCGGCTCGTGGAGACCGTCGGTGATCTGCGCAAGCGCTCCCGTCTGTACGGCCTGACCGCCCTGGACGAGGGCGACCGTCTGATCCCGTCCGCCGAGGAGCACATCGAACTGCTCGACCTGATGATCGCGGGCGAGGCCAAGCGGGCCGAGAAGTGCATGCTGCGGCACCTGGGACATGTGCGCTCCCTATGGGCCAAGGACGCGGTCCGCCGCTGAACCCGCCGAGCCCCTCGCACCCGTCGAGCCCGCCGAGTCCGCAGCATCCCCCGAACCCGGCGGACACGGCGTGACCAGGGGCGTACGCGAAGCTGACGCGCGCGTGCGCGCACCCCTACTGCCACCGGCTCGCAGTTGTCAGACGTCTCTGTCGCGCACTAATGTCACCACGCCTTGGTGAACGGGAAATCGGTGTGATGCCGGTGCGGCCCTCGCCACTGTGATCGGGAAGTCCGGCTCCAGCCTCACGGCAGCCACTGGGCGCACACGCGCCCGGGAAGGCGGAGCCGGTCGGTACGACCCGTCAGCCAGGAGACCGGCCAAGGCGCGTTGTCCATCCACGAGGTGCTGGAGAGGGTCTGCTGAGCCATGCACATAGCCGAGGGTTTCCTCCCACCGGCGCACGCGATCGCCTGGGGCGTAGCGTCCGCGCCGTTCGTCGTCCACGGAGTCCGCTCGCTCACCCGTGAGGTCAAGGAACACCCGGAGAGCACACTGCTCCTGGGGGCCTCCGGTGCCTTCACGTTCGTTCTGTCCGCCCTGAAGATTCCGTCCGTGACGGGCAGTTGCTCGCATCCGACGGGAACGGGCCTCGGGGCCATCCTGTTCCGGCCGCCGATCATGGCGTTGCTCGGCACCATCACGCTGCTCTTCCAGGCCCTGCTGCTCGCCCACGGCGGGCTCACCACCCTGGGCGCCAACGTCTTCTCGATGGCGATCGTCGGGCCCTGGGCCGGATACGCCGCCTACAAACTCCTCAAACGGTACGAAGTGCCGCTCATGGTCGCCGTGTTCTCCGGTGCGTTCGTCGCCGACCTGTCGACGTACTGCGTCACCAGTGTCCAGCTCTCCCTGGCCTTCCCCGACCCGGGCAGCGGCTTCCTCGGCGCCCTCGGCAAGTTCGGCGGCATCTTCGCCGTGACACAGCTTCCCCTCGCCGTCAGCGAGGGCCTGCTCACCGTCCTGGTGATGCGCCTGCTCGTGCAGTCCAGCAAGGGCGACCTGACGCGGCTCGGCGTGCTCGTGCAGAGCAAGCAGCAGGGGTTGCGTACGGATCGGTACGGGACCTCCGAGAAGCCGGTGATGATGGAAAAGCCGGAGAAGCCGGAGAAGCCGATGACGTCCGAGAGCCCGGAGAATCCGGTGAACCCGGAGAACCCGGAGATCTCGGCGAAGTCCGAGACGGGGGCGAGCGCCTGATGAACCGGAACACGAAGATCAATATTCTGCTCGTCGTCATCGTCGTCGCCCTCGCGGTGCTGCCCCTGGCCCTCGGTCTCGGCGACCACAAGGACGAGCCGTTCGCGGGCGCCGACGCCCAGGCGGAGACGGCGATCACCGAGATCGAGCCGGACTACGAGCCGTGGTTCACACCGCTGTACGAACCGCCGTCCGGCGAGGTCGAGTCCGCGCTCTTCGCCCTCCAGGCAGCCATCGGCGCGGGTGTGCTCGCGTACTACTTCGGGCTGCGCAGGGGCCGCCGCCAGGGCGCCGAGCGCGCGCCGGCACAGGAGGCCGCCCCCGCGGGGAGCGCCACCGAAGCGGAGGACGCCCGTCCCCGGACCGAGCGGGTCTGACCCGGAGTGCTCCCCATCGACGCGGCGGCGCACAGCAGTCGCTGGCGCCGCCGCCACCCCGTGGACAAGGCCGTCCTCGGCCTCGGCCTCACGGTCCTCGCCATCTCCCTGCCGCCCTGGCCGGGCGCCGCCCTCGTGCTTGCCGTCGCGCTCACGCTGCTGCTCGGCCCGGCGGGCGTGGGGGCCCGCCAACTGTGGCGCGCCTACCGCGTACCGCTCGCGTTCTGCGTCACCGGCGCCCTGACCCTGCTCGTGCAGATCGGCGGGCCCGGAGGGGTCGTCACGTTCGCCGACGGCGGCCCCGCACGGGCGGGCGGCCTGCTCCTGCGGACGTCGGCGGCCTCGCTCGGCGTGCTGCTCTTCGCGTTCACCACACCGATGTCGGACCTGCTGCCCCGCCTGGTCGGGGCGGGCGTGCCGGCGCCGGTGGTGGACGTCGCCCTGGTGACGTACCGGATGAGCTTCATGCTCCTGGACTCCATGAGCCGCGTCCGGCAGGCCCAGGCCGCCCGGCTCGGCCACACCACCCGGGCAGCGGCCTGGCGCTCCCTCGCCGGTCTCGGCGCCACCGCGTTCGTGCGCGCCTTCGACCGGGCGAGCAGGCTCCAGGCCGGGCTCGCCGGACGCGGCTACGACGGGACGCTGCGCGTGCTCGTGCCCGAGGTCCGCGTCTCGCGGGGCTTCGTGGTGGCGAGCGCGGCGCTCCTCACCGGCGTGGTGGCCCTCACCCTCGTACTGGAAAGGTTTCTGCCATGAGCGAGCCGGGCGCCGCTCCGCACGGGGCTGCCCCGCCCCTGGTCGCGCTGCGCGGCGCGTCCTACGCGTACGAGGACGGGCCCACGGTGCTCAGCGGTCTGGACTTCGACGTCGTCGAGGGGCGTGCCGTCGCGCTGCTCGGGCGCAACGGCAGCGGCAAGACGACCCTGATGCGGCTGCTCAGCGGCGGTCTGCGCCCGGACGCGGGCACCCTCGGCGTCGAGGGCGCCCCCGTACGCTACGACCGCAAGGGCCTGACCCGGCTGCGCACCACGGTGCAGCTGGTCGTGCAGGACCCGGACGACCAGCTCTTCGCGGCCTCCGTCGCCCAGGACGTGTCCTTCGGGCCGCTGAACCTCGGTCTGCCCGACGCCGAGGTCCGCTCCCGTGTCGCCGAGGCGCTGGCCGCGCTCGACATCGGCGAGCTGGCCGACCGCCCCACCCATCTGCTCTCCTACGGCCAGCGCAAGCGGACCGCCATCGCCGGGGCCGTGGCGATGCGGCCCCGCGTACTGATCCTCGACGAGCCCACCGCGGGACTCGACCCCGACGGCCAGGAGCGTCTCCTCGCCACCCTCGGGCGGCTGCGGGACAGGGGGACGACCGTGCTCATGGCGACCCACGACGTGGACCTCGCCCTGCGCTGGGCCGACGACGCGGCGCTGCTCACCCCCGAGGGGGTGCGCACGGGGCCGGTGGCGGAGATGCTGGCCCGGCGCGACCTCCTGGCCGGGGCGGGTCTCGGCCTGCCGTGGGGGATCGCCGTGGCGGAGCTGCTGCGGGCGCGGGGGCTCCTGACGGGGTCGGACGCGGGGCCCCGCACTCCGGACGAGCTGGCGGCGCTCGCCGCGCGGACGGTGCCCGGGGGGTGAGGTGCCCCCGGGGGGTGCGCGGTGCCTGGTGCGCGGGCGCTGACGCGGTCGCACTCCATCCCCTGACGCCGACGCCATGGGGCGTCCGATCCGTGCGCAGTCCACAACTAAACAGACAATAGTGACTAATTGCCCTAGACTGGTCCGAGGGTGGGCGCCACTGGACAGAGTGGCGACGTCTATATGAGGAGGCACTGATGCTTGCTCAGCACACACCGCTTCTGATCACTCCGACGGACACATCGGCGCTCAGTACGGCCATGGTGGAGCCCGAGGCGGTTCTGAGCGATGCGCCGACGTACGCGCCGGAGGCCGATGCGACACTGCTGCTCGCGGCACTCCTTTCGCCGAAGCAGCCGAAGGAGCCGAAGGGCAAGTGAGTCCCGATCGGTCGCAGGCCGCGTATGCCGCGTCGGCGGCTGACCTGGCTCTCCGTGCCCTCGACGCCCTGCGTGGCGTCGGGGGCACTGCCATGGTCGCCGACCATGTCGAACAGGCGGACGACCCCAAGGCGGCGCTGGCCGCCGTCCGGATCGTCGGCGCCGACCTCTTCGCCCCCTGTCTCCTGGCCGACGCGGCGTTCCAGCCGGCGGACGCGGCGGCCGTCGCCCAGTCCTTCGCGGTGTTCCCGCCCCCGGTCAGCACGCCGCCCCCGCCCCCGGAAGGGCCCGCCGAGCCCTGGCTCGCCGCCTGGCGGGACTGGGCCACGGCGGCGCTGCTCGCCCGGTTCGCGGGTACGGGGACGAGCGGACCCCACACCGCCGGTGCGGCGGCGGACGGTCCCTCCGCCGACGACGGGGGCCCCGAATCCGCCCTCGCCACCGACATCGGCGGCGCGCTCGCCCCGCAGCCAGGCGTGGCTCCCGAGCCGGAGGAAGCGGACGGCGCGGGCGTGGGTCCCACCGGCGCTTCCGTGCCCGACGCCACCTGGCAGACCTGGTCCGTGCGCATGGGGCAGCTCTCCCCGCTCGCCCTGCCCGGACTCGACGGGCCCGTGCACACCACGGCTCGCGCCGCGCCGCTGGCCCTCGCGCGAGGTGCCACACGCGCCGTGCTGCGCCGGGACTTCCCCACCGCCGCCCGCATCGCGCGCTGGCTCGCCCTGCTGGCCGCGGAGGGCCGGCGCCTGCCTCTGGACCCGGTGCCCCTGGTCGTACACCTCGGCCTGCACGGCGGCGGCCCCCGCCTGGCCCTCGACGTCGCCATCGCCCGGCGGCTGCTCGCAGTGGAGGACGCATGACGTCATCCGTGACGCGCACCGCGCACGAGGTGAGCACGCGGGCCCTGGCCTGGCTGCACGCCCACCGCGAGCGCGGCGCCCTGCCCGCCGACGTCACCGCGGAGCTCGGTGACCCCAACGGCGTCTACAAACCCCTGGGCGAGACCGCGCTCGCCGCCTCGATCGTGCTGCGGGAGGCGGTCGCGGGCAGCACCGAACTGCGCCTGGCCCGCGAGCTGGTGGACTTCTGCTGGCGGCAGTTCCGCGAGGGCGACATGCTGTACGAACGGCAGCTGCGGTTCTCGCTGATGACCGACCCGCTGGAGTCGTACGCCCCGTTCGCGCGCACCGGCCTGCGCCACGAAGCGCTCGACGTCCTGCTCGCCCACACCAGCGCGCTGCGTTCCGTCCGCAGTGCCGAGAGCGTGCCCAACCGTCGGCTCGCCGTCGCCAACGCCGCCCGCGTCGTGGGCCTCGACCGGGGCGGGCGTGCCTACGACTGGGCGGCACTGACCCGGGCGACGTGGCTCGGGGCGACCCCGGAGCCCTGGCTCATCGACTGGATGACCGGCTACTGCGTCACCCACACGGTCTTCCACCTCACCGACTGGGGCGCCCGCCCGTCCGGCCTGCCCGAGGACCTCGCCGACTACGTGAGCACCTGGTTGCCGGTGTGGATCGACATCTGGGCCGAGATCGAGCAGTGGGACCTGGTGGCCGAACTGATGATCGTCGGCTGTTGCCTGCCGCAGCCGTACTGCACGTCCGCGGACTGGGAGCGCCTCGCCGGGGCGCAGCACGCGGACGGCCTGGTCCCGCGCGACGGCGACCCGGTCCCCGACGACCCCGACGAGCGCTTCACCGACCACCAGCACACCGCCGTCGTCGCCGCCGTCGCGGGCACCCTGGCGGTGTCCCGCACCCTGGGCGACACGGCGCGACGCCTGTGAGCGCGCACGGGGAGCGTCCCGGGGCGGCGGGCGCGGGCCCAGGCGACCCCGCCTGGGCGGACGGCCTGCTCGGAGACCTGCGTGCCGCCGCACCCGGGGCGAGCGCCGTGGCCTTCTCCGCCCGGTGCGGTTCCGCACGCGTCGTCCTCGCCACCGGCGACACGGCGCTGCGCGGCGGTGTGCCTGCCGACCCCGACACGCGCTTCGAGATCGGCTCCCTCACCAAGACGTTCACCGCGCTGCTCCTCGCCGAGATGGTCGCGCGCGGTGAGGTGGCCTACGACGACCCGGTCACCCGTTTCCTGCCGAGGGCCGCGGCCCCACGCCCCCGCGGCGCCCCCATCACCCTCCTCCACCTGGCCACCCACACCTCGGGCCTGCCCCGCCTGCCGTCCGGCCTGAGGCGCCGCGGCATGCCCACCTGGTTCAGCAACCCCTACGCCCCTTACTCCGCCGACGACCTCTACCGCGCCCTGGCCCGCACCCGCCCCCGAACGGCCCCCGGCACCCGCGTGCACTACTCCAACTTCGGCGTCGGACTCCTGGCCGACCTGCTCACCCGCGCCGCCGACGGCCCGGGCGACGGCGCCTACGGCAGGCTGCTCGCCGACCGCGTACTCGACCCGCTCGGCCTGACCCGCACCGACTGCGCCGCGGACCGGCCGCAGGCCACCGGGTACTGGCACCGCAGGGCGCGCCCCGCCTGGGAGATCCCCGCGCTGCCCGGCGCGGGAGCGAGCCGGTCGAGCGCCCGCGACCTGCTCACGACCCTGGACGCCCTCCTCGACCCCGCCGCGGTGCCACCCGGCGTCCCCCGCACCCTGCGCACCGCACTCGCCGACGTCACCATCCCCCGGATCGCCCTGCCCCGCACGGGCGACCGCATCGCCCTGGTCTGGAACATCCGCCCCCTGCCCGGCCGCGACCTCTACCACCACTCCGGCGGCACCAGGGGTTTCACCACCTTCGCCGGCTTCAGCCCGCAGACGGACGTGGCACTCGCCGCGCTGGCCAACACGCACCCCGCACGCAGCGGCGCCTTCATCCAGCGCGCGTACCTCGCGCTGTGGACCCTGGCGAAGGACACCGCGGCCGCATCCTCTCCCGGCGCGCACCCGGGGCCCCATACGTAGGCCCCCGCCCCTTATCGCGCGGGTCAATGGAAGGCGGGGATGCCGAACCGGGCGTGATCAGACACGCCAGTGGCGGATCCGTTCGGCGCAGGTGAACACGTCCGCTCGGCCGGCCCGTACCTCGTGGGCGAGTTCGATGAAGCCGCCGTAGGGCTCGGCGAGTCCCTCGCCGGAAGCCTGCATGTAGGCGATCGCCACGAGGGCGGCGAAGGTGGGGTTGCGCGCGGGCAGCGGGCGGACACTGACGATCTCGTGGAACAGCGCGGCCGCACGCCACGAAGCGTCGGGCAGGTACCCGAGCTTGGGCGTGTTGACCTTGTGGCGGGCCACCGCGGCGACCAGACCCGAGAAGTCGCTCACGTCGAGGGCCTTGGGAAGGAACTCGGCCTGCTGCTCCAGGAGCCACGCCACGTCGACGTAGAGCTCGGGCGGCATCGCTCAGGCGGCCTTCGACCCGGAGCGGTCAGCGGCGTCGGGTTCCTCGTCGGGAAAGGCGGCCGCGAACTCCTCGACCAGGCCGGACTTCATCAGCTCCCGGAAGCGGGCCGCCGCCAGTTCCAGACGCGGGTCACGCTCCGCAGCTTCCGTGAGCAGTGCCGTGACCGTCGTCCGCTCCGCCTCGGCACGGAGCTTGAGCCGCTCGGCCGTCTCCGGGCTCACCCGGATGGTGATCTTCTCTGTCTTCTCACCCATACGCCCCACTGTACGGCACGTGCCATACAGAGGGCGGGAGCCCGGCGGCACGCGTACGGACAGATGCCCGGTCAGGAAGATCGCGGCGCCACGCTGCGCGAGGCCCGAGCTGGGCGAGCCGGGAAGCTTCTGCGTCGGAGCGCGGGGCGGGCCCGCGCCGGGCCTGCGCGATGCGGCTCGTCGTCCGCTTGCGGGGCCGGTTGGCTCCTGGTGCGTAGGCGTCGTGGTCCTTGCGTCCTTCGCCGTCTCCCGCCGCCGGCCGACACCGGGCGGGTTCTGGCCAGTGGGGCGGGGCTGAGCGGCTGGGGCACCGGTGGTGGGGGCGGCAGGAGCGCGGGGGCCGGGGTGGTGGTGGACCTGCCGCCGGGCGTCCTGGCTGGTCGTGGCGGCGGATGCGGCGACCTCGGGGGTTGGCCGCTTCGGTACGTGGTGGCGACCGGTATCGGGTGCGAGGCTGCGGCCGTCGACGACGGCGCACCGGGGGCCGAGGCCGTGCGGTGCTCGCGCGGGTGCGCCGGGTGCTCGCGCGGGTCCGCGGGGTCCGAGCGGATCGTCGTGCCGCACGCCCGGTATGTGGGCGGGCGTGTGTCCGGGCTGCGGCGTCGTGCCTCGCTGAGCCAGTCCCGACCGGCGGGGCTGCCGGGGCGGCGCCGGGCGGAGAGGGGAATCTCCATGTCACACATCCGTGTTCCCGCGAGAGCGGACGCAAGGGACGGCGGAGCGTCGGCGAGACCGCGCCGGGGCGGTCCGCTCGGTCGACCGGCCGGGCGGTTGCTGACCGCCACGACGGCGCTCGCGCTGGCCGGTGCGGGCCTGATCGCGCTCGCGCCGCAGGCTCAGGCCGCCACGACCGTGAACTTCTCCTACACCGGCGGCGCCCAGTCCTTCGTTGTGCCTGCCGGGGTGAGAACCCTCAGCGTGGACGCCTTCGGCGCCCAGGGGCAGGACGGGCGCTCGGACGGCGGCGCGGGCGGTCTGGGCGGACGGGCCAGGGCCGACCTGACGGTCACGCCGGGGCAGACCCTGCAAGTCAACGTCGGCGGCACCGGCGGCTACGGCGGGGCGGGGACCGCCGGCCGCGGCGCGAGCTCCTACCTCGACGGGGGCGCCGGAGGGGGCGCGTCGGACGTGCGCACCGGCGGCAACGGCCTGGGCGACCGGCTGCTGGTGGCCGGAGGCGGCGGAGGTGGCGGCAACCGGATCGGCAGCAGAGACACCGTCATCCCGCCGGGCGGCAGCGGAGGCGGCACCAGCGGCACGGCCGGGGCCGACGGGACCAACAGGGCCATCGGCGGCGGCGCCGGGAACGCCGGTGCGGGCGGGGCCGCGGGCACCGGCTTCGACGACGACGAAGACGGCCAGGGCGACGGAGGCGGTGGCCGGTACGGCGGAGGCGGCGAAGGCGGCAGCCCGTGGTCCAACCGCGGCTTCCACGGCGTCGGCGGAGGTGGGGGAGGCGGCGGCTGGTACGGCGGAGGTGGGGGAGGCGGCACCATCTCGTACGGCTTCGGGTACCACGAGGACTCCGGTGGTGGCGGCGGAGGCAGCGGACACGGCCCGGCCGGAACCGTCTTCGACACCGGCGTACGCTCCGGCAACGGCGCGCTGAGCATCACCTACACCGGTACCGCTTGACCGTCACCTACACCGGTGCCGCCTGAGCATCGCTCGCACCGGTGCCGCCTGAGCAGTGCCGGGTGGGGTTCGGGTGGGGCAGCCTTCCCGCGGCAACGGGAAGGCCCTGATCCAGGACAGGTGCAGCAACGAAGCTGACGCCGTGTCTATTACCGCGCGCCCGCTGCCCATCGCGCAAGGGGAACAGGAACTTTGCTTCTTCCGGGCCACCTTGCGCACATGTGGCCGATTGGACGTCGCCCGCAATGTTCCCGAACTGATCGTTCGTCTCGCCAACAGGGGGAGGGGCGACCCATGCTGGCTTGCGGTTCCTGAGGGGCGGGGGCGCCGGCAAGTGCCGCAGGAGCTGATCCATGGACAGGAGCACGACGATGACGTTGACGACGAAGGAGCCTGATGTCCAGGCGACAGACACACCTGCGGATGGCCGGAATATCTGCCCGGCCTCCGCACGCCCCCGCCCGCACGACAGCGCCTTACGGCGCTCCTTATGGGGACCGTCACGCGCAGCGGCCGCCACGAGTGTCGGCGGCGACGCCGGGGGAGCGTAGGGCCGTCGAACCGCTGACCGTGCGCTGCGGCGCCCTCCCGGCCTTTTGGGAGGCCTCGGGGGAGGAGGCTCGGTGAGCGCGCAGCCTCCTCCGAAAGGCGCACGCCCGCGGCCCGGCCGCAAGCTGGGCCCGATCGCCGAAGGCACCAAACCTGCCCACCGGGCCTGGCTGGAATCGCTGCGTGACGCCTACTACGACAGCGGCCTGACCTTCAGCCAGCTGCAAAAGGAAGCGAACCGACCCCGCTCGAAGATCTCCGAACTGCTGCGGGCCGTCGGCCGCTACCCCCGATGGGAGATCACCCGGGACCTCCTGGTCGCCCTGCGACTCCCCGACCCGGCGCTCACCAGGATCCGCGCCCAGTGGGTGCGCGCCGCCCAGGAGGCCGACAAGCGCATCAGCTGGATCCACAAGGCGCTCTCCAAGGAGCGGGGAAACGACGTCCTGTTCAGCCGACCCTCCCTGGACTACCTGGCCTTCCGCGACACCTACCGCACGCGCTACCTGGCCTACGCGGCCACGTTCCTGCGCCGGCCCGGTGAGGCCAGGCAGTCCGTCGAGGACGCCCTGTTCCTGCTGCTGATCCTGTGGCAGGACGCGCTGGCCAGCGAGCGCCCCGAACAGCTCGCGTGGAAGCTCCTGCGCCAGACCGTCATGGAGCGCACTCCGCACTACGACGGTCACCCGGCACTCGCGGAGGCCGCCCTCCTCACCCGCGCCCAATCCCAGGCCACCGACCCGATCGCCCAGCTGTGCCAGACCCTCGACCTCTTCGACGCCATCCGCCGCCTGCCCGACCTCCACCTCGACGTCACCGTGCTGCTGCACCTGCGCGGGATGCAGGACAGCGACGTCGCCGACGTGCTGGGCATCCCCAGCGCAACCGTCCGCGCGGCAGACCGGCACGCCAAACGCCACCTGACGGCCATGCTCCGCTCCACCACCCAGGAGGGACACCCCGGTGACCTCACCGATTGACGAGTTGCTCGCGGGCGCCTTGATGCTCGACGACACCACCCCGCACGACGCGGCACCGCCACAACCGACGCCGCACCTCACCCCGGCGGCCGCCGATGCCGCGGTCGACCCACTGCGCCAGGCGGCCGACCGGGACCTGCGGGTCCTGTGCGAAGCAGTCGTGACCGCCACGCCCCTGAGCTGCGTGGGCGACTTCCTCACCGACACCCTGCCCACCCCGGCGGGCGCGCTCGTCCTCGGCTGCATGCTGGAGCTCAGCAACAGCGCGCACACCGCCCGCTTCCTGTGGCAGTATGCCGCGGGCGCCGGAGAGACCTCGGCCGCCGCGGCTGCCTACTGCCTCTACCTGCACCACTTGTCCCTGGGCGAGGCCAACGAAGCTGCCTGGTGGAAGCAGCAGACCCCTGATGCCTCGCTGCCCGCCGGCGGTCACGACAGCCAACCGGAACCAGAGGTCCGCTCCGACCGCGGACGGCCGCTGCTGAAGCTGGAATGGCCCATCGAACCCCCCAGGGTCAGCGTGTCGGCAACGCTGCGCATGCTCAACATCCTCAAGGCGACCACGAAGTCCTCGCGGCGGTCCTGGCCACCAACCGTCGTGACCGTCATGGAGCTCACAGCCCTCGCGGTTCGCTTCGTCGACGACGACCTCGAACTCCCCCTCCCCTTGCACGACTTCGGGGAACGTATCCGACGCCTGACCGCCCCGGCGCCGGAGACCGCCGCCCATCACGGCCTTCCCGCCCGGCCCGCGCAGTCAACGGCCTGGCGCCCCGGGCCCTGGCAGCGCCACCCCACCTACCGGCCGCGCGGGCGTAACAATCGCGCCTACACCGTCGAGTACAACCTCAAGACGTGCGACGCGTGCTGACCTTCGGGTGGACGAAGGCCAGGCGCGCGTGCAGTGGATCGCGTGTGCGTCCCACGCCAGTGAGGCGCAGCCGGACCGCGCGTCACTCCGTCGCTACATGACGGACGAAGGAGAAAGAGGGGGAGTCCGTCACTCGGCCGCCGGTTCCGAGGTCGTCGGCCGAGCGGACTCCCCATCGAAGACGCTCAAATTTAAGGACACGTCCATGAACAACCCTGTCTCCAGTCCCCTTGCCGCACAGGCGGACACCGACACCGCGACACCTTCGATTCGACGACGCCGCACGGCCCTCGCGCACCTGATACGAGGCGCCTGCTACGGGATCGGCAGTGGGATCGTCGGCCTCGGCTTCTTCGTCCTGGAGCGCCTCCTGTGAGGAGCACACCACTCGTTCCGGCAGCCCCAGCGATCGTGCGGCGTCACCCCCCACACCGCAGATCATCCCGCAGTCTCGGCCTGACACCCGGAGTTCAGAGAACATTGCTAAGCACGTACGACCGTGCGCACCCACCCACGGGTGCCTCGTCGAACCCCAGGAGTCCCACGTGCCCAAGACCCGCAGCCGGAGCTACTCCCACAGCCGCAACCACTCACACAGCCGGCGCCAGACCCGGAGCCTGAGCGTCCTCGCCCTCGCGGCAGCCCTGGCCGCACCCCTCGCGACCGCACCCGCGCAGGCCCACGCGCCCCGCGAGCTGCCCGCCCTGACGCCCCGGGCCGAGACGCAGCCGCTGTACGACGACGAGGCGGGCGGCAACGCCGACGCCGACGACCCGGCGATCTGGCGCAACGCCGCGCAGCCGGGCCGCAGCCTGGTCGTCGCCACGGCCAAGGAGGGGGGCCTTCGCGTGTACGACCTCGGCGCGCGGCAGATCCAGTCGGTCCCGGCCCCCGCGGGCCCCACCCCCGGCGACGCCCCCGGGCGGTTCAACAACGTCGACCTCGTGCACGGGCTCAAGCTCGCCTCCGGCCGCGCCGACCTCGCGGTGACCAGCGACCGCGGGAACGACCGGCTGCGCTTCTACCGCATCGACCCCGACCGTCCCGGCGGCCCGCTCACCGACGTCACGGACCCCGCCGCCGCCCCCGTCTTCTCCGGCAGCC
The DNA here is from genome assembly GCF_044328435.1 of Streptomyces sp. NPDC017940. Taxonomy (NCBI): domain Bacteria; kingdom Bacillati; phylum Actinomycetota; class Actinomycetes; order Kitasatosporales; family Streptomycetaceae; genus Streptomyces; species Streptomyces sp. NPDC017940. The sequence goes on along the minus strand of NZ_JBIRHJ010000005.1, from coordinate 526,855 downwards.
AGGACGAGATCAACGAGCAGCGCACCGCCTATGGGCTCGCCACCTGGACCGACCGCGCCACCGGCCGCTCGTATGCGCTCGTGAGCAGGCGCGAGCAGACCCGCATCGCCCTCCTGGAGATCCTGCCGGGCCGGTCGGGCACCGTCGGCTACCGCAAGCTCCGCACCCTGGACCTGCCGTCGTCCTTCCGCCTTCCCGACGGCACCTCCTGGACGCCGTGCGCGGAACCGGGCCAACTGCCGCAGGTCGAGGGCATGGTCGTGGACCCCGCCGACGGCACGCTGTACGCGGGCCAGGAGGACGTCGGCATCTGGCGGCTGCGCGCCGACCTCACCGGCAGCCCGGAACTCGTGGACAAGGTGCGTGAGTACGGCATACCGGGCACCTACGACGAGGAGACCGACGAGTGCGCGCCGGGCGCCGACCCCGGCTTCGGCGGCAAGCGGCTTGCCGCCGACGTCGAGGGCCTCACCCTGGTCACCGAACCGGACGGGGACGGCTACGTCCTCGCCTCCAGCCAGGGCGACGACACCTTCGCCGCGTACGACAGGGAACGCGGCGACGACAACGAGTACGAGGGCGGCTTCCGCGTCACCGCAGCCTCCGCGACCCTCGACGGCTCGCAGGAGTGCGACGGCGCCGCCGCGCTCAACGCCCCGCTCGGTGCCGCCTACCCGCACGGACTCCTCGTCGTCCAGGACGGCGACGAGACGCCCCGGGACGGGGGCAGGGAGGCCACGAACTTCAAGTTCGTGCGGCTCGACGACGTGCTCGACGCGCTCCAGGACTGAGCGCGTCGCGCCCGCGCCGTCACCGTGGTGAGGGGCGCCGGCGGCCTCCCGGCGCGGGCGGCCGCCGGCGCCCCGCGGGAACGGGCCGGGGCCCGCGGGGTCAGGCGGTGGGGCGCCGCAAACCCGACCGGGTAAGGCTATCGTTGAA